>NZ_FNBA01000055.1 GCF_900102055.1 Ulvibacter litoralis
CGCTACAATTATTATACAAACCCGTTGTAAGCAATTTTTATAAAAATATTATTTTGAGTATTAGTAATTTAAACTACAAAAATCATTGTAAGGGAATCGAAGGGTGTAATATATACGATTTTAGTATAATTGAACATTTAGAAAATAACCAGAACCCAATATTTCGGTTTTTCTCTAAAGAGGAATATGCTGTCGATTTTATGAAAGGAAAGATTCGATTAAGTACTTTATATTCTTGTAGAACATTAGAAAACTTAAAAGCTAGAGATGAGAACGAAGGGAAAATGAATACCTCTATTAGTGATAAATTTATTAATGACACCAATGATGGTAAACATAATGACTTTATTTCAGAAGTAAATAAAACTGGATCTATTTACATTGGACCAAATGTTAAAAACGTTACATTTAAAAACATTAATACATCCCCAATGAATATGTTAGATGCTTATGTTTTATGCACAAGTATTGAAGTAAATGAATATCTAATTGAAAATTTCGGGAAATATTATGTTAGAATAAATTATCCCCACCTTTTCTCGTATTATTTACATTTAAGTATGAGAAAAAATAAGAACTCAATGTATTTCAAGTCAGAGAAAATAAATTACAGTAATCGGAATGTTGATTTGGCTAAAGATTCAGTAAAAAAAAGAATTGGTTTTGAGAAAGATATTAGATTCTCAAAAGAAAAAGAATTTCGCTTAATGTTTTATACAAAAAAGAATAACATTCAACCCTACTTTGAAATTGCTCCTGATGTAAGTCAGATTTGCGATTTACTTTCATATTAAACTGCTTACAACACCGTATACTAATCATTGCTCTTGCGGGAATTACTTAATGATTTCTACAAATATTTAACTATCTTGGTTTCTGAAAATTCGAACTCGCTTGCCTTTCTGAGTCTCACGCAGCTCTGAATAATTGGAACTAAGAGGTGTAGTTTGAACTCGTCGCCGCTGCCAGCATCGCGCTGCGCCAAACGCAACAATTATTATACAAACCCGTT
>NZ_FNBA01000054.1 GCF_900102055.1 Ulvibacter litoralis
GAAGGACGTAAGAATGACTGACTTAATATTTAGCATAAAGCTGTTCGGATTCGATTCGGTAGAATCAGAATCCGAGCTATTTTTAGTAACGGGTTTGTATAACGATTGTTGCGTTTGGCGCAGCGCGCTGAGGGCAGCAGCGACAAGTTCTTTATTCTCTACTTAGTACCAAATTATTCAGAGCTGCGTGAGACTCAGAAGGGCAAGCGTAACGTTATTTTTCAGTAACCAATATAGTTAAATATTTGTAGAAATTATTGTAAAATTAACGCAAGAGCAATGATTGGTATACTTTGTTGTGCACTGGCTCTTTTCAGTCGGACTGATGAACCCAGTAAAGGTTTCCATTCCGATATGTTATAATTCCGCCACCAGCTTCTTCCTTTCCAATATAAATACTCGCTCGCTCCAAATTTAAAATACTGTCTTTATCAATATCGCCATTTTCCTTAAAGAGTACTTCCCAAACTTCTTTATCCGAAACTACGCACCATAAATTAACCCATTCAACAGCGTTTGGAAATCCTTCGTAATCCTTATTTCCACAACCAAGAGAAATCAATTTTTGCCCTTTTTCCTCTATTAAAATCCTTGGACAATCTTTATGATCAAAATAGATACTTTCTATAATACCATTACCGTTTAAGTCGATTTCTATAGTATCGGTCAATTTATATTCTTTAAAACTCTTAAAGTCAAACTTTTCAGATGCTATTTTTTGTTGATTAATTAAGGATTTTAAAGAATCGGGGTAAAATTTTCCGTTTGAAGTATATATAAATTCTCCCATCATTAGATTTTCCTTCATAAGAGAATCAGTCTTTTCCACTTTTATGTTAGTTTTTGAATTCAAGTTTTTTTTGCAACTTGAAATTGAAATAAATATTAGAATTAGAAGAAAATAGTTTTTCATTTAGTTCAATTTTCAGCTTGTGCACAACGGTTTGCGTATATTGATTGTGGCGTTTGGCTTGCCGTGCGGCTTGAAGCAACCAAGTTACCATTATTTGTTTAGTTACGATTATTCGAGGTT
>NZ_FNBA01000053.1 GCF_900102055.1 Ulvibacter litoralis
ACATAAAACACAACTGATTCCAAAAACTAAATTCATTTCAGCGTAATAGTTTTTCCACCATAATTTTTCGTTCATAGATTGTATTTCGTTGTTTTGTATTATACTGAAATAGGTTGACCTTTTTCGGGTTCATTTTTCGTTTATTAAAAGGTCAATAGTTCTAACTTTTCTTTATTTCTTTTGTAGGAATGATATGCAACATTTTGATTAATATGAACAAAATCTGGCGTGTTTAATTTCAGACTATGATGCGTTCTTTTATTATTGTAAATACTGACAGCTCTTTTAATAATCTTCTTAGCTAAGGTAACATTTTTTACAGTTTGTTTGAGTCCGTATTCGTATTTTAATGTTCTGTTGATTCTTTCAGCCACCGCATTTTCGTATGGATCGTACTGCTGTGTCATTGATAACGTTATATTGTTTTGTTCCGCAATCTCTGTATATGCAGGGTTACAATACTGGATTCCTCTGTCTGAATGATGTATTAGTTTCTCATTAGGGTATTTTCGATTTTTAATAGCCATAGCGAGCGCATCCGTACAAAGAGATGTTTTCATGTGTGAAGCTAATTTGTATCCCATAATCTTCTTTGAATAGGCATCGGTAACCAAAGCCAGGTAGCAATGCTTGTTCTCTGTTTTAATATACGTTATATCACTTACCCAAAGCTGTTCGGATCGGGTAGGGGCTTTGTCTTTTACTAGGTTATCATATTTATAAAACTGATGTTTAGAGTTTGTGGTTATAAAATATCTTTTGGTCCTTGGGACTAATAGATTATAGGTCCTTAAGAGCTTATAGAACTTATCTCTTCCCATTTTAATCCCAAGTAGTTCCATTTTAGGTTTGAGTTTATCATATAACTTAATTCCGCCTGTTCTTTGTCCGACTTCATTTCTATAATCCTTAATCATTTGAATTATGATTTGGTCATTTTCTACTTTGGTTTTATGAGATTTTAAGCGTTTATAGAAGGCTTGTTTACTAATCCCAAAACATTGGATCAACCATTTTCTTTTAAACGGTTTTGTTTCTTTTTTTCGATCTCGTCTGCTAATGTTTTG
>NZ_FNBA01000052.1 GCF_900102055.1 Ulvibacter litoralis
CCGTTAGCTACCATTACTAAAATGATCTATAGAATATTTTTATTTTTTTTATTTAGTCTTACTTCTTCTTGTGATTCGGAGAGATATTTGATAATTGATGGACAACAATATGAATTTATTACGGGTCCAGGACTCATATTTATTCAAGACAATCTGTATGCAGATGAGACAGAAGCGACCAATCTTATGTATCTAGAATTTATGGACTGGACCCAAGAAATATTTGGGGAAAATTCCGATGAGTTTAAAAAAATTCAAATAGATAAATCCGTGTGGGATAATACAAAATTCTCGATTGAATTTGGCAAAGATTATTTTACCCATCCTGATTATGGTGATTATCCTGTAGTTGGAATATCTCTTGAGCAGGCGAATCTATATAGTGAATGGAGAACCAATCGAGTTGCACAATTAATATTAATAAAGAAAGGGTTAATTAAAAATGAATTTACTTATTCAAAAGACAACTATTTCACAATTGATAGATATTTAAATTCTGATTTCGACTGGATAATAACAAAAGAAGATATTTTAGTTACTGAATACAAAAAATACCGACAAAAGGTGAATGGGAACTAGTTGCCGGCGGAAACTCAAATTATCCAAATGGAATTGACTTAACTGGAAGGAAAACCACAAAAACAATGCGTAAATATAATTATCTATACAATACAAAAGAATTTCAGTTAGATTCACGCTCAAAAACTTTAAAAAATAAAATAAAATGTACAGATGCCACATGTTCAGTAAAGGTATTTGGTCCAAATATTTATGGATTATTTGATACAATAGGAAATGTTTCTGAACTAATCTCTCATGATGGCCTTGCGAAAGGCGGTAATTGGAAAAATGAGTTAGCCGATAATCAAATTGAAAAAGATTTACCATTCGAAGGCCCAAATGCATGGACAGGATTTAGAAACATTGCCAGTCAAAAATTATTTAGCGTTCGTAACGGTAGCTAACAATGCATCAATAATCATAGCTTTTCCATAATTACTTCGTGTTTAGTAATCAAAAATTACTACTTTAGTTATCGGAACAATATGAACTAGCTTGCCTTTCTGAGTCTCACGCAGCTCCGAATAATTGGAACTAAACAAGGAACTCAAAAGGTGTCGCCGCTGCCAGCATCGCGCTGCGCCAAACGCTACAATTATTATACAAACCCGTTG
>NZ_FNBA01000050.1 GCF_900102055.1 Ulvibacter litoralis
GTCCTAAGTTTGATTTCCATTAACTTAATTCAGAATTAATAGAAAGAACAAAAGAGCAGAGTAAGATTAAGATATACGTAGGAACTTAAGATTCCGTCAACATTGAAAATCCCTGCTCTTTTACTACACAAATACGTTCAGTTCTTTAGGCCTATAGAGCCTGTTTTTAGGTTGTTGTACTTAATGTAGTTTTTGTTCTTTCATAAATTATCAGTTATGAATAAAAATACAATTTTTGTTGGGATTGACATCTCAAAAGATGTTTTTGATGTTTACAGTCCTGAAGAAGGTCATCAACAATTTACTAATAATGTTTATGGTTTTAAGAGTTTTGTGAAGACATTGACTCCATCTCATTGGTGTATTATGGAAGCAACAGCTTGTTATCATTATCAATTGTCATTATACATATTTGAAAAAGGCCACCGCGTATCTGTGATGAATCCATTGATAATAAAGCGATACATACAGATGAAATTGAATCAGATCAAAACAGACAAAAGTGATGCAAAGATGATTTGTCAATATGGTCAAGAACAGTCTTTATTGTTGTGGCACCCAGATCCTGAATATGTAGAGGAGTGTAAGATGCTTCAGACCGTTACTCAGCTTTATTTTAAACAGACAACTGCCATTAAAAATAAGCTCCACTCTTTGGGTAGTAAGGGACACACCAAAGGCCTGATGATTCGTTCTTTGAAACGTCAATTAAAACAATTACAAAAGGAAATCAATCTTTTGGAAACACAAATGGAATTATTGATCAAAACCCATGAACCAGAACTCTTCACAATCATTACAAGTATTCCTGGAATTGGAAAGAAGACAGCGATGTTATTAATCATTACAACAAACAGCTTTAAAGACTTTGAGAGTTGTAAACAGATATCCTCCTTTTTAGGTCTGGCCCCTAATGAAAGGAGTTCCGGCAGTAGCGTAAGGGGAAGGTCCAGAATTAGTAAGACCGGAAATCCAATAGTTAGAAATCATTTGTTCCTATGCAGTTTTACGGCAAGTGTTCATAACCCTCAATGCAAGGCCTTATATGAACGTATTGTAGCTAAGGGTAAAAGCAAGAAGCTAGCATTAATAGCAGTATGCAACAAACTAATTAAACAAGCCTATGGCATCTCAAAATCAAGAATACCGTATGATAAAAATTATGTTTCAAAATTAAACTAGAATTAGTTGTTTTTTAGCTCAGTTCTTTGTT
>NZ_FNBA01000049.1 GCF_900102055.1 Ulvibacter litoralis
CTCTGAATAATTTGAACTAAATAGAGAATTGAAAAGGTGTCGCCGCTTCAAGCCGCACACTGCGCCAAACGCTACAATTATTATACAAACCCGTTGTAAGTAAGCTGAAAAACAAGATGATAAACGAATTAATAACAGATATTGTATACGATAAAATAACCGTATCACAAGGATTAACAAGAGCTAAACTGATAGCACGACAAATTAAGAATGAGACCTTTAAAAACTGGCTGAATAAGGAATTAAATGGCTATGACTATGAAGACCCATTAATGCCTGAATACCGAAAAATATGGGCAGAAATTCAATTAACAGCTGAATTTCCGTTTGGTCACGTTCAATCCTTTCCAGTCGTATTATCTGACGACCAAAGAGATTTAAGTGATTTATTAAATCATCATAGAGTTGTAGAGCCAATTGCTATTGTTGAGCAAAATATCGGACAAATGAAAGAAGGAAAAGCATATATTCATCTTAACGGTGGAATGGTGCAAACCGTGAGTGAATTATATAAAGACCAAATGGCTCAAAACCGAGGTGTGATAAGAAGTGGAAAAAGAACAATTGGAAAGGCTCAACTAACAAATGTAGTGGAATTAACGAAACAAAAACTAATTGACACTTTACAAGATTTAGAAGAACAATTTCCAGATTTAGACAACAAATATGTTATGAGTGACGAGAATAGTAAAAAAGCACAAAATATAATAACAAACAATATTTACGGGAATAACAATCCTTTAAATGTGGCTGCAGGAGAACAAATAACTCAAGGAGATATTAACTTAACAATTAATGCTGACCAAATTGCAAAACTAAAAGAACTTGGTGTTGAAGAAGAAGCACTTGAAGAGTTACAAACAATCGACAAAGAAAACCCAAAAGGTTCATCTGAAAGAAAAGGGAAAATAATGAGTTGGTTAGGACGAGTATCAGCTTCAATGACAGCGAAAGGAGTTTATGAAAATATGCCTGAATTAATAGAATTCGTTGGAAATTTAATCTAAAAGCCTACTTACAACAACGTATAACAATTATTGCTCTTGCGGGAATTACTAAATAATTTCTACAAATATTTAGCTATATTGGTTACTGAAAAATAACGTAACGCTTGCCCTTCTGAGTCTCACGCAGCTCTGTTGAATTTGGAACTAAGAAGAGAAGTCGAACTTGTCGCTGCTGCCCTCAGCGCGCTGCGCCAAACGCAACAATCGTTATACTAACCCGTTGGCAGTAATTGCCGAATTCAAGAATGAAAGAACTTTTAACCAAATATATCGTAAATATTTTTTTATTGATAATATTGACGGCAAGTT
>NZ_FNBA01000048.1 GCF_900102055.1 Ulvibacter litoralis
AACCTCGAATAATCGTAACTAAACAAATAATGGTAACTTGGTTGCTTCAAGCCGCACGGCAAGCCAAACGCCACAATCAATATACGCAAACCGTTGTAGCCAATTTAAGAAAAAACAATATTGAGAAAATTAAAAATTCTAAAAACAGCATTTAAAGCCACTATATTTTATTCACTAATAAGGCTTTTAGTACTAATCATTTTTCGAATAGCTGACTTATATGATTTTCTGCATTTTCATTATTCCAATGACTTAGCTTGGATTTTTCTAACTATAATATTCCCATTATCAACGGCTATTTTAATTGCGTTAAAAGTAAAATCTAAATTCTTAACAGATTTGGGTAAATTCTTCTTACCATTATTAATAATAGTAACTATTACTGGTTATGGGTTTAATAAAAGCTATTGGGGACATATAATAAAAAGACCTTCAGTATTTTCCGAATTAAAAGATGCTACAGAAATACTTTCAATAACAGAGGCTAACAAAGATTTTAACAGTTCAAAATTTGAGATTTCAAAAGATACTATCAAGTATTATGACCACGATTATTTTTTAGACTTGTATTATAAAAATTTTGAGAGACCATTTATGCAATTTGGTGCTTTAGGACAGCGTGGTAATTTATATCAATATAAAGATATTGCTGAAAATTCCAATTTAAAATTACTAAAAGAAGAATTAAAAGTTGTTGAAACTTTGATTTTGAATTCTGGTTTTTTAGTTAAACCTGATGAAAGCTATGAAGAATACGGAAATCAACTAAATATCCAAATAATCGAATTTACTACAAGTGGAGAACAAGGATACTTAATTAGTAAAAGTATTGAAGACAGAAAAAAACCTCTTTTCGACTACGATAGTAAATATTTGTTCGTAACAATTAACAGCGGCCAATTAGAAAATGACCATTATCCAATTTACGAATTTTTGATTGAAGATAATGAAATTGTAAAAAAACAAAAGTATTTTTATGATTTGGCTGGAATTGAAGGTGCGGAATATTCTTTGCTTGCACCAATTGCCGAAACTACAATTTTAATTTTATCATTGATATTATTTGGAATTTATAAATTGATAATTAAACTGAGAAAAAACTGGCTACAACACCGTATATGAAAACATGGCTTTTTAGGAAATTGAATTGAAATCATTACTTTTAATCAAAATATGATTCGTCGGACTAATCCGAACTCGCTTGCCTTTCTGAGTCTCACGCAGCTTTGGAGAATTGAGCCGAAAAGAGCGATTGATGGCTGAGCTGCTTCAAGCCGCACGCTTCGCCAAGCGCCACGTTTCATATACAAACCCGTTGTGTTTAATAAGTTACCCTTTCTGATTTTAAAGATTGTTTCTTGAAAAGGTCGATTTATAGAAGAGTTTTTTTTAGGTAAC
>NZ_FNBA01000051.1 GCF_900102055.1 Ulvibacter litoralis
CCATTGGTAACACCATCGTTATCACAATCTAAATCGTTCCATACGGTACTCGTTGGTACTGTTTGACTTGCGACAACAAATTCACATGGATCCGTTGGATCTGTTCCGTCGATAATCTCATCGCCGTCAGTTACTCCATCGCCATCTGTATCTGGATTTAATGGGTCGGTTCCGTTAGCAATCTCATCACCGTTACTTACTCCATCGTTATCACAATCTAAATCGTTCCATACGGTAGAAGTTGGTAACGTTTGACTTGCGACAACAAATTCACAAGGATCGGTTGGGTCGGTTCCGTCGATAATCTCATCGCCGTCAGTTACTCCATCGCCGTCTGTATCTGGATTTAATGGGTCGGTTCCATTGGCAATCTCATCACCATTGGTAACACCATCGTTATCACAATCTAAATCGTTCCATACGGTACTCGTTGGTACTGTTTGACTTGCGACTACAAATTCACAAGGATCGGTTGGGTCGGTTCCGTCGATAATCTCATCGCCGTCAGTTACTCCATCGCCATCGGTATCTGGATTTAGTGGGTCCGTTCCATTGGCAATCTCATCACCATTGGTAACACCATCGTTATCACAATCTAAATCGTTCCATACGGTAGAAGTTGGTACTGTTTGACTTGTTACTACAAATTCACAAGGATCGGTTGGGTCGGTTCCGTCAATAATCTCATCGCCGTCAGTTACTCCATCGCCGTCTGTATCTGGATTTAATGGATCCGTTCCATTAGCAATCTCATCACCGTTACTTACTCCATCATTATCACAGTCTAAATCATTCCATACGGTACTCGTTGGTACTGTTTGACTTGTAACTACAAATTCACAAGGATCGGTTGGGTCTGTTCCGTCGTTAATCTCATCGCCATCTGTTACTCCATCGCCATCTGTATCTGGATTTAATGGGTCGGTTCCGTTAGCAATCTCATCGCCATTGGTAACACCATCGTTATCACAATCTAAATCGTTCCATACGGTACTCGTTGGTACTGTTTGACTTGCGACAACAAATTCACATGGATCCGTTGGATCTGTTCCGTCGATAATCTCATCGCCGTCAGTTACTCCATCGCCATCTGTATCTGGATTTAATGGATCCGTTCCGTTAGCAATCTCATCGCCATTGGTAACACCATCGTTATCACAATCTAAATCGTTCCATACGGTACTCGTTGGTACTGTTTGACTTGCGAC
>NZ_FNBA01000019.1 GCF_900102055.1 Ulvibacter litoralis
CTATGGCATCTCAAAATCAAGAATACCGTATGATAAAAATTATGTTTCAAAATTAAACTAGAATTAGTTGTTTTTTAGCTCAGTTCTTTGTTGGCAGTAGTTATTTTTTCACAAACTCCTGTTTATTCAGTAACATTAATTGTCCATTATCGTGTTTCAATAAATCTCCGAACTCGATCTTTACATTGTCGTGATTGAAACTAGAACAAATTGTTTCTATATAATTTTGATTTGACTTTTGTTCTATTAACCTAGATAATTCAATTCCCGTTTTGGTAAATAATAATACTGATATGGCTTGTTTGGGTACATTTTCTCCTCTGTATAAAACAATGCCTTTTTTTCCGTAATTCATTACAATAGTAACTTTCGATTGTAAAGTCGGTCTATAACTAAATTCTAGATTATTTTCACTTGAAATTAGACCCAATTCTGTCATTAATAATCTATCGTTAAATGTAATTCCAAATTCAGTTTCTATAAGTTTTCCGTTGTCGTTATTGTGAATAAAATAGGTGTTTCCAGAATTAACTTTTGCTTGACAAAATTTCATAAAACATTCAGCTTCATCTTTCGATAAGTTTTTTAATAGCTCTAATGTTCTTAAAGAATATGATTTAGGCGATTTAATTTCTCCAGCTAATATACGACCCCAAAGTACTTGCATTTCTTCATTTGAAATATCTTCGGCTATATTGAAAAATCTCGTAGTCCAATCTTCATTAAGAGGTTCGTCAGCAATTGGTGGTTCATTTTTCAATTCATCAGCAGCATAGGCAGTAACGGATTCTAAATTTAGCTGTTTTCTATTTTGTTGGAAGTCAAGTCTGTTTTGTGTTCGTTCGTTAAGATTTTGAGATGGTATTTCGATAATCTCATTACTTTCTGATTTTACAGGTAGCTCTTTTGGTGATTCTATTGATATTTTTTCGTCAGAATATCCAATTCCTCCTGTCAAAAGATAGTTTTCTTTTATTGCTTTAGACATTATTTTCATTTCTTCAGCTCTAGCTTCTGCAAGTTTTTTTATTTCGTAAGCTTTAGTGTCAGAATCTTTCTTGTCAAAATATGATTTTGATAAACGACCAACAGATGTAGACATAATATCAATTAATTTATCTATCGGTAATACTTTTCCAATTCCTAAAATATCTTGTAATGCCATATTTATGTTTTAATTACTGCCAACGGGTTTGTATAATAATTGTAGCGCTTGGCGCAGCGCGATGCTGGCAGCGGCGACGAGTTCAAACTACACTTCTTAGTTCCAATTATTCAGAGCTGCGTGAGACTCAGAAAGGCAAGCGAGTTCGAATTTTTCCGATAACTAAAGTAGTAATTTTTAAGTACTAAACATTCTGTAATTATGGAAAAGCTATGATTAATATACAGTGTTGTGGTACGTTACTACCTTATTTTATTATGTTTTGTTTATTTTCTTTCTCAAAAATATATATCCTAAAATACTTAATAAAATAGAAATTCCGAAAAGTTTAGTTTTGGCAGTTAGCATAAATTTTGCAGATTGCCATTCTATTGTTTCCGTTGTGCTTTTTTGAAATTCAATTGCACTATAAATTGCCAAAAAAGTCAAAATCAGAATTAAAATCAAAAATATTAAAGTCAGTTTGTGTTTAGTCATTATTTTAATTCCAATATTATATGTTTGTGTTCGCTTATCAACTCAACGATGTCTTGAAATTCAGTAAGTTTGGCTTTAGAATATTCCGAGTTCAACCAAATTAGTTTAAACTCTTCTTCACAATCAGTTTTTAAAAATCCGCCGTAAAGTATGTCATTCAGCGCATTCCAATTTTTCCCCCAATCATTATTTTCAACCAATAGTTGTCCGATACTTTCATAAAATTCATTTAGATTCTTAAATTTCGAACCGTTTAGTTTAAATATTATCAATGCTTTACGAATTTTTTCTTCAATGTACCACAACGGGTTTGTATAATAATTGTAGCGCTTGGCGCAGCGTGCGGCTTGAAGCGGCGACATCTTTTCAGTTTCTTATTTAGTTCCAATTATTCGGAGCTGCGTGAGACTCAGAAAGGCAAGCTTTACGTTATTTTTCAGAAACCAATATAGCTAAATATTTGTAGAAATTAATGTGAAATTACCGCAAGAGCAATAATTGTTATACGGTGTTGGCAAACGTTAATTTGTGGTTGTCATATTTTCAATATTTACAAGACTTATTTCCTTTTCGAGATTTTGTCCTTCTAAAATTATCGTTAAGTGCGATGCTTTTTTATCCATTGATAAAGTTTGATTAATTACTAAAGCATCAAAAATATTTTGTTTGTCATCTTCCCGTGAAATTAATTTGAATGAAAATTTTTTTCTTAAGATATGTGCATCTATAAAGTATTCATTCCATTCTATAATTTCTTTTTGTTTAAATGTTTTATTCATATTTTAAATTCAATTATCGAGTTAGATGTTTAGAATGGCTCTTTTTTAGTTTTAGCAGCCTTTTGATTTTTCACTTCAGCTTTTCCTCCATTTAGTTTGATTAAATGTTGAAATGCCTTTGTAATTCTTGGCAACATTTCTTTATCATCCGTTGATAGTTTAAATGATTCTTTTTGCTCGAACCAATCTTTACTTTCATTTTGGTTAGGGTAAATAAATTTTATTGGTTTTCCTTTATGAAGTTCAAAGATTAAACCTACTTCATTGTCTTTAGAATATGGGTCAATAATTTTTATAGAACTCAGTTCAGTAATTTTTGTAAGTTCCATATCATTAAACTTAAAATACACTACCATTTTCCCATTTTCAAAATTCCAATTTGAATTTCCACCATTTGTTACAGGATATTTAATTGTTTGTTCTATAATCCAATCAATCGTTTCTTCCTCAGTTTGAGAATATGTAAGATTAAATGTGAAAATTAATATTACAAAATATAATTTACTCATTAATTTTATTTTTTAATGTTTGCCAACGGGTTTGTATAATAATTGTAGCGCTTGGCGCAGCGTGCGGCTTGAAGCGGCGACACCTTTTCAATTCCTTGTTTAGTTCCAATTATTCGGAGCTGCGTGAGACTCAGAAAGGCAAGCGTAACGTTATTTTTCAGAAACCAATATAGTTAAATATTTGCAATCAATTTGCTTCTAGTTTCGCAAGAGCTATGATTAGTATACGTTGTTGTGTGTAGTATTTAGTTCGTAAATACTGTTCCAAATATTATTATCATAAATCCAACCAAAGATAAAATGTAATCTGCTGGTCTCAATTTTCGTTCATCTTTGGAATCAATTCTGTTAGAATTTAGTCGCATTGATGTTACAATGAAATTATCTCCATATTTAAATTGGTTTATTAAATTCAGAGTATAACTAGTCAGAATTGTTAGTGGTAAAGCTTTAAGCCACACCAAGTAATTTCCGTTTACAGCTTGAAATTCAGGTAAATCTTTTAACGAATAATAAATAATCAATTGAGCGATTCCAATAATTCCCCAAATCAGTAATATTTTTTTATTCCAAAACCGCTTATGATAAACATCAAAAATCAGAAAAACGAATACAAATGGAATGATAAAATACATTTCAGATATAAATTCTCTGTTATATAAATCGAGTATGTAAATTAACCAAACAATAAGATTAATTCCAAGATAGCTAAAAAGTAAAATCCAATCTATTCTTTTCAATTCAGATTTCAGTTTATATTACACACAACGGGTTTGTATAACGATTGTTGCATTTGGCGCAGCGCGCTGAGGGCAGCAGCGACAAGTTCTTCATTCTCTTCTTAGCACCAAATTATTCAGAGCTGCGTGAGACTCAGAAGGGCAAGCGTAACGTTATTTTTCAGAAACCAATATAGCTAAATATTTGTAGAAATTTTCAAGTAATTCCCGCAAGAGCAATGATTGGTATACTTTGTTATGCATAGTCTTATTGTACTTAATCTTTAATACAACGAACGGCTAGAGCCCAAGAATTTTCAAATGAGCGAAAGCTTGTATCTTTTGAAGCAAATAATTCTCTGGTATATAATAAATCTGTTCCAGCACTTGTACTTGTCCAATAGGGGGCACTAAATCCTAAATTTTCAAAATTATTTTCTTCTATTATGGCACCTCCTGTTCTGTATCCTCCAGGTAATGCATTAAAGCCGTATAAATCAGTACCATTCCCATTACTATTCCAGCCACTCTCGGATTTAAGATTTTTACCTGAATCAAATCCTCTATAAGTCGTGCCGTCCCATTCAATATCACCAATCATGTATTGACTATCAACCGTTCCTTCTAATATTTTCCATTCTTCGTCACTTGGTAAATGCCATCCATTTGGACTAACAATTAAAGCAGTTTCTCTACTATAAAGCTTACCGTATATTTCACCATTAACTTCCTGGTTTAGATAATTCCAACTTTCTTCCTCTGTTTGAAAATTTAAATTTTGCGCCATCCAACACTGACTTCCAATTTGAGAAGTCCTGTAAATACTTCCATCTCTAGGATCAAAAAAGTCATTACCACAAGTAAATACATTTCTCAACATAACTTGTTTTTCAATGCTACTAGAATTACCATCGTTGTCGATGGCAATTATTTTGAGAGAATAATCTCCTTCATTTTCAGTCGTTGTATTCCAAGTAAAAACATAAGGTGTTGAGCTAGTTGCATCAATTTCATTGTTGTTAACCAATAATTTAGCTTCACTAATTGACCCGTCATTATCAGTTATATTAACTCTTATATTTAAAGTTGCTCCAATAATTATTTCTGTTACATCAATTGGGGTTAATAGTTCAATAATTGGAATCTCATTATAATCTTCAGAAGCTGAGTTATTATCACTGCATGAATTTAATATGGTTAAAATTGATATTATAAATATAAAGTGGTGTTTTTTAATTCTTCTCATGTTCTTTTTTTCTTTGATTATGCATAACGGGTTTGTATAATAATTGTAGCGCTTGGCGCAGCGCGCGGCTTGAAGCGGCGACACCTTTTCAGTTCCTTGTTTAGTTCCGATTATTCGGAGCTGCGTGAGACTCAGAAAGGCAAGCGTAACGTTATTTTTCAGAAATCAATATAGTTAAATATTTGCAATCAATTTGCTTCTAGTTTCGCAAGAGCTATGATTATTGATGCATTGTTAGCATACGTACTTATTTATTCGTTCGTTCATAAAGGAGGTCGTATGTCCATTGCGGTCTGTTATTCGCAAGTTTTTGTTTTTCTGATTCCGACATTTCTTTTCGAAGACCTAAATGAAATTCAGTTAAATGCTTTTTTGCTAAATCCGACAAAGCCATTGGGAAATACAATCCTGTTCCAATATCAGACTTTCTAACAAGTATGTATTTATCCATAAGTCCAGAAACGATTGGGTGATCCATTGGCATTGATATAGTGGATCTTCTCATAATAAAAAACTCTCTTAATACACTTTGCTCTGAAGGGTCTAATCTTTTAATATCTTCTATTACTTCTTTTTTTACTTTTGATTTGAAAATTGAGACATTAATTTTTTTAATAATATAGTATATAATTGAAAGAGCAATAAAAGAAATACAAACTATAAACACTATTCCAAAAAACTTACCATAGTCTTTTTCAAATTCGTCTAATTTTAGTTGAGCCAAGAATTCGTCAGTTCCAAACAATAAAATTCCGCTAACAATAGCAAAAAGTATAAATATTTTTATTGGTACTTTACTAAAATCAATTAAGTCGCTGAAAGAAAAACTCATATTAAACTGGATATACTTTTGTTGTTGAAACTTTTGCCTTTGTGTTTTCCGAATTATCAATTTCCTCTAATGCTACAAAAATTTCAATTTCATATTCAACTGAATTTTCTGTGTTTTCGATTATTCGTTTCTCTTTCCAAGAGTTAGTTACTTTATAAACTCTTTCATCATTATTTATCTTACATTTTTGTCCTATTTCCATTTTGCTTGGGTATGTATGCTAACGGTTTGCGTATATTGATTGTGGCGTTTGGCTTGCCGTGCGGCTTGAAGCAACCAAGTTACCATTATTTGTTTAGTTACGATTATTCGA
>NZ_FNBA01000013.1 GCF_900102055.1 Ulvibacter litoralis
AATAATTTGGAACTAAGAAGTGAAGTTTGAACTTGTCGCTGCTGCCCTCAGCGCGCTTCGCCAAACGCAACAATCGTTATACAAACCCGTTGTGCAAAATTTATTGAAATGAAATACATTCAACCTCAAGTATATCTAGAATCATTTACCTGTCCACATTGTGGTGTTCTATCTAAACAAGATTGGAAGTCAGCTGACATGAAGTTTGATAGTTACATGGATGGCAATAGAAACATATTAGCATCCGGTAATTGTCAACATTGTCATGATTCATCTTTATGGTTAAGAGAAGACATGATTTATCCTCAGGTAGGCAACGCTCCATTTCCTAATACCGAAATGCCAAAATCCGTCAAGAAAATATATTTGGAAGCTGCGTCTATCTCCAATAATTCTCCAAGAGGTGCAGCAGCGCTTCTCAGATTATCTCTTCAAATTTTGTGTAAAGAGTTAGGAGAATCTGGAAAGAATATCGATTCTGACATTAAAAGTCTTGTTCAAAACGGATTGCCGTTAATCGTACAGCAATCTCTCGATTCAGTTAGAGTAATTGGTAATGACGCTGTTCATCCAGGTCAAATAGATACGGATGATATTGTAGTTGTGAATAAACTTTTCGGATTGATAAATGTAATTGTTGAATACTTAATTGCCTTGCCTAATCAGGTAAGTGGTATATATTCAACTCTTCCAGCGAATAAAATAGAAGGCATTCAGAATAGAGACAAAAAGAAATGAAATCAACTGAAATAAGACTATTTCGCGAAAAACTTGCTTTAGATGAAGATAATCGTCAGATTAGATTAAGCTTACATGAACATTATGAATGGTTAGAAGCTTATTGGCATGATCGTTATAATGCCAAAAATCAAATTGCGAAATTCAGCAATGAATTTGGAGTGTTTTATTGGAATATTGAAGGAATAAAAGAGATTGCCCGCAAAATTGCATTTTATCCTCCAGTCGGAAACTCGAACAATGACTTCGAACCAACAATTACTGTCCTACGAGCAACTTACTTTCTAAGGTTCCTATCTGAACTCTTTGAAGAACAATTTCCGGGTACTGATGAAGAAATAGAAATTGCTGATAATTGGAATAAAAGTTCTTTTGAAGCATTGTTGACAATCGGCAAGCAAATCAGAGATAATCTATTCCATGGTAGGAAAATAGAGCTTAATGAACCCCAATATACTAGAAACAAGGAGTTGATTAAAATGGCTTCTGATATTATGTCGTTAGTTTTGGACAATCTTGAACAAGCAGAACAAGTTTAAACTTTGCACAACACTGTATACTAATCATAGCTCTTGCGAAACTAGAAGCAAATTGATTGCAAATATTTAACTATATTGGTTTCTGATAAACAACGTTACGCTTGCCTTTCTGATTCTCACGCAGCTCCGAATAATTGGAACTAAATAAGGAACTGAAAAGGTGTCGCCGCTTCAAGCCGCACACTGCGCCAAGCGCTACAATTATTATACAAACTCGTTGTGTTTCATGCGAAAAAGAACCAACCGCACATTTTAGCACATTTGGTTTTTGCCAACGCTCTTTGCCGACACTGAAAAACCAAAAGAGCTAAAATCTCCCCACGCTCGTAGGACGAGAATAATTCGAACGGTTTTTATATTGAAAAACGAGATAAATAAGATTAAAATACTATCTTGGCTGTATAAATTTAGACGGAAATGAACCGAATAAAGGAAGTACTCGAAGAGAAAGGGATTAAGCAGACTTGGCTGGCTGAAAAACTGGGGAAGAGTTACAACATGGTGAATGGTTATGTCCAAAACAGACAGCAACCTCGCTTGGAAATACTGAATGAAATTGCAAACATCTTAGATGTCGATATAAAGGACTTGATAGTCTCAAATAAGAGTTAATATGAATGAGGCTCAAACTAGAAAAGAAATAATTGACAAACAGCTTCAAGAAGCTGGGTGGAATATCAATGACCAAACTCAAGTCATTTCAGAATTTGATATAAAAGTCGATCTACCTGATGGAGTTAGTGAGCCTCTTACACCCTATCAAGGGCATCAATTCTCTGATTACGTTTTACTTGGGAAAAATGGAAAACCACTTGCCGTAGTTGAAGCTAAAAAAGCCAGTGTTGACGCAAACATTGGAAAGGAACAGGCTAAACAATACTGTCATAACATACAAAAGGAACATGGCGGTGAACTTCCCTTCTGCTTTTATACAAATGGACACGAAATATTCTTTTGGGATTTGGGAAATTATCCACCCAAAAAAGTAATTGGTTTCCCAACAAGAGATGATCTTGAACGATACGAGTATATCCGCAGAAATAGAAAACCTCTTGCCTCAGAACTAATAAATACTGACATAGCAGGAAGAGATTATCAAATTCAAGCCATTCGTTCCGTAATGGAAGCTATCGAAAAGAAGAAAAGTAAATTTCTTTTGGTAATGGCTACGGGAACCGGTAAAACCCGTACTTGTATAGCACTTGTAGATTCCTTAATGAGGGCTGGATGGGCTGAACGTGTTTTGTTTCTAGTTGACAGAATTGCTTTGCGTAACCAAGGATTAGATGCGTTCAAAGAACATTTACCAAATGAACCAAGATGGCCTAAAGTTGGTGAAAAATCCATTGCTAAGGATAGACGAATTTATGTCACCACGTACCCCACAATGCTCAATATCATAAGGGATGAAGAGAATAGTTTATCTCCTCACTTTTTTGATTTGATTGTAGTAGACGAAAGTCATCGCTCAATTTATAATACCTATCAAGAAGTTTTAGACTACTTCAATACGATTACCCTTGGACTAACTGCTACACCAACTGACGTAATTGACCATAATACCTTTAAGCTTTTTGAATGTGAAGATGGGCTTCCAACATTCGCATACTCTTATGAAGAAGCCGTAAATAACATACCTCCTTACTTGAGTAATTTTCAAGTAATGAAAATTAAAACCAAGTTTCAAGAAGAAGGAATAAGCAAACGGACTATTAGTCTTGAAGATCAAAAAAGCTTGATTTTGGAAGGAAAAGAAGTTGCTGAAATCAATTTTGAGGGAACTGACTTGGAAAAGTCCGTAATAAACAAAGGAACCAATGTCACTATCGTAAAAGAGTTTATGGAGGAATGCATCAAAGACCCGAATGGTGTACTTCCTGGAAAAACAATTTTCTTCTGTTCTACAAAAGCACACGCAAGACGTATTGAACAAATTTTCAACGCACTATATCCAGAATATCATGGAGAATTAGCCAAAGTCATGGTATCTGATGACCCTAGAGTTTATGGCAAAGGCGGTCTTTTACACCAATTCACACATAATGACATGCCCCGAGTTGCGGTTAGCGTTGATATGCTTGATACTGGAATTGACGTGCGGGAATTGGTAAATCTTGTATTTGTAAAACCAGTTTTCTCATACACTAAATTCTGGCAGATGATTGGTCGTGGGACAAGACTATTGGAACCAACCAAAATAAAACCTTGGTGTCCCGAAAAAGATGTTTTCCTCATCATGGATTGCTGGGACAATTTTGAATATTTCAAACTGAATCCAAAAGGCAAAGAACTTAAAGCTCAAATTCCTCTACCTGTCAGATTTGTTGGCTTTAGAATTGATAAAATTGAAAAGGCTTTGGATAAAAGTAGAGAGGATATATCCAACAAAGAAATTGGACTACTTAGAACACAGATTTCTGAGTTACCTAAAAAATCTGTAGTTATTCAAGATTGCAAACCTGATTTAGCCAAAGTAGAAGATGATACTTTTTGGAATCATTTAACACATGAAAAAATCGAATTCCTAAGGCACACGATTAAGCCATTATTCAGGACTATTTCCCAATCTGATTTCAAAGCAATGAGATTCAAGAAAGATGTTCTAGAAACATCTCTTGCCCACTTGTCTGAGGAAACTGAAAAGTTTGACACACTGAAAGAGAACATAATTAATCAGGTGAGCGAACTTCCTTTATCTGTCAATATTGTGGCACGGCATACTTCGTTCATCAAACAAGTTTTATCAAACCATTTTTGGTCTGTTATTGAAGATGCAGGTTTTGATGAAATAGCAGAGACTATTTCACCTCTGATAAAATTTAGAGAGCAACAGATTACTTCTGATGGCCCAGCTAAATTGAATCTTTCTGATGTGATCCAAACAAAAGAAATGGTAGAGTTTGGTCCTCAAAATGAAGCTGTGAGCATTTCAAAATACCGTGAAATGGTAGAAGCAAAAGTTGCTGAATTAACGGAACGAAACCCAATTCTACAAAAAATTAAAGCTGGTGAGCCAATAACTGAAGAGGAATCGAATTCACTTGCAGAAGAGCTTCATGAAGAAGACCCTCACATTACTGAATCATTGCTTCGCAAAGTCTATAAGCATCAGAAAGCGAAATTCATTCAGTTCATTAAACACATTTTGGGCATAGAAATACTTGAAAGTTTTGATAACCAAGTGAGCAAAGCAGTTCAGCAATTTATTCAGGAACATACGCAATTATCAACTCGACAAATTGAGTTTTTAAACTTGATGCGTGACTATATAATCGAAAGAGGAAATATTGAGAAGAGAGACTTGATACAAGCTCCTTTTACAATTATTCATCCAAAAGGCGTGAGAGGTATTTTCTCGCCAATGGAAATAAAAGAGCTATTAACATTAACAGAAAAATTCGCAGCATAAATGAGTTTACTAAGTAATAACAACACCATCAAAAGCAAGATTGATGACCTCTGGCAAAAATTCTGGAGCGGAGGTATTTCCAATCCCTTAACGGCAATCGAACAAATCACATATCTGCTTTTCATGAAAAAGTTGGATGAAAACGATTTAGAAGAATTGTCAAGAAGCGAATTTTCAGGTGATCCTTATACTTCAAAGTTCGAAGGGATATATCTGCTTCCAGAAGATCGTCCAAAAGCTGATGCAACAGCAGAAGAGATTGCAGAAATTGAGAAAACTAAAGGAGTTGATAAACATACATTGAGGTGGAGTCAATTCAAAAGAAAGCCGTCTGATGAAATGCTCGCATACATTCAACGCTATGTGTTTCCATTTCTAAAAGACTTGGAAGAAGATGATTCTCTTTTCGCAAAGCATATGGTAAATGCTGTGTTTATCATTCCAAAACCATCTCTTTTAAAGGAAGCTATTGCTTCAATTGATGAAATTTTTGAGGAGATGGAAAAAGATTCCAGTGAAAAAGGACAAGATTTTCAGGACATTCAAGGTGATGTATATGAATACTTATTAAGCGAAATTGCCTCTGCTGGAAAGAATGGACAGTTTAGAACACCAAGGCACATTATTAAACTATTAGTGGATTTGGTTGACCCAAAATTGGGGCAAAAAGTAGCTGACCCTGCTTGTGGAACAGGCGGTTTTTTGTTGGGTGCATATCAATATATGATTACCCAACTAGACAAAGAAAAAGACCAACGGAAACCTGATGAAGATGGGTTTATTCGCAACAGCAAAAGTGCTTTGCTTACAGAGGAAGTAAAAGAAATTCTGGATAAGAGTTTATATGGTTATGATATAGACTCTACCATGGTTCGTTTGGGCTTGATGAACCTTATGATGCATGGAATTGACAATCCTCAAATTGATTACAAAGACACCCTTAGCAAAAGCTATCACGAAACTTCCGAATATGATGTGGTTTTAGCCAATCCTCCATTTACAGGTAACATTGACAAAGGAGATATTCATGAAGAGCTACAACTGAAGACCACTAAAACAGAACTCCTTTTCGTAGAGCGTATTTTCAATATGCTCAAAATGGGCGGTACTGCTGGAATTGTGGTACCACAAGGTGTATTGTTTGGCACAGGTAGTGCTTTTGTGGAAGCTAGAAAGCTGATGATTGAGCAATCTGAATTGAAAGCGGTTGTTACTGCACCTAGTGGTGTATTCAAACCTTATGCAGGTGTGAGCACTGCCCTACTTATTTTCACAAAAGGAGGCGAAACTGAAAACGTTTGGTTTTATGACATGGAATCAGATGGATATGCCTTAGACGACAAACGCAGCAAACAGGAGGGTTACGGTGATTTACAAGATATCATCACTCAATTCAAAAATAGAGATGCCCAAAAAGAAAATGAACGAGAAGGAAAATACTTCTTTGTCCCAAAAAAGGAAATAATAGAAACTGATTATGATCTGAGCTACTCTAAATATAGGAATGAGGTTTTTGAAGAAACCGTGTACGAAAAGACTGAATCTATTTTGGAAAAATTAATAGGTAAAGACGGCAATGGTGGTTTGGAAAATGAAATTCTTACTGAACTTCAAAGTTTAAAAGAATTATTGTAATGGAGTTTGTAGAGAAAACAATTGGAGAAATTGAGTACTTGATAAAAACGGGTAAAACTCCTCCTTCAAAAAAAAGTCAATATTACAATGGTGATGTGTATTGGTATACTCCCGGAGATTTAGATCAAAAAAAGTATTTAACCGATTCAAAAAGAACAGTTACAAAAGAAGCGATTGATGACAAAGTAGTTTCAATTCTCCCTAAAAACACTGTTCTAATTGGAGCAATTGGAGATATCGGAAAACTTGGAATAACAAGTAAAGAATCATGTACAAATCAGCAAATTACAGGAGTTATAACTAATAGTGAAGTTTATTTTGAATACTTGTATTACTGGCTCAAAAGCAATAAAACGGCATTAAAAAAGCACACTACAAATGCTGTCGTACCGATTTTAAATAATAAGTCATTAAGGGCCGTAAAAATCAGATTCCCAAAATCAACAGATGACCAAAAACGCATTGTTAAAATTCTCTCTAAATGTGAAGCTTTAATCCAAAAGCGTAGAGACAGTATTAACTTTTTGGATGAATTGGTGAAATCTACCTTTTTAGAGATGTTCGGAGATCCAGGAATAAACCCAAAGGGCTGGCAACTTAAAAAGTTTAACGACCACATAGAATATATAGGAGATATCGGGTCAAATGGCAGTAATGCAAAAATTTCAAAAAATTTGGTCATGCATGATGAAGAGAATTATGCATTAATGGTACGAACCACAAATTTAAAGTCAAATGACTTTGTAAATAAGGTAAAGTACTTTTCGAAAGAGACCTATGAATTTTTCTCCAAATCTAAAATATATGGAGGCGAAATTATAATGAATAAAATAGGTAGTGCAGGGGAATTTTGGATTATGCCAAAATTAAACAGGCCTGTCTCATTGGGGCTAAATCAACTTGTTATTAGATTAAAAAGCATCAATACAGCCTATCTATATCATTACTTTTCGACTAATTATGGCAAGCATGTAATTCAATCAAACGTACAAGGCGCTGTAACCAAATCAATAACTAAAGGTGCCGTAAAATCCTTGCCTCTCCTATTTCCACCAATTGAAATTCAAAATGAATTTTCGAATAAGGTTGAAAAAATGGACTTAATAAAACAACAGTTAAATGAGAGTTTAGTGGAGCTCGAAAACCTTTATGGCAGTCTAAGCCAACGTGCATTTAAGGGTGAATTGGATTTAAGTAAAGTAGATATTTCAGATATGGAAGATAACAAACAAGAAAAAGCAGAAATAGATGATAATAGTAGAGATATTTCTGACGAAGAGTTTGAGAAGATGTTAGAATCTTTTGAGCATAAGTTACCTGAAGGTGAAATTCCATTAAACAGGGAAAGAGATATTCGAGACATTAATATCAGACAGTTTTTAGGATTACTTCCTGATGTTCAAAGCGAAGAAGACGAACACATAGAGTTTGGTTTTATGGACAAAGATTTTTTTTATCAATTCATTTTGAAAGACGGGTTTTCTAATAGAACTTTTTCTCTTAACGAATTAGAAGCTTATGCAAGAAAATACATTCTTAGAGGCTCGGGATTTGAGTTTACTTATGAAAATTGGAAATATATAATTTTCAGATTCTTAGGCGCTAAGAAACCATTGTTGAATCAGGTTTTTGATGAAAAAGACAAAACAGTTAAACTACAATTGACAGATGAAACTTATAAGGCTTAAAATAAATCAAGAGGTTGGTTTTAGGTCTTTGCAGCAAGGATTTGAAATCTACTTTCTTCGTGATTTTGATTATAAACATGCCCATGAGTTTAATCCCAATATTCTAGCTGGCAGAAATGGAAGTGGTAAATCAAACATTCTTGAAGCCTTAGCCAACATTTTCTATCATTTGGATTGCATGTATAATGATTACTTGCCAGATGGTTTTCTAAAGGATGAGGATAATGAAAGAGGGTTTGACAATACAATTGGTGTGGTTGATGCTTATGAATTAGAGTATTTCATAGATATTCCGATTTCACTTATGAATAAACCCATTAGTGAATTACCTAAAACACCAATAAATGAAATTAAGGCTCATATCCTTATTGTAAAAGAGGTTGGCCATAAGCCTGAGGTAAAATGGCTAAACATATCGGATTATTCAACCAAATCAGATGATTTGGATAAAAAGACGGTACAGCTATTACTTCCAAAATATGTTTTAGGTTACTCTTCCGGAGAAAACGAATTATTAAGTCTTCCTTTCTTTAAAACCAGATTTCTACATTTTGATGAATATGCAGATAAATTGAGGTTTGAAGAGCCTTATGGTTATCCTCCAATACCTGAAGGTAGGCTTGTGTATTTAGATAAAGAGTTTAGTCAAGCCATATTATTGGCAAATCTTCTTTTGCATAACCCAGATTCTCAAGATGCCGCTTTGTCTCCTTTTTTGGAGAACGTGGAAATAGAGGATATTGATGAATTTAGGTTGATTATCTGTCAAGATCGGTATTTAGAATTGCACGAGGAGATATTGCGAGACAAAGAAATTACGATTGAAGAACTCCATGACGAAAAACGTCATTTAACCGAACTCACTTCAAACCTCAAGAAAAGTATAGAGGTTCTAAAGAAATGTGCTACTAGCTTTGAACACCGATACATTGAGCAAGAAAATGACGAAGATGGTCGTGAATATTTGATTCTTGATTACAAAGTAACACCTGCCACTAAAGAGGCCTTTAGATTCCATTTTTCTGAGAAGCCACTGCAATTGTTTCAGCTATTCCAATTGATGTTGGAATTGAATGCCTATGCCGTTTCAGAAGAAGATAAGAAGCGAGTCTATGAGTCGAAAAATATTTTCATCAATCATGACATCTATCCAAATCCATTAGAAGATGATAGAGTGCTGCGTTTCAAAAACCTTTGGATAAAAAAAAAGGGTATAGAAAAATCGCTTTTTACAAAAGAGTTGTCTGACGGAGAACATCAATTCCTTCATTCATTAGGCTTGTGTTTACTTTTCAAAAACGAAAATGCTCTTTTCCTACTTGACGAACCAGAGACACATTTCAACCCCGACTGGAAAGCTAAATTCATCTCAAACCTAAGACACTGCTTTTCTCATTCATCAGGTGTCATGCGAGAGATGTTGATTACGACACACTCCCCTTACTTAGTGTCTGACAGCGAATCAAAGTATGTTCATATTTTCGAAAAAGATCAGGAGACTAAGAAAGTAACCAACCGTTTTCCTGACTTTCAAACTTTGGGCTCTTCAGTGAATAAAATAACTATCAAAGTTTACGATAAACCCGACACAATTGGAGCTTATGCCAATAGTAAAATTGAAGAATTCAGAAAGGAACTTGAGACTTCCGAAGACAAAGAAGCAGTTCTCAAGCGAGTGAAAATTGAAATTGGGGAATCAGTAGAACGTGTTCTTTTTATCAATGAAATACTTGACCAAATAGAGAAGAAGTAATGCTATTTACCTACAAATACATAAAACATGATATAGAAAAGCTTCAAGGCTTTTTGGACTTCTTATTTTATGATGTTTGGTTGGTCGCAGAAGGTGATTTTGATGCTGAAAAGTTGAATGGTAATCCAGATTTAAAGCAGATTTATATTGATTTTGGTAATGCCGATTTTAAATGGGGAAATTTTTTCAATAGTTCTATTGAACAGATTTATTCAGAATTCGAGAAAATTAAAGATGATAAGTTTAAACTTGAGTTAATTGATCTTTATGACGCCAACAACAATGTTGAGGTTCTATGTAATGACAAATCCAAGTTACCGATTAGTTATGCTGAAATAAAGGCAAGGTATTCTGACCTTGAAAAAGCCATTAACGATTTCTATTCCAAACTATATGGCACAGAAAGTCCATTTAATCTTGATGCTTTCGGACAACTCAATAAAAAACTAATCCCAAGCCATTATGAGGCTTTCATGACTGATAATAATGAAGAGGTTTGTCCTTTTTGTGGCATTCTTCCAATCAAAGGGAATAACCATTCTTATCGTGAAGCTTATGACCATTATTTACCCAAAGGCCTATATCCATTCAACGCATTGAATTTCAAAAACCTTGCTCCAATGTGTCATGAATGTAACTCAACTTATAAGTTGACAGATGACCCTATATATGAGGACTATAAAAAAATTGACCCTCTAAAAAAAGAAAACAACCGACAATTGGCTTTCTATCCTTATTCTGAAAATCATCCAGAATTAGAAATTAAAGTTGAACTAACATCAAAGGACATTAAAAATCTAAAACCTACGGACATTACACTTGAAATTAAATCAGCTGGTAATGAAGAACAGATTGAATCTTGGAAACGTGTATTTGGAATTGAAGAAAGATACAAGGCTTTATGCTGCAACAAGAATGAAGGACTCGAATGGTTTAATGCGGTGGTAGATGGCTTTGAAAATGCAAAGGAAATGGGAGTAACGGATTTTGCAAAGTGGGTTGATTTGAAATTACGGGAAGCTGGAAGGAATAAGCTCTCTAATTATGGTTTTTTAAAAGCACAATTTTTAACTGAATGTAGAGACAAAGGAATACTCAATGCCAGCACCTAGCATCCATACACATTGCCAAGTCGCTCAAAAGCCAACCGCACGAGCCAAAACTTGTCAAAGAGTATGTCTGCCCCAACGCTGAAAAAAGAAAAGAAAATAAAGCACGAAAACACAACAACGTATACTAATCATTGCTCTTGAGGTAACTAGAAATAAATTGATTGCAAATATTTAACTATATTGGTTTCTGAAAACTTGAACTCGCTTGCCTTTCTGAGTCTCACGCGGCTCTGAATAATTGGAACTAAGAAGTGTAGTTTGAACTCGTAGCCGCTGCCAGCATCGCGCTGCGCCAAACGCAACGATTATTATACTAACCCGTTGGCAGCAATCAATAACACACAATTTACAAGATGTTCACTTTAAATATTAATCAGAAAAAGATAAATAGAATTGACCTAATTCTGATTAGTAGAATCATATCTATAAGTTCATTTTTAATTGGAACTATACTTTTTGCTCTATTCTATTCATTTAAGTCAATTGGAATAGCATATATCGGACTTTTCTATGTTTTATTAGCTTGTTTTTTGAATAGTATCTATTTGATTGGGTTAATAATTAAGCTTTTTCAAAAAAACACAAACAGAAAACAATGTCTGATTTCAATTTTGCTAATTACTCTTAATATTCCTATTGTAATAATATATTTTTATGCTGTAATATCTATAATATCTGAAAACTCATATTAACAGCTTCAAATGAATAAAACTATTCGAATAATCTTTATTGTTTTAATATGCTTATTAATCATCCTGCCCTATTCTAAAGTCTTGAGTCCTGACCATCAAAAATGGGGATACATTTTTTATTTCTCAGGACTTGAAATATTTCTATACATAACTCCATTAATAATTTTAAACATATTAAAACTTGAACGTTATAATAAATCCGGATATTTAGGAATCTCTGTAGCCTTGACAATTACTTCAGGAATTTACTTTTTATTATCAATACTTTGGATTTCAAGATCAATAGAAAATTACTTTCCTTCATTTGGAACTTACGCACTTTTGATTTCGTTACCTCTAAATTTAATTTCAATTTATTATGATAAAAAGCATAAAAAGTTCAACTGAAAGATAAACTGCAGCCAACAATGCATCAATAATCATAGCTTTTCCATAATAACAGAATGTTTAGTACTTAAAAATTACTATTTTAGTCATCGGAACAATACGTAACGCTTGTCTTTCCGATTCTCACGCAGCTCCGAATAATTGGAATTAAATAAGGAACCGAAAAGGTGTCGCCGCTTCAAGCCGCACACTGCGCCAAGCGCTACAATTATTATACAAACCCGTTGGCAGTAATTGCCGAATTCAAGAATGAAAGAACTTTTAACCAAATATATCGTAAATATTTTTTTATTGATAATATTGACGGCAAGTT
>NZ_FNBA01000020.1 GCF_900102055.1 Ulvibacter litoralis
AGCCTATGGCATCTCAAAATCAAGAATACCGTATGATAAAAATTATGTTTCAAAATTAAACTAGAATTAGTTGTTTTTTAGCTCAGTTCTTTGTTAGCAAACGTTTTTTTACTATCTCTTATTTTTTGGTATTCTTATTCCTTTTGTGGTTCAACAAGAAATCGAAGTGCTGTTGAAGTAAATGGAACATTAGGGTCATAAACAGGAACGTGTTCACCGTTATGAATTATCCATAACTTGGAATTCGGTATCGAATGATGAATATTTTCTGCAATTTCAACCGGAAAGAAATTATCTCTATCACCGTGAATGATGAGCGTTCGAGCTGTAATGGCTGATAAACTTTCGTTATCGAAATTCATATCATCATAGTTTTCGGAAAACGCATTGAATTGTGCGATTAGTTGTAGAATTTGTTTCTCGCCACGTTTTGCACACTCTTTATACATTTCTTTAACTTCTTGAGGCATTGTTTTAAACGAAGCTCTACCCATAATAATTCTTGCTTGTTCTGGAAAATGACTGGTTGAACTAATCAATACCATTGAGATTATTCTACTGGATTGACTGGTCGCCATATGTAGTAAAGTCATTCCTCCTGAACTCATTCCCATAGCCGAGAATTGTTGAATTTTCAATTTTTCGAGTAACAGAAATACGTCATTTGCGGCTTTTCTGTGTGTAAATTTCTCTTGTGGGTTAGTTGAGTGTCCGTGTCCACGGAAATCAATAACTATTAAACGATAATATTTTGAAAGTTCATTTGTGAAAGGATGCCAATTTTGTGTGCAGCCTCCAAAACCGTGCAAGAGTATCAATGGAAATCCTTTTCCATATTCTTCATAGTACATTTCAAAGTCGTCAATCTGAACATAATGTCCACGAGACAAATTCTGACTTGGGGCATATTTTGTTTTCACAGGTTTCTCTTTAAATGTTTATTAACTGTATTGCTTATAGCGTTGTTGTGGACAGTTTTTATTCCTTTGGCATTTTGGACATATCCATAAAGAAAATTTCCCAAGTGTGTCCGTCAAAATCTTCAATGGTTCGTTGTTGCATAAAACCGTAATCCCTTAATTTGTTGGGTTCAGTTCCGCCTTCTTTTAGTCCGTTTTCTAAAATTTCATTCATTTCATCTACACTATCGGTAGATAATGAAAAAAGTCCTGCAATGTTTGCTTTTGTGTCCGCAATAGGCTTGGTCGCAAAGGTTGAAAATTTTTCGTGTGCCATTAGCATTACGTAAATAGTGTCGCTCCATACCATACATTTTGTGGTGTCGTCTGAAAATTGGGGATTGTTTGTAAATCCCAATGCGGTGTAAAAAACCATTGATTTGTTTACGTCTTTTACGGCTAAATTGATAAAGATTTGTTTTGCCATTTTATTTCAATTTTTAATTTACTGTTTGAGTTTTGTCTTTGTAAAAGTAGGATAGTGCCAATATGCCCAAGAATGCCAACGGCATCATCATATATCCGATGTTTTTATCTACACAGGCGTGGCTTATGAACGCAAAAATAAGTGTAAATGAAAGTCCTGAATATGCCCATTCTTTCAGCTTTTCAGGTGTTTTTGGGTAGATAATAGCAATTACGCCAAGTACTTTTGCTATCGCCAATGCGTATGCGAAATAATCGGGATAGCCCAAAGCTTTTGTTCCGATTGTCATATACTCCGGTGCAAAAATCCAAGTACTCATTGGCATAATTGCTTCCCAAAGTGCTATAATAATTGTAGCCGTCCAAAAAATGATTTTAGCTTTTTTCATTGTCTTATTTTTTTAATATTCGTTTGTAATGTAATTGAGCCAATCCTGTATCATACGTCTTAGCATTAATAAAATTAAGTTCTTGTTCAGGTCTTCCATCCTTGAAGAGTCTTGTACCATTTCCAAGTAGAATAGGGATGACAGAAATTATAAATTCATCTATTAAATCACTTTTTAAAAGTTCGTTTATTATTTCCGCTCCACCATCACAATAAATATTCTGTCCTTTCTCAGATTTTAATTGTTTAACCAAATCGGTTAAATTTTCTGTGTAAAAAGTTGTTCTACCCATCTTTTGTTTTGGAGTTCTTGTAATGACATAGACGTCTCTTTTTCCATTATCATAATGAGAATCTCCAATTTCCTTTAGCACATAGTCATAAGTTTTTCTTCCAAGGATAATGGTATCAACGGTATCTGTAAATTCCTTATACCCATAATCTTCTCCTTCTTTTTCTACAATATTTAAAAAACTAAGGTCGTCATTGGGTTTTGCAATATATCCGTCCAAACTTGTTGCTATGAAAAGTGATAATTTTCTCATTGTGTAGTAATTATTTTGAAGATGATAATAACTTTGCTAAATGGTTTAATGTCGCTGTAAACCCTTCTTTGAAACCCATCTGTATATGCATTTCAAGGTCTTCAAGTTTTGCGTGTTTTATGGAAATTTTTACCGTTGTAATACCATCAGCTTCGCTAAAGTCCAAGTTCCATTTGGCTGAAGGCATTTGCTCATTAATGTTTTCGTCCTTATCCGCAAAAGCGTCCTTAAATTGGAAATTGTCCTTGGGTGAAATTGAAGTAAAGTCTTGAATGGACCAATGTTCTTCGCCTTCGGGACCGACCATTGCGTAAAATCTTCGTCCACCTTCTTCAAAGTTCATATACTTTGTTTTGGATTTCCAAGGTTGTGGTGCCCACCATTGGTCAAGGATTTCCTGTTTTGTAAAAGCATCCCAAACCATTGGTTGGTCTGCATCAAATTCTCGGTTTACAAAAACGGTACTTGTTTTTTTGTCGACAGTAAAGTCGAATAACAGATTATTTTTACTCATAGTTTTTTATTTTTAGGTTATGGTATTCGTGAATCTTCGATTTCATTTTTTCTTGTTTTTAAGTGTTGATAATAAATTGTCCAAAGAACTCAATGTAAACTTTGAAGTATCATTTACATATTGTCCATAAGCAATACGTTGAACTTATGGCCGTCAGGATCAGCAAATGCAAAGCCATAGTAACCAGATTCGTCCCTTCGTAATTTTTCAAAAATCTTCCCGCCAGCTTTTCTGACTTTCGCTTCAAACTCCTGTACTTCTTCTTTTGTCTCCGCGGAAAGTGTAAAAATAATTTCATCAGTTTTTGAGCCTGTCGGGAAAAATTTATCTATTCCAGTTCCTTTTTCAAAAAAATGAATTACAAACTTATTATCCGCAAAAAAGAAACTGGCAAGCTCCGGATTATTCTGTAGCGACCCATTCTGCGTAAAGCCTAACTGTTTGTAGAATTCAGCTGTGCGTTTGGCATCTTTAACACTATAATTTGCCCAAATTAATTTTGATTTCATACGATTGACTTTTATAAGGTTTTTAAATTATTACTGTATATTTATTTCTCTAAAAATTCTTTAAGCGAAACATTAATGGTGTGATTCCATCCATTTTCAAAATTATGAATGGCCAATTCAGGGATATCCGCAGGGAAAGTATCGATGCCCGAATGTGTTAATTTTAGTTTCGTGCCATTGTTTTCTTCAAATAATTCAAATGTTACAAAGGACATTCCGCTGTAGCCTTCATATTTCCAAGAGTAGGTGACCTTTTTTCCCAGAACAACTTCAGTTATCTCACACAAATGTTTCCATTGCTTGGCACCTTCTTCGCCACCCCAAAATTCAAACTTGAATCCAACAACGGTCTTGAATTCTTTAACATCGAAATACCATTGTTTCATTAGCTCTTTTTCAGTTAGAGCTCTCCACACCAATTCTATATCTGCATCAAAAACACGTTCGACTATTAAGTTTTTACTGCTCATTTTCCTTGTTTTTAAGTGTTGATAATAAATTGTCAAGTTGGTCAAAACGATTTTCCCAAATTTTTCTAAACTGTTCTAACCATTTATCGATTTCTTTCATTTTTTCGATTTTCAGTTCGTAGTAGATTTCTCGACCTTGTTGGTTTGCTTCTACGAGTTCGCATTCGTTCAAAATCTGAATGTGTTTGGAAATTGTAGGTCTTGCTGCATCAAAATTTTCAGCGATTGCTCCTGCTGTCATTGTTTGTGATGTTAGCAATACCAATATCGCTCGTCTTGTCGGGTCGGAAATTGCTTGAAATATGTCTCTTCTTAATTTCATTGCGAAGTTATTTGACTACAAATATATATGAAGTCATTTAGCTACGAAAATATTTTTTCAATTTTTTTTGCAGGAAGTGGAAATTTAGTCGGAATTGTTAATGTAGAAACAGTTGTTCTTAAATGTTTGCTAACGGGTTTGTATAATAATTGTAGCGCTTGGCGCAGCGTGCGGCTTGAAGCGGCGACATCTTTTCAGTTTCTTATTTAGTTCCAATTATTCGGAGCCGCGTGAGAATCGGAAAGGCAAGCGTAACGTTATTTTTCAGAAACCAATATAGTTAAATATTTGCAATCAATTTGCTTCTAGTTTCGCAAGAGCTATAATTAGTATATGTTGTTGCCTTACGTATCTTGTTCGGAAGTTAATATTTCCTTCCACTTATCAGATTCGGCAAACTCTTTTATCATTTTGTTTCTTTTTGCCAATAAATCAGTCATATAGGATTGTAGAAATAATTTATCAGCTATTTTTCCTAAAAATCCGAAAGGAGATTGATAAACAAAATAATCAGTCATCAAAGTTGAATCGTTTAGAGACTCAAAATGATGTTCGTGCTTAAAATTCTTAAAGGCTCCGCTAACCATTTCATCCGCAAAATAAACTGGTGAATCAAATTCGGTTATTTGTGATGTCAAATTCTGATAAATTCCAAAATGTTTTGCTCTCCAAGTCACCGTTTCATTCAAATCAATTAAGCCACTAGTTTTTCCAGCAATCGCAGTTTCATTTGTATGTTCAGTTGAAATTTTATGTAAATCAATACTTCGCGATAGATCAAAAACTATTTTTTTATCAGCATTAATTTCAGTCTTTAATTCTATTCGAGGCATTTTCTTATATGTATGGCAACGGTTTGTGTATGAGTAGTAGCGGATTTCTACTCACAAACTTTTCAGTATAACGCTGACCATTGAATTATGTTGATACTTTCGTTTTATCAATTAAACCGCTATTACTTATACATGTCCTAAGTTTGATTTCCATTAACTTAATTCAGAATTAATAGAAAGAACAAAAGAGCAGAGTAAGATTAAGATATACGTAGGAACTTAAGATTCC
>NZ_FNBA01000023.1 GCF_900102055.1 Ulvibacter litoralis
TATTATACGATATTTATTATTATGAAGTAGAGCAAGATGCTATTGACGCTGGAGAGTTGGCCTTAACGGTTCCCGATTTTTCATTGGCTATTGGAACGCCTACTGCGTATCAAAATGCGACTCCTTTTTTACAAGAGGTATATATTTTAGTTGTGGGTAATGGAAGTAATACCACTCCAAACAATGGCGGTACGGGTTGTTATTCAATTGTTCCGTTAACGTTGATTGTAGATGCCTTGCCTGCTGCAGTACAACCGGAGCCTTATGAGTTGTGTGATGATGAAGTAAACGGTAGTACACTTACCGATCAAATTAGTACGTTTGATTTAACCACTCGTGAGGGTGAGGTTACAGGTGGCGATGGTAGTTTAACAGTTACTTGGTATGAGACAGTAGCCGATGAGGCTGCAGATCTCCCGATTGCCATGCCAAGTGCGTATCAAAACCGCGCGATTGCACCAGCACCTTTAAATCCTCAAACAATTATCGCCCGTGTTACAGGTCCCTTTGGATGTAAGGTAACGGTTACCTTAACCTTAGTTGTCAATCCAAATCCAACGACACTTACACCCGATCCTTTAGTGGTTTGTGATGATGATAATGATGGGTATGCTGATTTTGTATTGCACGATGCTGATTTAGGTATCACTGGTGGCGACCCCGACTTAACGATTACCTACCATCCTACGTATTTGGATGCTGTAAATAACTTAAATGAATTAATAGATCCTTATACCAATGATGATCCTTACAATGATGTTGTATTTGCACATATTGTAAATGTAAATACATTGTGTTCTAGTATTGTACCTCTAACCTTAGAGGTTCGTAACTCTCCAGTAGTTGCGATGGATGTTGGTCCTTTGCAAGTTTGTGATTATAACAATTCTGGAGATGGAATCGAGTTTTTCGATTTAACACTGATCAATCCATCGATTTTAGATGGTCAAGATCCGTTATTGTATGATTTTTACTATTATGAAGTAGAACAAGATGCAATCGATGCTGGAGATGTGGCAACGACTATTCCAGACTACTCTCAAGCCATTGGAACACCACTAGCATATCAAAATACAACGCCTTTTAGCCAGATTATTTATGTGTTGGTCGTAGGAAGTGACGATAATATCACTCCTAACAATGGAGAGATTGGTTGTTATGCCATTGTGCCTTTAGAATTAGTAGTGGCTCCAGTACCTGCAGCGATACAGCCACAACCGTATGAGTTGTGTGATGATGAAATAGATGGAAGCACACTAACCGATCAAAAAAGTACGTTTGATTTAACAACTCGTACCTTTGAGATAACGGGAGGCGATCCAGATTTAAGCGTTACTTGGTATGAAACAGCAGCCGATGAGTTGTCAGATACTCCAATAGCTACACCAAATGCATATCAAAACAGAGCCATTGCACCCGCACCTTTAAACCCACAAACGATTATCGGACGTGTAACTAGTGGAGCAGGATGTAAGATACTTGTAACCTTAACCTTGGTTGTAAATCCAAATCCGACCCCTGTTACCCCAGAACCTTTATATGTATGCGATGATGATGAGGATGGCTTGGCTGAATTTCCATTGAATGATCGAGATTTAGAGATTATCGGAGGAGAACCTGGGGTGACTGTAGTAGGGTATTTCTTTGATGAGGATGCTGCTAAGTTGGGCGATTTAACAACTGCTTTAGCAATTCCTTACCTAACGGTAGTTCCAAACCAACAAACGGTATGGGCTCGTGTAGAGATTACGGCTACAGGTTGTTACGGTGTTGTTCCTTTAGATCTTATCGTAAATCCATTACCTGATTTTCCAACGGCAGACTTTGGCGACTTACTCTCATGTGATAGTGTAGGGGGAGGAAGTGCAGATTTCAATTTAGAAGAAAACACACCGTATGTATATGGAGTACAAGATCCATTAGGATTTGCCATTAGCTATTATGATGATCCTACCAATGCAGAAGACGGAATAAACAATATTGTTAACACCACTGCCTTTGCAAGTACCGGACAAACCATTTGGGTTCGTTTGGAAAACCTAGAGACAGGTTGTTACCGCATAAGTTCTTTTGAATTAATAGTAGGAATCTATCCAATAATAGGAGCAGCTACAGATTTAGAATTGTGTGATGATGATACAGGAGGGAGTCGATCTGATGGTATTTCTACCTTTGATTTAACACAAAACGATGCGGCCCTTATAGCAGGAGATCCAGATTTAACCGTATTCTATTACGCTACAGCAGCAGATCAACAAGCAGGTATTTCAATTGCTACACCAGATGCTTACCCTAATACAGAAACTCCTCAGACAATTTATGTGAGTGTGTTTAACAGTACAGAATGTTCAGCAGAGACTAGTTTTGTAGTAACGGTGAATCCAAGTCCTGCCTCTGCAACACCCACACCATTGGTTGCTTGTGATGAGAACAATGATGGTTTTTCAGTCTTTACCTTAACGGATAAAGATGCAGAGATTATCGCAGGAGAGCCTGGAGTTACGATAACTTACCACGAGACTTATTTAGATGCCGACAATGGCACATTTGCTCTTACAAGTCCGTATAGTAATATTGTTGCCAACAACCAAATTGTGTATGCGCGTACTTCCTATGAAGCTCCGCCAACAGCTACAGGGTGTTATGGTATTTTAGAATTAGAACTTCAAGTCGTGCCAGCACCGGTGTTGCCTACAAGTTTGCCAGACTTAGTGCTTTGTGATGATGATGGCTTTGGTGTTTTTGATTTAACCCAGCAAGAGCCTCTTATTTACGGGACGCAAAACCCTAGTGATTATTCATTGAGTTACCATACCAGTCAAGCAGATGCAGATTTAGGTGTGAATCCAATTCTAACGCCAGATGCGTATACAAATGTATTTACTCCAGAGGAGACTATTTATATTCGTTTGTCAGTTGCCGAGGATGGTTGTTATCGAACGATGTCTTTCTTATTAAGAGTTTCTTTAGGACCTACCGTTGTTCAGCCAGATCCATTAACGGTTTGTGATGATTTAGGAGAGCCAAATGATGGTATTGCAACCTTTGATTTAACACAAAAGAATGATGAGATTACAGGAGGCGTTGCAGGGGTAGAGGTAAGTTATTACCAAAGCCAAGAAGATGCAGATCAAGGGATCAATGCTATTGATCCAGCAATGTCGTATGTAAACACAACCAATCCAGAGATTGTTTTTGTACGTGTTGTAGATGGCAATACAGAATGTTTTGATACAAGTGTACGATTGACCCTTCGTGTGGTTCCTAGACCAAATGTAGTTACACCAGCCCCATTAGAGGCCTGTGATGAGACGATACCTTTAGAAGATGGTATCGAGGAGTTTGATTTAACAGAGGCAGAAGCAGAAATTTTAAATGGCGCTAGTTGGGATGTGCATTACTATGAAAGCTATCCATTAGCCTTGGATGGAGATATTACTACGGCCATTGTAGACCCTACAGCTTATAGCAATGATACTTCACCTTTTGAGCAAACTATTTACGTTCGTGTAACGGTAGATAGTGCCAATGACGATTCTTGTTTTGAGATTGTAGAGTTATTGTTATTAGTACACCCATTACCAGACGATACTGCCATTGTGGAGCCGTATCAATTGTGTGAGGTAGGAACAGATGGTATCGGTGTTTTTGATTTAACGACGAAGATTCCTGAGATTTTAGGAGAACAAGATCCTTTGGAGTATGCAGTGACCTTCTATAGAAATAGTATCGATGCAGAAACAAGAACGAATCCTATTGTAAACACAACTGCCTTTATAAGTGATGGAACTCCATTGCCAGGGCAAGAGATTTACACTGGTATTGAGCACATAGAGACGGGATGTTATGTAGGAGGTGTTCAACTCTTTAATTTAGAAGTGTTGGAAGGCGCTACAGCCACTCAGCCCGCAGCACCGTATATTGTTTGTGATGATGAGGAAGGAACACCAGATGGATTTACAGCATTTAACCTGCCAAGTTCAGCGACAGATCCAGACCCTCAAGCAGCTGCTTTAGCGGAAGAAATCTTAGGCGGACAGACAGCGATTAATTATGTAATTACATGGTATGAGACTTTAGATGAAGCGGTAGAAGGAATTGGTGGTTTACCGGGTTCTTATACTAATATTATAAATCCACAGATTGTGTATGCTCGTGTGACTAATACCGATACAGGTTGTTATGAGATTGTAGAAGTTATATTAAAAGTAGAGCAACTACCTGCAATTGTATTGGAAGAAGAATATCGTTTGTGTGTTGATGCCAATGAGAATCCTATTCCAGAGGTAGAAGGAGAACTGTCTCCGCCATTTATCGATACAGGATTAGATCCTAATTTGTACGATATTATTTGGGAATACCCAGGAGGAACGGCAATCGGTCCATCGATTACAGCTATTGTAGGAGGAATCTATAGTGTTACTTACACAGAGATTGCTACAGGATGTAGTGTAACGGAGACAACCACAGTAATTGTGTCTCAGCCACCAATGACTTATGAGGCAATACTAGTGAATGGAGCTTTTTCTGACAATCATGTGGTGCAAGCTACAGCGACAGGATTGAGCGATTCGTATGTGTATCAATTGGATGATGGAGAGTTTATTGAAAGTGGTACCTTTGAGAATGTATCTCCTGGAACACATACAGTTACCTTTAAGGATGCCAGAGGTTGTGGAAGTGTTACAATCGAGATTGGAGTGATTGACTATCCTAAGTTTATTACCCCGAATCAAGATGGGTATCACGATACTTGGAATAT
>NZ_FNBA01000028.1 GCF_900102055.1 Ulvibacter litoralis
TTTTTAATGCTATTCAGATATTCTAATTCTATTCTCATTTTTTTTCAAATGTTGCACAACGGGTTTGTATAACGATTGTTGCGTTTGGCGCAGCGAGCTGAGGGCAGCAGCGACAAGTTCTTCATTCTCTTCTTAACACCAAATTATTCAGAGCTGCGTGAGACTCAGAAGGGCAAGCTTTACGTTATTTTTCAGAAACCAATATAGCTAAATATTTGTAGAAATTATTATGAAATTCCCGCAAGAGCAATAATCGTTATACGTTGTTGCCAGTAGTTATTATGCGTAATGTCTCTTGACGACTGGTTTAAGATATTTTTTATTATCATAGTATTCCTCAAAACTGTCAATGACTAAAATCATAAAGTCCTGCGCTATTTGGAACTTATTCCGCAATATGTTTGCTCTATGTCTTTCTCCAATATAAGAAGCTGACTCACCACCGTGGGCAACCGCATTTCTTTTATCAACAATTTCATCTATTGTGGCTCTAACTCTTGGTTGAATGTTTAATTCAGCCATACCAAAAGCACCTATAGTTTCTTCGATAGTTTCCATCCAAACATTCTGTAACCTTTTTGAAAAAACGGTTTCATTCAAAGGGCGAATTGTTCTACTATCAATTTGTTCAAAAAGTAAAATCGATTTATTAACGACTTTTTTGTATCCACAATCTTTGAGCGCTTGAATTTTATCCATTACTGAAATAGTATTAAAAGCAAGCGTATAGTGATTACTTTTTACTCCTTTCGCACTAATTAGAAGAAGTGATTTTTGAACAACCTCATTCATCGATTTTTCTAAAGCAGCATATAAATGGACATAAAATAGACCGCGCATAATTTTGACTTCTGCAGGTGTTGGGTCAGTTGGAAGTGATGGTTCTTGTGATGTAATGTAGTTTAAGAATACTTGAACTTCATTAAATCTAGATGAATTTTGACTACGTAAATTAGAGAAACTCATTATGCTAAATGTTCTTTTACAAAATTAATTCTTTGAGTTAATTTATTACGTGAGTTCGTAGCTCCAGTTGTGAGTTTTGTTAATTCTGCATTGTTCAAAACATCTTGTAGTTTTTGAGAATCTAAAATTTGTTGATTTTCATCTGTTATTATGTCCGCGGTAGCTATTGAAATTGCTTCAAATAATACTAAAGGTGTAATATTAGTTCGATTTCCTCTAACAATACCTTGTGGTAATAGTTGTTTCAATCTTGCAAATGTTTCTTCGAAAAGGCTTTTGTATGCCGTTTGTTCAGGAAATGATTCTGTTTTCTTTGCCATATAATCATTAAGAAACTCTTTTACACTGTGAACAAATAGTTCTCTGTCTTCATAATAAGAAAAGAATTTAAGAACTAATTCCTCTCGATTCCCAGTCCTTTCTGCATTTTTCGTCATTTTTACAACATCCAGAAAATCCTGATTTTCTGCACATTCTTGAAGGAAATCTTTGAATTTGCCAAGATAAACACAATTTCTTATCTCTTGTGGATGTAGAGTAACTCCACCTGTATTTAATCTCTCAAATAAATCATATCTTAATTCAAAATCACTTCTGTCATTAAGAACTGTAACTCGAACTGGTCGAGTCATAAACATTAATTGAACGGATTTAGGCAAGTCCTCAAAGAAACTATTATTTAAAGTATCTAACTTTTCAAGTCCTTTAAGTTTTAATTTTATTCCGTTTGCGTTGGTCTTTTTTATTAATTGCTCATCTCCCAAGAAATTAACTATTGTAGTTAGTCTTTGCAGTCCATCTATAACTTCCCAACTAGAATCTTTATTAGTCGCCATAAATAAATTTGGAACTGGAATTCCTAGAATTAGAGACTCAATTAGTTGTGATTGGCGGACTTCATCCCAAACAAAATGTCGTTGATATTCAGGCGCAATATCTATAAGCCCTTCCTGAATCATATCGAAAAGCTGTCTTACAGTAATATCATAACTGTCAAATGAAACAGATCTTCTATTATTTTCAATCTGTTCCTGTATTTTGTTTGAGTTCATATGTTTTTATTTATAATTACTGGCAACGGGTTTGTATAACGATTGTTGCGTTTGGTGCAGCGCGCTGGGGGCAGCAGCGACATGTTCAAATTTCACTTCTTAGTTCCAAATTATTCAGAGCTGCGTGAGACTCAGAAGGGCAAGCTTTACGTTATTTTCAGAAACCAATATAGTTAAATATTTGTAGAAATTAATGTAAAATTACCGCAAGAGCCATAATCGTTATACGTTGTTGCCACACGTTTTTACTCAATTTCGGTTAAGATATAATCCTCTTTTTTATATTTAAATGTTGAAATGAAAATATCTTTCCCAACTCTCTTTTTAATCACAAATGGTGGATAAATATCCGTAAAAAGGATATCAAATCCGTTTTTGTTTATTCTTTCCCACATTAAATCCGAATTTCCCATTGTCCAATTATTGCTTGTATAAACAGAGTCATTCACAAAATGAATTGTATCAGTCCATTTTCTATAATTCCGCACGAACTTTTTTCCAATCAATTTAAATTCAGGAGTTTTGTTTTTAAGTGAATCAGCTAGTCGTTTGTAAACTCCGTTTAAGACACTATTCAATCCATTAATTACAATACTATCATTTGTTAATGGTTCGATTACGTCTGAAAAATAAGATTCATTGTCAGCTATAACAAACTTATTTCCTTTGAGTTTGAAAATATCAGTTCTCTCATCGTTAAACATTTGATATTTAAATTGCTTTAAGTTAAAAGTATCATTGTTAAAAGTAAAAACTTCATTGAAAGGAATTCCAGTTGTGGATTCCATTAGACTGTCATTTTCACCATATTGATATGCTGAAATCCAAGTTCCATTTAGTTTTTTTTCATTTTGGCAAGAAGGCAAAATCAAAGTCAGAATTAATATGTGTATCGATTTTCTCAAATGTGTGGCAACGGGTTAGTATAAGCAATGTTGCGTTTGGCGCAGCGCGAAGCTGGCAGCAGCGACGCCTTTTCGGTTTCTTATTTAGTTCCAATTATTCGGAGCTGCGTGAGACTCAGACAGGCAAGCTTATACGTTGATTTCAAAGAACCAATTTAGTTATTTATTTGTTGCGAACATAATTCTAGTGGGAGAGAAGCCATTTTGCTTATATGTTGTTACGACAAGTAGCGAGACACGAACCAAATGAATTGCCTCGGAATTACACTTTAGATTCAGAGGTTTTTCGAATAAGCGTGAAAATCAGAAGGGTAGAAGGAGTTCAATTTTGAAACTTGAATATCTTATGAGTTGAAAATTCAAAATCAGCCTTTTTCAATCGGAATGACGTGAGAATGACCGACTTTGTTCTTAGCAGTAATCTGCTCGGAAAAAAATCCGAAGATTTTCTTTCCGAGCTATTTTTAGTAACGGGTTTGTATAATAATTGTGGCGCTTGGTGCAGCGTGCGGCTTGAAGCAGCTGCGACCTTTTAATTCTTTCTTAGTTCTAAATTCTTCAAAG
>NZ_FNBA01000030.1 GCF_900102055.1 Ulvibacter litoralis
AAGTTCCTCAGTTACCTAAAAAAAACTCTTCTATAAATCGACCTTTTCAAGAAACAATCTTTAAAATCAGAAAGGGTAACTTATTAAACACAACGGGTTTGTATAATAATTGTAGCGCTTGGCGCAGCGCGCGGCTTGAAGCGGCGACACTTTTTCAGTTTCTTATTTAGTCCCAATTATTCGGAGCTGCGTGAGACTCAGAAAGGCAAGCTTTACGATTTTTTTCAGAAACCAATATAGTTAAATATTTGCAATCAATTTGCTTCTAGTTTCGCAAGAGCTATGATTAGTATACAGTGTTGTGCGTAGTTAATTTTCATCAGAACTATTTTCCAAACAAATATTTTTGTAATATTCTATAAATCTAGGCAAATCCTCTAGATCAATATTCTGTTGTTCTAATTCATTAATAATAAGTGTACAATCGGATATTAATTCTGCTGCTTTAATTAAAAAGCGTTCATTTGATTCTGCTAAATATAATTTGGTTGTACCTTCTTTTAAAAGATAATATCTCGGCTTCACCTTCATTGCTGAATAGTCTAAAGACCCGATATGATAAAAATACGCATATCCCAAAGGCAGGACTTTAATTTTTTTATTTGGAAGTTGTAAGGTATCAACTAGCTTGACACGACTTTCTGATAATCCCGATTCTCTTCCAATCCTTAACCGATTCATAATCTCGCGGGCGCTTTGTCTGTTAAAATCAGAGTAAAAAAGATTTAGGTTATTGCCAAGGCTAGCATAAATACTTAATACGTCAGAATAAATTAATTCAACAAAAACTCTGAACTTGCTTTGATTATGATATAAGTATTGGAAGACCCTCTCGTTTTCAGTTTCAGGATTAGTAATAATTTTGTCAATCAATTTATAATTTATTTTTCTTGATTTTCCACCTTCTTCTTTTTTTAGACGTGGACTAAAAATTGAACTAGCAAATTTTAGAAACCCTTTTTCAGAAGTACTATCTTTATATATTATTTTACTTTTTATAAAAGGTGTTGCTCTTAACTCTAAATCCTGAGAAAAGCAATCAGATAAACTTAAAAAGGCTATGAATAAAATTATATTCCTCATTATCGTTTTTTTTCTTTAATTACGCACAACGGGTTTGTATAATAATTGTAGCGCTTGGCGCAGCGCGCGGCTTGAAGCGGCGACATCTTTTCAGTTTCTTATTTAGTTCCAATTATTCGGAGCCGCGTGAGAATCGGAAAGGCAAGCTAGTTCGTATTGTTCCGATAACTAAAGTAGTAATTTTTGAGTACTAAACACGAAGTAATTATGTAAAAGCTATGATTAGTATACATTGTTGCCATTTTTGGCGAGACACGAACCTAATGATTTGTCCAGGAATTATATTGTTCAATTACAGGTTTTTCGGAAAAGCGTTGAAGTCAAAAGAGTAGAGGAAGTTCCGTTTAGAAACTTTAATTTCTTATAAATTGAAAGGTTTAAATAAAACTTTCAGTCAGAAGGCCGTAAGAATGACCGACTTGTATCTTAGCAGAAAGCTGTTCGGATTCGATTCGTAAGAATCAGAATCCGAGCGATTGATGGCAACGGGTTTGTATAATAATTGTTGCGTTTGGCGCAGCGCGATGAGGGCAGCAGCGACAAGTTCATAATTCTCTTCTTAGCACCAAATTATTCAGAGCTGCGTGAGACTCAGAAGGGCAAGCGTAACGTTATTTTTCAGTAACCAATATAGTTAAATATTTGTAGAAATTATCTAGTAATTCGCGCAAGAGCAATAATTGTTATACGTTGTTAGCAAATGTTTAAATCATGAACTTATGGTTCAAGGAAATTAATAAATCAGAATCTAGTAAACTTCTATATTTTATTGGTTTGTCAGAATTCGTTAGTTCGTAATCAATTGGTGCTATTTGGAGTTTTTCATTTGTATTGAATTCAATATTCAATTCTAATACAGTTGGCTCTTCTATAAATTTTAAATTCTTGGAATTCCAAGTTTCAATTTGAATCCATTTCCATTCTATTTCCCGGACTGATTTTCCTCTTAAATTGTTGAGATTGTAAATTTCGTTTTTGGAAAGAAGGTTGAATTCTTTATTCTTAAATATTTTCTCAAACTTTTTAGAATCAAAAACGAACATATTCAAGTGTGTTGACCATCCAAATGTTAAAACACCATCAGGAAACACAAATTCAATTCCCCCATCAATCAGCCAATGTTCAGGACTAGGAATTTTAAAGAAGGATTTGTTTACTTGATAAATCTTAAGATCAATAAGATTACCCGAAAGTAATATCTTTTCAAATTCGAATTGCTTTTCTTGTTTCAAGTTTTTTTTATAAATATTTGCTAACGGGTTTGTATAATAATTGTAGCGTTTGGCGCAGTGTGCGGCTTGAAGCGGCGACACCTTTTCAGTTCTTTCTTTAGTTCCAATTATTCGGAGCTGCGTGAGACTCAGAAAGGCAAGCTAGTTCGTATTGTTCCGATCACTAAAATAGTAATTTTTAAGTACTAAACATTCTGTTATTATGGAAAAGCTATAATTAGTATACAGTGTTAACTGCTTTTGTTCTTTTGAAGTTTAAATTATTAATCAATTCTTGTTTTGATATTCAGTTAGCCAATCAGTAAAATCAATCATTACAAGATCATCTTTTTTGTATTCAAAATATTTCATTAATGATTCAATTTGCCAATCAGAATTTGATTCAATGTTGGTTATTGAATTTTTATCCAAATAGTAATCAACTAGATATTGATTAAGTTCATTTAATTCTAAAATCTTTTCCTCAGCTTTTTCAATTCGATTCGTTTTGAATAGAGTCAAAGCATATTCAAATATAAATAGGGGAGTTCCCATATCTTCTGGGAAATTTTTCTCGAACCAATTAAAGTATCTTAGAGCGCCGGTAAAATCTTGTATCTGTATATAAAGGTTTGGTTGTAAATATCTTAATCCACCACCATCGTGATAAAATCCGCCCCAATGTTTTTTGTCAGCAGCAAGTGCTTTTTTAATCTTCGCTATCTTAACTTTTATTCTTTTTATCTGATTTTCAGTCACAGAGTTCGATTTCAATTGCAGTTAACGGGTTTGTATAATAATTGTAGCGCTTGGCGCAGTGTGCGGCTTGAAGCGGCGACACCTTTTCGGTTCCTTATTTAATTCCAATTATTCGGAG
>NZ_FNBA01000012.1 GCF_900102055.1 Ulvibacter litoralis
AAAGTGTAGTGAAGCTGTCGTAGAATTTAGAAATGATTTCTTAAGCCTAGCGTTTTTTGTTTCTTTTTTGGGCAATGCAAAAAAGAAAAGAAGAAGTAAAATGAAACCCTAAAAACAGCATCATTTCCTAATCACTAATCACTAATCACAAATCACAAGTAACAAATCACCAATCACCAATCACCAGTCACAAATCACCAATCACCAATCACAAATAAAAAAACAAATGAAAATAAAAACGTAAAACACACACAAAAAAAAACCCGCTCTTAGTTTTCGAAGACCATCAGAGCAGGCTATAGTTAAAATCAGTATAAACTTTAACAAGTACAAAAGTATGAAAAATTACTACAGGCAAAGCCTTACCCTTTCCGTATTTTTAATTCTCCTCAACACTATCAACTCCCCAATTTTTTCTCAAAACAGCCCATCAAAAACTATAACGGGCATAATAACCGAAAGCGATAGCCCCCTCGATGGCGTCAATATTCTGGTTAAAAACACCCTTCGTGGTAGTATCACAGACCTCGATGGTAACTATAGTATAACAGCAGCTGCTACCGACACTTTGGTATACACCTTTGTGGGCTTTAAAACCCAAGAAATTGCCGTTGGCAACAATGCAAGTATAAATGTAACAATGCAGCCCGATGCTACAACCTTAGATCAGATCATCATTAATGCAGGCTACTACAATGTAACCGATAAGGAGAAAACAGGAAGCATTTCTCAATTAAACGCTAAAGAAATTGAAACCCAACCCGTTTCCAATCCCTTAAGCACAATGCAGGGTAGAATGGCAGGAGTCAATATTATACAAACCACAGGAGTGCCAGGTGGTGGGTTTTCAGTACGCATTCGGGGGCGCAACAGCATCCGTATCGATGGTAGCGAACCCTTGTATGTGGTCGATGGTGTTCCATATGCGTCCCAATCTTTAGGAAGTAGTATGGTGTCCACAGTATTAGGCGGAACACAAAGTCCGCTAAATGGAATCAGTCCAAACGATATTGAAAGTATCGAAGTACTAAAAGATGCAGATGCGACTTCCATATATGGTTCCCGTGGAGCAAATGGAGTAGTACTCATAACAACCAAAAAAGGGAAGCCAGGAAAAACCAGCTTTCAAATAAATACAGGAACAGGAGTGGGAACCATTACACGAAAAATGGAACTCCTCAATACCGAGCAATACCTTGCCATGCGCCGTGAAGCATTTACCAACGACGGTATTACCAACTATCCGTTCAATGCATACGACCTTAATGGTACTTGGAGTCAAAATCGAGAAACCGATTGGCAAGAAGAACTTATAGGAGGAACAGCATACAACACCAATGCCAGTGCTTCTGTACAAGGAGGAAACGATAACACAAGCTTTCTCCTCCGAGGTGGCTACGAAGAACAGACCACCGTCTTTCCAGGCGATTATAAATATAAAAAAGGAAGTACACTCGTAAACCTGTCACATAAAACACCCGATAACTCCTTCCGCATACAATTCAATGGTAATTATGTTGCAGACAACAACAATCAACCTACCACTAATTTAACCCGTGAAGCAATGACCTTAGTGCCAAATGCACCTGCCTTATACGATTCTGAAGGCAATCTCAATTGGGAAAATGGAACCTTTAACAACCCACTAGCAGCCCTCGAAGGCGAATACATCTCAAACACCAATACAATACTAGCAAATAGCATTGTTTCCTATACACCCTATAAAGGCTTAGAAGTAAAAGCAAATCTTGGTTATACCAAATTTCAGTTGGAAGAAACGCGAACAGCCCCGCATACCATTTACAACCCTGCCTTTGGACTGGACAGTAGCTATTCTTCTAGTACCTTTAACAATGGGGAAAGAAACTCATGGCTTGTCGAACCGCAGATTAGCTATACGTACGCACTAGGAAAAGGGAAAATAGAAGCACTTGTAGGAGGCACAATACAAAAAGAAAAAACAACGAGTCTACTTCAAGTAGCAAGCAACTTCCCAACAAATAGCCTTATCTATAATCCAGCAGCGGCAGCCAACCTTTTTATCTCAAACAATAGTGACGAAGTGTACAACTATAGAGCACTCTTTGGTAGATTAAATTTCAACTGGGAACATAAGTACATAGTGAATGCAACTGCACGTAGGGATGGCTCTAGCCGTTTCGGACCCGGAAACCAATATGCCAATTTTGGAGCTTTAGGGGTAGCATGGGTTTTTTCAGAAGAAACCTTTGTAACCAAGGCGCTTCCTTTTCTAAGCTTCGGAAAGCTACGTGCTAGTTACGGAACAACAGGAAACGACCAGATTGGGAACTATGGCTATCTAAATACATATACCACGGAAGGACTTTCCTATCAAGGAATACAAACACTCTCGCCTATACAACTGTTCAACCCAGACTATGGATGGGAAACAAATAAAAAACTAGAAACAGCCATAGAAGTAGGATTCATGGAAGACAAAATAACCCTCTCTGCCTCTTGGTACCGAAATCGCTCCTCAAATCAGTTAGTGGGAGTGCCTTTGCCAGGTACAACTGGGTTTTCTTCTCTTCAAGCAAACCTCGATGCTACCGTAGAAAATAGGGGATGGGAGGTAGAGATTGAAACAGTTAATATCCAAAGCAAAAAGCTTCAATGGCGCACGTTCCTTAATCTTACAATTCCCAAAAATGAGCTAATCTCCTTTCCAGGACTTTCTGCATCCACCTATGCCAACCAATATGTAGTGGGAGAACCCTTAAATATCGTGCTGCTATACAACGCTACAGGAGTCAATCCACAAACAGGAACCTATACCTTTGAAGATATAGACGGCGATGGCATAATCTCAAAACCTAACGATCTTAAATCTAGTGCGAACCTCGATCCAAAATATTATGGTGGATTTCGAAATGCGCTGTCGTATGGTAATTTCAATCTTGACTTTTTGTTTCAATTTGTAAAACAGCAAGGGCGCAATTACCACACTACCATAGCACTACCAGGTACGATGGGGAACCAACCAGTACAAGTATTAGAGCATTGGCAACAACCAGGAGATACAGCATCACAACAGCTATTTTCTACAGGAAGTAACAATGACGCATATGCAGGATACCTAAATAATTACGATAGTACGTCTTCTATAAGTGATGCTTCATTTATCAGGTTAAAGAATATCGCCGCCTCTTATACTATTCCTTCGCTACTTTCATCCCCTTTTGGGTGTCAAATATCAGTAGAGGCCCAGAATCTTTTAACCATAACCAAGTATGAAGGTCCCGATCCAGAAACGCAAATCTATGGAAACCTCCCTCCATTAAAACAGATAAACCTAGGAGTGCAACTTACTTTTTAATCAAAAAAAAAACAACATGAAAAATACATATAAAATTCTAATACAGTCCCTTAAATGGACTTTGATACTGGTACTCATACCACTTGTTTCTTGCGAAAATATTGAGGTAGAAACTCCCAACCATTTACTCAGTGGAGAAACACTTTTTACAGATCCAAATACCGTCGAAGCTGCTATTCTCAGTATATATGCAAACCTTCGAGACAATGTAATTTGTACAGGAGCTCCCCAAGGAATGTCAAACCTTATGGGAAATTATGCAGATGAAATAACCTATTACAGCACCTTCAGTCTGGCAGAAGAACAGTTTAATAAAAATACACTAGTAGCCTCAAATCCTACCATTGAAGAAATTTGGAATAATGCATACAATCAAATATATGCAGCCAATGCAATTATAGAAGGAGTAGAGGGCTCAGTCTATTTTACAGAAGACGAACAAAAACAATATATAGGAGAAGCACTCTTTTGCAGAGCATTGGTACATTTCTACCTCCTCAATTTATATGGCGATATTCCGTATTGCACCACAACCGATTACCGGTACAACCAAACAGTTTCCAGACAATCGGAAGCAGAAGTGTACAACCAAATCATTTCCGACCTACTCCAAGCAAAAGAAGTATTAACAAGTACCGATGAGAGTGGCGAACACCTAAGACCCAATAAATACACAGCAATGGCATTACTTGCACGTTGCTATCTATACACCCAGAACTGGGAACAAGCCGAAGCGGAAACCACACAGCTCATAGAAAATAATGGTTGGGAAACCAATATCGAAAATGTATTCCTAAATAACGCCACGTCCACACTTTGGCAGTTTTCACCCAACAACAATGGAGGAAATACCTTAGAAGCAGATACATTTATCATACTAGCAGCCCCTCCATCCACAAGAGCACTAAGCAATCATATAGTAGATGCATTTGAGGAAGACGACCTTAGAAAAGTACATTGGGTAGGCCAAATTTCCGATGCCACCAATACCTTTTACTACCCCTATAAATACAAAATAGGTTTGGGAGCTGGAGTGTCGCAGGAGTATTCCATCGTATTTCGAATGGCAGAACAATATTTAATCCGAGCAGAAGCACGAGGAAGGCAAGGAAATATTTCCGAAGCCCTAATAGACATCAATAAAATACGCAACAGAGCCGGATTAAACAACACCACTGCGACCACAGAAACCGAAGTGTTAGCAGCCGTTATGCAGGAACGTAAAGTGGAGTTGTTTACCGAACACGGCCACCGCTTTTTCGACCTGAAACGAAACGGACAACTCGATGCCGTTTTGGGAGTGACAAAACCAGGTTGGAATCACAAAAATCGCCTACTTCCCATTCCGCAAAGAGAACTCCTTGTAAACCCCAACCTACAACCCCAAAATCAAGGATACTAAACAAGGACATGAACCATGAAAAAACAAATGGAAAAATACAACTCACTTTGGTATAGCGCAAGCAACCTACTTTTAATTAGTTTTTTTTGTATGGTGTGTCCCCTTTGGGGGCAAACCAGCAAAAAGAAAGACCTAGACCCATCACAATACAAACGCTGGCATACCCTTACACCTTACAAAATAACAACGCAAGGAAATTGGACCTCCTTTGGTCTGTACTACGGCGAACAAAAGGATACACTCGTGGTAGTAAACAATAACACCCATAAAAAATTTCAGTTTCCAAATGCATTTATACACGATTTTTCACCAACAGGAAAATGGTTTTGTACCCTCAATACAGACCGACAGTTTTTCTATGTCAACCTCCAAACCTTCGAAGAAAAAAAAATAGAGAAAGTGGTTCGTTATAAAATAGGACCAAAGGGTGAGAAAATCGCCTTTCTAAAGGAAGATAATTCGCTACACCTTAAAAATCTAATAGACAATTCAATAAAAGTATTCGACAACACATCAGCGTTTGAATTTGACCCCACAGGACAGTATCTGGCAGTTGCTCAGAGAGGAAAAGAACGAGACACAGAACGAGACACAGAAGGAGACACAGAAGGAGACACAGAAGGAGACACAGAAGGAGACATAGAAGGAGAAAAGATTAGTCTGTGGCTCACAGAGGCCAAAAAATCAGTAATCGTAAAACAAAACCCAAACAATCCATACAGCCGTATTACATGGAATCCCAAAGGAAACGCTATGGCATTTTATGAGAGTGGGGGAAAAGATGACAATCAGATCCATTGGATGACCTACCAACACAAAACAATCTCATTAGAAACATTCAATCCTCACTCCGAAAATTGGATAATCCCTGCTACTGGGGTGCCCACCTTATTTTTCTCCGATGATGGAGAAAAACTTTTCTTTAAGGTCTCAAAAAGAAAAACAAACGGTGGGCATTCCCAACAGGAGATGAGTGACAAAGTAGAAGTCTGGAATACCGATGATGAGTTGCTGTATCCGTCCTTTCAGTTATTAAAAGAAGGTCTAGAAAACCCATATCTTATGGTAGGCTGGGAAAAACATTCGGAAAAATGGAATGTTCTAGGAGATTCTATACATAGTATGACACTAGTGGGAAATGCGGGGAAATATGCCTATGCATATAGCGTGAAAGAACATATGCTTGCCGCAGTCGAAAGGGAGTCAAACTCTAATATAGTCGTCTTTAATATAGAAACAGGAACGTCAGATACCGTAACCTCAAAACCACACGGACTCGAATTTCAAATGGCGCCTTCAGGAAGATATTTAACCTATTTTAAAGAAGGCAACTGGTGGGTATTCGACGCTGTAAAAAAGACACATACGAATGTAACAAAGAACATAGATACCCCCTTTTATAATGCAAAATCAACATACAGCAAGCAAGCCATATCCTACGGCCATCCAGGTTGGACCGTAAATGAAAAAGAACTCATCATTTACGATGAATTCGATATCTGGAAAGTCACGCCTGATGGAAAAACAAAAACAAGATGTACAAAAGGAAGGGAAGATCATATAACATACAGAATATACGAGTTTGTCGACAATCTGTTTCAAAATGTGAAATTTGAAGGGCAGTCTGTAAAAATACAGAACCTAGAAAAAGGCATTATTTTAAGCGCTAAAAACAAACGAACACAAGAGACAGGCTACGTTACATACAACAGCAAGAACAAGCTGAAGAAGATTGTGTATAAGGACAGGCTTATAAAGAATCTCCGAATGGCAAAAGAAGGGAATGCAGTAGTATATACTAGTGAACGATACAACCTTCCCCCTGCAGTAATGTATCAAGAATTCACAAACCCAGAACCACGATTGGTACACCAATCCAATCCCCACCATTTCGAATACAATTGGGGCAAAGCAGAATCCTTGAAATATAAAAGCCCAAAAGGAGATAGTTTAAAAGGAGTACTTTACTATCCGGCCAATTTTGATTCGAATAAGAAATACCCCATGATTACTTTTTGCTATGAGACCCTATCAGATAAAATACATCAGTACCAAAATCCAACCCTACACAATTCCATAGGCTTTAGTGTGTCCAATTATACAACAACTGGCTACTTTGTATTTTTTCCAGATATTGTATACCAAATTGGTGATCCAGGCATTTCTGCAGTAGAGTGCATAATGGCGGGCGTTGAAAAAGTACTGGAATATTCCTTCATAGATCGGGATAAGTTAGGGGTATATGGACATTCCTTCGGAGGCTATGAAACCATGTTTCTCATAACCCAAACCGATATTTTTGCCACAGCGGTGGCTGGTGCCGGTGCCTCCAACATGCTTAGCTATTACCTCTCTATGGCATGGCTCTGGTCAAGACCTCAGGCATGGCGATTTGAAGAACAACAATGGCGTATGGGAGATTCCTATTTTAATATTCCTGAAGCCTACGAACGAAATTCTCCAATCCATAATGTCAAAAATCTAAACACACCACTATTAGGATGGGCAGGAAAACAAGACAGCAATGTAAACTGGCAACAGCACGTAGAAATGTTTAATGCACTACGTAAATTAAATAAAAAACATACCATGCTCTTATATCCTAACGAAGGCCATGATATTGTGACTCCCCATAATCAAGAGGATCTAACCATCCGAATGTCTGAATGGTTTAACTATTATCTGAAAGAGGGAACCTTACCCACATGGATGCAAAAATCCAATTGAAAAACAAAGGCTGGTTGAAAACAACCAGCCTTTGCTACAACCGCTAATTACGGTCTAAAAAGTGGAACCTGACAAACATTGTCATTAGGATGGATTTTTCCATAAGCGGTTCCTTCAGGAACCGTACATCCAGGAATTCCTGATGTTCCACACTGCACCGGTGTGTCACAAGGCATCTGTAAACTTAGATAACCTGTTGTACTCAGTGTATTGTCAATGGTGGAAGAGGAAGCAAATGCACCACCAACCGCAATGGCAATTGCCAGTAAAGGCAACAACCATTTTTTTCTCATTGTTTTCATAATAATAAGATATTAATTAATAAGTAACGACCTACTCTTTTATACAGGTTTTCGGTCTCATTCCTGTCACTGTACAGTATTTCTATTCATTCTATAGGGGTGTAACGAGATGTTTTCAATGCATAGGTAATTAGAAAATGGTCTACAAGAGCAGTAAGTTGAGATTCTTCCACACTCAATTCCTTGAGCTTCTTTAAACCAGGATGATAGAGATAAAAGCTAAAAGCATAATAGCTCGTTTCCAGATCATAGACATCTATAATGGATGCCTGTTCAAGTATTTTCTCGGACTCGTATTTTCCCACACGGTCACTTACTATAAACAAATACCTTCCGTAGGTGGCCGCTTGAAGATGTACAAAAGTGGGATTGGCACCCAGCTTTTTCTCATTTTTAGAAGATATAGTTCGTACATCCAGCTGTGACTTGCTAATTGTATCGATGGTTCTTCCTCGATAATCAAGTGAAAAATCCCTGTCGATGACCACAAATTCATTTCTGTAGAAGTACACATAAATTATTTTCTGCAATTGTCTGTTAAAGAGTAATAGACCATCGGTATCAAAAAAAGGATCACCTTGCGCCTCCAACAAAGAAGGATGAAGAGTGACTGTGGTAGGTGCGTCAATAGAAAGTTGCCCCAATATATTACCACCTGTCACGGGGTCAAAAACACGTACTGCAAATATCGTGTCGTTCAATGGGAGAGCTCTAATAAATGAATCTTCTATTGTTAGGGGGTGCGTAGCAGTATAAGTACCCTCGTACCCTTTATAAATGACGGGAACAGTACCATCCATCATGTAAAATACACCATCGATGAATTTTGAGGTAAGATCACGGTAAATAGTATGTGAATAGGGGAGGGTAATAGTATGTTCTGTAGTATCCAGTTGTGTCTTGTGTACCGTAAGCATGTGCAAAGGAGCAGTGCCATTACCAAGATAGATACTGTCTTCATGGGTTCCTGCAATATAGTAGGAGTCGTATCTAATATCTATTTTGTTGGTCTCCGTAGCAGGATGATGGGGCAATATGCGCTGAAACCCATTGTTTCGATGCATTTTCTTTTCAGAAAAAACAAACAATACAACCATAAAAGAGACACCAAAAACGAAAAGAAAAACTAGTAAGAATAGCTTCTTCTTATAACCTACCAATTTAACCACTAAAACAGCTAAGGCTGCAAGGATAATAAATCCAATATTAAATAAAAGATGCTGCGTCCAGCTTAGCTGCTCCAATACACCACCGCAAGAACAAGGTATAAAATCAGAATAATGAAGGATGATATAAATATAAGCAGTGAAAAATACCATCAAGGTAAAAGAAGCATAAAGCGCAAGTGTTTGATAGCGCGGAATAAGCAGGAACAGAGCAATGGCAATTTCAAGCCCCGGAACCAAAAGGGAAATTCCTTCTGCATAAGCACTAAGTAAGGGAGATTGCGCCAATTGTACCCGAAAAATTTCAAACTCAAAAAGTTTGCTGCTTGCAGCATAAATAAACAAGAGAACATAACAATAAACAATCACGGCTCGTAAAAACGTCCGATACCTATTTTTAAATACGACTTCTAAAGTAGCACCCATAATTGTGATTTTTGGGTAAAGGTAGATTGAAAGAGGGCTGTGGCGGGCTGGGTAACCAATAGAAAGAGTACGTCAAAAGCCGTAGATAAGGACTTTACACCTCCTATAAAAAACCCTCCTCTTTAGCGCGCCGCACCAAATCAAAATCATTCCCATCCTCAACAATAAAAATTTCCTTCAGCCGTTTTTTGCGTTTCTCAATACCAGGTAAAGATAACGGTACGTAGAGAGGGAGGTTTTTCGTAAGTTTCCCGTCCGAAATATAATAGAGTATCAATCGATCCAACCGATCTAAATGATACGGATGTATATGTTGTTTTCGTAAATATTTAGTCACCGTTTTGCTGAAATAGGGCGGATCATCAAGAACTTCCAAAATAGCCTGACTAAAAGTATCGGGCGTCAAATCGCCCTTAATTAACAAACCTTCAGGATTAATACTTTCAAGTACATTCTGAATAAGCAGGTTGTTATTAAAAGTCGTAATTACTAGAATTTTAGTATCGGGAAAACGTTTTCGGATATCAATTCCAAGATCTTCCCCTGTCTGGTATTTCAAATCCAAACCTTTTGGTAATTGAATATCTAGAAATACCAAATGCAACGGTTGATTGCGATACGTGTGATTAAGCGTTTGTAAGGCCATATCAAAACTGGTGGCATGATGCACTGTAAAAGTATAGGAGCCTACTTCTTCAGACATCTGTTGTAGTGCGGCCGAATAGCCTACTAAAGTCATTTTGTGGTCGTCAACCATCAATACATGTATATCTTTCTTTTCCATAAAATTAGCTGGGTTTTTTAAAGGTGATTACCACTCGAGTTCCTTTCCCTAGTTTCGAGTCTAGGGTTAGCACTCCGTGAAGCTTTTGAGCTCTACTTTTTAAATTCCTTAATCCAATCCCTTTTTTGGGATAATAAGGAACAAATCCCCTTCCGTTATCAGAAACGATAATCTCAAAAATAGAGTCAGTTGCAACAAAAGAAATCATTACATAAGTGGCATGGGAGTGCTTGATAATATTTTGAAGGAGCTCTTCAAGCATTCGAGAAATAGTAATCTTATAGAGATAATCCAGCGATTCCCATGCAGAAGCAGGAGTATATGTAAAAACATATCGAAAATTACCAAAACCACTGCGTTCCTTTAAAGTATTCTCAAGTTCAGCCTGAAAGCGCTGTTCGTCCCAAAAAAGGTCGTTTCGTAAGTCGTGCGAAATATTTCGAACCTCGGTTTCGATACCTTTGAGAACGGAAATAGCATTTTTATGCTGCGCTACATCTGCCGAAGGTCCATTCAGTTTTAAAAAAGACCACTTAAACCGTACTGCAAACAAACGTGCAAGAACGCCATCGTGCAATTCTTCCGAGATTCGCTTACGTTCTTCTTTTCGTCCACGCTCTAGTGTGGCTTTTTGTTCAATAGCCATTAAAAAGAGATCTTCAGTATACTGCTGTTCTTCCCGTTCAAACAACAAGGCCTTATTTTTCGCCCTCCGAAGCGTATAAATATAAATAAGTAATAAAAGAAGAATTATACTTAGTGAGACCGTGATTATGAGAAGCCGTTCCTTAAAAAGAAGTTCGTTTTCCTGAATGTATTTGTCTGTCTCATATTTTATAGCAGTAAATTTATTGCGAAGGTTTCGCTCTTTTACATATAGGTTTTTCTCTAATGTGATATGTTGCTGCAAATAATCTACGGTATGCACAGTATCTAAAAGAGCTAATAATTTCAACGATTTAAGCACATCCCGGTTCAAATGGGCCGCCTCGGCCATAGCGTAGGCTTGTTTAGCATAAACAATAGCCTCAGAGCGAACCCCCCTGGTGTAAAGTAGCTCAGCAAAATGAAGCCGACTTATTACCGAACCTGCCGAATCTTGAATGCTATCCCGAAGAAACAAAGCTTTCCGCATCGCAGGAAGAACCAACCTGTTAGGGGAAAGTGCAAATTCACTAAAGGCCTTGTTGTCTAGTAGTTTGGCATACAAGGAAGGATGAGCGCCCAACCGATCAGCATGGACAAGTCCCTTCTCAAAATAAGTAATGGCTCTTTCATAATCATTCATTTTATAATACCGGACACCTATATTATTCCATAACTCCACCTGATAATACAAAGGATCTTTTAGAGAAGCGAGCAGACTAGCTGCTTTTTGATAATACATTAAAGCCTTGGTGTATTCTTCCAAATCATCCGAAAGGGTACCCAAAAGATTATAGCATAAATACAATGATTTTGGTTTATTGGTCTCTTCAAAATAAGAAATAGCCTCAAATAAGAGTATTTCTGCACCAGTATGATCGTGTATCAAACTCGAGATATAGGCCATGTTATAAAGCATTTTTCCAGCATAATAAGGATGAGGTGATGCCTTAAAAGCTTTATGAGCTTTCTGGTAATGATAGTAACTGCTGTCATAGCGTTTGCGATGTAAATAATACATCCCGTAATTCCAATGGGCATCTCCTATAAGGGAAGGTTTTTTTAATCGGTGTGCGAGCGCTAGTCCCTGTGATGCAACCTGTAAAAAAAAAGAAGTGTCTTTTTCGCCTACTGAAATTTCAGCGAGTTTACGAAGTTGAGAATAGGTCACACTGTCATCAGCTCGTGTCTGTAGAGGTTGATTTTGAAAGTGAAAATTATGCGTTATAGTAGTGTCCTTATTAGGGAATTGCGGAACTCTAGCAGCAAAATAAGAAATAGAACGAATGCCATTCGGTTCTGTAGAAAGTGGAAAAGGGTATAAAAAAACATACAAAACACCAGTAAAAAACACTTCCCAACAATAATGTAAATTGAAGGTAACCATAAGAAAATAGTTGTGGGGAGTTGAACAAATGTAAGAAAAGCCTTTTTTAAAAGAAAGACTTTTCTTACCGACTAAAGAGAGATCTATACAATCAATCCTTGTCGTTATCGGGGCCCGAACTGTGCTCTCCTCCTGTACCATAAAAGGGGTGGGCTTCTGAAGCAGAAGATGGGGATAGAGAAGTTGGAGTACAACTGCTAAGTGCGGTCCAAATAAGAATAAAATAAAGTATGACTTTTGTTTTCATTTTGAGAGTTTTAAATTGTTTAAATGTTGTTTTTCCTCCCAAGGGAGGACTCTCATTATGCACAATGAAACAGGTCGTTAAACCCGAAGAAGTAGCTCGCTTCTCAGGTCTAAGGTAGAATAGTAGGGAAGCATACGAACAAATCTTTTGTAGTATTCAGTGAAGTGTCAGAAAGTAGTAGTCAGTAGCCTACTATTCACAGTGAACGATTAAAAGGACTGGATTGAGACGAACACAACGCACTCAAGGTGCTTCTTATAGTACGAAGGCTATTTAGGTAGGTTTTGGAAAATGGGAGAGGAGTATCATTAGTACGTATATAAAATACTTTTCGTCCATACTGGATTCGTCGTACATAATGCGAGTTAACCACATAGCTTCGATGTATGCGTTGAAAATGTCCTGGCAATTGCGAAAGCACACATTTAAGTGTTTTAAAGTCGGTAATCACTGTGCCGTCTTTCATATATAACTCTGTCGTGTAATTATCAGCTTTCAAATAAACAAGATGGTCCAAAACAACATACCGATAATCATAATACGAATGGATACAATACAATAGCTTAGGAGCATAAGCTAAATCATACCTTTTTAAAACTTCCTTCAAGCTATAAGCACTATCCGTAAGTACCAGCATATCTTTAAATCCTTTCTTCAAAGCGGTATAGGCCATTTTGTAACAACGGCTTATCCCGATATAGTGAGGTGCTAGTCCAAAGTATTTAGTAATAGTGTCAATAAGGACAAAAGGTGCTTCTGAAAGTGATTCAAAATTGATAAGGACCAAAGTTGGATGGTGCTCTATTTTTTTTCGATGGGGAATAGAAAAAGAAGGAATTACACCAACACAAGTATAGCCTGAGACCTCGCTAAAAGCCTCTTGATAAGATTTTATAGCCGTTAAATCACTATCGATAATTAAATAATAATGCACCTATATCAATTTAAGAACATATAATACATACATTGCGATATATATAAGTATGGTTCACCCATGCGCATTGAATGGCTTGTAAGCTCATCTTTAACGACCAAGGCTATACCTTCATCCGTAAATCATAATACATCTCGTTATGAAATACTATTTCGATTTGCTTACAGACCTTGAAACGAAATTAATCCAAATAGAGAAAGAAGCGACTTCGGTTTACATTAGAACAGAATCCAGCATGAAAGCCTGTTCCGAATGTATTGGTCTAATGCGTACAAAAGTCGTAGATCAAGGCTTCGGATATTCTAAAAATGAAGCAGTATTCTTTAAGTCCATTAAGGCCAAAATAGTAGGGTATATGTTCTTTTATGGGAATCTTTTAGAGTTAGAAAGACACAAACCAGAAGGCTGTCATAAAAATCAACAAAGATTTTACGAAAACCAGATGGCGTATTTCAAAGAATATTTTCTAAAACATAGAGAATTTTACGATTATTATAGGTTAGGCCATACCCATAGAGATATCGAATTCTTTAATAGAGATAAAAATAAAGAACCTCGTAATTTACAATCCATTCCTGCGCTATTAGATGTTAATTTTTCCACCTCTCACGACATGATTCTCGCTCGAATCCTTGGAAACACGCGTACTATCGAATGGCTTAAAAGAAAGGTAGTACCCCAAAAAGGTAGAATAGTAGAAAATAAAAAAAATATACAATACAAATCTTTAAAATGGACAGGAAACAAGGTAGACCTTATCGAACTCGTTTATGCCCTACATAGCGCTGAGGTTATCAAAGGAGGAAACGCCGACATCAAAGAAATTGCAGATATCTTTCAGCAAGTCTTTAAAATCGATTTAGGGGATTATTACAGAACATACCTAGAGATTAGAAGTCGTAAAATAAAACCTGTAAAATTCCTGGAACTTTTAAAAAACAACCTTGAAAGAAAAATGATCCAAGCCGATGCTTAACTATTCCCAACACAACTTACCTGCTAAAACTCTTTCCTCCAAACCATTTTTTCATTTCTTACCACCACTCACCACTCACCACTCACCACTCACCACTCACAAGTCACTAATCACAAGTCACCAGTCACCAATCACAATTCCCCAGCGAGGGTGTCTTTTTCTTTGGTTCGTTTCTTTTGGACAAGCAAAAGAAATGAATAAAACAATCTTAAACCCCAAAAATAGCATCATTACCAAATCAACAATCACCAAACAAAAATCAACAAATA
>NZ_FNBA01000011.1 GCF_900102055.1 Ulvibacter litoralis
AGAGCGGCCTGTTTGAGCGCATGCAAGGCACGTAGCATCGCGAGTAGCGAAAGCCTGACTTTACACAAAAACGAAGTGACTGTGTAAAGAAACGCAAAAAAAAAAATCGAAAGAAACGTAACTTCCTTTATTGTAAAACGTAGAAACTCGTAGTATCTTTGTTTCTTAAATTTTAAGATTATGATAGCGATTACCTTACCAGATGGAAGTGTAAAGCAATACGATAAAGGTGTCACAGTATTAGACGTGGCAAAAAGTATAAGTGAAGGGTTAGCACGAAATGTGATTTCAGCTTCATTTAATAAGGCTACTGTTGAAACGAGCACCACGCTTAACGAAGACGGAAGCCTAATCCTATATACATGGAACAACGACGAGGGTAAGAAAGCATTTTGGCACTCGTCTGCTCATATATTAGCACAGGCGCTGGAACAGTTGTATCCTGGCGTTAAATTAACAATAGGACCTGCTATTGACAATGGGTTTTATTACGATGTAGATTTTGGCGAACAATCGTTTACGGAGAAAGACTTGAAGCCTGTAGAAGACAAAATGATCGAGATTGCACGTGGTAAGCACGAGTTCTCTCTTCGTGAATCTTCGAAAGCGGATGCACTTGCGTATTACAAGGAACAAGGAAACGAATATAAGGTAGAACTTATTGAAGGCTTGGATGACGGAACGATTACATTTTGTGATCATGACACGTTCACGGATTTATGTCGCGGGGGTCATATTCCAAATACAGGTATTGTAAAAGCAGTAAAATTAATGAGTATTGCTGGTGCGTATTGGAGAGGTGATGAAAACAACAAACAGCTAACACGTATCTACGGAATTACATTTCCGAAGCAAAAAGAGTTAACAGAATACCTTGCTTTGGTAGAAGAAGCCAAAAAGAGAGATCATAGAAAGCTTGGTAAAGAACTTGAGCTATTTACTTTTTCTCAAAAGGTAGGACAAGGATTACCGCTTTGGTTACCAAAAGGTGCTGCTTTACGCGAGCGTTTAGAGAACTTTTTGAAGCAAGCACAAAAGAAGGCTGGTTACGAAATGGTAATCACCCCACATATTGGACAAAAGGAACTATATGTCACTTCGGGACATTATGCAAAGTATGGCGCTGATAGTTTTCAGCCGATTCACACTCCAAATGAAGGAGAAGAGTTTATGTTGAAACCGATGAACTGTCCACATCACTGTGAAATATACAACGCAAAACCTTGGTCGTATAAAGATCTTCCAAAACGTTTTGCTGAATTTGGAACTGTTTATCGTTATGAACAAAGTGGAGAACTTCATGGATTAACACGTGTTCGTGGGTTTACTCAAGATGATGCACATATTTTTTGTACTCCAGATCAGTTAGATGAAGAGTTTAAAAAAGTGATTGACTTGGTACTATATGTATTTGGTTCGTTAGGATTTGAAAACTTTACCACACAAGTTTCGCTTCGTGATCCAGAAAAACCGGAGAAGTATATTGGTTCTCTTGAAAACTGGGACAAAGCAGAGCAAGCGATTATCAATGCTGTAAAAGACAAAGGACTTGATTATGTCATGGAAACTGGCGAAGCTGCTTTCTACGGCCCTAAGTTAGACTTTATGGTAAAAGATGCTTTGGGTAGAAGCTGGCAATTAGGAACGATTCAAGTGGACTATAATTTACCTGAGCGATTTGAACTTGAATACAAAGGAAGCGATAATGAAATGCATCGTCCTGTAATGATACACCGTGCTCCCTTTGGAAGTATGGAGCGATTTGTTGCCATTTTACTGGAAAATACCGGAGGAAATTTCCCACTATGGTTAATGCCTGAGCAAGTTAGTATTTTATCATTAAGCGAAAAATATGAAAAATACGCCGAAAAAGTTTTAAATTTGCTTGAAAATGACGAAATTCGCGCCCTTGTTGACAATAGAAATGAGACAATTGGGAAGAAAATTCGGGAAGCCGAAATGAACAAAATCCCGTATATGTTGATTGTTGGAGAGCAAGAAGAAAAAGATGGCACTGTTTCTGTAAGGAAACATGGTGAAGGTGATTTAGGCACAATGTCTATTGAATCTTTTTCAGAATTGATTTCTGAAGCCGTAAAACTAGAATTGAAAGAATTTAAAAATTAACTAAAAAGATTTAGCCATAGCAATTAGAAGAAAAAGAAGTCGAGGTCCTGCAAGGATCATTAAAGAAGATCAGCACAGAATTAATAGAAAAATTCGTGCCGAAGAAGTACGTCTTGTCGGAGACAATGTCGAAGTTGGTGTTTACCCACTAAAACAAGCATTAGAGTTTGCCGAGGAACAAGAATTAGACTTAGTCGAAATTTCTCCCAATGCTACGCCTCCTGTTTGCAAAATAATAGACTATAAAAAGTTTGTTTACGAGCAGAAGAAGCGTGAAAAGGTTATGAAATCTAAAGCTACGAAAGTGATTATTAAAGAGATTAGGTTTGGTCCTAATACCGATGATCATGATTACGAGTTTAAGAGAAAACATGCTGAGAAGTTTTTGAAAGATGGCGCTAAGCTAAAAGCATATGTATTTTTTAAAGGTCGTTCTATTATCTATAAAGATCAAGGTGAAATTTTACTATTGAAATTAGCTACCGATCTTGAAGAATTAGGAAAAGTAGAGCAAATGCCTAAACTTGAAGGAAAGCGAATGATTATGTTCATTGCTCCTAAAAAGAAATAAACCGAATTAAAATATTTGTTCTTTTTTAATGAGAGAATAAACAGCGAAATAATAAATAATAAAGAAGGAAAACATGCCGAAACAAAAAACAAAATCCAGCGCCAAGAAGCGTTTTAAGCTAACAGGATCTGGTAAGATTAAAAGAAAGCATGCGTTTAAAAGTCACATCTTAACAAAGAAGTCTAAAAAACGTAAGCTTGCATTGACCCATGATACATTAGTTCATAAGGCCGATGAGAGTAATGTTAAGCAAATGCTTCGAATGATGTAATTGCCTTAACAGGTTAAAACAATTTTTATAACCCTGGAGTATGGCGCGTATTGCGAAAGTAATATTGCGAAAGTGTCAAAAAAAATAGAGACCGCCTGCTACAAAAAACAATTAAATTATGCCAAGATCAGTAAATTCAGTTGCGAAGAGAGCTAGAAGAAAAAAAGTTCTTAAGCAAGCCAAAGGATACTTTGGAAGACGTAAAAATGTATGGACTGTTGCAAAAAACGCTGTTGATAAAGCAATGTCGTATGCATACAGAGACCGTAGAAACAAAAAGAGAACATTTAGAGCATTGTGGATCACGCGTATTAACGCAGGTGCACGTCAGCATGGAATGTCTTATTCTCAGTTTATGGGAGGACTTAAAGCTAATGGAGTTGAGTTAAACCGTAAGGTTTTAGCTGATTTAGCGATGAACCATCCAGAAGCTTTTGAAGCAATCGTAAAGAAAGTAAAATAAGTCAATAAATTCTAACATATTATTTCGCTCAAAAGCCCTACTCGTAAGAGTGGGGCTTTTTTTATACCTTCTATAAAATCGTACTATTTCTAGATTATAAAAAATGCTCCAAGAATTAGTTAACTGTTATCTATTATGTCTTCTGCTTTTTCTTTTTTGCAGCAGGAAATAATACATTGTTTAAAATTAATCGGTAGCCTGGAGAATTTGGATGTAGTTCTAATTCTGTCTTAGCATCCCCTACTCGATGCTGATAATCTTCAGGATCATGCCCTCCATAAAACGTGAAGAATCCTTTTCCTTTTATACCGTGAATGTATCTTCCTTCACCATTCGATTTATTCTCGCCCATCACCAAAACATTCGATTTAATTTGGTCACGTTCGTACGAAGTGGTTTGTCCCATAAATCCTTTTACTAAAGCGGTGTGATTCTGAACCAACATACATGGAATTGGATCCCATTTTGCCGAATAATCCATTAAAGTGAAATAATCTGTTTCTTTAGGTATCTTACGTTTGGTCGTCATGTCTATTGACGAAAACTCATACACCATCGGACTTCGCTCTAAGGTGTAATCTTTAAAAGCAAAGGTTTTGCTATAATCAACCTTACTTTGATATCCCGGTTCACTCGGATCTCCATCAAACATAGGTTCACAAATATCGACACCTTCTACAGAAAGTGCAATATCAAAACTATCGGTCGCGCTACACATCGCAAACATAAATCCGCCACCAATTACATAGTCTCTAATTTTAAGCGCTACATCTCTTTTTGCTTCGGAAACTTTCGCATATCCCAGTTTGTTGGCCAATGCTTCAGCATTTTTTTTCTCTTCAATATACCATGGAGCCGATCTATACGCTCTATAAAACTTTCCGTATTGTCCTGTAAAATCTTCGTGATGCAAATGCAACCAGTCGTACAACACTAATTGATCGCTCAATACTTCTTCGTCGTAAATTACGGTGTATGGAATTTCGGCATACGTAAGTACCATAGTAACGGCATCGTCCCATGGTAAACTACCTTTTGGAGAATAAACGGCTATTCGAGGTGCTTTTTCTAAAACGACCGCTTCCATATTTTGAGAAGGACTGCTAATATCAGTGAGAATCTGTTCGGTTTTACTGTCTGAAATCACTTCAAATGAAACACCACGTATCTGACATTCCTTACGGATTGCTTCGGAATCGGGCAACAAAAAAGAACCTCCTCGGTAATTGAGAAGCCATTTTACTTTTACATTTTTCTCTAACGTCCAATAGGTAATTCCGTAGGCTTTCAAATGTTCCTTTTGGTTTTCAACATCCATCGGAATTAATATATACGAAGCCCACGCATTTACAGAAAATAGGGCTAAAAAAAGAAATGAAAGTAGTTTACTCATAGTGCTAATATAACGACAAATTTTGAGCCAAATTGGATGCTTCTTCATAAAAAAAGCCTTCAACATGCGATTTACGCATACTGAAGGCTTTTCGCTTTAGTAAAATCTAAAACGAACTTATTTTTTCACCTTTTTAAAATGGAACTTCATCGTCATCGCCAGACAAATCATTGTTCATTGAACTTCCAAATGCTTCTCCAGGAGAAGGCAAATGATCGGTTTTAAAAGTATCATCATTGGCGGCGTCGTTCATTCTAGAATGGAATTCTTCCGGAATATCGAACGTTTCTAAGTTTTCGAACTTTCCTAAATGCCCCACAAACTTCAGTCTAATTTCGTCCAAACCACCATTACGGTGTTTTGCTACGATAAATTCGGCTTGACCGGCAGTTGGTGTACGCTCCTCATCATCCCATTCGTCAATTTTGTAATATTCGGGACGGTAAATAAACGATACAATATCGGCATCTTGCTCAATCGCTCCCGATTCACGTAAATCTGACAGTAATGGACGTTTACTTCCTCCACGCGTTTCTACTGCACGTGATAGCTGAGATAAGGCAATTACTGGAATGTTTAACTCTTTCGCCAAGGCTTTCAAGTTTCGAGAAATTGTTGAAATTTCTTGTTCACGATTTCCTCCTTTTTGACTACCACCTGCCGTCATAAGTTGCAAATAATCAATCATAATCAATTTAATTCCATGTTGAGACGCTAAACGTCTTGCCTTGGCACGTAAATCGAAAATTGAAAGTGACGGAGTATCATCAATAAACAAAGGAGCTTTTTCAAGGCCTTTAACTTTTACGTTCAGTTGTTCCCATTCGTGTTTCTCTAGGTTTCCTGTTCTTAATTTTTCTGAACTCAATCCAGTTTCAGAAGAAATTAAACGTGTAATTAATTGTACCGATGCCATCTCTAGAGAGAAAAAGGCAACAGGCATATTGTGTTCTACAGCAATATTACGAGCCATCGACAAGGTAAGGGCTGTTTTACCCATACCAGGACGTGCTGCGATAATGATTAAATCGGAAGGTTGCCAACCAGAAGTAAGTTTATCTAAGCGTGCAAACCCGGATGGAATTCCAGAAAGTCCTTCTTTATTAGCAATTTCTTCAATACGTTTTTTGGCTTGTATTACAAGGTGCTGTGCTGTTTCCGAAGAACGCTTGATATTTCCTTGCGTAATATCGTATAATTTAGATTCGGCAGTATCTAGTAAGTCAAAAACATCGGTTGTTTCATCGTAGGACTCTTCTATAATTTCGTTTGAAATTTTTATCAAACTTCGTTGAATGTATTTCTGAAGAATGATACGTGCGTGAAACTCAATATGCGCCGAAGAAGATACTTTTTGGGTCAATTGAACCAAGTAAAATTCGCCTCCTGCAGCTTCCAGTTTTTGATTTCGTTTTAATTGCGATGAAACGGTTAATAAGTCGACCGGCTCACTATTTTCGAAGAGAAGATGAATGGCCTCAAATATATGTTGGTGTGACTCTTTATAGAAAACGTCGGCACTCAAAATATCGATTACCTCATCGACCCCTTTTTTATCAATCATCATTGCACCTAACACAACCTCTTCTAAATCAATAGCTTGCGGAGGTAACTTTCCTTTTTCCAAAGAAATTATTTGTCCCGTTTTAGTAGGATATGCAGTGCGAGGTTGTACTTTTTCCATGGAGCGAATGTAAATAAAATGTTAAGAGAAAAGCGAAAAATTTGATTTTCGATATTCACTGGTAGTTAACAATTTAACTGTTGAAAACTTTAATATATTGTTGATAAGGCACAAAAAAATCCAAAGTCGAAGCTCTGGATTTTTGAAAGTCGTGCTATAGTTAGAACTAGGATTTGAACACTCCCATATCTGAATATTTATCCATACGTTTTGACACCAATTCTTTTGGTGATAAGTCCTTTAATTCTGAAAATGCTTTTTCAATCGCTGCAGTTATGAACTTAAACGTTGCTTGTCGATCGCTATGTGCGCCCCCTAATGGTTCTTTTACAATACTATCTACAACCTTCAATTTTTTAGCGTCTGAAGCTGTTAATTTTAAAGCGTCAGCTGCCTGTTCTTTGTATTCCCAACTACGCCATAATATAGAGGAGCAGTTTTCAGGAGAGATAACAGAATACCATGCATTTTCTAGCATTAGTACTTGATCTCCAATACCGATTCCTAAGGCTCCACCACTGGCTCCTTCACCAATAATCACTACAATAATTGGCACTTTAAGGCGTGTCATTTCAAGGATATTTCGAGCAATTGCTTCTCCTTGTCCGCGTTCTTCTGCTTCCAATCCAGGATATGCTCCGGGGGTATCTATAAAGGTAACTACAGGCAATCCAAATTTCTCTGCAGATTTCATCAAGCGCAATGCTTTACGATATCCTTCAGGATTTGCCATTCCGAAGTTACGGTACTGGCGTGTTTTGGTATTGTATCCTTTTTGTTGTCCAATAAGCATATAGCTTTGGTCTCCAATTTTACCTAATCCACCCACCATTGCTTTATCATCTTTAAAACTACGATCTCCGTGAAGCTCTAAAAATGTGTCACCGCAAAGTGCGTTTATATAATCCATGGTATAAGGACGATCTGGATGACGAGACAACTGAACACGTTGCCAAGGAGTCAAATTTTTATAGATATCCTTTTTGGTTTCAATTAGTTTTTTTTCAATTTGCTTGCAAGTATTGGTTACATCAACATCACTATCTTCTCCAATCTGGCAGGCTTTTTCGAACTGTTCTTGCAGTTCCTTAATAGGTAATTCAAAATCAAGATATTCCATACTAACTTCTAGAAGTTTTTAATTGGCTTAGCTTACAAATATAAAATATTGTTTTTACGTATTGGGCAATCGTCTTTTTTTTCTTTCAATAGAAGTTTTAATAATCCCGTTAGCTATTACTGTTACTAGGATTATAGCGGCTCCAAAATAAAACTGCGGACTCATATTTTCTGAATCGCCTAAAATAAGCAATGCAAGTAAAATTCCGTACACAGGCTCCATATTAGTGGTAAGCATTACGGTATAAGGGCTTATCCATTTCATTACATGTACTGAAGCTATAAATGCATAGGCAGTACATACCGAAGCCAGAAGGACTAAAAACAACCAATCGTTAGTGGTAAGCTGAAAAAACGATGAGTCAAAGCTTCCACTAAAAGCTAAGTAGATTGAAATACAAACCATTCCGAAGAAAATCTCATAAAAAGAAATTACAGATGCTTTATATGACAACGCAAACTTTCCGTTAATTACAGAAAACAATGCTCCTAAAAACGAAGAGCACAATGCTAAAACAATTCCCCAGACATGTTCCGATTCTACATTAAATATCACATACAAACCAGCGACGACAATCAGACCAAAAAACACTTCGTACCAAATCACCTTTCGCTTATACAATATAGGCTCTAACAAGGATGCAAAAAGAGCTCCTGTGGACATTATTGCCAATGTAACTGAGACGTTCGACACTTTAATAGCTCCAAAAAATGCCAACCAATGCAATGCGATAACAAGTCCCGCAAAGAAAAACCCGCCCAATACTTTTTTAGGAAAGCGAAGGTTCTCCTTCTTATACACTATAAAGAGAAACATAAAGCCAGAGGCCAACAACATTCTATACCATACCAATGGAATGGCTTCAATAGAGATTAAGGCTCCAAGAACGGCTGTGAATCCCCAAATAAATACAATAAAATGTAGGTGTAGGTAATTTAGTAATTTATCGTTTTGCATTTCGTAACAGATAAATAGCGAGTATGGCAAATACAAAATTAGGGAACCAAGTTGCTACAAGCGGTGAAAAATCACTTTGCTGCGCCATTGTGCCAAATATTTTATCGAAGAAGATAAAAATCATTCCTATAGCTATTCCAATAGCGAGGTTTACTCCCATCCCTCCTCTTCTTTTCACAGAAGATACTGCTACTGCAATAATGGTTAAAATGTATGCAGAAATAGGCAAACTCCATCGTTTGTACCGCACCACTTCGTACCTATTAATATAGGATGAACCTCGTTTCTTCTCTCGTGCTATAAATTCATTTAACTCAGGAAGGTTTAAGGTTTCGGCTATATATTCTACGGGGGTGAGATCTTCCAATTCAAAACTAAAAACAGTGTCTAGTTTAGATTCATTTACGATAACATCTTCATGTTCTCCAATGGTACGCTTGGCATAATTAACAAGGGTGTACGTACTATCCTTATCGTTATAACGAATTCGTTTGGCCGACAATTTATAAGTCATTTTATTGCCTTCAAAATGCTCTAGTGTAAAATTACTTCCCGATTTTTCAGCCACATTAAAATAGCTTACATAGATATAATCATTATCATTAATCTGCCTATACACATTGCTTTGATCACGGTCTTTCTTCCCTTTTTTGAGGTATTGGTAATGAAACTCGTTAAACCCTTTACTTGCTTTGGGGGCGAGATACATTCCTAGTATAAATCCGAAAGCACACACTATGGTTGCGCCAATCATGTACGGCCGTAAAAACCGATAATAAGAAACACCACTACTTAAAAAAGCGATGACTTCTGTGTTATTTGCCAGCTTTGAAGTAAACCAAATGACCGACAAGAATAGAAATAGTGGAAATAGAAGATTTGCAAAATAGATGGTAAAGTCTAAAAAGTATTTCAGCACTTCTATAAAAGGCACTTCATTTTCTAGAATTTTATCAATTTTTTCGGCAAGGTGGACTGTAATTCCAATAGGAATAAAAAGCAATAACAGCAACCCAAAAGTCCCTAAGTATTGACGCAGTATGTATCTATCCAGAATACTCAACATACGCCTATAATCTGTTATCCATTTGTTTCACCATTGTATTTTTCCAAGACGTAAAGTCTCCTGCTAAGATATGTTTTCTAGCTTCACGAACCAACCACATATAAAAACCAAGGTTGTGTATGGTTCCTATTTGTCGCGCTAACATTTCGTTTGAAGCAAATAAGTGACGTAAATACGCTTTACTGTAAGCAGTGTCTACCCAAGTAATTCCCATTTCGTCAATTGGAGAGAAATCATCTTCCCATTTCTTATTCTTCATATTCATGGTTCCATGCGCTGTAAAGAGCATACCATTACGTCCGTTTCGAGTAGGCATCACACAATCGAACATATCAATTCCGAGTGCAATATTTTCAAGAATATTAATTGGTGTTCCCACGCCCATTAGATAACGTGGTTTATCTTCTGGAAGTATTTCCGTAACAACTTCCGTCATTGCGTACATTTCTTCAGCCGGTTCTCCTACTGATAGTCCGCCGATGGCATTTCCTTCAGCTCCTACAGAAGCAATATATTCAGCAGATTGTTTCCGAAGGTCTTTATAGGTACTTCCTTGAACAATTGGAAAAAAGGTCTGATTGTAATCGTATTTTAAAGGTGTTTTATCCAAATGATTGATACAACGATCCAACCAACGATGCGTCATGTGCATTGAACGTCTGGCATAGTTATAGTCGCAAGGATACGGAGTACATTCATCAAAAGCCATGATAATATCGGCTCCGATGGTACGCTGAATTTCCATTACATTTTCAGGAGTAAACACGTGAAAGCTTCCATCAATGTGTGATTTAAACTTAACACCCTCTTCTTTAATTTTACGATTGGACGAAAGTGAATACACTTGATACCCACCACTATCGGTTAAAATAGGGCGATCCCAATTCATAAACTTATGCAAACCACCCGCTTTTTCAAGAATTTGAGTTTTCGGACGCAGGTATAGATGATAGGTATTTCCTAAAATAATATCTGGATTTATCTCGTCGGTCAATTCTTTTTGGTGTACTCCTTTTACCGTTCCCATTGTTCCAACAGGCATAAAAATAGGAGTTTCAACTGTTCCGTGATCCAATGTCATAGTACCTGCTCTAGCCTTACTATTCACATCTTTCGCTTCTAATTTAAATTGCATTTTGTTTCTTTTCTGAAAGAGCAAAGATACTATCTCTATTACTATTTTAGGATTAAAAAGTAAAAAGTGTTTCCGAAGTAAAAAAAGGAATGACTGTAGCAAGCCCTTCTGAAAAATAGCAATCTAAAAACATGTTAACTAAAACCAATAAATCGTTAATAACTGCTATTTATTCAATTTTGCTTCCCTTCTATAATACTGTACTTTTGCAATTGAAAAATCAATCAACTAATATGTCAGATATACAAAAATTAGAAGCATTAGTGATACAAGTCCGTAGAGACATTTTACGACAAGTACACAAAGTAAATTCTGGACACCCTGGAGGATCACTAGGCTGCGCAGAGTTTTTTGTTGCGTTATACCAAGAAGTAATGGACCGAAAGGAAGAATTTTCTATGGACGGTAAAGACGAAGATCTCTTCTTTTTATCGAATGGTCACATCTCTCCAGTATTTTACAGCGTGTTAGCACGTTCAGGATATTTTCCTGTGGAAGAGCTAAACACTTTCCGTTTATTAAACTCAAGACTTCAAGGGCATCCAACAACACATGAAGGTTTGCCGGGTATTCGCATGGCTTCTGGTTCGTTAGGACAAGGAATCTCTGTAGCTATAGGGGCTGCTCAAGTTAAAAAACTTAACAACGACAACCATTTGGTATACGTTTTATGTGGTGATGGAGAATTACAAGAAGGTCAGAACTGGGAAGCAATCATGTATGCTGCTGGTAACAAAGTTGACAATCTTATTGTGAGTATCGATTTAAACGGACAACAAATTGACGGATCTACCGACACTGTATTACCTATGGGTAACATTCAAGGGAAGTTTGAAGCATTTGGTTGGGATGTTATAAATATTGAAAAAGGGAATGACCTAGAAGCCATCCTTTCAGGAATGAAAACAGCGAAAGCAAAAACTGGAAACGGAAAACCAATTTGCGTTTTATTACATACCGTAATGGGGAATGGTGTCGATTTCATGATGCATACACACGCTTGGCATGGTAAAGCTCCTAATGACGAACAATTAGAAGACGCTTTATCGCAAAATCCAGAAACCTTAGGGGACTATTAATACTGAAAAATCTAAGATGAAAAAATATACAAATACAGGAAGTAAAGATACTCGGTCAGGATTTGGTGACGGACTTACACAACTAGGACAAACAAACGAAAATGTTGTGGCCCTTTGTGCAGATTTAATCGGTTCGTTAAAAATGGACGACTTCAAAAAAAATCATCCAGAACGATTTTTCCAAGTTGGAATTGCTGAAGCAAATATGATAGGTATGGCTGCAGGAATGACTATAGGTGGTAAAATTCCATTTACAGGAACCTTCGCAAACTTTTCTACAGGAAGAGTGTACGATCAAATTCGTCAAAGTGTAGCATATAGTGGCAAAAATGTGAAAATTTGTGCTTCACACGCTGGAATCACCTTAGGAGAAGATGGCGCAACACACCAAATATTAGAAGATATTGGGTTAATGAAAATGCTTCCTGGAATGACTGTGATCAATACGTGTGATTACAATCAAACAAAAGCAGCTACCTTAGCCATTGCAGATTATGACGGTCCTGTTTATTTACGCTTCGGAAGACCAAAAGTGGCTAATTTCACTCCAGAAGATCAAACCTTCGAAATTGGAAAAGCAGTACACTTACAAGAAGGTACTGATGTTACGATCGTAGCTACGGGTCATTTAGTTTGGGAAGCTCTACTTGCTGCTGAAACATTAAACGAGCAAGGAATAAGCGCTGAAGTAATCAACATACATACAATTAAACCATTAGACGCAAAAGCAATCATAGCGAGTGCAAATAAAACAAAGTGTATTGTAACTGCTGAAGAACACAACTACTTAGGAGGTCTTGGCGAGAGTGTAGCACGTGTGTTAGCTGAAAATGCACCAACACCACAAGAGTTTGTTGCAACTAAAGACACCTTTGGAGAGTCTGGAACACCTGCACAACTAATGGAGAAATACGGTTTAAACGCCGATGCAATTGTAAAAGCTTCATTAAAAGTAATTGCTCGTAAATAATCTTTTTTGTCCCCTAGCTTTTAAATAAGTTGGAAACATAAAAAAGCCTCGCAAATTGCGAGGCTTTTTTTATTGTATTTGTAGTGAACTACCTGTTAATTATCAGGATCTAAATAGTCTGGTGTTCCGTCGCCATCAACGTCTGTAAACGTAATCGTAGTTACAGTAACTATTTGTGTTTCGTAATCTTTAATTCTAAAAGTTTCAACTTCATTTTCTCCTAGAACAGGCTCTTCATCACCAGGATTTAGGATATACTCTGTTTTTATAACTTCATTACTAGTTAGCCTTCCATCACCATCATCATCACCATCTACAAAGTTTGGTGATCCGTCTAAATCTGTATCATCGTCAAACACATCATTATCTCCATCTAAATTCTCAATACTTGAAGGCACACCATCTTCATCTTGATCTCCTGGTTGCGCTTCCATTAATTGAAAAGTGAAAATTAATTGTGAATAAAGAGGTATTCCAGAAGGTGGTGAAGCATAATATCCTAATCCCGAAGGAATAAACACTGCTCCTACTCCAAACCCTTCAAAAGCAAACGTTCCATCTCCATTTACCGTAGCGTTGCTTGAAGACTTAAATTCTACCAATGCTTCTTGAAAACCTGTAACAACTGCTGTTAAATCAAATTCAATAGGCACTACAGAGCTATCAAACACCTCAGATCTATTGTAATCCGAATCGTTATTTAGATAGGTACCTTCATATGTTACGTGAGCAATATCTGCAAAACCTGGCTGTACACCTTCTCCTTCATTCACGGTTAAGTAATACAGCTTGTACTCTACTGTATCATCTATCAAATCGGTAACATTTTTAAATGAAACTTGTTCAATTAAAGGTGTTTTTAATGCATTATCGCCAGCAATCGTATCAAACTTTATTTTATTGTCGAATCCTACAGGAGGGTTTGCAAACTCTTCATAGTTGTAAAAATGGGTATTTAAGTAGGTTTCTATTTCCTCAATAGCAGGTCCTACCTCAGCACTTCTATCACGAGGGGGTACTATATCTACTTCGTCATCTTTTTTACAAGATGAAAGTGCTAAGAAACTTAACACCAAAATAGGGGCTAAAAAATATGCTTTCTTCATTCGTCGCTTTTTGAGGGCGCAAGATACAATTTTCTCTTATTTTTGCTGAAAAGATTAACGTTGTTTTTACAGTATTAACATGAGAGTTGACAAATATTTATGGTGTGTTCGTTATTTTAAAACGCGAAGCATTGCGACACAAGCGTGTAAAAAAGGTGCTGTCCGTGTAAACGAGAGTGTTGTAAAACCTTCTAGAGATGTATATCCTGGAGACACTATTTCACTTCGGAAAAACCAAATTAACTACACTTTAAAGGTTTTAGACCTCCCTGAAAGTAGGTTAGGCGCCAAATTAGTGTCAATTTATTGCACAGACACCACTCCAAAAGAAGCTTTTGAAACCAACGAATTGCTAAAATACGCCAAAGACTATTACCGAAAGAAAGGTGTAGGAAGGCCTACCAAAAAAGACCGTAGGGACATTGACGATTTTACCGATACGGAAGAAGAATAAAAGAAATCGCTTTACTATCTTTGAAAAAACTATGATTCCAATGACGCAAACGCAGACTGTAATTCTTGATAAAAAACAAATTGCTCATAAAATTAAGCGTATTGCTTACCAAATTTATGAAACGAACGTCAATGAAGAGGTTGTAATTATTGCAGGCATTAAAGAAAATGGTTTCTTATTTGCCAAAAAACTAAAGGCCGTTGTTGAAAAAATAGCGCCTATAAAAGTACAATTGTGTGAGGTTATTATCGATAAAAAAGAACCTACCAACCCAATAACAACATCATTAAAGCCAGAAGATTACCAAAACAAATCATTGCTCCTCGTTGACGATGTACTGCATTCTGGAACGACATTAATTTACGGTGTGAAACACTTTTTAAATGTGCCTCTAAAACAATTTAAAACGGCGGTGTTAGTCGATCGTAATCACAAAAAATACCCTATAAAAGCCGATTTTAAAGGGATTTCTTTATCTACTTCTCTTAACGAAAATGTTGCCGTCATCTTTGAAAAAAACAACGACAGAGCCATTTTAGAGTAGTTTTAAAAGTATCGCTTCTACAATCCCTTCAATCGATGCGTCGTCTATATCAACTTTTAACGAAGCTTGATTGTAGTAATACGAGCGTTCAAACAAGTGCTTTCGTATAAAATCATTTAAGAGCTCTTTCGTTTCAAGATGTGAAATAAGCGGTCGTTTCTCTTTTTCTAAAAACAGTCTATCTGTTAAAACAGCTACTGAACCTTTCAGATAAACCGTTACACAGTCTTCTTCGGAAAGTAATAGCTCCATCACATTTCCATAACAAGGAGTTCCTCCACCGGTGGCTAATACTATATTTTCAGAAGAGGAAATCAGCTCTTTTAAGACAGTGTTTTCTTTCTTTCTGAAGTAAATCTCTCCTTTTTCAGAAAAAATAGTAGTTACATTCGCTCCTTCTGAAGATTCTATCGCTGTATCTAGATCTTTAAAAGTATAATTTAATCGGGTGGCTAATTGTTGTCCAATAGAAGATTTTCCACTCCCCATGTAACCAACTAAAATAATTTTCATATTTTTTTTCTTTCGTATTCCCTCATTCCCAAAGGGTTTGATTTTTTTTTCAAATTTAATGCAAATTTCCTTGGAAAGTAAAATATAAACATAGTATATTTGCACCCGCTTACAGCAACAAACTATTATAGTTTTTTAAATGGAAGCAATGACCTGATAGCTCAGTTGGTAGAGCACCTCCCTTTTAAGGAGGTGGTCCTGGGTTCGAGCCCCAGTCAGGTCACAAAAAAAGTTAAACCAATTGGTTTAACTTTTTTTTTACCCGAAACTTTCTTATTAGTTTTGAGTAGTAAGTATCCACCCGGGTGCTGGAATTGGTAGACAGGCATGGTTGAGGGCCATGTGTTCGTAAGGGCGTGTGGGTTCAAGTCCCATTCCGGGTACAATTTTCATGAAAACTAAATCCCTCACACTCCGCAATTTCCTACAAAATTTAGCTTTTTATCCTATATAAGTTATTTTGTCTCTTTCTTTTTATTACCTTGAACACTATTCTTTTTAGTAGCAATTATTATGAATGTCAAAACACAATTCAGTATCAAGGACCTGGAACACCTTAGTGGCATTAAAGCACACACCATTCGGATCTGGGAAAAAAGATACAACCTTCTTACTCCACAAAGAACAGATACAAACATTAGACACTATGATATTGACAATCTAAAACGATTGCTAAATGTTACTTTTTTATACAACGAAGGACATAAAATTTCTAAAATTGCCAATTTATCGGAAGCTGATATTCAAGAGCTGGTAGAATCAATTGCTATTAATCAACAAGACGAAATTGCCATTAAAGACTTTAAATCGGCAATGTTCGATTTTGACGAAGCGCTATTTCAAAAAACATACAACACCCTTCTAGCTACCAAAACCTTTCGACATGTCTTTTTTAATGTCTTTATCCCACTTTTAAACGAAATAGGAATTCTATGGCAAACGAGTACCATAGACCCTTGTCACGAAAGTTTTATTTCAGAATTGCTAAAAAGAAAGCTTATAGTAGCTATCGAACAAGAGGAACAGGTTATAGAAAACTCCAACGACCCCCTCTTCGTTCTCTTCTTGCCGTATAATGAAATCCACGAAATGGGATTGCTGTACTCAAATTACGAACTTAAAGCCGCTGGGTATAAAACACTGTATTTTGGAGCCAACACTCCCTTAGAAAGCCTTAAAACAATTCAAAATTCAAATAAAGAGGTAATTTTCGTTACTTACATCACCATTCAACCAGAAGGAAAAGACATCCTTGACTACCTTCATGAATTTCAAGAAACCACTTGCAATAATACATCAGCTACACTTTGGCTACAAGGCGCTAAACCGCAGAAAATCAAAGCTTCCCAAGTTCCCCCAAACACACATATTATTAAAAATCTCCAAGATTTTATAACTAAATTAGAAGGGTTGAGAACGAAATAATAAAATTTATTATTTTTTTGTTTAATTTTTTTATACTTTTATTAAACAAAATGAAAAAAGAAATCGCCATTATAGGTTCGGGATTTTCTTCGTTAGCAGCAGCTTGCTACTTAGCAAAAGAAGGGAACCATGTAACCATTTACGAAAAGAACGCCGCTATTGGCGGACGTGCCCGTCAACTAAAAACCCAAGGGTTTACTTTTGATATGGGCCCAACATGGTATTGGATGCCCGATGTTTTTGAACGCTTTTTTGCAGATTTTTCGAAAAAACCTTCCGATTATTACGAACTTATAAAGTTGAATCCTGCGTATCGCGTGTATTTTGGAGACAATGATTCTATAAGCATTGAAGACACTTTAGAAAAAATTAAAATCGCTTTTGAAAAGGAAGAAAAAGGAGCTTCCAAAAAGCTTCAAAAGTTTATAAATCAGGCGCAAGACAATTACAATATTGCCATCAAGGATTTGGTGTATCGTCCTGGTGTTTCCATATTAGAATTGGTGACTCCTGCCACGGCAAAAAAAATTGGACAGTTTTTTAGCACCATTCAGAAGGAAGTTCGGAAAGAGTTTAACAACCCGAGATTAATTGCCATTTTAGAGTTTCCCGTATTGTTTTTAGGCGCAAAGCCTTCTAACACACCTGCGTTTTATAGTTTTATGAATTATGCCGATTTTGGCTTGGGAACCTTTCATCCAAAAAATGGAATGTTTAGCGTCATTAAAGGAATGCAACTCCTAGCCGAATCGTTAGGTGTTACCATTAAAACCTATCAAAACGTGACCGAAATTAAGGTCACCGACAAAAAAGCTTCAGCCATTGTTGTAAACGATCAAACCATTAAAGTGGATGTTGTGGTAAGTGGAGCCGATTATCATCATACCGAAACACTATTGCCGTCAAATTTCAGACAATACTCTGAAGCGTATTGGGACAAAAAAACCTTTGCTCCCTCTTCGCTCCTATTCTACGTAGGTTTCAGCAAAAAAGTAGAACAGGTAGATCATCATACGCTCTTTTTCGATGTCGATTTCAAAAAACATTCCGAAGAAATTTACGACACGCCAAAATGGCCTACCGAACCCTTATTTTATGCTAGCTTCCCTTCCAAAACCGACGACACCGTTGCGCCAGAAGGCAAAGAAGCGGGTATCTTTTTAATTCCATTAGCCCCTGGACTTACAGATACACAGGAGATTAGAGAAGACTATTTTAACAAAATAATGGAACGTTTTGAGAAACGAACCAACCAAGACATCAAAAAATACGTTATATTTAAGGAGTCTTTTTGTATTAACGACTTTATAAGCGATTACAACTCCTACAAAGGAAACGCCTACGGATTAGCAAATACCTTATTACAAACAGCTTTTTTACGCCCTAAACTTAAAAGTAAAAAAGTTCAGAATTTATTTTTCACCGGACAGCTAACAGTACCCGGACCTGGCGTACCTCCTGCCCTAATTTCAGGAAAATTAACCGCCGCATTGGTACAAAAAGAAAACAACGCATAAATGAAAGAAACCTTCGACATCCTATCTAGATCTTGTAGTAAAGCTACTACAATGGCGTACAGTACTTCGTTTTCGCTTGCTTGCAAAATGTTGGCACCTTCGATACGTCAAGATATTTACAATATTTATGGTTTTGTTCGTTTGGCAGACGAGATCGTAGATTCCTTTCATGGCTATAACCGAGAGAAGCTTTTTGTACGATTTGAACAGGATCTTGAAAATGCTTTAACTGAAAAAATAAGTCTGAACCCAATTTTAAACGCCTTTCAACACACAGTTTTTTCCTACGGAATTGAAGAAAGTTTGATCAATTCGTTTATGGACAGTATGCGTTTGGATCTTACCAAACAAACCTACACTACAGAAGCGGAGCTGAAAGGATACATTTACGGATCGGCAGATGTCGTGGGATTAATGTGTTTACGCGTTTTTGTAAAAGGAGACACTGAAAAATTTGAATTGCTGAAAGAGTCGGCAATGCATTTAGGATCGGCGTTTCAGAAAGTGAATTTTCTACGTGATTTAAAAGCCGATTACGAAGGATTGAACCGAAGCTATTTTCCGAATACGAATTTGGACTCTTTAGATGAAGCTTCAAAAGATTTGATTATTTCTGAAATTGAAGAAGATTTCAGAAAAGGATATCAAGGTATTTTACAACTTCCTCCTGAAGCAAAATTAGGAGTGTTTGTTGCGTATCGATATTACAAACGACTTCTAAAGAAGCTACAGAAAACACCTGCTTCCGCCATAAAAAACACCCGTATTAGAGTGCCAAATTACGAAAAGCTAGGCCTTTTAACCCGAAGTTATGTGAAGTACCAATTGAAAATGGTACGGTAAAAATTGATTATTTTAGCTATTGAATATTGAAACGATTATGACGACCCTACTTTGGATTTTAATTTTTGTAACTACTTTTAGCATCATGGAATTTATGGCGTGGTTTACCCATAAATATGTGATGCACGGTTTTTTATGGCATCTCCATAAAGACCACCATCATAAAGACCACGGAAGTTGGTGGGAACGCAACGATTTCTTTTTTCTATTTTATGCCGCCGTTAGCATTGGCTGCTTTATAGGTTGGAGTTATTATGGTTTTTGGGCGGGATTGCCCATCGGACTGGGTATTTTTGCCTACGGACTTGCCTATTTCTTTGTACACGATATTTTTATACACCAACGCTTTAAACTCTTCCGAAATGCCAATAACTGGTACGCAAAAGGAATTCGGAGGGCTCATAAAATGCACCACAAACATTTAGGCAAAGACAAAGGAGAATGCTTCGGAATGTTAGTGCCGCCCTTAAAATATTTTAAAAAATAGCGAATGGAGTATTTGTATTTGTGGCTTGATCTTGGCTCGCTGAGTATTCCGTTTTTAGTTAGTTTTCATCCCAAACTTCAGTTTCACAAAAAATGGCGCTCGTTATTTCCTGCCATTGCTATTATGATGGCTTTTTTTATTCCGTGGGATAGTGCCTTCACACAAAACGGTTTTTGGGGATTTAACGAAACTTACGTAACAGGCTACAAAATTTTCAGTTTACCGATTGAAGAATGGTTATTTTTTATCTGTATTCCCTACGCCTGTTTGTTTACGCATTATTCGGTAGCGTATCTCTTTCCGAAGATCCCCTTTTCAGAAAAAACAACAAATATTATATACACACTACTTATGACGCTGCTTTTAGGAGGCCTCATATACAATTACGATCGTTGGTATCCGTTAGTAAACTTTAGCTATGCAATCCTTTTACTAGGGTTTGTTTACAACTACAAACGACCGCTCTTAGCACAATTTTTACCCACATTTATCATTATTTTAATTCCTTTTCTTCTTATTAACGGAATACTTACCGGAACAGGAATTGATGACGAGGTGGTGTGGTATCTCTCTTCGGAAACAATGAACATTCGCATTCTAACGATTCCTATTGAAGATAGTATCTACGCATTAAGCATGCTTCTTACAGTATTCGTTCTTACTGAATACTTTGAAAATAGGTTTCAGAAAAGCGGTCTTTTAGAAAAAAATCACTAGTTTTGATACAGTAGCTATCGAGCTACACCTCTGCAGCAACTCCCTCCACAAACTAAAACGTCATTTGGCAATTTACTTGCTTGACATTACGCATGGAGATACTTTTAGAGCCCGTTACACATCGAAATAAAGAATGTATTGCTGTTAGGTTTCAATATAATACCAAAATTAAAGAGTATCTATCAGAGTTCCCAGGTGTGTATTGGAGTAAAACGATTAAATCCTTTTACATTATATACAGTCCGAGAGCCTTAGACTTCCTTCTTACCTATTTAAAAGAAGGAAACTATACCGTAAATGATAGTGCCTATACAAGAACAAAAAAGAATTTTAAGACACCCCATAACACTAGAAAAGATCGGAAACTTCCAGAAAAACCGATAGTAACTCCTAAAAAAGTAGTCAATGTTCTTCCTGATTTTACTTCGGAAAAGAAAGTGATATTTCAACAATACATTCAGTACCTGAACGGAAAACGCTACAGCAAAAGTACGATTCAGGTGTATGGAGGTTTTGTTTCTGAATTTTTGCGTTTCACCAGAACAAAGAAAGTTTCTACACTCACTGAAGAAGACGTCCGATTGTATATTGAATGGGCGGTTCGCACCAAGAAGTATTCGATAAGCACCCATAGACAATTGGTAAGCGGACTGAAGCATTTTGCTGTTTTTTTTCCTGAATGCAACATAGATGAAGAGAAATTGGTACGTCCAAACAAAAGCAAATTATTGCCAACGGTATTAAGTCAGGAAGAAGCCATCGATTTATTGCGCGTTACCAAAAACTTAAAACACCGAACCGTATTGGCATTACTATATTCGGCAGGTTTACGTATTGGTGAGTTATTAGATTTAAAGCTCAACTCTTTCGATTTGGACCGACGACAGATTTTTATTCGCAATGGAAAGGGGCGTAAAGATCGTGTTGTTTTATTGGCAGAAAGCTTTATACCGTTATTTAAAAACTATTTTATGACGTACCAACCCAAGGTTTATTTTGTAGAGAATCCTTCTGGCGGAAAATATAGTTCGGGCAGTATTCGGAAGTTTTTAAACAAAAGTTGTAGATTGGCTCGTATAAAGAAATACGTAACACCACATACATTGCGGCACAGTTACGCGACGCATTTATTAGAAAACGGCACCGATTTGCGCTACATTCAAGCACTGTTAGGGCACAGTAAACCTGAAACCACGATGATATACACCCATGTAGCGAAAAAGGATTTAATGGCGATTAAAAGTCCATTAGACAGTGCCTTACTCGCCATTGCCAATCAAGATAAATCGCACCAAAAACTCTTTTTATCCGATAATATTTAAGGGATATGATTACCTTTATGCTTAGTATAACAAGTTGTACCCAATTTGAGAAATGCAGAAAACAGATGAATATATAGCGAAAAGATTAAAGTGGAAAGCTGGGAAATACAGTCTTCCAACCCAACATTCGTTCTTATTCGAAAGTTTGCCGACTGAAAACCAAAAATTTTACTCGGAATTATTTAAATCTCAAAATATTGGAATTCCTGTTTTAGTTTTCACTCAACCGAAAAATGACAAATGGACTGTTTTTGGAACTCGGAAAATAGTTTGGGGAGAATATGACAAATTTGAAAGTCTGCTGATAAATGATATTAAAGAAATGCGACCTCAATCGTTAGTTGAAATTAGCGAAACTGGAAAAGCAACAAAAGAACAAGTAAAAAAAACTGAATGGGATGAACTGACAATCACTAATCTGAACTCTGAACAGTTCGTTATTCCTGCCTTTAAAGGTTCTGACTTTTTTGCGATGTGGAATATTTTACTAATGAATGTACAATTGAATCGGAAATAAAAACTGGGTACAACACCGTGTATAATTAATTGCTTTTTACGTGCTTACTTACGAAAATTCCTGCGGAATTTTCTCGCATTCGTTTTTGTTTACTAAATTAGTTGCTGAAACACGCAACTAACCATACACAAACACGTTAGGCACAAGCTGAAAAAAACCAATGGAAAAGCAAGAAGTTAAAATATGGGTTTATGATAAAAGAGAGAAGTCTACAACTACTTTCTATGTAGAGCAGTTATCTGAAAATAAATTTAGAATGACAGACAATGACCTTTTTAATTGTCGTTTAACAAAGGGAACTGAATTTGAAACGAGAATCAATAATGACGGACATCACGAAATCATTAAAATTATCAAAGAATCTGATTTTATTACAAGACGCTTTTTCTTATCACCTCAATACAAAGAATCTGACTATAGGGTTTTAGGAGACGAATTAATGAACCGTGGCGGATTTTGGCAAGTTGACTTTGGCGGAATAGCGACTGTGAACATACCGAAAAACTTTGAATTTGATGTTGACCAAGTTATGAAAGAATTAGACCTAAACTTGACTGAAATAATCGATTGATGAAAAAAATATCTGAACAGCATTTTGACCGAATGGAAATGATGTGTAGAAAATTTGAGTCAAACTCAAAAAAAGACAAGCTGTTCCTATCAGAATACGAAATTTCTAAAGAGATTAATGAAATGATTAAATTAATTGAGAAACCATCTCTATCTGATTTTGAAAAAATTGAGGAATTAATAAAAAGCATAAATAAAACTGAACATTATAATGGCTCACAATGGTATGATTATAAAATTCATCTGAATGCTTTACTTGGAGAAAACGGATTCAAATCAAGCATAATCTGAAAAAAGCCAGATGCCTAACAACGTATAAAAACAATAGGGCAATTTGTTACTAAACCCAATGTTCACAGTACTTTTCGAGGTCGCCAAATTTTTAAATTTGGCTTATTGAGAAAAAAGATAATAAGTAAAATTTAAAAATTCGGCTTGTGTTCAACCGAATGGTTCGTGCGTTTTTTCCGCCCTACTGTTCTTATACAAGACCGTTGTAAAACATTAAAATCGAACTAAACTATGAACTATTTTCTTTTCGGAGGAGCAAGAGATACAGGGAAATCGAAATCTGTATATAATATTG
>NZ_FNBA01000021.1 GCF_900102055.1 Ulvibacter litoralis
TCCCTTACAATGATTTTTGTAGTTTAAATTACTAATACTCAAAATAATATTTTTATAAAAATTGCTTACAACGGGTTTGTATAATAATTGTAGCGCTTGGCGCAGTGTGCGGCTTGAAGCGGCGACACCTTCTCAGTTCTTTGTTTAGTTCCTATTATTCGGAGCTGCGTGAGACTCAGAAAGGCAAGCGTAACGTTATTTTTTAGAAACCAATATAGTTAAATATTTACAATCAATTTGCTTCTAGTTTCGCAAGAGCTATGATTAGTATACGGTGTTGGCAATAGTAATTTTTAGTCTTTGGTTTTCTTAGTCAATTTATAACCACAAGCTATAACAGTTCCATTTTCTTTTTTAATCAGTTCTATTTCGTTTGTAATGACGTTGACATAAAATAAGTCAACAAAATATTCACTAACTCCCAACTTTTCTACTTGCTTTCTTTTTTCTTTTACTAACCAACAAAATGAATTTAAATCATCGATATAGGCTAACTCAATTAAATCAACTTTTTTGTCTTTAAATCGTGCGTCCGATTTGACTTTTTCGAGAGCAAGACAAGGTTTATTCAGGTTTTCAAATTCAGGATTGAGTGAGAAGTCAGGAAATTTGTTTTCAGAAACCATTTTTCCGTCTTTGTCAAATTCCAATCCAAAAGCGTATTTAAATCCGTTATTCCGATAAGTATAGAGAATCCAATATGTCACATTGTAATTTGATAAGTTGTATAATTTTTCATTATCATATTCCGCTTTTACAGAATCCAAATAATTTACTTGAAATTCGCCCATTTCCAATCCATTATAAAAATCAATATTTGCACGTTTTACAATATATTCTTTTGCTTTTTTTAGAATAAAATCAGAATATTTCTCAATATTTTTAATATCGTATGGATAAAAAGTATTTTCTCTCTCTATTGAATCTTTATGCTTTATTTCAAATGGAATATAGTTTCGTGTTCTAGACAAATAGGTTCCACCTAATTCCAGATTTTCAATATCATCACATTGAGCGAATCCATTTATTGAAATCAGAAAGGTTATTAAAATGCTGAAAGTTTGTTTCATTATTATTGCCAACGGGTTTGTATAATAATTGTAGCGCTTGGCGCAGCGTGCGGCTTGAAGCGGCGACACTTTTTCAGTTCTTTATTTAGCACCAAATTATTCAGAGCTGCGTGAGACTCAGAAGGGCAAGCGTAACGTTATTTTTCAGAAACCAATATAGCTAAATATTTGTAGAAATTATCAAGTAATTCCCGCAAGAGCAATAATTGTTATACGTTGTTGTGTGTAGTTCTATTCAATTTCAGTTTTATTTTCGGTAGGTTTTTTAGAATTCCCAATTCGTCTACTCAAAATAAACAACCAACATAAACCAATTAAAATCAATAAATAATATTCAGAAAATTGAGTGTTAGGTTCTGATGCATTAATCATATGTTCGTCATAATCAACTTTCATTTTTAATTCAACAAGTTGTTCATTCGATTTCAAGTCAATTTTATAAATGTCCAATATTTGAGCATTTAGTTGTTTCAGGTCAGTATAATTCTCTTTTTTCTGGATGTAATGATCGTTAATATCATCGTATTCATTAACAATATAATAAAGTGCTATTATAGATAAAGCGGCTATTGAAATCTTTATAATATTTATTAATTTAGTATTATTCACGTTTCATTTTTTGATTACACACAACGGTTAAGTATATCGCTTGTTTCGCATGGCGCAGCGCGCAGCTGGCAGCAGCTTCGACTTTAGCCTTAGCCTGGCACCAAATTTTTCGGAGCTGCGTGAGACTCAGAAAGGCAAGCGAGTTCGTATTTGTCAGAAACTAAGATAAGCTAATTATTTGTACTGAGCATTCTGTAAGAAAAATTGTAAGAAATGAGCGATATACAGTGTTGGCAACTGGCTTTATTCAGTCAGCTCTTTTCTATACAATTCGGCTAATTTTTTTCTTTCTTTCTCGTTTTTCAAAATATTTTGTAACCACATTTGTGGTTGGTCAGTTGCATTGCCGTATTCTTTTTCCTGATATTCTTTAAAATCGGAAAAGTCAAACCAATTTTTTTTGTGAATGTGCTGAAGTGAATAAACAGCCATTTCTCCGTTAGTTGCTCCAAAAAATGGGCAAGTATGTACTTTCGTTTTCGTTGTGTCAGAAAGTTTGGTAATTAGGAATTCAGTCAGTTTTTCTTTGTCATTATCCGAAAATTCTTTCCAATACTTTTCACTGAAAACGAGTGCTTTTTCTTCTCTTTTAAATTCCGTTTCACTTACGTACTGTTCTCCACCTAAACAACCACCTTTTTCGAAAACTAAAACATTCCACAATTCAGATATCGAATCAGTTTGAGTTATTTTAACTAATTCAGTTTCCTCCATTTGAGCAATTTCCGTATTTAATTCCGATTGATTTTTACACGAAATCAAAATTAAAAATAGAAGTAATGTGTTTAATGCGTATTTCATTTTTTAGCTTGTTGCCAACGGGTTTGTATAATAATTGTAGCGCTTGGCGCAGCGTGCGGCTTGAAGCGGCGACACCTTTTCAGTTTCTTATTTAGTTCCAATTATTCGGAGCTGCGTGAGACTCAGAAAGGCAAGCTAGTTCATATTGTTCCGATAACTAAAGTAGTAATTTTTGAGTACTAAACACGAAGTAATTATGGAAAAGCTATGATTAGTATACAGTGTTACCATTAGTTTTTTACTCTAATGTCATAAACTGCCTCTCTTTTTGAGAATCACTTATCATTATAAACTTTCCGTCTATGTAATTTCCATAATTTGGAAGGTAATATGTCTTTTTCTTATTGTTCTGAATTTTATTTATTTTGCCAAGACCTGTATTTAGATAAACAAAATCATATAGTGCAGAAGTCTCAAATAAACCTACAGTAGCTTTAGTTCTGCCATCGTTCAATTCCTTTAATTTTTTTCCAGAGTTTAAGATTATATGCAATTCATTATTCTTTACAAAAGCATTATAAGATGGTTTATAATCGTATTTTAAAATACTTCTACCCCAATCTAACTTTCCATTTGGAGTAAATTTTATTATTAAAATATCATCGTAATGCTCAACCTTTCTATCATTTTCATAAGTTATATAAAATTGTTCTGCTGTTAAGTAAATGTTGTTTTGCTCATCGTTAAGAATGTAATCTATTTTAAATTCAAATAATTCTTTTCCTTTCTTTTTGTCGGCTTTATCAGTACCAAATAAATCAGCATAAACTTGCGACGGTAAGTCTTGTAAATTTTTATTTTTTATCTCAAAATTTTCCATATCAATTAAGATATTGCAGACACCTTTTATTGCATTTAAACCTGAATCAGAATAAAAACCATATAAATTGTATTCATTCGCATCTGTTACAGCTTTTAAAGATTTAATATATTTATTTTCTAAATTTAAATCCAATTTTGAGTAATCTGTTTTAGAAATTTTTTCGACAATAAAATGTCTGTTTTTCTCACTCTTTATTTTTGGTGATTCTTCATCGAAAAAAGATTCGCCTAATAGGAAAACATTTTTGCTATTATCAATTTGAATCTCAGATAATGAAAAGAATTTGTTTTCATTTCGAGTAATTTGTTGATCATAAACTAATTCATAAGTTTTAGAATCAAAAACGCTAACGTGATAAAAAACTTCATCTTTATGAATTGTGTAATTAGTTATAGAAAAATAATTTAAATCTGGCGACATTGAAAACTTGGCTCCTTTTTGGTTAGAAAACAAACTTAGTTTTTTGTCGATAGTGGTTGACGATAATTCTATTTTCTTGTTTGTTTTATTTTCAAGGTTGAAAACGTAGCAAGTAAGTACCTTAACATCTTTATCTGGAAATGTCTCTGTAAACACATTTATTTCGTTCGAGTAAAAAATATCCCCTATGTAGGTTTCCTTTTTATCAGTCTCGATTAATTTGGAATGGATTTTTGAAAAATTTTCATCAAACAAGTCAAAAACAATCTCTTTTTTATCATTTCTTATAATTCCAGTTTTACCAGAATTTGAAGTGTATGTAGCTCTTACACTATCAGTTTTTACTTTGTCAATGTAAACAGGGCTTTCATATATTTTAAAATTTGATTCATTTTGTGCAAAGATTATACCTTGACTAATTAATAAAGTGATTAATAAGATTCTTTTCATTTTTTACGTCAAAATTAATGGTAACGGGTTTGTATAACGATTGTTGCGTTTGGCGTAGCGCGCTGAGGGCAGCAGCGACAAGTTCTTCATTCTCTTCTTAGCACCAAATTATTCAGAGCTGCGTGAGACTCAGAAGGGCAAGCTTTACGTTATTTTTCAGAAACCAATATAGCTAATTATTTGTAGAAATTAATGTGAAATTCCCGCAAGAGCCATAATTGTTATACAGTGTTAGGCACTGTGTTTTTTAATTACTCCTTATAATATCATCTTCATTAAAGTAAATTCCATCTTTTCCAGCTGAAATTAATTTATAATTCAAAGAGTCAATTAACTCGTACTTATATGGGTTTTTCCAACTATCTGCTTTCCAACTTCCCCAAATTGGTTTTTGTCCGATAAATGAGTCGTAGTTTTTTGGGTAAACTCTATAATGATTTTTATAAAGTCCTAGTTCCGTCGAAATTTTATTCATTTCGGTTTTTGTCCTATCCTCATTGAGATATTCATCAGATAGGAATTCTACACCTTTAAAAATCCCAGTTATCAAAAGAGTCAATGTTATTGGGAGTAAAACAACCACTATAAGTAGGCTAAATGCCATATATCTCGTTGCTGATTTTTTTCCATCGCGGTGCTCAATTTTATCATAAACATCAAAAAGTGCCCAAATCATTAAAACTATATGAGGAGTCCAATTTGGTATAAAACTAAGAAAGTCGGTGCTTATTAAGATAAACGTCAAAATGATATTTGACAAAAAAATAATACTTCCCTTTTTAAAATCCTTTAAGACGAATTGTCCAATTCCAGGTAAAAAGAAAGAAGCAATAAAAGGTATTAGGTTGTTCATGAATGGTTGGTTTACATTGTGCCTAACGGGTTTGTATAATAATTGTAGCGTTTGGCGCAGTGTGCGGCTTGAAGCGGCGACACCTTTTCAATTCTCTATTTAGTTCAAATTATTCAGAG
>NZ_FNBA01000056.1 GCF_900102055.1 Ulvibacter litoralis
CTCCGAATAATTGGAACTAAATAAGAAACTGAAAAGATGTCGCCGCTTCAAGCCGCACGCTGCGCCAAGCGCTACAATTATTATACAAACCCGTTGCCAGTAATTTGAGAATTGAACAATATTAAGAAAGAAATCATATCAACAATATTAGTCCTACTCATTAACTTGGGAATGATTTTGCTCGTAGTCGGAATTAAGTATTTAACTGATTACGCTTCCAATATTGAAAACCTTTATTGGATAATTGGAACTTATATTGTTGTCTGTATTATATTTTATCAGATAAATCGGAAATTTAAAAATAAGGCGTTTGATTTTATAGTACAAGCTATTTTATTTCCTTTCACTTTACTCTATGGCTTTGTTACAGTTGCAATTCCGATATTGTCGACTCAAATTTATTTATTTGCCTATTTAGGATTGTCTTTTTCTATTCCTATGATACTTTATAGAATTGATGAAAGTCAATTGATAACTGGTCTGAAAGAAGAAACTTGGATTTACTTAATTATAACATCTGGAGTGATTATAGCAACATTACTACATAAGCAAGTTACGTTTCTGACTTTTAAACTTATCCCTTTTTTAGCAAGGAAATCAGAAAAAATGAAAAGATTTAAACTTGTTGAATTATGTGAATATATAGTTTCAAAAAACAATATAAAACTTGTTATATATTCTCTGTTTTTTATAGCGTTAATTATATTCAACTTTTTAGGATTACAACAAAGTAGCTATTATGAAAATCCTAATATCGACAAAGCCATTTTACAATCTTTTGTGACTTTCATTGCATTCGAAAGAATACTAGCTAATTTAAAACTGACTGAATTTAAACCATCCGAATTATTAAAATCCTTGAAATTATCAATATTTAACGAAACAGAAATTATAACTGATAAAAAAACTACTGGCAACAAAGAACTGAGCTAAAAAACAACTAATTCTAGTTTAATTTTGAAACATAATTTTTATCATACGGTATTCTTGATTTTGAGATGCCATAGGC
>NZ_FNBA01000005.1 GCF_900102055.1 Ulvibacter litoralis
CCTTCAGAAACTTGTATGTTGCCAGCACTGCGTTCTTGTACATTGACTTCTCCAAGGGTATAGAGTATTTGAATGTTTCCGGCACTTGCGGAAGCTCCTCCACTGTCAATACTAAATTTCTCGATACTTTGCCCCATTCCGAAGAAAGACACCAAAAGCATGCTCAATAATGTGAATTTTAGTTTCATGTTGGTTGTTTTTAAATTGTACTTAGTACTTAGTACTTAGTTTTTAATAGGTTATTTATAGTTTGTTTTAATATTTATGTGATAAATAATGAGACGCTTTTAATTGAGGCTTATAAGTACTAGTACAAAACCATCACCCGAATCTAAAGCTGTCATCGCTTTTCCAATGATGGCTCCTCGAGCTTTTTCATAGTCATTTACTTTCATGGCGTATCCTGGGGAGGAAGAGGAGGTAAGCATGTCACCTATTTTAATAGGGCCGTTTTCGGTATTGGCATAGACATATGCTTTTCCTGCCAAGGCTATTGGAAACTCACCCGTAGCTGCTGGTAAGGCATCTTCTTGACGTTCAATATCGCCACCCATTAATAAACCAGGCCTCACTCCGTTTGCGCCACTTATTATTCCAGCAATTTTTGTGTCGTATGCTTCCGAAGTCATAACCACATCCCCCGGATTATCTTCATCAATAGACAATAAAACTCCGGGTCTAATAGCATTAGACATACTCGCTGTATTCACTTTAAAAAACTCTGCTAAATCTGCTCCAGTTACTTCTATTTCTTGAGTTATAACTCTTCCAAGGCCTAAAAAATCTGCATCTAAAGATATTCCTAAAGAGCCATCTGCCTTATACATTTGTATTTGAGAACCTGTGTTTATAGTTTCTGATGCTTGTATTTCGAGTGTTTTAAAACCTGTATTCATGTAGAATTCCATTTCCCCTCCAGATCCAATTCCTGAATACTTAGCTCGTATAACGGTTGTGTCAGCATTTCTAACAAATAACTCTCTCTGATTTAAATTAACACCTTGTCTACCTTTGTGGTCACTACCTACCATTAAACGATCTGTAACTTGTCCTCTTCCGTTGAAATATCCTGCCCATCCTTGGCTCGAACTACTATTGTAGCCATAAACTCCGTAGTTGCCCGGACCAGAAGCATATCCATATATGGCATAATGACTTCCTGTGCCGGCATTAGATACAAAGGAGTAAATACCAAACATGCTTGCACTAGCACCAGCTGTTGTCATTATGTTATATACTCCGTATGTTGAGGTTGTTGTACTGCTAGAAATTTGACTATTATAAAGGCCGTATTTAGTTCCTGTTCCTTCAGAAGAAAGTAAATTATACATCCCATATTTTGAATTATTCCCCGCATATGAGTTTTCTGTGAACAATGAATATTGTTCGTCATTATTGGATACAAACAACTTACGAGAATTGTCAGGAACTGTTCCGATTCCGACATTGTCTTCTAAACGATAAATTCCATTTGAAGTGCTCTCCCATTTTGAAGTGCTTGGAGCAGATAATGCATACGGTACTGTTTTAAATTCGGTAGTTCCCATATCTGTAAGACCAAAGCCAGTATTTATTTGCACGTTCAAAAAATGAGAATTACCACCCCAATCTATATCACTAAATAGATTTAAGCTTGGGTTTCCTTCCCCAATATTTATAGTTATAAGTCCGTTTGCATCAGTATTTGGTGAATGGTCTTCTTGGTATACGATGGTTCCTTCAGGAGTTCCTTCAGTAATCGTAAATTGAACAGCTATAAGGGTGTTGGCAACAATATTTCCATTTCCGTCTTTTATTACTGCTTTGTAATTAATACCGTTTTGTGCAAGACAGATACAGCTAATTAAAATTGCAATACTAGTTGTGATTTTTAATTTCATGAGGTTATATAATTCTAGTTACTAAATTAACTTAGTATGCAATATCTTTACTTTTAGATATCATTACGTGTTTTATACTGTAAGGCATGCTAAATTTGGACTTATTCCTTTTAGTTGCAATCTTAATAACTTTATAGTTAGTAATATAGAGATTATCCTCCCTTTTTGAAAGGGGGAAAACCCCTTTTTAAAACAAGCGTTTTTCATTTTCTGAAAGTTTAGCTTCTAATTCATGAAATTTTGCCATGAAAAGGGAAGTGTAGCCAAAACGAAAAAATGTTACTACGAATACATGTTTTCATAAGAGGCGATATTAAATGATTAATAGTGCTCTTGAAAAACAAATTTTATTAATCTATTTTCATAAGTATTAAAACATATTCTGCACCTTCATACTGTGGGTCTGATATATTTAGTTGTATATAATTAGTATTATTAGTTGTTGGGTCATTCCTAAGGTCTATATAAATTGATTGGTCATCACCAGAATTGTAATTCCCTAATGAGGTGTATTTATTAATCCCTCCTAGACCTCCCTCTCTCTGTTTTACTTTGAAACTGACTACATACGTATTCTCCCAGTTATATCCTGAAGGATAGGGAATGTTATTTGATCCCACATTTCCTACAGCATTGCGATAGGTGGTTCCGGTCAATTTTATAACTTCTGAAATGGCAGCTCCAGACGTACCAATTTTAGTAGTATTTGTAACTGTTAAGTCACCATTAACATTGACTTTACCATCCCCTTTTACTGTTACAATATTACCCGTATTAGAATGAAAAATATTAAAAATACTGTTGGCATCTATGTCATTTGTATCTCCATAAAGTGTCCATAAATTATCATTCGTTGTGTCTGTGTTACTAAAGTTTATTCGAGCTCCTGTTACCCCTTCATGTATTAAGTTAAGCGAAGGTGTACTACTTGTATTTGTAGAAGAAACTTCAAGGTTTCCATTAATTTTAACTTTTTCATTTCCATCGGTAAAATCACCCCAAATTAATGGGTCTGAGGTGCTAGAATTGTCAATGTAAAGTTTGTTATCATCATTTTCATTTCTTCCTGCCCATTGACCTATAGCAATATTTCCTTGACCAGATGTATTATTGTATAGTGCTTCTTCTCCAACGGCAGTATTGTTACTTCCGGTGGTGTTTCTGCGCATTGCAGATTGACCAATCACAGTATTTCTATCACCAGAAATATTTCCTAATAAAGTAGATTCTCCTATAGCAACATTCTGTAAACCATTAATATTATTTTTTAAAGCGTCGAAACCTAATGCAGTGTTCTGGTTATTACCATCGTCAGCATTTCCAGAATTTTCACCTACAAAAACACTTTTAGTTTCTGCTTTTGCATCTGTAAGGTTATCTATTTTAGTGATTGAATTTTCAGCAAATTTGGCATAAGGTACCGCCATAAATTGAGTCGTTCCCATATCAGTAAGTCCAGCGCCCGAATTAATTTGAACATTTAAAAAGTGTTCATCATCTCCCCATGCTATCTGACTGTAATCACCACTCATCAAAGTTCCTTCTCCTATATTTAAAATCACAAAACCATTAGCATCTGTAGTAGTGGTATGTGTTTCTTGATATACATTTGTGAGCGCAGCTCCTTCTAAAATCGAAAATTGTACTGTCACGGATTGACTTACTAAAACAGTACCGCCACCATCTTTTATTAAGACTTTGTAGTTAATTCCAGTTTGAGCATTTATAACAAGAGTCGCAAAAAACAACATGCTAAAAAATAGTTTTTTCATTTTATTAAGGTTTGATTAATAACACATTAAATGTATTGAACAAGTTTTTTTACACGAATTATTTTTAGTGAATGACTTTGTTTTTTTAGTGAGTGAGATTATAATAGTTTTCTGAGCTCTTAATTTTAAAGTTACTTCGGAATTTTACGTATTTATAAGTTTAATTTTTTAAGAATGTTTTGAGTCAATGCTTTTCCTCTTTTGATTTTTTATCGTCTATGCAGTATAGTAGAAGTCTCCGCGAGCATAATGATTTTTTTCTGAAGGTTGGTAAAGTAGGCATGCTGTTTCTGAAGAAACTGATTTTTACACATTTTATATTTGAATGTAGCACCTGTTTTCTAATTGAATTAGCAGTCATTAACAAGCTTAAAATAAATTAGAGTTATGTGTTCTCAACATAAAGTGAATTGCTGCATTCACTAAAAAAACAAAGTCATTCACTAAAAATTTTTAGAGCGTAAAAGCCTTTATTCTTACTATTATTTAAAGTTTAATAATTATGAGAACATTTTTACTTACAATTTCGGTTCTATTTCTTTCCGTAGCAATCTATGCGCAAAACGGTATAAACTATAAAGCACTCATAAAGGATGTTAATGGTGATGTGCTTTCTAATCAAGCTATTACTATCCAATTTCAAATTCTGGAAGGTGGAACTACAAACGTGTATCAAGAAACACAAAATACTATGACAGATAGTAATGGAATTATCATGGTGAACATAGGAGAGGGAACTGTTGATAGTGGTGATTTTTCAATTTTGGATTGGGGCGTGGATCATCATTTTTTAAATGTACAAATAGATACAGGTGCTGGTATGGTCGATTTAGGTGCTACAGAATTTATGAGTGTGCCCTATGCAAATTTTGCTGAAGATACTCGAAAGGGGACACTTAATGACGCTTACAATAAAGGAGGTGCTGGTCTAGGAAAAACAATTATAGCTACGGGTGGTGCTGTGACAATTAATGGAGAAGACGGGTTTTTAGTTACTGGCGCGAATAACGTAGGTGATACTATTGCTATTACAGGTTCAGGTTCACGTATGTTTTTTAATCCTCGAAAAGCAGCTTTTAGAGCGGGTAATGCAAATAATACGAGTTGGGATCATGTAAATATTGGGGAATCTTCAGCAGGTTTTGGATATGGAACCATCGCATCAGGTACGAGTTCCTCAGCTTTTGGAGTCCTCACAACTGCTTCGGGGAATTTCTCTAGTGCATTTGGTGTTTTCACAACCGCATCTGGACTACAATCTGCTGCATTTGGTTCGTATACTCGAGCAATTGGGGAAAGCTCTGCCGCTTTTGGTAATTTTACTGAAGCTTCAGGAAATAATTCTGTTGCATTTGGTGAGTATACTGAGTCGTCTGGTTTTATTTCTACAACATTTGGATATCGAAACGATTCGCCATCGTATGCCGAAACTACTTTTGGGGTTTATGCAACTGAGTACACTCCAACAGATGCATTGAACTACAACATTGCAGATCGTTTGTTTTCAATAGGGAACGGTACAGGCCTTTTTGAACGTAAAAATGCGCTTACCATTTATAAAAGTGGTTTAATGAACATCAACGATGCATATAATATGCCACTTATTGATGGTAGCGCTGGGCAAGTGATGACTACAGATGGAAATGGAAATGTAAGTTTTGAAAATGTAGTTGATACTGGTACAGATGACCAAAACTTAACAATACCCACTTTAGCAGGTACTATGCTTACTTTAGGTATTGAAAATGGAAATGGAACTAGTGTAGATTTAAAGCCATTAACTGAGATCTTAAAAAACCCTCAATATCCAGACGGTTTTGAAGGAATGACCCCTATAACTATTGGTTCATTGGATGGTGCAGGATATACTGTCCCTGTTGGAAAGACTTTTTATCTAACTAATTATTACACAAGCACTACTAGTACCTTTTTTATAAATAATTTACAATTTTTAGATACAAGTCAAAATTTTAATAATGTAAACTCATTTGAAAACCCATTACTAATCAATGCTGGAGTTACTATTACAAACTCATCTATAAATTCAAGCGTAAGTGGGTTTTTAATAGATAGTGGGGTGGCAGTAGTTATTAATACCAATAATTATACTGTACCAATAGGTAAAATATTCGTACTTCTTTCAGTAAGTAGTTTTAACAATCAAAAAATAGAAATTGATGGCAAGGTTGTTTACTCTGGTAAAGGGATAAATATAAATTCCCCTGGGCTTACTTCTTTCTCCAATCCGATTTTTGTAGATGAAGGAAAAGCTGTAACATATTCCGGGTTTATGAATGGGTATTTAATTGATAAGAATTAATTAGATTTTGTTTGATTATTTAGAATTCCCGAGGCAGAACCTCGGGGGTAATCCTAAAAAAAAACATAATTCCCTTGTAGATAATTAAAGTTCGGTAAGTGCTAAGAGTTTGTCAAATCATTGTTTGCGATGAAGGAGTTTATCTATACGTGCTACTCTTTCTTCAAATCTTTCAGCTGCTCATTTTCTATTTCTAACGCTTTGAGACGTTCGTGTAATTGAATAATATAAAGCGATAGTTCTTCTATCTTTTCCATGGTGCGTTTTTGCATATCTCCTATAAGTATGCCGTTGGCTTCTACGTCTTTTGCAGAAGGAATACCTGGCAAATGTTTTTTCTCATTAATTACTTGAGCCATTTCATCTATGGACAATAACTTATAATCATTCTCAAAAACATAGTCTGGCCATGCTCCCGAATCTTGTATAACCACATCCTCAGCAATTACATCGCCATCAACAGAAAGTGCAAAACCCGTAGCAAAGTCTGTAGTTCCAATAGTTACAGCCCCAGCTACAAAAAGCCCGTTATCTGGTGCCCCAGTGGTGTTATTAATTCCGATAGTTGTGCCTCCATTTGTATTGACACTAAATTTAGTTGCTCCTGATGAATTTTGTATTCGCAAAGCTGGAACAACAGTTCCGGTGTTTTTAATATGGAGTGTACCACTAGGACTGGCAGTTCCGATACCAACATTTCCCCCATTACCATTATGTATATTGGGGCCAGCAGTAACCCAATCACCGTCATCTACTACTGCATCCTGCCAAGATGCAAGTCCGTCGGCGTTAGACGTAAGTACACGACCCACTGCCTGCGTACCATCAACTAACTTCAAGTTGCCTTCAACATGTAGTTTCGCATCTGGATCTGTGGTACCAATTCCTATATTCCCAGTGTTTTTTTGAAAGGAGATTGTTTCAAAAGCATCATTGCGAAAATTAAGGTCATCTGTTTCATTCATGTATATATACCAATCTTCACCAGTTGCGCCAGAAGTTTCAAAGTGAATACCATCACCTATTTGAAATCCGGGTGCTTTGAGATGTAAAAGGGAATTTGGGTCAGTAGTGCCTATACCAACATCCCCCGACGCTCTGTAAATTTTATTTCCTGAAACAGTCCAATCGTCATCTGGATTTAGTGCTGTTTCAGCGGTTTTTGAATGAAGGGCATAAGGCACAGTATTAAATTGTGTCGTTCCCATATTAATTAATCCGCCTCCTGTATTTACACGTACATTTAAGAAATGATCATCCGATCCCCAATTTATATTCTCGAAAACTCCTGCATTTACGGTCCCTTCACCAATGCTTAAAAACACCATACCATTGGCGTCTGTTGTCGGTGTATGCGTTTCTTGATATAAGATAGACATCCCAGCACCTTTTATAATTCGAAATTGAACAGCTACAACTTGATTAGCAACCACATTATCATTGTCTGTAATAACTGCTTTGTAATTTATTCCGTTTTGCGCAACTACAATAACTGAAAAGAGTAATGCGATGTAAGTAATTGTTTTTTTCATTGTTTAGTATTGTTTGGTTTCTAATTGGTTTATACGATTTGTACGTTCTTTTAACTTTAAAATTTCTTCGGAAAGTTGCTGCATCCTTTCATCCTGATTTTTATTGACTTCTGAAAGGATATCGATTTCAGATGTATGACGTAGAATTTCAGATTTTTGACTATGTATAATGTTTTGTTGTTCCTGAATGGCCTTTATTAACACAGGAATCAAGTCTGAATAGTAAACTCCTAAGCGATCTAACGACTTTGTTTTATACGATGTAGGGTCATCTTCAGAATAGATAATTTCACGATCCATCACTACTTCCGGAATGATTTTTTGAATATCTTGAGCAATCAAACCTAGCTTCATTCCAGCTTCGGGTCTTTGTTTCCAGTTAAAGCGTACGGGGGTTAATTTTTCAATTTCAGCAAGACCATAGTTTATATCGGTTATATTCTCTTTATCTCTTCGGTCTGAAGTATTTATTGTTCCATCGACTGCCCAGACACCTATCCATCGATTCGACGAATTTCCCAATCGCATCAAATTATCACCATCGGGTAACAAACTTGCATTAAAGGAAAGTTGATTGCTTCCAGTATCCTCAATAGTCTCAGTTCCAATACGGACAGTCCCAACAACATGCAATCGTTCTTCTGGGGTACTTGTTCCAATGCCTACATTGTTATTATATAGTACTGTGAGTGAATTTCTTCTATACTCATCGTTTCCCCCGCTAGCGACTATAAACACAGGATCATTAGAATAGGGAGTCCCTGATGGGTTTGGGTAAGTTCCAATTACCTCGTTGAAACTACCAACGACTACTTGCCCAGCACCTTGAGCTGTAAGCCCGCGACCGATGGCTACTGATTGTGAACCAGTAGCATTGCTGCTAAATCCTAAAGCTGTTGAATTTTCGCCTTGTGCAGAAACATTTTCTCCTATAGCCACAGCATGATTGTTATTGGCCCAACTGTCTTCTCCGAAAGAAAAACTATTGTTTCCTGACGCAAGAGACAATCTACCCATCGCTACACTATATGGTCCAGACGCTTCAGATTCGAAACCCGATGAGAATGAGGCAAGACCACTGGCCACTGTGCTACTTCCTGTAGCTAATGCGTAACTGTGCGCTGCTCGGTTATTATAACCCAAAGCGACCGCATCTTGATTCGTAGCAGTTGCATCTCTACCCATAGCTATAGCATTGAGTCGTGTTGCTGTAGCATGATCTCCTATAGCAATTGAGCCATATTCTTGTGCTTCAGATTCGCTTCCAATTGCTACCGAAAAATCTCCTGAAGCTTCAGTGAAACTTCCCATTGCTATGGCACCAATTCCTGATGAAATTGTACTACGACCAACAGAAATTCCGTATTCACCTGAGGCAACCGCATTGTTTCCAAGAGCCATTGTATAGTTTTCTGTGGCTTGATTCTGAAGACCAACTGCAAAAGCATAATTTCCGGGCACCTGATTTATTGCTCCGATGGCAGTAGCGTTTACACCAGAAACAATATTATTATTTCCCATAGCAATAGCAAAGTCGGAAAAACTATAATTTTGATCACCGAACACTAATGAATGTTCTCCAGATGCCGTACCATTATGCCCCAAACTAAAGGAATAGTCTCCTGTTGCACCTAAGCCGAGGTTGGGGTCAGAAACGTAGCTAAAGTCTATGGCGCTAAAACCAATATTACCATAGTTGTTTTGATTTCGAGATAACAGTCGCCAACCAATACCACTCCCTTCATTCATAGCTTCGAGCCCAGAAACATTAGTCGCATGTAAAGCATAAGGCACTGCCATAAATTGTGTCGTGCCTAAATCGGTGAGCCCCGCGCCTGTGTCAATTTGAACATTAAGCCAGTGTTCGTCAGTTTCCCATTCAATATTTGTAAACACGTCAGAGGTAGTGCCTTCACCAATAGTTAAAATTACCATCCCATTGGCATCGGTATTGGTTGTATGACTTTCTTGATAAACATTATTAGTTCCTGCAGCGCCTTCATAAATTATAAATTGTACGTCGATCATCTGATTGGCGAGAATATTGTTACTTCCATCTTTGACGATTGCCTTGTAGTTTATTCCACTTTGTGCAAAAACAATTACTGAAAATAGGAGTGTTAAAAGGGTCAGTTTTGTTTTCATGAGGTTGCGTAATTTTAAGTGCTACATTTAATTTTCGCACTTTTAATTACAATCTTAATAAGTTTAGTAACAACGATATACGTGTTATTCTCCCATATTTAGAGGGGTAAAACCCCCTTTTCTATATCAAGGGATGTAAAATTTAAAAACGGTTTTGATAGTTTTAAAATGACTTAGATTTTCAGAATTTTGATTCTTCGTGAAGTTAAAATGAACCAACGTTGAGGTTGGAGTTGATTAAAACTCTAATCGCTTCAATTGTAAAATAAACTAGTATTCTTTTCCGTTTAAAACGATATGAAATTATTTGGTATTCCTATATTGCTGTTTGTTTTCTTTTTTTCTTCGGAAAGTGATCCGGTAAAGATAAACTGGGACGAAAACAAAAAACTAACGTGGAGCGACTTTAAGGCACAACCTTCAGAAGGAGCCGATTATGTGGCAAGTACAAGTTCTGGAATTTCATTTTCGTATTCTTATAAATTGCTGGAGGAAAAGCTAACGTATGATTTTACGGTTCAGAGTTATTTTTACCCAGAAGAATCTTGGTACAAAGAAGCGTATGTTTCAGAATATATATTGAAACACGAGCAAACACATTTTGATATTTCAGAATTACACGCTCGTATATTGCGAAAACGAATTTCTGAAGCTTCCTTTTCAAAAGCAATAAAAAAAGAAATGAAAGCGATTTATCAAAAAGTAGAAGGCGAACGACAAACGATGCAAAATTTATTCGATTCGGAATCGGAGCATTCAAAAAACAAAGAAAAAGAATACCAATGGGAACAATATGTTACCAAACAACTTAACGTATATGAGTCTTTCAAATAATCCAGATCCCAAACACCTTATAGAGCTGGCAAATTATAAAATGCCCTTCGGAAAATACAAAGACCAATATTTAGTGAACATTCCTGAAGCCTATTTTACGTGGTTCAAACAAAAAGGATTTCCGGAAGGAAAACTGGGTAATATGATGCGCGAAATGGACGAAATAAAAGTGAATGGGTTGGAAAGCCTCATAAAACCACTTATTGAAAAAAAGCCGCGGTATTTGTATTAATTGGAATAAAGCTTTTTATGCAAATAAAAGCTTGTAAATCTAGTACAAATAGTAAGATTCACATTGTTTCGCAATTGTTTTAATTTCCTTATTGCCTTCCGCAATAAAACCTTACCTTTGCATCCCGTATAGTTAATATAGTATCGCATCCATGAACACTACAAAATACATCTTCGTTACGGGCGGGGTTTCATCATCTTTAGGAAAAGGAATTATTGCAGCATCACTAGCTAAATTATTACAAGCTAGGGGATACCGTGTGACCATTCAGAAATTAGACCCTTACATTAATATAGATCCAGGAACTTTAAATCCGTACGAGCATGGAGAGTGTTACGTAACAGACGATGGTGCCGAAACAGATCTTGATTTAGGACACTACGAACGTTTCTTAAACGTAAAAACATCGCAAGCAAATAACGTAACCACGGGGCGTATTTACCAAAGTGTAATTCAGAAAGAGCGTCGCGGCGAGTTTTTAGGAAAAACGGTACAGGTAATTCCTCATATTACCAATGAGATAAAAGAACGCATCCAGATTTTAGGAAAAACAGGCGATTACGATATTGTAATTACTGAAATTGGAGGAACCGTAGGAGATATTGAATCTCTACCTTATATAGAATCTGTTCGACAATTAAAGTGGGAGATGGGCGATGACAACGCGTTGGTAATTCACTTAACGTTGATTCCGTACCTTTCTGCAGCGGGCGAATTAAAAACAAAACCGACACAACACTCGGTGAAAACATTGATGGAAAGCGGTATTAAAGCCGATATCTTGGTGTGTAGAACAGAGCATAAACTATCGGACGATTTACGTAGAAAATTAGCGTTGTTCTGTAATGTGAAGCAAGACGCAGTAATTGAGTCTATTGATGCTTCAACCATTTACGATGTGCCAAATTTAATGCTGGAAGAAGGCTTAGATACGGTTACATTAAAGAAATTAAAGATAAAAGATGCAAAGGAACCAAACTTAGAATTATGGAACCAGTTTTTGCAACGTCATAAAAATCCAAAGAGCGAAGTAAATATTGGCTTGATCGGAAAATATGTAGAGCTTCAGGATAGCTACAAATCAATATTGGAAGCATTTATTCACGCAGGTGCTGTAAATGAAGTGAAAGTAAATGTAGTTTCTATCCATTCAGAATATATCAACAAAGAAAATATTGCGGAGAAATTAGCCAACTTAAACGGAATATTAGTCGCACCAGGATTTGGGGAGCGCGGTATTGAAGGGAAAGTTGCAGCAGTACAATATGCACGTGAGCATGATTTGCCTTTCTTCGGAATTTGCTTAGGAATGCAAATGGCGGTGATTGAATATTCTCGAAATGTATTGGGAATTAAAGATGCCAATTCGATTGAAATGGATCCTGAAACGAAAGATCCAGTGATTAACTTGATGGAAAACCAAAAAAATATCACCAACAAAGGGGGAACCATGCGTTTGGGATCGTGGAAATGTGAGTTGAAAGACGATAGTTTAGCGAGTCAGATATATGGTGGTAATCATATCAACGAGCGTCACAGACATCGTTACGAATACAACAATGCATACAAACATCAGTTAGAAGATGCTGGTATGGTTGCTACAGGAACAAATCCTGAAACGGGATTGGTAGAGATTGTTGAGGTGCCATCACACCCTTGGTTTGTGGGAGTTCAGTACCATCCTGAATATAAAAGTACTGTTGCCAATCCGCATCCATTATTTGTTGCGTTTGTGAAAGCTGCTAGTGAGCATGCTTCAAAAAAGTAATACGACAATTTGGCGTATTGCCTAAAAAGGCGTTATTGTTGTGTATAGCAGCATAGTTAAAATAGTTTATTCTGAAAGTTCTGTACTAACGAGAAACTTTCCGAAGATATTAGAAATAAAGATTAATTAAACCTAATCCCGAAACAAGTAAGGGACTACGTATGGAAGAAAAGAAATTTGACGTAAACTCATTAATAGGGTTCGTACTAATAGGAGGAATTTTAGTTTGGATGTTGTATCTAAACAGACCTTCTGAAGAAGAAATACAAGCAGAAAAAGCAAAAACGGAAGCTGCAGCACAACAGCAAGCAGCGTCTGAAACCGCAAAAAAAGACATTCAACTTCAAGAAGCAGTTCAAGAGCTTTCTGCCGCAAGTACTACAGATTCGTTAGGATTAGCAAAACTTAAAAATAGACTAGGTTCGTTTGCGTATTCCGGAACGCTTCCTTCTGCTACGAGTGCAACGACTGTTTTAGAAAACGATGTGCTTTCACTTACCATTAGTAATAAAGGTGGGTATATTACTGAAGCACGTTTAAAACAACTTCATACGTACGATTCTGTTCCTGTGTATTTAATAAAAGACGGGAATGCTTCGTTAAACCTTCAGTTTTCAGCAGAGAATCGTTTGTTGAATTCTCAAGAGCTTTATTTTGAGCCTACTTTGACCAAAAATGGTGAAAATAGCGTGTTAACTATGCGTTTGAAAACCAACAATGACTCTTACATCGAGTATCGTTACGAGTTAGAGCCGGAAGAGTATATGTTAGGGTTTAGTCTTACTACAAAAGGCTTAGACGGCGTGTTGAATACATCGCAGCCAATGTATTTAGATTGGAAGTTTAAAGGCTATCGTCATGCGAAGAGTATAAGTTACGAGAATAGATATTCACGTTTAACTTACGAATACGAAGGAAGTAAGCATTCAAAATTAGATCCTAACGGAGAAGATGAAGAACTTGAAAAAGATGTTTCTTGGATGAACTTCCGTCAGCACTTTTTTAGTTCCATGTTGTTAACAGATACCCCTTTTAAAGAGGTGGCTTTATCTTCGATCGATTTAGTTGAAAACGAAGAAATTGATACGGTATATACAAAACAATACGGCGCTAAAATGTTGTTAGAGCCGAAGGCTGGTGGACTTTCGTATAATATGAATATGTATTATGGTCCTTCCGATTACCAGATATTTAAAAAATATGACCGTAATTTAGACGAAGCGATGCCATTAGGTTGGGGGATTTTCGGAGTTATAAATAAGTATATTATTATTCCATTGTTCGGATTCTTAAGTGGATTTTTACCTGCCGGAATTGCAATTATCGTTCTTACCATCTTAATTAAATTGGCATTATCGCCAGTGCAATACAAGCAGTACTTATCGCAAGCGAAATTAAAGGTGTTAAAACCTGAAATGGATGCTATTAAAGAGAAGTTTGGTGATAATAAAATGAAGATTCAGCAAGAAACAATGAAATTGCAAAACATTGCAGGTGCCAGTCCGTTGAAGGGTTGTTTGCCCGCGATACTTCAAATTCCGGTGTTCTATGCCTTGTTTACATTTTTCCCAACAGCGTTCGATTTACGTCAGAAAAGCTTTTTATGGGCAGACGATTTATCAAGTTATGATACAATCGCCGAATTGCCTTTCCATATTCCTTTTTACGGAGATCACGTGAGTTTATTTCCAATTTTGGCATCTATCGCGATCTTTATTTATATGATGATGACAACAGGACAGACCATGCAAGCCCAACAACAACCGGGAATGCCTAACATGAAGTTTTTAATGTACTTGTCGCCGTTGTTTATGTTGGTATTCTTTAACAACTACGCTAGTGGTTTGTCATTGTACTACTTTGTATCTAACTTAATTACTATTGGAATTATGCTAGTGATTAAGAACTTTATCATCGATGAAGATAAGATTCACGCAAAGATTCAAGAAAACAAGAAGAAGCCTAAAAAGCAAAACAAGTTTCAGAAAAAAATGGCTGAAATGATGGAGCAAGCTGAACAACAAAAGAAAACAGGAAAGCGTTAGTTTTAAAATGAGATCGTGTTTGGTATCTTTTTTGAAAGGTAAAACATGTATTGAATAGATTTAAAAATAATTCATTTCGTTTAAAAAAGTATGTTTATGAAAACGCTGTTTTTGTTTTTCTTCGGAATAGTTTTTAGCTCCGTAACTGGCTTTTCGCAATCTGAAACTAATCAGATGGATGCGCAAGGGAAGCGTCATGGTGTCTGGCAAAAAATGTACCCAGGAACCAAGCAACTTCGCTATGAAGGTACTTTCGAACATGGAAAAGAGGTAGGTACCTTTAAGTTCTATTGTGAAACTTGTAAAACGCAACCTTCCGTAGTAAAAGAATTTACTGCCTCCAGTTCAATTTCCGAAGTAAAATATTATACCATTAAAGGAAAGTTGGTTAGTGAAGGGAAGATGGACGGAAAAGATCGGATTGGAGAATGGTTGTATTATCCAAAAAAATCTGGAAATGTGATGACCAGAGAGTTTTACAAAAAGGGAAAACTTGACGGTGTTAAAGTGACCTATTATCCTAATGGAAAGCCTACCGAAGAAACCACCTATGTGAATGGATTACAAGAAGGTCCGAATAACTACTATTCGCCAGACGGAGTTTTGCTTAAAAAACTTCAATATAAAAATGGGCTATTAGAAGGTCCTGCCTTTTATTATGATGCGAGTGGAAATGTGAGTATTGAAGGGAATTACAAAGCTGATAAAAAGCACGGACTTTGGAAGTATTATAAAAACGGAAAGGTTATTTTGGAAGAAACCTACCCTAAAAAAGAGAAAAAGAAGAACAAAGAATAAAACAGTTTACTTTCATTGGACTGTAATGTTTAGCACTGCTAACGACAAATTCCAAAAGCCAATGAAAATTGTTGGTTTTTGGAATTTTTTGTTTGGTTAAAAAGCATGCAATTTTATTGTAATTTTGCAATTGAGATATGAAGAAAAAAAGAGTAGTTGTCGGATTAAGCGGTGGAGTAGATTCTAGTGTAGCAGCCTATTTGTTGAAAGAGCAAGGGTACGAAGTTATTGGCTTGTTTATGAAAAACTGGCATGATGATACCGTTACAATTTCAAACGAATGTCCTTGGCTGGAAGATAGTAACGATGCGATGTTGGTTGCTGAAAAGCTTGGAATTCCGTTTCAAACTGTAGATTTAAGCGAGCAGTACAAAGAACGTATCGTGGATTATATGTTTAACGAATACAAGATGGGGCGCACACCGAATCCCGATGTGTTGTGTAATCGTGAAATCAAATTTGATGTCTTTATGAAAATTGCGCTTCAATTGGGAGCCGATTTTGTGGCTACAGGACATTACTGTAGAAAAGGAGTCTTAGAAAAAGACGGGAAAGCTACTTATCAATTACTTTCAGGAAAAGATCCCAATAAAGATCAATCGTACTTTTTATGTCAGTTGTCACAAGAGCAATTAGAAAAAACATTGTTTCCTGTGGGCGAGCTGCTTAAGCCAGAAGTGCGTAGTATTGCTTCAGAGCAAGGGTTAATTACTGCCGAAAAAAGAGATTCACAAGGATTGTGTTTTATAGGTAAAGTTCGTCTTCCGGAGTTTCTTCAGCAACAGTTAGCGCCAAAAGATGGTGTTATTGTAGAAGTACCTTCAGATTATTCTGATTACAAAAAAGAAATGCCAACGTTTGCTTCCGAAGTAGAAGAACTGGAATTTCTTTCTGCAAAACATGTCTATTCAAAAACAGATGGGAAGGAAGTAGGCGTACATCAAGGAGCACATTATTTTACAAAAGGACAACGCAAAGGTCTGGCTGTGGGAGGTACTATAGAGCCTTTGTTTGTGATAGATACTGATGTAAAAGAAAATGTAATTTATACCGGACAAGGCAAGGATCATCCAGGTTTGTATCGTCGTGGCTTATTTGTACAACAAGAAGAAATTCATTGGGTGCGAGAAGACATGCGTTTAAAAGAAGATGAATCTATGGAGGTAATGGCTCGAATTCGTTACCGACAAGCGTTGGAAAAAGCCACATTGCATCAAACAAATTCAGGACTTTATGTTATCTTTGATAATCCGCAATCAGCAATCGCTGAGGGTCAGTTTGTTGCGTGGTATCGCAACGATGAATTGTTAGGTAGCGGAGTAATTGCTTAAACTAAAAATTGTTATGAAAAAACTATTATTTCTATTCGCTGTGTTAACAGCTCCATGTATGTTTGCTCAGCAAGATGCACTTGTATTTTTTGCTGATAAAGAAGATGTTGCGACATCAATTGCAAATCCAATTTCAATACTTACACAAGCAGCTATAGACCGAAAGGCAATGCATAACACACCTATTGATGAGCGTGACGTACCTGTAAACGAAGCCTATATCGCTGCTATTAAAGGTGCTCCAGGGATTACTGTACATGCAAAATCTAAATGGATGAATAGTATTTACGTTAGAGGCTCAGTAACAAATATTGAAAATCTTGTAGATGATTTCGCTTTTGTTAGTTCTGTAGAGTTTATGGATAAGGATCTAAATTTTGGACCTATTACTACATCACCTCCTAATGATAAATTTGCGATTGAAAACCAGTCAAGTAATAATATTATATACAATTACGGTTCTGCTGCCAACCAAACAGAAATGATTGGTACAGACTATTTACATGAAAATGATTTTACAGGTGAAGGTGTTATTGTTGCTGTTTTGGATAACGGATTTCCAGGAGTGATGACAAATCCAGCATATTCACATATTATAAATGAAGGACGCCTTTTAGGAACCTATGATTTTGTAGATAGAGAAGTAGATGTAACAGGAACAGGATCACACGGAATTAATACTTCAAGTGATATCGGAGGTTTGTTAGAAGGATCTGATCCTTTTGTTGGAACAGCACCAAATGCTTCTTTTTATCTTTTTGTTACTGAAGATGGAAATAGTGAGACTCCTCTTGAAGAAGCACTATGGGTTGAAGCTTTAGAGCGCGCAGATAGTTTAGGAGTTCAAGTAGTAAATACGTCATTAAGCTATAGAGAGTTTGATGATTCAAGATACGATCATGATTACAACGATTTAGACGGGCAGACTACAATTGGTGCTCGTGGAGGTAATCACGGATTTGATAAAGGAATGATTTTAGTAAATTCAGCAGGGAATAATGGTAGTGATCCTTTTCCTTATGTTTGGACTCCAGCAGATGCTCCAGGTGTATTTACAATTGGTGCTGTAAATTCAGGAGGGGCTTATGTAAGTTTTAGTGCTATTGGCCCAACTGTTGATGGTCGTATTAAGCCAGATGTTATGGCGCAAGGAAGACAATCGGCAGTAATCACACAAGGAGGAAATGTTTCTACAAGTAGTGGAACTTCTTTTAGTTCACCTATTATAGCGGGTTCTATGGCGAGTTTATGGCAAGCTAGACCAGAAATTCCAAATACACGAGTAATGCAAGTGGTAAGAGAATCGGCTCATTTATACAACAATCCAACCGATCAAATGGGATATGGAATTCCAAACTTTGAAGATGCTTATAATGCATTGGTAAATTTAGGACTTGAAAATGATTTCAGAAAAGAGCAATTTGCACTGTATCCAAATCCGGTAACTACAAATGTTAATGTTTCTTTCCCTGAAGGAGTTTCAGAGGCTACGATGACAGTTTATAATGTAATTGGAAAAGAAGTGCTTAACACAACTATTTCAGCAACAAAGAATTCTGTGGATCTTTCTCAATTAACAAGTGGAATGTACATTGCTTCTATTACATCTAATAATAAAACCAATAGCTTTAAACTTATTAAGCAATAGTGGAGAATAGAATTACCAAACTTTTTAATATCAAATACCCGCTTATTCAAGCGGGTATGATATGGAATAGCGGTTGGCGATTGGCGAGTGCTGTAAGTAATGCCGGAGGATTGGGGTTGCTAGGAGCAGGGTCAATGTACCCAGATGTACTAAGGGAACACATTGTTAAATGTAAAAAGGCAACGTCGAAACCCTTTGGAGTTAACGTTCCTATGTTATATCCTAATATTGAAGAGATTATCAATATCATTATTGAAGAAAAAGTTCCTATTGTAATTACTTCTGCAGGGAACCCTAAAACACATACAGCTCGACTTAAAGAACACGGAATTACAGTTGTTCATGTTGTGAGTAGTGTGAAATTTGCCTTGAAAGCACAAGCGGCTGGAGTGGATGCTGTAGTAGCTGAAGGTTTCGAAGCTGGAGGTCACAACGGACGTGAAGAAACAACAACTTTTACGCTAATTCCAATGGTTAAAGAACAATTAGAGGTTCCTTTAATTGCTGCTGGCGGAATTGCAAACGGAAAGGGAATGTTAGCAGCTATGATTTTAGGTGCTGACGGAGTACAAATAGGAAGTCGTTTTGTAGCTTCGGAAGAATCTTCATCACATCATGCATTTAAACAATTAGTTGTAGATGCTAAAGAAGGTGATACATTGCTTACCTTAAAGGAATTAGCACCTGTTAGAATGTTGAAAAATAAGTTTTTTAACGAATTAATGGAGTTATATGCTACAAATCCTTCCAAAGAGCAACTTATAGAGTTATTAGGACGTGCTAGGGCAAAACGCGGTATGTTTGAAGGCGATTTAGAAGATGGAGAATTAGAAATTGGACAAATTGCTGGGTTGATACATGATATTAAACCTGCAGCACATATTGTAAATGAAATTATAGAAGAGTTTAATAATTTAAAAACGACTGTTATATCGTTGTAAGGTTGTTTTGTCGTTATTTTGAAGCTTTTTATCGAAAATGAAATAAAAATCCTACTAATTAAGTAGGATTTTTAGTACAAAACAATATACTTGTATCTAAATAACAGTATCGTGGATGTACAATTTATTGTTTATTTAATAGCAGTGTGTATAATAGCTCTCTTAGTAGCGGCTATTATACACACTGTTTATAAAATTAAACTTACTCGTTTGTTAGGGAAGAAAAAGCGAAATAAAACATTGTGGTATTCGCTTATAGAAAAAATAGTGAAGCGTAAGCTTCCTAAAGAATAACTCTAACAGAAGGTAAGGTTTCTGTACTACTATAATGCTTTAATCGCTAATTAAAAAGCTACCATATCTTTCTCCATTAAAATACCAAATGCGATCCGATTTTTCATAAATTGAATAAATAAGTGCATCACTTTCAACAGTAACATCTGTATTGGTTTCAGTGTTTTTGTAAATTCCAGGAGGTGTTACCGATATACCAGCCCCTAGACAACATTTTGGAGCGGTTCCATAATTTACTATTTCGAAAGTATCGTATCCCTCTTGAGTTTGGTGAAACGCCATTAATACCACTTCATCTTTTGGATTCAGTAAAAATTGGGCATAATCATTAAAGCCATTTCCATTAAAGTCGCCTTTTATGAACGTGTTTTTATCATAATCAATTTTCTCTTCTATCCCACTGGTAGTATTATAGTTATCGATAAAATCTTGTTGTAGCCACATGCTTTTAGGGATGGGCTTCCAATCTTTCATTTCTGAGTTCATGAAAAGAGTCAACTTACTTTCATCTGGGGTGCTTTCTGAAGTGTCATTTGTAGTTGGAGCATCTTCTCTAATGGTATAGCTCTTTTTCTCGACCTTCTCAGAATTTTTCTCTAAGACCTCTTTTTTTTCCGAAGTAGTGTTGCAAGCTACTATTGCTAAACAGGAAAATAGTAGCAAGAAATAGTTAAAGTGCGTTTTCATAATAGTTGTTTTTAGGTGGTTTTATTGTTTCCACTTAAAGTACTGAATACTATTACTATTGGGGTATGATTTAACGTTTATTTAGAGAAGAAATAAGGTTTCTAAGGGGGTTTTCTTAATAGAATGTTATAGAAAACTTAATATTGGAAATGGTTAAAATTTAGGCATAAAAAAAGCCTATCAACGAAGAAAGGCTTTTGTTCTTTTAAAAAAAGTTAAAGCGTATATTATAAAACTTTTACATTTACTGCGTTCAATCCTTTTTTACCTTCTTGTAGGTCAAATTCTACTTCGTCACCTTCACGAATCTCATCGATTAAACCTGAGATGTGTACGAAATGTTCTTTGTTTGATCCTTCTTCAGTGATAAAACCAAATCCTTTGGTGTCGTTGAAGAATTTTACTGTTCCTTTGTTCATTACTAAATATTAAATAATTATTATAAGTGGCGAAGATAGTATTATATTAGAATATATAGCTCATTAATTCAATTTATTTTAATTTTTTGATTTTTAATGAATTAAGAACAAATTGCATTCAATAGTAATAGACTTCTTTACATTGTAATATTATAATGTACCTTTGCTTGTGTATGGCACTATCTAATAACGATATTTTTAAAAAATTAAGAGTCGCTCATAAACTTCGTGATGAAGATATTGTGAAAATTTGTGAGTTGGCAGACTTTAAAGTTTCAAAAAGTGAACTAGGCGCGTTTTTCAGAAATGAAAATCACCCGAAATATATGGAGTGTGGCGATCAGATTTTACGAAACTTTTTAAACGGTTTGGTAATTCATCTTCGGGGTCCTATGCCTCCTAAGAAGGCGAGTGCGGGACAGAGTTCTGCTCCTAAAAAGCGTATATATCCTAAAAAGGATTAGATTTTTTAATTTTTTCTGAAAGTGATGTCTTTGCAGTTTGAAACCATTCATTCTGTAAGATGCTGAGTATTATACTATCTCTTCTGCCGGTAAGACTTGCGCAATTTTTCCGAAGAATTCCTTCAACAGTACAGCCAATACTTTTCATTGCGGCAATACTGCGTTGGTTTGTTGCATCTGCTCGAAACTCTACACGTTCTACTTTCAATGTTTCAAACGCGAATTGTAGTAGTAAAAATTTACAATTTTTATTGAGTCCGGTTCCATGAAATTCGGACCCATACCAGGTATAGCCTAGCTGAACGGTATTATGATGTGGTTGATAATCGTAAAACCGAGTGCTTCCTGCGTATTTTTGAGTTCTTTTATCAAACACAATAAAAGGGTAGGAGGTTTTGTCTTCTCTCGCTTGGAGCGCAAGCGCAATGTATTTTTTTAAGTTTTCTAATCCGCTAGCTTGTACTAACGAGTACTTCCATAATTGTGGCTCATGGATTGAGAAGCTGGATAAATGTTTAAAATCGGTTGTAGCTAAAGGACGAAGTAGTACGACATCATTTTCTAAAACATAGTCTTTACTAAAATTGAGTATCTCCATAAAATAAACAAATAGAAAGGCTTCCCGAAGGAAGCCTTGATGTTAAAATGTAAGTGCAATCTGATTTTTTAAAATATCATCAAATGTTTCTCTCTTTCTAATAAGATGCGCTTTGTTGTTATGCCATAGAACTTCTGCAGGCCTGTAACGCGAATTGTAATTACTTGCCATCGAAAAACAGTAGGCTCCAGCATTGCTAAAAGATAAAATATCTCCTTCACTAATTTCGGAAATTCTGCGATTATTTGCAAATGTGTCTGTTTCACAGATATAACCTACAACACTGTAAAAACGCTCACGTCCTTCAGGATTTGAAATGTTTGTAATTTCGTGTTGTGACCCGTAAAGCATTGGACGAATTAAGTGGTTAAATCCGCTATCTACTTGTGCAAAAACAGTAGATGTGGTTTGTTTTACCACATTCACTTTTACCAAGAATTTTCCAGATTCACTGACTAAGAATTTTCCAGGTTCGAATGCTAAGGTTAGTTTTTTACCATATTCTTTACAGAACTCATTAAAACGTTTGCTAAGTTTTTCTCCAAATTCTTCAATATTTGTTTCAATATCTCCTTCTTTATAAGGTACTTTAAATCCACTTCCGAAGTCGATAAAGTCTAAGTTGTCGAAATTTTTAGCAGCATCGAATAAAATTTCCGAAGCATATAAAAAGACATCAATATCTAAAATATCACTTCCGGTATGCATATGAATCCCGTTAATGTTCATTTTGGTATTTTCAACAATGCGCTTTAGATGAGGCATTTGGTGAATTGAAATTCCAAATTTACTATCTATATGTCCTACCGAAATATTGGTATTTCCACCTGCCATAACATGCGGATTAATACGAATGCAAACAGGCGTTTTTGGATGTTTTGTTCCAAACTGCTCTAAAATAGAGAGGTTGTCGATATTGATTTGCACACCTAAAGAGGCTGCGCGTTCAATTTCTTCTAAAGAAACTCCGTTGGGAGTGTATATAATTTTTTCAGGAGCAACACCAGCTTCTAGCGCTAACATTACTTCTTGAATTGAAACAGTATCCATTCCGGTTCCTAATGAACTCAAGAGTTTTAAAACAGAAATATTAGATAACGCCTTAACAGCATAATTTATCTTTACCTGTTTCACCTTCTTAAAAGCATCGTTTAAGCGTTTATACTGCGCTTCAATTTTTGAGGCGTCATACACATACACAGGACTTCCATGTTCCTGAACTACTGCTAAAAGGTCTTGATAATTCATTTTTGTTCGAATAAAATGTTTGTATAAAAATTAAGAGGGCTAAAATAAAGTGTACAAAAAGAATAAGTGGTAATAAAAGCTTAAAATTTTAATATTTTTCATTTCTGAATTTTTTCTGAAGAACCTCTTTAAAAAAATTAGTGCAATCCTCTAACATTTGTTATTTTTGCTTTTCTTAAAACGAACAATATTCCATTATGAATTTACACGAATATCAAGGAAAAGAGATTTTAAATAGTTTTGGTGTTGAAATCCAACGCGGTATAGTAGCTACAACTCCAGCTGAAGCAGTAGCGGCAGCTAAAAAGTTAACCGAAGATACTGGCACAGGATGGCACGTATTAAAAGCACAAGTTCATGCAGGAGGCCGCGGAAAAGGTGGTGGTGTAAAACTTGCTAAAAGTATTGAAGAAGTAGAGCAAATTGCTGGTGAAATTATTGGGATGAACCTAGTAACACCGCAAACTAGCGCTGAAGGAAAAAAAGTTCACCAAATATTAGTTGCTGAAGATGTTTACTATCCTGGAGATAGCGAACCTGAAGAATACTATATGAGTGTCCTATTAAATAGAGGTACAGGAAGAAATATGATTATGTATTCTACGGAAGGTGGAATGGATATTGAAACTGTTGCTGAAGAAACTCCACATTTAATTTTTACAGAAGAAATTGATCCAGCTGTTGGATTACTTGGTTTTCAAGCAAGAAGAATTGCATTTAACTTAGGGTTAAGTGGAAAAGCTTTTAAAGAAATGACCAAGTTTGTAAGCTCATTATACAAAGCATATGCAAGTAGCGATTCTTCTTTATTTGAGATTAACCCTGTGTTAAAAACAAGTGATGATCGTATTATAGCAGTAGATGCAAAAGTAAGTATCGACGATAATGCATTATTCCGTCACAAAGATTACTTAGCAATGCGTGACATTCGCGAAGAAAATGCGATTGAAGTGGAAGCAGGAGAAGTTGGTCTTAACTATGTAGATCTTGACGGTAACGTTGGATGTATGGTAAATGGAGCAGGACTTGCAATGGCAACAATGGATTTAATTAAGCAAGCAGGTGGAGAGCCAGCTAACTTTTTAGATGTTGGAGGTACAGCAGATGCAGAACGTGTAGAAATAGCTTTTAAATTAATTTTAAGAGACCCTAACGTAAAAGCAATATTGGTTAATATTTTTGGAGGAATCGTTCGTTGTGATCGTGTAGCGCAAGGAATTGTTGATGCCTACAAAAACATGGGAACTGTAAATGTGCCTATTATCGTACGTTTACAAGGTACCAATGCAGATATCGCAAAAGAATTAATTGATAATAGTGGATTGGATGTACAAAGTGCAATCGAGTTCCAAGAAGCTGCAGATAAAGTACAGAAAGTACTAGCATAGTATTTCGTACATAATTAAAAAAAAAGCCTTTAACCTTTGTGGTTAAGGGCTTTTTTTGTTTTTAATTTATTTTGACTTTGTTAATATATTGTTAAATAAGTCATTTTCAGTAACATTCGTTCAAAAAAGGAGGTCTATTAAGTACATCAATCAATTAAAACGAATCATTATGAAAAAATTAAGTGTACTGCTAATGGCTATTATGCTATTCGCAGGAAGCGGCTTGTCTTTGGCGGCAGTTTCCGTAGAAAAAGAGAAAAAAACAGTAAGTCAAGAAATAACATACTTGCTTAGGAGTCCGAAAATCGATTTAAAGGAAGACAGTAAGGCGAATGTTACTTTCACCATTAACGACAACCATGAAGTTGTTGTATTGCTCGTGGAAACCGACAATGTATTAATTGAATCTTTTATTAAAAGTCGGTTAAATTATTACAAGTTGCAAAATAAACTTGTTCCCGGAAAGGAGTATATGCTCCCTGTGCTTGTAAAAGCAGAATAACCAAATTAAATTTTGAAGAAATCTCGGACTAATCTCCCGAGATTTTTTTTTGAAATCTTTTTCTTTTTTAAAATTTCAAACTTTTAATTAGTATTGTACTATGGAAAAAGAACACAGTTACGCTATGGTTAGCGACTTTATTTTATTAGCGCACGCGGATGCTAAAATAACTCCTTCAGAATATGATTTCATTTTACAATTAGCAGAACGAATGGATGTGAGTAAGGTGGAAGTTGATTTACTGTTTGAAAATCCTAAGCCTTCAAAACTTTTGTTTACTGAGATTGAACGAATTTCACATTTTTATAAATTGGTGCTACTAATGAACGTAGATTTAGAAACACATCAAGATGAAGTGGTGGCAATTCGAAATTTTGGAATAAAAATGGGCATTCGTCCAGGTGTTTTTGATCAGATATTAGTGCGTATGCATCAATTTGAAAATAAAATAATTCCAAGTGAAGAATTAATCAAGATTTTTCAAACCTATTATAATTAACATTCTTTTTTGATTTTTTTAAAATCTAATACCTAACTTTAGAAAAGCTATTTAATTTTTAAAATGCATATTGTTTGTTTTCAGTCAATTATTGACTTTTTTAACCAATAATCTGTAGGTAGCGTTTCAAAATAGATGTTGGAAATTTTTACAATTGCATTTTCGTTTAAGTGTATTTAATTACCGATTAAACACCCAAAATGAGGTGAAATTTAATGAATTCTTGAGGAGTTAATTCATAAATTTTATTGAATTTTGTAAGTGTAAAACGATTACAATTTAAAGGATTAATATATATAAAATATCCCCGTATTTTAAGTACTTCATTTTTTATTGTCTATAAATCTAATTAGTATAATCCCCAATTAGTATAGATAATACTAGAAGAGAATGGTTGAGAAATTTCATAATTGGAATTTAATTTGGTTAGTTAGTTGAAAATGGTCACATATTACTCAATCGGTATGTGGCCTTTTTTTTTGCGCTAATCTCTTCTCCTTCTTCTTCCACCAGTACTTCTTCCAGCACTTCTTTCGTTGCTATCTCTTCTGTTCGTAGTTTTTTCGCTCTCTGGGTTTTTAAGGGCTGCCGGTGTATTGTTAGATTGTGAAACTGCTTGTTTTAAACCGTCTAATTCTTCCGTAGTAAGATCACGCCATTCGCCAACAGGAAGGTCTCCTAATTCGACATTCATAATTCGAATTCGTTTTAGCTCCACAACATCATATTCGAAATAGTCACACATTCTACGAATTTGACGATTTAATCCTTGTACGAGTATAATTCTAAACACAAAGCGACTGATGCGTTCTACTTTACATTTTTTTGTAGTAACCTCCAATTCGTGTAACGGGACACCATTACTCATTTTATGAATAAAATCGTCTGTTACAGGACGGTCAACTTTTACAATGTATTCTTTTTCGTGGCTATTTCCAGCACGTAATATTTTGTTTACAATATCTCCGTCATTCGTCATTAATAAAAGTCCTTCACTAGGCTTGTCTAATCTCCCAACATGAAAAATCCGTTCTTTATGACCTATGAAATCAACCACGTTTCCTTCAATGCGCTGATCGGTGGTGCAAGTAATCCCTACGGGCTTGTTTAAGGCGATATAAACAAGATTGTCATTACTGGTTATTAACTCGCCGTCCACCTTAATAACATCGCCTGGCATGGCTCTGTCGCCCAAGGTTTTTACTTCTCCATTAATCGTTACCCTTCCTTGTTCAATAAGGGTGTCTGCTTGCCTTCTGGAGCAATAACCGCTATCGCTGATAGCTTTGTTTAATCGTGTAGAATCAGGATGATTTGCCATAGACTGTAAAGATACTATATGGTAGGTAGAATAAAAAAGGTTAAACTTCCTTTAAAAGGAACAATCTCCTTTTTATGATTTAGTATTTTTAGTTTATTAAACTCAATTATGGCATTACTAGGTTCAATTATTAAGCGAGCAATCGATTTACGTGATTCAATAGTTTCTGAAACATCTCCTGTCGAAGCTCAAAAAGAGGTGTTGAAACAGATGTTGGATACTGCTAAGGATACTTCCTTCGGAAAGTACTACGGATTTAAATATATTTTAGAAGCTGAGAATGTACAAAAAGCTTTTTCTGAAGCCATTCCTTTCCATGATTATACCAAAATGAAAGTAGACTGGTGGGACCGTGTCATTGACGGAATGGAAGACATTACTTGGCCCGGAAAACCATCGTATTTTGCATTGAGTAGCGGTACAACCGGCAAAACAAGTAAACGAATTCCAGTAACAGACGATATGATTAACGCTATTCGCACTTCTGGAATAAAACAAGTAGGTGCCTTGTCTAATTTTGATCTTCCTCCCAATTTTTTTGAAAAAGAAATTATGATGTTGGGAAGCTCTACCGATCTCAATGAACGCGGAGAGTTTTTAGAAGGAGAAATCAGCGGAATTACCGCTAGTAATATTCCATTTTGGTTTCAAGGCTATTACAAGCCGGGAGTAGAAATTTCGAGGATTGACGATTGGGATGAACGAGTACAAACCATTGCAGAGCGTGCTAAAGAATGGGATATTGGTGCGTTAAGTGGTATTCCGTCATGGATGGAGTTGATGATGAAGAAAGTAATCGAATTCCATAAAGTTGATACCATTCACGATGTTTGGCCCAATCTGCAGGTATATACTAGTGGCGGTGTGGCGTTTCAGCCCTATGAGAAAAGTTTTAAGCAAATTCTATCGAAACCTATTACGGTAATCGATACTTATTTGGCTTCAGAAGGATTTCTAGCGTTTCAGCAACGTCCGGACACAACCTCAATGAAATTGGTAACCGATAACGGAATTTATTTCGAGTTCGTTCCTTTCAAACCAGACTACATTTTGGAAGATGGTTCAATTCACCAAGACGCCGAAGTTTTAACGCTTTCCGAAGTAAAAGAAAATATCGATTATGTGTTGATCATTTCGACGGTTTCTGGAGCTTGGCGCTATCTCATTGGGGATACTATTGCTTTTACAGATGTGGAGAAAGCAGAAATTATCATCACAGGACGCACCAAATTTTTTCTAAATGTAGTTGGCTCGCAGTTGTCGGTGAATAAAATGGACAGTGCTTTGCGAGAATTAGAACAACAGTTTGATATCGAGATTCCGGAGTTTACGGTAGCTGCTGTCGAAATTGACAATGAATTTTACCATTGTTGGTATCTTGGTACAGAAGCAAGTATTGACAACGAAAAACTTTCCGAAGCCTTAGACAACGCATTAAAAGAGGCAAATAAAAACTATAAAGTTGCGAGAAGTAAAGCATTAAAAGGGGTGAAGGTTACCGCTGTTGCTCCAAGTGTTTTTTATGAATGGAATGCTGCAAATAAAAAGAAGGGTGGACAGGTTAAAATGGAACGTGTGATGAAAGCCGAGAAATTTGAAGAGTGGGAAACGTTTGTAAAATCACTCTAGTTTACTTTCCAATTTTCCTTCTTCAATAAGATGCATCACTTCTTCGGGTGACATATACAGTTTCCGAAGGCGATTTTTATATTTTTCTGAAATATTGGCGTGTTCTAAAATAAAATTTTTGGTTTGTAGGATGTAATCTCCCATTCCGTGGGCTATGGCGTAAACGTCAGCGGCATGTTCTACTTCCTGAATATGATTCTTTGAATACAGGTATTTTATACCGAAAATTAGCATGCCCATGTTTGTCCGGTCCCTATAGTCCATAATATGTCCTAACTCGTGTCCTATCCAACCTACAAGAATGTTACTAGGAATATCATCTATACTGAAAGATTCTGTGTCAATCTGAATTTTTCTACTAATAAGAATGATGTAACTTCTCTTCTTTTTTCCTTTAAAAAAACTCGTCCATTTGGGTTGTGCCTGCATGGTCGATTTTTTGATTTCATCTTTAAATTTGAAGGTAATCTCGGTATCGTTTAGCTCTGGATAATATGACAATGCATTTATGGCTTCCGTCTTAATGCTTTCAGGAATAATTTTATTGTCGATATTAATGTCTTCTTGTGCTATCATATAAAAAGGAAAGTACAAAAATGCAAGAAGACGAGCTGTTAACGTCATTGTAAAGTTTGGTTTTAAGTTTGAAAAACACTGTTATTTCGCCACTTCTTCCAGTTGTTTCTGAAAGCTTTTAATCTTGTCTCGAAGTTTGGCAGCCATCATAAAATCTAATTCTTTTGCCGATTTCTCCATGGCCTTACGAGTGTCTCTAATTTTCTTTTCTAATTGCGCTTTGGTTAAGTATTCTGTATCGGATTCCGCAGCAAGACTTTCTGCATTTTCAAAAGTATAAGCTTCTTGTTTGGATTTAGTCAGCGCATTGTCAAACGACTTTTTAATTGCCGTAGGAGTGATGTTGTTTGCTTTATTATATGCAATTTGTTTCTCTCTACGGTATTCAGTAGCATCTATCGTTGCCTGCATGCTTTTAGTAATTTTGTCGGCATACATAATTGCTTTTCCGTTTAGGTTTCTTGCGGCACGACCCACGGTTTGCGTCAAAGATCTCGCGCTACGTAAAAAACCTTCTTTGTCAGCATCCAGAATCGCAACCAATGAAACTTCAGGTAAATCAAGTCCCTCTCTTAAAAGGTTAACACCCACTAATACATCAAACAATCCAAGACGTAAATCTTGCATAATTTCTACACGTTCCAAAGTGTCCACATCACTATGTATGTATCTACATCGAATAGAAATGCGCTCTAAGTACTTGGTCAGTTCTTCTGCCATCCTTTTGGTTAAAGTGGTCACCAAAATACGTTCGTCTTTTTCAATACGAAGATGAATTTCTTCAATTAAATCATCAATCTGATTTAAACTAGGGCGTATTTCAATCGGCGGATCTAACAATCCAGTGGGTCTAATAATTTGTTCAACATAGACACCGCCGGTTTTTTCTAATTCGTAATCGGCAGGCGTTGCACTTACAAAGATTACTTGATTTTGAAGCGCTTCAAATTCTTCGAACTTTAACGGACGATTGTCCATTGCGGCGGGCAATCGAAAGCCATATTCTACCAAATTTTCTTTTCTCGAACGGTCACCACCATACATGGCGCCCACTTGTGGTATTGATACGTGGCTTTCATCCACAATCATTAAGTAATCTTCTGGAAAAAAGTCTAATAAGCAGAACGGTCTTGTTCCAGGTAAACGTTGGTCTAAGTAGCGCGAATAGTTTTCAATTCCGCTACAATACCCTAACTCGCGAATCATTTCCAAATCGAAGTTGGTGCGTTCATCTAGGCGTTTTGCTTCCAAGTGCTTGCCAATTTCTTTGAAGTAATCAACTTGCTTTACGAGGTCGTCTTGAATGTTTTTAATAGCGCCTTGTAGTACGTCTGGAGAAGTAACAAACATGTTGGCAGGATAAATATTCAAACGATCGTATTTTTCAATCACATCGTTTGTTTTTGGGTCAAAAACTTCAATTTCTTCAATTTCATCTCCAAAAAAGTGAATTCTGAATGCGTTGTCTGCATATCCTGGGAAAACATCTACCGTATCTCCTTTTATTCTGAAACTTCCGTGGCCAAATTCAGCTTCCGTTCTAGAATACAGACTTTGTACAAGACGGTGAAGCAACTTGGTTCGTGAAATTACTTGTCCGTTCTCAAGACTGATGACGTTTTTCTGAAACTCTGCAGGATTTCCAATTCCGTAGAGACAAGAAACTGAAGACACCACTATTACATCGCGTCTTCCCGAAAGTAGGGAAGAAGTAGTGCTGAGTCGCATTACTTCAATTTCTTCATTAATCGATAAATCTTTTTCTATGTACGTTCCGCTGCTCGGAATAAAAGCTTCCGGTTGGTAGTAATCATAATACGATACAAAATACTCTACTGCATTTTCAGGAAACAGGTTTTTAAACTCTGTGTACAGCTGTGCGGCAAGTGTTTTATTGTGTGCTAAAACTAGTGTAGGTTTCTGAACCTCTTGAATGACGTTCGCGACACTAAATGTTTTTCCACTTCCGGTAACACCTAAAAGTGTTTGGTATTTTTCTTGCGAATTTATACCAGCGACTAACGATTTAATCGCGGCAGGTTGATCTCCGGTTGGGGAAAATTCAGAAACAATTTTAAACTTCATAGCTACTTTCTAGGACTAGCAAAAATACAGAAAATTGCTGAGGTTCTGGGGGAAAGGAACTACCGAATGTCTCGTAAAGTTTAGTTAAAAGTGTAGAAAAATTTAGCGCCTAGAGTAAAATTAAGTCCTGTAAAAGTCCCTTCTCTGCGGTATAATCCATCTAAAAATTCAAACTCATCATCATAATAGTCAGCAATGCGTTCGTCAATTAAATTTGTATAGGCAATATCTCGAACACGTACTCCTAATCCAACATAGACATTCATTCCAACATAATCACCAAAGGGTAAAAAAGCACCGTATTTTAAGTTAAACCCTTGTTTTTGACGTTCCATATGGGCACTTTCAAAATATACAGTAATTTCTCTGTCTTCGTTTATGTAGTTGTCGTATTCAATGTCTTCATTGTGGTTGATGTAGTATAGTTCTCCAGAAATGTAATGATTCACTTTTCTGGTAGGATTAAAAATGTGATATACTTCTACACGACCTTCTATTAATTCATAATTCTTAGTGTCTTCGTAATAGTATAATTTTAACGAGATATCTTCATTTCCATATCCAATATCGGCACCAATTCTCCATTTTTCGTTGATAGACTGGATGTACCCAAAACGATATCTAGGAGTAAAAATGTTAATGGGTGTAGTGATGTCGAAGGTGACGTAACTGTTTTTCGCGTTTGGAAAACCTTCACTTTTTTCTTCTTGAGCGAATAATGTTGTTGAAACTAGTACTAAAAGAATATAGCATAATTTTTTCATAGATGTAGCTCTAAATTTGGGTGTGGCGCAGGATATTATTTAATTACTTGAAAAGAAATGGTTTTCTTTTTGTATTCGATGTGTATTTCTTCGGCTACTTTATTGTCTATAAATTTTATTTCATCGTCTGAAATATCGAAACTCATTGTGGTAATCCATCGATTGGAGACATTAGAGTAATCCGATTCAATTTCTTCGTCGTCAGAAGTTAGAATAAGTTCTGAAGCACCGCCAAGAAAATGCATTTTACATTTCTTTTTTGTTTTAATATTGAATTTACTCAGGATGGTTAGATTTAAAAATTGAAATCCACCAAGTTCTTGGTATTCAATCCAGATTTGACCGTTTTCTGAAGCCGCTATTTTTTCACCTTCCACCGAGTTGATAATCTCCTCAGTAAAGGAATCGACGTGTGAGCGCTCTGAAGCTTTTACATTTCCAAATCCTGCTAAAATCTTATCGATGCCTTTCCTTATTTTCATAGTATCAGAATTTAAAAATGAATCAATCTGTTTTTTCAAATAAAAGAATAAAAATGAACCTGACAAAATTTAAAATGAGTCACTTTCCGAAGAACTTATTAAAATAAAATCTACTCTTAAATAGTTTAAAAATAGAGTGTTAGTTGTTTTTTAACCTAACTTTTATTAATTTGAAGCATTGTTCAGATATGAAAAATCTAAAAACGATACTTATGAAAACGAGAATTTTAATTTTATTGGTAGTAGTTGGATTTTTATTTACAAGTTGTGACAGTGAAGATGATGCTCCTTCGGTTCAAAACGATGAGCTTTCAGGTGTTTGGCATTTTAAATCCTTACAAGGAGGTTTTGCAGGGGTTGATTTTGATTTCAATGAAAATCAAGTTACTTGGGATTTCAATTCCGAACGAAATACACTTAGCGTTGTCAATAACCTAGTACCTACGGATCCGCAACATATGTATTATCCTTATGAAAATAACGTATATAATTATTCTGTACTCGAATTGAATGGTGCAAAATATTTAGTTGTATTTGGAATGGCAGGGGTTCATGATAATGATGAATTAGGAAAATATGAGATTACTCAAGATGGAAATCTATATATAGATACAAATGAGTACTCAAGTGGAGGAGCTATAGATGGGTTTATGTATACATTTACTAGATAAAAATAAACTTAGTTATTAAAAGCCTTTTTAATTCTACTTAGATCGCGTTTACTATCGCGGTCTTTAATTGATTCCCGTTTGTCATAATCTTTTTTACCCTTACAGAGTGCAATTTGGATTTTTGCAATCCCTTTGTCGTTGGTGTACAATACTAAAGGAATTATGGTAAGTCCCGAGTTTTTCACTTCCTTTTCCAATTTTTTTAATTCACTTCTGTTGAGCAATAACTTGCGTTCACTCTTTGGGTTGTGATTAAAATAAGTTGCGTGTGAATACTCTTGAACGGTCATATTAATAACAAAAAGTTCACTGTTATGGAACTCACAAAAACTTTCAGCAATAGAGGCTTTTCCTTCTCTAATAGCTTTAATTTCTGTTCCAGCTAATACAATTCCCGCCTGATACGTATCTAATATTTCGTATTCGAAGCGAGCCTTTCGGTTTTTAATTTTTACGTTTTTCTGAATTGCCATAGTTACAAAAGTAGGGTAAAATTAATCGACCGTAAATATTTGTACGTTTTTATCATCACCAGTAACAGTAACCATAAAGAGCATTCCATTTTCATTATCGTCAATGTCTGGATACTTGTCCTCGCCAATAATTTTATTTACAAACTGAGGCGTCGTATTGCTATGTCCAACAACCAACACATTATGTCCTTTCGTTAAGGCTTTAAAGTCTTCGTTATATAAATCGGAAGGATCATACGATTCTATCATCACGTTTTTTTGTGAAGCAGTGTATGCCGCTGTTTGCATGGTACGACTGTAATCGGTAGCAAAAATTTGATCGATAGCGATATTTTCAAAATACTGTGCCCATTTCATAGCGCGTTCTAATCCAACTTCAGAAAGTTTCGGATTATTATTTGCTGGATCGCTACGGTCTTTTTCGGCGTGACGAATTAAATAATAGGTAGTAGTAACCTCTTTAATTTCAGCGTTATTTTTTTTCTTTTCTACGGAATTATTACAGGAAAAAAACAGGCTTGAAAGCAATACTAGAATAAATACGTTTCTCATTGTCTAAAAATTAAAGTGTTAAAATTACAAATTCTGAAAACCAAATAGGTATCTCATACGTAAATGTTAGTGTAAATATTTGTTAGCTTAATTAATGTTGAGGTTAATTAGCTTACTACCGCATACATTACTATGCAAAAGAAGCGTCCCTCCCAAGATGTATTTCGGGAGGGATTTCTTTTAGTTTCTTTTTCTGAAGGATCCAATACGTTCTTCAAATATCGTTTGTTCCACGGGCTTAACCACCGATTTAAAAAGGTCTGTAAAGTAATCAGAGTGCGTGTCGCGCTTTTTGTTCATGAAATTAAAATAGACCAAATCGCTCCACATTACCGCTTTTACTTCAGATTTGTCTTCTGTAAGCATTCTGAATTCTACTCTTAATTCAGATTCGGTAAAGTGAACCAATTGCGATTGTACCACTACATTTTCCATTAAAAAAGCAGGTTTTATATAAGCGATTTGATTACTTGCTACCACCCAGCTTTTCCCTTCGGTCTTCGCCATTTTATAAATGTCAAGACCGTATTTTTCAACTACTTGGTCTTCACGTGCATTGATTAAATAGTTAATATATGCGGCGTTGTTTAAATGGTTAAAAGGATCGCAATCTTGAAATCTAACTTTTATCGTACTCTCTAAAATTGAGGGTAAATCACTCATAGTTTTTATTTTTTTTATTTTTTTTATTTCTGAAAATTCTATTGTGTGCTGCAAAAATCGGGATAAATATTTAATTATACCGTTTTACTCAGAAGTTGTTGTGCGTGATATTACAAAACAAAATTCTTTTGAAGAAACTTACTTTGTTACGGTTGCTTCCGAAGAAGGTGCCGCAACAAAATCAATTGTAATTCAGTAGAAAAACAAAAACCGCCTGCAATCTTTCGATATACAGGCGGTTTACTAACTAACCAACCAATTATGAAACGAGTTTTTAAGGAACTCTAACCGTTAGTTTTCTACCAAATCACCTTCATTTCTAAATACCAACGTATCGTCGAAACTGTCTAGTAAAATGATACTGTCTGTGGTAACCTTTCCTGAAAGTATCTCTTTCGAAAGATTGTTTAAGACATCTTTTTGAATCACTCTTTTTACTGGACGCGCTCCAAATTGCGGGTCGTATCCTTTTTTCGCTAGGTAAGCTATTGCTTCGTCTGTCGCGTCGAGTGTAATGTTTTGTTTCGCCAACATTTTTGTAACTCCTTTTAACTGAAGACCTACAATTTTAGTAATGTCATCTTTTGTTAATGGCGTGAACATTACAATATCATCAATACGATTTAAAAACTCTGGACGTACCGTTTGTTTTAGCAATCCTAGTACTTCAACTTTTGCACCTTCCATTGCTGTTTCAGGGTCTTTAATCGATTCAAATTTTTGCTGAATAATGTCGCTTCCCATATTACTAGTCATAATAATAATGGTATTTTTAAAATCAGCCAGGCGCCCTTTGTTATCTGTTAATCGTCCTTCATCTAACACTTGTAATAAAATATTAAAGGTGTCTGGATGCGCTTTTTCAATTTCATCTAACAATACTACTGAATACGGTCTACGTCGCACAGCTTCTGTAAGTTGTCCGCCTTCATCATATCCTACGTATCCTGGAGGGGCTCCCACCAATCTACTCACACTATGACGTTCTTGGTATTCGCTCATATCAATTCGCGTCATTGCATTTTCATCGTCGAACAAGTAGGAGGCAAGTGCTTTTGCCAATTCGGTTTTACCCACACCTGTAGTTCCTAAAAATAAGAACGAACCAACCGGTTTTTTCTCATCTTGTAAACCAGCTCTACTTCTTCTAATAGCATCACTTACGGCAACAATCGCTTCTTCTTGTCCAACCACACGTTTGTGTAGTTCATCTTCAAGACGAAGTAATTTTTCACGATCACTTTGCAACATTTTTGTTACAGGAATTCCTGTCCATTTTGCCACAACTTCGGCGATGTCTTCATTCGTAACTTCCTCTTTAATCATGGAAGAACCCTCTTCAGTTTCGGCAAGCTTTGTTTCCAATTTGGAAAGCGCTTCTTGTGCATCTTTAATCTTTCCGTAGCGCAACTCTGCCACACGACCAAAATCTCCTTCACGCTCTGCACGTTCTGCCTCTACTTTGTAATCTTCAATTTCCTGCTTGATAGATTGAACTGCATCTACCACTTCTTTTTCGCTTTTCCACTTTGCGTTCAGTTCGTTGCGTTCTTCCTTCAAATTGGCTAAATCGGAACGAAGTGATTTTAATTTCGTTTCGTCTTTCTCACGTTTAATCGCTTCGATTTCAATTTCGAGTTGCATGATTTTACGATCGAGTACATCCAATTCTTCAGGCTTGCTGTTAATTTCCATTCGTATTTTTGAAGCAGCCTCATCCATCAAATCGATAGCCTTATCTGGTAAAAAACGATTGGTAATATAACGTTGTGATAATTCCACAGCCGCAATAATCGCCTCATCTTTGATACGTACCTTGTGGTGTGCTTCATACTTTTCTTTAATTCCTCGAAGAATAGAAATTGCACTTTCAGTATCAGGTTCGTTCACAATTACTTTCTGAAAACGACGCTCTAAGGCTTTGTCTTTTTCAAAGTATTTTTGGTACTCGTCAAGTGTTGTTGCTCCAATAGCTCTCAGTTCTCCACGCGCCAAAGCAGGTTTTAAAATGTTTGCAGCATCCATGGCTCCTTCGCCACCTCCAGCACCTACAAGGGTGTGAATCTCGTCAATGAAGAGTACAATATCACCGTCGCTAGAAGTTACTTCTTTGATAACAGCTTTTAAGCGTTCCTCGAATTCACCTTTAAATTTGGCACCTGCAATCAATGCTCCCATGTCTAAAGAGTATACCACTTTCGATTTTAAGTTTTCAGGGACATCTCCATCTACAATACGATGCGCCAATCCTTCTGCGATCGCAGTTTTACCTGTTCCAGGCTCTCCTACTAGCATCGGATTGTTTTTGGTACGACGTGATAAGATTTGAAGAATACGACGTATTTCTTCATCACGACCAATAACAGGGTCTAATTTCCCATTTTTGGCTAATTCATTTAGATTTCGCGCGTATTTGTTTAATGAATTGTAAGTTTCTTCTGCACTTTGTGAAGTTACAGATTCGCCTTTACGCAATTCTGAAATAGCGGCTTTCAACCCTTTTTCAGTAACACCTTGATCTTTTAGAGTTTGTGCAATACTGCTTTTTGAAGCAAAAATAGCCAGTAATAAATGCTCGATAGAAACGTATTCGTCGTTCATCTTTTTGGCGATAATGCTAGCTTCATTTACTGTTTTTCCAGCTTCACGAGAAAGCATAATATCTCCTCCCGAAACTTTAGGGAAACTGTCTAATTGTTTATCGAGGATTTGCTTCAGCATTTCCAAGTTTACATTCAATTTTTTAAGAAGGAATGGGGTCACATTTTCATCAACTTCGAAAATAGCTTTTAAAATATGCTCGTTTTCAATTTGTTGATTTTCTAAGCTTTGAGCAAGCTGCTGTGCTCGCTGTATCGCTTCTTGCGATTTAATTGTATAGTTGTTAAAATTCATATTCTTTGTTTTTTATAATGAAAGGTTCAGGCTTTATTGCGTCTAAAGTTTCCGATACCTTTTAATGTTGTGTTTGATATTTAAAGTCAAAGTATAGCTTTCAAAAGATGCGCCACAGTTGTTTTCGGACATAATGACGTGTTATTGTGTGATTTCGCAAGACAATTTGACGGTTGAAGCTTTCTTCGGAAAGATATATTCTTCCGAAGAACTTAAAGGGATTGTGTAACTTTGTAAAAAAATAGCGTATGAGTTTGTTTGGTTTATTTGGGTCTAAAAATCCTTCCGAAGAGAAAGAAGAAAAGAATATTCCTTGGCGTCGATTGGTGTCTATGGAGCAGCTGAAAGAGATTATTGAAGTGTCTAAGGGCAAGCCTGTAGCGATTTTTAAACATTCTACACGTTGCGGAATTAGCCGTATGGTAATCAAACAATTTGAGAGTGAATACGATTTAACCGACGAACAATTACAATTGTATTACCTCGATTTACTTTCGTTTCGTGATATTTCTAGCGAAGTTGGAATTACATTTCAAGTGCTGCATGAGAGTCCGCAATTACTTGTCATTAAAAATGGCGTTTCTGTATATCACGCTTCCCATAGTGCAATTAACGCACGCAAGCTTGCCGAATTTGTATAATGCTATTATAGAAGTTTAAGCGCTTCTTTTCTACTTAGCGGATTTAACTTTGTGGTATTTACAACGTTTAGTACCCATTCTGGATTTGTCCGACTGTACTCTCTAAGCATCCAACCAATGGCTTTGTTAATGAAGAACTCGTTAGAATCAAGCAAGGCATGTATACTTAGTAATAGTAACGCTGTGTCAATTTCTTCTTTGTGTTTAAGCTGAAAGATAACCGCCGATCGTTGCAACCAAATGTTGTTTGAAGCAAGCCATTTTTCGACATAAAACTGGCGTTTTTCGGGAAATTTTTTGAAGTAGTTTCCGATTAGTTTCGTCGCAATAAAATCGACTGTATCCCACCACGATTTGTGGGTGACCATAAACTCAAAAAGTGCGATGTCTTCTTTTGCTAGTTGTTTGGTGTATTTAAAGGCAAGTTCTTGGGCAAAATAATGAAACTCTCGTTGGGGTTTGTTCCAAAGGGCTTTGATAATTACTTCAGCTTCCGACTTAGCGGGAAGGAACTCTTTTACTAAAAATGGTTTTTGTAGTTCTCTTCTAATAGGCGTTTTCAATCCAAAATGCTCAAATTGATTCCGTAGATATGCTTTTTGTTGTGACGCAATGTTAGTGTCGACGTTACTTATAAATTCAATTTCCAACGCTTCAATAAAAGTCATTCGCTTAAAGATTTACTATCTTATGGTGTGTTGCTTCAAAATATCTTTTAAGCGTATTTTAATGTCTTCGCCTGCATCAAAAACCATTTGTTCATTGCTAGGGAATGGAACGTACCGATTGTTAAGTAATAAAAGATCGTTGTCTGTTAAGGCTCTCTTGTCTCCACGATAGGAGGCATAATCATTTTCAAAAATAAATTCACTTGACAACGGATAGCTGTTTAAGTCTCTTCTGCTTTCAAGATCTCTATAACTTACATCGCCAGAAACGAGTACAGATTTTGTTTGTTCGGTAATTGTAACAACAGCAGTAGCAGTTTCGTAAGTGTCTATTTTTATAGGGTTTCCGTCTTCGTCGTTAATGATTTCACCTGCGCGATTGCGTTTGTATTTCGAGCCTGTTTTAATCTCTTGTGTTCTTGTGAAGTCTCTTGTGGCAACTCGTTCAGGAGCAATAGCAATGTTTCTGAAATTAAGTGCGATTCCAAGATTATACGGTACGTCTTGTTGACGTTCGCTGTGATACTGCGTCCAAAAATCGTCTAATCCATAGGTGTTGAAGTCAAGCAATTCACGCTCTAAACGAAACGGAATTAATTGTCCGCTGCGATTATTTAATGTTACAAAAACGAAATCAGTTCCGTAAAAATGAGCATCTTCTTTTAAAGTAGGAACGTCTCTGTAGTTGGATTGTAACTCGTCAATTTCGCAATAAATATTATAAGCAGTTCGGTAGTCGTCTATCGTTTGCCTATTCATATAGGCGGAAGCTTCTTCGTATAAATAAGCAAGAAAATCTTTTTTAGCGGTTACGATTGCGTTGTTGTAATCGACTAATTTGAAGGAGGCATTTCGATTTAATGACTGACTATAAAGTGGTAATAACGGACGAATAAGTTCTTGTCGGTTATTCAAATCGTTGTATAAGTAGTAACGTTCGCGTATGGTCGCAGGATTGTCTTCTTTCTTCAGAAAAGCAATTTTTCGAGTGTCTGCTTCGACTGCTTTTTTGAAGGCCTCTTCTAGTAACGCAATGTGTGCGTCATTTTTTTCTGAAGCTTTGTCTTTCTGAAGCTTTTTTACAGCCAATGAAATAGATTGGTCGTAATTTCCTTTGGCTAGAAATTTCTGATTTCTCTTTACGCTATTACAACTACTGAGTAATAGCGTAAAAAGAAGTAGTAATAAGGGTGCTCTCATACAGAAACATATTTGGTTATGCGGCTGTAAGATACAATTGTGGTGCCAAATCTACAATGGTAAAGCAGGAAGTACTTTTCCGCTACATTCCCCAAAGCCGATTCTTAACCCGTCTTTTTCACAATGTGCATTCATAATAACAGTATCGTTGTCATTAATGAATTTACGTTCGCTACCGTCTTTAAGTTTGATTGGGTTTTGACCCCTCCATGTTAATTCAAGCATCGAACCGTATTGGTCTTTGGTAGGTCCGGAAATAGTTCCGCTACCCATCATATCTCCAGAACGCACATTACATCCGTTTACGGTATGGTGTGCAAATTGTTGCGCCATTGACCAATACATGTATTTGAAATTGGACGTTGCAACTACTGTTTCTTCACCGTTTTCTGGCTGAATGGCAACTTGCATTTTTATATCGAAATTCTTTTTTCCTTCCTGTTTTAAATAGGGAAGGGGAGCAGGATCTTGTTTTGGTCCTTCTACTCTAAATGCTTCAAGTGCATCTAACGTTACAATCCAAGGTGAAATAGTTGAAGCAAAGTTTTTTCCTAAGAATGGCCCAAGAGGAACATATTCCCACGCTTGAATGTCACGTGCGCTCCAATCGTTAAACAATACCAATCCGAAGATATAATCTTTAGCATCTTTTACTGAAATTCGTTTTCCTAAGTGATTCGCATCGGTTGTAATAAACGCCATTTCCAATTCAAAATCTAATAATTTTGAAGGTCCAAATCCTGGAACACCATCGTCTCCTGGTTTGGTTTGTCCGATAGGTCTTCTAATTGGAGTCCCAGATGGAACAATAGAAGAACTTCTTCCGTGGTAACCAATAGGAATACGAAGCCAGTTTGGAAGCAATGCATTTTCAGGATCTCTAAATAAAGAACCTACATTGGTAGCGTGCTCTTTACTTGCGTAAAAGTCGGTGTAATCACCTACTTCGACAGGCATTTGCATTTCAATTTCATCTAATCTAAACAAAATTTTGCTTTTATGTTCGGCATTATCTCTAAGTGCAGGGTTGTCTTTTAAGAAAATGTCCGAAATTCTATTTCGAACCAAACGCCATGTTTTTTGACCGTCACTTATAAAGTCGTTTAATGAGTCTTGTAAAAAGATATCGTCTGTTAATTCGATACCTTCAAAATATCCTAATTGGTGTAATGCTCCTAAATCGATAGCAGTGTCTCCAATTCGTGTTCCGATGGTAATAATGTCATCTCGGGTTAAAAAAACTCCAAACGGAATGTTTTGTATAGGGAAATCCGTAGTAGCTGAAGTCTCAATCCAAGTTTGTCTATTCGGTTCATTAGCTGTTAGCGGCATGATATATTTTTTTAAGTGTTTGTAAAATCTGTATCAAATATATAATTTTCGTAATAGTAACCGAATGCTTTTACTATTTTTGGCATTATTTAACTTTTATTGAAATATGATAGCACGCGACGAACAAATTTTTGAATTAATAGAGGCCGAAAAACAACGACAATTAAATGGACTAGAGCTGATTGCTTCTGAAAACTTTGTAAGTGATCAGGTAATGGAAGCTGCAGGATCTGTTTTAACCAATAAATATGCGGAAGGATACCCAGGAAAAAGGTATTACGGAGGCTGCGAAGTGGTAGATGAAGTAGAACAAATTGCGATTGATAGGGCAAAAGCATTGTTTGGTGCTGAATATGCAAACGTACAACCGCATAGTGGTTCTCAAGCGAATACAGCTGTATTTGCGGCTTGTTTGAAGCCTGGCGACACCTTTTTAGGGTTTGATTTGTCTCATGGCGGACACCTTACACACGGGTCTCCTGTGAACTTCTCAGGGAAACTGTACAATCCCGTATTTTATGGTGTAGAAGAAGCTACTGGAATGCTAGACTACGATAAAATTGAAGAAATAGCACTTCGTGAAAAACCTAAAATGATTCTTGCAGGTGCTTCAGCCTATTCTAGAGAATTAGATTACAAGCGTTTTAGAGAGATTGCAGATAAAGTAGGAGCCATCCTTTTTGCAGATATCGCGCATCCCGCAGGATTAATCGCGAAAGGAATTATTAGCGATCCTATTCCGCATTGTCATATAGTAAGTACAACAACCCATAAAACGCTTCGCGGACCTCGTGGAGGAATGATTTTAATGGGGAAAGATTTTGACAATCCATTTGGTATAAAATTAAAAAACGGAAACCTTCGTAAAATGTCTTCTTTATTAGACAGCGGAATTTTCCCTGGAAATCAAGGTGGACCGTTAGAACATATTATTGCAGCGAAAGCGATTGCTTTTGGGGAAGCACTTACCGATGAATTCTTACATTATATGATTCAGGTGAAAAAGAACGCTGCTGTTATGGCAGAGGCTTTTGTTGAAAAAGGATATCATATTATTTCAGGAGGAACCGACAATCACATGATGCTTATCGATCTTAGAAATAAAAATTTAAGTGGAAAACAAGCTGAAGAAGCTTTAGGAAAAGCTGAAATCACAGTAAACAAAAACATGGTTCCGTTTGACGATAAATCTCCATTTGTAACGAGCGGAATTAGAATTGGAACTGCTGCAGTTACTACTCGTGGTTTAAAAGAAAGCGATATGCCTAAAATTGTAGATTTAATTGATGCTGCAATTACAAACTTTGAAGACGACGCGAAACTAGAAGCTATCTCAGGTCAAGTTCACGATATGATGTCTGGCTTACCTTTGTTTCAGATGTAATACATTTCTGGTCGAGCGCAGGCGAGACTTTCAAAAAAACCTTCAGCTATAAACTGAAGGTTTTTTTGTTTGTGCATTCTTTTGGTTTTATTCAAAAGAGAAAATGTGTAATTTTATCCAAAAGCACTATTATGTCAATAATTACAACTGAACGACTTCACATCCGAGAAATGACATTAGAGGATGCGCCCGTTATTTATGAGCTGGTAAATACGCCCGAATGGCATAAATTTATTGGAGATCGTGGAATTAACTCTGTGGAAGAAGCAGAAACTTACATTCAAGAAAGCTATTTAAAAAGTTATGAAATCCATGGATTTGGCGCCTATATGATGGTTCGAAAAGAAGACGGAGCTGTATTAGGTTCTTGTGGTTTGTATAAGCGTGACGCATTGCCACATCCTGATATTGGATTTGCGATGTTTTCTAAATATGCTAAAAAAGGATATGCTTTTGAAGCAGCAAGTGCTGTTTTAAACTATGCGCTTCATACATTGAATATTGCAACCATACAGGCAATAACAGCAAAATACAATAAGAGTTCTATAGCACTATTAGAAAAAATTGGCTTAAAACAAAGTGGTCTCGTTACCCTTGAAGGGGATGACGAAGAGCTGTATTTATTTTCTAATTAATCAGGAACTTCCACACTTTCATACGCACCTGCATCTGGAGGGGTCGCAGATCCAGAACCACGGTTGGTTCCATTCAAATCTACAGGAACTTGATTTGCCGCATTTAAATTACCAATACCATCGGCCGCAGAAACTCCTGTTTCAATGTTGAGGTTGTTTACTGTTGTGTCTAAAAATGCAGGGTCTGCGTTTAAAATAGAGGAGGTGTAAAAATCAGTATTGCTAAAGTTGTATAACGGATCGTCTTCAAAATCGCCGTTCGGGTCTTCAAAACGAATCAGACTGTTTGTGAAATTAAAATTAAATAAATAGGTAGGATCTTCTACACGTGCCAATCCTAATTCACGCGGCTCATTTCCGTAGATAATACAGTTGGTAAAATCTGCTTTTATTAAATCGGCTACTGCAACTTCAGTTTCGCTAATAGGGAAAAAGTTGTCAATTTGAACTGCAGGAAAGCTTCTAAAACTACTGGTCCAGTAATTTCCGAAGGTACAGTGGTTAAATTCGTACGAACCCCCTAAAGAGCAAGTTAGTGACGACTGACCGCTATTATTAATTACTACGTTTTCGCCGTAAATAGTGCCGTTTCTCGATAATAAGCCAACATTAGAGTTGTTGTAAATCTGTACATCTTCAAGACGAAGTGTTTCTGTAGTTGGGTTGCCATCGTTTCCTTCCATTAAAATACCTACGACAGCATTTTTAATGGTTGTATGTTTAAAGCTATTGTTGGTGCTTCCGTTGGTAAGCCATAAAGTTCCCCATTGTCCTGGGATTTCTGAAAAGTCAGGTTCTAATCGGTCACTTTCAAAAATAATTTCATTTTCTAACGCATCAGGATCAGCACTTGGAAGTCCGTTCGCTTGAATCGAACCGTTGTTAGCGACTAATATTCCACTACTTTCATGAAAATGAATTCGTGCGCCAGGATCGATGCTTAGTGTTTTTCCAGAACCAACTGCCGCATATCCATATATAACATATGGTTTTTCGTTGGTGAAATTTAATTCCGTATCGTCTAAGAAGAACCCTTCAATTTCATAAGCATCTTCCCCTTCACCAAGCGTTAATGTTTCATACATATTATTTCCTAAATCGGCAGGGTATAAAAATACAGCGTCTTTAACCAAAGTGACTAATTCTACTTTTTGTTCGCTTCCGCCGCCAGAAAATTCAATTTGATCGGTATATAAAAAGTCGTTGCCACTTCCGGGAAGATTGTTGATGTCTAGGGTTGTTTCCACAAAAATAAAAATACTGTCTTTGGCAAGAACTTGCACATCGGTAAATTCTTTTCCAGGAATACCGTCTACGTTTAGACGATAGTTAGACGATTGTCCTTGTGATAAGCGTAGGCTAGGGATGTGGATGTCATCACTACTACGGTTGTATACTTTTAGGTTGTAAGTACTAGAGCCAATATTGGTAAATACGGTGTCTAAATAAACGGTGTCTCTCGAAAATTCGAGACTTCCTGTGCTTGCAACTGTTTCAAAATCGTTTCGGCAAGAACTCCATAAAACAAGGCACGCTAAAATGGCCACTCCGTATAAATACTTCATCTAAATAATTTTCAGTAAAAATATAACTTTTTATGAAGCTTATTATTGTTGAAACGAAAAGATTCTGTGTAGAAATTAAATAAGAACGACTGGGAAACCTCACTTCTTTTCCCTCTCCCATGAGATTTCCCGTTGCGCCCTACTTAATTTTTTTCTGTGCTCGTTTTTGTTGTCGTGCTGCTTTTTTTCGAGCCTTTTGAATCTTCTTGAATTCTAGTTCGTTTTTATACGCTTGTTTTTGCGCTTCTTTTTTCTGCTGAAGCTCTTCTGGAGACAGTTGAGGTTCCCAGTCATGGTCTATAGCAATTATTCCTGAGGTGACAACAACTTCCCCTAACATTGAATCATAAGAAGCTTCTAACTGTACCGAAATCGTATTTGAAATCGTAGAAAGGGTGATTTCTTTTGTTTCAAATCCGATATAACTGAAAGATAATACTGTGTTTGGTGTCGTATTTAAGGTGTAATTTCCGTCAAAATCGGTTTGAGTGCCCGTGCTTGTTCCTTTCACAATCACATTTGCGCCTGGAAGTGGTTGTCCTTCATTGTCGGTTACAGTTCCTTTTATGGTAATTTCTTCGGAAGCTTTTTCTTCTACAATTTCTATTTTTTCTTCAATAGGTGGAGGTGCAATTTTGCCCATCACAGTGGTTTTTAGTTCCGAAGTAAATAGAACAACATCTTTTTTAGAAGCAGTGCCTTTCATTTGAACGGACGCATCGAAAAAACCATTAATATGAAACACAAGGATTTGATTGTCGATGGTGGTGATGCTGTAGTTACCATCTTTATCGGTGTACGTTGTTTTGCCTGTTTCTTGAGCTGTAATCAATACATTGTTTAGCGGAATTCCTTCGGAAGAAGATACGTTTCCAGTGATGGTTACAATCGCTCTATTTGGAGTGCTGTAGCTGCCAATACCCAAGGAGGTGTAATTTTTTTCTGAAGTTGTAGTTGCTGAATTTACTGAAGCCACCGACCCTAACAGTGATAGCGGAAGTAATAAAGAAGCAGCATACGAAGTAAAGTTTGTACTCGACTTGCGCTCTAGTTTTAGCTCACGATCGAGTTGAGTCGTTTTAAAACGGCCACATAAGTTTGTACCGCTAGTAGCTATTTTAACCAAATCTTCGTCCGTCTTATTCGTAAAGTCGATCACCTCTTTGGTACATACTTTACAAAACTTTCCTTTTTCAGTTTGTGTCATTTTTTCCCAGCCTTCGTGACAAGGTTCTGGAATACGGATGGTAATTGCTTTTTTCATGTTCGATGGTTTTGATATACCAAAGCACTCAAAAAAAAGACCAAAAAAAAACAGCCGTTGAGGGAACAGCTGTTTTTGGTTAGGGAACGATCCTTTTTGAATCGTGTGTGATGCGGATTATTTCTGAATCACTTCAATTTTGAATAATTTGTCCCAATTTTTTCCAGTAATAAATAATACGTCTTCCTCTCCGTGATATGCAATTCCGTTTAGTACGTCTAACTTATCGTGTTGTGTAACTTGGTTTTTTAAATCACTTAAATCGATCACACCTTCAACAGCACCGCTTGCAGGGTCTACAATTGCAATGGCATCTCTTTGATAAATATTTGCATAGATTTTTCCGTTCACCCATTCCAATTCGTTTACCTTCGGAATTTTACTAGTGTTGGTATATAATTCGATATACGACTCTTCTGCAAGGGTTTCAGGATTTAACGTCCAGATTTTTTCGGTTCCATCACTTTTATAAATGTGTTCTCCGTTGTTGCACAATCCCCAGCCTTCTTTACTTTTTCCGTAGACAAAAGTCCCCGTTTTTTTAAAGTCGGAAAGGTTGTAGATAAAGCCCGTTTTCTCTTGCCATGTAAGTTGGTAAATTTTATCATTCAAAATAGTAAGTCCTTCTCCAAAATACGCATCGGCCAAGTCAACTTTTTTAAGAACTTCACCCGTTCGGTAGTCTGTTTTGCGTAAAGACGAATGTTTGTATTGTCCGGTACTTTCATACAAAGTATCTCCATTAAATTCTAATCCTTGCGTATACGCATGAATATCGTGCGGATAGGTTTCAATAATTTTATAGGTATATAAGGTAGGTTTTGTTGCAGCTAAAATAGTGATCTTGTGCGTCACGTCGTAACTCGTACCTTCGGCAAATATTTTTGCGATAATAGAACGATTTCCTAGCTTTTTATTTTCTAAAGAAATGTGAGTTTCTTGGTTTTTTTCAGAAGCACCAACTCTTTCCGTATCTAAATAATACGCAACAGAGTCAATCGTCATATTTTTTTGATTTGATAGTGCTACAGAAAGCTTGTCGGAAGGGGTGTAATTCTTCTTATTTTCCTTAATCGTAATAGAAAAAAGGTCTTTTCCTAGTTTTGTGCTATTGCCGCAACTACCCATTAAAAGGACTAACGCAGTAACTATTAATAATTTATACATTTTCATTGTAACTCAAATTTTTTCCGAAAGGTATTTATTATAATTGATAACTAAAAATCCTTGTTAAATATCCAAAATGCTTTATCTTTGCAGCGGCAAGTCCTACACAACTAGCTCCTGTTGAATCCCCCAGGGCGGGAACGCAGCAAGGGTAAACGGTCGTAGCAGTGTGATGTAGGTAGCTTGCCATTTTTTATGCCCTAATGTTTCGTAAAAAAGAAACACTTCCAACGGCTCCTTCAATCTATTTATTCGGTTTATTCTTCTAATAATTAGAAATCCTTTCTTTATTTTAAGCTACTGTTTGGAAATGTACGCACGTAGCTGCATCTTTGCGGTTTAATACCTATTTATGTCAAAAGTTGTATTTATTACAGGAGGTTCTTCAGGAATTGGGAAAGCAATAGGCGATTTCCTTTCAGAAAGAGGCTTTATCGTTTATGGTACGAGTCGAAATCCTTCAAAAAAACCTTCTACCTCAAATTTTCCTTTAGTAGCACTCGATGTTACCCTTCCAGAAACCATTACCGCAGCAGTTTCCGAAGTAATTAAAAAAGAAGGACGCATTGATGTTTTGGTAAACAACGCTGGTGTAGGAATTACGGGACCAATTGAGGAGACACCTACTAAAGAAATTGAACACGCTTTTAACACCAACTTTTTCGGACCTATTTTAGTGATGAAGGCAGTGTTGCCTCACATGCGAAATCAAGGAGGCGGAAAAATATTAAATATTACCTCAATTGCGGGATATATGGGATTGCCATATCGCGGTATCTATTCGGCAACCAAAGCTGCTCTTGAAATTACCACGGAAGCCTTTCGAATGGAGACCAAACAATTTGGAATTCAGATGACCAATATAGCGCCTGGTGATTTTGCAACGAATATTGTTGCGGGAAGATACCATGCACCTGTTTTAGAAGGTTCACCCTATAAAGATGCCTACGGAAAGACGCTAGCGATGATGAATGAGCACGTAGCTATAGGAGAAGATCCAACAAAAATGGCAAAAGTAGTACTCGAAATTATTGAAGCACCACGACCTCGCATACATTATAAGGTAGGAGCGCCGCTTCAGAAATTCTCAATTGTTTTAAAAAGAGTGTTGCCCGATAAACTGTATGAGCGTATGCTTTTAAATCATTATAAGTTGAAGTAGCTGTATTAAAGCGAAAGTATTTCAGTAACAGAAAAATAAAGAACAACTATTCTTAAACTTGTTTTTAGTGCTTATTTTTGTTTCTAGTACAAACAGTAACATTTCTTTGTACTTTTAAACCAATCAAAATATATTAAACCTATGAAATTCTTTATCGATACCGCCAATTTAGATCAAATCCGTGAAGCCCAAGACCTTGGTGTTTTAGACGGCGTAACTACAAACCCTTCGCTAATGGCGAAAGAAGGAATTACAGGGCGAAATAATATACTGAAGCACTACGTGGCTATTTGTAACATAGTGGATGGTGATGTTTCTGCGGAAGTAATTGCTACCGATTATGAAGGAATGATAAAAGAAGGAGAAGAGTTAGCAGAGCTTCACGACCAGATTGTTGTAAAAATTCCGATGATTAAGGACGGAATTAAAGCGATTAAATATTTTAGCGATCACGGAATCCGTACCAACTGTACATTGGTGTTCTCAGCAGGACAAGCACTTTTAGCAGCAAAAGCGGGAGCAACGTATATGTCTCCGTTTATTGGAAGACTAGACGATATTTCTACAGATGGATTAAATCTTATTGCTGAAATTCGTTTAATTTATGATAACTACGGATTTGAAACTCAGATTTTAGCGGCTTCTGTGCGTCACACGATGCACGTTATAGAATGTGCTAAAATTGGTGCAGATGTGATGACAGGACCTTTGTCGTCTATTGAAGGATTGCTAAAGCACCCCCTTACCGATATTGGATTGGCGAAGTTTCTAGAAGATTATAACAAAGGGAATTAATCTAATTGTAAAATTAGAGTACTGCAAAAGCGCAATTACCGGTTTAAATAACCAAGTAGTTGCGCTTCCATATTTGAACTAAACAAGCTTAAGGTTCTGTCTAAAATAGTTCCGTCTTTTTCTACTATAAAGGTTTTACTGGCAGCATTTAACATTAACTTGTTCTCAGCTTCATCAATATTATCAAATTGATATTCGGTCGCAGTGTCGTATCCAGATTTGGTTACAACAGTACGCCACTTCTTGAAATGAGAGTCGGTGTTAATTCCGATGAAATCGTATTCAGGGTATTTCGATCTTAATTCGGCAGCTTTAATATGTGTATTTTTAAAGTGTTTTATAGATTGTGATGACCAAAAATAAATAACACTAGGCTTTTTTAAGATACTGTGAATGTCTTTTACAGTATTGTCTGTATTTAATAAAAAGAGGTTCGGAATTTTTTTGCCTGGAGAAAGTGCTAACGAAGCATTGTATAGTTTCGTCATTGCATTTTTATGCTGAGGATTCGTGTTTTTCGCCAAGAAGAAATTAAACACTTCCGCTTTTTTATCATCATCCTTACTGTCTAAGATGTAATGGTAAACGTTTCTTCGAAGTAAGTTGTTTTTAAGTGTATCGTTTGTAATAAGACTATCAATGATTTTTACTTTATTATAAGCATGCAGGTATATTCTTTTATTAAAGTCTTCTTTTTCGGCATATTTTAAAAAGGCTAAGTTGTCGAAGTAATTATTAAAAAAGAGGTAGTACGCGTAGTAAAAACGCAGGTTTTCGTTACCAAAATCTAATTGATCACGATAGTTGTAAAAATCTTTCGGAAAGCCTTCTTTTTTGGCTACTTCAAGTTCTCCTTTATTTGCGATAGTATAAAGTTCCTTTTTAGTATAGTCAGAATACGTGAAATTAGAAAGTGCTACTTCTTTAAAGCCTTCCCCTTCAAGTGGATTTTTAGCAATAAATTCGTCGTAAAGTTTTTTTCTATTGTCTTTCAGGGAATCTATTTTTTTCTGAAAGGCATTTGGAGAAAGATTGTAATACGAAGGAATTAAACGTAATTCCTTTTCATGATACAAAAAAAGCTCCATTAACAAATTATTTCTTTCGGCACCTTTTCCTGTAAACGCTAGCGATTCATCAAAATCTACCGTGTTTACGCGCAACATTAAACTGTCTCCTGGTTCTAAATAAATTAGTTGGTATTCATTGTGTTTGAAAGAATACAGTCCAGACTTAATACAACTTGGGTTGATAAGGAAGTGATTTTTTTTGTCAAGTTGAATGGTATCTATGGGGACTCTGTCCTTTAAAATGACAACATAGTCTAACTTAGGGTTTACAACTTGTCCGCCTATCCATGTATTCTCTGCTAAATTATCTTTAGCATTATTACAGGATAAAAATGGAATACAAAAAAGTAGTGGAAGTAGTTTTTTATACAAAAGCAACTGGGTTTATTCAACAAATTTAGCCTTCTTACATGCAACTACTTGTTAATTCCTCGTTAAAAGGAATTTTATAAAAGTTAATGTTTCTTCAATCAGGCATAATTGGCTACTTTTGCGCAAAATTTAATAAAACTATACAAAGATATGCTATCAGTTTCAAATTTATCAGTTCAGTTTGGTAAACGTATTTTGTTCGATGAAGTAAATACACAATTCGTTCAAGGGAATTGCTACGGGATTATTGGTGCCAATGGTGCTGGGAAATCAACATTTCTAAAAATAATCTCTGGAAAGCAAGAGCCTACTTCTGGTCACGTTCATTTAGAGCCAGGAAAGCGTATGTCAGTTTTAGAGCAAGATCACAACGCCTGTGATGAATTTATGGTACTAGAAACCGTAGTTCAAGGAAATAAGGATTTATTTGCAATTAAAACTGAAATCGATAAGTTATACGAAGATTATACAGATGCTAACGCTGAGAAAATAGGGGAGTTACAAGTAGCTTTTGAGGAAATGAATGGTTGGAATGCCGATAGTGATGCTGCGGCATTATTATCTAACTTAGGGATTGATGAAAGTCTTCACTTTACGTTAATGGGCGATCTAGATGGAAAACAAAAAGTACGTGTGTTATTAGCACAAGCATTGTTTGGAAATCCTGATGTGCTTATTATGGATGAGCCTACCAACGACTTAGATTACGAAACAATTACTTGGTTAGAGCACTTCCTAGCCAATTACGATAAGTGTGTAATTGTAGTATCGCACGATAGGCACTTTTTAGATTCCGTGTGTACTCACATTAGTGATATCGACTTTGGGAAAATTAATCACTACAGCGGAAGTTATACCTTCTGGTACGAAAGTAGCCAATTAGCTGCGCGTCAAAAAGCACAGCAAAATAAAAAAGCAGAAGAGAAGAAGAAGGAGTTGGAAGAGTTTATTAGACGTTTCTCTGCCAACGTTGCGAAGTCAAAACAAGCAACCAGTAGAAAGAAGATGATCGATAAATTAAACGTTTCAGACATTAGACCTTCTAGTCGTCGTTATCCAGCTATTATTTTTGAAAGAGAACGAGAAGCAGGAGATCAAATATTAAACGTAGAAAACCTTTCAGCATCTATAGACGGTGAAGTTTTATTCAAGAATGTAGATATTAACTTAGCTAAAGGAGACAAGGTTGTTATTTATTCAAAAGATTCGAGAGCAGCAACTGCTTTTTATGAAATTCTGAATAATAATATGAAAGCAGATAGTGGAGAGTTTCAGTGGGGAGTAACAACCAATCAAAGTTATTTGCCGTTAGATAATCACCACTTTTTTGAAAGTGATAATAACCTAGTAGATTGGTTACGTCAATGGGCTAAAACGGAAGAAGAACGTGAAGAAGTTCACATTCGTGGATTCCTAGGGAAAATGATTTTTAGCGGAGAAGAAGCACTTAAAAAATGTAACGTCCTATCTGGAGGAGAAAAAGTACGTTGTATGTTAAGTAGAATGATGATGATGCGTGCCAACGTATTGATGTTAGACGAGCCTACCAATCACCTAGATTTAGAGTCGATTACAGCGTTTAATAATTCGCTTAAAAACTTTAAAGGAACAGTGCTATTTACAACTCATGATCACGAATTTGCACAAACAGTTGCTAATAGAATTATTGAATTAACACCAAGTGGTGTTATTGATCGTTACATGACTTTTGATGAGTATATGAGCGATAAAAAGATTAAAGAATTACGAGCTAAGATGTACGCATAAGCGTACTCTTACTCGTTAATTTCTTTTAGATATGTGGCAATTGTCTCTTCGGCGATTGCCATTTCATCTTTTCTGATAAACAGCATGCTCTGTCCTGCAATACCGTACGAAAATCCAGCCTGAACACTACTTTCATTGTCGTTACGCTCAATAGGAGTGATTCCTAGTTCATTCAAGCGTGCCACCAATCCTTTTGCAAGCATGGTAGGTCCTGTATAAATTCGTGTTGTTTCTTCGTTATTACTCATAATAATTTATTTTTTTAAGTTTCAGAAAATAGCTTACAATACTATTATCTTCTTGCATACGTTTTGTATTTGTTCTAACAATACATGCTTCAATTTATGACTTCGGAAACATACGTGTATTATTTATATTTTAAAATTACAGCGTAGTCTTTAGGTGGGCAACTATTTAACATTTTGAGTTTTCAAAGAATACTTTTCAAATTGTAGCGTGTTGTTGGTATATGTTTTGCTATTTAATTACATTTACACTATAAAAATTTAAAAGAATGCATTTAAAAAATATCGTAACATTAGTCCTTTTGAGTGTTGTTTTTTCAACAGCAACTGCTCAAAAATATGCTTCAAAATCTGATTCTGAAGTAACTACAAAATGGAATGAGACTACCTTCTCTTCTAAAAAGACCATAAGTGACAATATTAAAGGGATTCCTTCTTTTTCTATTTTGAATGAAATTTTAAAAGATAAAGCAATCACTAATTTATTGGCTTCCGAAGAAATGGTGACTGTATTTTTACCTACAGATGAAGCTTTTGAAGCGTTACCTAATAAACATAAAAAGGAGTTATTAGGCAATTCAAAACGATTGTCGAAACTTATTCAGTTTGTAGCTATTCCAGGTAGGTTGGATTATAATTCTCTCATTACGGCTATTGAGAAGAATAGAGGAACCGCTTATTTTTCAACATTAGCTGGAGAACGAGTAGGAGCTAGGATGAAGGATGGTTCTGTTATTTTATACGACGGAGAGCGAAATATTGCTACGGTAACAGCATTTGATTTCTATCATAAAAATGGTTTTTTTCATATTATGAATGGCCTGGTATTTCCAGTTCGTCCAGAATAGTACAAACGTTAAATAAGTATTAAATGCGGAGAAGTCTAAAACCGGACTTCTCCGCATTTCGTTTATATGGTCGTAATTAATAACAACAAAAAAAAAGAAAATTATGAAACGATCAAACATTTTATCAGTACTTGCATTATCAGTAACCTTATTTGTAGGAACATCTTCATTCGCACAAGACGGCATGATAAAAAAAGAAAAAACAGTAATGGTAGGGGGAGCAGCTATGTATCCTAGTAAAAACATTGTTGAGAACGCAGTAAACTCTAAAGATCACACCACGCTTGTAGCGGCAGTAAAAGCAGCCGAATTAGTAGATGTATTGCAAGGAGAGGGGCCTTTTACGGTATTTGCGCCTACTAATGCTGCTTTCGATAAATTACTCAAAGGAACTGTAGAAACCTTAGTAAAACCAGAGAACAAGAAAATGCTACAAGGTATTCTTACCTATCATGTAGTTGCTGGTGATATGAAGGCGGCTGCGATTGTAGCAGCCATTAAAAAAGGAAATGGAAAAGCAACTTTTAAAACTGTAAGTGGGGGTACGCTAACGGCAACTCTTAAAGGGAAAAAAGTGAAGTTGATGGATGAAAAAGGAGGCGCTGCTTGGGTGACAATTGCAGATGTAAACCAGTCAAACGGTGTGATTCACGTAATTGATACGGTTTTATTGCCAAATGATAAGATGTAGTTTCATTCGTTTGTATTCATAAAAAAAGCATTGGTGTAAAACCAACGCTTTTTTGTTTTTATAAAGGTTGTAATTACCTCAAACTAGCTCCAAAATCCTTTTCGAATTTCTGTTGTAGTTTATTCATAATTTTATCAATCTGTTTGTCGGTAAGCGTCTTTTTTTCATCTTGAATGGTGAAACTTAACGCATACGATTTTTTCCCCTTCGGAAGTGAACTTCCTGTGTATACATCGAATAAGGAAACGTCTTTTAAAAGATGGTTTTCAGTTTGAAGTGCTGCTTTTTGTAACGCTTCAAATGTAACTGAATCATCCAATAATAATGCAAAATCACGTTTTACTTTAGGGAATTTAGGGATGGCTTTAAACTGACGGTCTTCCGTCGGAATCTTAGCCAAAATAGCATCCCAATCAAAATCTGCGTAAAGCGTTTCAGCTGCAACTGAAAAGTGATTTGTAATGTTCTTTTTTACAATACCGAAATCAACCAGAGTTTGTTTGTTGCTCACTATGGTTATTCCTTCAGAAAAGAGGTCGTTTTGGATTGCTTTTTCAGTAAAGTTCGTGATTCCTAGACGTTCTAATAGTGCAATAACGATTGACTTTCCGTAGAAAAAATCACTTTTAGTCGAGGGAGTTGCCCAGTTATGATCCGTTTTATCTCCTGAAATGATTAACGTAAGGTGGTTTTTCTCCACGCGCTCGTTAGGGTAATTGTGGTATGTTTTACCAAATTCAAACAACTTAACATTGCTTATTTTTCTATTGTTATTGTACGCTAAGGATTCTAAACCGCCAAACAACATTGATTGACGCATCGTTGCTAAGTCCTGACTTAAAGGGTTCAGCATTGTTATGTTGTGTTCTTCCTTTAAGCTATCTGAAAGTTCAATGTACTTTGCAGTGGTTAACGAATTACAAAGTATTTCGTGGAAACCAAGCGCTGCCAATTGCGCTCCTATTTTTTGCTGTACTTGATAATTTTCTATTTTATGGGTTGTCGCAATAGAAGCGTTTAGTTTTTGAGTAAAGTTGATGTTGTTATATCCATATACCCTTAAAATTTCTTCGATTACATCTGCCTCTCTAGTTACATCGTTTCTGTAAGCGGGGATGGTCATTCCAATTCCGGTTTCAGTAACGTTGTTTACTTTAATCTCTAACGAAGTAAGAATCTGTTTGATTTTTTCCTTCGGAATTTCCTCACCAATCAATGATGCTGCTTTTTCGTAAGTTAAAAAACTTTGGTGATCTTCTATTTTCTTAGGATACTTGTCTGTTACTTCACTTGTTATAATTCCGCCCGCGATACTTGTAATAAGCATTGCAGCACGCCTTAAAGCATACTCAGTTGCATTTGGATCGATACCGCGTTCAAAACGGAACGAAGCATCTGTATTTAAACCGTGTCTTTTCGCAGTTTTACGAACACTTACAGGATTAAAATAAGCACTTTCTAAAAAGATTGTTGTCGTGTTTTCAGAAACGCCACTGTGTAAACCTCCAAAAACTCCTGCAATACACAATGGTTTTTCAACATCACAGATCATCAAATCATCTTCGTGTAATTCACGTTCAACACCATCTAAGGTTACAAATTTAGTTCCTGTAGGTAATGTTTTGACGTGTATGGTATTGTCTGAAATTTTTGAAGCATCAAACGCGTGTAGTGGTTGTCCTAATTCGTGAAGCACATAATTGGTGCAATCTACAATATTATTAATAGGAGCAAGGCCAATGGCTTTCAATCTATTTTGAATCCAAGTAGGCGACTCGGCTACTTTTACATTACTAATCGTAACACCGCAATAACGAGGTGCTAATGTCGTGTCTTCTACTTCAACATCTATTTTTAAGGTTCTATTCTCAATATTGAAATTACTTGTAGAAGGTGTAATTAGTTCGATGGCTACGTTGTGTTGCAAAAGACCTGCACGTAAATCACGTGCAACTCCCCAATGACTCATCGCATCGGCTCTATTGGGAGTTAATCCAATTTCAAAAACTTCATCGTTTTCAACGTCCATGATGGTTGAAGCCAACGTACCTGGAGTTAAAGTTTCGTCTAACACCATAATGCCGTCATGACTTTTACCGAGACCCAATTCGTCTTCGGCGCAAATCATTCCTTCGCTCACTTCTCCTCTTATTTTACCTTTTTTAATTTGCCAAGGTTTTCCTTCGGCATCGTACAAAGTAGTTCCTACTGTTGCAACAGGTACTTTTTGTCCTTTGGCAACATTTGGAGCACCACAAACAATTTGAATGGGAGTTCCAGTTCCAATGTCTACTTGGGTTACTTTTAATCGATCGGCGTTACCGTGTTGTTCGCACGAAAGTACATGTCCCACAACAATGCCTTCTAATCCTCCAAGAACAGACGAGAATGATTCAATCCCTTCAACTTCAAGGCCTAAATCGGTTAATAATTCTCCTGTTTTATGGGCGTCCCAATCAATATTAACAAATTGTTTCAGCCAGTTGTAAGAAATCTTCATGTACTAGTATTATTTATGCGTACAAAGATAAAATATTGAAGTTAGCATTCAAACATTGGCTTATAATTTGTAATTTTAAATAGTAATATAAAAAAGAGGTTTTAATGAAGATATTTTTGAAAATAGGAATAGTGTTTGCAGTTGTTCTTTTGGCATCTTGTAGAGATACAAAAAAGGAAGATGCGGAAACAAAAGCTGTATTAGAGCAAATTGAAGCTGTTGAAGCGGAAGTTGAAAAAATAAATGAAAGCTTAAAAGAAAACGAAAATGAATTAGACGCAGCTTTACAAGAGTTGGATAGTATTTAATAGAAACACTAAATTTAATCTTATGAAAAAATATAGTATAGCAGTAGCTTTAGTCGTAACGAGTATCAGTTTTGGACAATCTTCTATAAAAGAAGCTACACAAGGAACCGAGACGCAAACTCAAAAAGTAAAAGAGACTGTAAAGGAAACGGTAAAAAGTGTGAAAGATGATAAGAGCTTGAAAGCAACCAAAAAGGTTGAAAAGAAATATACAAAGCTAGAGAAAGAAGAACTGAAGGCAGCAGCTAAAAGGGCTAAGGAGGAAGTGAAAGAAGAAGCAAAAAAGGCAAAACTTCAGAAAGAAGCGGAAGCTTCAAAAGTGAAATCTAGTGCGAGACAAGAAGCTGCAGAAATTAAAGCTCCTTCAAAAAAAACAAATAAAGCAACACGAAATAATTCTGTTAAAGCTTCCGAGTTAAAAGGTAATTCGTTAGGACAAGCAAGAGCTTCCGAAGCAAAACAAATGTTAGAGTTGAAGGAAATTGAAATGACGACGAATGATGCGTATATTGCTGAAAGTAGAACTCGTATTTCTATTGCTGAAAAAAAGCTGCAAGATCAAATTGACGCAGGATCTCTTTCTGAAGAAGCAATCGTTTCTAAAAAAGCCATTGTAGAAAAAGCAAAAGCGCGTTTGGCAAACTACGAAGCAAACGTAAAAAATAGCAAGCTAGCATTAAGATCACAAAAGAATAAAATTATAAATCTGTACGAAGAGCAATAATAATTCTACAATTCTCAAAAAGAGCTTGTTGCAAAAACGGTTCTTTTTTGTAATGATTTCTTTCTTTTTACGATTAACTCACAAACAAAATTTTATGACCAAGCTTATTGGAATCTTTCTAATCTTAGTACTTTTAATTTCCTGCAAAAAAGAAACTTTTGCACCAAAAAACGGGCCTTGGAGAGCTGCGTTGGAATTAGATGAAGGACGCCAAATTCCGTTTTTATTTGTGTATAATTCCGATAATACGTTGGTGATTTCAAATGGTGAAGAAGAAATAGAGGTTACAGATGTTACGCTAGCGGGAGATTCCATAACTATTGAAATGCCCATTTTTGAAGGTGTTTTTAAAGGAATTTTTGCCGAAGATAGTATCTACGGAATGTATTACACGCCTAGTTTAAAACGCAAGCTTCCCTTTAAAATGAAGCATGGTAATAATACGCGTTTTCGTTTTTCAAAACCACCTTCGGTTGAAGTTACAGGAAACTGGGAAACTGTTTTTAGTCCTAATTCGGAAGCAGATCGCTACGATGCGAAAGGAATTTTTAAACAAGTTGGAAATAAAATCACAGGAACTTTTAGAACTACTACTGGCGATTACCGTTTTTTAGAAGGTGCTGTACAAAATGATTCTGTGAAACTTTCTGCATTTGACGGAGCTCATGCTTTTTTGTTTGAAGCCAAAGTGACCGATAGCATAATGAACGGTGTGTTTTACAGTGGGAATCATTGGAAAGAACCATTTACAGCAAAACGTAATGACACTTTTGAATTACCAGCAGCCGATTCGCTAACATTTTTGAAAGAAGGCTACGATCGATTGGCTTTTTCTTTTCCAGATGTAAATGGTGATATGGTTTCGCTGGAGGATGATGCATTTAAAGATAAAGTAACCATTGTTCAGATCATGGGGACATGGTGCCCTAATTGCTTGGATGAAACTAAATTCTACACCAAATATTACAATTCTAACAAAAACGAAGATCTTGCATTTGTGGCTTTGGCATTTGAATATGCACCTACCGAGGAAAGAGCAATTGCTTCTATAGAAAGACTTCAGGAAGGCGCAAATGTTCCTTATCCAATATTGCTAGCACAGTATGGAACAAGTAGTAAAACTAAGGCGAATGAGAAACTTCCAATGTTAACGCATGTATTGTCGTACCCAACATCTATTTTTATTGATAAAACAGGGAAAGTACGTAAGATTCATACAGGTTTTAACGGTCCTGCAACTGGAGAAAAGTACGACGAATATGTGGCTGAGTTTGATGATTTTGTAAACAGACTATTATACGAATAGTCTAGGAAACGAGCTATAATGTTTGGAAAAGAGCTGTAAGTCTAGCAAGTTCTTTTTTCGATTTTTTTATACCAATCATTCCGCCAGATAATTCGGGTGTTGCGTCACGAATGTCAACGATAAATTCATTTTCAGATTTTACAGTAGTTACAATTCGTAGTTTGTGATACTTAACAAACCCTCCAAAAAGAAGCCGCATGGTTTTATCGCCAGTTACGTATATGGCATCGCCACAAGCGCCACTGTCTATTTTATAGCCCTCATTAAACATAAGGTTGTCCACTGCTGCAACAATGTCTGTTTGAGTGGTTTCTGTGTATAAAAAAGCAGTGTTGTACTTCGAGCTATTAACGATTTCTTTAAAATAGGCCATTTTCGAAATGATTGAATAACGTAAAAGTACTTTTTTAAATGAAAATTTCAGAGTGTCTTACGCTAATTTTATTCAAATAAGAACTTAAAAAGGTTTAGTTTTTTTAATGTATATGGTGTGTATTTTAACGATGGTTCAAGCCAAAAAGGTTTGTCTAAAATACTCTTGTAATGTGAAAAGGTTCTAAAACCAGCTTCACCGTGATAACTTCCTATGCCACTAAAACCAACACCTCCAAATGGAAGTTTGCTGTTTGTTAAGTGCATGATAGATTCATTAATAGCGCCTCCACCAAAAGAAATTTCATTTAATAGTTTTGAAACCACTTTTCTGTTTTTAGTATACACATAGCACGAAAGTGGTTTTGGATTTTCTTTTACTTTTTGAATCATTGCGTCGAGATTCTCAAAAGGAATAACAGGAAGAATGGGGCCGAAAATTTCATCTTTCATAATTTCATCATCGAATGAAACGTTCGTTAGTACCGTCGGACTTATAAACCTGTTTTTTTTATTTGTAATTCCGCCGCAATACACTTTTTCTGGCTGAATGAATGCTGTGAGACGATCGAAATTTTTCTCGTTTATAATGCGTAGGTAATTGTCTTTTATGTCGTCTGTCAATTTGTATCTCGTGTCAATTTCTTTTTTTACTTCGGAAAGAAACGCGTCTTCAATAGATTTTTCAACTAAAATATAGTCGGGAGCCACACAAGTTTGTCCTGCATTTAAATACTTTGCCCAAACAATTCGTTGTGCTGTTACCTTCAGGTTGCAATCTGCAAATACAAACGTTGGATTTTTTCCTCCAAGTTCTAAGGTGACAGGAGTGAGGTGTTCTGCGGCAGCTTTGTACACTATTTTACCAACTGTTGAGCTTCCTGTGAAAAAAATCTTATCGAATTTTTGTTTTAATAAAGCGGTTGTTTCTGGAATGCCTCCTTCAACAACACAGAAGTATTCTTTTGAAAAATTAGAGTTAATAATTTCGGCAAGTACAGCAGCTGTTTTGTTTGGAAGTTCACTTGGCTTTAAAACAACAGTATTTCCTGCTGCTAATGCTGTAATGGCAGGAACAAGCGATAATTGAATAGGGTAATTCCATGCGCCAATTACAAGCGTAACACCCAAGGGTTCTGGAATGATATAACTTTTAGCAGGAAAATTAGCTAAATTGGTTCGAACGCGTTTTTTCTTACTCCACGATTTAATTTTCTTTATAAAATCATTTAATTCTTGGTAGGTTAGGAGTAGTTCAGAAAGATAAGTTTCGTATTCAGATTTTCCGAAATCTTCATAAATAGCAGTATTAAGCTTGTCTTCGTTTTGTTTCAGAATCGTTTTGAGCTTCTTTAATTGCTTTATTCTGAAGTCAGTTTCTTTTGTTTCATTTGTGTTGAAGAAGGCACGCTGATTTGCTATTAAATCTACCATTAGTGAAATGTTGTGTTTTTCCGAAGTTATAAAAAATACTGCAATGAAATTAGTCTTTCAGCGGAAACATTCTAAAAATAGCACCGGTTATAAGATGAAACGAAAAGTGCTCCAGAACCTAGATGCCTAAGGTTTGTGGAGCACTTTCAAATATGTTTTAACCCTCAAAAACTTCAGTGTTCTTGTGTCACTTTCCGAAGAGAAAAAATTACTTTAAAACAACCTTTTTCGTTAGTATTTGACCGTTGTGTTTAAAACGCGCTAAGTAGATTCCTTTGGCTAAAAACTTTAAATCAATAGTCTTCGTTTCGGCAGTAAAAGAAGTGTCGTAAACTTTGTTTCCTAAGGTATCAAAAAAGGTTACTTCCGTATTTTCTGAAAGTCCATTTTTTACTTCAATGTGTAAAATTCCGTTGGTCGGATTAGGATACACTAGAAGAGCTTCTTCCAACGCTACGTCCGAAACGCTTAGCGGCTCGATACCGACCGCAAAATGCAAGGCGGCACCTAAAGCTCCTTTGGTAACTTCGGCAACATAATCGATGTCCATATTCGCTATGATGTCTTGAGGTGTGTGTGGATATGGAGATTCATTTTTTTCATACAAGCCTGTTATGATTTCGCCATTATTCTCAAAAGGAACGTAATCTGATCCGTATGCATTTGAGATTTCGGTAAGTAGGTTAGAGTATAAGCCAAAACAATTTGCTAATACTGTCGTAGCTTGTGCAGAAGCGGTATTATTGCTGTTAGGACTGGTTTCGTCTCTTTCGCACACAATCGTATTATTTGTCATTCCGTTTACGCCGCCTACTTCATCAATATTGAAAACCAATTTAATGTCTAAGTTTTCTGGAATCACTGTATTTGCAACATAAAATTCGCTTCCTACTAAGCCTTCTTCTTCACCGCTAAAGTGAATAAATTTGATAGAATACTCTGTGTTAACGTCTTTTAAAAGTCTGGCTAATTCGAGAAGAAGTACGGTTCCGCTTCCGTTATCGTTTGCGCCAACTCCGTTTATGGTATCGTAATGTCCGTCTATAATTAAGAATGTGTCTGGGTAAACAGATCCTGTTTTGGTAACGATAATATTTTCTGTGATTTGACCGGAAACAGTGAAAGGTTGTTCCACAATATCTGTATATCCTAAACTTTGATAGCGAGAAATAATCCAGTCTTTCGCGTTGTCTATAGCGGCAGTGCCAGGCTCTTTAACTCCGAAGTCTACAAAACTGATAAGATCATCTTCTATATTTGAAACAGAAACATTTGTAACAATCCCGTCATAAAAAGGAGTGAAAACTTGGGCGCTTAAAGAAAAAGTGCCTAAAAATAAGATGAGGGATGTAATGCGAGCTAGATAGGTCATGTGGGAATATTTTTTGCGAAATTACTGTTTTTTTTCTTCTGAAAAGGTGTCGTAATGAATTCAGTTTATGAAATGTAATTCCAAATGTTTCTATATTTTACCAATTGTGCAAATGTTTTTTTTATGGGTATGTTTTCTTCGGAAGCCAAATTAGGGTCGGCTTTTAAGGTTTGCATGGCGTAGCTTCGAGCGATTTTAAGTATTTCTGAATCTTTGATAATGTCGGCAATGCGTAAATTTAGTACGCCGCTTTGTTGGGTTCCCATTAAATCTCCAGGTCCTCGTAGTTTTAAATCAACTTCGGCAATTTCGAAACCGTCACTAGTACGAACCATTGTTTCTAATCTTGTTTTTGCGTCTTGAGAAAGTTTGTGACTCGTCATTAAAATACAATAACTCTGTTCGGCACCGCGACCAACACGTCCTCTTAATTGGTGTAATTGAGACAGACCAAAACGTTCGGCACTTTCAATAATCATCACACTGGCATTGGGAACATTTACCCCAACTTCGATCACAGTTGTAGCGACCATAATTTGTGTTTCGCCTTTAATAAAGCGATTCATTTCATATTCTTTATCGGCGGGTTTCATTTGTCCGTGGACAATAGAAATTTGATAATTTGGACCAGGTCCGTGTGGTGGAAATTCGCGAACAATACTTTCGTATCCATCCATTAAATCTTTGTAATCTAAAGCTTCACTTTCTTGTATTAAAGGGTAGACAATATAGATCTGTCTGCCCTTCGCAATTTCGTCTCTAATAAACCTAAAAACCTTGAGTCTATTTGAGTCAAATCTGTGTACTGTTTTGATGTCTTTTCTGCCAGGCGGAAGCTCATCAATTACGCTAATATCTAAGTCGCCATAAACGCTCATGGCAAGTGTTCTTGGAATGGGAGTTGCGGTCATTACAAGTACGTGCGGAGGATATTCGTTTTTATGCCAAAGCTTGCTTCGTTGCGCCACGCCAAAACGATGTTGCTCATCAATAATTGCGAGTCCTAAGTTTGAAAATTTTACCTTATCTTCGAGCAGCGCATGTGTGCCTATTAAGATGTTTAAAGAGCCATTTTCAAGGTTTTTATGGATTTCTCTTCTCTTTGAAGCTTTGGTTGAACCTGTTAAAAGTGAAATACTGGTGTTCAGTTCTTTGCATAATTCTAATAACCCATTATAGTGTTGTACTGACAAAATTTCAGTCGGAGCCATTAAACAGGCTTGAAAACCGTTGTCAAGGGCTATTAACATTGCTAATAGCGCTACAATTGTCTTTCCACTTCCCACATCTCCTTGTAATAAACGATTCATTTGTGCATTACTGCCTAAATCATTGCGAATTTCTTTAACAACACGTTTTTGAGCGTTGGTTAATTCGAACGGTAAATGCTCTTTGTAGAACGTGCTAAAGTTATCCCCTATTTGAGTAAAGGGGTAGCCTTTAATTTTAGATTTGTGAACAAGGTTTTTGCGAATTAATTGCAACTGAATATAGAACAATTCTTCAAACTTTAAACGGTACTGAGCACGTGCTAAAAGTTCTTGGTTTTTTGGAAAATGAACATTGAAAAGAGCCTCACTTTTTGAGAGCAATTTTAACTGTTCTAAAAGCGGTTTTGAAAGGCTCTCCGTGAAGCCGTTTTTGGTCTCTGAAAAGAGCTGTTGCATGAGCCCGTTTACCACTCGATTTGTGATGCCACTATTGGTTAATTTTTCGGTTGATGGATATACAGGTTGCATCGCAGATCGGATACTTTTTTCGTGTGTTTCTAACAGCTCCATTTCTGGATGTGGCATCGAAAAAGTTCCATTAAACCAGTTTGTTTTTCCGAAGATAACATAAGGCGTATTTAGCTTTAAATTTTCTCGAATCCATTTATGACCTCGAAACCAAACCAATTCCATTTTGCCTGTTTCATCGATAAAAGTAGCGACCAATCGCTTGCCTCTTTTCTGTTCAACAGTTTTAATATTTATAATTTTCCCTACTATTTGAACTTCCGAACTTGTTCGTTGTAGCCGTCCAATTTTATAGTATTGAGTTCGGTCTAAATATCGATTCGGAAATAGATTCAGTAAATCTTGATAGGTATGAATTCCAAGCTCCTTTTTAAGAAGTGTGGCTCTATTTGGCCCAACACCTTTTAAATAATCTATTGGAGTTTGTAAAAAAGAAGAATTCATAAAAGGGTAGTTTGCTTTAAAAGAACTATTTTAGAGTAAGATGTATTTTAATTAATATATTTGATTGTAATCAACTGCTAATTTAAACATATTTAGAATGAAAAAACCTTACTTTTTAATAGCATTATTGCTATGCTTACCAATTTTTGCTTCTGAGATAGACTGTATGGCTCTTCCTGAAGTAACCACACGACTCACTGACGATTTTTCGTTAGAGATGCCAGAATTAAGAGCCTATCCAATTTATGTGAATGCTACCGTAGAGGCTCCAGATGAAATGCAGGAAGTGACTATCGATATTGATGGTACTGTGTACACTGCTGAAGCACAAGACGGATTTTACTATTATTTATGGACACCCTCATCGTATGGAAGTCACGATGTTGAAATTAAAGCAATAGCACTGAGTGGTGAAGAAACGGTTATAAATAGAACGGTCTCTGTGGTAGATGCAGCAGTTTCGCAAACCGTAACTAGCTTGCAAGATGTTGTTATAGAATTTAATGGAGAGAATAGCCGTTGGTTCTATGGAACCTATACGTTCCCACAGTTTGTGGGTGCCTACAACGATATTAATGCTTCTCTAGAAGTTGAATGCCCAAGTGTAACTGGAGGTTGCGACGATTGGGATCGTTGGGCGCATATCGATATTAAGGCACCCGACGGGAATTGGGTTCAGTTAATTCGCTATATCACACCTTACGGAGTAGGATGTAATCACGAATTAAACGTAACCGATTATATGTCATTGTTACAAGGAGAAGTTGAGTTAAGAGTGTTTATCGATACTTGGGGAACCGGTGGATGGCAATTAACACTTGATTTTGATTATACCCAAGGAGCGCCAGAATATGCGTATAGCGATGTTGTGGAGCTTTGGGATGATAGTTATAATTTTGGAGACTTATCCAATTTACAGCCTGTACCAACGTACAACGCAAACATTTCTGATCTTGTTTCTGAATCACATTTAAGAATTTCTACTACTGGACATGGTTGGGGAGCTAACAATACGTCAAATGCGGCCGAATTTTTTAACGCAACGCATTTTATCGATGTGGATACCGAAGAAACTTTTTCACAACATTTGTGGAATGACTGTAATCCTAATCCAGATGGATGTACAGGACAACAAGGAACTTGGGCATACAATAGAGCAGGATGGTGCCCCGGAGCTATTGCGCCACCTAATACTTACGATCTTACACCCTACATTGGAACAAGTGTCGATTTAGATTACCGTTTTCACCCTGGATATATAGACAATTGTCATCCTAATAATCCAAGTTGTATTACAGGAACAACTTGTGCAGATTGTAACGATGGGTATAATCCAGTGTATTATGTGGATACTCATATTATCAATAAAAGTAACAATCCGATGATATATGGAGGTGTTTTAAGCCTTCCTAGTGTGGATAATACACAAATTTACGACGTAGCGGTTTTTCCTAATCCTTCAAATGGGTTGGTGCATATTCAATCAAAATATCCTGAAGCGAGTACGCGTTTAACCGTGAATACCATTGACGGGAAATTGGTAAAAGCTTTTTATTTCAATTCGGCTTCCGAGTTAAATAGCTATACCTTCGATTTTTCTAGTCTTTCAAAAGGGATGTATTTTATCAATCTTGAAAACGCTTACGGAACAGGTGTTAAAAGATTTATCTTAGAGTAAATAGCATTCGGTAATACTTTTAAAAAGGTTATTTTTGGGATACCAAGAATAACCTTTTTTTAATGCTAATTCTGAAAAACCACATCGTGATCGCTCGTACTTCTAAACTTTCATTGTTTCTTCTTGTCTTTTTAAGCGTGATACATCTTGGAAATGCCCAACAGACAGCGCTAGTAGATTTTTTGAAGGTCAATACTCAAATAACACCAAATGCTTCGGAAAGTTCCGTAAAGGGATCAGCTTCGTACACATTTAGAATCCTTCAGGATACAGATTCAATTTACCTAGATGCTGTAAAAATGAAAGTAACTAACGTCGCATTAGATGGTATAAAACTAAAAGTGACCGACGATAAAATATGGTTGAAGCATCCGTTTAAAGCGGGTAAAGAATACACCACACTTTTTTCTTTTGAAGCCACCCCCAAACAAACACTTTATTTTACCGGAAATCAAATTTGGACTCAAGGACAAGGGAAATACACTTCACATTGGTTGCCGAGTATTGATGATGTAAATGATAAAATGGAATTTGACATCACCATTGTTGCAGCTCCATCCAAAACAGTAATTGCTAACGGTAAATTGCTTTTTGTGACGAAAAAAGAAACTAGCAATCAATGGCATTGGGATATGGAGCGTCCGATGGCGAGTTACTTAGTGGCATTTGCCATTGGCGATTTTGAAAAGCAAGAAATAACGTCAAATTCCGGAATTCCGATAGAGTTGTATTACGAGCCTAAAGATTCCTTGAAAGTAGAGCCTACCTATCGTTATACAAAACAGATTTTCGACTTTTTAGAAGCTGAAATAGGTGTTCCGTATCCGTGGCAAAATTACAAACAAGTACCTGTGCGTGATTTTTTATACGCGGGAATGGAAAATACGACCGCTACTTTTTTTTCTGAAGCGTTTGTAAATGATTCTATTGGATTTACAGATCGTAACTATGTAAATGTAAATGCGCATGAGTTGGCGCATCAATGGTTTGGAAACTTAGTTACTGAAACTGAAAGTATGCACCATTGGTTACAAGAAGGCTTTGCAACGTATTATGCGTTGTTGGCTGAAAGAGAAGTATTCGGAGACGATTATTATTACTGGAAACTATACCAATCGGCAGAGCAACTAAAAGCACTTAGTGATGAAGGGAAAGGAGAATCACTGTTAAATCCGAAAGCAAGTTCATTAACCTTTTATGAAAAAGGAGCTTGGGCATTGCATATTTTAAAGGAACAAATAGGAGAGGAGGCTTTCAATAAGGCGATTAAAAATTACTTGGAAAAATATCGTTTTAAAAATGTGACCACTCCAAATTTTTTAGCAGAAGTGAAAGCAGTGTCGAGACAAAATATAGAACAATTTGAAATTGACTGGCTGCAACAAACAGCGTTTAAAGCTGAACAAGCCTATCAATCACTTCGGAAGTCTCTATTTATTACGAACTATTTTAAACTTGCCGCCTTAAAAGGAACTCCTTTTGAAGATAAACTCCTTCAGTTGGATGAGGCGCTTACGTTTCCGAATGATTATATAGGGCAAGAAGCCATTTATCAATTGATAGATGAACCTATTTCTGAAACCCTTCCGTATTACAAAAAAGGCTTCGAGAGTAACAATGTGTATGTGCGTCAAACCATAGCGTTGACCTCTGAGAACTTTCCGAAGCAATTGCAAAAAGAATACGAATCGTTACTGAAAGATGACTCATACGTGACGAAAGAAGCGGCTTTATACGGACTTTGGACTAATTTTCCAGAGAACAGAAAAGAATATTTAGACGCTACGGAAGGGGTTATTGGTTTTCAAAATAAAAACATACGACAGTTGTGGTTGGTGCTTGCCTTGGTGGATGCTAATTACAAGCCAGAACAGTCTAACGAATTTTTAACTGAATTAAAAAATTATACCTCTGATGACTATAGTTTTGAGGTGCGTGAAGTCGCATTTGGCTACATTCAAGAGCTTCGTTTGTGGGATGAGGCTACATTGCATACTCTTGTAAACGCAGCAACACATCATTCGTGGCGTTTCAGAAAATTCGCAAGAAGTGTGTTTGATTCGGTAGTAGAAAATGAAACATATCAATCTCTTATTTTGAAACAAATCGACTCGTTTTCAGAAAAGGAAAAGAACTATATTCAAACAAAATTGAAAGAGTAATGAGAGCATTAGTGATTTCAGGTGGTGGGAGTAAAGGAGCCTTCGCAGGGGGTGTGGCGCAGTATTTAATGGATGAGCAGAACCATACATACGACCTATTTGTGGGGACATCGACAGGGAGTTTGTTGATTTCACATTTGGCACTGAACAAGGTTGAAAAAATTAAGGAAATCTATACTTCCGTAAATCAAAATAGTATTTTTAGTATTCGTCCGTTTCGCGTTAAGAAAACAAAATACGGGGGAAAAGAGATTGGAATTGACCATATGGCGGTACTTCGTAATTTTTTACGCGGAAGTAAAACCTTTGGTGAGAGTCATAATTTGCGAAAGCTTATAAAGAATGTATTTACAGAACTTGAATTTAATCAATTAAAAGCTTCGGAAAAAGAGGTGGTGGTTACGGTGTCTAACCTGTCTTTAAATCAGGTAGAGTATAAGAGTATCAATGATTTTAGCTATGATGATTTCTGCGATTGGATTTGGATTTCGTGTAATTATGTTCCTTTTATGAGTTTGGTAACCAAAAATAATTGCGAGTATGCAGATGGTGGTTTTGGAAGCATGGTACCTATTGAAGAAGCTATAAAGAGAGGGGCTACCACGGTAGATGTAATTGTATTAGAAACTGAAGTAGCGTATTATAATAAATTGCCTTCGCGCAATGTATTTTCTTTATTGACCAATTTGCATGAATTTATGTTGGATCGAGTTGAAAAACATAACATTCGAATAGGGAAGTTTGTTGCTGTAAATAACGATGCAATTATAAACCTATACTACACACCAACGGTACTCACAACAAATTCATTAGTTTTTGATAAAAAATTAATGTTGAAGTGGTGGGAAAGTGGTTTTAACTATGCTAAAGAGAAAAATATGGAGGTCAATGAGATAAAGGGCGAAACGACTTAAAACATCTCACTTACTTCTTTTCGAACGTATACCAATGCTTTTTGAGAGGGTGTTACTTCTTCCATAAAATTACGCAATAACCATTCGCGCATGGCATCGGCATCTTGCTCTTTTTCGTGCATGGCACCTTGTCTAATGATATGGATAGTTGCATTTTTAGCAGCATTTACAAGATTCCAACACTCTTGTGATACATAGATTTGTTGTGAAAGGTTATGGTCAAATTCTTGTTCTATATTCCGAATTAATAATTCTTCATATTTTGAAACTTCATCTGAGAAAGGCTTTACACGAATCAATAATTTATTCGGATCCATGCGTTCCAAAAACAAGGTAATGCGTTCGTACGCTTGTAGGCGCATCGGCATTAGCTTGTTTTGTGCTTCTTTTTGAATTAAGTAGCGTCTTCTTCCTTCTTCATTTGCAGTGTGTCCTTTAAAAAAGAAATAGGAAACCAAACCAACAACAATGGCAGGTAATAGGTAAGCAAAATAGCTAATGATTTGAGTTGTTTCTTCCATAGAAAATAATATTGGGTCACAAACGTACCAAAATTTAGGGTGTTTACAAACAAACGTTCACTTTATCGAACTAGTATTTTAAACTTGTTTTTTTAGTTTTTTCCTCCTAAATACGGACATTCCTGTAACGATTTCATCCCGTTAAAAGGAACCTCCGTTTTATGATACATATAGGTTTTGTCTAATTCTTTTGAAAGATTTTGGTCGTCTACATTAATATCTACATCCGACATTTTAAATTGACAAGGATGCTCGTATCCTGCCGCATGTGTAATTTCTATAAGTTCTTTTCTGAAGGTTTTAAAATACTGCGCCAAACGATCACTTTTTAAAGGAATATCGATTCCATTTTGAAGCCATTTACTTTGTGTGGCAATCCCACTAGGACATCGATTGGTATGGCAAATTTGTGCTTGAATACAACCAATACTCATCATTGCTTCTCTTGCAACATTGATACAATCGGCACCCATTGCAAATGCCATTGCCGCTTTTGCAGGGAAACCTAGCTTACCGCTTCCTATAAAGACAATACGTTCTGTAAGTCCTTTCTTTTTAAACATTCGGTACAGGTCACTAAAACCATATACCCAAGGCAACGATACGTGATCTGCAAAACTCGGTGGAGCAGCTCCTGTTCCTCCTTCACCGCCATCAACAGTGATAAAATCGGGACCTTTCCCTGTGGCAATCATAATATCTGCCAATTCTTCCCATTGTTCTAATTTTCCGATAGCCGCTTTAATACCTACGGGCAATCCAGTTTTCTCAGCAATGTCTTCAATAAAATCGATAAGTTCTGGGATGTTCGAGAATGCTTTGTGATTTGGTGGAGAAAGGACATCTTTACCAATTTCAACGTGTCTAACTCGCGCTATTTCCGCAGTAATTTTAGCGCCTGGCAAAACACCACCTTTTCCTGGTTTTGCTCCTTGCGATAATTTTACTTCAATGGCTTTTACAAAAGGATTTTCTTCAACAAGTTGTACTAGTTTATCCATTGAAAAACCACCATCACCATCTCGAACACCAAAATATCCTGTTCCGAAGTGAAAAATCACATCACCCCCATGACTGTGGTAAGGCGATAATCCACCTTCACCTGTATTGTGATATGCTCCGGCTATTTTAACACCTTTATTCAACGATTCTACTGCCTTCGCAGATAACGAACCAAAACTCATGGCCGATACATTAATGATAGATCCTGGACGATAGGGTTTCCGTCTTTTATTGTATTCGCCCATCACCTTAGCACATGGTAAAAAAGTTTTGTCTAGGCTGTTGGGATGATTCTTGTCAATTTCATACGGAAGCATCGCGTTATTAATAAAGATATGTTGGTGTGCGTAGATATCTCTATCGGTACCAAAACCTTCGTAGTTGTTTTCTTTTTTTGCTGAAGCATAAATCCAACCACGTTCAATACGATTAAACGGAAGCTCTTCTCTGTTATTCGCTACAAAATACTGACGCATTTCAGGACCAATACTTTCAAGCATATAGCGAATGTGTCCTACCAACGGAAAGTTATGGCTTATGGTGTGTTTTTTGTTGAAAAATATATCTCTAATAGCAACGAGGGCAAGTACTATAAGAATCCAAGCCCACCAAGGAATTGCTCGTAAAAAATCCATAATCGAAATCGTTTAATTTTAGTATTCAAATTTAAAGAGTCTTAGTCTCAAAAAAAAGCAGTTCACAATGAAAAAACAGATGGAAGCAGTTATTGTTTGTTTAAATAATCGATAGATAACTGGCTCAATGTTTTCACACCTAGCAACATTCCTGCATCATCTATTTTGAAATCTGCGGTATGGTGTGGATAGGGAGTTGTATTTCCGGGGGTCATTCCACCTAAGAAGTAAAATAAGCCTGGCACTTCTTCTTGGAAGAAAGAAAAATCTTCACCGCCCGTAGTAGCTTTCATGGTTGAAACATTTTCTTTACCCGCAATCGCTTCAAGGGTTGGAATCATTGTTTTGGTAAGTTCTGGGTCGTTGTAAGTTACTACTGTGTTGTTTTGCCATTCTATGGTAGCACTTCCACCGTACGCTTTCGCGATATCGGAAGCCATTTCGGTCATTCTTCGAATAATAAGAGTCCTCATTTCTGGGTCTAAAGTTCGTACGGTTCCTATTAACTCGGCGTTTTCAGGAATAATATTAAATCGGACACCACTTGTAATCTTCCCTACAGTGATTACAGCAGGTTCTTTTACTAAGTTAGACTCCCGACTTATAATGGTTTGGAAACCGTCAATTATTTTTGCTGAAATTAAAATAGGATCAACGCCTGTCCAAGGTGCCGAACCATGTGTTCCTTTTCCTTTTACGTTTACCACAAAACGCTCCACGGCAGCCATGATTCCTCCCGATTTGTATTTAATAGTTCCTACAGAAGTTCCAGAATTAATGTGCAATCCGAAAATAACATCGACGTCTGGATTTTTTAAAACACCTTCTTTTACCATTAATTTTGCGCCTCCTTCTTCTCCTGGAGGAGCCCCTTCTTCCGCAGGTTGAAAGATGAATTTGATGGTTCCTTTAATTAAGTTTTTGTGTTTTGAAAGTACTTCGGCAACACCCATAAGGATGGCAGTGTGTGTGTCGTGACCACAAGCATGCATCACGCCAGTTTCAGTACCTAGAAAGGTTGTTTTTACGTTGCTTTTATAGGGTAAGTCATTTCGCTCAGTAACGGGTAATGCGTCTATATCGGCACGAAGCGCGACTACTTTTCCGGGTAAATCACCTTTTAAGATTCCGACAACACCAGTAACAGCAACACCTGTTTGAACTTCTAATCCTAACGATTTTAAGTGTTTTTCAATTTTTTTGGCAGTTTTAAACTCTCGGTTAGAAAGTTCGGGATATTCATGGAAATCGTGACGCCATTCGATGATTTTGGGTTCGATGTTTTCAATATCTTTTAGAAGACTGCTGTCTAACTGTGCAAATGCTGAAATTGATAAAAAGAGTAGAGCGGAAGTGAAAAAGGGTATCTTCATAGGGTTGGCTTAAAGTTCTTTTTTCTGAAGCTTCATCATTGAGACGCTATAGCTTCAGACAAAAGAAATTTTTCTAGTTAGTATATGCTAAAGATATTAATTTTCAGAAGAATTAAGGAAGAGAAGCTGTTTATAAATTCTGAAAGTTCTACTGTACCATTCTTGCTATTTTGCGTATTTTCACACTTTAGTTTCCGAAGTAAAAAGAAAGAATTTGCAAGAATATTTAAAACAACTAAACGAAGCGCAACTCGCACCAGTGCTGCAAAAAGATGGCGCAATGATTGTGATTGCGGGCGCGGGATCTGGAAAAACGCGTGTACTTACGTATCGTATTGCATACTTAATGTCGCAAGGGGTAGATCCTTTTTCTATTTTGTCGTTAACATTTACCAACAAGGCCGCGCGCGAGATGAAAAAGCGTATTTCGGAAATTGTAGGGAGTAGTGAGGCCAAAAACCTATGGATGGGAACGTTTCACAGTGTCTTTGCAAAAATTCTTCGTTTTGAAGCCGATAAGCTAGGTTATCCTAATAATTTCACGATATACGATACACAAGATTCACAAAGTGTGATTCGTTCCATTATTAAGGATATGCAACTTGATAAAGATATTTACAAGTATAAAAAGGTGTATTCGCGGATTTCTTCTTACAAAAACAGTCTTATTACGGTAAAAGCCTACAATAGTAACCCTGAGTTGATGGAAGCCGATGCTATGGCTAAAATTCCGAGGTTGGGTGAAATATACAAAGCCTATGTAGATCGTTGTTTTAAAGCTGGTGCGATGGATTTTGATGATTTATTGCTGAAAACCAACGAACTTTTAACACGCTTTCCAGAAGTATTGGCAAAATACCAAAACAGATTTAGATATATTTTGGTAGATGAGTACCAAGATACAAATCACAGTCAGTACCTTATTGTACGTGCGTTAAGTGATAAATTTCAGAATATTTGTGTGGTAGGAGATGATGCGCAGAGTATTTATGCTTTTCGAGGGGCGAATATTAATAATATTTTCAACTTCCAGAAAGATTATGACGATGTAAAAACGTTCCGATTGGAGCAAAACTATCGTTCTACTAAAAACATTGTAAATGCTGCAAATAGCATTATTGAAAAAAATAAAACTCGTTTAGATAAAGTTGTTTGGACTGCAAATGATGAAGGTGCAAAAATAAAAGTAAACAGAACGATGACCGACGGTGATGAAGGTCGTTTTGTGGCAAGTACCATTTTTGAAACTAAAATGAACGAGCAAGCACATAATGGTGAGTTTGCCATTCTATATCGTACCAATGCACAATCACGTGCGATGGAGGATGCGCTTCGGAAAAAAGACATTCCGTATCGAATTTACGGTGGACTTAGTTTTTACCAACGGAAAGAAATAAAAGATGTCCTCTATTATTTGCGTTTAGTTCTGAATCCGAAAGATGAAGAAGCCTTAAAACGAGTAATTAATTACCCCGCCAGAGGAATAGGGAGTACAACCATTGATAAAATTGTAGTAGCGGCAAATCATTACGGTCGTTCCATGTTTGAAGTAATTCAAAACATCGATAAAATTGACTTGAAGATTAACAGTGGTACCAAAACAAAGTTGAAAAATTTTGTCACCATGATTCAGAGTTTTCAAATTGTAAATGCCAATCAAGATGCGTTTAGTATTACGGAGCATGTTACTAAGAAAACGGGAATTTTTCAGGAATTAAAAAAAGATGGAACTCCTGAAGGTCTCGCTCGTATTGAAAACATAGAAGAGTTGCTTAACGGTATGCGCGATTTTGTGGAAGAGCAAAAAGAACTAGCAGATGCGAATGGATCGTTGGCCGAGTTTATGGAAGATGTGGCGTTAGCAACCGATTTAGATAATGAAAAGGGAGATGATGATAAGGTAGCATTGATGACCGTCCATTTGGCAAAAGGGTTGGAGTTTCCGTATGTGTTTGTTGTAGGGATGGAAGAAGACTTATTTCCTAGCGGAATGAGTATGAGTACCCGAAGCGAACTGGAAGAAGAACGGCGTTTGTTTTATGTGGCGTTAACGCGTGCCGAAAAGCAAGCATATTTAACCTATACGCAATCAAGATACCGTTGGGGAAAATTAATTGATGCAGAGCCTAGCCGATTTATCGAAGAAATAGAACCTAAATATTTAGAATACCTCACGCCAATTACCGAACACAGGTACAAGCCTTTGTTGGATGTAGATATTTTTGACGATGTAGATAAAAGTAAACTACGTTTACGAAAGCCTGTTTCAGGATCTGCTCCTAAAGGACCTTCGCAAGAGCAACTTCGTAAACTACGTAGATTAAAACCAGTAACGAGCGATACCGATAAGAACTTTAATGCAGCCGATGCTAATTTGAATGTGGGAACCTTGGTAGAGCACGTTCGTTTTGGAAAAGGAAGAATTGCTAAAATTGAAGGCGTAGGTGCCGACACCAAAGCAGAAATTGATTTTGAAAACGGCGGACTTAAAAAACTACTGCTTCGCTTTGCGAAGTTAAATGTGTTGGAATAGTTTCTTACATGTATTAGTAATCTTTATAATCAACATCTTTTAGTATTGGAACTGTTTTAGAACTATATAAAAAAGAAATAGGGTCTGATATTGCTATCAAAACCCTATTTCTTAAAATATACGTTTGTGCCTTATTACTGAATTGGCAGGAAGTCGTTTATAAAACCACTTAATTTTGTTTCTAACTCTACACGTTCGTTGTCTTGTATAGCTCCATGGTCTCCTTTAAATACTGTAAAACTAACAGGAACGCCTAATTCGTTAAATGTATTTTTTAAGTCTTTAGCAGTTGATAACGGAACTTTAGAATCAGCTCTATTGTAGAACATAATCGTTGGGCTGTTGTTTTCTGAAACTTGGCTAACAGGGCTTAATAAGCCTAGGTTGTCTTCAATGTTAGGGTACACATCTTGATCTACAAGAATTTGCATTAACAATTGAAAATCGGGTCTTTCAGTATATACTGGGTGGTCAAAGTTTGTTGGACCAACAATGCTACATACAAATTTCACTTCGTCTTCAGTGTCAAAAACGGAATCGTACATTAAGGCAAGGTATCCACCTGCGCTTCCGCCGATAAGTCCGAATTCTGTAGAAATATTAAAATCAAAACTATTGTATTTTAGTGAGTTGATAACATCTCTAATGTCTAAGAATTGGTTAGGAAATGCATGACTAACACCGTATTGAGCTGTTACATAATTCATGTTAACAATGGCGTGATCGGGATGCTTTTCTTGTAAATAAGGGATGTAGTGTTCCATAGTGGCTTTATCACCATTCATCCAACTACCTCCATGAATAATAATTAATACTTTCGTTTTCGCAACAGATCTGTTACTAGGTAAATAGATGTCGTACGTTTGTTTGGGATCAATACCATAAGGTACATCTGCAAACGAAGTAGCTTCTAATGGAGCAAAAGTAGCAGCAGTAGCAGGTCTTGCAGAAGCTGTAATTGCAGTTTCTTCAACAAACTCTTCATCTTTAGCACAAGAGTTTAAAACGAATGTCGCGCATAGCAAAATTGCTATTTTTTTGTAGGTAAGTTTCATAATGTAGGTATTTAGGGGCTTGAGTACAAAGATAAACTTTAATCTGGTTAAAACAAGCGTTTTACGTATTTAATCGATAAAAAATGTGTTTAATCGTGTAAATAAGCCTTTTTTGAAATTTTAAATACATTGTAAAACCCCAAAAAGACAATAATATTCGCTTATTTTTTGTTATTATTTTGTAGGAATAATAATTTTTGAAATATATAGTGAGAATATGTGATTTTGCTATTTTTTTAAGTATTTTATTAGCTGTTTATTTTTAATTTAGATTCATTTAAATTTAAAATCCTAAAAGCTTATAGTATGGCAGAATTTATTAAGATTTATGAAGAGAACCCAAATCCGAAGGAGGTTCGTAAAGTGGTGGATATCATTCGAAAAGGAGGTTTGGTAATATACCCAAGTGATACTGTTTATGCATTGGGATGCGACATTAAAAACAACAGAGCTTTAGAGCGCGTAGCTCAATTAAAAGGCGTAAAATTAGAAAAGGCAAATTTTTCGTTTGTCTGTGAAGATTTAAGCAACCTTTCAGACTATGTTAAGCAAATAGACTCTGCTACGTTTAAGTTGTTAAAAAGGGCGTTGCCAGGTCCTTATACGTTTATTCTTCCAGGGAATAATAATTTACCTAGTGTGTTTAAAAAGAAAAAAGAAGTTGGAATTCGAGTGCCCGATAATTCCATTGTTCAAGCAATTGTACACGAGTTAGGAAATCCGATTGTTTCGACTTCTATTCATGATGAAGATGAGGTAATTGAATATACTACAGATCCCGAATTAATCTTCGAAAAATGGGGACATTTAGTTGATGTCGTTGTAGATGGCGGTTATGGTGATAATGTAGCTTCTACTATTATCGATTTAACAGGCGATGAACCCATCGTTATTCGGGAAGGAAAAGGAAGTTTAGAGATATAACTCTTGAAACTATTAAATAGGTTCTCTGTAACCGATAGGTTGTTATAAATGCCAAACTGAACGAACTAAAAGACTAATAATAGCCTGAAAGCAGTTCAGTTTGACAATAAATTGTATTCCTAATAATTAAGATTATTCTTCGGGAAAGTCCTCGTTTGCTAGTATTTCTTCCATTTGTAAAACATGGCGTTCGGTATGTGCCGACATAAAAAGAAGGATTTGATAAGCATCTACAGTACCTAACGGCGTTTCTGCAAAATGATCTCTAAGGTTGTCTTCAGTAGTGGCAACATATTTTATGTGATCTATTCTTTTCGCTTTAAATTCGGCCACAGCAGCGTCATGGCTTCCAAATTTTCCTGAAGGTTCGAAAGCTTCAGATGTTTTCATTTTTTTAGATCGATCTACAACCATTTCTAAAATTTGCTCGTCTGTTAATTTTACAGCTGCTTTTTTCGAAGGGTCTGCGGGCGATTTCAAAGCTTCAGTTAACATGTTAAAGATGTTTGTTTCACTAATAGCAATGTGCTCGGTACATTCAGCAATTGACCAAGAATTTGGATCGGATTTATAATTAAGTTGCTCCTCGGATAATCCATCCAATACTTCTTCTAAATGGTCGTGTGTCGCAGTCATTTCTGTCATAGCGACCAATCGTTCTGCATCTGTTAGTCTGGTTTCCATTACAGTAAAACTTACCAACGCAAGAGCTACAAAAGGTAAAATGAGTTTTTTCATAATAATGTATGTTTAATTTCAGGTTTTGTTTGTAACAGTCTTAATATAAGTGTTTTGTTGTTACAAAAGTATTGAATTGTGAAAAAATAAAGTGTGAGATTATTCTGCATAAAAAAAACCGGCTTGTAAGCCGGTTTTTTAAAAGTGAAATCACTTTTATATTTTTAAAAACTTAGTTTCCTTCTGAAAGGTTTTTCATTTCTTTTTCAATCATGTCGTAAAACTGATCGATTTTAGGCAATACAACGATACGTGTACGTCTGTTTTTTGATCTGTTTTCAGGGGAGTCGTTTGCTACTAAAGGCACATAATCTGCACGTCCAGCTGCAATTAACTGACTTGGGTTAACTCCAAGGTCTTGCAATACTCTAATAATAGAAGTAGAACGTTTAACACTTAAATCCCAGTTGTCTTCTAATACACCACCTTTGTTGTAAGGTACATTATCTGTATGTCCTTCAACCATACATTCGAAGTCTGGTTTACCGTTCACAACTTTAGCAACTTTAGCAAGTACTTCTCTTGCGCGTGTTGTTACGTTGTAACTTCCGCTTTTAAATAATAATTTGTCAGCAATAGAGATAAATACTACGCTTTTCTCAACATTGATTTCAATGTCTGGATCGTTAATACCTACTTCACGCTTAAAGCTAGTAACCAATGCAAGTGTTACACTGTCCTTCTTCGTTAATGCATCTTGTAGTCTAGAAATTTTTAAATCTTTCTCTTTTAAGCTTTCTAATGATTTTTCAAGATTCGTTGCTCCTTTAGAAGTAAGCATTGTTAAATCTTTAGAGCTTTGTATTAGGTCTTGATTTGTTTGCTTCATATCAGCCAATCGCTCTTGTAGCGAAGTAGCTCTAGCTTCTGCAGCAGCTCTGTCTGTTAAACAGCTGTTAAGCTTTACAGTGGCTGTATTCAACAAATCTTTCGTGTTTTTGTATTGAGCTTCTAGATTTGCATACTCCTTTTTAGAAACGCAAGAAGCAAGTAAAAGACTAGAAGATACTGCAAGAATCAAAAGTTTTTTCATAATAAAAAATTAGTTTTAGGTTGTTCAAAATTATTAAAAGAAAGGGAGTCTAATGTACGATTAACAATACTTTAAGTAAAAAATATTAAAGATTTTTAAAAAGGTGGGTTTTACTTACAAAATAGCGCCAAACAATTGACTTTACACGATAATACTTAAATGAAGAAGCCTCGTATTTCCTTTTTTTTACAAATTTAGGAAGCAATCTGTAAAAACTAAAATGCGCTTTCAAAATAGCAAGTACATGGGCAGGTTTTCCTTGTACTAAAAATTGGATGGCAGCAAATGCATCTAGTACCAACCGAATACATACAATACCCCAAACCTGTAAACCTTTTACATTTTTAACAAGTAACAGCAAGGTATTTCTAAAGTTGTAAAACGTCTTTTTAGGATTTATAGTCTTTAATGTTGCTCCGCCCACGTGATACACTGTTGAGGCGCCTACATATTTTATTATACCGCCTTTTGCTTGCATACGCCAACACAGATCAATTTCTTCTTGATGTGCAAAAAAATCTTCATCAAATCCATTGACTTCAGTAAAAGCGTCTCTTCGAACAAATAAACAAGCGCCCGTTGCCCAAAGTATGTTTACGGTATCATTGTACTGACCTTCATCTTTTTCCACCGTTTCAAAAATACGTCCGCGGCAAAAAGGATAGCCAAACATATCTACGAAACCACCTGCAGCTCCCGCATATTCAAAATAGGCTTTATTTTTATAATCTAAAATTTTAGGTTGTGCAGCAACAAGGGTTGTGTCTTTTTTGAATTCTGAAAGGAGAGGAGGTATCCAATTTTCAGTCACTTCAACATCGCTATTTAAAAGAATAAATACATCTTCAGAAAGCTCTTTAAGGGCATCATTATAGCCTTTCGCATATCCGCCATTTATTGTATTCTGAATTATTTTTACTTGCGGAAAGTTTTCAGAAAGAAAAGCTACCGAGTCATCTGTAGAAGCATTATCGGCTACATAGATGGTGGCTTCAGGAGAGTAACGCACCACGGAAGGCAAAAACTGCGATAACAATTTTTTACCATTCCAATTAAGTATAACAACGGCTACATTCATTGGATGCAAAGTAACGAGTTTATTTTGTATTGTACTCGGGAAGCGCTTCTAAAAAGTTGTACTGTTCGTTCTCAAAATCCATTTCGCAATAATAATGTTCCAAGCCATTGGTAATCATTAAATAGGAAGCGTTTAGTACAAAGTTATACCGCGCGATTTGATCAAAAACCTGTTGGTCAATCTTAATTTTAGGCGCTTTACACTCTACAATAATAGCGATGTCTCCATCTTTAGTATAGACTACAATATCGTATCGTTTTATGGTATCGTGAAGCTTCAGTTGTTTTTCTACATTGATATGCGAGCTAGGGTATTTTTTTTCAATGCGTAAAAACTGAATGACATGTTGCCGAACCCATTCTTCAGGAGTAAGTACCACAAACTTTTTTCGGATTTCATCAAAAATCAATGGTTTGTTTTCGTTACTTTTGAAACGAAATTGATAGTTTGGAAAATTTAGTTTCAGCATAGCACAAAGAAACAGTTTCCGAAGGAATTTTAAAAAGAAACGACCATTTTAAAATGTCCCCTCGAGCGCAGTCGAGAGGTCAAAAAGGAGTTCTCAACTGCGCGCGAACAGACATAATCACCTAACATGCCTTTAGACAAAGCCAAAGAAATAGTAACGAGTATTAAGCAAGGCAACATTCAGCCTGTGTACTTTTTAATGGGCGAAGAGGCGTATTATATTGATGCTATTTCAGACTTTATCGAGAAATCGGTCCTTTCCGAAGAAGAAAAAGGATTTAATCAAATGGTGTTGTACGGTCGTGATGTAAGCATAGACGATATTATGAGTCATGCAAAACGCTATCCCATGATGGCCGAACGACAAGTTATTATAGTAAAAGAAGCACAAGACCTTTCTCGAACCATTGAAAACTTAGTGCCGTATGTTGACAATCCGCAGCCTACTACAGTGTTGGTTTTTTGTTATAAATACAAAACACTCGATAAGCGTAAAAAATTGTCAAAAACAATCGCCAAAAAAGGCGTTCTTTTTGAAAGTAAGAAGCTGTATGAAAATCAGGTGCCCGATTGGATTCGTCGTGTATTAGCAGGTCGAGGATATACTATTACTCCAAAAGCAGCTCAAATGTTAGTGGAGTTTTTAGGGAATGACCTCGGAAAAATAAACAATGAGTTAGAAAAATTACAACTCATTTTAAAACCAGGTGAACAAATTACACCGCATATAATTGAAGAAAATATAGGAATCAGTAAAGACTTCAACAATTTTGAGCTTCAGAATGCTATTGGAGAAAAAAACATAAAGAAAGCGTTTGCCATTGTGCAGTATTTTGCGCAAAACCCTAAGAGTAATCCAATGGTTATGACAGTGGCGCTGTTGTATAGTTTCTTTTCAAAACTTTTAAAATACCACGCCTTATCAAATAAAGGCGAAGCTGCAAGAGCATTAGGCGTAAGTCCATATTTTATTAAAGATTACCAAGTAGCTGCAAGGAATTATCCTATGAAAAAGGTTAGTGCGGTCATTGCTTCCATACGAGATATTGACATGAAAAGTAAAGGAGTGGGCGTCGCAAACATTTCGCAAGGTGATCTTCTAAAAGAGCTACTGGTCGCGATTTTTAACTAAGGTAAATAGTTTAAAAAAAAAACGCTTTTGTTTTTCCGTAGTGGAAATAACAAAAGCGTTTTTTTATAGTATAATAAGGTGTGTACTTATCTTCTGTCTACTGAATGTTTCCCAGCACCTGTTAATGCGATTGTAACAAAAGCAAACAAATACAACAAGGCTAGTTCTTTCTTGGCAAGTGGATCTCCTCCGTGAATTACAAATGCAGCAACTCCCATCGTAATAATGGTTGGAATGGCAGACAGTCGTGTTCTGTAGCCAATAATAATTAGTAACGGGCAAATTACTTCACAAATTACAGTTAAAATCAAAGTGGTTGTACTTCCAATTCCAAAAGGATCTGGAAAGCCTAAATTCCCTTGTACAAGGTTCATAAGTTTCGGAATTCCGTGTGTTAGCATCATACCGCTAAAGCATAAACGTAGGAGTAGGATTCCGATGTGATAGGTTGAGGTCATAGATTTAGTTTTGGTTTATGGGACTAAAATATAGAAAGAATGTAGTATGTCGATAATTTTTAACTTTTAGTTTACGGAAATTTAATAATAAGCCACTTTTTACTGTAAAACTAAAGGGATAGTTTATGCAAAATTAATATACAGGTAAGGTTAAGGGTTCATCTTGACTCTAATTTAGCCTAAATTTTAAAAAATAATATAACTACCCATGAGGAAAATTACTTTTTTTGCAGCCTTACTTTTCAGTGCCGCTGCGTTTTCACAAGTTGAGACTGTAGCTTCAACAAGCTTTGAGGAGCCAGCTCCAGGAGGTCAATATGTTGATACAGGAGATGCTGCTATTGCGCATGATTTACTTAATAATGCAACAGAATCTCCAGTAGATTTTACTTCAACAGGAGGCGAAATTGGATTTGATGCTTCTTATGTACCTTATACAACACCTGATGTAGGTCTTACAGATGGGGATTTTGTAGGTGTTTCAGATTTTACAGGAGATGTAACAGCATATTCAGACGGATTACAAGGATATCAATTATCGGATGTAGATGGTAATATGATTGTTGAATTTGATGTTGTAGATTTTACAAATTATACCAACACAACTGTTTCAGTAGATTATTTTATTAATACGACAGGATATGAAGGAGATGGTACTGTTAATGAAAGTAACTCTGATAGATTTCGTATTTATGTTCGTGATATAACAAACGGAATTGAAATTGATATTTTGAATACAGAGGGTTCTGATATTAATGATCTTTCTATTGAAGGTGCATGGATTACAGGAAATGTTATTGTTCCTGGCGGAATTATGGCACAACTTGTAGTAGAAGCAAGAACAAATTCAAGCTCTGAGACCATGTACTTAGACAATATTCTTTTTGAAGGAGAACCAGCAGTTGCAGGTACTTCTGATTTGGTAATTACTGAAATCTTTTCAGGGCAAGAAGGAGCAGATTTAACAGCAGATTGGTTCGAAATTAAAAACAACGGAACTGCTGCTTGGACCTCTGGAGTAGATGCTGATTTGTACTACGATGATGATTCTGCAGATCCCACTGCGGCAGACCTTATTCAAGGAATCACTCAAATTCTTCCAGGTGCTACTGCCATTGTATTGGTTACTGGAAATACAAACGATATTACAACTTTTATGGATGTTTGGAGTCCTGTAATTGACTTAACAGGTGTGGAAGTTGGTTATAGTGATGGTGCTGGTTTAGGAGCTGGAGGAGATACAGTTACATTATGGATGGGAGATCCTTTAACAACTTCACCAATCGATTCTGCTTCGTATCCAGATACAGCTGCAAACGACGGACAATCATATGATAATGACTTAAGTGCCTTTAGTGTTGTAGGAAATGCAAATAATGCAGTAGCTACAGTTGCTATGGGTGGCGCAGGAGCAGATGTTCCTAATATAGCTTCTCCAGGAAATGGAACTCCAGCTCCTTTAGAATCTGATTTAACGATTACTGAAATTTTTTCAGGACAAGAAGGAGCAGATTTAACAGCAGATTGGTTCGAAATTAAAAACAATGGAACTGTTGCATGGGTGTCTGGTGTAGATGCCGATTTATATTATGATGACGAATCAGCAGATCCTGCTGCTGCAGACCTTATTTTAGGACTTACGGATATTCAACCAGGTGCTACTGCAATTGTGTTGATTACAGGAGATGTTGCAGATATTACAACGTTTACTACTGTTTGGAGTCCAGTAATTGATCTTACAGGAGTGCAAATTGGATATACCGACGGTGCTGGTTTAGGTGCTGGAGGTGATACTGTTGTGTTATGGATGGGAGATCCAACAACAACTTCTCCAATCGATTCTGTTTCATATCCAGATACAGCTGCAAACGACGGACAATCATACGACAACGACTTAGTTGCTTTTAGTGTAGTTGGTAATGCAAATGGAGCTGTTGCTACATTAGCTATGGGTGGCGCAGGAGCAGATGTTCCAAATATTGGTTCTCCAGGAAATGGATTGGCAATTGCACCTTCTACAGGGTTGATGATTTCTGAAATTTTTTCAGGACAAGCAGGAACAGATCTAACAGTAGATTGGTTTGAAATTAAAAACAACGGTACTACTGCTTGGGTTTCAGGTGTAGATGCAGATTTTTATTATGACGATGAGTCGGCTTCTGGCGCAGATGCAGTACTTGTACAAGGACTTACTGAAATTCAGCCAGGTGCTACTGCAATTGTATTGATTTCAGGAGATGTTGCAGATGTTACAACGTTTACAGATGTATGGAATCCAGTTATCGACCTTACAGGAATAAATATAGGATATGCTGATGGTGCTGGTTTAGGTGCTGGAGGTGATGTAGTAACACTTTGGTTAGGAGATCCATTAGCAACGTCACCAATCGATTCTGCTTCGTATCCAGATACTGCTGCAAATGACGGACAATCATACGATGTAGAATTAGCGGCATTTAGTGTGGTTGGAAATACCAATGGAGCGGTTGAAACACTTGCTTTAGGAGGCGATGCTTCTGATGTTCCAAATATTGCTTCTCCAGGAAATGGTGCAACTGTTGCTGTTCCTGTGTATGTTGAATTTGAAAGTACGTATGTTTCTGTTTCTGAAGATGGTGGAAGTCTTGTTGTGACAGTAGAAGTTTCTGAAGCTCCATTAGTAGAAGGTACCGTGGAGGTAAGTATTCTTTCTGGCGGAACTGCTGTTGAAGGTACACACTTTACACTTGCAGCCACTGAAACACTTACATTTTCAGCAGGAAGTGCTACAAGTCAAACAATCAATATTCCGATTATAAATAATACAGACGATGAAAGTGATTTGTTCTTTGTGTTAGGATTAGGAAACGGAACAGACATCGAAATAGGTGGAAAAGACATGTTCTCTGTTTATATTTTAGATGATGATACTGTTGTTCCAGCAGGTGATGCTTCAGTTTTAGATGCTAATTATCTTACAAGTTATTTAGTAGATCCTTCAGGAACTGCAGAAATTACTGCGTACGATTCGGCTACACAACGTTTATATGTTACCAATGCAACGTCTATTGAAGTATTAGATTTTTCAGACCCTAATAATATTACATCGTTAGCTACAGTAGATATTACTGCCTACGGAAGTGGCGTACAAAGTGTTGCTGTAAAAGACGGGATTGTAGCAGTTGCAGTAGCAGCACCAAACGCACTAGACAATGGTTTTGTACTGTTTGCAGACACTGATGGAAACAATGCCTTAGCTGTTGAGGTTGGATCACTACCTGACATGCTTACATTTACACCCGATGGTACTAAAGTAGTGGTTGCAAATGAAGGTCAGCCAAGCAATGATTATACCATCGATCCTGAAGGAACAATTTCTGTAATTGATGTTTCTGGCGGATTGTCTAGTATTTCACAGGCAAGTGTAACAACTTTAAACTTTAATGCTTTTGATGCACAACAAGCGGCATTAGTAGCTGCAGGAGTTCGTGTATTTGGACCAGGAGCTTCGGTTTCTCAGGATATGGAACCTGAATATGTTGCAGTTTCAGACGATTCTATGTTTGCGTATGTTTCACTTCAAGAAAATAATGCCTATGCTACAGTAGATTTAACATCGTTAACCATTACTGAAATCAAATCATTTGGTTTGAAAGATCATAGTCTTCCGCAGAACTCTTTAGATACATCAGACGAAACAGACTTCATTTTCAATGCTTCTTGGCCAATAAAAGGAGTATATATGCCAGATGCAATTGCACATTATTCTGTGGGCGGCGTTTCTTATTTAGTTACAGCAAACGAAGGAGACGCAAGAGATTACAATGGATATGCAGAAGAACGCAACTTGGGTGATGCTGATTATGTTTTAGATCCAGCAGTATTTTCAGAGATCGATATTTTATCGTTAGGGAATAACTTGGGAGCTATAAACATAACAGCTGCATCTGGTGATGCTGATGGAGATGGCTTATACGAAGAAATTCATGTATTTGGAGGACGCTCTTTCAGTATTTTTGAAGCAGTTTCAGGTGCATTGGTTTATGATAGTGGAAACGATTTTGAAGTGATTACTGCTGCAGATGCTGAGTTTGGCGGAATTTTTAACGCAAGTAACAGTAACAACAATCCAAAGAATAGAAGTGATAATAAAGGTCCAGAACCAGAAGGGGTAATGGTACAGCAAATCGGTGACCAATCGTATGCGTTTATCTTGTTAGAGCGTGTTGGTGGAATGATGATTTACAATGTTACAGATCCTGCAAACCCAGTATTCTTGCAATATGTAAACAGTCGTGATGCAATTCCTGGTGGATCAGAAGGTGGTGATTTAGGACCAGAAGGTGTAGCATATGTATCTGTAGATGAAAGTCCGACAGGAAAAGCGATGGTCATTCTTTCAAATGAAGTAAGTGCGACATTAAGTATTTACACATTAGATAATGTATTGTCTGTAGATGAATTTTCTACAACTTCGGAAACTGAATTCAATGTGTATCCAAATCCTGCTGAAACGACCGTGTTCTTCAGTAAACCAGGAAACTACACATTGTTTGATATTTTAGGAAGAACCATTAAAACGGAAACAAACGTTGCTTCTATGAACCTTTCAGGGTTGGTAGCAGGAACTTATATCGTACAAAATGACCAAGGAGTTTCACAAAAATTGATTGTAAAATAGATTTGTTCAGATTGTTTTATTTAAGTTAATTCGAAAAACCGTATTGGAAACAATACGGTTTTTTATTTTAGGTGTATTTTTGCGACTTCAAATACAATTGAATGTCAAAAATTAAAGTTTGGGTGTCTGCAGCACGTCTTAGAACCCTTCCCTTATCTATTTCAGGAATTGTTACCGGTGCCGCCGCAGCGATGCAAGTGGGACAATTTTCAAAAGCCATTTTCTTCCTTGCATTGGCAACGACGTTGGGTTTTCAAATTTTGTCAAACTTCGCGAATGATTATGGCGATGGTATGAAAGGAACCGATAATAACGATAGAGTAGGACCCGCACGTGCCTTTCAAAGTGGTTTGTTAACCGCAAAGCAACTAAAACGCGGAATGATTATTACCGCAGCCATTACACTCTTATTAGTAAGTCTATTGGTGTTTACAGCCTTTGGAAGTAATAACATGCTTCTTTCAGTATTGTTTTTTAACCTCGGGATCGCAGCCGTAATTGCAGCGGTTAAATATACCGTTGGCGAATCGGCCTATGGCTACAAAGCACTTGGCGACGTATTTGTATTTCTGTTTTTTGGTCTGGTTGGTGTTATGGGAAGTTACTTTTTGTTTACACAGCAGCTCAATCATTTTATTCTGCTTCCGGCAATTACCATTGGTTTTTTAAGCGCTGCAGTTCTTAATTTAAACAACATGCGAGATCGGTTGGCAGATGCAAAGGTGAATAAAAACACATTGGCAGTTGTATTAGGTGTACCGAACGTAAAACACTATCATACCTTTTTAATTCTAGGGGCTTTTGTAGCCGCCCTCTTTTATTTTTATGCTACGGAAAGTACCGCAATTCAGTACGCGCCTTTAGTGGCTTTTATTCCGTTATTTTTGAATATATTGAAAGTGTATAAAAATGAAGTTCCAAAAGAGCTGGATCCAGAACTGAAGAAAGTTGCGCTAAGCACCTTTTTGTATGCAGTATTGTTTTTTGGAACCACTTTGATTTAAGTTGAATCCTTTTAAAAAATTAGACGTCTTATGAAAATTACATTTTACGGTCAGAACAGTCTTTCTCTTAAAATTGCAGGAAAACACATTTTAGTAGATCCTTTTATTTCGGGGAATCCTTTATCGAAAGATTTAATTAATATCAACGATCTAAAAGCCGATTACATTTTAGTGACCCACGCACACCAAGATCATACCTTAGATGTGGAGGCAATTGCTAAAAATACAGGCGCAACGATTGTAAGTAATTTTGAGATTACAAATCATTACGAAGCAAAGGGATGTACAGTACATCCTATGAATCATGGTGGAAGCTGGCAATTCGACTTTGGAAAGGTGAAATATGTAAATGCGATTCATACCAGCTCATTTCCCGATGGGAGCTATGGCGGACAACCAGGAGGTTTCGTGATTGAAGGAGAACACAAAAACATCTACATTGCTGGGGATACAGCTCTAACAATGGATATGAAACTGATTCCGTTGTTTACAAAATTAGATTTGGCCATTTTACCTATTGGAGACAACTTTACTATGGGTGTTGATGATGCTATTTTGGCAAGCAATTTTGTGGAATGCGAAAAAGTATTAGGTGTGCATTACGATACATTTGGATATATTGAAATAGACCACGACGAAGCCAAGAAAAAATTCTACGATGCAGGTAAAGACCTAATGTTGCTTGATATTGGCGGAAGTGTAGAATTATAGACTATTAGACTGTTGGATTGTTAGACAATTAGAATTTTAGACTGTTAGATATCAATAACAAATAAAAAAGTTTTAAAACAAAGTCTAACATCGTTAGACACAATAGTAAAAATGACGTCCAAATTTAAATCAACCCTAAAATAATCCAAAAATCTAAGAATCGAACAATCGATCATTCGAATAATCCAACAATCCAATTTGAAAGCAACCTACCACAAATACATCCTCAATTTTAAAAGACCTAGCGGAACTTCACGCGGGGTTTTAAAAACCAAAGAGACTTGGTTTCTGAAACTTCAAGAAGGTGAAACATGGGGTATTGGGGAGTGTGGAATATTACGCGGATTGAGCATTGACGATCGTCCCGACTTTGAAGCGAAATTGCAATGGGTGTGTGCGAATATTGAGTTGGGAAAACACGCACTGTATGCACAGTTAACTGAGTTTCCTTCCATACAGTTTGGGGTCGAAATGGCGTTCGCATCGTTTGAAGCTAGCAATCCTTTTGTATTATTCCCTTCGGAATTTACTACAGGAGCGAAACAAATCCCAATTAACGGCTTGGTTTGGATGGGCGATACGACTTTTATGAAGCAACAAATCACTGAAAAACTAGCGCAAGGCTTCAGTTGTATTAAACTGAAAATTGGCGCGATCGATTTTGCTTCAGAAATACAATTATTACAAAACATTCGGAAAGAGTTCTCAGCTTCAGAAATAGAACTCCGCGTCGATGCTAACGGAGCTTTTTCACCTTCCGAAGCACTCGATAAACTCAAAATACTTTCAGAATTAGAATTACATTCCATAGAGCAACCCATTAAACAAGGACAATGGCAAGAAATGGCGCGACTGTGTGATAAAACTCCGTTGCCAATTGCCTTAGACGAAGAACTTATTGGTGTCTTTTCTTCCGAAGAAAAAGAAAAATTACTCAAAACGATACAACCACAATACATTATTTTAAAACCTAGCTTAATCGGTGGTATTCAGGGAAGTGACTCTTGGATTGATTTGGCAGCTCAAAAAAATATTGGATGGTGGATTACTTCGGCTCTAGAAAGTAATATAGGATTAAATGCGATTTCGCAATATACATTCACAAAAAACAGTAAATTGCCACAAGGTTTAGGAACAGGGAGTTTGTACACCAACAATATTCCTTCTCCATTAGAAGTATCGCAAGGCGCAATACTCTATAATACAGACAAAATGTGGGAACTTTCTACATTAAAATTATAAAATTAAAAGAGACAGAATTCTATGTTTATAGCACAAGCATTTAAGTATAAGCACGATTGGTGGCGTTATTTAGTTGGAGTATTAATCATTTTTACAGCCTCACAATTTGGGTCTTTACCCTTTATTGGAGCTGCCGCAATGAAAATTATTAATGAAGGAGGAAGTTTAGAATCTTTGGCAGATACCAACGCATTAATGACGGTTTTAGATTCAAATCTAACCTTGTTTTTAATGTTATTGAGTTTTGCAATTGGTTTAGCGGGTGTTTTTTTCTGTGTAAAATACCTTCACAATCAGACCATTGTTGCTGCGACTACCACACGTAAAAAAATAGACTGGAACCGTTTCTTTTTTGGCTTCGGATTGATTGCTATCACCACAACCTTTTTTACTTTGCTAGATTATTATAGCAATCCGCAAGATTATGAATTACAATTTGAAGAAGTTCCGTTCTTGATATTGGCTGTAATTGCAATTGTAATGATTCCGTTGCAAACGAGTTTTGAAGAGTACCTTTTTAGAGGCTATATCATGCAAGGTTTGGGGGTAATGGTGCGCAATAAATGGTTGCCCTTATTGGTAACATCACTGGTGTTTGGAGGCTTGCATTTTTTCAATCCAGAAGTAGAAAAAATGGGTAATATCATTATGGTATATTACATAGGAACAGGTTTGTTTTTAGGAATTATCACCCTTATGGATGAAGGAATGGAGCTTGCTTTAGGTTTTCATGCAGGGAATAATTTGGTCGGAGCCTTATTGGTAACTGCAGATTGGACGGTATTTCAGACCAATTCAATCTTTAAAGATATATCGGAACCTTCGGCAGGTTTTGATGTTTTAGGGCCGGTGTTGATTTTATATCCTATATTTATTGCTATTATGGCATTTAAATACAAATGGAATGGTTGGGGCAATAAGCTCTTCGGAAAGGTAACGCCTCCAGTAGAAACAATTCAAGAAACGATTTAATACATAGATATTTTGGAAACATCCCCACAATTTCTCCATCCCTCTTTTACGCTTAATGGGCTTCAGTACGATACCGTAGAAGACTTGTTGCGTATTGCTGAGGAGCTTCAGGAGGAAGGGGAAGATTTTGAAGTAAGCATCGGACAGTTTATTCAAAAATGGCTAAATAATAAAGACAGCATAAAGGTTAAAACCTCTGGTTCTACAGGGAAGCCTAAAAAAATAAAAATTCTAAAAAAGAATATGATCAATAGCGCTAAAGCAACGGGCGCTTATTTTGATTTAGGAGAAAAAACATCAGCTTTGTTATGTCTTTCGGCAGAATATATTGGCGGTAAAATGATGTTGGTTCGCGCCATGACATTAGGTTGGAATTTACACGTAGTCGCTCCTGTAAAAGATGCGTTAACGCAATACGACAATGATTACGACTTTGTTGCAATGGTGCCGTATCAATTGTACCATTCGTTAGACGACTTAAAAAAAGTAAAAAAGATGATTGTGGGTGGCGGCGCAGTTTCCGAAGAATTAATAGAACAGATTAAAGATGTTCCAACAGAGGTGTTTGCTACCTATGGAATGACAGAAACCATTAGCCATATCGCTGTAAAAAGACTGAATGGACCTAATAAATCAGATCGTTATACAGCGCTTCCAAATGTAAATTTCACTACCGACGGACGTGAATGCTTGGCCATTTATGCGCCAGATATTATTGATGATATTGTCATTACCAACGATCTTGTTGATTTAAAGTCGGATACCGAATTTGTTTGGTTAGGACGCTACGATAATGTAATTAATAGTGGCGGGGTAAAAATACACCCTGAAAAAGTAGAAGCGAAATTAAACACTTTTATAAGCTTACCGTTTATAATTGCTTCGGAAGAAGACGAACAATTGGGGCAACGTGTTATCTTAATTATAGAAACAGACCAAAAGAAAACATTGCCTAATTATTCTGAAGCTTTTACCTTTTTAGAAAACTACGAACGTCCAAAAAAAATATATACTCTTTCCAAGTTTCCATACACAAAAACAGAGAAAATAAAAAGGGGTGATATACTTGAAGTGCTAAAGAAGTATAAATAAAAAGAAGCCTTCCTTCTTCTAAAAGCGTGTTACCTCACTAAAAGGATGCGTTCCCTCAAAAGCTATTTTATAACAGGTTTAGTGATTGTAGATTTATATCATAATCAGAAAAACCACAACGTTATGAAAACAGTTCTACACCTCATTATTTTCACATTTTTCACAGTGCAATTACAGGCACAACAAGTCAGAGTTTCAGGAATAGTAACCGATGATAGCGGACTGCCATTGCCTGGAGTTAGTGTAATTGTAAAAGAAACTCTAAACGGAACACAAACCGACTTTGAAGGTCGATATGCTATTGAAACAACCTTCGGGAACGTTTTGGTATTCTCTTATGTCGGTTTTGAAACTGTCGAGGAAAAAGTAAAAAAGAATCAACCTGTTTTGAACATTGAAATGCAATCAGGAGCAGCTTTAGAGGAGGTTGTTGTTACAGGATATAGCAAGAACAACCGAAAAAAGAGTGTGCGTATTCGAGGCAATGCAAGTGTTCGTGCGTTACAAGGGAGTGTTTCAGGAGTACATATAAGCAGCTCCAACAATGCCAATCGTGTTGCTACCAACAATGAATCGTACGGACGCATTCATGAAAATATTTTCAAGCGCGTAGAAACAGCGCCACTATCCACTTTTTCGATCGATGTTGATAAGGCAGGATATAGCAATGTGAGACGTTTCATAAATAATGGTCAGAAAGTGCCAAAAGACGCCGTTAAGATTGAAGAAATGATCAACTACTTTTCGTACAATTACCCACAACCAAAAGGTGACGATCCATTTTCTATTGCTGCAGAAATAGCTTCATCCCCTTGGAATGATTCAGCGAAACTCGTCCGAATTGGATTGAAAGGGAGAGCTATTAATACAGAAAAGGTACCTTCTTCAAACTTAGTGTTTTTATTAGATGTTTCAGGATCGATGAACAACCCAAATAAATTACCACTTTTAAAATCGGCACTCCACGTATTGGTAGATCAATTGCGCGAAACAGATAAAGTGTCTATAGTGGTGTATGCAGGTGCTGCCGGATTGGTATTGCCACCTACTTCAGGAAGTAATAAAGAGGCTATTTTAAGTGCTGTAAACAAACTTAGTGCTGGAGGTTCTACGTCTGGAGGCGAAGGGATTCAATTAGCGTATAAAATTGCACAAGAAAACTTTATAAAAGGAGGGAACAACAGAATCATTTTGGCAACCGATGGCGATTTTAATGTAGGCGCTTCAAGCGATAGAGCTATGGAAGACTTGATTATTGAAAAACGCAAAAGCGGGGTGTTTTTAACCTGTTTGGGCTTCGGAATGGGAAATTATAAAGATTCGAAGATGGAAACCTTAGCCGATAAGGGAAATGGAAATTATGCCTATATCGATACCATGCAGGAAGCACGTAAGGTGTTAGGAACAGAGTTTTTCGGTACGCTTTATACGATAGCAAAAGATGTAAAAATTCAAGTAGAATTTAATCCAACCAGAGTACAAGCGTATCGTTTAATAGGTTATGAAAATAGATTGCTAAATGACGAAGATTTTAAAGACGATACTAAAGATGCTGGCGAATTGGGAAGCGGACATACGGTTACGGCTTTGTATGAAGTTATTCCGGTAGGGGTAAAAAGTGAGTATGTAAAAGACATTCCAAACTTGAAATACACTAAAAATACGACTGGGAATGCTTCAGATGAAATGCTGACGGTTAAATTTAGATATAAAGATCCTGAAGGCTCGAAAAGTAAGCTGATAGAACAAACGGTAAAAGATACTTCTACTTCGTTTGAAAAAGCTTCCGAAGATTTTAAATACGCAGCTTCCGTAGCGCTCTTCGGAATGCAATTACGCAACTCTGTTTTTATCAATACGCAAAAAAAGAACGATGTTATCGCATTAGCTGAAGCAGGAAAAGGAGTAGATACAGAGGGATACCGAGCAGAATTCATTCGGTTGGTAAAAAGCTATAATTAGTGAAGTTGTTTACACTATTGTATTAAAATAGCGACGATTCACTGTGAATTAAAAAGGTTTTTGAAACGATAGCTGTTTCAGAAACCTTTTTTAGGCTTAAAATGTAGGAATATCTTTTGTTCTCTTTTTGTTACTATATGCATAGTATGTCAGCTACTATTATTCTTTCGTCATTCCGAATTAAGTTCAGAATCATATCAAATTGAGACCAAAAATACTTGCAATGAGAACCTGAAACAAGTTCAGGTTGACCTATTTTAAATTTCACTTTTTCTGGAAACTTACAGTTTAACCGATTTTTTTGTAAAAGAGCAATAATTTGTAAGATAAGTAGTACAAATAATTAAGTGTTTACACGTATGTGGTTGTTTTGCAGTATTTTATATCTTAAATCTTATTAACCAATACATTTAAAATTATGAAACTAAAAACCAAAATTACGTTGCTTTTTGCGTGTTTCGCACTAAGTATATTTGTGTCTTGTACGCAAGACCAAGCTGCCGATCTAACGGTAGAAACAACAACAGACATCTCTATTGAAGATGCAGCCAAAAAGCTGGATATGCTACGAGCTAGACCTACGGTACAGAGTAAAGCAGCCATTACGTACCTCTCAGAATTATGTGGAGATGTTGTATCAGGAACTTCAAGTTTAAATTCATATGATGATGCCTCTTTATGGGGGTTTTATTCTTTTGAAGGAACAGCAGGTGATGCGGTAGATATTTCAGTGTTACGAACTAATCCAGGAATGGATGTAGGGATGACTTTATATTTCGGGACCACAACAACGAGTGATGGTCTTGATGCTTTTGGTCCAAGCACCAATCCTGACATGACTTATTTGAACAATTGGGATGATAATATACCGAATCCAAGCTGTTTTAGCGACCCAGGTGTAAGTGGATACGTATTGCCAAATACAGGAGTCTATACCTTAGTGGTGTATGATGTTTTAGGTTGTGGTGATCCATATACCTATGAAATTCATACATCAGGGATTAGCTGTTTTATAGATACTGATGGTGATGGTTGTGAGGATGAAGTAGATCCACATCCAAATTCAAATGAAGAAGCTACCGTAACTATTGATGGTTGTGATTCTGGAGCTCCTAATATGTATGTAGAGCCTTGTAGCACAATGTCTGACTTAATTGCTGACTGTGCCGCTAATGCAGCAAACCACGCAGAATTTGTGGCTTGTGTAAAAGCATTAGCAACCGCTTGGAGACGTGCAGGACATATTGATGGAAGACAAAACTATTATTTACAACGTTGTGCTTCAAGTTCTAGCTTGCCATAAGGTGAATTATTAATTAGTGATTAAATGAATTAAAAAGGTTTCTGAAACTGCAGTTGTTTCAGGAGCCTTTTTTTTGCTTGAAAATGTAAAAAAACCTTTTGCTTTACTTTTATTACTATATCCATTGTATGTCAGCTACTATTATTCTTACTTCATTCCGAATTTAGTTCGGAATCACATCAAATTGATATTCAAAAAACTTGCAATGAGAAGCTAAAACAAGTTCAGGTTGACATACTTTGTTATGATACATTATGGAAACTCGCTTTTAAAATTTTTAAGTATTTCTGAAAGTTTACAGTTTATCAGAATTATTTGTAATAGAGCAAGAGTTTGTAAGATAAATAGTACAGATGATTAAGTGTTTATACGTATGTGATTGTTTTGTAGTATTTTATATCTTAAAATCATTAACCAATACATTTTAAATTATGAAACTAAGAACCAAAATTTCGATGCTTTTTGCATGTTTTGCACTAAGTATTTTCGTGTCTTGTACGCAAGACCAATCTACCGATCTAACGGTGGAAACAACAACAGATATCTCTATTGAAGATGCTGCCAAAAAAATGGAAATGATGCGAACTACGCCTATGGTACAAAGTAAAGCGGCCATAACGTACATTTCAGAGTTGTGCGAAGATGTTGTATCAGGAACGTACGCATATGAAAATACTTGGAATAATGCCGCATTATGGGACTATTATTCTTTTGAAGGTACTGCTGGAGATGTGGTAGATATTTCATTATTACGGACTACTCCAGGAATGGATGTGATGAGCATCCTGTTTTTCGGAACCACTACAACTAGTGATGGTCTTCACCCTTTTAGTCCTAGCACCAATCCTGATATGACGTATTTAGGGTTTTGGGATGATAATATACCGAATCCTAGTTGTTTTGGAGATGCAGGAACATTTGGTTTTATATTACCATATACAGGAACCTATACTTTTGCGGTAAATGACAATTCAGGTTGTGGTTTTCCAAAAAACTATGAAATCCATACCACTGGGATTAGCTGTATTACAGATACCGATGGCGATGGTTGTGACGATGCTGTAGATCCGCATCCAAACTCAAATGTAGAAGCTACGGTAACCATTGATGGTTGCGACTCTGGAGCACCAAATATATATGTGGAGCCTTGTAGCACCATGTCTGACTTAATTGCCGACTGTGCTGCCAATGCAGCAAACCACGCAGAATTTGTGGCTTGTGTTAAAGCATTAGCAACCGCTTGGAGACGTGCAGGACATATTGATGGAAGACAAAACTACTATTTACAACGTTGTGCTTCAAGCTCTAGCTTACCCTAAGGTGAATTATTAATTAGTGTTTAAATACATTTAAAAGGTTTCTGAAATAGCTATCGTTTCAGAAACCTTTTTTTTTGTAAACCAGACGCTGGCTTACTGTATAGTATGTCTTTAATTATGGTAGATTCTTCTGAAAGTGTATTCTTTCCGAAGAAAAAAACTATACCTGAATAACCCCTAAATTAAATGGTTTTTCGATAGGAGCGTGGTTAGCTGCTTCAATTCCCATAGAAATCCACGTTCGGGTATCTAACGGATTAATAACGGCATCGGTCCAAATTCTAGAGGCTGCATAATACGGTGATATTTGTTTGTCGTATCTCGCTTTAATGCGATCGTATAATTCTTTTTCAACTTCTGGAGTAATGGTTTCGCCTTTCTTCTTTAGAGAAGCTGTTTCAATTTGAAGCAATACTTTGGCAGCACTATTTCCACTCATTACCGCTAGTTCGGCACTAGGCCAAGCAACAATAAGTCGAGGATCGTAAGCTTTTCCGCACATGGCGTAATTTCCTGCTCCGTAAGAGTTTCCTATTACAATTGTGAATTTTGGAACCACACTGTTACTCACAGCGTTTACCATTTTGGCACCGTCTTTTATAATTCCTCCGTGTTCACTTTTACTTCCTACCATAAAGCCAGTCACATCCTGTAAAAAGACCAAAGGGATTTTTTTCTGATTGCAATTGGCAATAAAACGAGTGGCTTTGTCGGCACTATCGCTATAAATTACACCGCCAAATTGCATTTCTCCTTGTTTGGTTTTTACCAATTTACGTTGGTTGGCAACAATACCAACTGCCCAGCCATCAATGCGCGCATATCCAGTAAGGATTGTTTGTCCGTAGCCTTTTTTATACTCTTCAAATTCACTTTCATCTACTATACGCTTAATAATTTCGCGCATATCGTATTGTTCAGCTCTCGATTTAGGCAGAATTCCGAAAATGTCATCTGGTTTTAAGGTAGGCTTCTTAGGTGCTTCTCTATTAAAACCCGCTTTGTCATAATCACCAATTTTAGATACAATATTTTTAATGGTATCTAAAGCGTCTTTATCGTCTTTGGCTTTGTAATCGGTTACGCCACTTATTTCACAATGTGTGGTAGCGCCTCCTAAAGTTTCATTGTCGATGGTTTCACCAATAGCAGCTTTCACTAAATAACTCCCTGCTAAAAAGATACTTCCAGTTTTATCTACAATTAACGCTTCATCGCTCATAATAGGTAAATAAGCTCCTCCAGCAACACAACTCCCCATAACAGCGGCAATTTGAGTAATTCCCATACTGCTCATGATGGCGTTGTTTCTAAAAATTCGCCCGAAGTGTTCCTTATCTGGAAAAATTTCATCTTGCAAGGGTAAATAGACCCCCGCGCTATCTACCAAATAAATAATAGGAAGTTTATTTTCAATGGCAATTTCTTGCGCGCGTAAGTTTTTCTTTCCCGTAATTGGAAACCAGGCACCTGCTTTTACGGTTGCGTCGTTGGCAACCACGAGGCATTGTTTTCCTTTTACGTATCCCATTTTAATCACCACGCCACCACTAGGGCAACCGCCGTGTTCGGCATACATATCATCTCCTGCAAAGGCAGCAATTTCGATGCTAGGTTTTTTTTCGTCCAAAAGATACGCAATACGCTCTCTGGCGGTCATCTTACCTTTTGCATGATGCTTTTCAATACGTTTTTCGCCACCACCAAGCTTTACTTTAGTTAGTTTCTGGCGTAATTCTGAAGCTAATAATTTATTATGATCTTCGTTTTTGTTGAAGTTGATATCCACGGGTTTCCTATTTCCGGCTAAAATACAAAATATCGAAACATTTATAATAAGAAGCCGTCGCTTTTCAATTATTTACCTTGGAAATAGTTTCCTAGGTAATTAAATAAATAATTAATACATTTGTCAAAACTTTAAAAACAAAAAGAATGAAAACAAATAAAATTATTTTTTATGTAGCTACTGGATTGTTAACCGTCTTAATGCTGTACTCGGTAAGTATGTACCTTTTTAGTCATGACATGGTTGTCCAGATGTTTGAAACCTTCGGATATCCAGGATATATCGTGTATCCGTATGCAATTGCAAAATTATTAGGATTGGTGGCTTTATGGGTACCGACCTTTAAAGTGTTGAAAGAATGGGCGTATGCAGGTTTTTTCTTCGCCTTCATTTTGGCCTTTTTTGCACACGTTATGATAGGCGATGGTGAACAAATGGGAGCTTTAATTGCATTAATTTTATTACTAGTTTCTTACTTTTATTCAAAAAAAATAAAATAATCCATGAAAAATATAATAGCACTTGCAGGAAGTAATAGCAAACAATCTATCAATAAAGAACTAGCACATTATGTAGCCAATCAGTTAGAAGAAGTGGCAGTTACTACGATAGATTTAAACGATTTTGAGATGCCCCTTTTTGGGATCGACTTAGAAACAGAGAAAGGAATTCCCGAAAACGCAACAAAGTTGTTAGAGATATTACAAGGAGCGGATGGACTTGTACTATCATTAGCCGAACACAATGGCGCGTATTCGGCTGTGTTTAAAAATAGTTTCGATTGGATGTCGCGAATTGATGGTAAAGTATTTGGAGGAGTGCCTATGTTGTTATTGGCAACGTCCCCAGGTGCACGTGGTGGCGCTTCGGTATTGGAAATTGCCAAAGCACGATTTCCTTACAATGGAGGTAATGTGGTAGCAGATTTCTCTTTGCCAAGTTTTAGTCAGAATTTTTCTTCGGAAGGGATTACAGATATGGAACTTCGTAAAGATTTAGACGTCGCTATAGATACTTTTAAAAATGCTGTAGAAACGTTTGAAAAATAAAACATGGGCGATATTTCTAAAGACATACAGATGCAATTTTCTAACAACAAAATGAAAGCGTTGTTAAATATTATGTACACTGCAAGTTGGATTAGTAGTCGTGAAAATGCATTTTTTAAACCCTTCGGAATCTCTCCCCAACAATTTAATGTGTTGCGAATTTTAAGAGGCGCCGGAAAACCAATGGCAGTTCAGTCGATTAAGGAACGAATGATAGATCGGAATCCAAATACCACGCGGTTAATGGATAAGATGTGTGCAAAAAACCTAATTGAACGAATAGCTTGCGAAAGTGATCGCCGTGTGGTTCATATTGAGATTACTCAAAAAGGACTTTCGTTGTTGCAAAAAATTGACGACAATAAGCCCTTAGACTGGTTGAAAAACTTGTCGGATAAAGAAGCAGCACTTTTAAGTGATTTGCTTGATAAAATACGATAAAATAAATGTAATAAGGGGTTTGAAATGAAAACAAATAGTAGTAAAGAAATAGGGCGAAGTGATTTTGTAAGTATGGGAGGAGTGCGTTTACGTCAGCCGTTTCCAACCGAAGCGATTGAAGCAATAGATCCGTTTTTATTGCTACATCATTACGGACCTTATGAAATAAACGAATACAACAATCCGATGGATTTAGGGCCACATCCGCATCGTGGTTTCGAACCCATTACATTTTTAATTAGCGGAGAGCAGTTGCATCGCGATTCGTTAGGAAACGAAAGTGTGGTAAAGGGAGGCGATGTACAATGGACGACTGCCGGTCGAGGTGTAATTCATGCAGAAGCACCGACCAAAGAATTTGTAAAAAAAGGAGGCACGTTGGAAGGCATACAATTATGGCTGAATTTACCTTCGGAAAAGAAAATGATTCCGTCCAATTACCAACATGTTGAAAGTGATCATTTTTTGACGGTTACTTCGGAAGACGGGAAGGTTATCTTAAAAGTGATTGCAGGGGAATTGGAAGGCACCTACGGACGATTTGCTACGCAGACGGCTGTAAATGCCTATATGATTTCGGTGGAAGCAGGGGGGAAGTACGAGTTGAGAATTCCGGAAAGCCATCAATCCTTGTTGTATTTGTTAGATGGAGAAGTGAAAATCAATGCTTCTGAAGTGTTGAAAAAGAATGAAAATCAGTTGCTTTGGTTTCATCAAGATGGTGAGGGAATAACCTTTGAAGGGAACGCAAAAAGTACGTTGTTGTTTTTATCGGGCGAGCCTATCAAAGAAAAAGTAACTTCTTGGGGACCTTATGTAATGAATACACAAACCGAAATAATGGAAGCGTTGCGTGATTATCAGCAAGGTAAAATGGGTTTTCTTCCCGCATAGTAATAAAGCATCTTTAGGGATGCTTTTTTTAGTTAAAAATCACGATATTTGCTTTTGTTCTACGAATGAGAATTTAAAAGAACTTTTACCACTTCTAACCTCAAAATTGAAGTGAATAACCGCGTTAGGGATAGAGGCGGCATCCCCCAATACGTATTGGGGATATAGCCGAAAGCCCGGTTCGCCATCGGCGAGAACGCCCAAAAAAATAAACTATGGGAATGAATAAAAATACAGTACTGGCTTGGGCCACATTTATAATGATATTAGTGGGAGTTGCTTTAATTGCATTAGGCGCTTTTAGATATGATGATGTTGCAGGATGGGGATTTGCATCTGTTGGAATTGGTTTTTTCGCTATTGCTTGGGTTTTTAATGCGTTGAAAGGACGCGTTTAGTATTAACACTTAATTTTTTTTATATATGTCTGATGATAAGAAAGTAATTTTTTCAATGTCTGGGTTAACGAAGACGTTTCCAAACGCTCAAACACCAGTTCTGAAAAATATTTATTTAAGCTTTTTTTACGGTGCTAAAATTGGAATTTTAGGATTGAATGGTAGTGGTAAATCTACCTTGTTGAAAATTATTGCGGGAGTTGAAAAAAACTACCAAGGTGATGTGGTATTTGCCCCTGGATATTCTGTAGGGTATTTAGAGCAAGAACCGAAACTAGATGAAGATAAAACGGTGATGGAAGTTGTGCGTGAAGGTGCTGCTGAAACAGTAGCAATCCTTGACGAATACAATAAGATTAACGATATGTTTGGTTTGGAAGAGGTGTATAGCGATGCAGATAAAATGCAAAAGCTTATGGACCGTCAAGCAGTGCTTCAAGACGAAATTGATGCTGCCAATGCTTGGGAGTTGGATACCAAACTTGAAATTGCCATGGATGCATTACGCACGCCAGATGGTGATAAAAAAATAGGCGTGCTTTCTGGTGGAGAGCGTCGTCGTGTTGCGTTGTGTAGATTGTTATTGCAAGAACCAGATGTGTTATTGTTGGATGAGCCTACCAACCACTTGGATGCTGAAAGTGTACATTGGTTAGAGCATCATTTAGCGCAATACAAAGGAACAGTAATCGCTGTAACGCACGATAGGTATTTCTTAGATAACGTAGCGGGTTGGATTTTAGAATTGGATCGAGGAGAAGGAATTCCGTGGAAAGGGAATTACTCATCTTGGTTGGATCAAAAATCAAAACGTTTGGCGCAGGAGAGTAAAACGGCTTCTAAACGTCAAAAAACGTTGGAGCGTGAGCTAGAATGGGTACGTCAAGGTGCAAAAGGACGTCAGACCAAACAAAAAGCACGTTTGAAGAATTACGATAAGTTAATGAGCCAGGATCAAAAGCAACTGGACGAGAAGCTGGAGATTTACATTCCGAACGGACCTCGTTTGGGAACTAATGTGATTGAAGCTTCGGGCGTTAGCAAAGCGTATGACGATAAATTATTATACGAAGATTTAAATTTTAACCTTCCACAGGCTGGAATTGTAGGTGTTATTGGTCCGAACGGGGCTGGTAAAACCACGATTTTCAGAATGATTATGGGTGAAGAAACACCAGACAAAGGAAGCTTTACCATTGGAGAAACGGCTAAAATCGCGTATGTAGATCAGGCACATTCGAATATAGATCCAGAAAAAACCATTTGGCAAAACTTTAGTGACGAGCAAGACTTGGTAATGATGGGTGGCAAACAAGTTAATTCTAGAGCCTATTTAAGTCGTTTTAATTTTAGTGGAAGCGAGCAAAACAAGAAAGTAGCAATGCTTTCTGGGGGTGAGCGGAATCGCTTGCACTTGGCCATGACACTGAAAGAAGAAGGAAACGTTTTGCTATTGGATGAGCCTACCAATGATTTGGATGTAAATACCTTACGAGCGTTGGAAGAAGGACTTGAAAACTTTGCAGGTTGTGCTGTAGTAATTAGTCACGACCGTTGGTTTTTAGACCGTATTTGTACGCACATTCTTGCGTTTGAAGGTGATAGTCAAGTTTATTTCTTCGAAGGTGGTTTTAGTGAATACGAAGAGAATAAAAAACAACGTTTGGGTGGTGATTTAATGCCGAAGCGTATTAAGTATAAAAAATTAATTCGATAATAACGATGCTTAAAAAAATTGTGTTCTTGATGTGTGTTGTTGTACTTGCTTCTTGTGGAGCAAAGAAAAAAGCTACCGATACGGGAGTAGAAACGACTAGTAAAGTTTCTAAAACAACTAAAAAGGTTACGTTGGGAAAAGAAACGGTAGGGTATAAAAGTCTTGGAAATGGAGTGGCTTCTATTGCGATTCAGTTTTATGACAACAATACCTTTAAGTTTGAGTTTGTAAGTATTCCACAACCTGAAAGTGGTGACAAGCCTGTACAGATTTCAGAAAAGGGATTTTATACGTCAGCAGGATCTTGGAAAACAATTACGTTTCAGAATCCTTCTTTTTCTGTGGCTTCTTTATTTGATAGTAATTACAGTACAGGAGACGATTTTAAAGTAGTCGACACCCAATCTGTAGCAATTAATACTGCCAAAAAAGTTATTTCAATTTGGGGTGTTTCATGTGAAAAAAGACAGTAGTTTTTATAGTATATAAAAGTGTTTAAAAAGTAATACTTACTTGGTTTTGTAGGGTTGAGCGCCGTCGAATCCTACTTAAGAGTTAGAGACTTAAAATTTCCGATTTCAATCAACTTGATATAAAAAAAGCGCCATAGCATTCTTGTTATGGCGTTTTTCTATTTTTTCTGAACTGTTTTTAGTTTGAAATAGTTATTTTCTTACTAAGTGTTTTTCCTTCGTTTGTAAATTTTAGTAGGTACATGCCATTTGCAAATCCTTCTGTTGAAACTGAAATCGTTTTTGAAGCTCCAAAGTTTCCGTTAAAGAGTGTTTTGAGTTCTTTTCCAGTAAAATCATACAATGTAATCGTTCCTTCTGAAGTAAACTCGTGCGCGATGGTAATTTCGTTTTGCGCAGGAATTGGATATATTTTAATACTTTCCGAAGCAAGATCATTCGAATTTACACTCAAAATTATATTCGACATATCGTAACTGTGCATCGATCTACCAAATGTTCCAGCATAAAGTGTGTTGGTAGGCTCGTGAATTTTAAGATCTCGAATAATGTTTAAAGGAAGGTCGTTTCCAACGATATCCCAACTGCCGCCGTCATTTATAGAATACCAAACATTAAGGTCGGTGGCTACAAAAAGGATGCTGTTAGCATTTGAAACAATAATATCATTCACAGGAATGCTCGGTAAATTGGAAGAAATATCAGTCCAATTTTGACCTCCATCGATGGTTTTAAAAACGTGTGCATCGTAGTCTAATAAACCATATCCAGAAAAAGTTACATAAGCTGTATTGTCATCTCCAGGAACGGTAGCTAGTGACGTTACGTATCTGTCTGGCAAATTACCACTAACGTTGGTCCAAGAAGTACCTCCGTCGAACGTAACATTTACATTTCCATCATCACTTCCTGTGTAAATTGTATTAGTGTCGTTGTAAGAAGCTGCAATGGCAGTTATCGTACCGTACGCTAATGCACCGCTAGGATGTTGGCCATCGGTAAGGTCTGGGCTAATCGCTGTCCAAGATACCGCTCTATTAGAAGTGTACAATCGATTACTTCCGTAGTACATTATTTCAGAATTGAAAGGAGAGATAATTACGGGAGTATTCCAGTTTACACGGTCTGAACTACTAATTCCGTTGGTTCCATTTGAAAAATTAAAACCACCATCGGTAGATCTTCTTAAGTTTCCATATTGCGATTCTCCATACACGTAGTTGTTGTCGTTAGGATCTACGATGACGTGAAATCCATCACCCCCGATAATCGCATTCCAATCGCTCGTGCCACCTGTTAAGGTACGAATGGTGTTGTTGTCTTGTGTCCCACCATATAAGCGTTCTGGTTGTATATTATCGACTTCAATATTATAAAATTGTGTGATAGGAAGGTTTGTGAACTTGGTCCAAGAAACGCCTCCATTTTCAGAAATATAAGCACCTCCATCGTTTCCTTCCAATATAAAATCGGTATTGTTTCGAGAGTACTCCAATGCGTGATGATCTACGTGCATTCCGTTTACATCCTGCCACGAAGTACCTCCGTTGGTGGTTTTTGCTATTCCTTGTCCAAGAACATAAACTTCATCGGGATTGGTAGGATGTACGCGGAGGTTTCCGAAGTACCAACCAAACGAAGAATCGATACCCGAAAGATCTCCTAAGGTAACTAGACTCCAATTATCTCCATTGTCGTCAGATCTGTAAAGACCGTTGAATTCATTAGTAATTTCATTGGTAGTAAAACGGGCATAGACTGTAGAAGGGTTCGATTCTGAAACCGCAAGCCCAATACGTCCCGTTTGCTCGTTTGCTACAGGTAATCCATTTGCAGCGCCTAATTCGGTCCATGTTGTTCCTCCATCTGTAGAACGATGAATCACAGAACTAAGTCCGCCATAATCTCTTTGCCAAGGCTTACGGGTACGCTCCCACATGGCAGCATAAATTATATTGGTGTTTACAGGGTTCATCGCCACATCGATTGCCGATGTAGAATCGGTAACAAACAGTACTTGTTCCCAATTGGCACCTGCATCGGTAGTTCTGTAGATACCCCGTTCATTGTTTTTACCGTATAATTTACCAGCTACTGCTGTAAAAACTCTGTCAGGATCAGTTGGGTCTACCACAATTCGTCCAATATGATAGCTTTCTGGAAGTCCGACGTTTGTCCAAGAGTTTCCAGCATCGTCACTTCGATAGATTCCGTCACCAAAATATGCACCATCGGTAGCACTTCCATTTGCTTCACCAGTACCTGCATAGATACGTTGTGCGTTTGAAGGAGCAATAGCAATATCACCAATAGATGGTTTTGCGAAATCGTCAAAAACAGGCGTCCAATTGACTCCTTTATCTGTTGTTTTAAAAATTCCACCTGTCGCTGCGGCAACATATAAATGATTGTCGTTATCTGGTGAAATGGCTACGTCGGTGATTCGTCCACCCGTATTTAAAGGACCGACAAGTTCCCAATCCAAAGCAGACCGTGAAGGTCTATTCTCTAAAATTGCCTTTGAAGTAGCAACGGCCTTTTGCATGGCGTCGCGGTTTATAAAGTTATCAGGGTAAGCGCGCTGATTGTACATCCATTCACTTGGATATTCTTTAATAAGACTAGCTTGGTCTTCAGGAGTAGATTCTGTTTTGTTCTTGGAATAAAACAAGAAAACACCAACTAGTAGTGCGATAGGTACTAGTATGCGTATGGTTTTTTTCATGGTAGGAGGTTTTTACCAAAGATAGCATAACAAATCCTAATTTGAAATAGCTCTTAAAAGGAGTATCTTTAGCTTCAAAAATCTTACATATGCAGCGTATTTTCCGATTACTTCCTTTTTTCATGTTTTTTTTCTTTAGTCAGCTTTCAGCTCAGGTGATGTCTAAATTTGAAGCTTTAGATGTTTTTCAGTTAGAATACGCGAACGATCCGCAGATTTCTCCTGATGGGAATTCAATCATCTACCGAAGAACAGGATTTGATATTATGAAAGATGCTTCCAAAGGAGATTTATGGCTATTGAGTAGTGATGGAAAAACCCACGAAAAATTAACGGGGAGAGAAGGAAATGAGAGTCAGGGGAGATGGTCCCCTTCAGGAGATCGAATCGCTTTTGTAAGTAAAGGCGAAAATGGAAATGAAATTTTTGTGTATTGGTTGGTTTCTGGCGCCATGGCAAAGTTGACGCAATTGGAAAACAGTCCGTCGTCACTTACTTGGTCACCCGATGGAGAATCGATTGCTTTTACGATGAAGGTGAATGCAAAAGCACCGGTACTTGTTAAAATGCCAGCCAAACCAAAAGATGCAAAGTGGGCAGAAGCTGCTAGAATTACAGATCGATTGAAACACGAATCTGATGGTTCAGGGTATATAAAACCAGGGTTTACGCATGTTTTTACAATTCCTTCGGAAGGAGGCACGCCACGTCAGCTTACTAGTGGTGACTTTAACCACGGTGGGAGTCTTTCTTGGGCGCCAAACGGAGAACGTATTTATTTTTCAGCGAATAGAAAACCAAATTGGGAATATGACTTTCGAAATAGTGAAGTGTACGTTGTAAATGTTACTACAAGATCTATTATTTCATTAACAGACCAAGACGGCCCCGATAGTTCGCCTATGGTTTCGCCAAATGGAAAATATATAGCGTATACAGGTTATAAAGATAAAGTACAAGCCTATCAGGTACAGACGTTACAACTCATGGATGTTGACGGTTCTAGCAAAAAAACGATTTCTACATCCTTAGATCGGGATGTGGAGAATATTGTTTGGGCAAGCGATAGTAAAGGATTGTATTTTATGTACAACGATTTAGGAGTTACTAAAATCGGATATATGGATTTAAACGGAAAGGTGACGGATATCGTTTCAAACGTAGGAGGAACCACTTTGGGAAGACCCTATGCAAGTGGAAATTTTTCCGTAGCCATAAATGGGGATGTTGTATATACGGTTTCTAAACCAGACAGACCTGCTGAAGTAGCTATAATAGTAAATAACAGTAAAAAAGCTACAACACTTACCGCATTGAATAAAGATCTATTGGATTATAAAACCTTAGGGGCTGTTGAGGAGATTTGGTACAAGTCGTCTGTCGATGGAAGGGATGTTCAAGGATGGGTTGTGTATCCTCCAGGATATCAAAAAGGAGCAAAAGTACCGTTGTTGGTTGAAAATCACGGCGGACCGATTTTAAATTATGGACCTCATTTTTCTTCTGAAATACAGTTGTATGCTGCGGAAGGGTACGCGGTTTTTTATCCGAATCCACGCGGAAGCACAAGCTACGGAGAAGAATTCGGGAATTTGTTGTTTAACAATTACCCAGGGGAAGATTATAACGATGTAATGGACGGTGTGGACCATTTGATTAAATTGGGGGTAGCCGATGAAAAAAGGTTGTATGTTACTGGCGGAAGTGCTGGAGGTATTATGACGGCTTGGATTATTGGGAAGAACAATCGTTTTAAGGCGGCTGTAGTAGCAAAACCCGTTATGAATTGGATTAGCAAGACATTGACGGCCGATAATTATTACGGCTATGCAGACTCTCGTTATCCTGGACAGCCATGGGAGAACTTTGAAAACTACTGGAAATTTTCACCAATTTCACTTGTTGGAAATGTAGAAACCCCAACGATGGTGATGGTTGGAATGGACGATTTGCGAACGCCTCCAAGTGAAGCAAAACAATTATACCACGCATTAAAACTTCGGAAAATTGAAACGGTGTTGGTTGAAATCCCGAGTGCGTCACACGGCATTGCAGCGCGACCTAGTAATTTAATCTCCAAAGTAGCACATACCTTGGCATGGTTTGAGAAGTTTAAATAACAAAATGTTGTTTAGGGAAACCTTATTTTTACGATTTCATATTTAAAAATTGATATGTTGTAAACCGATGCAATCACTTCATTTTCACTTATAAAAGTAAAGCCATAAAGAGCGTACACATTATCTCCAAATATATCGTAGGCAGCTATAGCATTTAGTGGATCTTGCGTGTATCTTTGAATTGTATTACTTATACCGAGATACAGGTAGTTGTTATCCACATCAATTCCTTTAATAGGGCGTATTCCTAAATCGATAATTTCTCCCCATTCATGATTTGCAGGGTCATATTTACTAATATTATTGTAATGATTAACCCACAAATTGATACCGTCAGATCCAATATGATTTGTATTTACATTTCCATTCCCTATTGGTGTTGTGCTTGTTGGCGTACTAAATGTAGGGTCAAATTCGAACAAAGCGATGTTTCTATGAGAGATGGAGTGAGAGACTAAAAATCTATCGTTACTATTGTAAGTAATATTTTTGCTTCTTAAAATAGTTGAAACAGAAGTGGAAATAGGGAGTTGCTCAATACTACCGTTTTCAACGTTAATTTTAGTAATTACAGTGTCGCCATTTAAATTTTCATGAGCATTTGTATACACATGTCCTTCGTAAAAGGTTAAATCTTTAATGGTTTCCGTAGAAAAACTATCTTGCAGCACCATAAATTCAGGAACTACAAGAGTTACCCAATCATTTGCATCTGGAATTGAGGTGTCTATTTTAAATACATATTCAGGTATTCCTTCATAATAAATGGTAAGAATGTCATTTTCCCAAGAAAAAGGAAATTCCTTATTTATAATTAAAAGAGTGCTATCGTTTAATTTTGTATATGGGATATCACCTCTTGAACGGGTTGCATAATCTCCTACGGTACCAAATAAACTGATATTCTCCTCATCAATTTCAGCATTGATATCATGGTCGTAGTTTGACGATAAATTCTTGTATTTACCAACAATACTTATAGGAGCTGGTGGATTAATGGGGTCGTTTTGTTCTAAGGGTTCGATAATTGAATCGTCGTTACTTGCGCACGAAAAGAATATGCTTACAATACAGAGATATGTAATAATTTTTTTCATATTTTTTTGTTTAAAAAATGTGAATAGTATGTTTATTACAAGATAAAAAAAATAAATGTGCTTTACAATGTTTAAAATCAGCACAATACAGGGTGGTCTGTTCTTGAGTGAGACTTTTACGGTATTTATAAAACCTCTAAGAGTAAAGAAATCTTCACGACGTCAGACACATTGTTACAATTCATTTTTTTGTAAATGTTTTTGCGGTGCGTTTGTACCGTATGATCGGATATAAAAAGATCAGTTGCAATTTCTTTGGTTTGTAACCCTTCAGCAATGCGTTTTATTACTTTTTTTTCTTGTGAAGTAAACGATTCTAAAACATCTAGTGTGATTCCTTTGTTTGACAAATCGTTTATTAACTTAACGAAGGTTTTATTTACTTTTTCAAGTTTTGAAGTAATTCGTGTGTCCTCTTGAAGGTAACGTACTTTTTTTTCAGAAAAGAGATTTAAACAATTAATAATTTCTCTTTGATGTAAATGTAAGGGCGTTAATCCATTCAAATCTTCGGTCAAATAAGGGCGAATTAGTTGAGATTTCATAATTAGGTTGATATTAGTTTAGTTGTTGAAACTTGAATAAAACTAACACAAACAATTATGTAACTACCTAATAAAGGGGATGTTTGTCACTAGTAACACATAACCTGTCATGAATAACATAGGGGTGTATTTGGTGACATCATCACTAGCAGCCTATAATGGAGGTTTAGATAAGAGGGTTTCTTTTAATTTTGGTTTGTAGGTTCTAGAGAGTGGCAGCCAAGTTCCATTTTCAAGCATGATTTTGGTTGAATTAATGATTCGGATGTATTGCAGATTTACAACATACGATTTGTGTATTTGAGCAAATCCTTGCGATTGTAATTGTTCGATGCAATTTTTTAAAGTGTCTCGATCTATTTCAGGTTTGTTTGTATCCTTGCTGAAAAATTCCAAATAATGACCATCTGATTTGATATATAGTAAAGCTTCGGTTTTTAATACTGCTTTACTTTTTAAGTGAAGTAATGTTGAAGGAGCTGCAGGAACTTCTTTATTATATTCTTCAAGTTCCTCTCGAAGTAACGTTAGTTCCTTTTTTGAAGCGTTATTACTCTTAATGAAGAAAAACAATAACACACACAGCCCTAAGGTGATTGCAGTAACAATGAAGAAAGTAGACTTATAGAAAGTTTTATCTTCACTAAGGTCGTCAATGACATCGTCTTTTCGGTCTACTTGATGCTTGGTTAATAGGTCATTCAGGTTTTTAGCATTTTCGGTTTTATAGGCTTTATCTTCAAGCTCTTCAGCGTACTTTAAATAGGTGTTAGACGACTTGTAATCTTCTAATTTTTCGTAAGCTTTTGCTAAAACTTCGTAATTGCCTTTTAATTTATTGTCGAGTTTTAGCTTCTTAGCTATAACAATACTACTGTCCACATAGGTAATTGCCTCTTGATACGCTCCTTGGTTAATTTTATTTTGTCCCAATAGCATATAGGCCTCGCATTTTCCGACTTCATTTTTTAATTTTTTAAAACCTCGTAGCGCTTTGGTAAAATATAAGGAGGCGCTATCCGATTTTTTTTCATTTAAAAAAGAACGTCCAATATTTTGATAAGCAAGGTATTCGCCTCTTAAATGTTTTTTTTCTTTGTAGTAAGGGATAATCTTTTTGAGATAGAACCGCGCCGAATCGTATTGTTTTAAGTGATTTAAGTTTACCGAAAGATTGTTGTAAGTTCTGTATTCGTCACGGACGTTTTTTGTTTCTTTCGCAATTCGGAGTGCTTCGTGAAAACTTTTATTTGCTTGTGTGTGATCTTCTAAATTAGATTGTGCGATCCCAATATTCATTAGAACACTCGGTTTTTTGTCTTCTTGTTGTAAACTATCCCAAATGTGTAATGCTTTTTCATAAAGGGTAATCGCTTCAGAATAGTTAGCATTATTTTTTGCTCCAATTCCTAAGCTATTGTAGGCAACGGCAACATTTACATAATCCTTGTTTTTTAGTGCCAAATCGCGTACAATTCCGAAGTAAACCTTAGCGCTATCACCAGTTCCTTTTCGGCCATAGGCAGTCGCTTTGTTAATATAAACTTGTATGGTATTGTCGTATTCATGAATAAGACCTTCGTCCTTAAAAAGTAACGCAGAATCATTATAGACGATGCTTTTCTCCATATCGCCTCGCATATAATTTGACATTCCTTTTAATAGATACCCTTTAATCATCCCTCGTAAATGGCTTGTAGGTTTTGATTTTAGTAAAATACGATCTCCAAAATTGGTAATACTATCTGGAGATTGAGGGTATTTATGGGCTTCCGTAATGAGGGATTCAATCTCAGTATCTATGTTAGATTGAGCGCTTAAAGTGGTAGAAAATAAAAAAAGAAACAAAGAAACTACAGAAAGGATTTTTTTTAAAATCATATCGGGGATTTGGAGCGAAAATGGTTGCGTTGTTTAGTGTTTTAAAGATATAAATTTATGAGAAATTAACAATTCTTTAAGTAAAGCACTTAATGTGCTGATGTTTATATTGTTACCAGTGCTTTTAGATTTTAAAGGAGACTCTAAAATTTTAAAAAAAGGCAATAGAAAACCTAGAATGTTAAAAAACATACTTCTTTTGGGTAGAAATTTTGGACTTCTAATTTAGATAGGCGCCTACTTATTCAGAAATAACATCTGTAATGAGGTATGCAATTGCTTTCGCTACTTGTGGTGCAAAAGGTTGGTAAGTCGAATTACCTTCACAAATATGAACATATGCGCAATTGCTGTTTTTAGCGAAATGGTGCGTAAACTGTCTCGCTTGCGTCATCGTAAATCCGCTCGGCGTCATAGCGCTACTTCCCATGCCTTCAATCGCGTCCATGTCAAGTTCTAATCCAAAATGCGTGTCACAGCAAAAAGTTTCAGCTTGTTGCATGGCTTCTTTAAACGAAAGTGTTCCTTGTACTTCAATCGCTTCAAATAAATTAAATTTCACGCGATCTTTCAGTTCTTCCATTCTATCGAATACTGCTTGTGAAGTATAGTTTCGGTGCAATCCGAAGATAAAATAATGGTCTAATACATTTTCTTCAAACGCATATGAAAATCCATTGCCGCTATGTCTATGTTCTAAAGTTCTAAAATCGGTGTGAGCATCAAAATTGATACAGTTTATAGGTGTTTTCAGCGCTTGAGATGCACCTTTAATGTTTCCGTAGCTATTGTTATGTCCGCCACCAATAACGATGGGAAACTTACCTAAGGCAATAATTTTCTGAATGGTTTCTGAAACCTTTTTATCTATTTCTGAAACTAAGCTGCCTAATTTTTCAGCGTAGTTCGGGTTTTCCTTCGGAATAATTTCTGCATGCGACATTTCATCTTCGCAATTTATTTCACCTAAAATAAGTACGTTTTCAGGCTTTGTAAATTGGTTTTTCTGAACATTACATAGGGTTGCTAAAGCTTCTTTCCAAGCTGTCTTAGAACCATCTCTTCCGTGGTTTGCACGTACGCCAATGTCTTCAGGAATACCTAATAAGACGTATTTAGCCTTGCTGTTCTCAAGAGATTCCCAATTACGGGCAATTTCTATACCTTCACCAAACTTTATCTCTCCAGCACGTTTGTTTAGGATGTTTTCAATATTTTCTTCGGAATAAAAGCTAACTAATTTCATAATTCTTGTCCGTTTAATAGTACTGAGTCAATTAAATTACTTCCAAAGGCATAAGGTAAATACCCATACGACGGAATCTCCTTCGTAATAATCACATTTGCTTTTTTTCCTTTGGTAATGCTTCCATGCGTGTCGCTCAATCCCATCGCATACGCACCATTAATGGTTGCTGCGTTAATCGCTTCTTCTGGGGTAAGACGCATTTTAATACAAGCCGTTGCAACTACAAAATTCATATTTCCACTCGGGGTAGATCCTGGATTATAGTCGGTTGCCAACGCTAATGGAAGTCCGGCGTCTATAATTTTACGTCCTGGTGTGTACGGAATACTTAGAAAGTACGAGCAGGAGGGAAGCGCCACTGGCATTGTATTTGATCCTTTTAAGGCTTCAATATCGTCATCGGTTAGTACTTCTAGATGATCTACACTCAAAGCATTGTGTTCGACTCCCGCTGCAATTCCGCCCAATGCCGTAAATTGATTCACATGTATTTTCGGAATCAAGTTGTACTGTTTTGCTTCGGAAAGTAATCGATGGGTATCGGCTACCGAAAAATAACCTTCTTCACAGAAAATATCTACATAATCGGCAAGTTTATTTTTGGCAATCTTCGGAAGCATTTCGTTGCAAAGTAAATCCATATAGCCTTCCTTATTGTTTTTATAATCTGTAGGAAAGGCGTGCGCTCCTAAAAAGGTCGTTTTTATCTGAATAGGATAATTTTCTCCTAGTTTTTTTGCCACACGAAGCATCTTCATTTCGGCTTCAGTGGTAAGTCCGTACCCACTTTTTATTTCAATAGCTCCGGTCCCTAAAAGCATCACTTCTTCAAGGCGTTTTGCAGATTGTTGGTACAAGGTTTCTTCAGAGGATTCTTGTAGTTTCTTAGCACTATTTACAATTCCGCCCCCTTTTTCGGCTATTTCTTGATACGATAATCCGTTAATTCTATCTACAAACTCTTGTTCTCTATTTCCAGCATATACAAGATGTGTGTGCGAATCGCACCAAGAGGGAAGTACAATCTTACCGGTACAATCTATGGTCTTGTCTACAGAAGTAGTGTTGAGGTCTGTCATCTTTCCGAAGTCAACAATCAAGTCATCTTCTACCAACAACCAAGCATCTTTAAGGGTTGGAAGTTCTTTCATTTCTGAACCACGAAGCATTGAAGGTGCCGTATCGCGAACTTGAAGTAATTCTTTAATATTTGTAAGGAGTAATTTCATACGCTAAAGATAGCAAACCTTAAAATGAATTTATAACTTAGGGCTCCAAAAATTATCATAAAATGAAGACTTCAAAACTGGGGATAAATACCGTTTGCGCACATGTAGGCGAAGTTAAAGACGAACAATTTAAAGGAGCCATTTCTCCTTTATTTATGTCTAGTTCATACGCCTATGAAGATGTAGCGGTAAAACGATATCCACGATATTTTAATACACCAAACCAAGAAGCGCTTGGTAAAAAGATTGCAATGTTAGAGCATTCTGAAGCTGGAATGATCTTCGGAAGTGGGATGGCGGCAGTAAGCACCTCACTTTTGGCTTTTTTACAGAAAGGCGATCACGTAGTAGTTCAAAAAACGATTTACGGAGGTACTTATAACTTTATTGTAGAAGAGTTTCCGAAGTACGGTATCGAATTTTCGTTTACCGACGGATTTTCAGAAGCCGATTTTGCCTCAGAAATAAAAGAAAACACCAAAGTTATTTACCTTGAAACACCTTCCAATCCGTTGATGTTGATTACCGATTTGGAAATGATTGCAAACTTGGCAAAAAAGCACAATCTCGTTTCGATGATTGATAATACGTTTGCTTCGCCTATTAATCAGACGCCTGCCGATTTTGGTATTGATATCATGATTCATAGCGCGACCAAATATATGGGTGGCCATAGTGATATTTGTGCAGGTGCTGTTGCAGCTTCCGAAGTACATATTATGCGTATTTGGAATGTTGGAAAAAATTTAGGAGGAAGCTTAAGCGATTACACCGTTTGGCTGTTAGAGCGTAGTATGAAAACAATGGCCTTGCGCGTAAATGCACAAAGTAAAAATGCCAAACGCATGGCAAAATGGTTGGAAAAGCATCCATTAGTAGCAAAAGTGTATTATCCAGGATTGAAATCGCATCCAGATTATGAATTGGCTAAAAAGCAAATGAAACGATTTTCAGGAATGTTGTCTTTTGAATTGCTTCCTGATATCGATCCAGACGTATTTATGAAATCATTACAACTAGTAAAGCAATCCATGAGCCTTGCTGGGGTGGAATCTACCATATTATCACCCACCAAAACATCGCACGCTTTATTGTCTGCTGAAGAAAGAGCGCACCAAGGAATTGCAGATGGATTGTTGCGGTTTTCTGTAGGGATTGAAGAAAAAAACGACTTAATAGCCGATTTTGAACAAGCTTTTGAAGCTGCCGTAAAAAAACAAGTAGTATAATTGAAGCAAACGCTGAAGTGAATTAAAAACATATGAAATTAGATATTCTTGCCATTGGCGCACACCCAGACGATGTAGAATTAGGATGTGGCGCTACCATAGCAAAAGAAATAAGTAACGGAAAAAGAGTTGGAATTTTAGATTTAACACGCGGCGAATTAGGAACCCGCGGAAGTGCTGAAATCCGTGATATTGAAGCTGCAAATGCTGCAAAAATATTAGGCGCCTCTATGCGTCATAATTTAGAATTTTCGGATGGTTTTTTTGTCAATAATGCCGCAACGCAATTGGAAATCATAAAGATCATTAGAAAGTATCAGCCAGACATTGTTTTGTGTAATGCCATAGACGATCGACATATTGATCACGGAAAAGGAAGTAAATTGGCTAGCGATGCTTGTTTTTTAAGTGGTCTGCCAAAAATAGAAACCTTTCACGAAGGGAATCATCAAAAAGCGTGGCGTCCTAAACATGTGTATCATTACATTCAGTGGAAAAATATTGAACCTGACTTTGTGGTAGATGTAACAGGATTTATAGATAAAAAACGAGCTGCGGTGTTTGCGTATGAAAGTCAGTTTCACAATGCGAATGCAAATGAACCAGAAACTCCAATAACTTCTACTAATTTTAGAGATAGCATAACTTATCGCGCACAAGATTTAGGAAGATTAATAGGAGTAGAGCACGCAGAAGGCTTTACCTCAGAGCGTTTCGTAGCTGTAAAGACATTATCTGATTTGATTTAAAAAAATCTCATCTTTTTCTATTGCGTAACAGTTATAATTGAATTATATTTGCATCCGCTTTCAGAGCGAAATTAAAACGGTGGTTGTAGCTCAGTTGGTTAGAGCATCGGTTTGTGGTACCGAGGGTCGCCGGTTCGAGCCCGGTCTTCCACCCAGAAGTAAAAAGTCTTTCAGAAATGAAAGACTTTTTTTGTGTATAGAAGTATCAAAAAAAAGCCTCGTAGTAAACAAACTACGAGGCTTTTGTATGTGTAAGTATTTTATTAGTTACTTTTTATCTGCTGTAATTCTACCTTCTCTATTGGCAATTTCCCAAGCCGTTTGAAAAATAAGTTGTGTGCGTTTTGCCATTAATTCGTATTCGATTTTGTCTGGCGTGTCGGTCATTTTGTGATAATCTTCATGCACTCCATTAAAATAAAAAATCACAGGAACATTATTTTTTGCGAAGTTGTAGTGATCACTTCTGTAGTAAAAACGATTTGGATCGTTCTCATCATTGAAAGTATAATCAAGTTCTAGGTTAACATATTCTTTATTTACCGCTTCTGAAACATCGTGAAGTTCCTGACTTAGCTTATCGCTTCCGATGAGGTAGATGTATTCAGGATTGTCTGCTTTATTAGGATCGATACGCCCAATCATGTCGGTATTTAAATTGACTACAGTATTTTCTAATGGAAAAATTGGATTTTCAGTGTAATATTTAGAACCGTACAAACCAATTTCTTCTCCTGTTACGTGAAGAAATAGAATAGAACGTTTAGGTCCGTTTCCATCTTCTACAGCTTTTTGAAAAGCTTCCGCCATTTCTAACATAGCCACAGTTCCGCTTCCGTCATCATCGGCACCATTAAAAATATTTCCTTGATCGTCGGTTCCAACGTGATCCAAGTGAGCAGAAAGAATAACAATTTCTTCTGGTTTTTCAGAACCTTTAATAAAAGCGAGAACATTTTCAGAATCTAATTCAACATTTTTTCTTCCGAAGTATTCTTTTGGTACTTTTTGAAAATAGTTGTTTTCTTCTATTGGAGAGGGAATGTTATGGTCTTGGTAAAAATTCCGAAGGTATTCTACTGCTAATTTTTGTCCTTTGGTTCCTGTCATACGTCCGCGCATTTCATCTCCAGCGTAAATATATAGGTGTTTTTTTAAATCGGAAGCAGTGATTGTATTTGCATAATCAACACGAGTCATTGTTGATTTAGGGGTTTTGGTAACCGAATTTTGAGCAGAATTACAAGAAACTGACAAAACAGTTAGGAGTAGGAATAGAAATTTCATAATTATTTATTCAAATGATTTAAGTTGATAATCGTGCGGAGATAACCCTCCTTCACTAATTTTAGTGTATGTTAAAGTATGTGTATCCAATACTTTTTCTCCAGTACTATTTTGCGATGCGACAGTAATTGTTACTGTATAAGTTGCACCTAAATTTTCTAAATTTATTTTCTCTTCTGAAACAACGATGTCTTTATGAGTAATTATAGTTTCTTTTGGGAGTTGCAGTTTTTCAATAGAATCTCGCACTGCCAAATCACGTATGGTTTGCATTTGCTCTTTTTCAGTAGAACAAGCAAGTACTAAGAAAATTAGTAAAAAAGAAAAAATGGACTTCATTAATACATTTATAAAGGGTTAAAGATACTAGAACCTACATTTGAAACTGTGAAAGTTATGTGAAAACTGCATCTAAGTATTTCAAAATAGAAACTCGCATCATAACTTTCTTATCTTTGTCAAAATTTTGAAAAATGACGGTTGAACAAATTTACACAGGCTGCTTGTCGCAAGGTGCTTATTATATTGAAAGTAATGGCGAAGTAGCAATTATAGATCCCCTACGTGAAATAAATCCCTATTTAGATCGTGCAAAACGGGACAAAGCCACTATAAAATATATTTTTGAAACTCATTTCCATGCAGATTTTGTAAGTGGACACGTAACACTTTCAAAAGAAACAGGCGCTCCTATTGTCTACGGACCCAATGCAGACCCTTCTTTTGAGGCGCTTATCGCAACAGATAATCAGGAGTTTAAAGTAGGTAATGTTACTATTATTGCATTACATACACCTGGCCATACTATGGAAAGTACTACGTATTTGCTAAAAGATGAAAACGGGAAAGCTCATGCTATTTTTAGTGGTGATACGCTATTTCTAGGAGATGTTGGACGTCCAGATTTGGCGCAAAAAGGGGCTGAAGTTACACAAGAAGATCTTGCAGGTATTTTATTTGATAGTTTGCGCACAAAAATAATGACACTACCTGACGATGTAATTGTATATCCTGCACATGGTGCTGGTTCTGCCTGCGGAAAGCATATGATGAAAGAAACGGTGGATACCTTAGGAAATCAAAAACAAATGAATTACGCCCTTCGCGCAGATATGACGCGTGAAGAGTTTATAGCTGAAGTTACCGACGGATTGGTACCGCCTCCTGTTTATTTTCCTTTAAATGTGAAAATGAATAAAGAAGGTTATGAAGATATTGATACCGTTATCGATAGAGGGACAAAGAAGTTAACCCCAGATGCTTTTGAAGCCTTGGCAAATGAAACAGGAGCGATAGTATTGGATGTTAGACATCAGAAGGATTTCATGAAAGAGCACGTTCCTAGTTCTATATTCATTGGATTAGACGGCGGATTCGCTCCGTGGGTAGGCGCTTTAATTGCCGATGTAAAACAACCTATTTTATTAATTACACCAGAAGGTAGAGAAGAGGAAGCTGTTACTCGTTTGTCACGTGTAGGATTCGATAAAACTTTAGGGTATTTAGAAGGGGGCATTTCTGCTTGGAGTAAAGCAGGTAAAGAAACCGCAAGTATGAAATCTGTTTCAGCAGCAACCTTAAAAGAGAAACTAGAAGATAATGTAGCTGTTTTTGATGTTCGAAATGATGGTGAATTTGCATCTGCGCATATTCCATCGGCAGTGCATACACCACTTAGTTTCTTAAATGATTATCTAAAAGAATATCCGGAAGACGAACCTTTTTATGTGCATTGTGCAGGAGGATATCGTTCTGTGATTGCAGCCTCCATTTTAAAAAGTAGAGGGATTCACAATGTGATCGATGTAGCTGGCGGATTTAAAGCCATAAAAGAAGCTGATATAGCTATTACAGCATAAAATTTAATTTTATATTATACTTAAAGCCCCGATACAAATTTGTATCGAGGCTTTAAATTTATAAAGGCTATGGGTTTATTATCCCCAATTTTCAGCAATGTCTTCCAGTTTTTTTACCTTGGACACAGTGTTTTTAATATCATTTAACTGATTATTTAACACTCCTGAAATTTGTGGAGGAAAATTATTCTTTTGAAGCGTTTCCTCGTACTCTTTCATGCTTGCTTTTTCACCTCTAATGCACTCTTCCAAAATAGCTTCGTCAGTATTGGCTTTAAAGGCTGTTTTAACATCTATCCAACCACGGTGTAGGGCACCTGTGGTACTTCCCGTTGTTGTTGGGGTTTCATTAAGTTTTAGTAGCTCGTCGTTAATTTCGTTGGCGAATCTACTATGTAGAACAGCTTTATCTTTTAAGAAGCCTCTTAGAGGTTCATTTTTTGTTGTTTCGAAGGCTTTTTTAAACCCTTTTTCAGCATCATAATTTTTTTCTAATAACCCTTGAAGATTATTCACAAGATTATTATGAATGTTCAAGTCTGCTTTTTCTTTAGTCGTTTCCATAGTATTTAGTTTTAAATTATACTCAAAGATACATTTAGAAATACTCGTTTTGTCTTAGTGTTTTCACAATTGAGATTGCTTTAACACAAGCTGTTAAGGTATAATTAAAAGGTAGTTTGAATTGTTAATTTTTAACGTTTACTATAAATTTTTTCTTCGGAAGCTTCAGTTTTTCAGAAAAATGAAAAGTGTTTATAATTCTAAAGTAGTTTCAGATTGATGTAACGCTTCTTCAAATAAATTTTTAGTTACTTCGGTGTTCCAGGTAGGCACCATCTCTTTCAGAATTGCTTTTCCTTCCGAAGCATTTAAAATTTCGGGAAATGCTTTGTCAAGAACATCTAACATAATACTAACTGAAGTGGATGCCCCTGGTGAAGCTCCTAGAAGACATGTAATGCTTCCATCTTTGCTGCATACTACTTGGGTTCCAAATTCTAGTTTACCTCCTTCAAATTCATCTCTTTTTATGGTTTGTACACGTTGTCCAGCGACAAGGATCTCCCAATCTTCATCTTTGGCATCTTTTACAAACTTCCGCAGATCGTCCATTCTGTCATCAAACGACATGGTAACTTGCTCAACGAGGTATTTGGTTAAGGGTAAATTATGCCAGAAAACCCCAAGCATAGAAGGTATGTTGTCAAACTTTATCGATTTCAATAAATCTAAATTAGATCCTTCTTTTAAAAACTTAGGACTAAAACCAGCAAACGGTCCAAATAATAATTCGCGTTTGCCATTAATATATCGCGTATCTAAATGCGGAGTGGACATGGGTGGGTCGCCAATGCCTGCCTTGCTATATACTTTGGCGTTGTGTTGTTTACTTATATCAGGGTTTTTACAAACCAACCATTCACCGCTAATCGGAAAACCTCCAAAGCCTTCTTTTTCTTCAATCTCTACTTTTTGAAGTAATAATAAACTGCCTCCCCCAGCACCAATAAACACATGTTTCGCATCTAAATGTTGCAGTTTTTTTGTTTCGGTATTTCGTGTAATTACAGACCATTCAACATTTTCGTCAGGGTCAATATCCAATACTTCTTCGTTGCAACGAATTTCTGTGTTAAAATCTTCTTTTAATATTTTGAAAAGATCTTTGGTAAGATTCCCATAGTTCATTTCGGTACCGCGATTAATTCTTGAAGCTGCCATTACTTCGTCGTCTGTGCGGTCGTGCATGATTAGCGGAAACCATTTTTTCATCACCTCTATATCTTTGGTGAATTCAATCGATTCGAACATAAAATGTTCTTTCATAGCATGAAATCTTTTTTCGAGGTATGCTGCATTTTCGGTTCCAGTAACCCAACTATGATGTGGGACTTTATTGATAAAATCGGAAGGATTTTTTAAATGTTTCTGACGTACTAAATACGACCAAAACTGTTTCGAAATTTCAAACTGATTACAAATAGAAATCGCCTTCTCAATTGAAATATGTCCGGAAGCATCTTCTGGAGTATAATTCAATTCGCATAAGGCCGAATGTCCGGTTCCTGCATTGTTCCAAGCCGCAGAACTCTCTTGAGCCACATCTTCTAAACGTTCTAAGATTAAAACTTTTAGCTCAGGTTTTAAAAGTTTGGTAAGTAAGGCAAGGGTAGCACTCATAATGCCTCCACCCACACAGATAAGATCGTATTCTTTGTTTACAGGTATCGATTCGTTTGGCATAGTATTTTTTACTTGTATTTTTTAAGAAGCTCACATTGTGCTTCAATAGCGGAGGTAAATTCTGTTTTTAATTCTGAAACCAAATCGGTAACGCTTGGAGCATCGTGAATAGTAGCAACTCCTTGTCCCGCAGACCAAATTGTAGCCCATGCTTTCGCTTCATCTTTATGTACGGTTAATTCTTCTCCAAAATTCACTTTTCCTTTTTTGCTCCACATTTCTTCGGTAATTCCCATGGCTTCTAGGCTGGGAGCGAGAAAATTAGCTTCGACTCCTGAAACAGCAGCCGTATACACTACATCACTTGCACCTGCATCAATAATCATATCGCGATATTCCTTTGGCGCTTTACTTTCTTGTGTATTGATAAAACGAGTTCCCATATAGGCCAAATCGGCACCCATTTGAAGAGCGGAAGCTATGTCTCTACCAGAAGAGATACATCCAGATAGTAGAATTGTTTTCTTAAAAAAGGATTTTATTTCTGAAACAAACGGCATCGGATTTAAAGTTCCTGCATGACCACCAGCCCCTGCGGCAACGAGGATAAGACCATCGACACCTGCTTCTGAAGCTTTTTCGGCATGACGTTTTTTAATCACATCATGAAATACCAAACCACCATAACTATGAACAGCATCTACTACATCTGAAACAGCACCTAAAGATGTAATAATTAGAGGAACCTGATGCTTCATACATACTTTTAAGTCGGCCATCATTCTCGGGTTGGATTGGTGTACAATTAAATTAACACCAAACGGAGCTGCTTTTTTACCAGTTTCTTTTTCAAAGGCAGCTAAACTTTCTTTAATTTCAATGACCCAAGCTTCAAAGCCTTCGGTCGTTCGTTGATTTAAGGCAGGAAAGGTTCCTACAATTCCATTTTTACAACACGAAATGACCAATTCGGGGCCTGAAATTAAAAACATAGGAGCTGCAATAGCGGGTAACGATAATTGATTGATAAAAGCTGGTTTACTCATAGTAACGGAGAATAGAATGAAAAGATTAAATATATGTGTCTTGTAAAATTCGACTAATTTTTTCTTTTTATCGAGTGCATTTACTTTTTTTTTATGGAAGTCGAACTATTTTTTTACGCTGAAAAAGGAATGGTATCAGCGCATTTTCAGAATAAATAAAGAAAATTTAAAAGTAACTTTTTAGTACCTTCGAAATATGAAAACAACGCATAATATTAGAACCGTTGAGGTTGTTCAGTATATAAAACCTCTGCGCGAAGGGGGATCGCTTCCAGCTATTGTAAAAGCGGATGATGGATACGTATATGTGCTGAAATTTAGAGGCGCCGGACAAGGGAAAAAAGCACTTATTGCTGAACTTTTAGGAGGTGAAATTGCACGAGCTATTGGTTTAAAAGTTCCTGAATTGGTATTTATGAATCTAGACGATTCGTTTAGTAAGACCGAACCCGATGAAGAGATTCAGGACTTGTTGAAGTTTAGCGTTGGACTCAACCTAGGGTTACACTTTTTAACGAGCGCAATTACATTCGACCCTTTGGTTACTACAATCGATGGATTGTTGGCTTCAAAAGTTGTGTTGTTAGATAGCTTATTGAGTAATATTGATCGTACCGCAAAAAATACGAATTTATTACAATGGAATAACGAACTGTGGATTATCGATAATGGAGCGAGTTTTTATTTTCATCACAATTGGGAAACGTGGAGAAATCATTTAACACGTACTTTTCCTTTGATAAAAGACCATGTACTGCTTGCACAAGCAACTCATTTACCAGAAGCTTCTGCACAAATAAAAGCACTATTAACAAAAGAGAAGCTAACTGAGATTGTAGCATTAATTCCTAATGATTGGTTGTTGAACGAGTCAGATACGATGTCTCCAAACGAAATTAGAGCGGCGTATATGGAGTATTTAGAAGCGAAGCTGGCGATGATTGATTCACTTGTTAAAGAAGCTGAGGATGCACGATAGAGTTACATTTGAATATGCGATTATTAGAGTGGTTCCGAAAGTAGAACGGGAAGAGTTTTTTAATGTGGGCGTGCTTCTTTTTTCAAAACGAAAGAAATTTCTGGGCATTAAATATAAAATAGATCAAACCAAGTTAGCTGCTTTTTCAAAAGACTTAGATTGTAACATATTGAACGATAATTTAAAAGCGTGGGAGTCAATTTGTGCTGGAATGCCTTTAGGAGGCGCGATTGGAAGACTGGAACTATCAGACCGTTTTCGATGGTTGGCAGCATCTAGAAGTACAATAATACAAAGTTCTAAAACCCATCCAGGATTGTGTACAGATCCTGCAAAAGAATTGGAAGAAATTTTTAATACCTATGTTTTGTAAAACAGCAATATATAACCATAAAAAAAGCCCAAGGTCTTTCCTTGGGCTTTTTAAATCTTAACAAAAATAGATTGTAATCATACTTACGAAATAGATCGTATTTTAAAGCTTCCTTGGATTTTACTGAAAAATTCATCTTTTATCCTTCGGTATTTATCCAAATGATACAAATAACTTCTTCGATAACTTTCGTGTTCAGTAATATATGCCATGTCGCATTGAGTGTCTTCACATTCAATAATATCTCTTCTCGAACTCATGTATTTTTGAAGTGCATGTAATAAGTTGTCATTTTCGGTATCCTTTTTCTGAAGCTTCATTAGAACATCTTCAGAATCAATCTTTGCACTTAAATCATCTCCATACAGGCCAATAAGGTTTTTTAATTCCTTTTTAATGTACCGTAAATGGTTCATCCAATTGTCTAGTTCAATCGTGTTTATTTTATGCGTGACATCTATATCCGTATCGTGATTGTAAATATCTGTTTGTGACGTTTTCATTTGCTTCCTATTAAATAGACATATCAATTTTTTTGGCATTACTGCTTTGTGTTACAGCTACAATTTTTATTTTTTGTTCGCCTGTTGGGAAATCCCAAACAACAGTATCTCCTTCAGAATAACCGAAAAGTGCAGTTCCCATAGGAGTGAGCACCGATATTTTATCGTTTTTTGTATCCTTTTCGGATGGGATCACGAGTTGTATCGTTTTTTCCCATCCGGTTTCAGAATACACCATTATTTTACTATTAAATCGAATCACATCCTTCGGCATATCTGCTTCATCTAAGACTTGGGCAGTTTTAATTTCTTCACTTAATCTTTGCAGCGATTTTTGAATTTCAAAATTTTCAGCATAACCTGATATATTGAGTATTCGCTTCAGAAAAACATATTCTTTCTTCTCTAATATTAAATTTCCGTACTTCATGATTTTTCGTTTTAATAATTTTATTTAATTAAGGGAAAATACCTCTTTGAATATAAGCTTTCTCTATACGTTTTATGGCTATACAATAAGCCGCTGTTCGTAAATCCATTCCTTCTCTTTCAGAATATTCATATACTTTATTGAAGGATTCTCTCATCTTTTTGTCAAGTTTTGCCATCACTTCATCAAGTAGCCAAAGCTCCCCGTTTCTGTTTTGTAACCATTCAAAATAACTACCTACAACACCACCAGAATTACATAAAATATCTGGTATAATTGAAACACCGCGATCTAGTAGGATTTTTTCTCCTTCTACGTTGGTTGGTCCATTGGCACCTTCCGCAATTAGTTGCGCTTTAATTGAATCTGCATTTTTAGCAGTAATTTGATTTCCTAAAGCTGCTGGAATACAAATCTGACAGTCAGTAGCGAAGAAGTTTTCACTTTTTAATGCTGAAGCTTCCGGGAAATCGACAATACTTCCGTTGTTACTTAAACTATAGTTAAAAAGATCTTCTACATTGATTCCGTTTTGGTTTTCAATACTTCCGAAGGCATCTTGTACTGCCACTAATTTGGCTCCTTCTTTTTCCATAAAATATGAAGCCCAGTAACCTACGTTTCCGAAGCCTTGTACGATGTATTTTTTATCGAATAAACTTTCATTGTTTTTTTCTGCCCAAAATTTAATGTTCAGAAAAACACCATATCCAGTTGCTCGGTCACGACCTTCCAAACCACCACTTCCGTCAGGTTTCCCTGTAACTACGTGTTGATTTGCAGTTCGCTCTGCTGGCGGACGCGTACTCATATAAGTATCTGCAATCCAAGCCATTGTTTGGCTGTTGGTGTTTACGTCTGGAGCAGGAATATCGTGCTCTGGACCAATATTATCGGCCAATGCAAAAGTGAATCGGCGTGTAATACGCTCTAATTCTCCTTGCGAATATTTTGAAGGATCTAATTGAATTCCTCCTTTACCACCACCGTAAGGCAAACCAGCAAGCGATGTTTTCCAAGTCATCCACATAGCAAGTGCTCTTGCAGCATCAATATCTACTGTTGGATGGTAACGAAGACCACCTTTGTAAGGCCCTAATGCATTGTTGTGTTGTACTCTATATCCAGTAAAGATTTCAACCTCTCCATTGTCCATTTTTACAGGAAAATGAACAATAATTTCATTGTTGGTGATGCTTAGGATTTTACGAATATTAGGATGTAGGTTAATTTGGTCTGCAGCACTATTAAATTGCTCCATCACATTATCCATCATACCTCTTACAGGTACTTTTTTTTGTTTTTTATTTACTTCTGCTGTGATTGTAGTCATAATGATATACCGTTTATACGGATGTTTAAAATGAATGTTTTATTTAAAAAGACGGTTACTTATTTTTCTTTGCTCGTATTTATTTCTGAAAGAAATTTCAATAAAATCTAATTTTACGGGTACTGATTGTAATTTAGGTTTTAACACGCTTCGAGTTGTAAACAAGTTTGTTACGAAGTTGATAATCTTAGTTTTCATATGCATTGTATTATGCCATTGCCATTGTTGGCTGGTCTTCTTTTTTTACTGAAGGTTCTTGGGGTATAGTAACTACCACGTTCGATATTTCTTCATACTCACTACACGACCATACTTGAGCTTTTTGATCGGTTAGTATGCAAGTTTCTCTATGTTCGCACGTAGGGCATATATTGAATGAGTTTGTCTTCATAGTACATTGTTATAGTTTATGTACCAAAAAGCAATGTGCGTGCCATTTAAAATTTAAAAAGCACTACAACTACACAAGTGCCTGTAATAAAGGGGGTTGTGTATTTACGTTATGAGTAAGAAGAATATAGAAACTGGTACAAAATCACCCAGTTGGAGTAAAACGTACCATTAAAAATGTACTATTCTGAAAGCTTTTGACGGATTGTTTTCCGGTCGATTCCGAGAATTTCGGCAGCTTTTGTTTTGTTATTATTGGTCGTTGCAAGTACCTTCTGAATGTACCGTTTCTCCATTTCTTTTAACGAAACAAGTTCGTCATCTGGAAAATCAATATTAAATTTTAATGAATCTGGTAGGTGTTCAACTTCAATAATTTTATCGCACATAATGACGGCGCGCTGAATCACATTTTCTAATTCTCGAATATTTCCAGGCCAATTGTAACGTTGCAAAATTACGGAAGCTTCAGGAGTAATTTGAACAAAGCGATCTTTGTATTCTACGCCGTATTTAAACAGAAATTTTTCAATCAATAACGGAATGTCTTCTTTGCGTTCACGAAGCGGTGCAATGTCAATTTCAACAACGGTAAGTCTGTAATATAAATCTTCTCTAAAGGTCTCCTTTTTAATCATATCCTTTAGATCACTGTTGGTTGCAGCAATAATACGTACGTCAATTTTTTCTGCTTTTTGTGAGCCCACTTTTACCACTTCTTTCTCCTGAAGCACTCGTAGTAATCTTGATTGTACCGCAGTTGAAGCATTTCCAATTTCATCTAAAAAAATAGTACCACCATTGGCCGCTTGGAAAAACCCTTCTCTGTTCTTTTCAGCACCGGTAAAAGCACCTTTGGTATATCCAAACAATTCAGATTCTAGTAGGTTTTCAGGAATACCACCGCAATTTACCGCAATAAAAGGCGCTCTTGAAAATTTACCTTGATAGTGAATTGCACGTGCAATGAGTTCTTTTCCTGTTCCGCTTTCCCCTTTAATAAATATGGTTGCTTTGTTATCTTTAACGCGTTCTATAACCTGAATAACATCTTTTATTTTTTCTGAATGTCCTATAATGTCACCATACGACTTATCTTTCAGAATGGTTGCAGTAGGTAGGGAAGTAGTCGCTGTTTTTTTTAGGTTGAATGATTTCTCTATGGCTTTTCCTAATTCTTCTTTGGTAAAGGGTTTGGTTAGATATTCAACTACGCCAGATTTTATTGCAGAAAGTGAATCTTGAACCGAAGGATAGCCTGTTACAACAAGTTTAGGAAGGTTTGGATAATGTTCTGAAACAAATTTTATTAGCTCAAAACCATCAATTTCGGGCATTTTTAAATCGGTAATCAATAAGTCGATAGATGTGTCACGTAAAATAGTAACGGCTTCTTTAACCGAAACAGCTTTGTAGGTATGATAATTCCAAGATTGTAAATGACGTTGTAAAAGTTCTAAAATATGAATGTCATCATCTACAATTAGTATGTTTTCTTTTTTTAAATGCATCAATTACGATTTTGGAAGTGTTACAGTAAAGGTAGCTCCTTTTGTTGTATTGTTTTCTGCCACGATAGTACCATTATGACTAGCCACAATACCGTGCACAACGCTTAGGCCTAATCCAGAGCCGTCTCCCGTTGGTTTAGTTGAGAAAAATGGTTGAAATACTTTTTCCAATGCCTCTTCTGAAAGCCCGTCGCCTTCATCCGAAATTTTCAAAACAATGTGCTTTTTAGTTTGAAAGGTTTCTATTGTCACCACTCCATTTTTTGGAGAGAAATAAATAGCATTCATTATTAAATTGAAGATTATTTGCGTGAGTTGAATGGTATCGGCTCGCAATAAAAGAGTTTCGTCTTCAATTTTAACGATGTATTTTACATCTGCTTTTTTGAATGAAGCATCTAGTAATTTAATCGCATTTTTAATGCTAGGCACGATATTCACTTCCTGCATATGTTGTGGCATTTCGCAGGCGAAGAACATTAGTTTCTTAACGACTTCACGCGAGAAAATAGCATTGCGAATTATTTTATCGACATCTTCCGAAATCTGTTTGTCATCTTTAAAATCGTCCTTCAATAATTCTGCAAATCCTAAAATATTCGCGAGTGGCGTATTGAGTTCATGGGCAATACCGGCGGTAATTTCACCTAAAATTCCCAATCTGTCGGCGCGTTCCATTTGCCGCTTTAGCAAGGTTTCATTTTTCTGAATTTCGAAACGCTCTAATAAGTTTCCTAATTTAAGAGCTACGTTGTCTAGTAAGTGTTGTTCTTCGGTTAAAAAAGTATCTTTAGTATTGTTTAAAGTGGCTATTAGCTGTCCTTCAATTTTATTGAAAATACTGATATTAGAAGAAAGTGATTGCGCATTTAAATTTTCGATGTTCTTATACGGAACAAAAGACGTTTCAATAACAACTTCAGTTTTTTCAGGAAACTGAAAGGCTTTTTTGAGACTTAAAGTAATTGCCTGAAAGGTTTCTTCTAACGGTAAACTATCTGCATTTACAATAATAGACGAGACTTCATAAAGACACGTTAACTCTTTAATGCGCTCTTTTAAAGCTTCTTCCGTAGTGCTCATTTTTAAATATTAGTTTCTTTTTTCATTACAATAGTTCGGTATGGGAAGGGGATCTCTATACCTTCTTTGTCAAATCTTTTTTTAATACTTTCTAATACATCAACCTTAAGTTGAAAAACATCATTAAAATTACTTGCCCAAGCCCAAGCTCGTATGGTCATAGACGAATCATTTAACTGTGTTAATGCCGTTTTTACAACAGGTTTTCCTTCCTGTATTTCCAATTCTATACGATTATCTAAGATTAAGGGATGCTTTTCACATTCTTCTTGCATTATCTTTTTAGCTAAATCAATGTCACTATCGTAAGATATACCAATCTCGATGCGCTCACAACATTTAAGTTCGCCCATATTGTAATTAATCAGTTTTTCTTTATTAATAATTGAATTAGGAATCACAATCATCTTGTTTTCAAAATTTCTAATTACTGTATGACGTAATGTAATATCTATGACTGTACCTACCATTGTGTCTGTAACTTTTACAAGATCTCCTATTTTGAAAGGTTTGAAAGAAATGATAAAGAAACCTCCAATTAGATTAGAAAGCGCCTCTTGAGATGCTACACCTACAATAAGGGCAAGTACCCCGGCACCGCCTAAAACGGTTTGTGCGACCCCTCTTAATGACGGAAAAGCCAATAATGTTAATAGTATTCCTATAGCATAGATACTAAAAATAGCTACATAACGAAGAAACTTAAAACTGGTTGGATCGTAGTTGTTTTCAATTTTATCTTTAATACTTTTTTTAAACCACAGACTAGCAACCGTTGCTGTAACAATGGTTGAAACGGAAACAAAACCAAGATATAGAACCAATTCAAAATGCCCTTTTAATACACCGTGTTCTTCGTCAGGGAGTAAGATATAAGCGAGTGAAATAAGCCCCAATACCAACCATAATGTATTAAGAATTCGTTTTATTATGTTAAAAGGAGTAGCCTTTTCATTTGGAAATTTGATGCGTTCCTGTTTTAATAAGAATTTGTGTAATATATTGGTTAAAAAATGAAGGATTACTACCAAAAAAATAACAATTGCTCCTCCAATTATTTCAGATTTGTTTATGCTGAAAAATGCTTCCATTAAAAGTTTATTAGTATTAAAAGTTTCACTTACTTCTTTATTTAACTTTATTAAATCTTAAAATAAGATATCCAATGATCCCTGAAATGAAGGAACCTATAAGAATACCAACTTTTGCAGAGTCAATGTAGTAAGGTTTTGATAAAAATGCCAATCCCGATATAAATATAGCCATTGTGAAGCCAATCCCAGCTAAAAATGAAACTCCTATAATTTGTTGCGTATTGATGTCTTTTGGAATATCGAGGAGTTTTACCTTTTTTGCTAAGAAAATTACAAAAGGAATCCCTAACCCTTTTCCTAGTATCAAGCAAATAATGATAGTTAGCATTAAATTTGTATCCATTTCACTACCGCTAGTAACAAGTACACCTGCATTAGCAAGTGCAAAAATAGGAATAATAAAATAGGCTACCCACCCATGTAAACTATGTTCTAAATGTTGTAAAGGGGATTGAAATTTTGATGACCAATCTTCTAAATCATCGATGTGCTCAATTTGCTCTGTTGAAAGAATAGGCTTGTTTAAAATACTAGCATTTTTAATGTTATTGTACACCAGTTCTAATTGAGCTAAGAACTGTGAGGTATCTATTTTTTGTCTAATAGGAACAGAAAATGCCAATAAAACCCCTGCAACTGTTGGGTGAATACCAGATTTTAAAAATAAAAACCAAATAACTATTCCGAAGATAAATAAAACAAATCTCGAGTAAAAGCCCTTAAACGATAAGAAGTAAAGTATCCCAAGTAATGCAACTGCAATAAACAATAAGGTTAAATTAATAGTACCACTATAAAATAGTGCAATAACCAAAACGGCTCCAATATCATCTACGATTGCAAAAGCGGTTAAAAATATCTTGAGACTTAATGGGATTCGTTTTCCTAAACTATTTAAGATTGCCAAAGAAAAAGCAATATCGGTAGCCATTGGAATTCCCCAACCACCAACTGTTTCAGGATTTTGATTTAATATGAAAAAAAATAGAACGGGAACAATCATACCGCCCAATGCTCCAAACAAAGGGAAGGTGATTTTTTTTATCGAGTTCAATTCACCAATAAGCAACTCTCTCTTAATCTCAAGTCCTATTAGGAAGAAAAATAGTGCCATTAATCCATCATTAATCCAAAGAATTAATGGTTTTTTAAATTCAAAAGTTTCAGTAACAATCCCTAATTCATATTGCCAAATGGAGTTGTATGTATTTCCGAAGGGAGAATTGGCCCAAATAAGTGCTAGTATTGTTGCTAATAATAGTAAAATGCCACTAAAACTTTCAATTTTCACAAATTTTTGAAAGGGGGTAAGGAACACTTTTTGTATCATATTTGTTAGTTGTTTAAAATGTATCTTTTATAAATAGTTCTATTTTAGATCTCTAATATGTTTTATAAAACTGAAATTTAATTTTCAATCACTGGGTTTCGTCTTAGAAAGCAAAGCTATACGGGCCTAACGCTTTCCATGAAACCACCATACATAGTTTTTTAGAACTAGTACTGGCAATTGGTCTTAATGAGCCAAGGGAAGTAACTCGAAATCATATTAGTAAAAGAGTACATTTGTATCATGTACTGACTTTTAATGAAATTTATCCGTATTTATACCCGGTTCATTATTGAATATTAACACAATTCCTGAAAGCTATAAAAGTTATTTCATATGACTAAAATGATGGGTAAAGCTTAAAAAGAGTTTCGTATTCTCTTTTTTATACAAGGACTAAATTAACTTAAGTTGATTGATAATTTCCTGTAGTGAATCTTTAGCATCTCCAAATAAAAGATTGCAATTGTCCATACCAAATAAATCGTTGGAAACACCTGCATATCCTGTACTCATTCCTCGTTTCATTACCACTACTTTTTTGCTTTCGTGTGTTTTTATAATTGGCATTCCGTACACAGGACTGTCTGGTTTTGTTTCTGCAGCAGGGTTCACGACGTCGTTTGCACCAATCACCAATACCATATCATAGTGTTTCATAAGCTCGTTTCCTTCGTCCATTTCCTTCAAATGATCGTAATCGATATTTGCTTCGGCTAGAAGTACATTCATATGACCTGGCATTCTTCCAGCAACAGGATGGATGATAAAATCTACCTGAACCCCTCTCGATTCCAATAGTTTTTGAAGTTGTCCACACAAATGTTGCCCTTGAGCTACGGCAAGACCATATCCAGGAACGATTGCTATTTTGTTCGCAAATGAAAGTTGCATGGTTATTTCCGAAATAGATATCGATTTAATGTTTTGCTCTTCAGAAGTAGTTGAGAGTGTTGTTTTCTTAAATTTACCTGCCAACACTTTCAGTAGAGATCTATTCATCGCCTTACACATAAGTAGCGTCAATATAATTCCAGCAGCACCTACAAAAATACCTCCAGCAATCATAGCTTTATTTCCGTACACAAAACCTGAAAGTGCTGTCGCAACACCAGTAATTGAGTTTAATAATGAAATTACAACAGGCATGTCTGCTCCACCAATAGGGAGGACAAATAAAATTCCGTAGGCTAATGATATAAAAGCGATGGTAAAGATGAAAATTTCAAAGCTGATAGGGAGTAGCCCTAAAAAGTAGAGCGTTGGAATGATAAAAATTAGAACTAAAAGTGTTCTTGAACCTATAACTGTAATTGCTTTACGATTGTCTTTGGTTTTACCTGCAAGTTTTCTGTACGCAACAATACTTCCCGTGGCAGCAATGGCTCCCGTAGTTAAGCTTAATAGCAATAAGATTTGAATTCCGATAAAAGAGGTACTCAGATTTATTTGTTGGGCTTCAATAATTCCTAAAATTAAAGCGCAACCACCACCGGTCGCATTAAAAAGCGAAACCAATTGTGGCATTGCAGTCATTTCTACTTTGGAAGCCATGCGTTTCCCTAACAGGGTTCCTAGTGCAATAGCGACAAGGATGATAACCACATTTGGGGTCGGAATTTCATTAGATTTTAATAACAGAAATGTGCAAACTACGGCAATAATCATTCCTGCGGCTGCGATGCTATTTCCTAATTTGGCATTTTTTGGTGAGCTCATAAACTTCAATCCACCTAAAAAAGATACTGTGGCTATTAAATAGCCAATTTCAACAAATACATTCATCTAGCTTATTTTTTGGTATTGAACATTTTTAGCATTCTGCCAGTCACAAAAAAGCCACCTGATATATTTAATGCACCAAGAAACACTGCAATTCCACCTAAGCCAAGTAAGACGTAATTGGTTGGAGGTATTTGAATCATCATTATAATAGCTCCTACCATAATAACACCGCTAATTGCATTGGCGCCAGACATTAAAGGAGTGTGAAGAATGGCGGGTACGTTAGCGATGACTTCAATTCCTATGAAGACACAGAATATGACAAAGTATATAATTTCAAGATTATTTTGAATAAATTCCATGGGTTATGCGAGTTCAAGTTTAGTAGTTAGTTGTGGGTGTGTAATTTTACCAGTAGCGATTACTTGACAACCATTAATAATGATATCTTCTTCTTTGGTTGACTGTAGTACGTACTTTAAAAAGCTGTAGTAATTGGAAGATAACAACTGAGACGCTGCTTGTGACATTTCTCTCGAGAGATGAGAATCTCCAACAATGGTAATATGGTTGTATGTAATTGTTTTTTGGTTTTGAGTTTTTTCACAATTTCCGCCTTGTTCTGCTGCCAAATCGATTACAACCGAGCCTGGTAACATCGTATCAAGAGCTTCCGTATCAATTAGTATAGGTGCTTTCTTTCCGGGGATATTTGCTGTTGTAATCACAATATTCGCATTGCTAATCCGCTCATGGATTAACTTTTTTTGCTTGTCGAGGTATTCTTGTGATTGTGCTATGGCATAACCTCCTGCATTTTCTCCTTCTTCATAGCCTTCAACTTCTATAAATTTAGCTCCGAGACTTCTAACTTCTTCCGCAGAAGATTTCCGAACATCAAACACTTCAACAATGGCTCCTAATCGCTTGGCCGTTGCGATTGCTTGAAGTCCTGCAACACCCGCTCCTAATACTAAAACTTTAGCAGGGTTTAAAGTCCCCGCAGCTGTTGTAAACATAGGAAAAGAACCGTTGTAGTAAGAAGTAGCCTTCAATACAGCCTTATAACCCGATAAGGAGGCCATGGAAGATAATACATCCATAGATTGGGCTAGGGTCGTACGTGGTAATAAATCTAAACTAAAGACAGAAGTATTTTTGCGGAGGTATTTGTCCATCCTTTCTGGATAGAATAGCATATTAAAAATACCAATCACGGTTTTTGGTTTTCCTTCTGTAATGACATCTTGAATGTCGTTAATCGATAAGATGTAGTCGGCGTTTTCTAAGATAAAGGCGCGAGAATTTAAGGTTGCTCCCGCTGTTTTATAATCAGTATCTGAAACTCCTACCGTTTCTCCCAAACCATTTTCAATAAGAACTTCTAACCCTAATTCTTTTATAGCTAAACGAACCTCCTTCGGTAAAAAACAAATTCTTTTTTCAAAATGGGGCTCTTTTACTATCCCGATGTATTTCATGTTTGGTTGTTGTTTTTGATTTTAAAAGTCGTTTTTTGACGTTTTAAACAATTTGATTAGAATAAGTGTTGCCAATTTTCAATCCCCGTGCCATTCTATTTGTGGATAGTGGTAAGTGGCTGTAACACCTTATTTTCAGCTGTTTTTGAAGAAATTTAATAATTTTTATGACTATCGAAGTGGGTAAGAATGTCTCGACTGATACATTTTACCTCGTATGTTTCCGAAGAAAAGAGAAATAGGGATTATGTAAAAATAGACTAGGAATGAAGGTGAGGCAATTGAAGCCTAAAGTGTCTTTTACTTTAGGAAATGAAAACAATAATTTATAGATTTTCTTTTAAAACAGCATCGTATTTAAAAGTCGCTTTTTTTAGATTTTCTGAAAGTGTTTTCATCCATATTAGCTGATTGCTAATTAGATACGCTTCCTGCAAGCGATGTAAGGTTTCAGTGTCGATTTCTGAATTCCCTTCGTTAATATCTTGATCGCGAAGTTTAGATAATAACTGATATCCTTCTAAAAGCTTTTCTTCAGCATTACTAATGCTAGCGGAAGGTTTAATCTCATTGTATTTGGAGTTATTTAAAATGGAAATAGAGGCTTGTAGGCTATTTTCAATATTTAAAATAAGAACTTCGAACTCTTTAGAAACAGGTGTTGTTTTATGATTGGTAATAAACGTACCTATTGAAGCAATTCCCGAAACCATGGTCTGATTTAAGGTTACCATATCATAAATTAAGGGGTATTCTAGTTGTTTCGACTTCGGATCCTGAGTCATTCTCTGAAAGGCGGCATTTAAGTTGCTAATGGCTAAAAAGGCTTCTTTTCTAGCAACTTTATACATAAGGTCATTATTTTTTTTATCGTGGTACAGCGCTTTGGTAGCAATAAGATATTCCTTGTTTCGCTGAAGACTATTTAAAAGTACTTGCTTCATATTAAAAACCTCCCAGCTTGGCCATAATGCGTAATTTGCAATTACAGCAATACTAGCCCCTATAATGGTGTCAATGACGCGGTATTGAATTACTAAAAAAGCATCAGGATTGATAAGGGAATACACCAATACAATATTAATAGTGATTAAAGCTGCGCCCGATTTATAGTTTTGCTGTAGTAGTGCAATCGCCATGGTTAGCGATAAAATAGCCAACACCGAATACACGATAACATTGTGTGTAACGAGAACAATACCGATGGCAATTACAGCTCCAATGAGTGTTCCAATGATGCGGTTTTTTGATCGCTCTTTGGTCAATCCGTAATTAGGTCTCATAATCACAACGATGGTCAACAAAATCCAATAGGTGTTATGAATTCCCAAAAGTGTTCCTAAAATATGCGCAAAAAGTATCGCTACTGTAAATCGTAAAGCATGTCTAAAAAGCGTAGAATTTAAACTGAAATTTTGAGTAATTACATTCAAGCGGTATTCTTGAAGCGTTAAGAACTGACGCCCGTCTTGGCGTTTTATAGAGACTTTAGAAGCATTGTTCACATTCGCCATAACTCTTCGAATCGCTCTTATTTCTTGAAGTAATTGTTCTTGGTAATCGTAGAGGTTTCTCAAAACAAGTGCGCCCTCTCTAGCTTTAGGCAAAGTAATGGCATCGACATAAACTGAAATAGCCTCATACGCTTTTTGTAAGGCTTCTAATAAAGAGTCTTTACTCGGTATTTTTTCTTTTTGAATAAGACATTCTGAAAGCGTGATAAGATGGTTTCCCATCGTCTTATTTAATCTTTTTGAAGCTTTTAAATAGTCTTTTCTATTTTCAAATAAGGAGTCAATTTCACTGTAATCTAAATGTTTGGCTTCAATTAATTCCACAATATTTATTGTAGAAATAAAGATTAAGAGTTGTTTTTCGTCGTAATGGGAACGTCCCGTCCGTTTCCGTTCTAAAAGAAGTAATTCGCGTAAGGTTTCCTGTTTTTCAGTAATTTTTGTTTGCAACGAAATGGATTGTTGCATCAAATTTTCACGATCCGATTTTTTGGTAAGTAAACGAGCTCTAAGTTTTAGATATTCCCCAAGTAAATGAAGGGTTTCAGAAAGGAGCTGATTTCCATCTTTATTGGGGGCTAATTTCAGAAAAACATAAGAAACCACTAAATACCAGAGTCCGCCAACTCCCATTAAAACAACATGTTCACCTATTTCTGTAGCGGTTTCCTTTTGAATAGCAAACGCTAATACCATAGATAATAAACCTGACAAGGAGACTAAAGAAGCGCGAAACCCATAAATAGAGATGAGTGAGGTACAAAAAGAAATAACGGCGATTACACCAACAAGAATTAATGTGAAGGGTTTTAAAAATAAGATAACCGTTGTAATAAGCATCGTCAAGCCTATACTAATTAGAATAGCGTTGACTTTCCTCTTTAAACTTCCAGGAATATCTCCAGGAGCATTTAGAAAAGCACCGATAACAATGGATGGAGCGTATTCAAAGAGGCCTAGAAAATTTAAAATAACCAAAGGAGCAACCACGGCAAAACTGAGCCTAATACCACTATAAAAGTGCGAACTTTTTAAAAATAATTCGACGATTTTTAGCTGTTTCTTCAAGGTCTAGGATTATTAGTAACAAAGGTAGTCTAATTAAATAATCTCAGATTTAATCTGAAGTACTATTTCCTTTCAAACAAAAAATGACCAAAATGTTAAAGCTTATTATTATACGATTTCCAAATCAATTCAGCTTTTTGTAGATATTCTTAATATGAGTGCGTACCGTGTTAATTAAAACAAAGAGATTGTCTGCAATCATTTGATAGCTTTTACCCGCAACAATTTCTTTAACCACTTCATTTTCGCGGGGTGATAAAAGAGATTCTTGTACCGGTTTTGGTGCATAGTGGTTTACTGTTTTCCGAGCGATTTGCGTCCCTAAATAGGGAAAGCTTTTGGTTATACCCATGCCGTGAAAATTGGAAATGACATTAAAATTTCTGGCGCTGTGAGTATGGATGATGAAGGTAATCGAACCGCTGTTGGAGATTTTGTCGATTATGATGGCGACGGCACCGTTATTTTCGCTTCACGAGAACTTCCAGAACCACTATCCATGCCATTTACAATGTGCAAAGAATCTGAAGCTCCTCACTCTGTAGTTAATTTAAGTAATACAAAATCCATTCGATTGATTCGAGTAGAAATGAAACAATAAAAACGCAACCAATAATCTAAATTAAAATTAAAAAATCACAAAGTAGAAATAGATTCGCTCGTAAAAACGGGAATGTATAAATATCACGCTGAAGAAGCTATGTATAGAAAATATACGGATGAATCATATAAACTTCGAGCAGCTTTTATTTTTGTAATTCAGCATATAGAATATGTTATTAAACTAGTAGGAGTAGATTACGTAGGTATTGGTTCTGATTTTGATGGAATTTATCAGCCACCAAAACAATTGGATGATGTTACCACATACCCTTTAATTACAAAAGCTTTGGTAGAAAAGGGCTATAGCGAAAAAGATATAGATAAAATCCTTGGCGGAAACCTGCTTCGGGTTTTTAAAGCGAATGAAACGAACTAATCTAAACTGACTTTCATGAAAAATGCAATTTACTTTCTAATAATTTCCGCAGTATTACTTTTAAGCTGTGCCGAAAAGCAAGAGACAGCAACGAAAGAAACCGTTAGTAAATCCAGTTATATGGATTATTCAAACAGTGATGACCAAATTACGGGAGGCATCAAGATGATTCCAATCACTACTCCAAAAGGGACTTTCAATGTTTGGACAAAACGCGTGGGTAACAATCCAAAAATGAAGGTATTATTGCTTCACGGCGGTCCAGGAGGCACCCACGAATTCTTCGAAAATTTTGACGGGTATCTTCCAAATGAAGAGATTGAATACATCTATTACGATCAGCTGGACAGTTATTACAGTGATAAACCAAACGATTCTACGCTTTGGACTACCAAACATTTTGTGGAAGAAGTGGAGCAAGTTCGAAAAGCTTTAAATCTTGACAAAAACAATTTTTACCTGCTCGGTCAATCTTGGGGTGGTATTTTAGCGATGGAATACGCTTTAAAATATCAAGATAATTTGAAAGGGTTAATAATTTCAAATATGATGGCGAGCATCCCAGAGTATGAAAAATATGCCGAAGTATTGGGAGCTCAACTTCCCCCAGAAATTTATAGAGAAATAAAAGAGATAGAGGCAAACGAAGACTTCTCAAATCCAAGGTATGCCGAATTAGTGATGAATAATTATTATACAAAACATATTCTTCGCAAGCCTTTAGATGAATGGCCAGAATTTGTGAATCGCTCCTTTTCTCATCTTAATTCTAAGATTTATATCTATATGCAAGGGCATAGCGAATTTGGTGTAACAGCTAATGCCACATTAAAAACCTGGGATATTTCCGATAGATTAAAAGAAATAAAAACTCCAACTTTAATGATCGGTGGAAAATACGATACTATGGATCCAAAATATATGGAATGGATGAGTACTCAAGTGCAATACGGAAGAAGCCTTACTTGTAATGCTGGCCACGTTTCACAATATGACGACCCAGAAACCTATTTTTCAGGATTGGTGCAATTTATAAAAGATGTAAATTCAGGAGATTTTAAAAATTGAAATTAAGGTCTTTATATCGAACAACTTGCTCCACTATCACTTTTAACTCCCAATTTTTTCAAAATAGTTTCTAATAAACACCATTTTGTAAATGCCGACTGAATTAAATTCACACCAATAAAAACGGTGAACCACATCCAATTCGGACTCACATAAACACTTAACACCACGCTAAGTAAGACCATTACACCAACAATAACTCTAAAATATGTATTTAACATTGTAATTAATTTTTACGTTTATATAGATTTTTCAATAGGAACTACTACCGCTTTTATCGGATTGTTTGTTTCTAATTGAGTATTAAATTCTTTGATTGAGTTGAATAGTACATCGATATTTTCGGCTTCAGTAAAAGAGAAAAATAGATTTGATTCATTGCCTCCTTTTTCTGCGGAAAACCAATTAGAAGCCATTAAAACTGAAGTTCCATTTTTATGACCATCAATGTCCGAACTACTAAAATTTTCAATATTTGCATTTTTGAATAACCTCAAAACATCCTTTTGAAATTGCTCAACAGCTGTAACGATAACTAATTTCATTTTCTTATGATTTATTGTCCCTTCGAATGCAGTCGAGAATTCGTTTCAGCATAAAGCTTTATATAGAGTTCGTCTGCATTCAATCAAACAGGTTATTATTTATGATTCTTTTTCTCTATCATGTAATACACCAACGGCACAACCAATAACGTCAATACTGTGGAAACGATAGTTCCTCCCATTAACGAGATGGCCAACCCTTGAAAAATTGGATCGAATAGTATTACAAAGGCTCCAATTACTACTGTTCCTGCAGTGAGCAGAATAGGGGTAGTACGCACAGCACCAGCTTCAATGGCCGCTTGCTTTAACGGTACTCCTTCAGCGGTTCGTAAGTTGATAAAGTCAATGAGCAATACTGAGTTTCGAACCATAATTCCAGCCAATGCAATCATTCCAATAAAAGAAGTTGCTGTGAAAAAGGCTCCCATAATCCAGTGACCTAAAATAATTCCGATCAAAGAAAGTGGAATCGCAACCATCATTACAATTGGTGCTTTAAAGTTTTGAAACCATCCAACAATTAAGATGTATATCAGAATAATAGCTCCTAAAAAGGCAATTCCTAAGTCTCTAAAAACCTCCAAGGTAATTTGCCACTCTCCATCCCATTTCACGGTATAGTCGTCTTCAAAATCTGGTTGCCCTAAATACATTTCGTTTATCTCGTAGCCTTGTGGTAACGGAATTTCTTTCAATTTCTCTTCCATTCCTAAAATAGCATACGCAGGACTTTCTAATTCCCCAGCCATATCGGCCATCACATAGACCACTCGCTTCTGATTTTTACGATAAATACTTTTAGCAGCAGTGGTTTGTTGTATAGTAACAAGATCTGCAATAGGAACCATCGTTCCTTGATTCGATTTTATTTTAAGCTGTGAGATATCTGAAATAGTTGATTTTTCCTTTTCATCCAACGCCAATACCAAACCAACTTGTGTTACTGCATCTTCATCATATAAGTTGGTAACAGAACGATTCGACAAGGCCATATTCATAGTATATGCAATTTGCTGAGGTGCTACCCCGTACAACATGGCTTTTTCTTTATTGATCTCAAACTGATATTCTGTTTGATCGGCTTCAACCATCCAATCGATATCTACCACATCGTCTGTGTTTTTCAAAATGTCTTGAATGCTATTCGCAATCTTCATTTGCTCGTTATAGTCTGGACCATACACTTCAGCAACAATCGTCGATAATACAGGAGGCCCTGGTGGTACTTCTACCAACTTTACATTCGCATTGTACTTGGATGCAATCTTCTGAATATCTGGACGCATTAAAGTTGCAATACCATGACTCTGAATATCACGTTCACTTTTGTCTATTAAGTTCACTTGGATGTCGGCCATATTACTTCCCCCTCGTAAATCGTAATGACGTACCAAACCATTAAAAGTAATAGGCGCAGAGGTTCCAACGTAGTTTTGGTAGTTTACAACTTCTGGACGCGTCGATAAGTATTGTGAAATTTCTTGCGCAACCACACCAGTTCGCTCCAAGGTAGTACCTTCAGGCATGTCGATTACAACTTGAAATTCATTTTTATTATCGAACGGCAACATTTTTACCGCCACCGATTTGGTAAAAAACAAGACCATCGTTGCCATTAAGACTAAAAAAGTTCCTCCTAAAAACAACCAACGCTTTTTGCTGTTTTCTAACAATGGTCTCTCAAATTTGTTGTAAATCTTGTAAATTAAAGTATCTTCTACCGCTTTTTCAGGTTTGTTTTCGACTCCTTTTTTATCCTTTTCTCTTAAGAAGATGTATCCTAAATAAGGTGTAATGGTCAAAGCAACAAATAATGATAAAATCATAGCAATAGATGCTCCAATAGGCATAGGCGCCATATAGGGCCCCATTAAACCTGAAACAAAGGCCATTGGCAATACTGAGGCGATTACCGTAAATGTTGCTAAAATAGTCGGATTCCCAACTTCATTAATCGCATACAGGGCAGCTTGTTTAAAAGGCAAGCGTTTCATCTTGAAATGCCGGTGCATGTTTTCAGCAATGATAATCGAGTCATCGACGACAATTCCTGTCACAAATACCAAAGCAAATAGAGTAATTCGGTTGAGGGTGTAATCGAGCATGTAATAACTCAATAAGGTGAGGGCAAATGTAATTGGTACCGATAAAAACACCACCAATCCACCGCGCCAACCCATGGCTAACATTACCACTAAAGTAACGGCAAATATCGAGCCTATAAGGTGTAAGAGTAATTCAGATACTTTATGAGAAGCCGTCTCACCATAATTTCGAGTCACTTCTACATGAACATCATCCGGAATTAAAGTAGTTCGTAAATGTTCAACTTTATCGATAATAACTTCTGAAATTTTCATTGCATCGGCACCCTTCCGTTTGGCAACCGAAATGGTAACTGCCGGATATTCCGATTTGTAAGCTCCCGACTTGTCGCTTCCTTTTCCGAAGCCCAAACTCACATAATTTAATGGAACCTCAGGACCATCAATAATGCTTGCGATTTGTTTTAAATAAATGGGCTGATTTTGTTGTACGCCAACCACGAGGTTTTCAACATCGGTAACAGAAGTCAAGAATGTACCTGTATTCACTAAAAATTCAGTGTCATTCTTATCGAAAGACCCTGCCTTTAATTGTGAATTATTGGCGCTAATCATTTCAGAAACCGATAAGAAATCCAATCCGCTAGCCGCTAATTTATCTTTGTCTAGCACCACACGTAATTGCCGATTTCTACCTCCAATTTTATGCGTTATCGCGACATCATTCACCTTTTTAATTTCGGCTTCAAGCTCTTGTGCCATCTGACCTAATTGATAGTCGTCGTAATTTTCGCTCCACAATGTTAATCCCAACATGGGAACATCATCGATGGCTCGAGTCTTTACCAATGGAAACGTTACACCTTGCGGCATTTGGTCCATATGCTTGTTAATTTCATTGTACAATTTCACAAACGAACGCTCAATATCTTCACCTACATAAAACTGTACGATGACCATTCCTTGTTCCTTCATCGACGTAGAATACACATATTCTACCCCTTTAATATTCGAAATTAATTGCTCTAAAGGCTTTATAACTCGAGACTCAACTTCTGTCGGACTCGCCCCAGGATAGCCTACAAAAATATCTGCCATTGGCACATCAATTTGCGGTTCTTCCTCGCGCGGAATCAAAAACGAGCTGTAGACTCCAACAACCATAAAAACGATCATTAAAAGCACAGTAAGCTTCGACTGTATAAAGATTTTGGCAATTTTCCCTGCGATACCTTCTTTCATCTTTGTTTTTATTATGGCGTTTTAACAGGCTGTTGTTTCAATCTTTTTTAGCTTCAGAACCATTTGCTTTTGCTCTGTATGTCGCTAAAAAAGGATTTTTGCTGCTACCTGTCTGCCGGCTGGCAGGTTCTTAACGCAATTTTTTAGTTATTGAATGTAATTTTTGCTCCATTGTAAAGTTTTCCTTCCGCAGAAACGATATACGCCTCATCCGAATTTAAACCCGACAATACTTCTACTTGATCTCCAAATGTTCTACCTAATCGTAACCAGCGTAACAAAGCCGTTTTACTTTCACTTACCGTATAGACACCAGATAGTTGTCCGTTGGTTATAATTGCTTCCGAAGGGATTAAAACCATCGTTGCTTTTTCTTTTCTTTCTACAGGAAATTGAACCGTTGTAAACATTCCCGATAGGATGGAAGCCTCTGTTTTTTTCAAGGCAATTTTCACCAAGTATTGTCCGCCAGTATTTTTAGCCGAACTACTCACTTCAGTCACAGTACCTTTCACAGTCGTATCGATAGATTTTATCAAGACATCTACTTCTGTTCCTTTTTTAATTTCAGAAATTTCAGATTCAGGAACCATTGCCATTACTTCAAAGCTCCCTGGAGTTTCGATACTAATTAGTGGAACTCCTGGATTTGCCATATTTCCGGCTTCCACATTTTTGCTCGTTATAATTCCGCTAAAAGGTGCGGTAATATTTGTGTAGGCATACTGTGCACCGATTTCATTTTTCATTTGTCTAGCACCTTCTAGTCGAGCTTTCGCCATTTCGAAATTCGCCGTCATATCGTCCATTTCTTTTTGAGAAGCGCTGTTCTCTGCAAACAAATTTTTAAACCGATTGTAATCTTTCTCTGCGTTTTTGAAGGCAGCAGTTGCTTCTGTAATTCCTGCATTCACTTGTGCGCTTTTCGCTTGTAAATCGGTGTTGTTGATGGAAACTAATAATTGTCCTTTGGACACTTTATCACCAACATTTACATGTACTTTGTTTACGTAGCCCATCATCCGCGTGCTTAAATCGGCGCTGTTGGCTGCTTGAATTTTTCCACTCGCACTTAAAAAAGGACTATTACTATTCGCTGCTACTTGGTTTACAACCACAGGGATGGCTGGTGAATTATCTACCATCGCTTTTTTGTCTTCGCTACCACAGCTCGTTAAAAATAAAGTGGCTGCACTTAGGGTGATTAGGTATATATATTTCTTCATCTCTAGATTATTCTTTGGTTAAAAACTGTAAATAAGCTTGCGCGTAATTGTATTCAAAAATTGTTTGATAGTATTCTAATTGCTTCTGCGAAAAAGTTGTTTCAGCTGTTAAGACATCTGCTGTTTTTTCAAGACCTTCTTTAAAACGATTGGTAAGAATTCGCAATGATTCTTCAGATTGTTCCATCGCTAGTGTGGTAAGTTTCAGTTTATTCTCGGCATCTGTAAAAGCACGTTTCGCTTTGTTTAACTCCAAGTTACTTTGAGAAACATATTGGTTGTATTCTAATTTTGATTTTTCAAATTCTGCCTTACTTTTTTGTGCTTTTCCGAAGCGCTTAGAACCTTGAAATAAATCCCAGCTCACTTGAGCACCAAACAAATACCCGTTGGCATCTCCTTGAAAAATTTGATCATCGTATAGCTCGTAACTACCAAAAGCATTCAGTCGTGGTAAAAAAGCCATTTTATCAGCCTTATTCATAGCTTCGTAGGCTTGAGAAGCGAATTCCATCGCCTTGATGTCTGAACGGTTTTCAGAAATGCTGTTGGCTGAAAATTCAGTAAAAGTATTGATAGCTAACGCATCGCTTGGTTGGTACATTACATAGGTTTTATCATTCATCAAGAAGGATAAATAATCGGAAGCATTCTGTACATTACTTTTTGCAACTTGTAACTGATTTTGAACTTCCGTCACGCGAACCTCTACATACAACACATCGGTGCGTTGTAAATACCCTTGCTTAAAATTATTTTCAACGATTTTCTTATTGGCGTTCGCAGCTTCCAATGCTTTTTCTAAAACATCGACAGCTTTATACGCTAGTTGCAATTGCATATACGCTTTCTCAACTTCAAGGACTAAATAGTCTGATGTTCGCTCTGTTTTTAACGACATCGCGTCCATTTTAGACTTGGCAGCTTTTCGTTGATACACACCGTCTAAATTGAGCAGTGGCTGCTGAATTTCAAATTTGGTAGCAAAGTTTTCTATCTGCGATGGATCGTTTAACAAAGCTGGATTAAAATCATTTTGCGTTAAAATCTCTTGATTTAGTTTCGAACCAAATGCCATTAATGGATTGGTAGTGGCAATTCCAGTATGACTCGCTGTGATATTGGGTAGAAAAACAGCATTGGTTTGACGGTAATCTGCTCTGGCAGCATTATAATCTTCTTCAGAAATTTTTAAAGAAGTATTATTTTCTGAAACTTTTTCTACTACTTCTGCTTTAGTAATAGAAACTTTTTCTTGCGCGAACAAAGAGAAATTTCCAAACAGCATCGAAAGTAATAGTACGTACAGTGTTTTTTTCATTAGTAATTAAATTTGATGATACAAAAATAGGGTTATAAAAGGCAGAACTCAGTAACAAAAGTTACTTAACAAAAATCGATTTATGAATTAAGAAAAGAGGTAGTTTCGTTGGCATATCTTACTTTTGAAAATTATATGGATTCACTTACTCAAATCGTATTAGGAGCAGCCGTAGGAGAGGCTGTTTTAGGCAAAAAAGTTGGAAATAAAGCCATGCTGTACGGTGCTATTGCAGGGACTATACCCGATTTAGATGTATTTGCTTCATATATTACTGATACGGTAACAGCACTTTCAATACACCGTGGTTTTACACATTCTATTGTTTTTTCGGTACTTTTCGCACCCATATTTGGTTGGCTTGTTTCTAGGTATGAGAAATATAAAGATTTTAAAGGTTGGTCTTGGCTCTTCTTTTGGGCGTTTATTACACATCCTATCTTAGATGCACACACCACTTGGGGAACTCAATTGTTTTGGCCTCATGACATTCGATTGGCATTTAAAACCATTTTTGTAATCGATCCGCTTTATACGATTCCTTTATTAGTGTTTTTGATTCTTGCTATGTTTCAGAATCGGACTTCTAAAAAGCGACGTCTGTATAATAACCTGGGATTGCTTATTAGTAGCTCTTATTTGGCGCTCACGTTTCTTTTAAAATGGGTTGCTTTTAATCAATTTGAAAAAGCTTTAGAGGTTCAAAATATTGATTATTTACAATTGGACACCAGACCGTCCCCTATGAATACGGTATTATGGAGTGCTAATGTGGAAACTGAAGATGCCTATTTATTGGGGAATTATTCGTTTTTTGATTCAAAGCCAATTACTTTTGAAACGTACCCGAAAAATCATAATTTATTAGGTGGCCTAGCGGAACAGGAAAAAGTAAAGCGTATGATTGGTATTTCTGAAGGATGGTTTACGATTATCGAGAAGCAGGACGGACTTTATTTTAATGATTTGCGCTTCGGACTACTTAGTTTGGCCCCACAATCTCAGAACTTTGTGTTTCAGTATAAAATAACGCAAGATGCTTCAGGCAGCGTAACATTCACTGAAGCTCCTAAAAATAAACGTGACGGAAAGAAATTGCTATCCGAATTGTGGAAACGTGTAAAAGGCAATTAAAAAATAATACATTAACTATTAGTGTTTTTAGCACTAATCAAATATACATATCATGAATATTACTGCGGCGTATACAGATCTCTATCAACTCACTATGGCTCAAGTTTATTTTAGTACGAAGCGTCGTGAAAGTGCAATCTTTGATTATTATTTTCGGAATAACCCATTTAAAAGCGGCTATTCTATTTTTGCCGGATTAGAAGATGTCTTAGATATTCTCGAAACACTTGAGTTCACTTCTTCTGATATTTCATATTTGAAACAACACGGATTTGAAGATGATTTTTTAGAATATTTAAAGAATTTTCGTTTTAAAGGAACTATTTATTCAAGCAAGGAAGGGGATGTTGTTTTTCCGAATCGCCCCATTTTACAGGTGGAAGCTACCATCATAGAAGCCCAAATTATAGAAACACTTTTACTAAATATTCTCAATTTTCAGACTTTAATTGCAACGAAAGCTTGTAGAATACGACAAAGTGCAAAGGATAAAGTCTTGTTAGATATGGGATTACGTCGCGCCCATGCAACAGGTGGCTACTATGCATCAAGAGCTGCTGCTATTGGTGGTTTTGACAGCACGAGTAATGTGAAGGCAGCCGAAGATTATAACATTTCGTGTTCAGGGACCATGGCACACTCATTCATACAAAGTTATGAAGACGAATTAAAAGCATTTCGTGATTTTGCTCGCATACGACCAAAAAACTGTGTCCTTTTAATAGATACGTATAATACCTTAAAAAGCGGATTGCCAAATGCCATTACAGTAGCTAAAGAAATGGAACGTGAAGGGGAGCAATTGTTGGGAATTCGTTTAGACAGTGGTGATTTGGCATATTTGTCTAAAAAAGTCCGAGTAATACTAGATGAGTCTAATTTAGAATATGTGAAAATTGTAGCTTCAAATCAATTGGATGAATATGTAATTAAAAGTCTGAAGGAACAAGGAGCTCCTATAGATATTTTTGGAGTGGGGACAAACTTGGTGACTGGAAAACCAGATGCTGCACTAGATGGTGTTTATAAATTATCTGAATACAATGGCGAGTCTAGAATCAAACTTTCCGAAAGTATAAATAAGGTATCACTTCCTTGTAAAAAGCAAGTGTATCGAATGCTAGACGCGAACGGAATGTTTTATGGAGCAGATGCAGTAGCGCTATATACCGAAGATAAGATAACGTATATGGAGCATCCTTTCGATAGTACTAAAAGTTTAGAAATTGATAGCTTTAAAAAGGAATCATTACTTGAAAAAGTTATGGAGAATGGTAAAAGAATAGTGCCTTCTCGTTCTGTTTCAGAAATTACCGAATATTCTCAATCCCGATTAAAACAACTTCCAAATGAATACAAGCGTTTTCAAAATCCGCATGTTTATAAAATAGGACTTAGCACTCCACTGAAACAAGAACGAGATATATTAATTCAAAAACATAAGTTTTAAATCGGATCTCCTGTTTTAATACTATTTAGCCATAAGCTTAACATATAAATCCATGAAAACCCTTCTTATTATTGATGCACAGAACGACTTTATGCCTGGCGGAGCGCTTCCTGTTCCTGAAGGAGATAAAATTGTCCCAATCATCAATGGGATGCAACATACATTCGATTTAGTGATTGCCACGCAAGATTGGCATCCTGAAGATCATATAAGCTTTGCTTCAAACCATAAAGGAGCATCTGTTTTTGATGAAATTGAAATTCAAGGAAAGTCACAAACATTATGGCCCAATCACTGTGTGCAAGGAACCCAGGGAGCCGAATTTCATCCCGATCTAAAAACGGAAAAATTTGAAGCTATTTTCAGAAAAGGAACGGATAGAGAGATAGATTCTTACAGTGCTTTTTATGATAATAGCCATTTAAAGTCAACAGGGTTGGCTGGCTATCTAAAGGAAAAAGGAGTTTCGGAACTTTATGTATGTGGTTTAGCAGCAGATATTTGTGTTTATTTTTCCATTAATGATGCTCTTAAAGAAGGTTTTAATTGTTATTTTATTGAAGATGCTTCAATGGCATTAGATACTGAAAAGTTTTCAGAAATAAAGAAGGAAATGATTGCTATGGGAATTCAAATTATTACTTCGGAATCTGTATCGTAATGTTACCTTAAATAGAAAACAGATTCTTCAGAATTTATAGAAACGATTCCCCAAAAAAAGGTGTTATGTGACATAAGTCACTTTTAAAAACACTTGCTTGCTATACCTTTGTAGCAATGAAAAATTGGACTTTCTTTTTTTCTATTGGGTTAAGTACTCTTATTATGTTTAACACTTTAAGAGTCCCTTTTACGTTTATATATTATGAGTTAGATCCCGTGGGCTTTATTGAAAATCTTTGTGTGAATCAAGATAAGCCCGAGCTTCAGTGCAATGGTAAATGCCATTTAAAAAAGGTGACACAATCTGCTGAAGATGATAAAACCACTAATAAAACGTCGAGTTTTGAAGTACTGTTGTTTCACCAACCTCTTATCGATTATAAAATTGTTACTTCCTTAACGCCTCAAAAAAGAGCATTCTTTTCCTATATAAATCTATATAATTTTAAGTATAAGATTTCTTGTTTTCATCCTCCACAAGGATACGTCTATCTATACAACCTATGTTAGTTAAGTAATGAATTTTCATTCAATACTAACATAAAGACTTATTCCAAATTTTAAACAATACTATGATGAAAACATTTTATAGTGTGCTGCTATGCACAGTAATTACCGCGATGTCCTTTGGTCAAACAAATGACAAAAAACAAGACACAACAGAACAAAAAGTGACTATTTTAGACGAGGTCATTGTCTCTGGAAACCTTAGAACGGACCCTATTCACACGGTTGTAACTAATAATTATGAAGAAGGAATCGTACAACCAAAAAACGTTGCCGATTTATTTAAAGACATTAACGGGTTCTCGGTGATCAAACGAGGAAACTACGCTATCGACCCAAGTTTTAGAGCGAGTCAGTACGAACAATTAAACATTCAGTATGATGGTGGAACCAAAGCGATGCACGCGTGTCCAAATCGGATGGATCCGATTACAACACATGTTATTCCTGAAGAAATCTCAAAAATTGAAATAATTAAAGGCCCTTACACCGTACGTTACGGAGCCACATTTGGAGGGATCATAAATATGGTGACACAAAAGCCCAATTATTTAGAAAAAGGATTTCACGGCAAGGTATCTGGAGGGTATGAAACGAATGGAAGTTCGCTCGCTAGCATGCTTCAGCTTCAGTATATTGAAGATAAATATGATGTTGTTGGAAATGTAGGGTATAGAGATTTTGGTAGCTATGAAGACGGAAATGGTGTTGAGATTCCGTCCTCTTTCCGAAGTACGGATTACGGAGTGAAATACGGTTATAATTTTTCTGAAAATGAACGATTACAAGCCCATTGGAGACAATCGTTTGGACGTGACGTATTACATGCTGCTTTAGCAATGGATACAGATTATGATAATAGTAGCATTCTTTCTTTAGATTATAAAATTTCTGATTTGGGTGATTTGTTTAAGAGTTTTTCAGCCAAAGCTTACTATAGTTATGTGGACCATTTAATGACTAATTTTGACAGACCCTCATTTGAAACTACTGCTTCGGAATCTGCTGTAGACGCAACAACCATAGGAGGGAAGTTAGAATTGAATTGGGACCCTTTTGAAGAGATCACTGTTTTTAGTGGTTTTGATGCCATGCATATTGCAAGAGATGGAGGGAGAACGAGAACCGTAAAACTAAATATGATGGGGATGCCTTTAGAAACACCGTTAGTTTTTAACGATAAGGTTTGGCAAGACTCTTACATTGATGATTTCGGGGTTTTTACGGAAGCAAAATGGGCCATAGATTCTACGGCGATTGTAACCGCAGGAATACGATATGACATGGTAAAAAGTAATATAAATGATCCTGAAGAAGGTTTTGCAACACGATACAATCTAGAAGAAAAAACAGACAATAATATTAGCGGAACTGTATCTATTAAAAAGATAATTGGTAAGAATGTTACTATGGAAGTGGCCTACGGAAGAGGAATTCGTTCTGCAAATATGATAGAGCGTTACATTAATCATTTTACCGTGGGACAAGATCCTTATGAATATTTAGGAAATCCAAACTTAGTTCCCGAGGTTAACAATCAATTTGAAATTGGTTTTAAAGGTCACAACAAGGACAACAGTTTTAAATTTGCTTCTAGTTTTTACTATTCAAAATTTGAAAACTATATCGTAGCCGTTGAAGACCCAACGATTACTCGCAAATTTATGCCTACAGCAGATCCACAGTTTGTAAAAGTATTTAGAAATCTAAACAATGCTTACAAAACTGGTTTTGAAGTAATGGGACAAGTTAACTTTTTAAGCGACTTTTATTTTAAAACTCAATTGGCTTATGTCTATGCAAAAAATAATGATTTAAATGAATCGCTACCGCTTACTCCTCCTTTAACCACAAATTTTAATTTAGGATTGAAACGCGAAAAATACTGGGCCAATATTGCTTATAATGTAACCAGCAAACAAAAAGATATTGCTGAAAGTTTTGGAGAAACCACAACCGATGGTTATGAAACTTTAGATGTTAAATTTGGGGTTACACCGCTTAAAGATGTAACGTTGGGCGTTGCTGTGTTGAATGTTTTTGATGAAGCGTATAACAACCATTTAAACTTTAGTTTCACAAATCAAGAGGATTTTGGAAGAACTCCAATCACAGAACCAGGAAGAAACTTTACTGCTTTTGTTCAGTATCAATTCTAATTGAGAGTAATATAATTTAGTTATATAAAAGAAAAAAGGCACTTATAACTGCATATAAGTGCCTTCTTCAAAAACAACTAAAAATCACTGATAGCAATCAGTTTACCTTCCTTGTACCTCCATGTCCACCCGCTACCACGAGCATTATTTTGATACTTAAATAAATGAATTTAAAAAATTGAAGAATTGGATTCATCATTTTAAATCGTTGGTATTTTGAAATTCTTTGGGTCATACTATTTTGTTTTTTATTCAGGAATCTTCTAGTTTCAGTTTGATTCCTATTCAGGAATCAACCACCAAAATGGTTTCATTTTAGCTTTGTAAATAAAGGCGTAGTGCAGGGCTAGTTTTAGCCAGTGTCCTGCAAGACCTATTTCTCCAAAAGTTTTTCCTAATTGTCTTCCTTGTGTATTTGGGTATTTTTCATAATCGGGAACAATTGGGTAGGTGGTAATACTCACACCGCTTCCTTTTGTCATTCCGAAGCCAGCTGAAGCAATACAAGCAGCCCCCATATTTCCCATCGAGCCTTTGTGTTCTAACGATTCTTTGCCACTTTTTATAGAATCAATAATATTGTCTGCGACCAACTTTGCAGTAATACCAGAAGGCATTCCTGTACGAGGTGGTGCGGGAGATATGACCGTTCCATTTTTGCTCACTCTAGGTTTTGAAATGGCATGTGGCGGTGCAAATGCAATTCCAGGAGCAAATATGTTTTTGTAATTTGGGTTTTGATAAGTCTCTGGCCAGTCTTTTACAGACCATTCTTCATAAGGTTTGGGTGTGTAGTCTGCATCGACTATCATAAACCCTTTAAAAAGTTTATCTGTAATGTCGGTATTGTTTTTATCATAGGCTTTAAAACCATGACCAGAAAACGACGGAATCAGCATCGCAAAATCATAGGTTTCGGTTTTGTAATCACCGTCTAAATTTTCATAATGCGCTATTCCATCTTCAATTTTATTGACTCCGGCTCCAAGTATCCATTTTATGTCTCTATCTTCAAACACCATTTCTACCATCTCATGTGACTTCATGGTCATGCTTCCGTAGGATAATAACATACCGTCCATTCCAAAATCACCTAATTGATATTCGTTAGAAATCCAAGTAACTTCGGCCATATCTCGTACATTATGCCGACGTAATTCTTGTTCTACATTTAAAATATATTCGAAGGCTGCCCCTTGACACGTAGATTTTCCGTGGCCAGTGCCGATAAGTATTTTAGCTTTCTTTCCTTTTTTCATTTCTTGAATTAAGCCTTTAAGGCCTTCCCAAGCATGATTTGCGTGTGTGTATGTGCAAACGGAATAGACTTTATTTTGTCCAGGGATTAAACCTTCAGTCGCTTCAAAATTTAATTTAGGACCGGTGGCATTAATCAAGTAATCGTAAGTAATTTTTTCTTGTTGTCCTTGTTCGTCTCCTGCAACATATTCAGCTAGAACATACGGCTTGACTTCGGTGTTATCACCTTCAGGAAAAAAAGAGATCGCCTTTGCTTGCTTGTAATGAATTCCCTTCTTTTTGTACAAGGGCGCTAATGGAAATAAAATTTGTCTCGATTTCATTCTACCAATTCCTACCCAAATATTGGAAGGAATCCATTGATAGTTGCTGTTTGGAGAAACTACCAAAACTTCATGTTCTTTTGGCAGTTTTCTCCGTAAATGAGCTGCGGCCACATGACCAGAAATACCAGCTCCTAAAATGACAATTTTAGACATTATCTATAATTTAGTTAAGTGAAATTACTATTAATGTAAAGGGTGTGAAATGATATATATCAGTTCGATTATTTACTTGAAAAACACCCTCTTATATAGTATAAAGGTTGTGAAAATAAAGGAGTTGAACAGTAACTTTTGTTACATAGAAAGGAGAAAGCTTAAAGAGCTAAGGATTCATTTTACGGTATATAAATTTTGCTAAAATGAGTCCGAAAACACCTCCTAGAGCAGAAACGATTGCGTTAATTATAAATAGTGAAGTATGAAATGTTCCGTTGTACATTATGCGCAAAGGGTCGAAGCCGAGTCTTCCAAACGATTTGATGAATAAAATACTACCAAAAACACCTATTAACGTATTTCCAGTGCTTCCGAAGGAAAACTTTTTCTTAAAATACCCAGTTAGGTTCGCTGCAATAATCCCAATAAAAACACTTAGTAAAGAAATTAAGGTAGCAGTCATAGTATTGAAATTCTAGTTAATGTTCTCCATATCCAACATCGTCCATCTTTCCTTTAAACACTCTGTATTGGATTATCATATAAATAGCTACTAATACCACTGCAATTACAAACCAATATACCCCTACCGATAGACCATATTCATGAGCCGCGACATTGTAAATTGTCAAGTCTGGGTTAATAATGTTGGTAGATGGCAATACCTTCGGAAATATGGAAGCTACTGTAGAAGCTAATCCGCCTAAGAGAAATAACGATGAAAATAAAAAACCTCTTCCGTGCTTTTGAAAGGATTTCACTTTGAAGAGTCCGAACAAGCCTGTAAATGTGATGATAGGAAAGATCCATAACCAAGGATTTTCGATAAAGTTATGAAAGGGTTTGGGTTCAATAACATGCCAAACAAGCAATGAAACAATTACTAAGGCTAGTAATACAAAATTGAGATTGAAGGCTACTTTTTTTAGCTTTTCATTGATGTCAGAGTTTGTTTTGAAGATGATCCAATTAGCTCCATGAATGGTTAGTGCCACAACACCAACAATACCTAAAAGTAAAGTGAACCAATCGATAATCCCTAGTTGTTCCGCTTGTGGGCTAAACGTCGGATTCCAAAGAGGTAAAAAGAAATAATGTCCTTCGTAGGTAGAAATACCATCCACTACATTTCCTAAGTTAACACCTCGTACAATGTTACCCAGTGCCACACCAAAAAATAGTGCTAATAATAAACTTGAAATACCAAAAGCCTTGTCCCAAATACTTTCCCACATTTTGTTGTGAATTTGACCTCTTAGTTCTAAACCGATCGCCCTAAAAATTAGCAGCCACAAAATCATTATCAGAGGCAAATAAAACCCGCTAAATGATGACGCGTATAAAGTAGGGAAGGCGAAGAATAAAACACCTCCTGAGGCAATTAACCAGACCTCATTAGCATCCCAAAACGGACCGATGGCGTTGGTGATGGCTTTTTTGTCTTTTTCAGTTTTCGCGAAGAATAGATGAATAATACCTGCGCCAAAATCATAGCCGTCTAAAATAACGTAAACCGCTAACATTGTCATTAATACGATATACCAAAATAATTCCATAGTTAGTGTTGATTAAGTTGTGGTCCTTTATTAATAATTTTCCCTGCGAGCATTAAAAACAGGAGTCCGAGAAGTAAATACAACCCTATAAAGCCCAATAAAGTAAACAAAGTGTTTCCAGCTGACACAGTAGGAGAAGCACCATCTGCGGTACGTAGCAAATTATAGACTAGCCAAGGTTGTCTTCCTAATTCTGCCGTATACCAACCTGTAGTATTTGCGATGTATGGAAAAGGCAACATAAACATGATGGACCATAAAATCCATTTTGTTTTATATAATTTTTTTCTGAATAACTGCACCGCTGCTAGTAGCATTAAACCTATAAAAATGGTGCCCAAGCCAACCATAATATGATATGCGTAATACAATCCTGGAACGTTTGTGGGGTAATCTTTAGGGTCAAACTCGTTGAGTCCTTTTATTTCTGCATCCCATTCTTGATAGGTTAAAAAACTTAGAATATTGGGAACAGCGATTTTGTTATCTAATTTTTTTTCCAACATATTGGGTTGTCCAATTAGAACAATTTCCGATCCTCCGTCTTCCGTTTCAAAAATACCTTCCATCGCAGCAAAAGTTACAGGCTGATGTTTTGCCACGTTTTTAGCAGCCCAATCACCTGTTGGGAATGCTACGATAAGACTAGATATCAATCCGAAAACAACACCTGTTTTTACGAATAGCTTCCCGAATTCATTATGCTTATTATTCAGTAAGTAAAAGGCGCCAATGGCAGCGACTACAAAAGATGAGGTTACTAAAGAAGCTGCTTGATTGTGCAAGTATGAAGGTAACAACCACGGATTTGAAAACAATGCCCCAAAATGGGTTAAGACAAATTTTCCATTCTCTAAAATCTCGTAACCTACAGGATATTGCATCCAAGAATGTGTGGCAATAATTAAATAACCGCTAGCCCAAGAGCCTAAAAAGACTAAGAATCCTGTTAGAAAATGGAGCTTATGGCCCAATAGTTTTTCTCCAAACAGGAAGAGCCCTAAAAAGGAGGATTCTAAAAAGAAGGAGAACATACCCTCCATAGCCAAGGTCTGACCAATAATACCGCCCGTAAGCTCTGAAAATTTAGCCCAATTCGTTCCAAATTGAAATTCCATTGGAATACCTGTCACCACACCCATGGCAAAATTGAGCGCGAAAATTTTCATCCAAAATTTTGCGGCGTCGTTGTATTTTTCAATTTGAGTTCGGAGAAATTTCCACTTAAAATAGACAATCATAAGCGAAAGGCCCATGGTTAATTGTGGAAATAAGTAGTGAAATGTGATCGTAAATGCAAACTGCATTCTATCATAAAAGAGCATGTCTTCCATATTCGGCTATTTAGACTATAAAAATACAAAGCACTTCGCAAACATTAAGTAACTTTTGTAACAAAAGAGCCTCAAATTGAGACTCTTTTTAATTAAAATTGATGTTAGTTTTTAAGAATTTCTTTTAAAACCATATCCTTGTCTAATTTCTTGGTACAGAAAAACCAGTCTTCACATTCTAAATCGTCTGTGCCACTCATTCTTTCTTCAGCAACACCGCAAGATCCTGCTGGAGAAACGATGACATCGTCACCTGGATTCCAGTCTGCTGGGGTTGCAACATTGAATTTGTCTGAGGTTTGCATTGCGATTAAAGCTCTGTATAATTCATCAAAATTACGTCCTAAACTTAACGGATAATAAATAATAGCACGAACTATTCCTTCAGGATCTACAAAGAAAACGGCTCTAACGGCTTGCGTTTTACTTTCGCCTGGCTGAATCATTCCGTATTTTTTTGCGACATTCATCGAGATGTCTTCAATTAAAGGAAATTTAACTTCGATATTTTCCATACCGTTAAATTTTATCTTGTCCTTTATTGTTCTTAACCAAGCAATGTGACTGTATAAACCGTCAATCGATAATCCTATAAGTTTACAATTTGCTTTGTTGAATTTTTCTTCCAAATGCGCAAATGTCATAAATTCCGAAGTACAAACAGGAGTAAAATCGGCCGGGTGACTAAATAATATAGACCATTCTCCTTTATAATCGGATGGATAATTAATTTCTCCTTGCGTTGTAGTTGCTGTAAATTCTGGTGCTTTGTCACCAATTCTAGGCATTGTAAAAACTTCTTGTTGTTGCTGTGTAGCTTCCATAATATGTATTTTTAATGATTGTTTTGTTCTATACAACAAATTTACATCTATAAATAATATCTATTTGAAACTTAGGTTACACAAGGAACAATTTTAAGCTTAAAAAAGTGTTAAAATTATTTTCTCCGACATTTTACTGAAAAGTTTTTATTCATTCTTTTTTAGAATAAAGAATAATTCTTTTTCTTGTCTTGATGCAATAGAATTATAGGCTATTTCCATAGTATCAATGGTAAACTTCGGATTAAAAATTTCTAAATATTCTGCTTTAGATCCTCCAAAAGGTGGATGATTTTGATTTAAGGGCACATTAAAAAGGAGGCCTACAACTTTTCCTTTTTTAGTTAATAATTCAAAGGCTTTGGAAGCGTAGTCGGTTCTTAATTTTGGATGAATAGCACAAAAAAATGTTTGTTCTACTAGTAGGTCGAAGGTCTTATCTAATTTAAAAAAGTCACTATGAATAAGCTGAGAGCTAGGAAAGGAGGGGACTCTTTTTTTAAAATTATCCAGAGCGGTTTTAGACAAATCAACTACAAATACATTTTTGAATCCACTATTAAATAGGTATTCTGCTTCATAACTATTTCCACCACCAGGAATTAATATGTTTAGATTTTTGTTTGTTAACTGATCAAAGTACGCTTTTAAAGAAGGAGAAATTTTACCTAAATCCCATCCAATATCTTTTGCTTTGTATTTACTATCCCAAAAATCTTCTGATAGATTCATTAAGAAGCTTTTGTAATTATGTTAATCAGTTCGTCTTTTTGAAGCACACCCGATTGTCTCCACACTTGGGCTCCTTTTTTGAAAAGAATTAATGTAGGAACCCCTCTCACTTGATATTTTGCTGCCAAAGGTTGGTTTTTATCGACATCAATTTTTATGATAGAAACGTTTTCTCCTAAAGTGTCTTTTACTTGTTTTAAAATAGGACTCATCATTTTACACGGGCCACACCATTCTGCGAAAAAGTCGACCAATACTGGGGTCTCTTGATTTATTATTTCTGAAAATTTACTCATTTGTTATTTGTTTTAGGAAACGTAATGCTCCAAATTCCTCTTACCTCATTACTTTCGTAGCCTGTGGCTTTATCTGAAGGATATAAACTCGCTATTTCTTTTAATGTTGTGGCTTCAATATTTTCATTTGGTTTTCCGTGACATTGTAAGCACATAGTATTGGTCGTAATAGGATAGTAAACCTTAACCACATCTTGTTGACGATCTACAATAGGAGTAGGTTCAACAGCATTTTTAATATCATTTTTGAAGGAATTAATGTATTTTAATTCTGCTGCATTTGCCTGATTATTTGGGTTGCGAGGCTTGTCAGATACACGTTTAATAGCAACGTTGTACACCGTAGACATACTATCTGTTAAGGGATATGCTCTTTCATTACAAAAAGTCAAAGCTTCATTTACCCCTTTTTTCTGAATAGTTCCCATTAGGTTTTTACCTAAAACCGCTTTGGTTGCTAAAGCATATTGTAACCCGCGTTCTCCATAACCTAAAGTGTCAATGGTAGCATTAGCTTGTTGTTTTTGAAACTTTTTCTTGTGTTGTTTCTTTTGGCCTTGAGATTGTTTCCCTCCATTTTTACTGTTGTAATGTTCTTCAAACCATTCAGGTTGTTCAATGTCATAATCAAACATATAATCAGCTATTTGAGCAATAGTTTCAGAAGGGTATGCCTGCTTCGGCATGACACCAAATCGCTTCACTGCACCATACATTTTAGCATCTTTTTCGTTCGGGTTTTCAATCCAAGCTTGCATGGCTTTTACAAATTCATCTTTTGAAGTATTTTCACCTATATAATGTTTTTTTATTGCAATCATAGGTGGTCCTATTCGATCTTCCATTGTTGCTGAAGGGCTATGACAAACATAACAATTGGTTTCCATTAATTTTTTGCCAGGATGATTAACTTCAACTTGTTTTTGCGAAGCCGAATACTCTTTATGTTTTGTTTCTTGGCAACTATAAAGTAGGACGGATAAAAAAATAAGGTAGGTGATATTTTTCATTAGTTATTATTTTGAAAACTTTCCAGTCGCACAGCTTACGAATGATTTAGTTTTGGCTGTAAATGTATTTTCATCTTCAATAGAAGGATATCCTAGAGCCTTCAGTTTATCTTTAACCGAAAAAGCGTCCATTTCATTTTGATAATTAAAAGAAACTTTACTTTCATCTACATCCACATGGATTCCTGATATGTTTTTAATGGATGCTAATTTTGTTGAAATGGTATTTGCACAACCTCCACATTTCAGATTTTGTACAATTATTGAAGTTTTCATATATGTTTATTTAGATGATTCTATTTATTTAAGTGTTGAAGGGCAGATATAGTTTGAAACAGGGAGTCCAGCTTCTTTTAACTCATTAAAACCTTCAGAAATATTTATAAGATTATGAATGCCTCTGCTTTTCAGAATAGAAGAAACAATCATACTTCTATATCCACCAGCACAATAAAGATAAAACAAACCATTTTTAGGAAATGATGCTAGATGGTCGTTCAAATAGTCTAGTGGTGTATTTATAGCGTCCACCACATGCTCAGACAGAAATTCATTTTCATTTCGAACATCAAAAACCATTGTTTTTTTCTCTTCAGAAATGCTTTTGAACGTTTTTGCATTTACAGTACTTACGGTATCGTACTCTTTAGCCTCTTTTTTCCAAGCATCAAAACCTCCTTTTAAATACCCAATGGTATGATCAAATCCTACTCTTGAAAGTCTAGTAATGGTTTCTACTATTTTATCGTGAAGACACACCAATAAAATAGGTTGTTTTACATCGGCAATTAGCGCACCCACCCAAGGAGCAAAGTTTCCATCCAAACCAATAAAAATGGATCTAGGGATATGTCCCTTCGCAAAATCTTCTTTACTTCTAACGTCTAAAACAATGGCAGCAGTTTCATTAGCAGCTACTTCAAAAGCATCTGGTGATAAGGCTTGCGTTCCTCGTTGCAGCACGACGTCGATGTCTTCATATCCTTCTTTGTTCATTTGAACATTGAGTGGAAAATATTTTGGAGGAGGCAACAGACCTTCAGTTACTTCTTTAATAAACTCACTTTTCGTCATAGTTGCTCGTAAGGCGTAGTTCATTTTTTTCTGATTGCCGAGCGTATCAACCGTTTCTTTCATCATGTTTTTTCCGCAGGCAGAACCAGCACCATGCGCAGGATATACAATTACATTGTCGGCAAGTGGCATTATTTTATTTCGTAAACTATCGTACAAGAAACCGGCCAAATCTTCTTTAGTTACGACTCCTTTTTTCTGAGCTAAATCTGGACGCCCCACATCACCAAGGAAGAGGGTGTCTCCACTAAAAATTGCGGTGTCTTTACCGTTTTCATCTTTCACCAAATACGTGGTGCTTTCCATTGTATGTCCTGGCGTGTGTAGCGCAACGATGGTAATGTTTCCTAACTTAAATTCTTGACCGTCTGTAGCGATAACAGCGTCGAATGCGGGCTTTGCCGTTGGTCCATAGACAATGGAAGCTCCTGTTGCTTTGGCAAGGGTAATATGACCGCTTACAAAGTCGGCATGAAAATGGGTTTCAAAAATATATTTAATTTTTGCATTTGCAGCTTCAGCTTTGTCGATATACGGTTTTACTTCTCGTAAGGGATCAATAATAGCAACTTCGCCATTACTTTCTATATAGTATGCTCCCTGTGCTAAACAGCCTGTATAAATTTGTTCTATGTTCATGATTTTTTATTTTTTTTCGTACTCAAAAATATGATAGAATAGAGTTGTATGCAGTAACTTAAGTTACACAGAGTCTAGTATCACACATGAGTGTTGTATTTGAAATAACTTTTAAGTAGAACTTTTGTTAAAGGAATAAAAATAACGGTATGTGCTATTTAATACAATGACAATTATCAGCTACTGCAACTGATTTATATCATTTGTCCGTACTAATTAACAACCTACTTTTAAAGCTATAATTCATAGATATTGAGCACATCAAATACCATAGTAGTTAAAACGAAACGCTTTTTTGAAGAAGTTGGCGATATGACCTATTTCGCCATTCGTTTTTTAAAAGAAGTGTTTACGGCTCCTTTTGAATGGAAAGAACTTATTAGACAGTGTTATCAAATGGGAAATCGCTCTTTTCTCTTGGTAAGTGTCACTGGTTTTATACTTGGTTTGGTATTTACTTTACAATCGAGACCTACCTTACTCGAATTCGGAGCGGCTTCTTGGATGCCCTCTATGGTGAGTATCTCTATTGTTCGAGAGATTGGGCCTGTAATTATTGCACTTATTTGCGCTGGACGTATCGGTTCTGGAATTGGAGCAGAATTAGGAAGTATGAAGGTTACCGAACAAATTGATGCGATGGAAGTTTCAGGAACCAATCCGTTTAAGTATTTAGTCGTAACCCGAATTTTGGCAACTACCTTAATGCTCCCATTGTTAATTATTATGGGAGATGCCATCGCATTATTGGGATCGGCGATCGTTGAAAATTTAAAAGGGGAGGTCTCTTATTTATTGTACTTTAATAAGGTATTTGATGCATTAAAATTTAGTGACGTGATTCCGGCCACCGTCAAATCATTCTTTTTTGGCTTTGCTATCGGACTTGTAGGTTGTTATAAGGGGTATAACTGTTCAAAAGGTACTGTGGGCGTAGGGGAAGCGTCCAATGCTGCCGTTGTGTACACGTCTATGTTACTCTTTGTGATCGATTTTATTGCTGTTTTTCTAACGGATATATTTTACGAGGTATGAAAGAAGTCGTGTTAGAAATAAAAGATGTGTACAAAAGTTTCGGGGATAACCATGTGTTGAACGGATTTAATCTAAAACTACACAAAGGTGAGAATCTCGTAATTATGGGCAAATCGGGTTCTGGAAAATCGGTGATGGTAAAATGTCTTGTCGGATTGATGGCAGTGGATAGTGGGTCGATAAAAATACATGACTTCGATATTGTTTCGCTGGGGCGGAAAGAACTAGATGTGTTACGCACAGAAATCGGGTTTCTATTTCAGGGAAGTGCTTTGTACGATTCTATGACGGTACGTGAAAACTTAGAATTCCCGCTTAGAAGAAATAAAGATAAAATAAAAACAGGGCAGAGTACCGATGAACTCGTTTTAGAAGCCCTTGAAAACGTTGGATTGGCAAATACAATCGATTTAATGCCTTCAGAATTATCTGGAGGAATGCAACGTCGGGTCGCATTAGCGAGAGCGCTTATTTTAAAGCCAAAAATTATATTGTACGACGAGCCCACTACCGGTCTCGATCCAATTACATCAAAAGAAATTATTGAATTGATGCGAAGAATTCAAGTTACCTACAACACATCGTCACTCATTATTACTCACGATGTAGATTGTGCACGAGTAATTAGTAACAGAATGATTTTGTTGATTGACGGAATTAACTACATAGAAGGAACGTTTGAAGAACTATCTAATTCCGAAGACCCAAAAGTGAAAGCCTTTTTTAAAAATTAAATGCTATGAAAAAAACAGCTTCGTATAAAACCCGCGTCGGATTGTTTGTTATTGTTGGGACGCTTCTTTTGGTAGCCGCTCTCTTTTTTATTGGAAATAGACAACACATTTTCAGTAAAAACATAAAGGTATATGCTATTTTTCAAAACGTAAATGGATTGCAATTAGGAAATAATGTGCGCTACTCGGGAATTAACGTGGGTACCGTAGGTAAAATTGAAATGGTGAACGAAGCCAAAATTGTGATACAAATGATGGTAGATGAAAAAACGGGAGCTTTCATTAAAAAAGATGCTATTGCCACGATAGGATCTGACGGATTGGTGGGGAGTATGGTTGTAAATATTTTACCAGGAAAAGAAAATCTGCAACCGATAGTTTCAGGAGATACCATTCCTACCTATAGCAAAATTGGCGCCGACGACATGCTTTCTACGTTAAATGTAGCTAGTGATAACGCTGCATTACTAACGTCAGATTTGTTGAAAATAACAAATAAAATTTTAACCGGAGAGGGGGCTTTAGGTATGTTAATTACCGATTCGTTAGTTACCCAGGACATTCGAGTTATTTTAACCAATTTAAAGCAAACTACGAAGGGAGCGAATCAGTTAATCGTCTCTTTGGATGAAAAAATTTCAAAAATAAATATTGAAAAAAGTGCTGCAGGTGTGCTTTTAAGCGATACGCTCGTAGGGAATCAAGTTGAAAATATTGTAAGTAATTTGGAGCGTTCAAGTTTAGATATTTCTGAAACTACACAGCAGTTAGAGGCCATGATTTCTGAAATACATGCTTCTGAAAGTGCCTTCAACTATCTAACGAAGGATACAATACTTCCGAAGCACATAGATTCGACCATGTTGGAAATAAAAGCAGCCTCTAAGAAACTAAACGAAAATATGGAAGCCTTGAAGCATAATTTCTTCTTCCGAAGCTATTTCAACAAAAAAGAGCGACTTGAGAAGAAAAAAGCTAAAACCTCAAAACAATATAAGCAATGAAAATAGAACATTTGCAAGAACGCGTTTTAGATTATAAAACATCGATTGAAACTGTTGTTTCTAAAAAGGAGGAGTGGACCCAAAAAGCGAAACCACTCTTGTTAAAAACCTTGAAAACAATAGCAGCGAAATATGCTATTGGCTGGAAAGTTCAAGAACTCAATTGGATTCATAATAACGAAGCAGTTAATATTAGTTTTGAATCTTTTCCAGAAGAATTGATGGACTGCACCAATCGAATTCCTTCCTATCAATTCATTCCTGGTGGCGCATTGGTATTTACACAGACGTATAGCGGTGATGTTTATATGTTTGTACTGTTTCCTGAAGTAGACGGAATGCCTATCGAGAATAATATGGCTGAATTTGGAACGATAAACCCTTCCGAAGTAACAGAAAAAATGATCATAGAAAAAGTAGATGAATTCTTAAAAGAAATGATTCAGTGGGAAGTACCTAATAAAAGAACAAAGATGGGTTATAGCGCTTCTTGATTTTCTAAACGTTGAATGGCGGCTTCATAACCAATTTCAAAAATAGCGTCAATATTTTTAAGACTGAACATTCCGAATTTGGTTAGTTTTTCTGGAGCAATTAATACATCCACATCTTTAAATTTAGAAACACATTGGCTACCAAAACTTATGTGATAGGCTCTATTGGCTATTTGATAAGAGTGTTTCAATTTCGCGGGCTCTATATCAATTAACGGATTTACATAAACACCAATAATGGTATCACAAATATTTTGAAGGGGTTCTATGGGAAGATTGTTGAGCACTCCACCATCTACATAGGGTGTTTTGTCAATTACCACAGGAGTGAAAATTCCTGGAAAAGCAGCTGAAGCTAGGACAGGTTTAATGAGTTCTCCTTCATGAAAAATTTTTTCAGTTCCTTTGGCGAGGTTGGTTGCAGGAATAAATAATTTTCTTTTTAATGCCTTAAAATCATCTTCTTGAAAGAGTGGGAAAAAATCTTTGTAAAATTTATTCGTATCAATAAACCCAGGTTTATTTCGAGCAAATCGTTTGTAATGAAAAATGGGTACTGTTTTAAAAAAAGTAAGCATTTCTTCCCATGATAGTCCGCCAGCGTAGAGTGCACCTACAATGGCTCCAGCACTTGTTCCGGCTATATGAGTAATTGAAATGTTTTTTTCCTCTAGCGCTTTAATTACACCAATGTGTGCGACACCTCGAACACCTCCACCCGATAAAACCAAACCAGTTTTCATACGTTTATTATTTTATTTCAAATTTAATAAGCGATTCAGTTGCCTATATTTTTATCACAGGATAAAAATAAGAGATATCTTCTGTAACCAAGACGAGAGTTGAGAATAATTTCTCAATGTTTTATGTATATAATTCTAAACTTATTTTCTTTTATGGAAAGAGAGTGGTTTAGGATGTTGGTTTTAGGTGATAAATATCATGGAAATTCTTTCATTTAAGAGATACTTTTGAAAGAATAAAACTAAAACCTAAATATCGTATTATGAAAAAGATTCTTGTTCCTATTGATTTTTCTGAACATTCTGAATATGCACTCGAAGTTGCGGCAACCTTAGCTAAAAAGACCAATGCTTCATTAGTTGTTTTACATATGATGGGGCTTTCTGAAGCAGTACTAACTAAAGATGAATCAAAGGAAATGTTTGAGGCCATCTATTATATGAAGCTTGCTGAAAAACGCTTTAATGAATTTCTTGATAAAGATTTTCTTGAAGGAGTTACAGTAGAAACAACCATTCAGAATTATAAAGAATTTCATGAAATTAATAGTGTCGCACACTCTTTCAATGCAAATCTTATTGTAATGGGGTCTCATGGCGCAAGTGGATACAAAGAAGTATTTGTAGGATCTAATACAGAGAAGGTCGTTCGTAACGCTGAAGTGCCTGTACTCGTTGTAAAAAGCAGATCTAGTAGTTTTAAAATGGAGAAAATTGTGTTTGCATGCGATTTTAATACAGATTATATCACACCATTTAAAAAGGCTTGGAATTTCTTTAAAGATTCAGAAACTGAATTTCAGTTGTTGTATGTAAATACTCCAGAACGCTTTTTAGCAAGTGAAGAAATGGAAGAAAAAGCCAAACATTTTATGGATGTAAGCGGGATTAATTCTTCAGAAACATTTGAAAACATCGTGTATTATTGCGACTACAATTTAGAGCGTGGTATTTATGGGTTTTCCGATACGTTTGATGCAGATTTAATTGTAATTCCAACACATGGAAGACGCGGATTGGCTCATTTCTTTTCAGAAAATGTAGGAGAAGCATTGGTAAATCATAGCGACCGACCTATCATGACTTTTAAAGTGTAATTATTGCAATTAAACGCTATTGAAATAATTTTTAGTAAGGTATTAAGGCTTTCGCAATAAAACCTCACCGGTGATTTCGCACGCTCTTGAAACCATATTATAAATTGTTCCAAATTTTTCTAAATTTCTCTTAAGTAGTTCAATATTTATGTTGTTCTCTTCACTGAAAACAATCACTTCATAAACAATGCCTTCTAATCTAGGAGGCTTTGTTAGATGGGTTGCTGTTATACTCACACTAGCTGTAGTGTATTCGAACTTCATCATTATAGAGAACCGTTCAATATTTTTAAGAATGCACGCTGCTAACGAGCTTATATAAATATCTGCTGGACTAGAAAGAAGCGTTTCAGTAGCTTTTGTTGTGCCAAAAGCAACCGAGGTGTTTTTTAAATGAAGTTCTCCTTCTTTTCCAGAAGTTGAGGTAGCTGTAATTGTGTAGCTCATTTTGATAGATTATAAAGTATGTAAGGCTATTTCGACCATGGTTTTAAAACTGTGTTCACGTTCGTCTGCCGAAAGGCTTTCTTGTGATACCAATGAGTCTGAAATTGTTAGAATAGCAAGTGCTTTTACATTGTGCTTGGCAGCTATGGTGTATAGTCCTGCAGCTTCCATTTCAACACAGAGCACACCAAATTCGGCCCATTTTTTAAAAGTATCACTACTATCTTCGTAAAATTGATCACTAGAAAGTACATTTCCTGCTTTGATGGGTATGTGTTGTTGTTCAGCATACTTAGCAGCTTTCATGAATAACTCAAAATTGGCAGTAGGGCAATAGTCTGCATTTGCAAATCGGGAGTTATTAATACCTGAGTTTGAAGAAGCTGCCATCGCAATAACAATATCTCTAACTTTTATATCGGTTTGGTATGAGCCAGCACTTCCTACCCGAATTAAGTTTTTAACGCCATAATCGTTAATGAGTTCGTGGCAATAAATAAGTGCAGAGGGAATTCCCATCCCTGTCCCTTGAACCGAAACTAGCTTTCCTTGATAGGAGCCTGTATATCCTAACATGCCTCGAACATCGTTGTAAAGTTTGGGGTCATCTAAAAAAGTCTCTGCAATCCATTTGGCGCGCATTGGGTCTCCAGGCAATAAAACATTTTCGGCAATGTCACCTTTTTTTGCTTCAATGTGTGTACTCATGCTTCGTGGTTTTTATGATCGTAGAGAATTCCAATTCCGTTTGAAGTGCCAATGCGTGATGCGCCAGCTTCAATTAATTCGATACATTGACTCGCAGTTTTTATTCCTCCAGAAGCTTTTATTTGCATGTGGTCGCCCACCTTTTTTTTGATTGTTATGATGTCTTTTACCGTAGCGCCTCGAGAACCAAATCCGGTCGATGTTTTTACGAAATCGGCTCCTGCCAATCTTGCAATTTCAGAGGCTAATTTCATTTCTGCCTGAGAAAGATAACAGGTTTCAATAATAACTTTAAGAATGCGACGCCCCATAACTTTTTTAATGGCCTTAATTTCTGCACTGACCGATTTTGTGAGTTGCGATTTTAAAAAACCAACGTTCAATACCATATCAATTTCATCTGCACCCTCTTTAATAGCTTGTTTTGTTTCTTCAATTTTAGATTTTGTGGAGTTGGCACCTAATGGAAACCCTACAGTCGCAATCACTTTTGCTGAATGATCTTTTAATGTGTTGGCGGCTAATGTTACATAACAAGTATTTACACAGACACCGTAAAAGTTATATTCGATAGCCTCGTTACATAAGTTTGTAATATCTTCAGTCGTTGCTGTCGATTTAAGAAGTGTATGTTCAATATATGTATGTAGGTTTTTCACGTTTGATTGTGTTTTAAGGTGTAAGTTTCAGAAGAAAACTAAAGTAAAAGTGGATTTAGTTTGTACTTTCTAAGAATAGGAAGTAGACGCTCTAAAGGGATTTCTACAGAAAAAGTTCCAGTATAGGAAGGGCAAATTACACAATCGTCGAAGTAGTATTCCACCTTCATATCGTCAATTACAAAGTTGTTTTTATACTCAAAGAAATCGTCGAAAGAAATTTCCCAACAATCATAATACATATCACCACTGTTAATTTTTTCGGCTAATACTTCATTTAAAATGTGAGTCATTTCTTCTTCAGTACCTACATTGAAAAAATCTTCATAATTCATAAATACAGATCGTTGTAAGTCAAAGTTTAAACAATCAAACGTATAAGAAGGGTGTAGCGTTCCTGAATAATAGTTTTCCTTGTAAAAAAGAACACTAATCAGTGTTTTATTTAAGTTGTACACTTTGTAATCTATAAAGCGTTTTTCTTTAAAACGGTTGATGCTTAAAGTGTCGCAAATAAGTTCTTTGTCTTCAAGAATACTAGCTTCAACCCCAGCAATGTCTAAATAAGTTTCTTCTAAATATTCGTTGAAGTTGTGATAGGATTCTTTAAAACCTTCATTAAGATAGGGGTAGGTAAAATCTATAAGATATAAATCTTCATCTTTAACGAATGTTTTTTTAGTTACTAACTCTTGTAGCTCTTCCTTGTCATCTTTCTTATCGATAAGGTTTTGCCGTTTTATGATTACCGATTTTGTTTTTTTTAATTCCGTTTCATTGGTTGTATAAATAGAATCAAAAGGCAATACTTTCTCAAAAGGTTCAGCTGTTTTAGGCAAGGTGTCAGACTCTAATCTTACATCGTCTATAGGCTTTTTTACATCATTTTTACAAGATAAAAGCAATACAGAGATAAGTAATATTATATAGTATTTCATAGTAGGTAAATTAGTTTTTTTTGAATAACAATCCAAGTTTGGTCAACATTATTAATTCGCTTTTATTGATTCCATTGAAGGCATCAGCAATTTTTTGGACTGTTTTAAGAATAAGCGCTTTTCTTTCTTCTGAAAAAAGGTTTTGATGATTTTTGTAATAATTAGTGAAGCTTTCAAAACAATCGTCAGCATCCATACGCTCATAATCGAACCATTCAAAAACGATGGATATTTGATATGCAGCATCAGTTTTAAACTGATCTTTGTAATCGTCCATTTGTTTCCATTCATCTTCCACAAGAGTTGTTAGCATTTTGTATTCTGCTTCGCGTACTACTTTATCAGCAGCGGCTACAGCATAAAATAGCTCACCTAATTTTTGATAGAATAATAATTCTGGAGGACTTACTGTGCTCATTTTTTATAAATGTTTTTTATAAGGTAAAAATAATTTTGATACATGAATTAGACTATGATATTTGTCAGTTAGATGTAAATATATTTGGTATTTTTGAAGGATGGATGTATTTAAAAATGGTGGCAACGGATTTAAGTTGCTTTCAGAAGCTGTTTCAGAAGGAATTATTATTGTAAACAAAGCGCAAACCATTGTGATGGCAAATGTATCTGCAAATGAATTATTTGGTTACAATGAAAATGAATTGGTTGGTCAGCAATTAGATGTTCTTATTCCTAAAAAATTCCATGGGCATCATCACAAACATGTTGATGGCTTTATGCAAGACAGTAACAAACGTCAAATGGGTCATGGAAGAGATTTATACGGTGTTCGAAAAGATGGTTCTCAATTTCCTGTTGAAGCGGGGTTAAACCCGTTTTCAATGGATGGGAACGACTATGTGATGGCGTTGGTTATTGATATTTCTGTGCGTAAAGAAGCAGAGCAAGAACTACAACATTGGGCAAATATTTTTAATGAATCTCTAAATGAGATTTTTATTTTTGATGCCAAAACACTGTGTTTTATAGATGTAAATAAAGGAGCGTTAACTAATATTGGATACGATTTAGAAACCCTTCGGAAAATGACTCCCGCTGATATAAAACCCGATTACAATAAAGCCCAATTTCTAGCTAAAATAGCTCCATTGGTAGATGGAGAAGTAGATAAATTAAAATTTAATACTAGACACCAACGGAAAAATGGAACTATTTATCCTGTAGAAGTTCATTTACAGAAATCTTCAAAAGGAGAAAAGGATATGATGGTGGCTATTATTCTGGATATTACCGAACAGGAGCAATACACCCAAAAACTTGAAAATACCGTTACACAGCGTACCAAACAACTTGAGGAAGCATTAACCAAGGAAAAAGAGCTGAACGAATTAAAAACAAAATTTCTTTCTTTAGTGTCGCATGAATTTAAAACTCCATTAAGCGGAATCCTTACCTCTGCTACCTTGGTTGGGAAATATGAGAAAGAAGAACAACAAGATAAACGTGAAAAACATATAAAAACCATTCAGGGTAAAGTCAAATATCTTAACAATATTCTCAATGACTTTTTATCGATAGAACGCTTAGAGAATGGAAAAGTGAATTATAAGTTTACGCATTTTCCTTTGAGTAAAGTGGTGAATGAGGTAATTTATGATGCTAATATGTTATTAAAAGATGGGCAACATATAGAGTACCCTGAAAACATAGATGGTATCTTTTTAGATTTTGATGAAAAAATTATTGAATTAATTTTAACCAATCTAATCAATAATGCAATTAAATACTCTTCTGAAAATACGACAATTTATCTAACCGTTAAACAAGTAAAGGAAACGTTAGTGCTAAGCCTAAAAGATGAAGGAATAGGAATTCCTGAAGCAGATCAAAAGCATGTTTTTAACCGCTATTTTAGAGCTGAAAACGCATTGTTGAATCAAGGAACAGGGATTGGCCTTAATATTGTGAAAACTCACTTGGAAAACTTAGGTGGTACAATTACCTTTACAAGTAAACAAAACGAAGGGACCACTTTTACAGTGACAATTCCTTTAAGCATTGATACAGCACTATGAAAACCATCCTTTTAATTGAAGACGACGCAGCTTTACGTGAAAATACGGCCGAATTACTTGAACTAGCCAATTATACAGTATTTACAGCGACGAACGGTAGGATAGGGATTGAAGTCGCTAAAAAACAGCTTCCAGATATTATTGTATGCGATATCATGATGCCAGAAATTGATGGCTATGGGGTGTTGGAAGCCGTTTCTATGGATCCAACAACCTCACATATCCCTTTTGTTTTTTTATCAGCGCGCACAGAGCATAAAGAAATTCGTAAAGGAATGGATATGGGGGCAGACGATTACCTAACCAAACCTTTTGAAGAAGAAGAATTGCTGAGCGCTGTAGAAAGCAGGTTAGCCAAAGCTGAAATACTTACAAAAGCCCTTGATGTTTCTTCTAAAAAAAAAGAGGATGAAGACACTGTAAGAAATCTCAACGAACTTAAAAATCTCTTTGATGATACAGGAGTCATAAAATCATTTTTGAAAGGAGAGACAATCTATCAAGAAGGAGACCATTCAAATACGATTTATCTTATTCTTGAAGGGATTGTAAAAAGCCATAAAATGGAAGAAGGTGGAAAAGAGCTTATCACAGCCTTGCACAAGCCTGACGACTTCTTAGGCTTTACGTCTTTTATTGAAAATATACCTTATCAAGAAACGGCAACTGTCGTTGAAAATGTATCGGTAGCGGGGATTTCAAAAAGTGAGTTAAAAAACATTCTAGGTAAAAACCAAAATTTATCTTTAGAGTTAATGAATGTTTTAACGAATAACATTGCTGAAATTAAAGAACAATTGTTGCAAATGGCATATAGCTCTGTAAGAAAAAAAACAGCACAGACAATTCTTCAATTTGCCCGTGTTTTGAATAAGAAGCCTGATGAAGCTATTAAAATTTCCCGTAGTGATTTAGCGAGTGTTGCTGGTATTGCAACAGAAAGTTTGATACGAACACTTTCAGAATTTAAGAAAAGAGGGCTCATCGGAATTGAAGGACGAAATATCACCATTTTAAACTTACAGGAACTCGAAACTGTAGAATAATTCCTAGAACTGATTTTTATCATATAACCTAATAGTTTGCATTAATACATTTGTTTTAACAATACCTATAATGCAGCAATTATTATTACCTACCGATTTTTCTGAGAATGCTTGGAATGCAACCAAGTACGCCTTACGTTTTTTTGAAAAAAAGAAGGTTACTTTTCATTTTTTACACATAGATATCTCATTGCCAAGTGTAAAGGAAGAAGATTTACATGTTGCTGGGTTTTCTATAAAAAAAGAAATTCCTAAACACTTAAAAGATCAAATGGAACAATGGATTCAAAGAATAAAATCCAATTATCCAAATGAGAACCATAGTTTCGAGTATTTAATATCTCAAACAACTTTTATCTCGGGCATTCGAGACTATATTTTAAAAAAGGACATTGATTTTATAATTATGGGGACTAAAGGCGCTTCAGGAGTAAAAGAAATGACATTGGGAAGTAAAACAGGAGCGGTCATAACGCGTGTTAAATGTTCTATTTTAGTGATTCCCGAAGAGGCTTCTTTCAAATACCCTATCAATATTGGGTTTCCAACAGACTTCAACATGTCTTATAAACAAAAAGTAATAGATACGCTGTATGAGGTTACTAAGATGTTTCAGTCATCCATAAAAGTCTTACGAGTTGCGCAAACTCAAAAACCGTTGGATAATTTTCAGAATACAAAAAGAGAAGAATTAAAAGAGCGCTTGAGTGATATTCCGCTTAGTTTTCATGTAATTGAAGACCCAAACCTAGACAACGCATTACAGTCTTTTGTAACTACAATGCAAATAGATATGGTTGCAATGATTGCAAAAAACTTAAATTTTTTCCAACGTATTTTGTTTAAACCTCAAGTAGCGAAAATAAGTTACCATGTGCAAATTCCTTTTTTGGTATTGCATGAATAATGTGTAAAAGCGTTACGTTTTTAATGAAGGCGCGACTGATATTAATCATTTTATATGAATTAGTTAAGCAATAACTTTGGTTACATCCTAAAATGTGAACCGATGCGAAAAATAATAATTCCTACCGACTTTTCTGAAAATTCACTGAATGCCGCTACCTATGCGTTAGAACTTTTTAAATATTTTCGATCTGAAGTATTTATTGTTCATGCCTATGCAGACGAAGTTTATAATTCTAATGTGGTGATGAAACCTTCAGAATTTGAAGAAGTAAAAAATGAAAAACGAACAAATTCGGAACACGAGTTAGAAAAGTTCAAATCGAAAGTAATTGAACATTTTCACAATCCGAAACACCATCTCTATACACTTTCTGTTTTTGGATCTTTAGTTGATGTAGTTAACGACTTGGTAGATGAAGAAAATATCGATGTTGTGGCAATGGGCACAAGGGGAGAAACCAACGATAAAAAAATAACGTTTGGAAGTAACACCCTTCAAGTAATACGATATGTTAATTGTCCCGTATTGGCAGTACCAGAAAATTATCACGATATTCTTCCTAAAAAAATATTATTTCCTTCAGATTTTATGTTGCCTTTCAAACAAAGAGAGTTGAAACTTTTAGGCACCATGGCAGAGCGAATCACTGCGACCATACATTGCTTGTATATTTCAAAATTTGAAGAACTTTCAAACAGGCAAGAAGACAACAAAGCTTTTTTAGAACTCGCGTTTGCTAAGAATAAAGTTTCGTTCCCTCAAGTAGTTGGGAAAGATATTACCGAAGCCATAAACGAATACATTAAAGAAAACGAGATGGACTTGTTGGTAATGGTGAATTCACGGCATTCGTACTTAGAAAATATTTTGTACACATCGACCATTGAAAAAATTGGGCTTCATATTCAAATTCCTTTTTTGGTGCTTCAAAATTTACAACGATACTAAATTAGTGCCCTCACAGGGGTAATGATTATGAACAACAATTCAGAAAAAAATAAAACGTAAAACATATAAAAATGAAAACAATTCTCATTCCTACTGACTTTTCTAACAATGCATATTGTGCACTGTATTATGCAGCAAAACTTTTTCAAGATCAAAAAATAAAATTCATTATTTACCACTCTTTTGAGGACCAGGTAACAAACCTAACGAGTCGTATTGATATCGGGAAAACAGAAGCTGTTGTTGAGGAATTGTATGAAACCTATGAGTCTAAATGTAATGAGGTGAAGCATAAAATAGTGTTAGATACTGAAAATCCAAACCATACCTATGAGGTGATAGCGACCTCTTTATCCTTATCGCGAGCAACCAATAAATTGATTGAAAAGGAAAATGCCTTCTATGTCGTAATGGGAAGTAAAGGAGCAACAGAAATGGCTTCTGTTTTTATGGGGAGCAATACCCTTTCATTAATCTCTAGTATTAAAAAAGCAGCACTGCTTATTATTCCTAAAGAGCTTGATTATAAACCTATAGATGTCTTAGGGTTTGCGACAGGATTTAAAAGGTCTTATACGAAAAAGGAGTTAGCTCCATTAATGTATATAGCAGCTTTAAACAAAGCATCTGTGAAGGTATTACACATACATAAAGAAGAACGATTAACAGATGCACAACAGGCAAATTTTGAGCATTTATTAGAGCTCCTAGAAGAATATACCGTAGAAAGTAATTGGTTGTCTGAAGATATAGATAATTACGAAGCGATAAGTTCTCATTTAACAGAAGAAAATGTAGATATGCTCGCAATGATATATTACAAACACAATGCAATTGTACGATTCTTCAGAGAGGCTACTGTTAAAAATATAGCAAAATATACACAGAGCCCATTTTTAGTGTTGCCTAAGAGAGACTGATATTTATCATAGGTACAATGTATTTCAATCGCTATTTTTAATCTAAGGAAACCTTAATAAATACTGAAATGAAGAAGAAAATTTTATTGCCTACAGATTTTTCAAAAAATGCGTGGAATGCTGTTCGATATGCGAGCGAGTTATTCAAAAACGAAGAGGTGGATTTTTACCTACTAAATACTTTTATGGTTGCCAATTACGCGATTGACAATTTGATGGTAGCGAATTTAGAAAATAAATTGTTTGAAGATGCCAAGAAAAGATCAAATTCTGGACTCGCCAAATTATTACAACAAATCGAATTATTAGATGTTCCATCAAACCATACGTATTTTACAAAATCATTATTAAATACTCCATTGGAGGGCGTAAAACAGTTTGTGGATGATAAGGATATCGATATGGTAATTATCTCTAATAAAGGAGAAACAGATAATATTGATACCATACTTGGAAGTAATAGTATTGATTTTATGGAAAAAGTGCGGAATTGTCCTGTATTTATGATTCCTACCGATGTCATTTTTAAAGAACCTAATGAAATTGTTTTTCCTACTAGTTTTAAAACACATTACAAACGTAGAGAGTTAAAGTACCTGTACGAAATTGCAAAAATAACCAATGCACCTATTCGCATTTTACATATTAATGAATCTGAAAAATTATCTGAAGAGCAACAAGCAAAAAAAGAATTGTTGGAAGAGTGCTTTGACGGTCTTACTTATTCTTTTCATTATTTAGAAAATGCAGATGTTCAGACAGGACTTAATTTATTTATTCAAGTTCGGGAAAGTGAAATGATTTCATTTATCAATAAAAAGCATGGTTTTTTTGAATTTAATTTTTCAAAACCTATGGTGAAAGAGTTAGGCTATCATGCAAAAGTTCCTGTTTTGGTGTTACATGATTTACGTAATTAAGCAGTCATGGATACTGAAAAAATTCAGGTAGTAAAATCATCAGGTGAAAAAGCAGATTTTTCAATTTCGAAGCTTCGTAGTAGTTTGTATCATAGTGGCGCAGATGAGCAAACCGTAACAACGATCATTAATAAAGTTAGGGATGAGTTATACCAAGGTATTTCAACAAAAGAAATATATAACCGAGCTTTTGCTTTATTGAAAAAGAGAAAATCAATTTATGCGGCTAAATACAAATTAAAAAAAGCCATTTACGAGTTAGGTCCTACAGGATTTCCTTTTGAAAAATTTATAGGAGCATTGTTAACCTACTCGGGATATGAGGTGAAAACAGGGAAAATTTTACAAGGAAAGTGTGTTTCTCACGAGGTAGATGTAATAGCGATAAAAAAGGAACAACACATCGTAGCCGAGTGCAAATTTCATAGCGAAAAAACTACTACGTGTAATGTAAAAGTTCCGCTATACATTCATTCTAGGTATCAGGATATTTTAGCACAATATAAAAACACAAAAGCAAGACCTACTGAAGGTTGGGTTGTAACCAACACTAGATTCACAACCGATGCAATAACGTACGGTCATTGCATGGGATTGTATCTTTTAAGTTGGGATTACCCAAAAGAGAACGGACTTAAAGATCGTATTGATCGGTTAGGGTTGTATCCCATTACAGTATCCACACTTATGACCAAAAGAGAAAAACAATTTTTATTGAGTCGGAATATTGTGTTGTGCCGACAATTGGCAGACGATACTTTTTATTTAGATCATTTAGGGATTTCAGAAATTCGGAAGAAAAAAATTCTTTCGGAAGTAGAAATGCTTTGTAATACATAACAAATGCGAAAAGTAAACGTACATTTTTTAGGAGCAGCTGGAACTGTAACTGGATCCAAGTTTTTATTGGAAACGCCTGAATTAAACATCATGGTCGATTGTGGCATGTTTCAAGGGTTGAAAGAGTTGCGCACAAAAAACTGGGAGCAGCTCCCAATTGATGTTTCAAAAATTGATCTTGTTTTGTTAACACATGGGCATTTAGACCATACCGGGTACTTGCCTAGATTGGTGAAAAATGGTTTTCGAGGTAAAATTCTTGGAACAGCTCCTACTTTGGCCGTAGCGGAAGTTATTCTCTTAGACAGTGCCAAGATTCATGAAGAGGATGCAGAGAGAGCCAATGAAGAAGGATATTCTAAACATGAACCCGCATTGCCCTTTTATACAATCAAGGAAGCAGAATTTACCCTTGGTTTTTTTAAATCGGTAGAACAGGACGAATGGAACCAACTTTCAGACCATATTGGATGTAGGTTTCAATACAACGGACATATTATAGGATCGACATTTATTGAATTAGATCTCTTCGGAAAGCGCTTCGTTTTCTCAGGAGATGTTGGAAGAGAGAATGATTTTCTACTCTTTCCTCCCAAAAAACCACAAAGTGCAGATTATCTTTTTATGGAAAGCACCTATGGAAACAGATTGCATCCCATTGAAAGTGTTTCAGATAAATTAGTGGACCTAATAAACAAAACCATCCACAACCGTGGAAACCTAATCATTCCTTCATTCGCTGTAGAACGTCTTCAAACCTTAATGTTTCTATTGTGGAAATTATACAAAGAACGGCGCATACCTAACATCCCGATTTTTGTTGATAGTCCGATGGGAAATAACGTGCTTTCTGTTTTTGAGCGATTTCCAGATTGGTATAAATTGAATTCGTCAGAATTCCATGCCATGCAGAATCGAATGCATATTATTACATCCTATAAAGAAACTTGGGAAACGATTGATAATCCGCAGCCAAAAGTGGTAATAGCAGGTAGTGGTATGGTCACTGGCGGGCGAGTACTTACGTATTTAAAACAATTGATAGATGTTGAAACGACTACTATTTTATTAGTGGGATATCAAGCAGAGGGTACCCGTGGCAGACAGTTGCTAGAAGGAGCTCATGAGTTAAAGTTCTTCGGAAAGTATTACGATGTAAAGGCTGAGGTGCATCACATTGATAGTTTATCGGCACATGCAGATCAGCAAGGGCTTTTAGATTGGTGTAGTGAAATTAAAAATGTTCCAGAACAAGTTTTTCTAATTCACGGCGAACATACCGCTCAAGATGCATTGCGAGTGAAGTTACAAGATACTTATCACTGGAAAATAACACTTCCGAAGCTATACGACATTATAGAAATAGCTGTTTAAAATCTCTTTCTGTTTTCGCCATACCACCATTTCGGACTGTAGAGTTTCTTTACCAATCCAAATTTTTCAATGGCGTGCTTTTGTATATGCTCGACAACTTCTTCAGGCGAATCGGTGACAAAAAGTAATTTCATGTCTTCCGGGCTGATACTTCCGTTTTTAGCCATGAGTTGAATGTGGTGACAGAGTTCTTTATGATATTCAGAATCAAAAATAACGATGGGGAAGTTTTTAATAATTTTGGTTTGTATCAGTGTAATTGCTTCAAACAACTCGTCTAGAGTTCCCATTCCACCAGGCATTACTACGTAAGCATAGGAGTATTTCATCAGTAGAAATTTTCGAACAAAAAAGTAAGGGATATCTATCCATTTGTGCAAGTAAGGATTGGGGTTTTGCTCAAATGGGAGAATAATATTTACTCCTACCGAATAGCCTCCAGCTTCATAGGCTCCTTTATTGGCAGCTTCCATAATACCAGGACCACCACCCGTCATAATCGTAAACCCTAATTTTGATAAGGCAGCCCCTATTTTTTCTGCATTTTTATAATGACTGGAACTTGAAGGAAATCGGGCTGATCCGAAAATGGTGACACAAGGACCAATAAAGTGCATTTTACGAAAGGCAGTAATAAAACTGAATTGTACTTTAAACGTAAAAAGAAGTTCCTTAAATCGGGAGTGCGGCCCTTGAAGAAATGTGGACTCTCCTTTTTGTAAATGATATTTTTTAGTGGGTTCCATTAATTTACTTTTTTATAGCTCCAAACAGCAAGTGTGTTTATGAGCAAGGCGTATATACTTAATTTTATAAGTTGTGGCATGATATCTAGTAGCGATGCCCCTTTTAGCATTACCATTCGGACTACTTCTACAAAATATTTCACGGGGTTGGCTTCCGTTAGTACCTGTGCCCAAGCAGGCATACTTTCAATTGGCGTGAAAAGTCCGCTCATTAATATAAAAATCACGGCAAAAAACCAAGAGAGGAACATCGCCTGTTGCTGGGTATCGGTAAAGTTTGAAATGAACATTCCAATGCCTAAAATTACCAAAAGATAGACAGAGGCAAACAGGAATAATAATCCGAAGTTTCCTACCATAGGTACGTCAAAAATGAGTCTCGCAATTACTAAACCAACGGCCAATTCAAACATTCCAATAATCCAAAAGGGGAGGAGCTTGCCTATTATAAATTGGTGTTTTTTTATGGGAGTTACATTAATCTGCTCTAAAGTTCCGAGTTCTTTTTCGCGTACAATATTCATTCCTGCAAGAAAGAGCGCTACCATAGTTACAAGAAGCACTAAAATACCAGGAACCATAAAGGTTTTGTAATTCAGTTCTGGGTTAAACCAAAAAAGGGTGTCAATATGAAGCTGCTTCGGTTGTAGAGAAGCTTCAGCTCCCATAAAATCTACTTGTATTGTTTTGTTGAAATCCTTAAGGATAGCATTTACATACATATTTTCTACAGCCGCCGCAGAGCCATTAATCGCGTTGATCGTTGTTAATAAGCTTCCTTTTTTTTCTTTCTGAAAAGATCGCTCGAAATGTACAGGTATGTAGAGTACAACATCTATTTTTCCTTGCTGCATCTGTTCTTTCGCAATTTTTTCCGAAGAAAATAATCCCATAAAATCAAACTGAGACGAAGCTTCAAATTTTTGTATTAATGCCCTAGAATAGGATGAATGATCTAAGTCGACAATCGCAAACTTGCTATTTTTCACCTCATAAGAAGCCGCGTTTGAAAGTATCAAAAGTTGTATGAGTGGGAGCACAAAAATAATGAGCAGCATCGCCTTATTGCGAAAAATCTGTTTAAACTCTTTTACCAATAAGAATCGTATCGTTCTCATTCTAGTCTTGTTTTATACTTCATTACACTTAAGCCGATAAAAGCAACAATCATTGCAACTAAGACCAACGTTTCTTTCCAGAGTACTTCAAGTCCGACGCCCTTTAACAGGATACCCTTAATTAAAATTATAAACCATTTGGCAGGGATGATATTACTAATAACTTGTAATGGTAATGGCATACTTGATATCGGAAAAATAAAACCAGAAAGTAAAATGGTAGGCAACATTAATCCCATGAGTGATGCCATCATTGCGGTTTGTTGGGTTTCAGAAATGGTTGAAATTAAAATCCCCAATGCCAGCGCGCTAAAAATAAATAGGACGGTTTCTAAGGCCAGAAGGAAATAGCTCCCTTCAATAGGCATTTTAAACACAAAGAAACCTAGCATCAAAATGATAATAGCGTTACTAATGGCTAAAAAGACATAAGGAAAAACTTTCCCTACAATTACCTGATAGGGTTTTAAGGGGGAAACCAATAAAATTTCCATGGTACCCAGCTCTTTTTCACGTGTGATTGAAATAGAGGTCATAATTGCCGAAACCAGCATTAAAATAACCGTCATAATCCCTGGCACGAACATAAACACACTTTTCAATTCAGGATTGTAATACATGCGTGTTTGTGGTACAATTTGATAGGGGATCTGTTGGCGTTGGTTGAGGTCGGTTTGGTATTGTTGTAAAATTGATGTGAGATAGGTGTTTACAGAATTAGCTACATTGGGCTCAGTGGCATCTGTTATAATTTGAACGTTAGCCATATTTTTAGCGACAATATCTTTACTAAAATTGTTTTCAAAAACAAGTACGGCTTTTACTTTTCCTTTTTTAAATATGGTTTCAATTTGTTTCTCATCTACAATAAAATCAGTGACTTTAAAATATTTTGAAGCCTCTATAGTGTTGATGATTTTCTGTGTTTCGGAATCCTTTGAGCGGTCTAGTACAGCGATATCTACATTGCTAATTTCGTTGGTGACGGCAAAACCAAATAAGAGAATTTGTACCACAGGCATTCCAAACAGAATGATCAAGGTTCGCTTGTCTCTGAAGATGTGGTAGAATTCTTTTATTACAAAACCTCTAAATCTTTTCATTATTCGATATTACGTGCCAGTTTTAAAAACACTTCATTCATAGAGTCTACTTTAAATTGCTTTTTTAATTTTTTTGGGGAATCTAAAGCTTCAATTTTTCCTTCCACCATGATAGAAACTCGGTCACAATATTCTGCTTCATCCATATAATGTGTTGTAACAAAAATGGTCGTTCCTTTGTTTGCTTCTCGATAAATCATTTCCCAAAATTGTCTTCGTGTGATAGGATCCACACCTCCGGTAGGTTCATCTAAAAACACGATTTTTGGTTCGTGGAGTAAAGCAACCGAAAACGCCACTTTCTGCTTCCATCCTAAAGGCAGCGATCGCACCAAATTAGATGCCTTGTCGTGTAAACCTAATTCATCGATCAACAAGGCTGTTTTTTCTTTGATCTTTTCATTACTTAGGCCGTAGATTCCACCGAAAAAAGCAATATTTTCTTTAATAGTTAGATCGTCGTAAAGTGTAAATCGCTGACTCATATAGCCAATACTCTTCTTAACGGCTTCCGATTGTGTTTTTACATCAAATCCAGCAACAGTAGCAGTGCCTTCGGAAGGTTTAGAAATTCCGATTAGCATTTTCATGGCAGTTGTTTTTCCAGCACCATTAGCTCCTAAAAAGCCGAAAATCTCTCCTTTTTTCACCTCAAAAGTTATTGCGTTTACAGCGGTAAAATCGCCAAAACGTTTGCTGAGGTTTTTAACGAGTATGGCGTTTTTAGTTTCCATTATTGGAGTGCTCTTTTGAAAGTGTCATAAATGAATCTTCAATCGTCGGAATCGCTTCAGAAACTTCTATCTCGGTATGATGTTCTTGTTCTAAAAACTGAATTAATTCTTCGGAAGTAAATGCTGCATCTTTGCTTGTGAAATGCAAAAATTCACCAAAAGGATATACACTATGTGTCGCCTCATACTTTTCTAAATCTTTAAGAAGGCGATAGGTTTCTGAAGCTTTTACGTTGTAAATCGTTCTTGGGAATTTTTCAATAATACGCTGTGGGGTATCGATTTCCAAAATAGTTCCGTCTTGAATCAGCGCCACGCGGTCACAAAGACTCGCTTCATCCATATAAGCGGTTGAAACGAGCATGGTGATGTCTTTTTGCTGTAATCTTTTCAGCATTTCCCAAAACTCTTTCCGAGAAACAGGATCAACGCCCGTAGTGGGCTCGTCCAAAAAAAGCACTTTAGGTTTGTGGATAAGCGCACAACATAAAGCTAGTTTTTGTTTCATTCCGCCAGAAAGCTTCCCAGCACGACGATTCTTAAAAGGTTCAATCTGAACGTAAATTTCTTTTATTAAATCGTAGTTTTCTTCTAAAGTGGTATTGAAAATCGTTGCAAAAAAGTTGAGATTTTCTTCAACGGTTAAGTCATGATACAGTGAAAAACGTCCAGGCATATAGCCTACCGAGTTACGTATGGCTTTATAGTCGGTTACCACATCCATGCCTGCGACACTTGCGGTTCCTTCATCTGCCAAAAGTAAGGTGGTGAGAACCCTAAAAAGCGTTGTTTTTCCAGCACCATCGGGACCAATAAGTCCGAAAAGCTCCCCCGATTTTACATCGAACGAAATGTCTTTTAAAGCAGTGACGCTTTTAAATGATTTACTAATATGGTGTAAGGAAATCCCCATTTTTTATGCTTCTACGATTATTTCAGGAATCATACTAATTTTTGATTTTATCGAATTTGAAATTAAACAAGCTCGTTCCGATTTTTGAAGGATTCGCTCGGCGCGTTCTCGATCTTTTTCATCTTTTATAGTTACTGTAGGTTCTAAAATGACTTCAGACATGACATATTTCCCTTCCACTTTTTCTAATATCCCTTTCGACTTACAACTAAAACCACTGAAATCTAGTTTTGAGTTTTCAGCAATCGCTAAAAAGGTTGTCATTAAACAACTGCTTACCGAGGCCGTAAAAAGATGTTCTGGCGACCATATATTAGGCATTCCCTTCGGAAATTCAGGAGGTGTGGCAACTTCGATACAATTGGTATTATCTGAGCAGCCTTCCGCTAATTCTGGCGAACACATCATTCCTTTTCGGTCTTGGCGCCAGTGTATGTCTACATTATATTGATGTTTTTCCATGATTTTAAATTTTTTAATTATTGAAAATAATTTCCATAGTTGGTAAGGTTCTCTTTAATACTTTGGGTGATTTCGGTACCTTCCGTAGTTGTTGAAACGTTTTTTAAAGCTTCAATTTTTTCAATAAGCGGATGCAAAAAGATATGGAGGTTGTCGTGTGACGGACCTTTCATCGTGCATTCTTTTATGACGAAGTTCTTTTCAGTATTTAGTTGAGAAGCTAAGTTTTGATAATCTTCAATAGTCCTAGGATTGCTAGATTCTATTTGCTGGAGCATTTTAGTAATACCTTCAGTTGTTTCTAGATTGGCAGCCCATTTATTGCCATTGTCGAGTTGTATATCGGCTATCCAAGAATTATCTAAGACGTGCGTTTCAGAAGCCATTTTTTCCGAATCCTGATGTTGCATTTCTTTTGTGACTTCTAACGTTTCACTCTTTTTTGAATGATCTTTTGTTTCATTACAGCTAATCATTAATGCAGAAATGAGTGCAGTTGCGAGAATTGTCTTTTTCATAGAATGTGATTTTAGTGTTATAATTATTAAATAGATACTCCAAATAAATACCCAGCTAAAGCTGTGATTCCCATAGCAATCGTACCCCAGAAGGTAATTCTGAGAATTGCTTTTCCAATGCTAGAACCTCCAGTTTTAGCGGCTACTACGCCTAATAATATTAGAAAAATAGTCGCAGAAGCGTATAAGGTGATGACCATTGTTGATAGGGGAACAAATAAGGTTACAATTAATGGAAGTATACCTCCCACGATAAAGGAAGCACCAGAAGCCATTGCCGCTTGTATGGGTTTGGCTTGACTTATTTCATTTATTCCCAATTCATCTCTTACATGGGCAGCTAAAGCATCTTTTGCGGTAAATTCCTTGGCAACTAATAGGGCAGTTTCTTTTTTTAGTCCCCTTTGTTCATAAATTTCAGCAAGGCGATGCAACTCAATTTCTGGCATTTCAGCGAGTTCTATTTTTTCCCGTTCAATATCTGCCTTTTCGATATCTGTTTGAGAGCTTACCGAAACATATTCACCTGCTGCCATCGATAAAGCTCCAGCGACTAATCCTGCCAAGGTGGCCAATACAATTGGATTTCTCAAATCACTTGCCGCCGCGACACCAATAGCAATACTTGCGGTAGATAAAATTCCGTCGTTGGCACCAAGAACTGCCGCTCTCAACCAATTACTTCGATGTATGTAATGATTTTCTAAATAGCTGTCTAAATTGTCTGTATTTGTTTCCATTGTATAATCTTAGTTTTTAAAACCTATTGTACTACCCAAGTGCAACTAATTTTCAGAAGACGTGATCCACATCTCTGCGGGCATCCCTATTTTAAGGCTTCCATCATTTTTTACCGTTATTTTTACCGCATAAACTAAGTTGACGCGCTCTTCTTTTGTTTGAATGATTTTAGGAGTGAATTCGGCCGAAGCTGAAATCCAATTAACAATCCCTGAATATGTTTTCATTGCATCTCCATCATCAATCTTAACCGTTACTTCTTGTCCAATTTTTATGGCTGCTAGTTGCGTTTCACTTACATAAACACGTAGAATCATTTCTTCTATATCGGCAATTTTATACAGCGGTTTTCCGTAGGATACAATTTCGCTAGGTTCAGCATATTTGCTTAATACCGTTCCGTTTATGGGATTCACAATGGCACTTTTTAAAATCTGATCTGAAATTTGAGCCACTTTAGCATCCATTGCTTTTAGCTCGTTTACAATAGGTTCATTTTGAGTAGCGATATTTTTCATTTGCTTTTTTAGGACTTCCACACGACTGTCTGCTTGCTCTAATTGGCGTTGTGTTGCTGCGTTTTCAGAAAACATCTGCTGAATACGATCTTGTTCCGTTTTTGCCGTTAGTAATTCTTGCTCAAGAACACCAAGTTGTGACCAAACTCCGCCCGATTTGGAGGCCACTGTCGCTTTTGTTGCCTTCAGTTGTTGTTTGTTTAAGTGAAGTTGAAGCGTATCTATTAAACCGACAATCGCTCCTTCTTCTAACAGTTGACCTTCATCTAGACTTAAAAAAAGAAGCTTTCCATTGGCTTCGGAAGAAACGATAATCTCGGTAGCTTCAAAATTTCCGTAGCCATCTGCTTTTTCAGTATTGGTGCAGGAGGATAGTATTCCGAAGAGACTTGTTAAAAATAGGAGTTGTATGTTTTTCATAAGACTAGTTAATTAAAATCGGCTGCAATCACCTTGTAATTCGCTTTGGTAAATGCTAATTGAATGTTGTGTAATTGTTGGTCAATTTTTGCTTCGTACAGGTTGTTTAGTTCAATAATGTATTCTGAAGAAGTGATGGCACCATGTTGTAATTGAGAGGTGGTTGTTTTCAGAATGTCTTCTCGAAGGGTTATTATTTCTCCGTCTTTCTGAAGCATTTCTACATATTTTTCAATGTCGCTTTCAGCATCTTTCAATTGTATTTGAGTATTCAAGAGAAAGGCCTCTTTTTCGGTTGAAATAAGATCCTTGGAAATATCTACAATGCGTTTTTTTTCGTGTACCGTTCCCCAATCGAAAAGGGTCCAATTTAGTTTCAGTCCCGCCATATAAAACTCTTGAAAAGAATTGTCTAACATATTGAGTCCAGGGTTTCCATAACCGAGCTGTGCGAAACCACTTATTTTAGGGAAATTGGATTTAGAAATTACTTCTTTTGATGTTTCTAACTGATTTTCCTGCAATTCAAACAGCATTAATTCGGGACGCTCGGAAGTATTTTTTAGATCGAAACTAAGTGTTGGATTTTCCAACATAGTTGAGTCCGATATTTCTTTAGAAATTAAAAGAGACAAATTGTTAAGTGCCTTTTTCTTGTCGTTGTTTATTTGGGATTGTTGTTGTTCCAGTTTTAATAATTCTGCTTGTAGTACTTGTTCGGAAGCGGGGAGAACAGCACCGTATTTTACACCAATCTTTATTTCGTCTAAACGCGCTTGAAGTTGTTTCTTTTTAGATTGTAGTAGTTGCGCTTGTTCTTGAAGCAGAAGCACTCCAAAATAATTTTGGTTGATTCTGTTTTTTAGCGTGTATAGCTGTACGGCAATTGATTGTTGTTTGGTAGCAAGAGATGCACTTTTTAGTTTTGTGTTTGCTGAAATGATACCGCCGTTGTATATAAGCTGATTGGCATCTATTGTTGCACGGTATTGATCTTTATTAGGTGATTCAATGTTCACGTTTGGCAATTGAAAAGGAAATTCTATGACATCAGATTGATATGTAGCTTGAGCGTTTAGTGCTAACTTTGGAAGTTTTTCTTTTTCTAAAACTTTTATTTCTGAATTGGTTTTCTCTTCTAATAGAGCTGATTGCTTTGATAACGGATACTCTTTTTCGACCGCAACATAGCATTCCTCCAACGTTAGTTTCTGTTGTGCTGTGGCTATCAATTGAAGCATTCCGAAGAAAATAAGAAAATGCGTTTTCATAGCTTAATTTTTTATGGATCGTATAATAAATTCTGAAACTTCTGTTTTTCGATTCTCTATTAGTTGCTTGTATTGGGCATCATCTTTTTGTAAAAAACCTTTCAGTAATGGATTCGCGATAAAAGGAAATAAATTGAGTGAGACGATGTGAATAAAAAGCTGCTCTCCGTCTATAGGTTTTAAAATTCCTTGTTGTATTTCCTTCTGAACTTGTGTTTTAAATTTTTCAAGTGAAGGAAAGGAAGGATGTTCTTTTATTGTATCAAAAAACTCTGGATTTCTATTCAACTCTTGAATGATGAAATTGGGTAGATAGGGATGCTTTATGATAAATGAGATTTGATTAAAAGTGAAATTTTTCACTTTCTCTTCAATGGATGAATCGTCATTTAATATTTTGTTGAGTTGTGGAGCAAGTAGCGAAAAAGCATTCGTGAATACGGCTTCAAAAAGTAATTTTTTACTTCGGAAATAATAATGCAAAAGCGCTTTATTAATACCCGCTTCATCTGCTATTTCTTGCATACGGGCGCCATCCATTCCTTTTTTCTGAAATATGTTTTTTGCAGCGTCTAATATTTGTGATTCTGCATCTTTATTTTTATCCGATTTACGCATTTAACTTTATAGTTTAACCATTTGGTTAACAAAGATACATCGAACTCTGAAAGTATAAACTGATAATTGTCATTTCTAAGTATCGTTGTATCAGTTACATTTACTTCGAAATAAAATGATTCTACTTTTGGAAGTAAATCGCCAAGAGCGTTTAAAGAGAGAAATTATTGAATGTAGGGTTTCTTTAAGGAAGACTCAGATACAATTCAGATACAATGAAGCTGTATAGTTTCAACTTTTTTAATTTTTTATACTATGAGCACAACACATTTAAAATTTATAGAATGGCGCGATAACAATGGGTTGCATAAAGACACTTTACGTAGTTTATCGGATCTTAAATTTATGAAGGATGAACTTCAATTTTTGGAAAATTTGGTAGCCGCTCACGCCTTAGAAGTTATTTCAGAAGCATCTTCAGAAAAGAGCAAAGAAATTAAACAGGAATTGGAATCACATAAAGAAATTCTAGAAAAGTTATTGAAAGAGTTAGAATTACACAGCAATAACCTTCAAATTTTAATGGATGATGAAGATGTGCCAGGTGAGCTAGAAGTGTATAAAAATGAGCATTATAGGTTGCTAATTGAAGAAATGAATTTTCACTCAGCGGTAAAAAAAACAAAGAAGAATATATTTGATATGCTTTCAGAAATTTTTAAAAAAAATAAACAGAAAAAACTGACATAATTTAAACGAAAGCCCCCATGGAAAATAGTATTAATAAATATTTACAGTTAAGTACGCCTGAAGAATTACATGAAGAGTGCCATCAATGGTTTTCAGAATTAGAATTTATTAAAGACGAACAATTGTTTTTAGATGAATTAATTAAGAAATATACAATTCCGTTAATATCAGAAAAGCTATACACTACATCCTTAACGTTAGTTGGAACTTTATCAAAAGAAGAAAAAAGTATAAATGACCTACAACAAGAGTGTAAAGATCATTGTAACCATATTGAAGCGCTTTTAAGTCATGGATGTTCTGCTGCTGAAAAGAAAGAATATATTGTGACACACCATTATCTAAAGGTTGCTGTGTTTGAATATATTGAACAGTATAAGAATACTAAAAAAGCACTTTTTGATGCAATTAAATCGATTTTGAAAAGTGAAAACTCAAAATTATTACCCAAAACATAAACCGATGAAAAACTACGCAATGTACCTCTCTTTTTTTATTCTCATCATTACGCTTGTAAGTTGTTCTTCTACAAGGCTTTTACAACAGTATACGACTCTTGATACAGTTAATTTTCAAGCTAATAAAGTTTTGGTAGTTGGTATATCGGCCGATAAAGATTTAAGAAGAACTTTTGAAAAGAAAGTAGTTGACGCATTGGAAAAAGAAGATGTTACAGCGGTAAAAAGCATCGATTTTTTTGAAACTTCGTTCACCAATAACAAACAATCTTTAAAACAATTAGGCGATATTGAGAATAAGTTGTTAGAAGCAGGATTTGATGCCATTCTATTTACAAAAATTACAGCGCGAGAAAGTAAAGTGACAATGGTGGATGCGTATCGTAATTTTGCAAAAGGATACCAAACTTTTGAAGATTATTATTATGGCAATCAGTATGTTTATTTTAAAGAACAACATGATCGCTATCAAGTTTATACTACCGAAACATCCCTTTATTGCATCTGTCCAGGAAAAGAACGAGAATTATTATGGCGCGCAGATATTGAAGTTGTAGGCGCAGATAAAATAAATAAGAATATTAATAATTATACTTCTTTATTACTTCAGTCATTAAAAGAAAATCAATTATTAATATTAGAAGAGTAGTTAAATTAGAAAGCAGGATTAAACTTATAATTTATGACTTTCCGAAGAAATTATTTTACTTCTTAAAGTAGTTCTATTGTATGAGTTAGAAAGTAAGAACCTTCTTGGAATTAGCTCTTAATTATAAATTCCATGAAGAAAATGAATAGGGCCATTATAATGATAAAATAACCAAACCCCTTTTTTAATTTCTTTCCATCAATAAAGTTGCCTAGATAGCTTCCAATAAATATTCCAACAATTGAAAGGCCTGTTACTTTTGTTAAAAAGGACCAATCAATAGTGATTAGTAAAGCGTCGCCTAAAAAGAATCCTATTAATGCATTTAATGCTATTATAATTAATGAAGTGCCTACAGCCACTTTCATTTTAAGATTGGCTAGAATAACGAGAGCTGGAATGATAAGGAATCCGCCGCCAGCACCAATTAATCCTGTTATAGTGCCTAATATAAAACCTTGAATAAGGATTAAAAAGTAATTGTATTTTACCTTTTCAGTCGTTTTTATTGGGGATACTTTTTTTCCTTTTAGCATGGAGTATGCTGCAGGAAACATTAAGAGGGCGAATAAGCCAAACATTCCCATTCTTCGTGTAAATTCGAAAGAATTAATGCTGAATAAAACGTCTGGTAATGCTGGAACTACAAAGTGTCTAACGATTGTTACTCCTATAATTGCTGGGAAACCAAAGAGAATGGCAACTTTCAAGTTAACATATCCCTTAAAATATTGCTTTATTCCGCCCACTAAGGCGCTAGAACCAACAATGAATAATGAGTATGCGGTTGCTACTTTTTCATTTATAGAAAACAGATAAGCGAGCATTGGAACTGCTAAAATAGAGCCTCCTCCGCCTATTAATCCGAGGGATATACCAATAAACAAAGCACTTATATATCCAAAAAGTTCAATTAATTCCATGAAGTTTAAAACCTACAGTCAAAAGTAATGGACTCATGTGGTTTATACAGTAACATCAGTTACATAGTTTTTATAAATTTACTATTTTTAGATAATTTCTATGAAGTTTAATCTTTCCAAGTTGTTCTAATTTTTTCAATAACCTAGAAACGACCACTCTTGACGTGTGAAGATCGTATGCAATTTCTTGATGCGTGTTTTTAATTATGTCATCGTTATTTACTCTCGCTTTTTCTTTTAGATATTGTATCAACCTTTCGTCCATTTGGTAAAATACGATATTATCTAGGGTCGTTAAAAGCTCATTGATTCGGTTATGATAACTTTCAAAAACAAAATTTCGCCAAGACTTATAGTTTTTAGTCCACTCCTCCATTTTAGTAACGGGAACCATTATCAGTTTCGCATCAGTTTCAGCAATGGCTCTTATCATGCTTTTTTGTTGTCCCAAACAACAAGCCATAGTCATGGAGCAGGTGTCACCTTTTTCTAAATAGTATAACAATAACTCATCTCCTTCATTGTCTTCTCTCAAAATTTTAATAGCTCCAGAAATAAGTAAAGGCATGGATTTTACATAGTCTCCAATATCCATCATTTTGTGACCTTCAGGTATTTCTTTATAAGTACCTACTTGAACGATTTCATTGATTAATGCATCTTCAAATAAATGCCCATAACTTGCCTTTAACTCCTGAATCATAGTAACTATTTTAAAAATATATGTGCCCAAATTGCTTTCGATACGGCTCCGATGTAGGGCATCAAAATTAGTAAAGCACCAATTATTGTTAAGAATATTCCAGTGGGACCAAAATCAATTCCGAAAATGAGTAATAAGACATAGGCAGCAACGGCTACAGCAACTCCAACAGCATACGAAACATACATTGCACCTGTATAAAAACTGGGTTCAATAGAATATTTTAAATTGCAGTTTGGACAATGACTTTTCACTTTGTTCATTTTACTAATGTGATAAGGATTTGCCTCTAAAAACGGACCTTCATGACATCGAGGGCACTTTAAGAAAAGGATACTGTACAGTGTTTGTTTTATTTTTTTCATGTATAGTCTTTTCCACAAAATTAGAGGTATTCCATCCAACTAAAAGTAACAAATGTTACAGATATAAAAATACTAAAAAGATACTAATTAGAGACGCGTAATGGTGTTTCATTTTACTGATTAGTCTATATAAAATAGGACATAACGTGTCTCTTCAATTCGCTCTCTTCGGTATTATTTCTGTATTTTTTTCTGAAAGTTTTACAAATAGTATTTTAAAGCATCGTACATTTTTAATGTACATCATATTTTGTTTAATAATTAACAGATGTCGATAAACAAAATTTGTATTTTTGTGATAAGACGTGTGTTCTTTTTTTGTAGTGCTCAGTCTGTTACCTTAAAATATTGAAAAACATGAAGACATTAGTTGTGATAGGAGGAAGTAAGGGGATTGGCAATGCAATTATAAGTACCTTAATAGCGAATCATAGAATTATTAACGTGAGTAGAACGCCTCCAGAAATGAAGCATGATAACTTAACTCATCATAGCTGTGATGTTTTAACAGATGAATTACCCGATTTAGAGGTGGTTGATGGTTTGGTGTATTGTCCTGGAAGTATCAATTTGAAGCCAATTTCTAGATTGGATTTAGATGATTTTCGAACAGATTTTGAAATTAATGTGTTGGGAGCTGTTAAGGCTATTAAAAATTATTTACCGCAATTAAAGAAAGGTAAGAATCCTTCAATTTTGTTGTTTAGCACGGTAGCTTCTAAATTAGGTATGCCTTTTCACGCAAGTGTTGCGACTTCAAAATCGGGTGTTGAAGGATTGGTTAAATCGTTAGGAGCAGAATTAGCACCTACAATTCGAATAAATGCCATTGCACCGACAGTTACTGATACAGACTTAGCTTCAAAGTTGTTGCGAAATGAAAAAATGATTGAAAATATAACAGAACGCCATCCTTTAAAACGTTTTTTAAATCCTAAGGAAGTCGCAGCAACGGCTGAATTTCTATTGTCGGACAACGCAGCTTCTTTTTCGGGACAAATTTTTGAAATGGACTGCGGTATAGTAACCTTTAAAATATAACGATGAAAACAATTGAAAACGCCAAAGTATCAAACAGTACTTCTTCAAAAACAGAGAAGAAATCCATCTATGATATTAAAATCAACGCTTTAAATGGAAAACCGATTTCGCTTTCAGACTTTAAAGGAAAGAACATACTGTTTGTAAATGTTGCTTCGGAATGTGGTTTTACAAAGCAATATAAAGAATTACAATCTTTGAGTGATACCTACCAAAACAAACTAGTAGTTATTGGTTCTCCTTGTAATCAATTTGGGAAGCAAGAGCCAGGCAATGCCTCGCAAATCCAAGAGTTTTGTGAACTGAACTTTGGAGTTACTTTTTTACTAACAGAGAAGATTAATGTAAAAGGGACTGAACAACATCCACTATATACTTGGCTTACTACTAAAGATTTGAATGGTAGAAAGAGTTCAAGTGTAAAATGGAATTTTCAAAAGTACTTGGTAGATGAAGCGGGACAATTGATTGACTATTACTACTCAATCACAAAACCTTTGAGTTCTAAGATTACGAAGCACTTAAAATAGTTATCGTGCCAAACTATCGATAAAATTTTGTCCGTTTTCTAAGTGTTTATCTTGCTTTTCAGAGGGCATTTTATCAAACATTCTTACAAGCATGCCTAAGCGCGGATTTGATAAGAAAAACTCTCGATGTGTATGCATAAACCTCCAAAAGAGGCCGTCCCACACCTCTTGCCAGTCGCCTTTTTTATAATTGCTCATTTTCATGAGGTAGTTACTGCCGCTTATGTACGGTTTTGTGGCAATAAGACCACCATCCGCAAACTGACTCATACCGTACACATTGGTCACCATTACCCAATCGTAGGAGTCTATAAATAATTCCATAAACCAACGATACACTTCATCGGGGTCGAATTCGCATAACAGCATAAAATTTCCCAATACCATTAATCGTTCAATGTGATGACAATATCCCGTTTGCAACACTTTTTTTATGGTGAGATCAATGGGGGGAATGCCAGTGGTGCCATCGTAGAAGGAAGCTGGTATATTATTACTAAACTTCCAGAAATTTGTAGTGCGTTCTTCACGACCTCGAACTTCATAGACGCCCCTTATAAATTCTCTCCAACCTATAATTTGTCGAATAAACCCTTCGGTTGAATTAATTGGAACCTTGTTTTCTTCGGCATAGTGCAGACAAGCATCAATAATTTCGCTGGGGGTAATTAGCCCCACATTGAGCATTGGGGTTAGAACGCTATGATTCAAAATAGAATTTTCGGCAACGATGGCATCTTCATAAACTCCAAACTCCATAAACCGTTTCTCGAAAAATTGCGCTAACCAAATTCTTGTCGTTTCGAAACTAGTAGGGTATAGGGAGATTTCTGTAAGCGATCCTAAATGATCTGAAAAATGTGCCGCTACGTATGTTGTAGCCTCCTTATAATAAGAATCGGCATCTGGAAATTGTATGGAGGGCGGCGACTTTTTAGCAGGATATTTCTTTCTATTCTCGTCATCGTACGTCCATTTTCCACCCCTCGGATTACCTTCAGGATCTAATAAAATGGCACGTTTCTTACGCGCTTCTTTATAGAAATTGGTTTGATGATATTTTTTTTTATCTTTTCTAAAAAAACTACCCAATTCCTTTTTTGTATTAAGGAAAAGAGGTGAATCGTATGCTGTGGTAGTGATATTGTTTTCCTGAGTAGATTGAAGGAGTCTCTTCTGAAGCCAATCGTCGGTAGGATCTACATAGTTAATATGTTCAACTCCCTGTTGTTTTAAATACGGAATGAGTTTTCTAATATCCGAGATAGCCTCAATGGCTTCTATATAATAAACTTCCAGTTTTTTATCTTTCCGAAGAAAATCGGCATAGCGTTTCATGGTGGCTCTATGAAATGCTATTTTTTGTTTGTGAAAAGGATATTGCTTAAAAAATAAATATTCTTCAATAATATATACGGGAACTTTCGTTTCAAAAAGAGGGGATTTCTGAAACAATTGGTGTGGAAATATGAGGTGAATACTTTTCATTTATTTTTTCGACACCGTTTACTACAATATTTCACTTCACTCCAGTTCTTTTCCCATTTTTTACGCCAGCTGAAAGGTTTGTTGCAAATGATACAGATTTTTTGAGGAAGATGCTCTTTTTTCATTTTTTGAAATCGGGTACTTCATGAAGTCTTACAAACGGAAATCGTTCTATTTTTTTTAATGAATAATAGCTGTTTAAACCCGAAATCCCCACACCATTAGAAGCCTCTAAGTCGATATCATCATCGACCATTCCAGAATCAGGAAGTATTAGGTGTTCAATTTCTCCTATTACTAACATAGTGCCATTGGCTTTAATGTCCATCTGTTCCTTAAAACGTAATCCTATTTTGAAGGTGCTCTCCTTTACAAAAGGGGCTTTAAAATTCGGAATATATTCTTCGGAAAGATTACAACGCTCAAATTCGGAAATATTAGCATCATAATTTGCGGACGTATAATGGGCATTTTTGGCAAATTCGGGATGAATATGATTAATGGTATATTCTTTAGTAGCCTGAATGTTCTGAAAAGTATGACCTACGTCTTCGGTGGAAGGTCTGCATATAAAACCTAAAAGCGCAGGATTGCTTCCTAAATGCACTACAGAGCTAAATACCGCTAGGTTGGTTGTTCCATTTTCACCGATGGTTCCAATAAGATTGGCAGGTTTAATGCCAGTTACCGAATTAATAATAGTTAGTCTAGTAATTCGATCTAACTGCTCAATATCTTTTTTAGTGTACATCATGTCGTTGTGCTATGAGCTCTAAAGTTACTATTTATATGGTGCTTAACGAATCGTAGTGTAGCCTTATCGTTTACTGATTTTGTTCCCTGAAATTGCTTTTTGACGTGAAGACTTAAACCTCGTAATTTCTGTACTTCTTTTTTTAAGGTGTTTGGTGCTTACGCCACTATTCACACGTTTGCGCCAACGTTTAAAACTAGATTCTTTTAAATTGCTACGCATGAGTTTAATCACCTCTTTTTCTGAAACCTTAAATTGAAATTCGATGGCTTCAAAAGGAGTTCGATCCTCCCACGCCATTTCTATAATACGGTCTAATTCTCTTTCTGTGAACAAATTGGTTGGTGTCATTAGCTTACGATACTTTTTCCCAGATTTGATCTGCATTTAAATAAAAACTGCCTATGGAATTAAAATTACATTCATTAGGAGCAATCATGGATAAGAAGGTTTCGTTATTACTTCTTTTATATAAATGATACACTTCTCCAATTACAGGTTCAAAAGTAAATTTTGCTTCTAAAATAAGTTTGTTGTATTCAAATTCCTGCATTATTTTATCAAACTCAGCCCTAAGTTCTAAGTATTTAGCCTCAATTTTATGGTTTATTTTAACAATGTTTCTATTTTTCCAAGCAGAATTATCTGTTGGAGTAATTACAGGGGCACCCACAGTAGTAGGATACGGCTTAAGTGACGCGTCGTATTTTTGAGTTTCTGTATTAAAAACGACATTGTCAGGCTTTCTTTTTGTTATCATTTTAATTCAAATAAATTAGGAAAGCTTTTCAAGTTGTTTTAATACTTCTTCGGCTTCATACGTTTTTTGATCGCTCATTTTTCTATTGGTAGTAGATAGCGTATAGGCTTCTTTTAAAAGCATTTCGTATTGATGCTGTAATTTTTCTTTCTCTGATTTCTTTTTGAATAATCCGAACATGTCTTGTGTCTATATTTTTGATTTTCAGAAGTTAAATTCTGAAAGTAATGTTGTAAAGATACAATGTGTTTAATTATTTAAAGTTAATGTTAAACAGAAAGTTTTCTTAAAGTTTTGTGCTAGCTAAATTTTGAAAGCTAATTTTCAAGAATTCTATTTCATTGGAAGTTCTAGTGTTTGTAGTTCAGTTTATAAAAAAAGAAGCCCCGTTATCATAATGACAACGGGGCTTTTCCGAAGAAAAACTAAGACTATTTAGTTTTTTATAAATTTTCTAATTACAGTCTCATTTGCTATCGATAGTTTTATAAAATAGACCCCTTGGGCTACTTCTGAAACATCTATTTGCTGATTTGCGTCTATGGATGTATTAATTACTTTTTCACCTGTAACTGCGTAAATCGCATACTCTTCAATAGGATTATTTCCTGAAATTTTCAGAAAGGTAGTTACAGGATTAGGAGATAACACAATCTGCATTGTATTTGAAACTTCAGAAATGGAAAGAGTAGGGTCGTAGGCTTTTAATTCGGCAACATACGAATTCAATGATTCACCATCTTCAGCGCCACTCCAATCGGAACCAAAAAGCAAACGCGTACCTGTTGGACTTATAGTAACGTGAGGCTCACCAAAATAATTGTATTCTTCTTCATCGGCTCTATGGTGTGCCACACGATAGACGTCTGCGTTTCCGTTATTGACCTTGGCAATAATAATTTCTTGATCTAATAAATCTTGTCCATCTAAATCGTATCCCATCATTGAAGCCGCAATCCAACCACCTTCATTATTTTTGTGTGCGAGTGAAGAAATATGTGTACCCGACTGCGGATATCCATAATCTGATGTCGGTGTCACAGCGAAACAAACGCCAGTAACAGCATTGTGCGCAACAATAGTTCCTTGGCAGTTTCCGTTAGGGCCTTCTTCAAAAGCAATGGCGAAATAAGCATCATCGCCATTCGATAATCGTCCGAGGCAAGAATGTTCTCCAGGGTTGTCGATATTTAATGTGCGAACCAAGGTTCCGTTACCATCGTAAATGTTGCCTTGATGAACAAATAAATTTCCGCTAGGAAAAGGCATTGGAGCAGTAAATTCTAGGTCGGAAATATTAAATTGGGTAAGAGTTTCTGTTGAAATTCGATAATAATAAGCCGTATCATTACCACATCGAAAACTGAATACATCAGAGTCCCAAGACATCATTTGGACATCATTCCCCATAGAAACGCCATTAGTACAGCCTGAAACTGTCAACAAGTTTGTAAGTATGGTTTTACTTTGGTCAATGACGTTGTATCGAATAAAATCCTTGGTACTGTCATCGAGATAGAATAAAATATCGGGATCGTTAAAGTGCCAGAATACAGTTTCAATATCGTCGGGAGTGATATCTGTTAACTCACGTATAAAGGTATAATCTGTCCCATTAAGTAAGTGATGTTGTCCGTTTCCATAGATAAGTAGTAAACTTTCATCGGCATTCCAAGCTTGAATGGTGCTGTACATTGGTACGCGAATCGTTGTTCCGTTAACATCGGAAATCCGCCGTATTTCAGTACTAGGAAAGGAAGGGTCTGTTGCAGATTCTAAATAGTCCGGCATGTCAAGCGGTTGTTGTGGATGCGGGGCAAGGTCGTTAGCAATGTAACCTTCAGATAAATCTTGAGCCATAAGCGTACAGCTGAAAAGTAAACAGCATAGGGATAGTAGGTATTTCATAATGATTGGGTTTGTGGAGTGTAAAATTACTTCACTTCTATAAATATTACAAATAATTAAATTGTTTGGCAGGATGTAAGTCTCACAATACTAGATGTAAATAGATTGAAAACTCTAATAAAACAAAAAAACCCACAACGTTTGTTGTGGGTTTCGGTATGCGGAGAAAGAGGAACTAACCATTTTTTTAAAAGAAGAAAATTTACAGTAGCTGAGGAGGAGGCGGTATTTTTTATGCACTTCTTATTAAACTTTAACATATTCACCAAGTCTTGTATGCTTAACTACAACAATTAAAGACGGAAAAAATCTTTAGTTGGTTAATAATTAAATTCAGACTCAGTAACTCACTCATCCCTTTCCATGCATTCCACTTCGCCGCTTCCCCCAAAAAAAAAGAAAAGTAGTCAAACTTCATTTCATCTCCATGTTTGAAGTTAAGTCTGCTTTAGATTCGGCTAACTATTAAATACAGATGTTTAATTCCGTTTAGCACTTTTCCTGTGCATTTCGAGAAGAGCTTCATTTCGAGAAAAGAGCTTTTCTATAATAGTCCTAGACACTGTCGTCAATTTAAGCTTTAATAAAAACAATTATAGCACTCATTTTAGGGTGGTATTTTTTAGATGAAAAGATTTCAACTCACTCTATATTGGCAACAATTTTGTCATCAACTGGGGTTTATTTTATAAATAATAACAAAAAATGAAAGTCCCTAAGAATTTAAAAAAAATACAAACCAAAACCTCATTAGGCGATTAATAAGTTTAAGTCATAGGAAAAAATAAATATGTAGTGTACTTTTTAAACTATGTTGTGGGCAGTATTTTTACTTTTTTACATTTAATTAGGTACATTGGCTGATTTTCGTCTTCTTCTGTAATTTCAAAAAGTCCGTATTTTTCAAACTCGAATTTAACAGATTCTCGGTCATAATAGAATATTTTTGCTCCTTTATAGATTTCGTAACGGTCTTTGCTTATTAATTTTCCTTGCCCAAATTGAGGTGCATATTTGTTTATCGCCGTAAAAATCATATATCCGTTTTCGTTCAGTTGATGGTAACAGTCATTTATTAATTTTTTTCTTTCTTCGTTGTCAAATAAATGAATTAGAGCATAGCAAAAAATTCCGTCATATTTTTTGTCGTCAAAAGGCATTTTGGTTACGGAACCGTGAAAAATGTTTAGCGCTGTTCCGTAATGTTTTTTGGCAAGTTCAATGGCAGTTTTTGAAATTTCAATTCCCGTAACTACTATTTCATTTGCTATAAACGGTTGGGCATTACGTCCATATCCAATTCCTGGAATTAGAATGTTTTTTATTTTTTTTTCTACAAAGAAATTCTTTGTCAGTTCAGCAGATTGTGCAGGGTTCATTCCCCACATTTCTTGCTTGTTGTTAAAAGCTTTTTCCCAAAATTCTGTCATACTAAATACATTTTTTTTCTTCTAATATTTTACATTCAATCCCTATGTTTTTAAGTTGCTGTTCAATACTAGTAGTGTCTATTAATTCTCCTTCAATCCTTAAAATGGAATGACCACAAGGATAAGGCTTATTAAAATCTTCCAAGTCAAAATTGATTTTGAGCTGTGGATATTCACTTTTCAAAAATTTTAGAATTTCTTTTGAGAGATATTCTGACTTTACGTTGGTTATAAATACTTCAATCATATTAAAAATTCTCTTGTGTAAGTTCATTATTGATTACTGCTCCAGAAATGTTTCCGCTAGAAACGGCTATTGCAACTGAACGCATCATTGAGCTATTGTCACCACAAGCAAAAACATCTTCTACTGTAGTTTTTTGCATAAAATTTACTTTAATGTGTCCGTTTTCTGTAAGTTCACAACCTAACTCTTTGGGGATATTTGAGTTTTGTTCAAAAGGAATAGAAGCGTAGGCACATTCAAAATTCTCTGTACTTCCATTTTTGAATACAATTTTTTCTAATTGTCCATTTTGATGTTCTATTTCAGAAATTTGTTTTTCCACAATTTTTATATTGTACTGTTTTAATTTTTCGAGTTGATTTTCTTCAAAGTCTTTTGTTCCTGAAGTGATTATCGTTATTTCTTTTGTTAAATTGTTCACTAAAGAAGCAAGGTGAAATGCTCTTTCTCCATTAGCTATTATAGCGGTTTTTTTATTTCGTATTTCATAACCGTGACAATAAGGACAATGTACTACCGAAATTCCCCAACATTGGGAAAATCCATGTATATCTGGCATTATGTCTTTAATTCCTGTGGCAAAAACCAATTTTTTTGCACTAAAAATATCTCCAAATGTAGTAGTGATTTCAAAACCTTTTTTAATTCTCTTTCCACTTACGGCAATTCCGTTATAAAATTTGACACTTTCATATTTAGATATTTGACTTTTAGCAATTTCAGATATTTCTATGGGCGTACTTCCGTCTTGAGTCAGAAAATTGTGAGAATGTGGGGTTTGGCGGTTACACGGTTTTCCCGAATCTATTATCAATGTATTTCTCAATGAACGTCCTAAACTCATTGCAGTAGAAAGCCCAGCATAACTCCCACCAATAATTATTACTTCAAATTCTTTTTTATTCATTTTGTTATTGTATTGAGCGAAAAGCGATAAAGGTCTGGGTAATGCAAGTAATAAACCTGATACTCCAAATAGTTTTATAATTTCTCTTCTAGTCATTATAAGTATTTAATGCGATACAGTCGCAATTGTGTTTTGGCAAATATACAATCTTTTTGTATTATTGCAACAAATTCGCAATAACAAATGAATAGAAGAAATACACCTACAAAAGAGGCTGTCTTAAATTTACTTTCAAAATCAAAAAAAGCATTGAGTCAGGATGCTATTGAAAAACAACTTGATATTAAAATGAATAGGGCTACTATATACAGAGTATTGAATAGGTTCTGCAAGGATGATTTAGTACATAGAATTGTTGCAGAGGATGGGAAACAGTACTTTGCCATTTGTAAAAAATGTGAGAATCCACAAGAGCTTACTCAACATCATTTTCATTTTAGATGTTTGTCGTGTGATTCAATTGAATGCCTACAAGTTCCTGTTGAGTATTCAGTTCCCAATGGCTATGAAGTTAAAAATGCAAATTGTGTTCTGACTGGGGTTTGTAATGACTGTTCGTAGGTTTTTTAAACTGCTCACAAAAAGACTATTTAGCTAGATGCTTAATCCCAAATTTCATTAGATTCTGTTAGAATTACTGGATAACTATCTGTTACAAGTATTGTTTGTTCGTGTTGTGTTACATAGCCACCTTTATTACCTACTAAAGTCCAACCATCATTTAATTCTACAGCAACTGTCGAGTTTGTTGAGATGAAAGTTTCTATGGCTACAGTGGTATTTTTCTTAAATCGTTCTCTATTGCTTTTAACTCTGTAATTTAGAATATTTTCAGGCTCTTCGTGTAAGCTTCTACCAACTCCGTGACCAGCCAAGTTTTTAATGACTTTAAACCCTGATTTTTTAGCTTCCGTTTCTATTAAATAACCAATTTCAGAAATTTTTACTCCGCCTTTGATATTGCTTATTGCTTTGCGTAAAATGTTTTTAGAAGCATCCACAAGAGGTTGATAGTTATGTAAGTCCTTTCCAATAATAAATGAACCTCCATTATCAGACCAAAAGCCATTTAGTTCAGCAGAAACATCAATATTAATCAAATCACCTTCCTTTAATATTTTGTTTTCGGATGGAATTCCGTGAGCAGCTTCTTCATTTATGCTTATACAAGTGTATCCAGGGAAACCATAAGTTTCATAAGGTGCCGATTTTGCTCCATAACTTTTTAAAATATTACCTCCATATTCATCAAGTTCTTTAGTTGACATACCAATTTCAGCATATTCTCTCATTAGTTTTAGTGTAGTTCCAACAACTTCACTAATTTTTTTCATTCCGATTAATTCTGATTCTTTTGTTATTGACATTTCGTTTTTTGTATGTATCGTCCCAATGTTTTTGTGTATACTTTGTCCCGTGTTTTATGCAATAAAGTTAGCAAAAAAAACTAAATAGAATTTTCCACAGGATTTCCGTAAGCAGGTACGGCTTGGCAATAAATTATATATGTTGCTATCATCAGTATTTATTTTTCCAACTTTAATAATTCAGTATATGAATTTCCCTCCAGTCCTAATAATTTTGCGAATGCAGGTTCTGTTTTTATTCCGTTAGATTTTAATTTTTTTACACTCTGTTTAAATTCAAAACCTTTTTCTTTTAAAATTTTATTTTCAACAATCATATGCCGATAAGCGTTTTGCTTTTCGGTTGGAATATTTTGTCCAAAAACCTCAAACAAAAAATTATCCGTTTTAAATTCCGCAATAGTTGATTCAATTCCATTTTGAATTATTGAATAAACTTTAAAGTCTTTTTTGTCAGAAAATTGATTTAATAAATATGTTTTAAATTCAGAATGATTTTGACATTCGCAAATAATGTCTAAATCACTTTCGGGTAAATCTATTTCAATTGGAATAGTTCCAGTCAAAATTGGATTATATTTTTCAAGTTTCTCTATAACTTTATGTTTTTTGATTTCAGAATAAGCAAGTCTTTGTCTTTCGTTTCCAGATTTTAAATAGTCAATATTTTTAAAATTTTCAATCATTTTCTTATTGTGTATGGGCAAGGGTCTTGCGTAATTCTCCAATTAAAGGATGGTTATCAGTAAAAATAATAAAATGAACTAACTTTGACACTTGTGCGTCTGTGTCTGCAGGACATAAACTAAACTAAGTTAGAATTATGCTTTGTTAGCTGTAGTGGTTTCCTATTTTTTAATTATATAATTCCCGAAATTCCAATGGTGTCAATTCCATTTTTTTCTTGAAAAATTTTCCGAATGATTGTGGGTGTACAAATCCTAAACTGTAAGCAATTTCATTTACTGATAAGGCTGTAGTTGAAAGTTTCTCTTTAGCCAATTGTATTAGTTTTTCGTGAATAAATTCTTGGGTGCTTTTGCCTGTTTGTGTTTTTAATAATCTGCTTAAATAATTGGGGGATAAGTTCAATGAAGCTGACAAATAATTAACTGTTGGTAATCCATTTTCTTGTAAGTTTTCGCCTTTAAAATAATTATTTAAAAGTGTTTCAAATTGCTCAAGCATTCTATGGTTCGATTTTTTACGAGTGATAAATTGACGTTGATAAAACCGTTCTGAATAAGTGAGTAATAATTCCAATTGTGAAATGATAACATCTTGACTGAATTTATCAATAGTTGAATTGTATTCTTGATTAATATTTTGCATCAAATCGGTTAACGTTTTTTGTTCCTTGTCCGAAAGATGTAATGCTTCGGTTAATTCGTAACCAAAAAAGTCATATTTCTTTATTTTTTGCGCCAAAGATGTATTCCAAAGAAAATCGGGATGGAAAATAAGTAGCCAACCCAAATGATTAAGTTTTTGTTCATCTTCTACCTCAATACGCATAACTTGATTTGGTGCGATAAAAGCTAATACGCCTTCATCAAAGTCGTATTCCTGTTGTCCATATTTCATTTTACCATTAAACACCTGTTTTAAGGCAATTGAATAAAAACCGTGTGTAAAACTTGAAACTGTTACATTTTCTTTCCTTTTAATATCGGCAAAATTAATTACGCTAACCAAAGGATGCTGTGGTTTTGGCAACTGCATTAATCTATGATATTCGTTGATGTTTTTTATGTGAAGTATAGACATGAGTTTGTTTTAAATCATTTGTCCTCCAGATACCTCGATACGTTGTGCGTTTATCCATTTAGCATCTTTGGTGCATAAAAAAGCAACAACACTTCCAATATCATCTGGTAGTCCAACACGCCCCAAAACAATGTTAGACGCGATAAAGCTATTTAATTTTTCATTATCTCTAACTGCTCCACCACCAAAATCAGTTTCAATAGCTCCTGGTGCAATGACGTTTGATCGAATTTTTCTTTCTCCTAATTCTTTTGCTTGATACTTTGTTAATGTTTCAATAGCACTTTTCATAGATGCATATGCTGAAAATCCGTTTAACGCAAAACGAGTAAGTCCAGTGGATACATTTACAATTCCGCCACCATCGTTTAGAATGCTTAATGCACTTTGCGTTAATAGATAGGTGCCTTTAAATTGAACGTTATAAAGCGTATCTAATTGTTCTTCAGTTATTTTTGAAAATGGTGCGTTTATTCCAATTCCTGCATTATTTACGAGATAGTCAATTTTATCAACTCCGAATTTGTATTTAATTGACTTTTTAACAGTATCAAAGAATGCTTCAAAACTTTGGAAATCTGTTACATTTAATTGAACTGCAATTGCTTGTTGTCTTATATGTTCAATTTCTTTGATAACTTCTTTAGCTTTTTCTTCGTTGCTGTTATAGGTTAGAATTATGTGAAGTCCTTTTTTTGCTAATTCCAAAGCCATATTTTTCCCCAATCCACGACTCCCTCCAGTTACTAAAGCAATTTTCATTTCTTTTTTCATTTCTTTATAGCTATAAATTGAATAATAATTTCAAACCTTCTTTTAGATTTGTTGGTTTACGTCCGAGATAATGTTGCAATTCATTTGTAACGGTTGCTTCCTGTCCGTTTTTAATATCAAGATTAAAACCAACTATTTTTTTGACCATTGGTTTTGGAACTCCATTGTCCAGCATTATTTTTTTGAAGGGCTCAACTTCTACAGATTTGTAAATGACCTGTTTGCCAGAAAGTTCTGTTAGTGCAGTTGCAACATCATAAAAAGAATATGCATCATCACCTGTAAAGTTAAATGTTTGGTTTTCGAATTTTTCGGTCATTAATGCATTAGCCATTGCTTCTGCCTGTTCACCTTTTAAAACATAGGCCACTTTACCATTTCCAGCAGGTTGTATTATACCTTTCTCAAATACCTGTTTACCTACAAAAAGCGGTAAGACATCCATATACAACGCATTTCTGAAAATGATATAGTTCAATCCACTTTTTTTAATATAGTCTTCAGTCAGGAAATGTTCTGTCATTAGTTTGTTTACTAACGTGTTTTTGTCTTTTAAGGAACGACTTGTATAAGCAATGTTTTTAACACCTTTCTTTTTTGCTGTATTAATAACGTTTTTATGTTCTTGCATTCTATCGCCTTGGTCTCCCGAAGAAATAAGTAAAACGGCATCTACGTTCTCCATCGCTTTTTCAAGCGTTTCAATGTCACTATATTGACCAATAAAAGCATTTAATCCTTTTTGTTCGAATTCAGTTTTTCTTTCTTCTTTTCTTGTGAGAACTGAAATATTTTCAGCTCTCATAGTTTTAAGTAAAGTTTCAATAACTGTAGTACCCAATTCACCAGTTGCACCAGTAACTAATATTTGTTTCATTTTTCATTTTTATAAATGATGTACAAAGATGAAATAGATAAGCGATAGTTTTGTAGTCAAATCTATCTTTGTATCAGCCAAATCGGACAAATGGCTGAAGTTTGTGGATTAGCACGATGTTTTTTTATCATTACAGCTAAAGGTTCGCGTATATCGATTGTGGTGTCTGGATTGCTGTGCGGCTTGAAGCGGCGACACCTTTTCAGTTCTTTATTTAGTTCCAATTATTCGGAGCTGCGTGAGACCCTGCCTGCCGGAAGGCCGGTCAGACAGGCAAGCGTAACGTTATTTTTCAGAAACCAATATAGTTAAATATTTGCAATCAATTTAGTTCTAGTTTCGCAAGAGCTATGATTAGTATACGTCCTAAGTTTGATTTCCATTAACTTAATTCAGAATTAATAGAAAGAACAAAAGAGCAGAGTAAGATTAAGATATACGTAGGAACTTAAGATTCC
>NZ_FNBA01000033.1 GCF_900102055.1 Ulvibacter litoralis
ACTACAAATTCACAAGGATCGGTTGGGTCTGTTCCGTCGTTAATCTCATCGCCATCTGTTACTCCATCGCCATCTGTATCTGGATTTAATGGATCCGTTCCGTTAGCAATCTCATCACCATTGGTAACACCATCATTATCACAATCTAAATCGTTCCATACGGTACTCGTTGGTACTGTTTGACTTGCGACTACAAATTCACAAGGATCGGTTGGGTCTGTTCCGTCGTTAATCTCATCGCCATCTGTTACTCCATCGCCATCTGTATCTGGATTTAATGGGTCGGTTCCGTTAGCAATCTCATCGCCATTGGTAACACCATCGTTATCACAATCTAAATCGTTCCATACGGTACTCGTTGGTACTGTTTGACTTGCGACTACAAATTCACAAGGATCGGTCGGGTCTGTTCCGTCGTTTACTTCATCTCCATCATTTACTCCATCGCCGTCTGTATCTGGATTGAAAGGATCTGATCCAGCAGTAATTTCATTACCGTTGTTTAATCCGTCGCCATCACAGTCAGCTGCTTGCCATACTGGGTTTGTTACATCTTCATCTCCAGTAACTCCATTGTCTTCACAAGGATCTGTTGGATCGGTTCCATTTGCAATTTCATCTGCATCGGTTACACCATCACCATCACAATCTGCACCAGAAGTAATTGGCTCTGTAATATCTGCAATATTGTAATCACAAGGATCTGTTGGGCTAGTCCCATTAGCTATTTCATCAACATCAAGAACACCGTCACCATCTGTATCAACATCTGGGGTTACTGTTACAGTTACTGTTGCAGTACTGCATAAACCATCCATATCACAAACTGAATACACAAACGTATCTGTTCCGTTAAAGTTTGGATCTGGAGTATATGTAATCTCTCCAGTTGCGGTATTTATTGAAATACTTCCATTTGATGGTCCTGAAACTTCAGTAACACTTGTTACATCTATTGTTCCGTCTATATCATCATCATTTCCTAATACATCTATTAACACAGGTGTATCTTCTAATGTTGTGACATCGTCATCTTCAGCAGTAGGAGCATCATTTACAGATGTTACTGTAATACCTATTGTTGCTTGATTAGAAGTTAATCCGTTATTATCGTTTATTGTATATAATATGTTTGCGTTTCCGAAGTAATCATCTTCAGGAACAAATGTTACATTTCCTGCATTATCTACAGTATATGTACCAACACCCGCTATAACAAGAGGAGTTGTTGAGTTTCCTATATTTAAAGGATCACTAGGATCAATTAGAATAATACTTGAAGGATTCACTGTACCATCTACATCATCATCATTAGCGCCTATTGTAGGTACCGTTACCGGCGTATCTTCCGCAGTAATAGTTCCAAGGTCATCATTTGCAACTGGTGGATCATTTACTGGGATTACTGTAATATCTAATGTACTTGAATCTGTTAATCCAGTACCATCATCAATAGTGTAGGTAACTTGAGGTACAGCTCCTGTAAAATCTGGGTCTGGATCAAACACATAACTACCATCTCCATTAATTGTTAGCATTCCAACACCTGGAATATTATGAGCCACTCCTAATGAATAACTCACACCACCTATTTGAAAATCAATAACCGTTAAAACATCTGCAACATTACCATCTGTATCATTACTCAATAATCCTGAGGCAGCATCTACCATTAATGTTATATCTTCTAACGTAGTTTCGTTATCAGGATTTGCAACAGGAGGGAACATTGAAATTGGTACTACTACAGAAACTGTTGCAGTATCGCATAAACCGTCACTATCACAAATTTGATATACAAACGTATCTGTTCCATTATTAAATCCAGGATCTGGAGTATATGTAATCTCACCTGTAATTGAATCTATTGAAACCGTCCCATTTGCAGGAGGTGTTACGATTGTAATTAGGGCAGGGTCTAAATTGTTATCGACATCACTATCATTCGTTAATACAGGAATTATCACTGACACTCCTGGGTTTGTTGTAGACTGATCATCCAATGCTATTGGAGCATCATTTATTGGATTAATTATAATGTTTGTTGCACCTGTAACGGTATTAGTTCCATCGGTAACACTATATGTAAAATCACCTGGATCAGTCGTTCCATCATAATCTGCCGGAGCATCATATACAAGTCCTTCTAAATCTGAAGCTGATAAAATATCACCCACATTTACCGGTGTCCCATTCGCTAAAGTAACCGTACCTAAGGCTGGTAATCCAGAAACTGTAATTGTTAATATATCATTCTCTAAATCTGTTGGAGCCGTTAATCCTAACGGATTATCGACACTTTCTTCATCTACTGTAATTTCTGAACTAGAAGCTACCGGTGGATCATTAACAGGGTTAACAGTTACATTCACAACAGCTGTATCACACAATGCTGGTGATCCTTCATCACATACTGTATATTCAAAAGAATCTGTTCCGTTGAAATCAGGGTCTGGTGTATACGTAACTTCTCCTGTAATAGGATCTACTGACACTGTTCCGTTAGCTGGTTGTGTTGCTATTGTTACTGAAGTTGGATCTATATTATTGTCTACATCTGTGTCATTTCCTAAGACATCAATTACTACTGAAGCATCTTCATTTACAGTAACTGAATCGTCTATTGCGACTGGAGCATTATTGATCGGTTCATCTACTACTATAGTAATCGTTACGGTATCACAGTTACTTGGCACGGCAATTTCACATACCGTATAATCAACCGTGTACGTTCCTGGGTCTGTGCCTGGAGCTACCGTTACACTTCCATCGGTTCCCACTGTTAATGGACCGTTTGTATTTGGCGTAATAACTACATCGGCTGGGTCTACTGGTGAACCATTTAATGTATCATTAGCTAATATATCTGTGTACGTAATTCCAGCTACTCCCTCTTGAGCAGTTGCTGTATAATTATCTTCTATAGCATCAAGTGTTCCATCAACTACTACAGTGACTGTAGCATCATCACAATTACTTGGAACTGCAATTTCACAGATAGTATAAGTTACTGCATAGGTTCCTGAAGCGGTTCCTGAAGC
>NZ_FNBA01000038.1 GCF_900102055.1 Ulvibacter litoralis
CACCTATTTCTGAAAATCCTCGCGGATTTTCAGTTTGGTGTGTACTTGCTAAGTTAAGTGCTAAAACACGCAACTACTCATAGCCGAGACCGTTGTGTGTAAGCTAAAAAAACGTAACTAATGAATAAGAATTGTCAGGTTTTAGGGTGTAAAAAAGAAATCAAAGACTCATCTAGGTATTGTGAATTTCATTCAAAAGGTGGTGTTTTTGGAAATGGAGAAACTTACGAATTATATCAAATTATTGAACAAGATTTTATTGATTTCATTAAAATAATACCCATTAATGACCCAGACCATTTTAAAGTACACTCTCCTATTCTTCAAGATATAATTGTTAGAAGTTGTGTTCAAATAGAATTCTTTTTTAAAGAATGGGCAAAATATTCATATAGCAAATTTGTTGATTCTGATTTATTGGAAAAATATCAAAAAATAAAAAAAAGTACAGGACTCGAAACGGGTGCTCGTGCTTGGAATTTTATCGACTATTTTCCTTTCCTTAAATACGAGATGATTTCAAAGAAAATTTACGTTAGACCTTTAGAAAAACATATTGAACCTTTTAAAGATTGGACAAATCCTAAAAAAACTCCTAATTGGTGGAATGTTTATAATGGAATTAAACATGATGGAATTAACACTAAAAAAGAAGCAAATCTTAAAATGGCGTTAGAATCATTAGCTGCTTTATTTTTAGTTCATTGTAACAATAAATTTTCTCACGCCTATTTAAGACAATTTACAATAAATCAAGTTATGGCTAAGGGAACTGACTTTGTGCTAAAAAAAGAGCAGATATCAACACCTCTAGACTCAAAGAAATACCTTTTCAAAGAATATTTAGGATTTAAAAATAGTTCAGTAAAAATTGCAACGAATCAAGAATTAATTGACAGAGTAACCTTCAAAGGCAAGAGCGTATAAAAAAGCCTACACACAACACCGTATACTAATCATAGCTCTTGCGAAACTAGAAGCAAATTGATTGCAAATATTTAACTATATTGGTTTCTGAAAAATAACGTAAAGCTTGCCTTTCTGAGTCTCACGCAGCTCCGAATAATTGGAACTAAATAAAGAACTGAAAAGGTGTCGCCGCTTCAAGCCGCACGCTGCGCCAAGCGCTACAATTATTATACAAACCCGTTGGCATTAATAATGGAGACAGTAACAATAGGATACATAGTGATTGGAATTTTGGTCGTTATTCTCTTGCTACAACGCAAACGAATTGACAAAAATGCGGAATTTGATTCCTATAATCATAATTGGACTGACGAATTAAAAGATTGGTCGATTATGACTTCATTTTCGGAATTAAAATTATTGAGTAAATATGCTGGAGAATTAAGATTTGGACCTGCTTTTCTTCATCTAAAAACTGAACCAAAAAATGTTTTCGGAAAAGAATTTTTCGGAGATTGGTTTTACAGGACAGAAAACGGAGTTTATCTGCAAAAGTGGAATTCTAATCCGATTAAAACCGGAGTTCATACCAAGGCGAATAATGACTTGATTTATTACGACCGATTAAAAAATAAAATCGAAGTTTTGGAAACTGGAATAAAGTCGTTTCATTGGACAATGGAAAAAGACGAAAATAACGAACTGACTTTGATTTCGGATAACGGAAAAACAAAAAATAGAATTAAAATTACTAATGCCAACAACGTATACTAATCATAGCTCTTGCGAAACTAAAAGTAAATCAATTGCTAATATTTAACTATATTGGTTTCTGAAAAATAACGTTACGCTTGCCTTTCTGATTCTCACGCGGCTCTGAATAATTTGAACTAAATAGAGAATTGAAAAGGTGTCGCCGCTTCAAGCCGCACACTGCGCCAAGCGCTACAATTATTATACAAACCCGTTACCACCAATTTTAGATGAAAAATTTCTCATTAATAATATCAATAATAATCGTAGGATTTTCTAGTTGCACCGATTGGAAAAATTCAAATCAATTGGATAGCGATAAATTCGAAAATAACGAAAAACGTATTGAAATCCTCAGTAAAGAAATCAAATCACCAAGTGAATTTATTGACGCGGAATTTGAATTGTTTAATGTTAACGGTTTTTCAAACAACAGAGCTACGATTCCCGGAGCATCATCCTTGGATTATAAGTTTGTGATCAAGGTAAAAAGTTCGGATATTAATAAATGGAAAGAAGGAATGGTCAAGTTTGAGCCAAAAAATAATAACTTCGATTGGACAAATGAGATTATTGATAAACGAAAAAATCAATGGATAACTAAAAGTGCACCTGAATATTATAATCGTCCAAATGAAAATGTGCTAATGATAATTTACCGAACTGAAGGAATAATATATAAAAGAGTGATTCGTAATTAAAAACTGGAGGTAACAACGCATCAATAATCATAGCTTTTCCATAATTTCAGAATGTTTAGTACTTAAAAATTACTATTTTAGTCATCGGAACAATATGAACTAGCTTGCCTTTCTGAGTCTCACGCAGCTCCGAACAATTTGGTGCCGAGGCTAAGGCTAAAGTTCAAGCTGCTGCCCCCAGCGCGCTGCGCCAAGCGCTACAATTATTATACAAACCCGTTAGCTACCATTACTAAAATGATCTATAGAATATTTTTATTTTTTTTATTTAGTCTTACTTCTTCTTGTGATTCGGAGAGATATTTGATAAT
>NZ_FNBA01000047.1 GCF_900102055.1 Ulvibacter litoralis
AGTATCATAGTCGTCTGAAATGACAACATGATCAGTAGCGGTAGGATTACCAGCTGGATTCCAATTAGAACCATCCCAAGTTTTTACAGCACATGCGACAGGAAGTAATGCTCCCGAACAATCGGAACCATCGTAATCGAATAGTTGCGTACCTGGAAATCCTGCACAATCTGCACCTGCGGGTCCTGGAGTAAACGGTCCGCATGCAGTATAAAATTGATCATCGAATAAAGATCCTGCTACATTAAAACAGAAATCGGGTGTTTCTCCAGTATTTATATACCTCATTTTTAAACGTCCTAAGAACGCAGGTGTACTTGTTACATTTGTACCAATTGCTCCTGAACTCCAAAATTGTTGCCAAGAAACGGCTACGGTAGAAGCAGTATTATTATTTCTGATGAATTGATTGTAATTATCTACAGTGAAAGTTTGAGATCCTAAAATTGATTCTGCTGGGTGTTCAAAAACAAATCGTTCAGGATCTGCAGGATCTATAACACTAGTCCCAAAAGCTTCCGTGTTGTAATCAAAATAAATGAGGCCAACACCTAGTACAAAATCGACATCACTTTGAATAAATAAATCGACTTCATAGAAGTCGTTTGCACCATCATTTGTTATTTGAGCATTATCAAAAGTTAGCGTAAGGTTTTGCGCTGTAATTAGCATGCTCGTAAAAAACATCAAAAAAGAATAAAGGAGTTTTGTTTTCATAGTTATAGTTTTAGAATTGTTCGCCAGATCCAAGATTTGGAGTTATTATATTATTAATATCTGTTATTTGTATTTGTCCATTCATATCCATATCGGCTGCAGAGTAACCTGAACTTCCTAATAAAAGTATTACGCCCGCTGTATCTGACTGCTGAATTTGACCGTTAGCATCAAAATCTCCTGAATACATTGCATAAGCTCCACCTATATTGGTTACTGCATTTGTGGTTCCAAATACAGCTGAAGGATTCGCGCTTAGATCCACTAAGGTGGAACCAGAAATCGCGATTGGATTTGCACTAAGAATCGCAAGGTGGTTTCTGTGATTTACTAGCACATAGTAACTTGCGGCAGAAGAGGTAAATGATACGCCTGAAGTGCCATCAACATCAACCACATCACCATCTCTTTGAAGTAATGCAGAGCGCGATTCGATAACGATAGATCGATCTGCAGCATCTCTAAGCTCAACCAAAACCCAATCCACAATAGCATTTTCGCCCGTCGTAGTAAATACAGAAGCATTGCATGTAAGCGCATCTGCATATGGACTTGTTGTAGGTAAAATGGTACGAAGATCATCGTTCATTAATCCAGCTGTTTCAGGGCTGGAGTAGGGTCCTTCAAGAAATACCTTCGGGCTAACCCTTAAAGCTAGTATTTGTGGGTTTATAAATCCTTCAGAAACTTGTATGTTGCCAGCACTGCGTTCTTGTACATTGACTTCTCCAAGGGTATAGAGTATTTGAATGTTTCCGGCACTTGCGGAAGC
>NZ_FNBA01000041.1 GCF_900102055.1 Ulvibacter litoralis
TGAAGTCAAAAGAGTAGAGGAAGTTCCGTTTAGAAACTTTAATTTCTTATAAATTGAAAGGTTTAAATAAAACTTTCAGTCAGAAGGACGTAAGAATGACCGACTTGTTTCTTAGCATAAAGCTGGTCGGATTCGATTCGTAAGAATCAGAATCCGAGCGATTGATGGCAACGAGCTTGTATAATATTTGTGGCGCGTGGCGCAGCGTGCGGCTTGAAGCGGCGAAACCTACCAACAATTTCTTTGTTCCAAATTAATTGAGCCGCGTGCGAATCAGCAAGGCAAGCTTCTCAGAACTTTCGGAAGTTCAATTTACAATTATTTGCTGAAAATATTCAATCATTGATAAAGTAAGCCATAAATTATTATACGTTGTTATATGCTGGCCATTGGGCTGATTCTTATATTCTTAATCAAATCATCAAATTGTTTATTCGAACCCAATTTATTCAGCTGCCACTTATCTCCATCCAAGCATTTGATTGAAAATGTCTTCCGGTCGGTGATTGTAAACCATATGACGTTAATTTTTGGTTCCGAAAATATGACTTTCAAATCTTCGTCTATTAATATCTGATTATTTAAAAGTAGATGATATTTAGCATACCAATATGCACTGCTGATTTCTGGTGAGAAAGATTCAAATGGTTCTAACTCTAATTCCTCAATAAAATATGATTCAAACTGTTCAATTAATGGTGTCAGATATCGCAAATGATGAAATTCAGGATCAATAATATATGTAGTTTTGTTATTCATTTAGTTTTCATCGTAGCTTGCATATAACGGGTTTGTATAATAATTGTAGCGTTTGGCGCAGCGCGATGTTGGCAGCGGCGACACTTTTTCTGTTCCTTGTTTAGTTCCAATTATTCGGAGCTGCGTGAGACTCAGAAAGGCAAGCTAGTTCATATTGTTCCGATAACTAAAGTAGTAATTTTTGAGTACTAAACACGAAGTAATTATGGAAAAGCTATGATTATTGATACGTTGTTACTACAAGTAGCGAGACACGAACCAAATGATTTGTCTCGGAATTACATTTAGATTCAGAGGTTTTTGGGATAAGCGTTAAAATCAGAAGGGTAGAAGGAATTCAATTTTGAAACTTGAATATCTTATGAGTTGAAAATTCAAAATCAGCTTTTTTCAATCGGAAGGACGTAAGAATGACCGACTTTGTTCTTAGCAGTAATCTGCTCGGAAAAAAATCCGAAGATTTTCTTTCCGAGCTATTTTTAGTAACGGGTTTGTATATTGCACGTTGCGCTTGGCGAAGTGTGAGGCTTGAAGCGACGACACGTTCAGTTTTCTAGTTTAGTTCCCAATTCGACTTCGTCGCGTGAGACTCAGCAAGACAAGCGTAACGTAATTTTCGTATGACTAATATAGTTAATTTATTGTTGTGAGTTTTCTCTTAGTTCAAAAGTAAGCGATGGGGAATATACAGTGTTATGTCGCGTTTTCATCAGATTATCATATCAATCTTTTCAGTCAGCTTTTCAATCAGAATGAACACGTTAATCAAACTCGTTTTATCTTGACGTTTTAATTTCACATTATATATCAGATTTTTATCAGATAGTTCAAACCTTGCATTTCCACCTTTTAGTAAATTCTTTGCAATTGGATCTGATAATAATAAGTCAGAAATTGAACTAGATTTTCCTCGTATTTTAAAATTGTCATATCGAGTAATAATACTAATTATTTTAGCTTTTTTGATTATACAATTTTCAAACGTAATATGAAATTTCGGAACTCTAGCAGATATTCTTAAATTGATTTTCTTTGAATTCCATTCAGCTAATGTTTCAATATTCCAATCGTTGTAATTCGATTTTAAAACTTTCTCTCCTTTCGGTTTGGAAGTAGTTTCGTTAGTAATTAAATCAGCTAAAGTCTCTTGTTTACTCAAATTTTCAATTTAATGCGACATAACGGGTTTGTATAATAATTGTAGCGCTTGGCGCAGCGTGCGGCTTGAAGCGGCGACATCTTTTCAGTTTCTTATTTAGTTCCAATTATTCGGAG
>NZ_FNBA01000004.1 GCF_900102055.1 Ulvibacter litoralis
CATGTGCTGTAAAAACTTGGGATGGTTCTAATTGGAATCCAGCTGGTAATCCTACCGCTACTGATCATGTTGTCATTTCAGACGACTATGATACTACCACCGACGGCGGAAGTATCACCGCCTGTGAAGTCACCGTTGATGCCTCGACAAGGTTAACCATCGGTGCTGATGATTTTTTAAGTGTCGTTAATGATATTACAGTAAATGGAACGCTAAATGTTGCGCAAATTGCCAGCGTAGTGCAAATTGAGGATGCTGCTACAGTAACCAATAACGGAACAATTAATGTTTATGTAGATACGCCAGATTTAAATGGTCGTGATTTTGTGCTGCTTGGAAGTCCGATGTCTTCCGAAACTAGAGCACATGTATTCGAAAATGCCCTTCGTGTGCGTAATCACTTAACGGAAGAGTTTAGTCCGAATACAGAAGTTGGTGATGGATCTCCAGGTGCTGGGAATTGGGTAGATGAAACAGGAAATGATTGGCCAGTATTAGAAAACGGACCTATCAATCTAGGAGAAGGGTATATGGTAATGCGTGATCTAACGGGACCTCCAGCTCCCTTAAATTTGAATTTTAATACAGGAACTTTAAATAATGGTGTTATAAATTATTCAGCAGGATACAATGGAAATCAGAATTCAAGTCCAAGTATACTAGCGAATCCATATGCCTCTGCAATTTCAGCCACCGATTTTATAACTACAAATTCAGGGGGTGTAGATGCTGTATATTTTTGGGAACACGTAACGTCTCCTAATGCAGGACTTCCAGGACCTTTTGGACTTAATTATACTATGGAAGATATTTCAATTTTTAATTTAACTGGTGGAACTGCCGCTGCAGGATCTGATTCTAGCACAGTTCCAAATGGGATGATTTCTACAGGACAAGGATTTGGAGTGAAGGTATCTTCGGCAGGCGGACCCGTATCGATTACTTTTAACAACGCAATGCGAAGAACAACAGGTAATGCAATGCCTCGCAATCAAAACTTAGATCGTATTTGGCTACAAGTAGAAAGTGATGGATACGATTTAAAAAGTACTGCTCTAATTGGTTTTTTAGATCAAGCAACAGATGGATTTGATGAAGGGTATGATGCCAAACGATTGGCAACTAATGTGTCATTATATTCTCATTTAGATGATGGAACCGATGTGTTAGGAATTCAAGCAAGAGGTGTATTTGAAGAAAACAAAAAAATCTCAATGGGTTTTGCTTCTTTAATTGATGAGAAAATAGATTATACGATTTCTATTCAAAATATAGAAGGGATCAACTTAGGAACTGCAACGGTATACTTGATTGATACCTTAGAAGATGTGATAACAAACCTAAGTGAAGCCAACTACACTTTTATGAGTGAAAAAGGAATTTACGACAATCGATTTGTGCTTCAGTTTGTACCAGAAGTAATTTTAGGAACTAATAATCCTGTATTAAAAGAAGTAGCTATTTATCCTAATCCGACACAAGGTGTTCTAAATATCGTATCACCAAAAACAACGATCACAAGCGTTAGGATTTTTGATTTAAGCGGGAGAGTGGTTCTAAATACTTCTGATTTAAATAGCAATACAACGGAACTAAATCTTTCAGAATTAAACAGCGCTATGTACTTTGTAGAAGTCATTACAGAAGCAGGGAGCCTAACTGAACGAATTTTGAAAGATTAAATGGTATAAAGAAAAAACATGAAACTTGATTTTTTATTTTTTGACATTCATTTTTTAGAAAAGGCTTTTCTCGATATAGAAGGTCCATTTAAGGCAGACCTCTTGATTGAATTGAATGTAATAGAAGCTATTGAAGCTGTAGCATAAAAAGTAAAAGCCGTCTATTTTTAAAAATAGACGGCTTTTTTTATTTATTAAACGTGGTACTTTAAAGAATTCTTAGTTCTTTCATACAGCTTTTCATCATTTGGTAGGTACGTTCAATATCGTCGTCTAAACCAATAGAGAAACGAATCAATCCATCGCTTAGTCCCATTTCTTTTTGTTCTTCTTCTGGTATTTCTGAAGAGGTTGAAGAACCCGGCGCGCTAAATAAGGTTTTGTAAAACCCTAAACTTACCGCTAAGTAACCAAGATTTCGCTCTTGCATTAATTCCATAAGTTCGTTGGCTTTGTCTAAGCTCCCTGCATCGATGGTTAGCATTCCTCCAAATCCGTAGTCTTTATTCATCATTCTTTTGAATAATTCATGACCTGGATGTGACGCTAATCCTGGATACACAGTTTGTAAACCATCTGTTTCAAATTTTGTAGCTAAATAAAGTGCATTGTGGCTGTGTTGCTTCATTCGTATGTGAAGCGTCCTCATGTTTTTCAGAATAGAAGCGGCACGCAAACTGTCCATAGAAGCTCCTAGAAGCATACAGGCGCCATCGTTTACATTCCGAAGTGAGTCAATTAATTCTTGCGATCCACATACAACACCACCCATTGTATCGCTGCTTCCGTTGATGAATTTTGTCAAACTATGTAGTACAACATCGGCGCCTAACTTCGCAGGAGAAATGGTTAAAGGAGAAAAAGTATTATCGACCAATAATTGAATCCCGTGTTTTTTTGCAATTTTAGACAAGCCTTCAATGTCGGCAATCTCTAACAGCGGATTACTCACACATTCACAGAAAATTATTTTAGTGTCTTTTGTGATAGCAGCTTCTACAAGATCTAGTTTTGTGATATCGACAAACGTTGTGTCTATTCCTAATCTAGGGGTGAAGTTTTTTAAGAAGGCGTACGTACCTCCGTAAATGGTTCTACTTGAAATAATATGATCCCCCGCTTGACAAAACTGTAAAATAGTAGGCGATATGGCACCCATTCCGCTCGCGGCAACATTGGCGGTTTCGGTCCCTTCCATTGCAGCTAATGCTTCTCCTAAGTATAGGTTCGAAGGTGTAGTATGTCGTGAGTATAAATAACAGCCGTCTGCATTCCCTTCAAAAGTATCGAACATTGTTTTTGCTGAAAGAAAGGTGTAGGTTGATGAATCTGATATAGAAGGATTCACGCCTCCAAACTCTCCAAAATATTGTAAATCCTGAATGCTATTCGCTGGATTAAATTTTTTATTGTTGCTCATTTTATAATTTGATTTAATTTGAAACTGTTGTTTTAAAGGTTTTAGTGTTTCGGAAAGATCCGTGTAAGTACTGTATCAAAAGTAGAGTGAAGTAAATTATATTTCAACTGAAACGATAATTTTTAGAATATAAATCGGTTAAATTGTGTTTGTTTAGTTTTTTTATCCGAAATCAATTTCATAAGTTTATGCTTTATAGAAAAATTTTCAGCAATGACTTTAGATGCTATTGATAAAAAACTGCTTACTTTTTTACAGCAAGACTGTAAACAAACCAACAAAGAACTTTCTTCCAAATTGAACCTTTCAGTAACAGCTGTTTACGAACGGATTAAAAAACTGGAACGAGAAGGTATTATCAAGCAGTATGTTTCCGTAGTAAATAAAGAAAAGATCGGGTTAAAATTCGTGGTGTTTTGCCAAATTAAATTAGCACAACATACCAAAGAGTATCTTACAAAATTTGAAAGTGAGGTGAAAAAACTAGAAGAGGTATTAGAGTGTTTTCATGTGAGTGGTGAATATGATTATTTATTAAAAGTAATTGTGGGCGATATGGACCAATTTCGAAATTTTATGGTGACTAAATTAACGACCATTCAGCATATTGGAAGTACGCAGAGCTCTTTTAGTATTAGTGAAGTAAAAAATACAACGGCAATTAATATACGGTAAAAAGAAGTGAAGATTTTTTATAGAATCAATGAATAAATAGCTGTCAATAAGTGTTTTGTTGATTGAAAAGCATCTTTTCTTCGGAAAACAAAAAATATATTTTTTATGAGTAGCTAGTATTTCTATTTTTGTGTTCCCTTTTCTACAGGAAACAAGAACCCTACTTTCTAAATTTTAAATGATGAAAGTATTTTCCTTATATAGCAGTATCCTAATGTTTTTTATTAGCTCATTTGCAATAGCGCAAGTGGGTATTGGTACTATAACTCCAGATCCCGCATCCGTTTTAGACGTTACCGCCACAGATAAAGGAATTTTAATTCCAAGAGTTTCATTGGATGCTATTTCTAATACTATGATTGATGGTGTCAATGCAGTTTCAGAAGGCATGTTACTTTATAATACGAATACTGCAATTGTTGGAGGAGCCGGTGTCGGATTTTATTTTTTTAATGGTGCTGTATGGGAAAAACTGAATGGAGCAACCCCAGGAAGGAGCGATGCCGATTGGTTTGTAGAAAATACAACAAATGCACCAACCTCTATCGACGACGATATATACACAAATGGAAACGTGGCCATAGGAGATTCCGATGCGCTATACCCGTTAAGTCTTAATACAGTTACAAGTACTAGAGCATTGAACATAAATGTTGATACACCAGGTGATGATACTATGTATGGAGGGTTAATTACTATGAATAATGATGGAGATGGAAATCAATATGGTATAAGGTTAAATAATACTAAAGGAGGAGATGGAGAGCAATATGGAGTGTATACATCTTTATCGGGAAATACCAATAGTCGTAAATATGGACTCTATAACAATGTAAGTGGTAATGGAGACGATTTGCATTTTGGAGTTGTAAATAGCTTATCGGGGAATGGTGACGAAAGAAAATTTGCCATTTATAATATATTGTCTGTAAATGGAGCAGGTAGGGTATGGGGCATGAATAACACCTTTACCGGCAATAAAACGGGGACTAATTATGGAGTTCAAAATGATTTTTTTACCAGTGTGGACGCTACTTTTTACGGATTTCATAACAATTTTTTTGGAGCCTCACCCGGAACTCAATTTGGATTAAATAATAGTTTTATTAATGATGGATCTGGGGATAGATTTGGTGTAAATACATCTATGAATGGAGAAGGCGATGGTCGATATTATGCTAATTTTTCAAATATAGGAAATAATGGTAATGGCAATCATTATGGAAGTTATACTACGATGTCGGGTATAGGAACAGGGCCTAAATATGGCAGTTATATTCATATACAAGATTCTAATTCTTCCGGGACTACAGGGGGAGATTTATACGGTATATACTCCAACGTAGAAAGATTAACGGGTGTGTCGTATGCTGCTTATTTTCTTGGAAATGTTTCAATTGGAACCACTGCAGCCAATAGTTATATTTTACCAGCTTCAGATGGAACCGCGGGACAAGTAATGCAAACTGACGGTGCAGGACAATTAAGTTGGGTAACTCCTACAGCTCCTAGATCTATGGTTTCTTCCGAAGTAGAAATTAATAACACAACTTTAAATCAGGTTGAAGAACTTACTTCAGAAATTGAAAATTTAAAGCAGATTATAGCGCAACAACAAGAACAACTTACCCTTTTGTTAGAGACAGTAAACACAAGCAGTAAATAACACAGCCCCGTTTAATTAAAGAAACCTTTTTTTCTTGCAAACTTCTAGTGCGCGAAACTTTTAAACTTTAAAACAGTATTGTACCTTTGTAATAGCATTTTAAACTACAAAGAATATGTCAAAATACGATGTTGCAATAATAGGTTCAGGTCCTGGTGGATATGTAGCGGCAATCCGTTGCGCTCAATTAGGATTAAAAACAGCAATTATAGAAAAATATAATACCCTTGGAGGTACGTGTCTTAATGTTGGGTGTATCCCAAGTAAAGCATTATTAGATTCGTCGCACCACTACGAAGATGCAATAAAACATTTTGAAGCGCACGGAATTGATATTCCGGGAGAAGTAAAAATAAACTTCAAAAAGATGATCGAGCGTAAAGCTTCTGTTGTTGAACAAACAACTAAAGGAATCGACTTTTTGATGAACAAAAATAAAGTGGATGTTTTTACAGGAGTAGGTTCTTTTAAAGATGCTACGCATGTTGTGATTACTTCGGAAAAAGGAGAAGAAACAATTGAAGCTACACATACCATTATAGCGACCGGTAGTAAACCTTCTACACTTCCATTTATAACATTAGATAAAGAAAGAGTGATTACATCTACGGAAGCATTAACGCTTTCAGAAATACCAAAACATTTAATTGTAATTGGTGGTGGTGTAATTGGATTAGAACTGGGGCAAGTATACCGTCGTTTGGGTGCTGAGGTTTCAGTAATAGAATTTATGGATCGAATTATCCCTACAATGGATGGTTCGCAAAGTAAAGAGCTTACAAAAGTGATGAAGAAGCAAGGCGTTAAGTTTTTCCTTTCTCATAAAGTTTCAGCAGTTTCAAGAAAAGGAAAAGAAGTAAATGTTACGGCAACCGATAAAAAAGGAAATGAAGTAAGTTTTACTGGAGATTACTGTTTGGTTTCTGTAGGACGTCGTCCTTATACTGACGGACTAGGTCTTGACAATGCAGGTGTAAAAGTTACTGAAAGAGGAAAAGTAGCTGTAAATGAGCATTTACAAACCAATATTTCAAACATTTATGCTATTGGAGATGTAATTAAAGGAGCAATGTTGGCGCACAAAGCTGAAGAAGAAGGTGTTTTTGTTGCTGAAACCATTGCAGGACAAAAACCACATATCGATTATAACTTAATCCCAGGGGTTGTGTACACATGGCCAGAAGTTGCTTCTGTTGGTAAAACGGAAGAGCAATTGAAGGAAGCAGGAATGGCGTATAAAGTAGGACAATTTCCAATGCGTGCCTTAGGGAGATCTCGCGCCAGTGGAGATACTGACGGATTCGTAAAAATACTAGCCGATAAAGAAACGGACGAAGTATTAGGAGTACATATGGTAGGAGCACGTGTTGCCGATCTTATCGCAGAAGGAGTTACAGCAATGGAATTTAGAGCTAGTGCTGAAGATATTGCGAGAATGAGTCATGCACATCCAACGTATGCAGAAGCTGTTAAAGAAGCAGCCTTAGCTGCAACAGAAGACAGAGCGTTACACGTTTAAGAGATAATAAAATAATGTTTTAAAAAACCATCCGTTTTAATGGATGGTTTTTTTATGAAGTATTATGAGTGTATCGTTGCTATGGCATTCGGTAAATTGATTCCTCCAGTATTTAGGAGTCTTACTTATAATCAGCATGGTACAAATGCAAAAAAAGACTGATGAAATTTCATCAGTCTTTTTTTTGTTGCGGGGTGCAGGGGTGTGGGTTGTACTATTTATACACTTACTTAATTATATACAGATACTTTCCAATTTCTACTAGAAGGGTTGATGTTTCCTCCTTTTATATTTGTTACACGAATTGTTACTTTATTTGATGCGTTAATAAAACAATTCCAAACAAGACCAACTTCAAGTCCTCCATAAGGAGAACAGGAACAGTTGTCTCCCATACTAGCACCAGGTACACTAACAGTTAAGTCTTCTGAATCTTTATTCCCAATATTAGGAAAATTTAAAGTTGCAGTTTGCTCATATCCTTTTAAAAGCACTTGTCTAATATTTGATTCAGGCGTAAAGTAAAGACGATTTCCATCATATTCCATGGCACCAGCTTCAGGAGTTGCTAATTTAGTTCCACTTGTAAATTTTAAAGGAGCTGAATTTGCACTTGCTGTTCCTGCTCTTACATGAAGGGTTGCCGTAGGATTTTGTTCAGAAAAACCTACATTACCATTACTTCGTACAGAAATACGCTGTTGTTGTGTGTTAGAACCTTGAGGTGTTGTAGTAATAACAAATTTTGATGGAGAGCTTCCTGGGGTTGCAATTCCGTCCATATAAAATCGGAAACCACCGTTTTCAACAATATTGTTTCCGTCGTGTGTTTTTACAATTAACGCTCCAATTTCTCCATTGTTCGCTAAATTAGTAGGCGCAGCTAATGATCCTCCTGTATTGTAAAATATAAGGTTTGGAGGATTTGGGTTCGCACTTGTAATTTGTATGTCGTTATCTCCAGGACCTTTAAACTCAAAACGTTCAATCGGGTCACTCGTACCAAAACCAATACGACCATCATCAGTAATCACCATATCTGTTCCAGTTAATTTAGCGCGTGTCGCATAAATTAATTTGTCTCCTGTAGCGTTTGTACCAAATTTCCATTCTTCAGCACCAATACCAACCCATCTTGTATTAGGGTTGTCCCAATAGTAAAAACCAACATCGTCAGTTCCAATGGCAGTGGTTAAGAAAACCAACATCCCATTTTGTTCTGAACCAGGGTTTGTTGTAGGGAATGCATTAATTCTTGGGATTAGAATACCATCTTTATTCGAAGGAGATGAAGCATTAGAGGCACTAATGTCTAATGTGCTTTCTGGACTTGAATTTCCAATACCAACTTGAGCTTGTAGGAAGCTAGCCGTTAATACTAAAAAGAGTGTTAATGTGTAGGTAATAATTTTCATAAATAGTAGGCGATAATTTGGGGTTATCTTCGGTGCAAATTTATGTCAATAAATAAGTTTCCTACAAGCAACTTAATGAATATTATCAGGATATTCGTTTAAAGTATTGTTTGTATCGATAAAGAACATTATTTATGTAGGAAAATGCCTATTTAATTGACGTTTAATGCTCTTAAGTGTCGGTGAAATGCGTTATTTGGCCGGTGAGTTAGTCAAAATAAGCGTTTTTAGGTTAATAGATTTCTATAAGCATGTCTCTTTTTAAAGGATCTTGTTTGCAGTATGGAGAGGTCATTAAATTACCTTAATTTTGCGATTAATTAAAACGGTTAAAAAGTAGTACTCGGAATGAGGAAAACAAAAACGCTTACATTTCAATTGTCCGAAACTTTTAAAACCCAACTTCTTTCTTGGGCGCAACAGTATGACGAGGTAGTCTGGTTAGATTCTAATAACTATCCACAAGAGCACAGTCATTACAAAGCAATTCTTGCCGTCGATGCTTTTACAGCAATTAAAACGGATTATTATACTGCTTTTGAAAAATTAAACGAATACCAACAAACCACCAAAGATTGGTTGTTTGGCTACCTTACCTACGATTTAAAAAATGATGTAGAACATCTAAGTTCTCAGAATTTTGACGCGCTTCATTTCGCCGACCTTTATTTCTTTCAGCCTAAAAAGATTTTTTTATTTTCTGAAACGGAAGTGACGTTACAATATTTGGCGATGGTCGATGATGAGTTAGACAGTGACTGGGAAGAAATTCTAGATTTCGATCCTTCTGAAGCGCTTAAAAAACAGTCGGAACCCATCAAAATAAGACTTCGAACTTCAAAAGATACCTATTTCGAAAAATTGAACGAAGTACTGCAACATATTAAAAGAGGGGATATTTACGAAGCTAACTTTTGTCAGGAGTTTTATTCTGAAAATGCTTCTATAAATCCAGTGCATACTTTTTTTGAATTGAATGCCATCTCAAAACCTCCGTTTGCCACCTTTTTAAAGCTATCTGATCAATATGCACTTTCAGCTTCACCAGAACGCTACCTTCAGAAGGTTGGAAATCGTATTGTCTCACAACCTATTAAAGGAACTGCTAAACGGTTACCGAATCCTTCCGAAGACAAAAAAATGCGCGAACAACTTGCAAATGATCCTAAGGAACGCAGTGAGAATATAATGATCACAGATTTGGTGCGTAATGATCTTTCGAGAATTGCTGAAAAAGGAAGCGTTACTGTAAATGAATTGTGCAAGATTTACACGTTTGAGCAGGTGCATCAAATGATTTCTACGATTTCGTGTACAGTTTCTTCTGAAATCACTCCTGTTCGTATACTAAAAAATACCTTTCCAATGGGAAGTATGACAGGAGCTCCTAAGGTTTCGGCCATGCAAATAATTGAAGACCTTGAAATCTCAAAACGCGGATTGTACAGTGGTGCAGTGGGATATTTTACACCCAATGGCGATTTCGATTTTAACGTGATTATACGTAGTATTTTGTACAATGCTGAAACAAATTATGTGAGTTATTCGGTAGGAGGCGCTATTACCGCAAAGTCTATTCCCGAAAGTGAATACGAAGAATGCCTGTTAAAAGCCAAAGCGATGCGCGAAGTTTTAGAAGGCTAGTTTAGGGACTCAAAAAGACACTGTAAAACCAAAAAAGTTGGTTAAGTTTGTAGGAAGCACGACAAGAGTTAGTATTCATCTTTTATCAATATTTTTTTGCTTCAAAAGTTTACAGAACATATCGATTCTAAGCTTTCATTTCTGAAAGATAAAAAACTATTAATCGCCTGTAGTGGAGGAGTGGATAGTGTGGTACTCACACATTTATTACACAGTTTACAGTTAAATATTGCATTGGCGCATTGTAATTTTTCGCTCCGCGGAACGGATAGTGACGGGGACGAAGCCTTTGTTGTAGATTTGGCAGCCAAGCTTGATTGTAAAATACATACACAAATCTTCGACACGAAAAAATATGCGAAAGAGCATAAACTTTCTACACAGATGGCAGCACGCGATTTGCGATATCAATGGTTTGACGAGTTGCTGAAGGAATCTAAGTATGATTATCTTTTAACAGGACATCATGCAGACGACGATATAGAGACGTTTTTTATTAATCTTTCGCGTGGCAGCGGACTTAGAGGTCTTACGGGGATTCCAGAGGTGAACGATACTATTGTACGTCCTCTTTTGTCCTTCGGAAGAGATGCTATTTTAAAGTACGCCAAAAAACACACCTTGTATTGGCGTGAAGATAGTAGTAATGCCAGCACAGATTATCTTCGGAATAAATTGCGAATAAACGTACTTCCCGAGTATAAAGAAGCAGCACCAGGTTTAATACAAAGCTTTCAGAAAACAAGGCAACACTTAGAAGGTGCACAACATTTAATTGAAGATTATATGTCTTTGGTGTACAACCTTGCAGTTACAGAAGTTTCCGAAGGATACCACATCGATATTCAAAAACTAACCACCTTGCCCAATACGCCGGCATTGCTATACGAGCTGTTATTTCCATTTGGTTTTACCGATTTACAAGCTGTTGAAGATTTACTGACAGCTCAAAGCGGAAAACAGGTTTTTTCGAAGACACATCGTCTTTTAAAAGACAGAAAAGTGCTTTTTTTAACAGAAAAAGTGTCAAAAAAGGACGAAAAAACAGCCATAAATAAAATTTTTCTGTCAAAAAACGAAAAAAAAATAACGATTCCATTTTTATTCGAAATTAAATCTATCGAAAAGATAGGAAATAGTATGCCTACTACGATATATGTAGATGCCGATAAATTAGAGTACCCCTTGTTACTTCGAAAATGGTGTGAAGGCGACGTTTTTCAACCCTTCGGAATGGAAGGAAAAAAGAAATTGAGTAAGTTTTTTAAAGATGAAAAGTTATCTTTGGTAGCTAAAGAAAAAGTCTGGGTATTATGTAGCGCCAACAAAATTGTTTGGGTTATAGGGTACCGACAAGACGATCGCTTTAAAGTAGATACGAACACAAAAGAAATTTTTAAAATCATTACAAGTCTATGAAGAAGTTTTTAGTTATTCTCCTAACCTTATTTGCTAGTATTACTAGCTTTTCTCAAATTGTAGAGCCTGTTAAATGGTCTTCTGAAATTAATAAAGTAGGCGACGACACCTACGAGTTGGTATTTAATGCTAGTATTGAAGATAAGTGGCATTTATACACTCAAAACATTCCCGATGGTGGGCCAATTCCAACTACGTTTACATTCGAAAACAAAGATGTAGACTTCGAATTGATTGGTGGTGTAGCTGAAGGGCCTTCACATTCTAGTTTTGATAAAATTTTCGAAATGGAGCTTTCGTATTTTTACAATAGCGCCACGTTTACTCAAAAAATAAAACTTTTAAATAAAGACCTGCATACCATAAATGCATTTGTCGATTACCAATCGTGTGATGACGAAAAATGTATTTTTGAGAGTTCAGAGTTTGAATTTACAATTCCAGGAAGCACTGCAGCTGCAGCTTCAGACGATGGAGGAGACAAAGCAGTCGCTTCTACAGAGGTTAAGAAAGAAAAAAAGAGCGATACACGTGGTATGTGGACCATTTTCTTTTTGGCGTTCCTTTCAGGATTTGCAGCATTGCTAACACCGTGTGTGTTTCCTATGATTCCGTTAACGGTTAGTTTCTTTACAAAACAAAGTAAAAACCGTTCTGCAGGAATTAAAAATGCGATTCTTTACGGAATCTTTATTATTGTAATCTACGTATTATTAGGAACCTTAGTTACTTGGGTGTTTGGAGCAGATGCATTAAATGCACTCTCTACCAATGTTTGGTTTAATATTATATTCTTCTTGTTGTTGGTAATATTTGCAGTTTCATTCTTAGGAGCTTTCGAAATTGTATTGCCACAATCTTGGGCAAATAAAGTAGATCAAAACGCAAACAAAGGAGGTATCGTAGGTATTTTCTTTATGGCGTTAGCACTTGCCATTGTTTCATTTTCTTGTACAGGACCTATTGTAGGAACCTTATTAGTAGAAGCAGCTTCAAAAGGAGGACTTGCTCCAGTAATTGGGATGTTAGGTTTCTCCTTAGCAATTGCATTGCCTTTTGCATTGTTCGCTATGTTCCCTGGATGGCTTAATTCATTACCAAAAAGTGGTGGATGGCTTAATACTGTGAAAGTTGTATTAGGTTTCTTAGAATTAGCTTTGGCATTCAAATTTTTATCACAAGCCGATTTAGTAATGCAAACACACTTGTTAGAAAGAGAAGTGTTTATTGCAATTTGGATTGCGGTTTTTGGTGCTTTAGCGTTGTATCTCTTCGGAAAAATTCAATTGCCGCATGATTCTCCTTTAACACATATTTCGGTAGGAAGAATGTTGTTGGGGTTAGTGGTATTGACTTTTACGGTGTATATGATTCCAGGATTATGGGGGGCGCCATTGAATATTATTAGCGCGTTTCCACCACCATTAGAATATAGTGAATCTCCATACGGAGTTGGTTTCTCTAAGTTAGGAGGCGGTACTGCTGCTGCGCATGGCGATTTACCCGACGGAGCCCATTTATTACCTCCTCACGATATTTTAGCCTTTAACGATTATGATAAAGGGCTGGCTTACGCAAAAGAAGTTGGAAAGCCTGTTATGATTGACTTTACAGGATGGGCTTGTGTAAATTGTAGAAAGATGGAGCAAAACGTGTGGCCTAAAGGAAACGTATTGCAAATCTTGAAAAACGATGTTGTTCTTATTTCGTTGTATGTTGATGACAAACGAGAACTTTCCGAAGATGAAAAATATACCAGTGAAGAAACAGGTAAAAAAATTAAAACCATTGGTAATAAATGGAGTGACCTTCAAATTAAAAGGTACAAAGCCAATGCACAACCTTTCTATGTGCTAATGGATTTAAAAGAAAATAATTTAATTGATCCAGTAGGATATACTCCCGATGTTGAAGACTATGAAGCATGGTTAAAAGAAGGAGTCCAAAATTTTAAATAAAAGTATATGAAGTTTCCGTTTCGCTTATTTAGCTTGTCGTTTGTTTTTTTCATGGCGTTTTCTATTGTTTTATCGCAAGAAAAAAATGACGAATATGTAAAAGAAAACTTTACAAAAACGGAAACTACCATAACAATGCGTGATGGCGTAAAATTGTTTACGGTTATTTACGCACCTAAAGATGCTTCCAAAAAGTATCCTATTTTGTTCCAAAGAACACCGTATAGCTGCAGACCCTATGGTGAAGATCAATTTAAAACAAAAATTGGTCCTAATGAGCACTTAATGAAAGAAGGGAATATTATTGTGTACCAAGATGTTCGTGGTCGTTGGGCTAGCGAAGGGGTGTACGATAATATGCGAGCGTATATTCCAAATAAAAAAGGAACACAGTTTGACGAAGCGAGCGATACCTATGACAGTATCGATTGGTTGGTGAATAATGTGCCTAATAACAACGGAAACGTTGGGATTTGGGGAATTTCCTATCCTGGTTTTTACGCAACCTATTCTTTGTTAGATTCACATCCTGCCTTAAAAGCGGTTTCGCCTCAAGCGTGTATTGGGGATTTCTTTTTTGACGACTTTCACCATAATGGAGCTTATTTGCTAAGCTATTGGAGAGTTACTGCGCTCTTTGGACATGAAAAAACAAAACCTCTTAAGGAGCCTTGGTATGAATTTACTAAAATGCCTACGGAAGACCAATATCAGTTTTTTCTAGATGCAGGTCCGTTGTCAAATTTAGATCAATACTACGGAGAGGATAATGTGTTTTGGCAACAGCTGAAGGAGCACCCTAATTATGATGAGTTCTGGAAATCTCGCGGAATTATTCAGCATTTAAAAGATATTAAGCCCGCAGTAATGGTTGTTGGTGGGTTGTTTGATGCGGAAGACTTATACGGTCCTTTTGAAACTTATAAAACGATAGAAAAGACCAGTACAAACTATAATACTGTTGTTTTTGGTCCTTGGAGTCACGGTGATTGGGCGCGTACCAAAGGACGTCAGGCGATTGGAAATGTTTATTTTGGAGATCTTATTTCTGAAAACTATCAAAAAGACATAGAGACTACCTTTTTTAATAATTTTCTGAAAGAGAATGGAAAAGGTGCTTCAAAACTTCCCGAAGCCTATATGTTTGATACAGGGTCGAAACAATGGAAAAGCTACACTGAATGGCCTCCTAAAAACACTGAAAAGAAAACGTTTTGGCTTCAGAATAATGAGCGCTTAACACAAGCAGCCGATAAAAGCATCACTTTTGAGGAGTTTGTAAGTGATCCTAAAAAACCAGTTCCGTATTCCGAAGATATAAAAATGGTAACCACGCCACGAAAGTATATGACCGACGATCAGCGTTTTGCAGCCCGTCGTCCAGACGTATTAGTGTTCGAAACTCCGGTACTTTCCGAAGACATAACAATGACGGGTGATATATTGGCAAAATTACAAGTCGCTACCACTGGAACGGATGCCGATTGGGTAGTAAAAGTAATTGATGTGTATCCTCCAGATGCCGAAGATTATGAAGAAACACAGGCGTATTTAAAAATGAGTAATTACCACATGATGGTGCGTAGTGAGGTAATGCGCGGACGTTTTAGAGAGGATTTTAGTACTCCAAAACCATTTGTTCCGAATCAAAAGACGCCGGTCACTATTAAACTACAAGACATACATCACACTTTCAAAAAAGGACATAAACTACAAATACAGGTGCAAAGCACATGGTTTCCATTAATCGATTTAAATCCGCAAACATTTGTTCCAAACATCTTTGAAGCGAAAGAAACTGATTTTGTAAAACAAACGCATAAGGTGTTTAACGATTCTTCTATTGAGTTTACAGTATTAAAAGACTAAGATAATAGCGTTGTTATACATACGCTTTAAGAAACTAATTAAAATAGTGTTATTTTAGGGCTCTAAAAACACGAAACACCTTCACCATGGAGCAAATTAAAATATTATTTTATGTCTTAGGATCTTTCTTCGGAACGGAAAACGCACAAATTGCTTCCGATAGTACGACTGTAACGATCTATCCTGAAAAACAACAAATAGAAATAGTTCAAGAAGGATTGTTTACTATGATTCAGCCTTCACAAGACACCGCTATTGTAATGAAACAATGGGACGACATATCTCATTGGAAAGAAAGAGGAGGATCTTGGGCAAAAGAATTGGATAGTTTGACCAATAAGAGTTTTAATATAAAAACAGTTCATCAAAAAATACAACCCAACATAACACTTACTTATTCTAATGAAAGTGAGCTGCGACCACTGGGTATTTGGTATAACGAAGAGAAAAAGGAATTTTCTATTAATTACATTCCACAGCAAAATGTTAAAACGGAAAGTGGTGTGGTTGAAGGAAATTATTGGGTGTTTAAGGCCGATCGGCCGTTTAGCTTTAGCTTAGAACCTTTTGTAGAAATCCCTGAGGAGTATTTAGATTTTAAACTCACATTAGAGGATTTACTAAAGGAAAATAAAAAGGAGTAATGTAGAACAATACTCCTGTCTTAAATTTGTATTTATTGAACTTTCACATATTTTGATAAACAACTTTCAATACACGGATAACTAATTGTTAAAAATGAGTTATTCATAGTATATGTGATGTTAAAGCCCGAGCTATTTGTACAGTCTTCCGAGTTTATCGTAAAATCAGTAGAGGAATAGGTTCCAGAAGTAGGGGTAGTCGATTGAATTGACATATCGCAAAGCGATCCATTGGATGTGATACTTCCGTCGCTATGAAATTGAATGGTTTTGTTGCTATCTACAGTTTCAAAGTCACCACTTCCATCTCCTGGGTCTGCATAATTCTCTACTAATTTCCAAGTTCCGATTAATTCTGTCTCAGACGAGGTAGCGTCATCGTTGCTATTGCAAGAAAATAAAAATGCAAAAAGAGCTACATATAAAATTCCATTTCTCATATCAGTAAGAGTAAAGGTTCAACGAATAGATACATTTTTTTTAATTTGGTTGCGTAAAACGCTTAAGGTGATAATGTATCTGTCTATATGTAAGTAAGGTACGTTTTTTTAAGAAATAAAACAAACCCTTTTGGCGAAGCCGCTAGTTTTTATAAAACAAAACGTCTCAATTTTCATTGAGACGCTTGTAACAAACCTAACTTAGTAAATTTTAATTGCTAAACGAACAAATTTTTTATCCCCACAAAAAATTTAACTCGATGAACATTCACTAATTCATACCTCAAAGTTAATTTATACTTCCCTTCAATCCAATACGTATTTACACGTATTTTTAAAATTAAATTTTTAACAACCTGAAATTCTGAATTTTACTATTCGATACGACACGTATTGTATAAATGCCAGTCTCATAGTTTTTTATATAAATTTCAGTATTGTGAGAATAACTTTTAATATGTTCTATTTGCTTTCCTGTACTATCAAATATTGAAATTTCTGAAACATTTTCATTTAATCTAAATGAAGTATTAGCTGGATTTGGGTACAACTTTATGTTTGTCATTGTAGTTTCTGGTATTTCCAAAACAGAAGCTTCATTCGAATACATTCTAAATTCTCCCGGTTGAAGCTCTATAGGCGCATTTACATCACTTATTGTTGTGGTTTCTCCCGTTAGCATATTGTGCCAAGTTCCTGTTTCTTGAAAACCAGGAATACTATTTTGTGTGGCTACTCCAAAGTTTCCTATAATAGTTACATATTTAATTTCATTTCCTGTGGCGCTAAGATCTTGTAATTGAATTCTTTTCAAGCCATTGGTAGCATCGGCATCAATCGTGAAATCGTCGGTATTGAATATTGGATTATCATTGGTAATTGCAATGAGTTTTCTCCATGCAAAGTAAACGTCATATCTACCTTCAATACCATCATAGCCTAAATCCCAAGCAATAGGTTTTGGAGAAACTCTACAATCGGGGTCTATAGTTCCATCTTCACAATAATTAATGCTGAAGTCGTATCCTAACTCTCCAAACTGCCAAATCATTTTAGGGCCAGGAATGGTAAAATAAAAAGCGCCTGCCAATTCGAGACGATCTAGCGCTGTTTCTAAATCTTTTACATCATACGATCCACTGCTGTTTCCGTAGGTAATATTTTTAAAATTTAATCGTTCCTCATCGTGACTTTCCATGTATCCAACGCTAGAAGGCGTATCCCAACCTCTGTTTACATACGAAATCCAAGAGAAATCGGAGTTGTCATTATACCCCATGGTGGCTTCATTGTAATTGAAATTATGATTTCCCCACACCAGCATTCCTTTTTCTTGAGGATTGGTGGTGGCTCTGTGTTCAATGAGTTCAGTTTCTTCTGTATTTGGAGCAAAATGCTCTAAAATCACATACGAATCTAATTGCGTTGCGCGAATCTGGTCGTACATACGTTCTAAAATGGCAATACGAGAAGCATCATAGCTACCACCGTCGCCTACAGTATTTGTAAAGCCTTTTGTAAAATCGAAACGATACCCATCAATGTTATATTCATCGATCCAAAATTGATTAAGTCGGTCAATATAGGTTTGTGTAGCTGCAGATTCGTGGTCAATATCGTTGAAAAATTGAAACGCTGTATTTGGGTCGGTTACATTGAAAAAAGGGTTTTCAGACGTTGCTTGACCTTCATAACACCCGTTACAATTGTTCCACATTCTGTAGTATGGATTTTGTCCAGTAGCATGATTGTAAACCACATCTAATATAACGGCAATTCCTCTGGCATGACATTCGTCAATAAAGGCTTTTAATGCATTTTTAGTTCCGTAGTACTTATCAATAGCCATATGAAACGCAGGGTTGTATCCCCAACTTAGATTTCCATCAAACTCGTTGATAGGTAACAGTTCAATTGCATTAATGTTTAAATTTTCAATGTAATCCAATCTATCCATTAAAGCGTCATAACTATGTAAGGCATCAAAATCGCGAATGAGCATTTCGTAGATGACTAAGTCTTCCTGATTTGGTTTTTCAAAATTGGTGATTTGCCAAGAATACGGCGTTTCATTCACCTTAAACCAACTAATGGCGTGTTCTGTTTTAGTTGCAGGATAATTTGGGATATCAGGAAAGGTAGTTTGTGAAATATATGGGTCGTTGTATTGATCTAATATAGCTGTAGAGTAGGGGTCTGCCACTACAATTTCGCCTTCTATTACGTATTGAAACAAAACATCACTATCGCCACTATTTAAGCCCGTAAGGGTAATCCAATGGCGGTTGGTTGCAGTGTCTTTATTCAATAGATAGGTATTTGTTAGACGCCAATCGTTTCCGTTGAAGTTTCCAATAGCGTGCACAAAGTCTTTACCTGGAGCATATAATACTAATGTTGCTGTGTCTGGATTGTTAGGGTTCAAATTAATACCGTCAATCATTCCTGAAGGAACAGAAGCAAGGGTGGGATTTGGAGTGAGAATTACGTTAAATGTTTTGGTAACACTTCCTCCTGAAGCAGGATCTGTTGTAATTAATTCAAAATAAGTGTCGGCAGTTATGGTTTGATTGCTGCTGAAAGAACTTACGGTATTTTGAGTCACAACAGAAGTTCCGTTTGCCAATAATTGGAAGTTTGCAGGAACTGTTGAAGTAGCTGAAACTGAAATTGTGGCTCCCGAGGCTACTACTGTGATTGCTTGTGCAGGAGAAGTTAAGGTAACTTGAAACGTACCTACTTCGGTGTAATAATCTTGTGTTTTTCGTTCGCCATTTCCTTGATCACTACCATCATCTGCTTTTATAAGCATTCCCATGCGTCCAATATTTGGATCGTTATAGAATGTAGCAGGGGTAAGCACATACGAAAAGGTTCCGTTTCCGTTGTTTGTAAGCTTTTGGATTTCATTAGAGTCTGTCCAAGCACCATTAGTAGGGGAATCTCCAGCAGGATTATCATCCAAATCGAAATACCAAGCCCATATATAAATATCAGTTTCTCCCCAAAGTGCAGGATCTACATTTGAAACTGTAATTGTAATTTCATCTGAAGGATCGAAAGCTGCAGGTGAAATTGAAAAATTAGCATTTTGTACCTGCGCTTTTAAAGCAACTGAGGTGAGTAATACCAGTGTTAGTAAAAGTATCTTTTTCATGGTTTTCAGTTTTTAAAATTAAAAAAGGAGGGAACTTTTTAAAAAACCCTCCTTTTCTGCTTAACAAATAATTAGTAATAAAACTGCAATCGAATTTTTTTACTCTATTGAAATGATTTTATTGACATCATCTACAGTTAAGAAATAAGCCCCTGTGTCTCCAATAAATTTAAAGTTATTGTCTCCATCTTCAGAATCGATAAATCGTGCATCTATAGTATAGCCTGCGTCTACGTAGTATGGAAAATTTCTTCCAGAAGCCCAATCTGTCTCCACAGTAAAGAATCTAAAGTTTGCATCGCCTTCATTAGAGAAGTTTACAAATCCAGAATAGACTCCTTCACCATCACACATTGTTTGAATTGGACTTTCCCATCCCCAACCAGCATCTGGAACACCTGCACCAACGATCCATAATTGATCAAACTCACAATCACCTAGCGGTTGTGGATCATCCATTGTAATGGTTTTATTGATGTCGTCAATTTGTAAAAAGTAAAGACCATTTTCTCCTAAAAATTTAAAATTGTTGTCTCCATCTAACGAATCTTCAAATAATGGATCAATAGTATACCCAGCATCTACATAGTACGGGTAGTTTCTTCCAGAAGCCCAATCTGTTTCCACCGTAAAAAATCTAAAGTTTGCATCGCCTTCATTGTTGAAGTTAATGTTTCCGGCATACACTCCATTTCCGTTACATACTACTTTGTTAGGTGTTTCCCAGCCCCAACCTGCAAATGTTACTGCGGCACCTACTAACCATACTTGGTCTAAGTCACAGTTTATTTCATTTACTTGTGTTTCAGCTAAAACAAGTGTTAGTGTTTGTACTTCGGAAAAAACCTCGTTACCGCCATTGGTACCTATAGAAGCACTTAAACGTACAAATACTTGTCCTGTGTTTGGTTGTGGTGTTGTTGGATCAGAATCTAGTCCTAATTCCGCAGCATACCCAAGCATATCACCAATGGTAATTGAAAGTTCATTGCCTGTTGTTGAGTTTATTAACGAAGGATCAGAAAAATCTGAAGCGTATGATTTCATTAAATTGTAAGACACGTTTGTTTGTTCTCCAAAATCTGCAGATTCCCACGTAAAACGTTCTCCTAAGTTTCCAGAGGTTGCAGGAGTTAAAATATATTCTGCTGAAAAGTTATTTGTGAAGGCTAATCCTTCTGCTTCTTGTGCTACAAACACAACATCGTCTTCTGTTTTACAAGCGTTTAATGCTAAGAAAAGACACGCTATTAAGTATATTGATATTTTTTTCATGTTCTTATTTTTTTAATTAATAACCTGGATTTTGTACTAAATTTGGATTTACCCCTAAATCTGTAGCAGGAATAGGCATCAAATCTCTAAATGATTCTGTGGTAGTTCCAAAAGGAACGTTTCCTTTCCAAGGCCATACACCTTGGTCTGAGAATTTTCCAAAACGAATTAAATCCGTTCTTCTGTGTGCTTCCCAGTATAACTCACGAGATCTTTCAGAAAGAATAAAATCTAGTGTCAAATCTGATTGCGAAATATTTCCTGACGTATCTCCATAGGCTCTTAGGCGTAACTCATTAATATAATCTACTGCTGTTCCAGCATTTCCACCACCATTACGAACAACAGCTTCTGCATACATTAAATAAACATCTGCCAATCGAAACATAGGGAAATCTGTATCTGGATGATCATTAGGGTCTGAACCAGGGTTTCCATCTACATCTACATTTTTGAATTTTTTCACAGCATATCCTTGGTTAAAAGGAGGGACACTAGTAATTTCTTTACTCTGTCCGTCGGTATAGAATTGAGACCTTCCATCTGGCGAAACATCTTCTCCAGGGAACTGTTCTACAAAAGTAGATGTTGTTCTAATTCCAGCCCATCCGCCGTTAATTCCAAACTCTAAAGGATCCATAGATCCACCTACTGGAGCATGTACTAAAAAGGTCATTCCTCCAAATGATTTAGTATAAACACCATCAAAAGGGATTACAAAAATTGTTTCTGTTTGTGCGCCATTTGTATTGTTATCGGCAAGAAACAGATTTTCGTAAGGAATAGGTGCAATGCTATAACCCGCACTAATAATTTTGTTACAATACGTAATTACAGCATCGTAATGAGCAGTACCTGTGTATACTTCTGAATTAAGGTATAGTTTTGCTAAAAGCGTCCAAACTGCAGCTTGATCTGCACGGCCATACTGGTTTTGTTTTGCGGTAACAATTGTATTTTCAACAGCTAACAACTCACTTTCTATATAACTGAATAAGTCTGATGAATTGGTCTGTGGTGGTAAAAAGGCACCAATAGGGTCATTTTCAGTTACAAAGGGTGGGTTTCCAAATAAATCCAAAGCATGCCAGTAGCTTAATGCACGCATAAAGCGAGTTTCGGCTCTGTAATTTTGAATTTGAGTTCTTAAATCTCCTGTAACGCCTCTACTGTCTAATTTTTCATCAGAGGTTTGTCTTAAAAATTCATTACAAAGTGCAATTTGGTACATGATACGAGAATATGCTGTACGAATAAATTCGTTTCCAGCGGTCCAGTTTTGTCCGTGTAAATCTTTAATAGTTCCATCATCCCAACCAATTAAGGCTTCGTCTGTGGTAAACTCTTGCATCATCCAATACAAACGTAGGTAGTTAGAGAACCCTTCATCAAGACCTTCTAAATCTGGATTTCCAGCGGGTCCTTCTTGTCCGCTTAAAGAAATTCCTGCATATATTTTCGCTAAAAATTGTTCGTACGAAGCAGGATCATCAAATACTGAAGCAGACGTATTTCTATCGTCTTCAGGCGTTAAGTCCAGACTTTTTTCACACGACACAAATAAAGCTGTCAGTGTGAAAAGAATAAAAACTTTTTTTACAGTGTTGTACATAGTTTATAATTTTTATTAATAAGTAAAGTTTAATCCAAGTACAAATCCTCTAGGTCTTGGGTAAAAATTGTTGTCAATACCATTAGAGATTTCTGGATCTAACCCTTCATATTCAGTTAGTGTAAATAGGTTGGTTCCTGTTAAGGTTGTTCGTACTGTAACTTTTTCAAGTGGAATCGTGTATCCAATCGACATATTGTCAAGTTTCAAGAAATCGGCTCTTCGGATGTAATAATCTGAAAAGTACTGTGCTTCTTCAAAATTGGTATTTACGACATCGGTACTTCCGTTTTGGTAAAAATCTCCAAGAGTATCAAACATACTAGCGTAGTAACCAGTTCCGGCAGAAGCATTGTTATACACGTAATTTCCTAAACTTCCTCTCAACGTAAACGCAAAATCAAAGTTTTTGTAGCTTAAGTTAGAAGAGAATCCGTAATACGCATCTGGTGTTGCTTTTTTGTAGGCTTGTTTGTCTTCTTCGGTAATTTGATTGTCACCATTAATGTCTACGTAAGCACCTTCAATTGGGTTTCCTGCATCATCATATACTTGTCTGAAAACAAAGAATGTAGAAGGATCGTAGCCAGGACGGTATAATTGAATTTTATTTCCAACACCTCCAGAAATATCTCCCTGTGGAATGAAAAAGTCTTCGCTTCCGCTTAAATCAAGTTTTGTAATTTCGAAATCTTGAAGCGTTCCGTTAAGGTTAATGCTCCAGTTGAAATTTTCAGATCGCGCTAAATCTACATCAATACCTACTTCAATACCTCGACTTCTAGATTCTCCAATATTAGTAGTTAAAATATCAGATAGGTTAGACCCTGCAGCAACAGGAATACGTGCTAATAAATCCTTTGTTTCTCTGTAATATCCATCAACGCTAATCGCTAATCTATCTTCAAAAAAACCAAAGTCTAAACCAGCGTTGTATTGCGTAGTTTCTTCCCATTTTAGGTTTTCGTCAAACTCTTCAGGACGTAATGTATTTACAAAAATCCCGCCAAATTCAACACTTGCAGATGGTTGTCCAGGCGTGTAAACCCCTAGATATCCATAATTAGTATTAATTTCTTGGTTTCCTGTAATTCCGTACCCTCCGCGTAGCTTCAGTGTAGAAATTGTTTTCGAATTCTTCAAAAAGTCCTCGTTACTAATTTTCCAACCTACAGAAGCTGCTGGGAAATTTCCCCAACGTGCATCTGGGCTAAATCGTGACGACCCATCACGTCTGTAACTTGCAGAAATTAAATACTTATCAGAAATATCAAAACTAACTCTTCCGAAGTAAGACTCTAATGAATTTCTATTGATATCATTTTTCTCCAAGGTAACATCGCTTCCTTGGGAATTGAATAAATACGATTGAATGTAAAATTCTTGATATTCATGACCTCCAAGGATATCATACTTCGTGTTAATGCTTTCAATACTGTTTTTGTAGTTAAGCACTAAGTCTAAATTTGTGTTTCGGTTTAACCCAGAATAGAAGTTTTTAAACTGTCCATTTTGCTGTGTTGCCGAATTCGCCGAAATAAATTGTTTCCCATCAAGTTCAGAATAATCAATACCTGCATTCGCTATAAATCGTAATTCTGGCAAAAAGTGAAACTTGTAATCTATATTTAAGTTAGAAATGGTGCGTTTTGTTCTCGATTTGTTATCGTCTTGTTGCAATTGTGCAAAAGGATTTTTAGGTGCTAAGTTTAGCGGACCACCAGTCTCATCTGTATACTCATAAAACCCTTCGAAATTACCAGCACCATATACAGGTTGTGTAGGATCAAAATTAACAGCATTTCCAATAGCTCCTTTATTTGCGTAGTAGTTATCTTCAAAACTTCCCTTCGCTGTTGCCACTAATTTTAAGTGATTGTCAAGTAAATCTGCAGTCAAGTTCAAGTTTAAAGCATTTCTGCGATATAAATCTTTTAACAAAACTCCTTCTTTATTGGTGTTGTTGTAGTTAATACGGTACGTAAAGTTTTTAAAACCTTGTGTCGCTGTTAAGTTATGAATGGCACCATTCGCAGTTCTGTAAATGTAATCTTGCCAATCTGTATTGCTTCTTCCTAATCTTGAAAGATCTCCGCCACGATCCGTAACTAGTTGTCTAAATTCTGAAGCATCAAAGACATCTACTTTGTCTGTTATTTGATCTGCTGAAAACTGAAAGCCATAATCAAGAACTAAAGGGGTATTTTTCTTACCGCTTTTTGTCGTAATAAGAATAACACCATTTGAAGCTCTAGAACCATAAATAGCTGTTGCTGAAGCATCTTTTAAAACGACAAACTCTTCAATTTCGTTTGGATTAATAGCGTTTAAAGGATTTCTAACACCTTGTAAGCTTCGTTGATCTAACGGAATTCCATCAAGAATAATTAAAGGACTGTTATTTCCCGCTAACGAAGAGCCTCCTCTAATTCGTATTTCGGAACCTTCTCCAGGGCCACCACCACTACTAGTAATGCGAACCCCTGCCGATTTTCCAGAAAGTAATTGATCGGGTGAAACAATAGCTCCTTGATTAAAGACTTCTGAAGAAACCTTCTGAACAGCTCCCGTTGCATCTTGTTTATTTGTAGAGCCATAACCAATTAGTAATACTTCTTCAAGTTGAGAAGCGTCCTCTACTAATTGAATATTAATTAAAGTTTGTCCTGAGTATTTTACTTCTTGCGCTGCGAAGCCAACATAGGTATAGACAATTAGATCATCTGTTTTTACATTGTTGATGGTATATTTTCCATCAAAATCTGATGTCGTACCATTTGTTGTACCTTTTATTACTACATTAACACCTGGAATCGCCATTCCTGTACTATCATCCGTAATGGTTCCTTGTACCTCATTTTGCGAAAAGAGCGCTAAAGGTATGAAAGCGACTACGAATAAAATTTTTTTGAATAGTTGTCTCATTTGGTTTAAGTTCTTGATTTACAATGATTTAAAAGACTGTATATTTTTACTTCCAATTCAAATGTATACGAATTTTAATTATATATTAAGAATTTGTTAAATTTGAGGCTCACGAAAACGTTTTCGTGTTAATAAGTTTTTATTTTTTAACATTTTGGTAGTTCTTATTGGTTTTATTCGTAATTCAATAATATATTGTAGCTTCAATTATCAATTTCATATCTCAATAAATACTTAACAAATTCAACCCTCCCTATTAACGAATGCAAAAATTAACTTTAAAAAAAATTGCTAAAGAATTAGATGTGTCCATCTCGACAGTTTCAAAAGCATTACGGGATAGCCACGAAATAAGCAAGGATACAAGAGATAAAATAAAAGCTTTTGCAAAGCTCTATAATTACAAACCCAATAATATTGCATTAAGCTTAAAAAATAGAAAGACTAAAACCCTAGGTGTAATTATTCCTGAAATAGTGCATCACTTTTTTACAACCGTTATAAGTGGGATTGAAAAAGTAGCTAACGAGCGAGGCTACAACGTAATTATAGGTCTTTCCAACGAATCTTTCACCAAAGAGGTTATCAATATGGAAATGTTGGCAAACGGAAGTATCGATGGTTTCATCCTTTCTGTATCAAAAGAAACACAACTTCTCAAAGATTACCATCACTTAACTGAAACAATAGACCAAGGAATGCCTATTGTGATGTTTGATAGAGCCATTAAAGAAATAGGATGCGATAAAGTAATTGTCGATGATGTTGAAGGAGCTCGGAAAGCAGTAAATAAATTAGTTTCGCTAGGCTGTAAAAACATAGGAATTATTACTACAAAAGATTATGTAAGCGTCGGAAAGCTTAGAACCACAGGTTATTTGACAGCTTTGACTGAAAGTAATTTACCTTTGAATGAAAATTTTATTTTAAAATTGAATGACGAGCTCAATGAAGAAGCACACATGGATTTGTTAGAACAAGAAATTCAGTTGTTATTAAAAAATAATCCAGAAATTGATGGAATATTTGCGGTAAACGAAATTTATGCATTATCGGCCATGAAGGAAGCTTTAAAACTAGGAAAATCTATTCCGAAGGATATAAAAGTGATTGGTTTTACAGATGGAGTCTTATCAAAATATGCAACTCCTGGCTTAACTTCAGTGAGTCAACACGGAAAACAAATTGGAGAAAAAGCAGCTGATTTATTAATAGACCGGCTTGAAAATGACCATGTTGAGCCTCCTTTTCAAACCGTTGTTATTGAAACAGAATTAATAGAAAGAGCATCAACTTCAGAAATTTAACATTTCACCACTAAAAAAAATACATATATTTACAGCCAGATAACATTTTCAAGACTTATATTTTTACTTCCACTTTAAAATAAGTTTTGATATGTAGAATGTCACATCTGTGGCACATTCCATATATCGAAGTAATTTAAACTATCGATATGCAAAAACCTAAATTAGGCTTTTGGGAAATCTGGAACATGAGTTTCGGTTTCCTTGGTATTCAGTTCGGATTCGCCTTGCAAGGTGGATTTATGTCCAGAATTTTTCAAACATTAGGTGCGGCCAAAGATGATATACCATTGCTTTGGATTGCAGCACCGCTTACAGGATTATTAGTACAACCTATTATAGGATACTTAAGCGATAAAACATGGCATCCTCGTTGGGGACGTCGCAAACCTTACTTCCTTATTGGAGCTATTTTAAGCTCACTGGCGTTGTTATTTGTACCACATTCTCCTGTCTTATGGATGGCTGCTGGATTTTTATGGATTTTAGATGCGTCTATAAATATTTCAATGGAACCTTTTCGTGCGCTTGTAGCTGATAATCTTCCAGACTCACAACGCTCTTACGGATTTGTTGTTCAAACACTTATTATTGGAATAGGTACCTGGATAGCGAGTAATTTACCATGGCTTGTTTCAGAAATAGGCGTTAGCAACGAAGCCGCACAAGGTGTGGTCCCTATGTCTGTAAAAGTAGCTTTTGGTATCGGAGCCTTTGTATTTATGGCAAGTATTTTATACACCATTTTTACAACTTCAGAATATCCTCCAGAAGATATGGAAGAATTTGAAAGAGAAAAGAAACAGAAAAATAGGTTCCTTCTAGATATCATAGAAAATATTGGAAATATGCCACTAACCATGAAGAAATTGGGAGTAATCCAATTTTTTAGCTGGTTTGCTTTTTTTACTATGTGGAGTATGGCAAATCCTGCCTTAACCGAACATGTTTTTCACACCCCAGCACCTATTGAAGCTAATTACGATTTAAACAATGCAACGCAATTACTACAGTTTAATACCGATAACACAGCCTTTCAAGAAGCTTCAAATAGTGTGGGATCGTATATGGGAATTTATGGATTGTCTTCTATGGCATTTGCATTACTTTTAACTTTTTATACCTCCAAAAAACGAATTAATAGAAAGTACATTCACATGGGAGCCCTTATTTTAGGAGGCTTCGGATTTATATTCATGTACTTTGTTCCAAGCCCTTCTTGGCTCGCGCTAAGTTTCACCTTAATAGGATTTTCTTGGGGAAGTATTCTTTCCATGCCGTATGCCATGCTTTCTAGTGCGATAGATCCAAAACGAATGGGTGTTTTCATGGGGATATTCAACATGTTTATTGTTATTCCACAAATTATAGCAGCCCTTGGAGGTGTTAATTTCACCTATAAGTTATTAGGAGAAAACACTATAAATGCAATGATTATTGCAGGAATAAGCTTGTTAATTGCAGGTTTTTGCAACTTATTGATTACAAACCCGAATGCTATTAGCTATCAAGAAAAGTAAGAAAGATGAACACTAAAGGATTTATTTTCGATTTAGACGGCGTCATTGTAGATACCGCAAAGTATCACTATTTGGCTTGGAAAAATTTAGCTACATCTTTAGAAATTCCTTTTTCTGAAGCTCAAAACGAGCAATTAAAAGGCGTAAGTAGAGTAGCATCATTACATAAAATACTAACATGGGGTGCAATTTCTCTATCTGAAGAAGCTTTTAATGCTACGATGAACAAAAAAAATGAAGAATACCTCTCGTATATTTCTAAAATGACGACGTCTGAAATTTTACCAGATGTAGTCCGTGTATTAGATTTTCTGAAAGAAACCAACCAAAAAATAGCGTTGGGTTCTGCGAGTAAAAATGCACGTATCATCTTAGATAAAGTTGCTCTCAAAGAATACTTTGAAACCATTGTAGATGGTACAAACGTAACCAAAGCTAAACCCGATCCGGAAGTGTTTTTAAATGCCGCTGAAGGATTACAGGTGCCTCCAAACCAATGTGTTGTTTTTGAAGATTCTGTTGCTGGTATACAAGCAGCCAATTCAGCAGGAATGATAAGTATTGGAATAGGGGATAAAACGGTATTACACGAAGCTGATCATGTATTTCGTGATTTCACAGAAATGCCTTCAGAATTTATAAAAGAATTAATTAAAAAGTAAGCGTATTCTCTTAAAAAGGAATGTAAAAACAATTACAATGAATCAAGATTATATACAACCAGATAGTTGGTCAATTATAGAAGAAGGATTTAACGCAACACGCGTAAAATCATCCGAAAGTCTTTTCAGTATTGGAAATGGAGCTATGGGACAACGAGCTAATTTTGAAGAAGATTACTCGGGAACCACCTTCCAAGGAAGTTATATTGCAGGAGTTTATTATCCAGATAAAACAAGAGTTGGCTGGTGGAAAAATGGCTATCCAGAATATTTTGCTAAAGTACTTAACGCACCCAATTGGATTGGAATACATATTTATATAAACAATGAAGTGTTAGATTTAAATACTTGTGAAAGTATTTCTAATTTTAGAAGAGTGCTCAATATGAAGGAAGGCTATTACAAGCGTTCATTTCAAGCAACACTTGCAAATGGTCTTGAAATAGCTGTTGAAAGCACGCGGTTTTTATCCTTAGAAATGGACGAATTGGGCGCAATACGTTATAAAATCACTCCTTTAAATGGTGATGCAAGTATTGTGTTTACCCCGTATTTAGATGGTGGAATTACCAATGAAGATACCAATTGGGATGATAAATTTTGGGATACGCTTTCTGTTTCTGAAAGCAAACAACAAGCGTTTATTGTTTCTCATACCATGAAAACAGAGTTCAATGTCTGTACTTTTATGGAGTCTCAATTATTTGTAAATGAAACGCAAGTTACGCAACAACCAACACCCATTTTGAAAGAAAATTATGTTGGTTTACAATACACTGTAACGGTTGGTAAAAATGAAACGGCTTCCCTTCAGAAATATGGAGGATATACAGTAGACACCAATCATAACGCTGAAAATTTGGTAGCTGCTGCCCAAGAAACACTTGCAAAAGGGGTATCGTTAGGGTTTTCTAAATTACTAGCGCTTCAGAAGGAAAGCTGGGCTACTATTTGGGAAATGGCAGATATTTCTATTGAAGGGGATATAAAAGCACAACAAGGAATCCGATTTAATATCTTTCAGTTAAACCAAACCTATTTAGGGAAAGATGCCCGCTTAAATATTGGTCCGAAGGGCTTCACTGGAGAGAAATACGGCGGAAGTACCTATTGGGATACCGAAGCGTATTGCATTCCTTTTTATATGGCAACTAAAGATCAAAAGGTTGCGAGAAGCCTGTTAGAATATCGGTACCATCATCTAGAAAAAGCGATTGAAAATGCTGAAAAATTAGGGTTTACCAAAGGTGCTGCATTGTATCCTATGGTAACCATGAACGGGGAAGAGTGTCATAATGAATGGGAGATTACCTTTGAAGAAATTCATAGAAATGGTGCTATTTCTTTTGCTATTTACAACTACGTTCGATACACGGGAGATACTACGTATATTCCAGAAAAAGGATTGGAAGTGTTAATCGCAATTGCACGTTTTTGGCATCAAAGAGCGAATTTTTCAAAAGCAAAAAATAAGTCGGTTATTCTCGGAGTTACAGGCCCTAATGAATATGAAAATAATGTAAATAATAACTGGTATACGAATTATATCGCTGCTTGGTGTATTCAATATGCAACGGCACAAATTCAAAATGTTTCTGAAAGGTTTGAGAATGATTATGTTCGTATTATGAACAAAACCAAACTTTCAAAAGCAGAAATTGCACAATGGAATGAGGTGGCTTCTACTATGTATTTCCCTTATTCTGAAAGCGAAGGCGTATACCTTCAGCAGGACGGATTTCTAGATAAAGAATTAATTTCAGTAGCTGAGTTGGATGCGTCACAGCGTCCTATTAACCAAAAATGGTCTTGGGATCGTATTTTGCGCTCTCCTTATATTAAGCAGGCCGATGTGTTACAAGGATTTTACTTCTTTGAAGCAGATTTTTCCGAAGAACAACTCGAAAAACACTTCGATTTTTACGAACCATTAACCGTTCACGAATCATCACTTTCTCCTTGCGTGCACTCCATTCAAGCTGCGAAACTAGGGAGGATGGATCAGGCATACCAATTGTATTTACGTACCTCTCGTTTAGATTTAGACGATTATAATAACGAAGTAGAAGAAGGATGTCATATTACAAGTATGGCGGGAACGTGGATGAGTATTGTGGAAGGTTTTGGCGGAATGCGAGTGAAGGATGGACAACTTTCATTTGCTCCAAAAATACCTTCGCAATGGGAAAGTTATACGTTTAAAATAAACTTTAGAGATCAAGTTTTAAAAGTGTATGTGAATCAGACAGGTCATACACTGACCTTAGAAGGAACCAAAGAATTAGAAATTTTAGTCAATAATGTGCCTGTTATAGTTACACCTAATAAAGAAGTTGCCCTATGAAGTTGTTTTTAAGTAGTTTGTTTTTTTGCGTTACGTTGGCTGTTTTTGGACAAGTGGAACGTGTAGAACCTCCTTTTTGGTGGGCCGGAATGCAGCAGAGTGATGTGCAAATTTTGTGCTACGGAAAGGATATTAGCCAGTTTGATGTTTCCGTTAATGGATTGAATATTACCGAAGTTCAAAAAACAACAAATCCTAATTATTTGTTTGTAACGGTTGCAACAAAAAATGTGTCAGAAGGAACCTATGTGCTACACTTTCAGAAAAAAGGGAAGACGAAATTCACCTACGACTTTGAATTAAAGGAACGTAGAACCGCTTCCGAAGCACGTCAAGGATTTGATGCGAGCGACGCCATGTATTTACTAATGCCCGACCGTTTTGCCAATGGGGATCCAACAAATGACAGTACTAAAAATACGGTTGAAAAAGTTGATAGAGCCAATAACGGTGGTCGTCACGGAGGCGATATACAAGGAATTATTAATCAGTTAGATTACCTAGAAGATCTTGGTTTTACCGCACTTTGGAGTACACCTTTGCTAGAAGATAATGAACCTTCATATAGTTATCATACGTACGCCCAAAGTGATTATTACAAAATTGACCCTCGCTACGGTACCAATGAAGATTACAAACAATTGGCTTCAGAAATGCACAAACGCGATATGAAATTGGTCATGGATTATGTTACCAATCATTGGGGCAGCAAGCATTGGATGATTCAGGATTTACCAACGACAGATTGGATTCATATCTGGAAAGATGGGGATGCAAATGGTTTTAAACGCAGTAATTACCGAATGACGACTCAATACGATCCAAATGCGTCTGAAGTTGACGCTGAAGGATGTATGAATGGTTGGTTTGATACCACCATGCCCGATATGAATCAGAAAAATCCGTTGTTGTTGCAGTATATGATTCAGAATGCGATTTGGTGGATAGAATATGCCGATTTGGATGGATTTAGAGTCGATACCTATTCGTATAACGATAAGGAAGCAATTGCAATTTGGACCAAAGAAATCATGAAAGAATATCCTAATTTCAATATTGTAGGAGAAGTTTGGATGCATTCTCCAGCCGAAATTGCATTTTGGCAAAAAGACAGTAAAATAGGAGCTATTCAAGATTTTAATTCAGGATTGCCTTCGGTGATGGACTTTACACTTCACGATGCGTTCATGCAAATGTTTAAAGAAACGCAAGGTTGGGACACGGGACTGCAACGCGCCTACGATAATTTCAGCAATGATTTTCTGTATTCAGACATCGATAATATTTTAGTGTTTGCTGGAAATCACGATACCAATCGCATTGCTCAAATCTACGGAAACGATTTTGATAAAATAAAACAGGTATTCACCATGATCTTTACCGTTCGCGGGATTCCGCAATTTTATTATGGCGATGAATTAGGAATGATGGGTGATAAAGAAGCCAATGGCGATGGCGATATTCGGAAGGACTTTCCAGGCGGTTGGACGGGTGATATTCAAAATGCATTTACAGAAGAAGGACGAACAGCTTCACAAAACCAATACCACAGCTTTGTGAAAAAAGTATTGAATTGGCGGAAAGAAAAGGAAGTAATGCATACAGGGAAGTTTTTACAATACATACCAATGGACGATGTGTATGTTTATTTCCGATACAATGCTTCAGAACGGGTGATGGTTGTTTTAAATAATTCCGAAGAAGAAAAAACGCTATCATTGAATCGTTTTGCTGAAGGTTTACACGGAGCAACCTCTGGAACTGATATTGTTTCAGAAGAAAAAATCACACTTCAAAATTCGATGCAACTAGCGCCAAGAGCAGCCTTAATTATTGAACTTACGAAGTAACCTTTTAACAGCTAGTTTTTATGAAATCAATTTGTTTTATATTCCTAAGTTTTGCGTTTATATGCCTGTCGTGTACAAACGAAAAAGAAGAAGTAATTGCTGTCTCAGAGACTGTCAATCTTGCTACACCTGTATTTTTAACTACCGATAGTGAAGCAATTTTGCTTTCAGATTATTTACTAGATGTTTCAAATATTGATTCCATCGGTACAAATCCTTTTTTTGAAAGTAAACTACTCGATACTAAAGAAAAAGTAGTTGTCACATTAAAAGAAAACGCTCCGTACCTGCTTAATATGTCTATTTGGACTTCGGGAGTTGTTACTAATATTCCGCTGTTTAAAAGCACTAAAAAGGAAGTGTCTATTTCGCTTCCCGATGCTGATGAAAGGTACAAAGAGGTAGGAGTGAAGGGGGAATTTAGCAATTGGCAAACTATGCCTTTACAATTCCAAAATGGTATTTGGAATTTCACAACTCGCGTAACCCCAGGCGACCATCAATACATTTTAATGATTGATGGAAAAGAAACACTAGATCCTAGCAATTCTAAAAAAACAAGTAATGGAATGGGCGGCTTTAACTCGTTACTTTCTGTACCCACTAACGAATCTAAAATTCCGTTTGTACAAACAAAGTCAGTTACTTCGGAAGGATTTACGTTGACTGCGAGTCAGCCAGTAACACAAGTAGTAGCCTATATAGATAACCAATTAATTGCTTCAGAAAACATTTCGGTTGAAGGACGATTGCTAAGCATTACGCTTCCTGAAAACAATGCGAAAAGAGCGCAGGTTCGGGTGTATACTTCTAACGAATATGGACGCAGCAACGATGTTTTGATACCCCTTTCCGAAGGACATATTATTACAGATGCTTCCAAATTAAACCGCACCGACTTTCAGACACAAATCATGTATTTCCTATTAGTAGACCGTTTTAAAGATGGGAATCCGCAGAACACACGAAAAGTAGCAAACGACAGTATATTACCGAAAGCTAATTATTACGGAGGCGATTTGCAGGGTGTTTTAGATAAAATTAACGATGGCTATTTTGAAGACTTGGGCATCAATACCATTTGGTTGTCGCCTATCACACAAAACCCAGAAGGTGCCTACGGTTTGTGGCCAGAACCGCTTACAAAATTCTCAGCATATCACGGGTATTGGCCCATTAGCAACACTAAAATTGACGATCGTTTTGGTGATGAAGAGGTGTTTAAAGAGTTGATTGAAAAAGCACACCAAAATGGGATGAATGTGATTTTAGATTATGTTGCAAATCACGTGCATGAAGAGCATCCGTTGTATAAAGAACACCCAGATTGGGCGACCCAATTGTATTTGCCAGACGGAACTTTAAATACAGAGCGTTGGGATGACCATCGATTAACAACTTGGTTCGACACGTTTTTGCCAACGTTGGATTTCAGTAAGCCAGAAGTGGTAGAGAAAATGACAGACTCGGCTGCGTATTGGGTTACACATTATGAGTTGGATGGATTTAGACACGATGCGACGAAGCACATTCAGTTAGATTTTTGGCGCACACTGACTAAAAAAGTAAAAGAACGTACCAATCGTCCTATTTTTCAAATTGGCGAAACCTATGGAAGCCCCGATTTAATTAGAAGCTACATCAACACAGGAATGTTGCAAGCGCAATTTGATTTTAATTTATACGATGCCGAAGTAAATGCTTTTGCAACCGATGCTTCTTTCGAACGTTTGGCAGCGACTTTAAAACAAGGGTTAACCTACTACGGAAGCCATCATTTAATGGGGAATATTTCTGGAAATCAAGACCGTGCACGTTTTATCAGTTACGCTTCTGGCGATGTTCGATTTGATGAAGACGCTAAAAAAGCAGGATGGACACGTGAGATAAAAATGAGCGATACCATAGCCTATAACAAACTGGCAATGTTGCAAGCGTTTAACCTTACCACACCTGGAATTCCTTGTATTTACTACGGAGATGAATACGGAAGCATAGGAGGAAACGATCCTGACAATCGTAAAATGATGCAGTTTGATGATCTTTCAAACCTGGAAATGAAACTAAAAGAACGCATTGCAAAAGGTATTAAAACACGTCGTAATTCGATGGCGCTTCAGTACGGAAGTACTCAAGTGTTGCAAGCAGACGAAAACGTATTAATTATTCAGAGAGCCTATTTTGATGAAATCATGACGGTTGTTTTTAATAAAGCTTCGGAAGGATTTACGTATCAAAACACCTTAATTCCAGGGAATGATTTTAGAATCATCTCGAACTAACTTTAACTAGAAAACATGAAAAAACTGATCCCTTTTATACTAGTCGCTTTAGTCGTTGTAGCGTGTAAAAATGAAACGCAAAAGAGCGTAATTACTGAAACAGTTTCAGAAAAAACAATCCAACCTATTTCAGATGCAGATTTAGAATCTGCCGTGATTTATGAAGCTAATATTCGTCAATATTCTTCTGAAGGAACGTTTAATGCGTTTACAGAAGACATTCCGCAGTTAAAAGAATTAGGAGTGAAAATATTATGGTTAATGCCTGTTTTTCCTATTTCTGAAACAAAACGAAAAGCTACAGGAGGCGATTTTGCGAGTTTAATTGAAGATGAAGCCGAACGTGCTAAAATGTTAGGAAGTTATTATGCTGTAACAGATTTTACCAAAGTAAATCCAGAATTTGGAACGATGGATGATCTTAGAAGTCTTATCAGTACAGCTCATGATAATGGGATGTATGTTATTTTAGATTGGGTGCCAAACCACACAGGTTGGGATCATGTTTGGATAAAAAGCCATCCTGAATATTATACAAAAAACGCAGCAGGAGAAATTACAGATCCTTTAAATGACGACGGAACACCTGTAGGTTGGGCAGATGTAGCCGACTTAGATTACAGTAATGAAGGATTACAAAAGGAGATGATTGAAGATATGTCGTATTGGCTTACTGAAGAAGGAATCGACGGATTTAGATGTGATGTTGCTGGATCGGTACCGCTAGTGTTTTGGGAGAATGCAATTCCGAAGTTACGGGCTCAAAAAGATATTTTTATGTTAGCAGAAGCTTGGGAACCAGATTTATTAAAAGGAACAGATTTGTTTGATATGGCATATGCGTGGGACGGACACCATGTAATGAATGATATTGCGCAAGGAAAGAAAACGGTTCACGATTTTGATGCTTACATTACCAAAAAGGATTCGATGTATGAACGTGACGATATTCTAATGAATTTTACGACCAATCACGATGAGAATTCGTGGAATGGAACAATTAAAGAACGAATGGGAGATGCAGCTGAAGCTTTGGTCGCACTAAGTTATTCTATGCCAGGAATGCCTTTAATTTACAGCGGACAAGAATACGACCTAGAACATCGATTGTTATTTTTCGAAAAAGATGAAATTCCGCATACCAAAGGAAAAATGTGGCCTCTTTTAGAAAAACTAGGAACATTAAAAAATACCAATCCTGCACTGAGCGGAGGAAAAATGGCTTCGAGTTACACGCGTATTGCAACCTCAAGGGATGCTACGGTACTTGCTTTTAGACGTAATTTAAAAGAAAGTGAGTTGTTGTATATCGCGAATCTCTCAAATACGTCCACAGAATTTACTGTAGCTGTTACAGGCGATTATAAAAATGTGATAACAGGTAAGGAATTAAAACTAGTAGAAAATCAAAAACTTAGTTTTGCTCCGTGGGAATATGTCGTTCTAGTAAAGTAAGTGTGAATTTTTAAAGTTAAAGGGGGGTATTTTGAGGGGGTTCTTCAAAATAAAAAGCAAATTAGCACTAGGATACTGTCTTTTTTAACAGTTTTAGTGCTTTTTTTAAATATTTATCAACCGAAAACGTTATAGTTTTTAAAAGAAATTGCGCAGTATCATTTTATAACATAAATTTACAGTAGTGAGTAGAAAAATAAATAAAATAGGTGTTTTAACGAGTGGAGGAGATGCTCCAGGAATGAATGCAGCGATACGGGCTGTAGTTCGGTCGTGCGCCTATCAAAAATTAGAATGTGTTGGGGTCTTTAGAGGCTATGAAGGTCTTATTGAAGGCGATTTTAAAGATCTAGATGCACGTTCGGTAAAAAACATTATCAATAGAGGAGGAACTTTTTTAAAGTCGGCTAGATCAAAAGGTTTCCGAACCAAAGAAGGGCGACAAAAAGCCTATAATCATTTAGTAAAAGCAAATATAGATGCTTTAGTGGTAATTGGAGGGGATGGTACATTTACAGGAGCGTTGGTCTTTAGTGAAGAGTTTGATTTTCCTGTTGTAGGTATTCCAGGAACCATTGATAACGATATTAATGGAACCGATTTTACCATCGGGTATGATACAGCTCTTAATACAGTAGTAGAAGCGATTGATAAAATACGAGATACAGCAAATTCACATAATCGACTCTTTTTAGTTGAGGTAATGGGAAGAGATGCTGGAGATATTGCTTTGAATGCAGGAATAGGTGCTGGCGCTGAAGAAATTTTGATTCCCGAACAAGATATGGGGAAGGATCGATTAATCGATTCGTTACGTCGCAGTAAAAAATCTGGAAAGACATCGAGTATTATAGTGGTTTCTGAAGGCGATCAAATTGGAAAGAATATTTTCGAATTGGCAAAATACATTGAAGATAATTTAGAAGGGTATGAGGTTCGTGTTAGTGTTTTAGGACATATTCAGCGCGGAGGTTCACCAAGTTGTTACGATCGTGTTTTGGCAAGTAGAATGGGAGTAGGAGCCGTAGATGCATTACTTAATAACGAACATAATGTAATGATAGGTATTGTACACAGTAAAATTGTATCTGTTCCTTTTGAAGATGCTTTAAAAGGTGAAAATGAATTGGATTTAGAATTAATCCGAGTGGCAGACATAACATCAATTTAACAAGTCTTTCGTGAAACTAGTATACATTTGGGTATACTCTTTTCCATCCTTAGATACAATATAGTCTCGAAAGACTCTAAAAATAACATTAAGAATAAGTTTAATTTAAACATTCTCGTGCACACGAGACATTTAGTATGACAAAAATTGGAATTAACGGCTTTGGCCGAATCGGAAGAATAGCTTTTAGAATTGCATCACAACACAAAGATATTGAAGTTGTGGCTGTAAATGATTTACTAGATGTTGATCACTTAGCGTATTTACTTGAATATGATTCAGTACACGGAAAATTTCCTGGAACTGTAGAAGTCATAGATAATAACTTAGTTGTAGACGGACGTACCATCCGTGTGACTGCGGAAAGAAACCCTGAAAACCTAAAATGGGATGAAGCAGGTGCGGACATTGTTATTGATTGTACAGGAATTTTTACAACGTTAGATTCAGCAGGAGCCCATCTTAAAGCAAATGCAAGAAAAGTAGTAATTTCTGCACCTTCTAAAGATGCTCCAATGTTTGTCATGGGTGTAAATCATTCCGACGTAAAAGCAACAGACACTATCGTATCTAACGCATCGTGTACCACCAACTGTTTGGCGCCATTAGCAAAAATTATCAATGATGAGTTCGGAATTGTAGAAGGGCTAATGACTACCGTACATGCAACAACAGCGACACAACTTACTGTTGACGGACCTTCACGTAAGGATTTTAGAGCAGGAAGAAGTGCAATGTCTAATATTATTCCAGCTTCTACAGGTGCAGCAAAAGCTGTAACAAAGGTAATCCCTGCTTTGGAAGGTAAATTAACAGGGATGGCATTTCGTGTTCCTACTACTGATGTTTCTGTGGTCGATTTAACGGTTAGAACTGAAAAAAGTACTTCGTACGAAGAAATTAAAAAGGTATTTAAAAAAGCCTCTGAAGGTGCTTACAAAGGAATTGTAAATTATACGGAAGACGCTGTAGTATCTCAAGATTTTGTGAGCGATCCACATACGTGTACATTTGATGCTGGAGCAGGAATTGCGTTAAACGATAACTTCTTCAAATTAATAGCTTGGTATGATAATGAGTATGCATATTCGTCAAAATTGATCGATTTAGCTGCCTACGTAGCAAAAGTTTAAGGATGATATTAATTACCGATGGAGGTTCCACAAAATGTGATTGGATTCTATTGGATACTCACGGAGAAGTCGTTTTAAAAACACGAACTTCAGGATTAAATCCAGCCGTTTTTCCAGAAGAAGAACTATACAAACGCATTACTGAGAATAAAGATTTATTAGCAATAGCAGAATCTGTTGACCGATTAGATTTTTACGGTGCGGGTTGTGGAACCAAAACACCTAAAGAATTACTAGCTACAATACTGACGAGCTTTTTTACTAACGCTACAATTACCGTAAACGAAGATACTGTAGCAGCAGTTCGCGCAGCGACTTCAGAGCCCGGAATTGTATGTATTCTAGGTACGGGTTCAAATAGTTGTTATTTTGATGGTACAGAGGTTCATAACGTTATAAATTCGTTGGGTTATGTTTTAATGGATGAAGCGAGTGGGAACTACTTCGGAAAGCGATTGATTCGGGATTATTTTTACAATAAAATGCCGAGTGAGTTGGCTTCAGAATTTGAAAAACGGTTCGACCTAGATCCTGATGAAATAAAAATGAATTTGTACAAAAAGCCAAACCCAAATATGTATTTGGCTTCTTTTGCCGAGTTTATTTTTACAAGTGAAGAAGTGAATGGTTATTTTTACAAGCTCATAAGCGAAGGAATTCTAAAATTTATTGAATACCGCATTCTTTGTTACAAAGAAGCGCAAAAGGTCCCCATTCATTTTATAGGGTCTATTGCACACTTTAGTGAGGCGATTATTCGCGATTGCATGAAGCCCTACAATTTGGAGTTAGGAACCATTATTAGAAGACCCATCGACGGTCTTATAGATTATTATAGAACACAAGTACTGAATTTAAAGTAATAGAAATTTAGTGTGTTGAAACAGTACTAAAAAGAAACTTACATGTCATTACCTTCAGTAAATCCTATAAAAACCAATGCTTGGAAAAAACTTCAGCAACATTTTCAGGAAACCAAGAATGTAAAAATGCAAGATTTATTTGCGGAAGATGAAACTCGAGCCGATCGATTTGCTATTTCGTGGAATGATTTCTATGTGGATTTTTCAAAAAATAGAATTACTTCGGAAACATTTTCGTTGCTACTTCAGTTGGCCGAGGATGTCAATTTAAAAGAAGCTATTCAGCAACAATTTTCAGGAGCAAACATAAATGAAACTGAAAATAGAGCAGTATTGCATACAGCCCTTCGCGATTTTAAAAACATGAAGCCAGAAGTAGCAAATGCGCTTCAGCAGATGAAACAATTTTCAGAAGCAGTAATTCAAGGCGATTGGAAAGGATACACAGGAAAGCCTATTACAACGATTGTAAACATTGGGATTGGGGGAAGTGATTTAGGGCCAGACATGGTGACAGAAGCGTTGACCTATTATAAAAATCAGTTACAGACCTATTTCATTTCGAATGTAGATGGCGATCACGTAATGGAAACCTTAAAGAAGCTAAATCCTGAAACCACACTGTTTATTATAGTTTCAAAAACGTTTACTACTCAAGAAACTTTAACCAATGCAACAACGGTGCGGAGTTGGTTTTTAAAGACCGCTTCAGAATCTGACGTAGCCAAACATTTTGTAGCCGTTTCTACTAATTTGGAGGCTGTAAAAGAGTTTGGAATTGCTTCAGAAAATATTTTTCCAATGTGGGATTGGGTTGGTGGCCGATTTTCTTTATGGAGCGCCGTTGGATTATCAATCTGTTGTTCGGTAGGATACACAAATTTTGAAGATTTACTGAAAGGCGCCAATGAAATGGATGGTCATTTTTCAGAAACACCCTTTCAAGAAAATATCCCCGTTGTGTTAGCATTGCTGTCAGTTTGGTATGCTAATTTTTATAAAGCTGAAAGTGAAGCTGTATTACCTTACACGCAATATTTAACCAAGCTAGTTCCGTATTTGCAGCAAGCCATTATGGAAAGTAACGGTAAAAGTATAGACAGAAATGACGCTCCAGTCGATTACGAAACTGGAACCATTATTTGGGGAGGTACAGGAACCAATTCGCAACATGCGTTTTTTCAACTGTTGCATCAGGGAACAAAATTAATTCCGTCAGATTTTATTGGCTTTGCAGAGTCATTGCATGGCAATAAAGAACACCATGATAAATTGTTGGCTAATTTTATAGCGCAGACAGAAGCTTTATTGCAAGGAACAGAAGGTGTTACGACTCCAAATAATTACAAAAAATTTGAGGGGAACAAACCAACAAATACAATTTTAATTCAAAAGTTAACACCTAAATCAATAGGGAGTTTAATCGCATTATATGAGCATAAATTGTTTGTGCAAGGTATAGTTTGGAATATATACAGTTATGATCAATGGGGAGTAGAATTGGGGAAGAATATTGCGAAACATACATTAAAAGCAATACAATCTTCTGAGAGAATGAAGAATAGCTCTACTAATAATTTACTTTCAAAAATTTAATAGTTTAAAATGAAAACTAAAATCTTCTAGAAAAACCTTCGTGAGACTGCGATGGTTTTTCTATTTTTATCACTTAACCAAATAAATTTTTTAATTATGAGTGATAGTAGCGACAATTCAATTCCGTTAGAGACAGCTGTAGCATGGACTACCGAATGGAGAGCTGTAGAATCATCTTACAATAGTTATAACGACTGTAAGGGTTTTTTAATTCCAGCTTCCGATTTACAATCTGTACTTAATGAAATTGCTGGGCAATCTGGCGATAAATATGTTCGTGCGTACTTAGGGGTAGATTCTGCAACCAATAAGGAAAAATTAATCTTAGTAGGAACAGAACCAGATCCTGTTAAAGGCGTGGGAGTCATATACCGTGACTTAATAACGGGCTATAACGGAACTGGTAAAATGTATGATTTTACACAGCCAGTTCCACCAGGAAGTGATCCGGCTAGCCCTTTAGACTAATATGGATCTATTTATAGACATATTTACAGATATAATTGTTTATCTGTCAATGTTTTATCCTTTTTTATACCTTATAGGCTTTACTAGAAATAGTAAGGCCTATAAGATTTTTACCCTATATTTAATAGGAATTGGAATTATTCAATTTTTAATGGGATTTGTAAGAAATTTTTTAGATTTTGAGACGAACCTTTTTCTATTTAAATATTATTTTATTTTTCAATTTTTGATGTTATCCTATTTTTATAAAACGCTGTTAGGATATCGGTGGGTTTATTTTATGACATCAATTGCCTTATTATTTTTCATTTTTCAATATATTGATGATCCCGAATTAAGTGCTAAATACAATCCGTTAGGTTCTGCAATTGCTCAAATTATAATTGTAATTTACTCATTATTATATTTTTACAGGTTACTTTCAGCTAAAGGTGAATTTTTAATTGTAAATATAGGTGTGTTTTTTTACATGCTAATTAGTATTTTAATTTTTGCCGCAGGTAATTTAGTTTTTGTAGATGAATTTAAAAGCGTCTCCAGTATTATGCGTAATTTGAATGCAGTTTTCTATTTTGTTTTTCAAGTTTTGATTTTACTAGAATGGGGAAAAAACTATTATAAAAAAAAGAATCTGAATGGATAAATTATTACTTGATGAGTATCAAGTTATCACTCTAATACTAATTGTTATTGGAGTTTTAGTGTTAATGGGTTTATCTATAGTTTTATTCTTCTATTTTTCCAGAAAAAAGATTGTTGATGCTGAAATGGAGAAAGCAACCACTCAAATCAATCATCAAAAAGAAATAATTAAATCTTCATTAATTATTCAAGAAGAAGAACGAGGGCGTATCGCACAAGATTTACACGATGCCATTAGTTCTAAATTGAACATCGTCTCTTTAAATGCAAATTTTTTAACCGAAGGAAATATTACAGCAGCCGATGCCAATAAATTTGGGCAAAGTATTTTAAAAGTAACCACTTCTGTTTTAGAGAGTTCCCGAAGGATAGCACACGATTTATTACCTCCAACATTAGAAAAGTTTGGCTTACAGGCTGCGTTAGAAGAGTTAAGTGATGAAGTAGGAGAGTCTGGCACCCTTACCATGGAAACCTCTCTTAAATCTATCGATGGGTTGCTCAATCCAAATGAAGAATTGCATCTATTTCGAATGATACAAGAATTGCTAAGTAACTCTATTAAATACGCAAATGCGACAAAAATCACACTAATTCTTTCAAGTACAGAAAACATAGTATCTTTACAGTATAAGGATGATGGAAAAGGTTTCAATTATAGTGATGCTCTAAATGCAAAAGGCTTAGGAATGATTGGTCTTGAAAACAGGGCTTCCATTTTAAATGCGAATCTTAAAATGGAAAGTTCTCCAGGTAATGGAGTTTCCGCCAAAATCACTTTAGATAAGAACTAGATTAATTCAGTAGCAAATGGTAATTAATGTTGTTATAGCAGACGATGAAGAGCTTTTCAGAGTAGGGATGGCATACATTCTATCACGAGATGTCAATATTAATATAATGTATGAAGCTTCAGATGGAAAACAACTTATCACCTTTTTAAAAGATTGTACTTTATTACCAGATATTATTATTACCGATATTAAAATGCCAGAATTAAATGGCGTAGAAGCAACCAAAATTATAAGTCACGAGTATCCAGAAGTGGGTATTGTAGCCTTAACAACCTACAATACAAAATCGTTTATTCGGAATATGATTAGTGTTGGTGCAAGCGCATATTTGGTAAAAAATTCTTCCCCAGAAAAAGTATTACATACTATAAAACAAGTTTATTATAAAGGATTTTATTACGATAACAATGTCATGAACATTTTAAACGAAGCAAGTACTTCGAAAAGTGAAGATGATAAATCTGTTTTTGACGAAAACTTTTTAACTCCGAGAGAACGAGAAGTTTTAGAGCTTATTTGTAAACAATGTACCACACAAGAAATTGCAGAACAGCTTTTTATAAGTCCGAGAACGGTTGAAGTTCATCGAAAAAATTTATTAGAAAAAACCAAGGTTAAAAACATAGCAGGGCTTGTTATTTTTGCAATTATGAACGATTTAATACCGCCTATAATCGTAGAATAAATGAAAACACTATTTTATGGGATGGTACTCTATTACTACTCTAAAAGCATATTTACACTCCTTGATTAGTCTCTTTAACCATTTTTTAAGCACCTAAACGAATAGTTTTTGCGCATACCGTATTACAAAGTAAATTATGTAACTTTAATAATCTATTCCCCAATAGATTTAATGACATTCATCAATTTCTAATATATAAAAATGATAGATTATACATTAACGGATACTCTTAAACAAGCAGTACACATTGCACAAGCAATTGCAAGAGAGTATGCGCATGAGCAATATTCGGCAGCTCATTTATTAAAAGCATTACTTCACAAGGAGATTGGGATGCTTAAGTTTATAGAATCTATGGGCCAAGATGCCTATTATGTGGAAGAATGGGCAGAAGTTCGTTTGGAAACATTGCCAAAAACAACAAAAGTTCCAGAAAATCCAGTAGGAGACTCTTCTGTAGAAGCCGTTTTTTATGAGGCTGATAATATTAAACTCAAATTAGGAATTGACGAAGTAAGTGTGCATTGCTTACTAATAGCGTTATGTACTCCAGGAGTAGGGTTTTCGTACGATCAATTAAAAACATTTCCATTAACTCCTAACGAAATTATCGATTTTGTAGGAACAGGCGATTCTGCAGCTGCTTCAGTTGGAGGAGGAGCAAAAGGAAGTGGAAAAGCTAAAAATAATACTGCTTCAGGAGGATCTACACTTTTAAAATACTGTGTCGATAAAACCCTAGAGGCAAAAAATGCTACCATTGAAAATATTTCAGGGAGAGATTCAGAAATAAAAATGATTACTGAAATCCTTGGACGTCGTTCAAAACCAAACGTTCTAATTCTCGGGGATCCTGGTGTTGGTAAATCGGTTATGATGAACGGACTCTCATACGCTACGATTAATGAAAACATTCCGTCGCACTTAAAAGATGCTAGAGTATTCGAACTTGACTTTATAAGTCTCGTTTCTGGTGCTGGCTATAAAGGTGAAATTGAAGATCGTTTTCAAAAAGTATTCAATGAAATTAAACAATTTGACAAACCTATTTTATTAATTGACGAGCTTAAAAATTTAACCGATAAAACCTCTGGAAATCAAGGCTTGGTTAATATTTTAAAGTCTGAACTTGTAAAGGGAGAGCTTACAGTTATCGCTACTGCTACCAACGATGCCTTTAGAAAACACATTGAAGTAGATGAAGGGTTGGCTCGGCAATTTGAAACCGTTCGATTGTTAGAACCAAGTGAAGATGAGGCACATCGAATGATTAAAAATGCAATTTCCTATTATTCTGAACATCATAATTTAGAAATTGATTCGGAAACTATTTCTGAAGCAATTCGTTTGGCAAAACGCTACAATAAAGAACGAAGTCTGCCAGATTCGGCAATCGATTTAATAGATAGAACCATGTCTGCCGCTAAATTTATGGTAGAAACATCGGTGCCTGAAATCGCTTTGTTGAAGGAACGATTGGATGCGCTTGAGGAAGAAAAATTAGAAATCCATGAGATTTTAGCAGAACAAGATTGGATGTATCGCCAAATGCAAGATAAGTTGAGCTATTTGTTGTTTACGGAACTGGGCGAAGAAGACCATTTTGAGAACATAACCACTCCAGAAGAAGGGTTTACAGCGTTAAATAGCGTGTTGAATAACTTAAAAACCATTGCTGAAAAGGAAAAGAAAAGCATCACGAAACACGATATCGCCTCTACTATAGCAAATAAAACGGGAATTCCGACAGGTAAATTACAAGCCGATGAGAAAGAACGTTTGCTGAATATGGAAGAGCAATTAATAAAACGAGTAATTGGACAAGATCACGCAGCGAAAACGGTGACTGAAGCTGTGTTAGAATCACGATCTGGTTTAAGCAAGCCTGGGCTTCCTATTGGGTCTTTTTTCTTTTCGGGGCCTACAGGAACAGGAAAAACAGAATTAGCGAAAGCACTTGCTGAATTTTTGTTTCAAGATGAAACATCGATTATTCGGTTCGATATGTCCGAGTTTAAAGAAGAACATTCGGCAGCATTATTATACGGAGCACCTCCAGGATATGTTGGATATGAAGAAGGAGGATTACTGGTAAATAAAATTAGACAAAAACCGTATTCAATAGTACTTTTTGACGAAATTGAGAAAGCGCATCCTTCTGTATTTGATATCTTTTTACAGATTTTAGATGAAGGAAAATTACACGATAGGCTAGGGAAGGAAGGTGATTTCTCTAACGCAGTCATTTTATTTACTTCAAATATTGGGAGTCAGCATATTGTAGATTCCTTCGGAAAAGGGATTATTCCAAAATCAAGCGACTTACTAGAAATGATGGGGAATCACTTTAGACCTGAATTTTTAGGACGTCTTACGGAGATAATACCATTTTCACCAATTATAGAAGCTAATATTGGTAAGATCTTTAAAATACAACTGAAAGACTTATACAAGGCCTTAGAGAAACAAGAAATTGCTTTAGAGATTAGTGATGAGGCAACGGCGATGTTGGCTAAAAAGGGATTTACGCCCAAATATGGAGCGCGTCCGTTGCGAGGTGTTATTAGAAGCGACTTGCGATCGCCTTTGTCTAAAATGATAATTTCTGGAAAAATTACAAAAGGGACAAATATTAAGCTGGAATTAGATGAGAAAAACGAGTTAAAATGGAATATTACTTAGTTTTTACAATCTATAAATTAAAAAAAAATAATATATTTAACATAAATAAGTAAACCATGAGCGATACATACGGAATTGGTGGAACGGAAGTGAAAACCGACGCCAATGAGGCCTTTGCAGAAATACCTCAGAATAGAACACTTTTAGTAGAAAAATTAACCAACGACCCAGCCATTAAGCCAGTGGTAGAAACTGGATTAAAAACTGTTGAAGAAGTTTTTGAACATTACAAGCCAGAGGTAGAAGTAGAGTTTGAAGACAACGATGGTGTAGGGAAAAAAGAAAAATTAACTTTTGCTAACCTAGGAGATTTTGGTGCAAAAGGAATTACACGTCAAAGTGGTTATTTAAAAGATTTGGATACTGAAAAAGATCAGTATATTAAAGTTGTAAAGCAGCTTAAAACCAATAAGATTTTAAAGACAGCAATTGCTGACCCTGAAGCTAAACAAGCATTATTAGATTCTATTCGTGCATTATTAACTGAAATTGAAGAAAACAAATAAAAGATATGGCCGCTAACCAACAACAATTTTCTCCTGTTGAAAATCCTGCTGAATTTTTAAAAGAAAGTAGTGATAAACTTGTAAAATTTGGAGGCTTCGATTTACTTGAAGCTTGTATTGAAGGTGTTCAAAATATGAACCCAGAACGTAAAGCAAGGAAAAAGATTTTCTTAACGGAAATGACTAAGAAGGAGGATCGAGAAACATTGAAAAAAACACTAGAAATTTGGTCTAACGCACTTTCAGGTTCTGACGATATTTCTGAAATGGTTGAAAGTTCTGAGAAAAGTGCTCATTTAGCACAACAGTCTTTAACAAAAAATCTTGGAAGAGCTATTGAAGCCACTAGAGATTTAGAGCGTTCGTATCGTTCTGTTGCTTTGTTTTACAAAAATGCTGAGTCTGATAAAATTAAAAATATATCTATCGTAAACGCTGAGCTGGATCAAATGAAAGATCTAGATAACACGCGTTTTATTGATGCTATTGCTGAAGAATTAAACGGTGCTTTTGACCGTTTGGACTTAAGAGATAATTACGGGTTATTAGTAATTCCTGGATACTTAGGGTCTAATAAAGTAGTTGAAAAGTGGGCTAAAATTGCGCACGATAATAAAGTAATGCTTGTTACCGATTTCGAACATTTAGACGAGCCGGATGATGTGATGGAAATGTTTGAAGCAGCCAACTTAACGGGTGGAGACAAATACAGATCTAATGTAATGATGTCTTGTAACTGGCTTGTAGGTAGAGGGAAACATGATGAAGTAGGAGAGGATGAAGATTTATACGTTCCGCCATCGGGTGCTTTAGCAGGTAAAATTTACAGCACATTAATGTCGCAAGTAACTGCTGGTAAAAAGTTTGGTGGTATGAATGAAGTGGACGGTGTTCGTTTCGACTTGAAGAAAAGTGACATTGCACAGCTTGAAAAATTGGGATTAGTTCCTATGGTAAATGAATATGGTAAAGTAATGGCTTTCTCTGCTAAAACATTGTTTAATGGAGATAACTTAGGGTTACAAACCTATTCTGTAGTTCGTGTTTTTGATTACGTAACGAAAGTATTGATGGATTTCTTAAACCGACGAGCTTTTGAAAACTTTAATGCTAGAACGCGTAAGGAGTTGATGGGACAAATTGTAAAATTCCTTGACGGAATTACAGGACCCGACAAGTTAATTGAAGATTTCTCTATTAAAAGATTTGAGCAAGATCCAAACCAAAAGGATAGAGTTCATTTAGATATACACATGAAACCTTATTTTCCAGCTAAAAACTTTATGATTAAGATGGATGGACAAAAAGGAGATGATGGTACTGATTGGGATTCGGAATACGAACAACAATAGGTCATTATTTAAATCTTATAAAAAAAAGACAGCTTAAATAGCTGTCTTTTTTTATTATACCCTTTTTTGTAAAAGAGTGTTTTAGCAGTTTGTTTTGAACCTGTTCTGTGTAACTCTTGTAAGTATTATATTACTGCGTTAGGGATAGCAATGGAAATCCCGGATTTTTACATTTCAGTAAAAAACGGAATTGGAATGAATAGCCCGCTCGAACGCCCAAGAAAAGATTTTGACTTAGCTACTGATTTAACTATTTTTCAAAAAAAATAAGGGAACGTATTATACGTTCCCTTATCAAATTATAATTGGAATGATTGGTTATACCCAGTCGTTCACGTGTTCTCCATTTCCAATACCGATTGTTTTTGCTGAAATAACAAAAGACTCTGACATTGGGTTTTTTCCTGTAGAATCGAAGCCTTCATGATATTTTACCATGTAACCTTCAGTAAACTTTAATTCTTTAGAAGTTGCTTCCGTATCTCTTTTTAAGAATACGATAGATCCATCTCTACGCTCAAAGTTGTTGAACATCCAATCTGACAAACTTGTGTCTGCAGTAGATTCTACTGTTAATCTAATTTTTCCTCCTCTAGTGATAGATGAAGGTCTTCCTGTTGCATCCGTTTCTTGGTGCAATTCATAAGAACAACTTAATACGTTGTACTCGTTTCCTGCTACTTTTAATTTTGCTTTAAAAGACATAATAAATAAATTTTAATTAGTTAATAATAAGATATATATGTATATAAAAATATGTATGAAGTAAAATTAAAGAACACAATTAAAACAATCAAGGATTAAAGCATTTTTCTGAGATAGAATGGATTAACTTGGGATTTATTCGATAAAATGCAGTTTTAGAGTCCTTAGGCTTTTCTAGCCTTATGAGGAACCATAGGGTATAACCCATTAGACTAAGTTTTAATTATGAATTTTTTCTGTATTTGAAAAAACGATATCCTGAAATTATAATTCCTGCGGCGATTAATAGGTATAGACCATAGGTTTGTAGAAAGGAGTCTCCCGCACTTTTAATAAGGTATGGGTTGTCCTTTTGGTATACAATATCAATTTGGTCGCCGACACTCTTAAGGGAGCCTATTAGTGGTATGTGAAGTATTCGCGCTTTGGTTGCAATGGTATCTCCTTTTAGATCGACAAAGGTTACAGCAGCCATCATTGTTGAGCTTCTTCCTCTAACTTTGTAATCTAAATCTGTAATAGTTGCTTCAGTTTCGACGTATTCGGGTTCTGTTGTTTCTTGCGCGTTTAGTTGTGATAGATTGAAAATGGCAAGAAGCATTAAAAGGTACATGTGTAATTTCATAAATGATAAAAGATTTTGTTTGGATACGTTAGGGAAGTTGAATACGTAGAATGAAGGTACAAAAAAAGCTACATTTTAAAGCATTTTTTTGAAATCAATCGTTCAATGAACCTGTAACAAGTTTACGTACTTTTCCGTAAATATTATAGTATTACGTATATAGATATTGGAAAGGGGAGTGGTGTTTAAACAAAACCCCACAACTTTTTTAGTTGTGGGGTTTTGTTTTACTAGGTATTCAGCAAAAACAAATAGAATCTGTATTACTTAAACTCATTAGCTAAATCTAGATAATAACTTTTACCACTTTCGCTATTTGAATTTTCTGATTTTTTTAAATAATGATTAATAACAGTAACTTTATACTCTTCTGGAATTTCATTTTTTTTACTTTGTATAATAGTTTCAAATGATGATTCTGCTATTTTAGATGGTTTCATGTCTTTAACTGACATTATATAGTCCCATTTATTTTGATAATTGATGAAATTTTTCAGCTCAGTAAAAAATAGAGAAGCATACACTGAAACCCCTTTTTCATATATTTTAGATAAAAAGTATTCATAAATACTCTTAGTTTCTTTCAATTTATATCTTTCCATCATATTTCCTAATGATGATATTATAAAGATATTTATTTTAGTGTTTGAATTGTATTTTTTTGCAATAGCCAATAATACTTCTGCAAATTCATCATCGTTAAAAGCAACCTTGGTATCTAAACGGGCAATCGTTCAATGAATCTGTGGTTAGTTTACATATTTCTCTGTAAGTATTATGTAATTAGGTATATGTATGTGGGAAAGAGAAGTAATCTCAATGAAAAAAACCGCAGCTATAATAGTTTAGTATTATAACTTTCTATATATCTGTTTTAATTCTTTAGTGTACTTACTTGCTTGCGGGATTTTGCATTCTTTTATATATGCTTCTAATGAATCTGGGTTGTGTTTTAAGACATAATATTCTATTGCATATAAAAGTATAAAACCTTTTGCATACCCTAATATTTGTTCATTATTATCCTCTTCTTCTGGTTCTTCCCCTTCTGGATAGTCTTCTTTGAACTTTACATTTTCATATTTCTTTATTTTAGAAAAAACATATGCTGTAAATTTATCTTTATCATTTGTTAATATATCAATAATACTAGAGGCTGAAACATTCGCTTTATTCATTTTGTCTGAATCACGAATGGCTGCATTCTCTCTATATTTATCTAAAATTTTTAATACTACTTTATTTTCTATGAAATTTATATAGTTAGTATAAACATCTGATTCTATAACTTTTATTGATTCTTGCATTATTTAATTTTAATGATTACCATGTATCTACTCCTTTTATTACCTCATCTAAGTCTGAACCAACATGTCTAAATTCATCAACAGCCTCATGTTCCCAAGGAGTAAGAGCATCTAGATTAGATGAATCGTGAACACCATCACCTCCAACTCTTTGTGGTATATCTTTGTGATGTAATTCCATTGAATAATCTCTTGTTGTGGTTACCCCTGTTTTTCTGTTTGTAACTTCAACAGTCATTTTAGGAGCTTTCCCTTCTTTCATTCTTTTTAAATTATTAGGAGAGTACCCACCAGAGTTATTTGCAGCTTCATTTTTCCAAAACTTTTTTCGTGCAGTTCCCCAACACTCTAAACCGAATGGGTCAAATTGTATATTGTTATTCAATACATAACTGTACATATTCGGCATTCCACCAGCCAGTCCAATAGGATCTTGGCAAATGTAAATTCCTTCATCAGCATTATAATATCTAAACCTATTATAATACAGTCCTGTTTCAACATCTTCAAACTGACCTTGGTATCTAAATGGGCAATCATTCAATGAACCTGTAACAAGTTTACGTACTTTTCCGTAGATATCATACTCGACTTCCCAGGTTTTTTGACCTCCCGAATTGTACATTTCTACGGGGGGTCCTAGGTAATCGGTTATGATAGAAAATTGTTCACCATCTACAATTTTTGCAGCAGGCTTAAAGGTTCCTTCTTCAAAAATCCAAGTAATAAAACCAACGTTTTCTTCAACTTTTACTGTTTCCTCGGATGTTTCCGAAGTCTTAAGCGCTTCTAAAATGGGTTCCTAAGTAGTTGGTAATAATAGAGTGTAAATAAAATTAGGCACTCTTTGTAAAAGCGCACCAGATTATGTGATATGACTCATGAGAGGGGGACTCAAACTCAGTTTAAAGGAGTTTTTTCATAAAGTCTTTTATCACAATATTATTAACATCATCAAGCAACCTCACCCCATCTATATCAATTTGCTGTTGTTTAAGTTTGGCTATTAAATTTTCGAAAAGAAGAACTACATATTCAGATACCGATATTACAATTTCAGTATTTGTTTTGTTTTCCCAAACCTCTTTACCTAAAATAATTTCACCTGAAATATACTTCAATTTTTTCATAACCCTAAGATAGTGAACACCAGTATCTTCTTTATATACTGTAACTGATCCACTCACTCTCATTTGAAGTTTGAAATGGTCAATAATCTCAGAGTAATTATCTGTAATTAGCTTTAGTGATCTACGAAGCTGAATATTAATTGGGCGAAATACCTCTCCAGCATCTAGACCTCCAATTTGTGAGGTTAGTGTTACTTCCATTATTTACATTTAGTGTTAGCCCATTTTTCCTTATTGAGCGGGCCTCCTCCTCTTTCTGTTAGATGTCTTTCTTTCTTGAGCATATCGGAGCGCTTGCCTCTATCAATTTCTATGACTTCGTATTCTGCGGGAATAGTATTACCATACCTCTTTCTAGGATTATCGACTTCTTGGGTGATACCATACTTTTGGAAATTTCCTTCCCCATCATACATTGCATATAAAACGGCAGGTTTTGTTGATGTTTTTGAATTACCATGAACACTTGGGTTTCTTGGGCGTCCTCTTTTTTTGCCAAATTGTCCATTTTTTCGATGATATCTTTCTAGTCCTAATGGATCAAAAAGAGCATTAGAATTTTGAACATATGAATAGAGATTATATTCTCCACTATCTAACCCTATAGGATCCTGACTTATGTATGCACCTTCTTCAGCACTATAATATCTAAACCTATTATAATACAATCCAGTCTCAACATCTTCAAAATGACCTTGATATCTAAATGGGCAATCGTTCAATGAACCTGTAACAAGTTTACGTACTTTTCCGTAGATATTATAGTATTACGTATATAGATATTGGAAAGGGGAGTGGTCTTTAAACAAAAATCCCACAACTTTTTTAGTTGTGGAATTTAATTTTTCTGATTTTTGATATTCAGAATCAGAATTTTTTTTTTAAAATCGATAGAACTTTCTTTACCTCTTTCAATATTATTTATGGCTGCTAATCAGATTCAATTACTAAAAGTTAATAACTTTCAGTAATTTGTTTATGGATTTTTCTATAAATATCTTATTCAAGTCGCAACATACTTTTTTGAATAATATTTTAAGAAAATGAAACGAGCTATGCTTTATATATTTGTATATATACTATCTCCTTCTTCTATAAATTCAACGCCCTTTAATTTAGAATCCTCACAACGTTTTTTAAATTCTTCTGAAACGATTATATAAGAATCATGTTCTTTCATTCTAACGATTAAGTGTTCACCTAAACAATTAGGCTTAAATATTAATTTTTTAATCTTAGTTGTTCCATATCTTGTTTTTTCAATAACAGACTTCTCAATATCCATACAAGAAACTATATTTAGGATAGAGACAAAATAAAAATTATTATTAGAGTTTCCTTTTTCATCATAAATAATTGAAGGAAAAAAACTGAGATCCTTATTACTTAAATCATTGAATTGTTTTTTAAGTTTCTCACTTACAAGAATACCTCCTATAGTAGGTAAAATATCATAACTATCTATATAGGAGTCAAGTTTATCTACAGTATACCTAACAGGTTCTTCAAAATTATAAATTTTGCCTTCCCTTAAATCTACTCCCGTTAGTCCATTTGATTCCTCATCAAATACAAAATTAACATCACGTTTGTATTTTTCGTATAACTCAAAGTATCTATTGTTTTTCATAAATTTAACGACATTTTATTTCTCCTTTTCTTAATCCTTGCCTTGTATCTCCTCTTAATGCCTCGATTGCATCTTGATATTGCTTCTTATCCCAATTTTTTGCTTTTCCAAGTTTATCAATTTCATTAAGTTCAGCTTTCATTGCTTTGTTATATTTAGCATGATCTCCACTATATCCTTTATGAGCACTTCTATCTCCATAGCCACCATGTTCTTTAGGTAAATAAATTAAGTTACTTGGCTTGTTAACATCAAACCCTGCAGCTTTAATTGCTGGATGATTAATATTTGATTTGGGTATAACATGATGATTCTCCATGCCTTCTATTTTTGGCATATTTCCATAATTCCAGCCATTCTTAGGCATTCCAGCTAATCCAAAAGGATCGATAAAAAAATTAGAATTATTTACATATTGATAGAAATTAGCACCTCCCAAAAGTCTTAATGGATCTTGATTTATATAATTTCCTTCATCTGCATTATAATATCGATACCTATTATAATATAATCCTGTTTCAACATCCTCAAAATGACCTTGGTATCTAAATGGGCAATCGTTCAATGAACCTGTAACAAGTTTACGTACTTTTCCGTAAATATTATAGTATTACGTATATAGATATTGGAAAGGGGAGTGGTCTTTAAACAAAACCCCACAACTTTTTTAGTTGTTAGGTTTTGAATTAAATTAATTAAAGACAAAATGTATTAAGTAGAATTAAACAGAGACTTTTAATTCATCAAAAGATATCTTAAAATTATTCTTTTTTGAAAGTTCAACAAATTTATTTGAAACAACCGATATAATAAGTTCTTTTGAATCTCTTACTGCATAATCAAAATCGATCCCTCCTTTAAAAACGGGTTTCTCTAGTTTTTTTACTCCATCTGAGAAAGTTGAATATTCAGAAGCTTCTTCGTCAATAATATCCATGTATTTAATAAATTTTGCTATGTAAAATGTTATTTTTTCTTCTTCACAAAGAACTTTACATGGATAGAATATTATTTCATCCTTTAATATTGTTTCCAAAGAATTTTTAAATCTTTCAGAAAAAACATGAATATCCATAAAGCCTTCTAAATAATCAAAAGATCTTATGTTTTTTAAATTAAAACCTTTTTGAGCCTTAAAAATTATTTCTGTAAAATTTAAAAAAGTATCATTCCCTTTATTTAAGGTGAAAAAATTAATAATATTATTTTGTTGATTAACAAACTCTAAATAATGATATTCATTAAAAAGTGCTACACTAAGTTTAAACATTCTATCCACATTTTATTTTTCCTGTATCTAAATCTGCTCTTGTTTTTCTTTGTAAATCTAAAATTTCATCTTGAATTCTTTTTTGATCCCAATTTTCAGTCATCGCTCTAGTATTTATAGCATCAAGATTCCCTTTCATTTTTTTATTATATTCTGAATGGGTTTCATTCCACCCTTTATGTAATGACTTATTAGGATTTGAGTCTATTCCTTCAGCTACGGGTAAATATTTCATATTACTAGCTCCGTCAATATTCATTCCAGATGCTTTAAAAGCAGGGTGATTTTGAAGACTTTTCGGTATCATATGATGACGTTGATATCCTTGCTTAGTAGGCATCCATGTCGGCATCATCCCAAATAAGTCAACAAATGTATTACTATCACTTACATAGCTATACATATTCGGCATACCACCATCTAGTCCTATAGGATCCTGACTAATGTATGCACCCTCATCTGCATTATAATATCGATACCTATTATAATACAATCCAGTCTCAACATCCTCAAACTGACCTTGGTATCTAAACGGGCAATCGTTCAATGAACCTGTAACAAGTTTACGTACTTTTCCGTAGATATCATACTCGACTTCCCAGGTTTTTTGACCTCCCGAGTTGTACATTTCTACGGGGGTTCCCAGGTAATCCGTAATAATAGAAAATTGTTCACCATCTACAATTTTTGCAGCAGGCTTAAAGGTTCCTTCTTCAAAAATCCAAGTAATAAAACCAACGTTTTCTTCAACTTTTACTGTTTCCTCAGATGTTTCCGAAGTCTTAAGCGCTTCTAAAATTGGTTGTTTTGGGAGTCCTAACGGTTCTTCTTTGTCTTGTGTTAGATCACCAAACTCGTTCACCATCCATTGCGGCCTGTCTTCAAGTTTGTATTTCCATTCGTGAAGTGGCACGTTACCGTTCCAAACCCATCGTGTAATAATACGATCTTTATGGTTCATTCTCGGAACAAGAATTTTTGCGGTTCTTCTTCCTAAGGCATCGTATTCAAAAGTTAAGGTGTCGCCATCTGGTTTTACGACCGATTGTAACATTCCGTTGCCTTGCCATTTGTATTCCCAGTTTCCGTTAAGGGTGCTTTTTAAAATTAAATTCCCTTCTTGGTCGTATTTGTATTTGTTACCGCTGGCTTCTAGAAGTTTTCCTCCCGCGCCATATTTACGGTCGCTCTTTTCTTTGGTTCGGTATATATTTCCAACTTCGTCTGGAAGCTTGTAGTCAAATTGCTTGTCTTCGTAGCGTGCACTGGCTAAACTTCCGAAGGAATCGTACGTATAGCTAACAACACCGCTTGTAAGCTCATTCACCATTTTGTGTAGCTGGTCGCTTATATTCCACGCATAAGTTCTATGTCTTAGCTCCTTGTTGGTTCTAGAAACAGTGTGCTGTATTGGGCGCCCCGCTTTATCGTACGCCATTTTATTGGTGATTCCACCTGGTAACACACGCTCAATTTCTTGTCCGATACTGTTGTACGACATTTTTGAAGTCCATGCAGTATCGTGTCCTTCGGCCATGGCATCTACTTGCTCTATAAGACCAAACTCATTTCGCTTTAGTGTAATATCGGCACCTAGACTACTTGAAATACCAATTCTATTTCCAGCGTTGTCGTAGGTACTTTCTACTAGATGACCGTCTTGTACTTCGGAAACTACTTTCCCAGATTCATCTCTCGTAATTTGTACGGTACTATTTTGGTTCACGGCTTCAATAAGAAGTCCGTCATCGTTATAACTGAAGGTTTCCCAAGTACCGTCACTGTGTTCGGTACGTGTGATGCGACCGTTTAAATCGTATTCAAATTCAGAAAAACGATTTTCAGGACGTACTACCTTCAACACTTTTCCTGCGCGATCCCGTTGGTATTCGCGTCTTAGGCCGTCAAAACCAGTTTCGTTTATAATCTCTCCATTTTTATTTCTTCCGAAGCGATAGTACTCTTTATGTTCGTTTATAATGGCGAGAAGTTGTTCCTCAGTATTGTATTTAAATTGCACTTTGCTTCCGCTTTCTTCCCGAAGTTTCAAGCTTCCAAGGGGCGTGTATTCAAAATTAATTTTATGGCGTTTCGAGTCGATGGTTTCAATCACTTCGTCGTAGGCGTTGTATTTTAGGTTGATAATGTTATCGTCGGTGAGTTTAATTTTCTTTACTCTACCTAACACATCATAACTAAATTGTTGTTTGTGTTTTGCTGGATTGGTGGTTTGAATGCATTCGCCCCAGATATTGTAATTCCATTTTGAAACGCCTCCATTTGGAAATATCATTTTAGAGACATTATAATCGGAATCGTATTTTAGTTCGGTAAATTTCCCTTCGTTGTCTCTAATTTTTTTGAGCAAGCCATTTTTACCATAGATAAAAGAAGTAACGGCTCCGTCAGGGTTTATCGTTGCAAAAACTTTGTCATCTTCATACACCTTGGTCATTGAAGTTCCTGCAGGTGTTTTGGTAAGTATTAGTTTGTCATTCTCATTGTAAACAAAAGAAGTAACGGTACCATCGGGATGGTGAATTCCAACTAAATTTCCTCGTTGGTCGTACGTATATCCAGTAATGTTTCCTTCTTCGTCAATGTCGCGATAGGGTTCCATAAACTCGGTATATTCATGAAAAATATGGCCGCCTTCAGGATTTGTTACTTGCGTACAAAGGTTGTTGCTATCGTAATAATAGATGGTTTCTTCTCCTAACGAATTTATGGTTAGGTTTTGTCCCTTTCCGTAGTGAAGCGTACCAGATAATATGCCGCCATCTCCCCATGTTTTTATACACTTAGCGCCTGTTGTTTTACCGTCGTATTCCCAATAAAACGCTTGTCCGTTACGATCGGTCTTTTTCACCATTAAATGGTTTTTGTATTCCATTTTGGTGGTTTGGCCTAGTGCATCTGTAATGCCTATTAAGTCGCCTTCTTCGTTATACGCATATTCAACCAGCAAGCGTTGTTCTCCTTCGTGGAGTGCTACTGCTTTTACGATTCGGCCTTCGCTATCGTTAGTGATGTCTATTTTACGTCCTGCGGTATCTATAATTTCTACTAAATTATGAGCACCGTTGTAATGAAATTGGATTTTAAAATCGTCCACATTACTTATGGACGTAAGTTTTAAAAGCGTATTAGAAACTTTTGTAAAGGTATTTATACGGTCGGTTTCATGTTCTTTTACGGTATATGTATTTCCGTCTATGCAGGTAAGGGTTAGTTTTTCTGTACGATCGTAGAAACTATCACCTTCTGCAATAAGCAAAGGGAAATCTGTAACGCGTCCGTCTGCCAAACGCATCACAATGGCTTGGTCTTTATTTTCAATGTGTAATACAATGTCGTAATTACTGTGCATTCCATACCCTAAGATACCGCGATATTCAGAATCTGAATACCAATTTCGGCCCCATTCTACAGGGATAATTCCAGGAATTGAAAAATCTTCTCCTTCATAAATCATTCTCCCTGTTACTAAGTCGATAGGCTCGAATCCAAGTTTACAGAGTTTTTTGCTGAGTCCTTGAGTTCCAGGAAATTTTTTAAGGACGGCGTGATTTAATTTTTTTAATCCTTTTCCAGCGGCTTTCATAAGAGAGCCCATCCCGAAGGACATTGCCAATCCCATTAGCATAGCGCCAAAATCGGGTGTATAAGGACCTCCAACCATAACAGGAGGACCACTCGGAATTGGAATGGTAGCAGAGGAAGGTAAATACATTCCTAGCTTTGGTTTCATTTTTTTACCAGGAGAGGCTGTTAGCGGTACTCCAATATCGTTACAGGACATTACCATGTATCCAGAAGGACTCATGTACGAACCTTCGGTAACTACTTTTGAACTTCCAAAAAAGTTTGCAGAATCGTGACCAATGGTTGGATTCATTAGTAATGGACCTCCCATCGGAATGTGAACCATTGTTCCTAGCATTCCAGATGTGGTACTATTTCCCCTTGGTACTTTGCTTACATTAATGGTAGACCCAATAAATGGAACATAATCCATAGGGTCAAAAATCATCCCAACAAATGGATAGGGAAGAGGTATTGGTATGGGCCCTGCCGGAGAAGGTATCATTGTGATATGAATATCAATTCCCATTACGGGGTCCATATGTTTATTTGCTGGCATCATAATTAAAACCAGTTAAATAATGAGAGTTTTCTTTTTTCCATTTCTTTTTTTCTAGTTTCAATTTCATCACGCCAATTATCACCATCTATCTCCTTCATAAAATCGTCTACTTTAATGCATTCTTCTTTTAGATTGTCATTGTCTAAAAGGGTGTAGTAATCTGAAGCGATGAAGCTCATACAGGTCGATTGAAGCGTTTCTTTCTCTTGTTTGTTTCCGTAGTGATACGCTTTGGTAACAATCTCTTTGTATTGTTGCTTGTCTTTCTTTTTAATAGCGCTGGAAGCCATCCACCAAGCAGTTAGCGGTTGTTGTGCAAATCCGTGTTCTAAGGCAATATCGGCTTGTTTACAAAATAAGTTTGCAGCGTCTTCTTGTTTCTTCTGAAGTTGTTTCGAACTTGCTTGAAACCCATAGAATTGAATTAATACAGGTTTGCAGGCATCGTCTCCCATTTTAAGCCCTTGTTTTGAAATTGCAAGTCCTTTCTGAAGCAAATCGTCAATGCGTTCAAATTCTTTAAAGCTGAAAAGCATTCCGGCATAGACAATATGTGCGGTAGCGTACAAACTTTTAATTCCAGAACGCTGTGTTGCTTCTAATGCTTTGTTTCCCCATTTGTTAAGGTTTGTAAGGCTATTGTTGGTAACAGCCTTAGACATTTTTAACATGCATTGTCTAAATAATACATCGGGTTTATTAGGGTCGCCGCTACTTGTTATTTTTGAAATAGCTCCGTTTAAATCTAACGGGATAGAAAGCGATTTTGCTTGGTCTTCGTGTGTTTTTACTAACGGATCAAAATAACGCTCGTCGGAATAGTCGAAAATCATAAAACGCACATTGGTAGGCAACCCAAGTTTTAGTAGGCTGTCTAACCAATTGCTGTATTCTTTCGGACTTTCCACACTGTATGGGAACAAAGCAAGTGTTAAGGCTCTATTTTTATCGGGCAGTGCTTCTTGAAATGTTTGTAGCATTTCTACGAGCAGTTTGTTATTACTAGAAGTATCGTCTGTGATTTTAGCTTCGAATGAATCTACGTCCCATGTAAAGTTTGAATGTTCTTCAGAGAGGGCTTTTACTGTTTTTTCATCTTTTTTGTACGCTTCAATCCAGTCATTGATAAGGTGTTGACTGTGAAGTTTTTTGTTAGTAAACTGTGTAAGCAACACTATAACCATGTCGGGTAAACTTCCGTGTGGCGTTGATTCTAGTTTTAAAAACCCTTCGTAAAGTCTTGCTTGTTCAGGGATAATTAGCCACCGTACTAATGATAGTTCAGGGTAGGGTGTAACATCACTATTCCACTTATGTTGTAGTTGTGCAATAAGTTGGGCTATAGGATTGTGCTCATTACTCATTTTTAATCTAGTTGTTTATTCTTAATTCAGATTAACGATAGCACCTTTTATATTCGTCATTGCTTTCCCATCAATATCGACCATTGGAGCTTCTATTTTTGCACTAGCGTCTCCTTTAACACCAAACTGAACAGCTTTCATGTCTAACTTCACACCAGCTTTTACTGAATGATTGGTTTTTGCTTCGCTTTTGTACTCCATTGCTTTGATGTCCATTTTATTTTTGACATCAATACTAAGGTTGTTCGAGGCAGTAATATTAATGTCTTTAGAGGTTAGCGTAAGGCTGTCAGGTGCGTTTATTGTTATAGATCCTTCTTTAGAGTCTAATATAATTGAGTTTCCTTTTTTGTCTTTTATGGTAATTGTTTCATCTCCTTTTTTGTCACTAAATTCGATAACGTGACCACTTCTTGTCTGTATGGCTTTAATGTCATTATCGGGAGAAGCCCAATCGCCAAGTGGTTTGTTTTTTGAATTATATAAGCCTCCTAATACATAGGGAACTTCAGCGTTACCACCTTCAAAATCTACCAATACTTCATCGTCGACTTCAGGAATAAAATGAAAACCTTGTTCGTTTCCTCCTGTATGTGGCGATACAATACGCAGCCATGGTGTTTTTAGCCCCATTTCTTCTTGCCAAGGAAAAGCGACTCTAATACGACCAAGTTTCTCTGGATCTTCGTTTTCTATCACTTTAGCAATTTGGCTATCACTAAATGGGAACGCTTCAATATTTGTTTTCGGATACGCATCAGAAGCTGAAGTAATCGCTTCAAAATGATTTTCGTATTGTCCGTTTCTATTTGTTTTGTGCGTTACTTGAATTATACGGTATCCTTCACCATCTATTTTTACGATATTTCCGAGTTTTACACTTGGGTTATCACTAGATCCTGTTAATTTTACTTGCCGTATCGCACTGGCTTCATTTTGTGATTTTACTTTTGCCTTAAGTATTTCTTTACCATCTGTAACGTTGTTATTGTTCCATACTTCTGTTGGAATTCCGAATAAATCTTTAGATACATTTGTTACAACTCCAGAAAAAGCACCTCCTGAGTTATGTGGCTTAGATTTGGCTTTAAGTACTTTAGTAGAATTATAGTCGTTTGAATGATAACTAAAATTTTGAGATTGTGGTAAGAGGTTTATTTTATATTCAATTAAATCTGAATTGTATTTGAGTTCCGTTTCTTCTGTTTCAGGGGCTCCAAAAATTAATCTTTCACCGTTGTAGTAAAACCATTCCCCATATTGCGCTGCTAATCTGCTTACAAATTGAAAACAGCTTTCGTTGTGCTGTACACAATATTCTAAAGTGCCAGAAAATCTAGGGCTTATCGTATTATCAATGTTGTATGCGTTTAAGGCATCAGAAACAATATCGGTAAGACTTTCTTCTTCAAATGAGTTGAAATGTGGGCCATCATCTGTTCGTATGGTTGGGCTTTTAGCGATGAGTATGACTTCATTTCCAGCCTCAGTGTTATCTCCTTTGCTTATTTTAACTTCAGCAATAACTCCTTTAAATTCGAAGCTATTATTTTCGTCGTAAAGAGATTCCACTTTAATAGTGATTGTCTGACCTAGAACATTTTTACTTTTGGCGCCTATTTCTGAATCATCTTTATCGAAGACATCCATTCGATAAACAATTTCTAATGTATGATGTGCATCAATTTCTTGCTCAAGATTAAGTCTTCTAAAAGAAGAATAATCTTCGCCAGCAATCATAACCGTTGTTTTTGTAAGTAAAGCCATAATGTTTTTATTACTAAAATATATCCCAGGTATTTTCGAAACTTACATCGTTGATATCCATTGCTCTGGCCGATATTTCGATTCTTGTTTTCATGGGAAGAGCATCTTCTGCATTAAAAAATTCTTTATAAGAAATACAAAACGCATCGTGGAATGTTAATGTTTTATTACTTGACATATTGTCTCGTTTATAAAAAATAATTTCTCCTTCTTTATAAGTATGAGGCATAACCATCCACGCTAAGAGGTCGGTGTTACTAGTAGATTCTATTAGTATTTGAATAAGACCTGCTCTTGGCAATTCAATGGGACGACCATTATAGCCTACTTTTTGATTAAATTCAAAAGAGCATTCTAAAACATTCATCTCTTCACCTTCTATTGTAAGTTTCGCTAAAAAAGACATAGTATAAAGTTGTTAAATTACAAATAGACAATTTAGGGAGTGTTTAAAACCACTCCCTAATTTGTATTACTTTTGTAGAAAGTTATCGCTTATACCCAGTCGTTTACATGCTCACCATTACCAATGCTAATTGTTTTAGCTGAAATGACAAATGACTCTGACATTGGGTTTTTTCCTGTAGAATCAAAACCTTCGTGATATTTTACCATGTAACCTTCTGTGAATTTTAATTCTTTTGAAGTGGCATCAGTATCTCTTTTAAGAAACACAACAGATCCATCTCTGCGTTCAAAGTTATTGAACATCCAATCAGATAAACTAACATCAGCAGTAGATTCTACTGTTAGTTTAATTTTCCCTCCTCTAGTAATTGAAGATGGCCTACCTGTGGCATCAGTTTCTTGATGTAAGTCGTATGAGCAACTTAATACGTTGTACTCATTTCCACTTACTTTTAATTTTGCTTTAAAAGACATAATGTTAAAATTTAATTGTTAAAAAAAATAGATATCTATATATATAAAAATATGTAAGTACTAAAATTAAAGAACTATTGTAAGACTGGCAAGCGAACGGTTAGTTTTCTTAAATTGAATAGATTATCCGTTTTTTTTGGGGGATGAAATACAATGTATAAGAACACTTTTAAAACAAACTAGAGTTGTATTAAAAACAAGCTTTTTTCTTTAATGGGGGTAACAGGGGAGGTGACTTAATTATGTAAAAAAGAGGCGTTTTGATACCATAAATTGGCTTTTAGTAAAAGATTTTATTGATTTTACGGTCAGCTACAATTTCTTGTATTGAAAATGTTTATGTAGTTGTAGTTCTTCTACAAATAATAACATGATCCTCTTTGATGTTATTGGCAGCAACTGTTTGGTTAAAGTTGATGTGTCTTATCGAACTCCACCAATTGGGTTTAACATGGAAAACCCAATTGCAAGGTTGTTGCGTTTTGTTGTCTAGTATTTCAATTAGTGCTTCAGGGTGTCTCTCGTTATAGTCTATTAAGAAAAAATAGAATAGTCTTCCAAACTCCATTCCTTGAGGTGCCTTTACTCTAAAGTTAGTGATGTCGTTTTTGTCTTGGTTTTTTCTAAACTCAAAACTGATAACTCTAGGGTTTACAAGTTCTTCTTTTGTAGGATCTTTTATTTCTTTGCTTAAAGGAAACATCCAACTGTCATAAATAGGCACTGCTATTTGCATTGCAAATTCATACATCTTATAAAATAATGTAGGCAACAAAAATAAAATTGTTGATGACATGAAGATATAACTGAAAGGAGACTTAAATCTGTTTACAATTTGAATAAAGGCGATAAGTCCAAGAAAGGTGTAGGCAAGTGTAAATAAGAATTCTGGGAAAAATTCAGATTTGTCTTCAGATAATACGGGGAAGTATTTTCTTAAAACATACAGGTGTAATACACCTAAACCAAAGAAGATGATTTGAAAGCCAAAAAAGCTATTTATTGGTGTGTCGTTGAGTACTTTACTAGAGCTTAAAAGACCTGTTAAAGCAAAAGTGACTAATACAAAAAGTGCATAGAGTATAGCACGTTTTTTATTTTTTGTGAAAAGTTTACGCAATTTTGTAACAAGCATCATGATTAATGAACTCACAATCATGAGTCCTATGCTTAGTTTAAAAATCTCCCCGTTTGCGATATTACCTATCGAGCCCATTATTTTTTATGTTATAATTGTGTTGAAATCCCCATTATAGAACTATTTGTTCCGTTCATTAAAAAACCATTTTCAGTATCCATTGTAAATTTAGTAACAACTTCAATTTCTATAGGTATGAAATAATCGTAAAATGTATTAATAAATTTTAAGACTCCCTCCTTTTTTAAAAAAATATTTATTTTTTTTTCTGAAATTGGTCCAATTGTAACTTCTAATACAGGACTGTAAACTTCTTTTTTTGAGCTGTTTAATATGGTGTTAAAGCCAAGCTGAAGCCCATTTTCTCGATGTTCACTATCTGTTTCTATTTCTGAAGCTAAATTATTTTTGTAACTTCTTTTGAAAGTAACATCTTCGTTCAAGATTTTTTCTAAAGTAAGTCTAGTCAATTCAAAATTACCGGCAATTTTGTATGAATGCGGTAGTAATTTTACTAGCTTAAGAACATAATCTTCTGGAATGTCTTCATTTATATTCCAAAAATCTATTAAAAAATCATCATTTAAATTATAAAAATTATCAAGTAGCTCTCTTTCGTTACACTCAATTCCAAGTCTTTGATGAAAAAATTCGTTTTCTATTGGAGAGAAAAAAGATCTAGCATCTTGTTCCTCTTGCTTTACTTTCTTTCTTTTTGATATATAAGACGTTGCACTATCACTCGAACTTGGGGAGTGAAATAACCCTTCTGGAAGGGTGTCATATAAGCCGTTTCGAGACAAATTTAGCGTTAGCATGTTTTCGTTTATTAGGTTGTCTACACTAATAATATCTCTTCTAAAAGGCCTTGAAAAAGTACTTTTATTTGCAATGACAAAGTCGTCTACTGTAATTTCAGATTTCTCTTGAATTTCAGCAATAAGTACTTCTGCTTTTAAATTTTCGTAAACGGAAATTAATTCAGCAAAAATAGTTTCAAGGACTTCAGCATTTGGCTTCATGTCTTATTTAATTGTTGTTTATTCTTCTTCCTGCTGAAACAAAACGACTGGTCCAAAAAGGTTCAGAAAGGTCTGATATTTTAACCCCCGAAACTCCGCTAGTTCCTCTTCTAGAGGTTGCGTTTACAAACTTCATGTTTCCTAGATAGACTCCAACGTGGCTAATATCGTTGCTATAATCTCCAACACCTTTGAAAAACAATAAATCTCCTTCTTTTAAAAATTCTTTTCCTTGAAATTTATCTGTGTAATTTGAGTCAAATTGTTTTTGAGCCGTACGTTCAATGTATTGGCCATTAACAGTAGTGAATAAACGTTGCGAAAATGACGAGCAGTCAATACCGTCTTTAGTCGCGCCACCCATTAAATACGGAATTCCCATCCATTCATCTATAAATTCATACAATGGAATATTTGTTATTTCTTCTGGAGTTACTCCTAAGATACCGGCGTACTTAACTTGTAATGGAGTAACAATATTTGGATCTACAGTGGGGGTGGTACTTGTGTTTGCAGCTGGAGTTGCATCGTCGTAACTGATAATAACATCTTTGTTACTTTTTTTAAGCTTCTTTTTTTCTTTTGCAAGTTTTTTCTCACGTTTTTCAAGCTCCTTCTGCGCTTCTTTTATTTTTTCTTCGCGCTCTTTTTCTTTTTTCTTCTCTTCTTTGCTTTGTTCTTTTAAAAGCTTTTTTCTTCTTTTTTCTTCATCTTTTGTCAATGAAATTTCTACTTTATCTACTATTACTTTTTTTCCATTTTCAATATTAATAATGAAAAATTTTACTTCATAACCTTCTTTGGTAACTGTCACAATGTGCTCTCCTACAGGGATTTTGTCGCGAAATGAAAATTTTCCTTCGTTATTTGTAGTTTGTGCAAGCGCAGTTCCTTCAATAGCAACAATAGCGTTCGCCATGTGATAATTTGTTTCTTCTTCTACAACAGAGCCAACAAAAGTTTCAGTTTGTGCAAAAGTAAATAGGGAAAAACTAAAAAAGAATACAGATAGTAGTATTTTACTCATAATCAATAGGTTTGGTGTGTAGGTTATTTACAAATATTACTATGGGGGGTATAAAGGTACTAAAAAGGTGGTTTCAAATTGAGTTCTAATTAAAATAAATCTTTAAAATATATATTATTTCAATTTTTAAAATTAAGGATGAATATCACTATATTTACACTAATAAGTTAGTAAGGTTTTTTGAAAATAAGAAAACTCTTACAACTCATTTAATCTCACTTTTTAATTAAAAAATGAATAATAATTACTATGCATTACCTCTAAATGCTAAAAAACTTATTAGTAGTGATGCGCATGCTACATGCAATCTAAACGAGTCTATTTCCCATTACATTCATTTGATTAACACTTCTTATTTTGGAGAGTGTACATTTGATGAAACCTTTGGGTGCTCTATATGGATCATAGATTTTGATAATTTAAAAAGTACTACCCGCCTTCGCGATTTAATTCAAAATTCTTTACTGGACTCTTTAGTACGTCACGAGAAAAGACTCCATAAAATTAGAGTAGATGTAAAAATTAAACAGGAAGAAATTTTTGGTACAGGAGATTTGAATAGAATAAAAAAACGCATTGATATTAGAATCAATGCGAAAGTTACTAAAACCAGTGAGGCATTTTCATATGTAGAGTATTTCTATATTGGTCCTTTATCGTATTAAAAAATGAGAGACAATAGTAAGGAACAAATAAAGAATAGAATGATAGCTAAAGCGGCAGCCATGTGGGGTGTTGCAGCCAATGAGATTGAAATGTCTTTCGACCCAATTGTGTCGCTACTTATTTCAGCTTGCGCTTCAGAAATAGAAAAAATATCTGCCGAAGTTGACGAGTCGCAAACTCGAATTACGGAAAAAGTAATTCAGTTAATGACTCCAGAAACAGCGAATGGTCCAAAACCAGCTCAAGCTATTTTATATGCAGAACCTATAGAAGATACCGTTTTAATAAAACCTGAATTCCTTTTTAATTATAGAAAAAGGAACACATATCAGAACACCTCTGTTCAGTATAAAGATGTATACTTTTCTCCAGTTCAAGAATTTAAACTCCTCAACGGAAATATTCAGTTTTTAGCAATGGGGGATACCATTGTAGAACAAGGAGAAAAGAAAAGTAGAAAGGTGATTTTAAAAAACAGTAAAAAGGTAAACCTTCCGCCTTCTACATTATATCTAGGAATTTCAAGTGAGGTTAAAACACTTTCATTTAAAAATATTTCAATCTATTTTGAACTACAAGGCGGAGCTACAAAAAAAGAGTTGTTTTATCATCATTTACGAAATGCGGAATGGTTTGTGGCAGGAAGAAAGTTAGAGGTTATAAATGGAATGTCTACAAGTAATAAAGAACAAATCCTTGATTTAAAATCTATTTTTGAAGATGTTTCAAACAAAACAAACAACACAAGTAATCAAATAGTAAATAGTTTCAGTAAAAACTATTGTACTATAAAAGATACAAAAGGAGTTAAAGATTCTTCATTTGAAGAAGTAGAAACACTTTTTGAAAAAAATAAAATTAAAACGGATGAGTCGTTACGATGGATTAAAATTGTATTTCCTCGTATTGTAGATCATTCGATATTGGAGCATGTATATTGCTCTTTAAATTCGTTCCCAGCATTAAACAGAGAGCTTAATAACTTTACCTATCAAATTAAGGAATACATAAATATATTGCCGATTAAAACGGAAGATTTATTTTTTGATATTAAATCAATCGTTAATACCGACGGCAAAAAGTACAAAGCAAGAAGTAAAGATAACTCGAACGAGGACAAAGGTACCTTTGTGATGCGTAGTGATAATGTAGGAAAGTTAGATAAAAGGAAGGCAAAAGAGTATATTGTATATCTCATCGAACTTCTGAAAGATGAAAGTGCCTCTTTTTCTTTTTTGAATAATGACTTTTTACACAACAATCTGAAAGGACTCAATCAATTAATTTCACTTTTAGAGAAAAAAGTTTCGGAGTCTTCTAATGATGTAACACAAACTAATTATGTTGTGCTGAAGCCTTACAAACCTAATGAGAGTTTAATTGTAGATTATTGGACCACCAATGGAGTTGAAGGCAACAACATAAAAACAGGAAGTGAATTATCTATTTATAAAGGAATCGGAGTAAATAATAAAAATGCTTATTTCATGACCACTAGTTTTGGGGGCAAAGATGATTTGAGTATGAAAGATAGACTTAATTCCTATCGAAGATCCCTACTCTCTAGAGACCGAATTGTCACCAAAGAAGATGTAAAAGCATTGTGTTACGAATTGTATGGTGATAAAATTGAAAGTGTAGAAATTAAAAGAGGATATACCAAAGCGATTGATCTAAATAAGGGATTGGTGCAGTGTATAGATGTTATTTTACATCCTAGTAGTCAGGTTGCTACAGAAGAAGAAGAATGGGAAGCTATAAACAGTAACTTATTGTATTTTTTAGAAAAAAACTCAATAAATGTGTTTCCGTATAAAATAAAAATATTAAATTAATTGACTAGTTTTAATTGTAGTGTACCTTTATACCGTAAAAGGGACCTCTTTCAAATAATAGTATTATGAGTTCAGATAAGAATATGACAAATCACATAGATAAATTAGTAATCTATTTATTTATTGCCGCTTTTTTAATTTCTGCAGGAACATTTGCCTTTAGATACTCTAAGTATGCACCTTGCGATGAAGTACTATTTACTGTAAATGCGAAAGATTTCAGAGCTGGTGAGATGATCAAATTTAAAGACAATACCACTGGAGCTGCAGAGTGGAAATGGGAGTTTGGAGATAGCACAGTAAGCTCATACCAAAAAGACCCATTACATGTATTTAAAAAAGAAGGAGAATATAAAGTACGCTTAATTGTAAATAACATTTGTGAACGTGTAGAAACAGTCGTTATTAAAGAAAAGCTTACTCTTTTAGATTCTACTAAGTTTCCAGTGTTTACTTTGCCAGAATCTATTCGTGTAGGGCAAACCCTAAATGTAAAAGATGAAACTGACAATGCTTCCACTTGGGAATGGCGTTTTGGGGAAAGTGCAACGATTGATGCAGATACCAAAAGAGCAGAATATGTGTATGAAGAAGCAGGGCTTAAAACAGTTTCTCTTGTGGTAAACGGCGATTTAACATACATTACAAAAAAACGTATCAATGTTACGCCAATCCCTGGTGAAAAGAAAAATATTACAGAAATCGATGTTCCGAAAAGAGAAAAAGGATGGAATATCAAACGGGCACCAAAAGATGCCATGATTAAAGATAAACCAGGCGATGCAGGACAACACAAACCAACCGTTGTGCCTTACATTAACGAACGCGATTTTGAAATAAAATTAAATTTAATCTCAAAAGAGAAAACTACGCCGCAAGCCTTTTCAGAATATTTCTGCGGCGATATTAATAAACCCGTTGTTGTGAATGGTAAGAACACAACATTTCTAGTATTCTGTGAGAAAATTAGAGATAGAGGGATTAAAATTAAAAAACTAAATTTATTTAGAGATAAAGGGTCTAATTGTATTAAAACAATTATTGTAGACTATAAAAAAACAGGTTTGTTCTAAGCCAATAGGAAAGAGATGTATGAAATCTAACGATAAAAATCACTATAGAGTTAATTGGATTGATGGAATGAAGATCAATAAAGATCATTTCATTGAAATGGAAAACTCTATATTAGAATTGGTAAAACAATCGGAACAGAAAAATTGTAATCCTACAAACTTCGGACTTCTACCCGAATTGTCTGAAGATATGACTTCCATGGATGTCTCTATATCTGTAGATGGACAAGAAACGATAGAAGTTGTATTAAATACATGTCGCGCGATTACACTAGGCGGACATCAAATAGAGATTACTAAAAACACAAAAAGTCTTTTAGAACAGACAGGATATATTTTAAAAGAACAATACGCAATTGATAAGGAAGAGAAAGAATGGTTTGTGGTAGTTACCGTGAATCCATTTAAACGAATTCCTGTCGGTAATGCAGATCCTGAAGAAGAACCACCAAGGCATCCTCATGTGTTTTCAGAATACAAGCTGGATGTATTACCCAAAAGCGAAACTTCTAATCAAGAATTAGGGTTGCACCACATTACCATAGGAAAAGTAATTCTTGAAGATGGAAAACCTGTGGTAGATCCAGATTTTATTCCGCCATGTAGGTCCATTCAGAGTCATCCCGATTTAAAATTTACATACAATGAAGTAGGTACGTTTTTAAATCAGATGGAAGCTTTTTCAATTCACATCATTCAGAAAATACATCAGAAAAAACAAAATAACGATTTAGCGCGTATGGCGTTGCATCTTTCTGAACAAGTAATGCGTTACCTTAACGGGAGCATTTCAGACTTCAGGTTTAAAGATAGATATGAACCACCAATTATGATGATTTCCAAAATTGTAAACCTTGGAAGAGTCATAAAAAGTAGCTTAGATGTATATGCAGGAACAGGAAAGGAAGATTTCCTGAACTATCTAACAGATTGGTGTGACTTAAATCAAGGCGCTTTTGAAAAAGTATTGATTAGTACCATCGAAATGGAATACAACCACAACGATATTAATAGTGCACTAACACAAGTATCTTCATTTACACGTTTAATGTTGTCGCTCTTCAAAAAATTAAATGAATTAGATTATATTGGTAAAAAATCAAATTCAGGAATATTTGTAAAAGAAGAAGTGGTGGATAATTCAGAAGTGAAAAGCAGAAGAAGCTTCTTATTAGATTAAATAAAATAGATTCAATAAAAAACAAAAACGCTATACAGAAAACTACAAAACCTATGAAACCAAAAAATAGTAAAGAAAGAAGAACTAGTTTTTTAAAATTTTTAGGACTATTTATAGTAACAGTTGCTATGATTCTTCTCGCTGTATACTTTAATTTTAAAGTACCTTCAAAAGAAAACAATCTTTTACGAGAGCAATCAAAAGTGATTAAACAAGAAATGGAATTTCAAGGGAACTTTTTCGAAGAGATGAAAAAGGTAAAAAGAATGATCGATTCTTTAGAGGTTCCTGGAGCGCAAATAAACTACGAATCTAAATTGATAAGCAGTAAGTTGGTAGAAATGCAACAATCGATTCCAACGGCAGATTCGACCTACTTATACGACATGCATACAAGTATTGTCGATTTGTATGTTGAAATGATGGATAACAAAGAAAAACTTCGCTCTTTAAGTGATGCTGAAGGCACAATTGAAGAATACAAAGATGCGTTAAAGCAATGTAGAGAAGACTTAAAACAAGCTGAAAGAGAATTACGCTCTCGAAATTAGAAAAATTAAATTGCATATATTTTAAAAAGCGCATTTGTAATAAATGCGCTTTTTTTTTGTTCCTAACTTCTTGCTTTTTAGATTAATTCAGTAACTTCACAATTGCACTCAACTCCCACAATACTAATTATATGCTTACAAAAGTATATGGGAGTGCCGTATTTGGTGTAGAAGCAACTACAATTACTGTCGAAGTAAATGTCGATGTCGGAATAGGCTATCATTTAGTCGGACTTCCAGATAACGCCATTAAAGAAAGTAATTTTCGGATTGCTGCCGCGCTTCAAAATAACGGATATAAAATTCCAGGAAAGAAACTCATTTTAAATATGTCTCCAGCCGATCTTCGGAAAGAGGGTGCTGCCTACGATCTTACGTTAGCCATGGGTATATTAGTCGCTACAGGGCAGATTTCTGAAACAGTTTTACTGAAAGATTACATTATCATGGGTGAGCTTTCTCTCGATGGAACAGTACAGCCCATACGAGGTGCGTTGCCCATTTCGATTAAAGCGCGTGAAGAAGGTTTTAAAGGGTTTATTCTTCCGAAGCAAAACGCAAAAGAAGCAGCAATTGTCCAAGGTATTGATGTGTTTGGTGTAGAAAACATCAAAGAAGTCATCAGTTTTTTTAATGAAGAAAGTCCGATTGAAGCTACCGTAGTCGATATAAAGGCGGAGTTTTACGAGCATCTTTCCAATCCCGAATTCGATTTTGCCGACGTGAAAGGACAAGAGTCTATCAAACGCTGTATGGAAATCGCCGCTGCAGGCGGACATAACATTATACTTATCGGTCCGCCAGGCTCTGGAAAAACAATGCTTGCCAAGCGATTGCCAAGTATTTTACCGCCCATGAGCTTAAATGAATCGTTAGAAACTACAAAAATCCATAGCGTTGCAGGACGTACCCTTTCAAAAGGAGGGATTATGACTTCAAGGCCTTTTCGAAGTCCGCACCACACGATAAGCGATGTGATAGTATATAATGTGGGGGGTGTAATATTTTTGTTTTGGCTTACAAATTTAATTATTTCCACATCTATATTTAATATAAGTTTCTTAAAATAAAATAATTATATCGAATTTTGAATTGAGTTTTTTTATTTTGACTAATTATTTTTGTTAGCACATCAAGAGTATTGACAATTATTTACTCGATTTTCTTCTATTATCTTCTCGACATAGCATCTGACAATTTTCTTCATTTGTTTTACCTCCTTCAATCCACGGTGTTATATGGTCTCCTTCCATTTGAGAGATGTCAAATTTTTCTTTGCAAATAGGACAAATCCCCTTTTGCCTTTCGTAGGCCTTTTGTTTTTCAGCATCGGAAAAGGACCTAATGTTAAGGTACTTTTGTTTCCCAGTAAGGACATAGTGGTATATTCCTTTTTTATTCTTAACGGAATCATCCAATATTAATTCAGCAATCTGTTTTTCAAGTTTGGCTGTATCGAAAACGGTATCATTAAATTTTTCGTAGAGTTCACCCCAATCAATACCTCTCATAAATTTGATTCTTTTTTCGGGAAATGTTCCTTCAATCCAAGAAATTACATCTTGAAAATACCTCCATAAGGCAAGAGAATTAGGGTCATTCTGATGATTGGACATATAAACTTCAATGTTACCCTTTGAAATCCATTTGATAGCTGTCTCTAAATAATCTTGACGTATTGGCGAACCAGTTAAATAGTCACTTCCAATAGTATAAGCTGGACAACCATTTTTACTGAAATACCTTTTTGCATCAGTGACCCAAGAGCCTGTAAAAACTGCATTTCTTAATTCCTGTTCTGTAAGTTTTTCACCAGCTATATTAATTGTTTTAAACCATTCGAGCTTTTGACTATCTGTTCCGCTACATATATAAATCATCAATTTATAGTTGAGGATTTTTTCTTGTTCATCATCTTGTAGATTGTGAAATGCTCTTTTTGTAGGTAAATCACCAACCATTACTGAAAAATCACCTTCAACATATTGACATAGCGAAATAGTTCTTTGCTGACCATCTATAAGCTCGTAATCACCATCATCACTTACAGCCCAATACATAACATTCAACGGAAAACCTTTTGTTACAGTATCTATTACAGCATCTCTTTGTTTGTCTTTATAAATAAATTCTCTTTGATAAGGTGGTCTTATGTCTAACTTGCCATAATAACCTACTACACCAGCTTCTTCATTGTCCTGATATCCCTTTGTTAGTTCACGAACAGTTATCTCTTTGAGCTCAATTTTCATATTTTTTTATTTCTTATAAGGACTCTAGCATAAGGAACAGTCACCTCACCATCGACCATTGTATAAAGGTCACCGTCAACAGCTCCTCTTTTTTGTATTTCTTTTCTGTACTTTTTATGTTCAGAAGTATAAGGTTTTACACCTATTTCTATACCAGAATTTGATATACCAAGTCCAATTATTTCAAATTGCTTGGGATTGTATTTGTCAAGAAACGTAATAGGAACTCCCATATGACCTTCATAGTCCATGGGTATGTCTTTTATCCTATTTATATTAATAGCATCATAATTCTCATATTTCAAGTACTCTGCTTCTTTATATGGTAAATACAAAAGTAAATCTTCGTGACGTTTTGCTAAATCCATATTGGTATACCAAGTAACATTCCTAAATTTAACTAAACCTGTCTCCTCGTCATAAACTCCTTTTGCAAATTCTTTAGAGTGTGGTGTCTTAAAATATGCGTTTCCACCTTTAAAACCATAACCTATCCATAATTTATCTTCCTTTATCAGCTTGAAAATCTCCTTATATGTTATCGCATTTAAACTACCGACAATTATAAATTTTTTGTCGTACTCTATTAGTTGGGCTACATATTCTCTAAATAACGAAAATGGAGGATTTGTTACAACTATATCAGCTTGCTTTAGTAATTCAATACTTTCTTTACTCCTGAAATCTCCATCACCCTCTAAATGTTTAATACCTATTTCTTCTATGTCAGGAACGTTATTGCCATTTTTATCCCCCTCATATTCAAGATATACAGCCTGTTCTGAATCATTCTGACTGAAAAGGTCAATATCGTTATTCTTGTAACAGGTTGTTATAAGTTTCTTTAAGCCAAGTTTTTCAAAGTTGTAAGAAAAGTAGTGGAAAAAATTACTTACTCTCGGGTCATCACAGTTGCAGTAAACAATTTTATCTTTAAAATGCGACTTATAATGCTTTAATTCTCGCTCTATATCAGATAGTTGAGTGTAGAACTCATCTTTTTTTGCTTTTGATGCTCTGTGTAAGTTTCTGTTTGAAGCTTCCGTTTGTGCCATTAATAATTTGATTTGACTCTAAAAATAGTAAAATCCCAGGCCTTGGACGTCATTTTTTTAATTTTCTTGTTTATCAAAACCGTCATTAAGTTTCTGATTTTGTAAATACATTAATTCTAAAGCATGTATTGTATTAAAACCAATATCTACAGAAGATTTATAATTAAAACCAGCATTACCTAAACTTACTAAAAGTTGATTTTTTTATAGATTAAATTCTATTCGGTAAACCTCTTGATGTTTCAAATTCTATTTGTAATAATCTCCCCTAATATTCTTAACTCTTACTATCTTCATTAAGATTTTAATTGATTTTTCGCAAATTAGCCTATTTTTAATTGCTAGAAAGCAAAGACTCCGCTTCAATTTATTATCTTTATAAAAAAAGCCTTGAAACTACTAATAACGTCACCTGATGCAATTTACGATTGGTATAATGAAACTTTCTTTAATGGAATAATTGATGCATTAAATAGTTTTAGAGATGCTTCTGATGACAACGAAATTGTGCTTATCTCAAATCATGAGAGTAAACTTAAAATCGTTCCAAAGAATTTTACAGCAATAAATCTTTCTCCTTATAAACGCTTAAGGAAAAGCCCTAAACTCATTACGATAATTTCGAAAAAACTAGGAGTTGAATTTGAGGATATTATAATTCTAGGAGCTAAGGACGATGATATGATTCTCGCAGCAAATACAAAACTAATACTACTTACAGCAGTTTATGCACAAATCAATAATTTTGAAGATAGGATTTATAAAGATAAATATGGTATTGCTATTCACGATAATATACGTCTACAGTATTTTTTTGACCATTACATTGATATAGTAAAGCCTTGGTTTTTTTCTTATGATATTAGTGATAATTGTAAGATTTATGGACTTACAAATGCAATGACTGGATTAATGGCAAATTCTACAGAAATTCAAATTTGCAATCATTTAAAGAAACATCTAAAGGATGGTCATGATGAAGGTCAAAATCCATTTCGAATATTTAGTCTTTTAAGTGCTTATAGGATTTTTCCTGAGATTGATGATATTTATTTATGGGCTTGTTACCCGACTTCGACTGGTTTACCAGATGAGCCATTATTAGCAATAAAAGAAATTTTAAGAAAATCTTTTGGTTCTAGAGCGAGCAAGGATTTATTTATAAGACATAAGCCTTCTCCTAAAAGGAGTAATCAAGGGGCTAATACAAGAGCAAACCAAGGATGTGATAACCAATTTAATTCTATACATTTAAACCCCTACTATAAAGGCAAAATTGAAGGTAAAAGTATTTGTATAATAGATGATTTCAGTACTCACGGCACATCTTGTGAAACCGTTCGACACCTTTTAAATCATGCAGGAGTTAGTAAAGTAGTTTTTATTGCTTTAGGTAAATATAAGGTTACTTATAAAACCTATGATTATACATTATCTGGAAACGTATATGATAGCACTTATACATTTCAACGAAATGGGACATATACTGAAAATCATGGAGTTTTAAATAACGATTCCTCTGGTGAACTTTTGGATTCTTTAAAAGATTCTTTTTTATGATAGAACTTTCTATAAATGACCTAATTCTACTTGTATATCTAACTAACTATGATATTCAAATTATACTTAATTGCCTTAAAGATAAAAAAAATCGTGATGAGGTATTTAGTGCATTATATGAGTTTAAAAGGATAAGTGAAAAAGAAATTAATATTGCAGTCAGAGACACAAAATCTGCAATTGATAAGCTTAAATATTACGATATAAAAGCAATTCCATTTTATTCAGAAAATTATCCTAAATCCTTAAAAAATATTTCAACTTTCCCACCTATTCTATACGTGAAAGGAAAAGTTGAATTTCCAGAAAAATTATCTGCTGTGATAGGAAGTAGAGATGTTTCTAAATATGCTGAAAAAGTCACTAATCAGATTGTAAAGTGGCTTGAGGAAGAAGGTTTTGGTGTTGTTTCGGGTTTAGCTTTAGGTATAGATACTTTCGCACACAAGCACTCTTGCAAGAATAATATTTATAATTTAGCAGTACTTCCGCATTCGTTAGATTCTATTTATCCAAAAGAAAATTATGGTCTAGCTAGTGAAATTTTGGATATGGGTGGTTCATTGGTTTCAGAAAATATATTTAATATAAATCGAGGTAAAAGAAGTTTTGTACAGCGTAATAGAATTCAAGCAGCTTTGTCAAGTGTAATTATACCAGTCGAAATGGGAATTAATTCAGGTACAATGCACACAGTAAACTTTGCCAAACGGTATTCAAAAAAGGTGTTAGTTTTTGAACCTACGGAAATGCTTAAACAATTACCCCAATATGAAGGTATAAACTCGCTTATTGAATCTAAAAAGGATATACTTTTATTCAACAATTACCTTTCATTTAAGGCTAGCATCGATAAAGATTTAGATAAGAAAGAGCAATCTCAAACAAGGATGGATATGTGATATTCAAAATAAAACAACACCTATTTATTTAATAACTCTAATCGTCACTTTCTCATCGCTTTTCTTTCTATTGCTGTTTTAGTCTCTTTAGCTTTAACCTTTAATTTAAAATCCCTAATCAATTTATTTATTTAATTGCACCTTCCATTGATAATTCAATAGCACGGGATAACTCATTACTATTTGGATATTGACTCTCAAATTCAATTTTTAAATAATTTAAAATGTGTTAAACATAAGTTTCTTGGTAAAATATAGAAGCCTTATTAGTTTGTTCTATGATAAATCTAGGGTCTTGAAGAGTTCTAAATAAATAACCACATACTAATTCTTCCCATTCGATTAATGTAATTCCACTGTCAAAAGCTACTTCAATTAAACTGCAAGTATATTTATTAGATATTTCATCAGAACAGAACATTAAATTTTCAATGCCATAACATTAGTAAATATTTTCACGAATAAAATTTAGTTAGTTCTGCGTTCATTCGAGAGATTTTAAAACAGGATATTTTTGAAGGTTAATACCTTGAATATTAGGTGTATATAAATATATTAAAATAAAGTATTTTCTTGAACTTTTTTAATTGGTTTTAAATTAAAAAAAGGAATTTATTTTAACTTGTTTTGCTAACCTCATGATGTATTAATTAATTTGAGATTACGGAAAACCATAATGACTTAAAAAAAATAAAGTATTACTTTACGCTTTAGAAAACTTAATAGTCAAAACCCCAAATTTTATGAAAAACATTTTACTTATTACTTTTTTATTAATCTCAACTTTTACTAATGCTCAAAAAGCACCTAAGGTATTTACTGATACTTTTGAAGATGGAAAATTGACTTATAGTTACTATATAGACAATGAAACATCAGAAATGGTTAAACATGGAAATTTTAAATATGAAAAAAAATTGACTAGTGAGAGAACTAATGGTACTTTAACTAATTTAATAACTGGAAATTTTAAAGATGGTTTACGTGATGGAACATTCCAATATAATATAAAAACTAAAGATTACCCAAATTATGTGGGGACTTATACAACAAAAATAACATCTGCAACTCTTACATATTCAAATGGTTTGCCTAATGGGATATGGAAAGTTAGTAGCTCATGGAGAACAAGGGATTATAACTACAGACTTGAAAAATATACATGGTCAAAGTATAGTGATTATTCTACTGAATATGCTGAGACTAATTTTAAAAACGGTATAGCTACAGGAAAAACTAAATTTAAAAATGCTGAAGATAAGGAAGGTGTTTCTTTTACACTCAGTCCAGAAGGTTTTATGGTTGGAAAATATCTTTTTAAAGATACTTATGACATTTTTGATTTAGAATTCAATTCTCAGGGCATCTTAGTTAAAACTATTATTAGAGACAAATCTGGAAATGTAGAAAGTAAAAATTTTGCTAATGTAGAAATGGTAGAGATTGCAAATCAATATATGAGAAAAAAAATAACTAATAAAGATTTACTTTCCCAAAAAATTAAAATAGATACTGTCAATAATGGTTTGTCTTTTTTAGATTACAATTATATTTTTGAGAAAGACATTTTTTTATTTAGAGAAATTGGGGGAGATAAAACCATTTCTGAATATAGTAGTAGATTAGATAGAGTTTATAAACGATTTTTTGAGGTCAAGAAAAGTTACTAACAAACCTACTCAGTTAACTTCAAAAAAGCATCCAAAATTGGATGCTTTTTTTGTTACAATTATAATAGAAAAGCAAGTTTATTAATAATTAACAAAATCTTAAACCAGTAATTATTTTTAATTAATTATATTATGAAAACACTTAAATCAAAATTTATTGAGAAAAATAAAAAATAAAAAAATCGTATATATCGACATGGATAATGTTCTTGTTGATTTTGTCTCTGCATTTAAACACTTAACTGAAAAGCAAAAAAATGAGTTTAAAAACAACATGGATGACATTGATGGCATATTTTCGTTAATGGAGCCAATACCAAAAGCAATTGAATCTTATAATAAGATAATTGACCATTTTGATGTCTATATTTTAAGTACAAGTCCTTGGGATAATGACAGTGCTTGGACTGACAAAATAAAATGGGTTAAAAAGTATATTCCTAAGGCGTATAAGAATTTAATACTTAGCCATAATAAGCATCTAAATGTTGGTGATTATATAATTGATGATAGAACTGCAAATGGTGTCGATAAATTTAGTGGTGAACACATCCATTTTGGTACTGAAGGAATGGAAAATTGGGATAAAGTTTTGGAATATTTATTTAGAAAAGAAAACATCATTTTATGACAAAAGAAGAATATTTGAATAAACATATATATCAAGGATTAAAAAACCTTAATACAGGTTTTGATGCTCCTAGTATTTATTACTTTTCCGAAAATGATTTTCAAGTTATATTAAAAAGGGTAGAGGAAAAAGGAATTGGATTAACTGGTATAGAACCATGGCAAAATGGCGAATATTTTGATGTAAAATGTTTTGAAGATTATGATAAACTGTCCACTAATTCTAGGTGGTATTGGAAAGCTTTTGAAGAGTTTTGTAAACTAAACATCAGAGACCTTCAATTTGCTGCTAGTTTTTATATACCCCAAGAAAACTTAATTTCAATTTAAAAATTTAAGCTAAATGATAACTCTTGTTACAGTATTTAGTTTTAATCGTTATCTTAATTTAGAACATATATACTAAAAGCATTCTTTCTAATATCATTGGTGTAAAATTAGAATTTTTTAAAAAGAAAACCTTGCAATTTTAAAAGTCACCACTCCTCTTAAATTGTTGAATTCATGTAAAAGTTCTCTGCAAGGTTTTTAAAATTTAATTCATTAACTAAATGTTTAGATATATAAAATGATATAAAGTTCTAAAATTACCTTGTACGGTATTATATAGAATTAATAAAACAAAAACATATTAAACCGAAAGGAAATAAGATTTAAATAATCTGCTTAGAAAGACGTACAACTGATTCATGTCAGGGTTCTTTCTCAAGCAGATTTTTTATTTCAGTATATCAAATTAAGGGTTATGGTGACACCTTATTAAAAAAATTAATCATGAGAACAAAAACAATTAAAAGAACAAAAACAATTAAAAAATTCCAAGTATCCAGTCGAGAGGGGTCAGATAGAACACCTTTTGATATGGATAAAAAAATTATCACTGACTATCACTATAGATATTCTAATAAAATTAAAGTAAAAAATCAAGATGCATTTACTAGAAAACGTACCCTGTATTTTGGTAGGGATATATTAGAAAATCAATTTGATACTTCAACTTTAGACAAGCTGGATAAGTTATCTCAATTTGACTCTAATTCTATTAAAAATCCCATGCTAAATAAAGGAAAAGGGCGTTACTCTCAGGATTTTGAAAAGGACGGTATCTATGCACATCTTACTTTTAATGAAGCTATAACTGCCATCAATAATAATTCATTTCAGAATGCTGAATGGCATAAAGAATTACAGAAAAGAGCTGAAGAATTTAAAACTAATTGGGTGCCAACTGAAGAATGTACAAAATTTCATTTACCAGATAAATTAAATTTCAAAACACAAGGTTTAGTGTTTTCTAAGTTGCTAATGTTTGGGGGTATTTCACCAACGAAAAATATGATAGGGGATTCATCACCAATACTAGCATTCGATATTGATGTTAAACCAGAAGAGAACTCAAAACTCTATACTGAAGATGGTTCAATTAATGAATTGAATTTTAAAGTATTTGAATATCTTAAAACCATAAGTCTGATAGTAGTACGGTCTGCCAGTGGACAGGGTATGTGTGGTTATTTCTATGTGCCAGAATTATCTAAGGTAAATACTAATCAATTTCATGCCCCAATGGGTAAGAGTGTTTGTGAGTTCATCAATTCAAAAATGAAAATGCCAATCAAAATCGAATGGGACGAAGCACAAAATAGGATTACACAAGGTCGTTCATTTGCGGTGCAGCATGATGTTGGTAATCCATTAATGAAACATAAAAATATAAGTATAAATGAAAATTATGTTGAATTTCACATTGAAAGTGAGGAAGTTGAAGTTAAAGTTGAAGAAAAAGTGTTTTGTGAAAATGACGTATATGAGAATTATTCACTTATAACAGGTTCAGGTGATACTAATTTAAATAAATATGACTATTTGGCGATAGTTAAGAGGTATAATAAAAATGTAAAATGTTCTGACTTATTATTAGATGACTATGAATTATGCTCGGAGGATGGGGATATATTGAGATATCAAAAAAAAGGGAAACATAATAAATCAATTGCTGTATTTTCTTCAAATAGGTTTAAATGTTTTACAAGTTCAATTCAAGGAAACAGTCCATTTCATTTATTAAGTCAATTAAAATTTAATGGTAATAGTGATATAGCTTTAGATTTTATAAATAAAAAATATGATTTTGATGTAAATTCTATCAATAATGATTCTGATGAATTATATGATTATGAATATAAGCAATACAAATATACATTGACAGATATTAATGAAGCTATAAATTCAGATTCCATCTTTCATCAATATGGTTTAAATGAAAATGGATTCTATTATAAAGAAATTTCAGCAATTGAATTATTAGGTTATGATGATGATGTTATATCGTTAGCACTCAATAATGAACATGTCTACAAAGGTTTCCAGAGTCCTCATGAAAAATTAATCAATGATGGCAACACCTTTTATATTAGTGATTATCTTACAAAAGATATTATCATTAATCAATGTACATCAAAAATCAATTATATCGCTTCTGGATGTGGGACTGGTAAGACTTCTGTTTTTATCGGAAGTTCGGGACTTGTAAATGATGGAAAAAAAATATTATTTGTTAGTCCACGAAAATTAATAGTATCTCAACAAAGTAATTCTTATAAAGGAATTCAAATAATAGCATCTACAGGTGATTCACATATGAATGTGTCTAATGATGTGACTTATATTAAGTCTGTAGGTAAAGATTACCATAGCTTGTTAGATGGGGATGGCAATTTAATATCCTGCATAACTACCTATGACCAGATGGCTAATTTGCCAAATAACAATATTTTGAATAAGTATGATTACATTGTTTTTGATGAGGCACACCTTATTTCTTCAGATAGTTTTAGATATGATATAATTAGAAAAATATTCTGTAAAATGGAAAGCATCAATGCTGATTTTGTTGCTACTAAATTTATTTTTCTTTCCGCTACTCCATCTAGTGAAGTAGTATCTATGTCAGAGTATTACAAAGAGAGCTTTTATTTTATCAATATTGAAAAATCTTATATTATTAATCCAGAAGTTAATGTTCATGATTTTATTAGTACTGATAAGCGGAAAAAGGAAAACCAGATTTTTAAAACTATATTATTTGATATAAGTCAAGGTAAAAAGGTTATCGTTTTTTGTGAGAACATAGAAAAAATAAGAGAACACTGGAAAAATTTGGAACAGTATTGTGAAAATAATGTATTAGAGTCCCCAAAACGCTCTGAAATAACTAGTAGTAGCATGGATTTAAAATCTTATAAAAACCTTGTGCAAAAAGAATCAATTGATGTTGATATACTTTATACTACTTCAATTCTTAATGTAGGTTTGAACATTCAAAAGGGTGTTGAAAACGGTTTGAGTGTTATATTTAATTACAGTACAAAAGAAGGACATGATTCAGCTCATGGAGCAACACAATTGTATTTTAGAAATAGGAACCGAAATACAACGATTCATTGTTTCGCTCATTTGACAAAAGATGGTCTCTTTAACATAAATAAAAAAGAACTAGATGCATATCAAATTTTTGATAAATTTAAATATAATAGAAGCCAAACAAAAGGTTTTAATTATAATGATATTGCCGAGAGAGAAGGTATAGAGTATGATTCAAACTCAGGTCTACCAGAGAGTCAATCAAAAGAAATTTCAGAAGTTGCTATAGCAACTGAAGAATTAGAAAAGTCTTTAATTCCATCACAAAAAAAGTTGAATGCATTTATTAAAATGGCTAAAAAAAATGATTGTAAAATAAATTATTTTTTAAATTCTGATAATGTAAAAGATAAAGGTGCTGATAATATAAATGATACCAATGATTTTATAATTAACGTTTTAAAATCTTTTTTAGATTTAGGTGTTGGCAAAAAAATTAAGGTTATCAATGAAAACCAATCGACCTCTGGTATTGTTAAGCCTGATTTTAATTTAATTCCATATCCACTTAAGCAGGATGATTCACAATTACGAATCTATAAGGCTAATTATCATGCTACTTTCAATAATTTAGTTCAGAAAATTCAACGTTATTACAACAAACTTTCCTGGTACTATAAAGATATTGGGGATTTAAAAAAGGTTCTAAATTTTATTATTCAGGGCAGTGGTAAGAGAGTTATAGATAGAAGTATGTTAGATTATATTAAAACTTATGATTGTATTCAAAATGAGTCTCTAATCACTAAAATTGTTGATTCTAAGATGGGAAAAATTAATAATGAGATTAATAAGATTACACTTGATATTATTAATAGAAGTATTGTAAATGAAATTATATCACACTTTGATGAACATCTATTAGATAAAATCAGTATCAACAGTGTTATTAATACTAAAATATTAAATAATTATAAGTTTCAACAATTCTTTAAAGAACATCTATTAGAAAGAGTGGAAAATTCATTTGATAAACTATGGAAGAAAGAACGTACTAAAAAGGGTGAATTTAAATTGATTAAAAAATTAATATTATCTAATGACTCTAATTATTGTGATGTTGAAGTGACTAAGGAACGTGAAAATGATATTGATAATGCTTTAATAAATATGGGATTATTTAATTTAAAGTACAATACTCTTGAAAATGAAGATTCATTTGAAAGACTCTTAAAAGAACTTAATGATAAGTTTTCAAAGGAAAGGTTGAACTTACATATAAAATTTGATTTCGAAGAAGTTAAAGACTATTTTTTAATTTCAGACAATAACCTTTGTAATATAGATTTAAATGATGTATTAGTTGTAAGACAAAAATTTGATAAAGAAATTAAAAAATATTTATCTGAGATAGAAGGTAGGTTTAGAGGTAAAAATATAGCGGCTATTATATATAATAATACAGGTAAGATTTATTTAGGAAGGAATATTAAAGAACTTCATGAAAAATTAAATGAAGTTGGTGCTCTTATTAAAATGATTGGTACTAATGATTTTACAGATTATGGGATATTTAGAAAGCATTATAAGAAATGTAAGAATTATACTGTTTTCTCAAAAGTTCCAGTAGAACTTAATTAATTTAGTTTAAAATAGATATTCATAGTTATTACCAAATTTGTCCTTTTTGTCTCTTCTATATTATTAAATAGAAAAGGAAAAGGACAAATTTGGCTATAATAGCTATATATTATATATAGTCTAGATGTTAGTATTTAAAATCTATAATATTGAAATTTCACATAAGGGAGCAATTCAAGGATTTCTAACAAAACTGTTGAAGTAGTGTATATTTTTTAGAGTATACTCTAACCGTTAGTCAAATTCAGAACGTTGTTTTAATGATTTTAGCTGAGTAAAAGTGTATAAATTATAACCACCCTAAATTTTGGTCATTAGTTTTGAAAACTATATCTTTAATATTAATTAATCACTATGAAAAAAGCACGGTATATTAGAATCAGTTCAGCTTCCCAGAATATAAAAAGACAATTATTAGCAAATCATCTAGATGAGATATTATATATAGATATATGCAGTGGCTCAATTCCATTTCATAAAAGAGACAAGGCAAGAGAATTGTTAGAAGATGTGAAAAAAAACAAAATTAATTATATATATGTTGATGCTATCGATAGACTTGGACGGAATGTATTAGATATTTTAACAACTTTAGATAAGATGGAAAAATCTAGATGTATTGTTAAGGTTGAGAATATTGGAATAGAATCATTAATTAAAGACAAACCTAATTCGGCATTTAAAATGATTTGTTCGGTACTTTCAAATGTAGCTGAAATGGAAAGAGACACACTTCTAGAACGTCAGAGACAAGGAATATTAATAGCAAAAGCTGAGGGAAGGTACAAAGGAAGAGTAACTGGTTCAACTGAAGATGATAAAACGGTATTAAATCGTTATAAAAAAGTGGTAAAACATCTAAATGAAGGTATTTCCCAAAGAAAAACAGCAAAACTTAACGACATATCTTTACCTACTGTTCAGAAAGTAGCTAAGTTAATAAGAGCTTCTTAGTTGAAAACACTAGATTTAAATCATTGTGAAAATTTATAATAGGTGAATAGTTTTTTAAAGCTTTATTTTTTTAATTTTAAAATGTATCATACATAACAGGGTCAGGTGTGAAAATAGCAAAAGATGTTTTGTATAAAACTTCGAAATTTTTGTTAGATTTTAAGTTTTCTTTTATTTCTTCTAATTTATTTGTAGATTTTATAGAACCCGCACTTCCTTCAAAACTTAAATGTCCGCTTTTTTTAACTGAAGCTACAAAATACTGAATTTCTGGTATAGCATGCCATTTAAATCCTATTCTATATTTTTTATTCTCAAAATCAAAATACATATATATTCGTTCAATAGATTGATGAATCAATTTCCTTTGTGTGTTAAAATCTAATGTTTCAAGGTCTGAATAACTCCAATTCAAATTTTTACTATTCGTGTAAACCTGATTTGTTTTTTCTTGTTCTATTAGATTTTTTGATTTGATTTTGATATCTTCTTGTATTTCTTGAATTTTATTATCTAACCTTTTTTTTATATCAGAGAATTCTTCTTTAGAAAATTCTTCATCTAAGCGTGCGTTTGTTGCAATATTTAAACGTTTTTTTTCTTTAGACAATTTTTCATAGTTTTTTTCAATATCATTCTTTATAATATCAATATCAGATTTAATGTCCCTGCTTTTAAAATAATTTTCAAGAGTATTCATACCTCCTTGTTCTCTTCTCATTATACCTATAACGAAATTGTCTAATCCATCAATATTGGCACTTCGGGATGTTTTTGTATCACAGTCTCTATCTGATAATTTAAATCGTTTTGAACTACACATGTAGAAATGGTCAGACTTGTCTTTTCTACTTCTACCATATATATTTCGACCGCAAACACCACAAGTAATTAAATTTTTCAAAAGATATTTATGAAACACTTTTTTTCCTCGATTGTTTTTATTGCTTATAAATGCACTCATTGATGCATCCCATAAGTCATCTGAAACTATTCTTGGAGCTTTATAATTTTCACCTTTCCAAATTCTTATTCCTTTATAAAGGGGGTTTTTAAGAATATCCTGAACTTGTTTATCAGTCCATTTTATTTCACTTTTATTTTTAATAATAATATCATTATGTTTGTTTTTATATGTTCTAATACCACTTAATTTTGCATATCTAGTTTTAATTTTATCATGATTAAGTTTTTCAGCAATTCTTTTAGAACCAACGCCATCACTGTGTAGTTCATACATAGATTTAATAGTATTAGCTTCTTCTTCCTCAATTATCATAAGACCTTTCTCATCTTTGGTATAACCATATGCTAATATACCATGTGATTTACCTTCCTTTATATTATCAAGCAGTGATTTTTTGGTTAGGTAAGATTGTTTATCAATGGTGTAAGTGTTAAATGAACTTACAATATTGGCAAGCATAATTCCTTCTGCTGTGTTTAGGTCTTGTAAATTACCCGAATAGTATACTTTAATGTCTTTTTCAAAAACTATAGATAAAAATTCCCCCCAAGTTCTTGTGTTACGTTCAAGCCTTTCCTGCTTTCTGGCGTAAATAACTTTAATTTTCCCAGATTTCATATCGTTAATCATTCTCTCAAATTGAGGGCGTAGATAAATTTCAGCAGCACCAGAAATCCCTTCCCCTTCATTGTATATTTCGAAGTCTGTATAACCATTTGATGAAGCAAAATTTTTGCCTTCTCTGGTTTGATTCTCAATAGAATTTGAATCCTCGTCCTCTCTACTTAATCGAGTGTAAATTGCTAACATGGTACATAATTATTTTTTTAAAAAATGCAATATACAAATCCCACAGTATAAAAGAGAATAAGAGAGGGGTGAACATTGAATGCAATAACTAAGTAAAATTTATGAAAAACATGTTGGAATAAAGTCTATAAAGTAGAAATGTAATAAAATTAGTGTGGAAAGAAGGTTGAATAATTTTATGTTTAAAAATCAATAAACCGACTATCTTTTGGATGTAAAAGATATGACTATAAAAGTAGCCATGTATAGATATGAGCACTTTGGATATAATGGTACTCTCTGTAATTCAAGCCAAAAGAATTAACGATAGATTAGAATTTATTAATTCTTGTTCTTAATTTTGTTGGTTTAAATTTAAGTGAATTAAGTAGGGTATTAGCCAAAATAAATATTATTGAAAACCTAGACTGATATTAAATACAAATTATATGAATGCGACAAAACAAGAATTACTAAATTTTTTAGAACAAAGGGTTTTAACTCCTACTGAAAGTAATCCTAAAGCTGATTCTACAATAAAAAAGAAAGTCGATTTTACTTGAAAAAGATTAAATGAACAAGTTAGTTCAGAAAAGGTTGAACAGTATTTTTGGAGTGCAATGGCTACGGACAACGGAATTGATTCATATAAAAAAATATCTGCAATTGGAGCTCCAAGTTTTGAAGATGTTAGAGATGATTTTAAAAAATTATGTGGTAGAAAATAACTTAATTAGCAACCAATTTAATAATTCTTATTTCAAAGCTTTTAATTATGTCAAGAAACATTATTCTATTATTCTTATCAATCATTTATAATACAATTTATTCTCAAAATGAAGTGTTTGAGCAACAAAAAGATTTGAAAATGCAAGATTACCTTATAGTAAAAATAGATAGCCTTTCTGCTGAAGAACTTTATAACAAATCAATTCGTTGGGTAAAAGAAACCTATAAGCAACCCGATGAAGTTATAAAGATGTCAATTGAAAATAATAAATTAAGAATTGAAAGCATAATTCCAAAATCGTATTGCTTTCTAGGTGTTTGTGATGATTCCAAATACATAATTGTATTAAGCTTCAAAAATGGGAGGTATAAATTTGAGCCAATTGAGGTTTACAATTACATGTCAGTATTAGATAAATGGATACCAAGTATTATTAAAAGAAAAAAAGAAATAAATGACGGGGATGAGGACTTAAGATTGACAAAAAAAAAAGAAGTTGTTCTTTTGTTGAATCAGCCTGTTAAAATTGTAAATGATGTATTTTTAAGTCATTACGATTATCTGAGCAAGAAAAATACAGAGGATGATTGGTAACGCCTGAATTAATCAATTTAATCGACTTTGATACTTGGAGAGAAATAGAAAATTTAAAGAAATTGAAGATTATAAAAATATTAGATGGTAAATGCTTAACTAATACTATTCTTAATATTAAAGCTATTAGTGAATTTGATAAAGCTCTTATATCTAATGTCATTTACATTAAGTTAGTTATTAGTCTATTTTATGCTGATAGAAATTGTTTATTTCGAGCTTATAATAAGTCATAACATCATTATTTTTTTATTAATGACGCTGGTGGTGGTGTTAGATTTACTAACGGTGGTACACTTGATGAAATCAATAGAGTTTCAAGTAATGTAAGTGTTATTGAAACATCAGTAACATTTTAAATTATTTTTATTATATTAGCTGTGTCAACTCCCAGTTACTTAAACCCTTAGAATTTATTCTAGGGGTTTTTTGTTGATAATTATGAACTCCTTAAAAATCCTTTAGTTCTACATTACTAGTACCTTAATGAAGATTTGGTGAAGCTTTACTATTAAGTTCGTGTATAGTATGTGCATAATGTGTGTATAAATAAATACCTTAGATTTTTACTTAAGGGAAAAATCATACTATATTTGTTGTGAACATTGGGGAACATTTACGAACATTGTTGAACAACTAGAAACAATTATAATAAAAAAAGAGGATGCTACGAACACCCTCTTTAATTCAATGAGCAACTTAATAACTCTAATGTGGTTTTAAGTTGGAAGTAATATTCAATTGTTACTTCATTTCATTTACGATTCTTAATGAAGAATCAACCTTAATAAATGGCTATCTGAAAAGGTAGCCGTTTCTGTTTTCCAAAGATACCTATATACTTGACTACTAGACAAAAAAATGGTGTTCGGTTTTCAACAAAGTTTTCAACATTCAACATCTTAAACTGTTCTTAACTTCTTGTTAAACAATTCTTGTTAGATACTGAAAATAAAGGGGTTATAACATAATTTGATGCCTTATGAACAATTTTAAAAATTTACGTTTAAAAGCTTTAAATTCTTCCATTCCACAGTACTTAAACAGACTTTTTACGAACTTATTTCAGAAATATTTTTCAACAAAATAACACCTCAATTTTTTAAAAAATAGAACGTAAAATTGAATGTTAACCTAAATTTTACGTTCTATTTTCTTTGTTTTAGTAGTTTATTTTAGAATAAAGTATCTTTTTGAATTGGTTGAAGAATATATTCTTTGTTTGTGTTAATCCCTCGTTTATATAAATCCCTGCTTACAGCGTGAGAATTAAACGTTTTAGATGTAAAGCTATGCTTCATTAACTCTTTTAAATTATCATTGCTTAAATGCTCGTTAAACCATTCATTATGTAATTCTTCATCCAATACTAAAGGCATTCTTTTCTTCACATTATGAACTTCTGAAAAGAAATTATTTGCTTCCATTGTAAGAATAGAGCAACTATAAGCATTGGCAGTTTTATCTATTTCAGAATAGATACCACCAAAACAAAATAAATCCCTTCCATCATTATATTCAGTTGAAGGTATATAACAAAATTGTGGGATGCTTACACCGTTTGATTTATGCGGTTCAAAAAAACCATCAGCAATAATTAAACATCTATTACTGGTTAAGTCTTTTGAAACTCCATCAAATAAGGTTTCACTTTTAGTATTAAGCGTATTGTATTTTTTTCTAAACCCATCAATATCTTTAACACCCCATTGGGGAACAACACCCCAAGAAGCAGGATAAATTGCATTAGGTTCATCAATCTTTATAATTTGTAAGTTAGGGTAGGAGAAACCATTTAAATGATAGTACGGTTTAAATTCAAGTGGTATTTGAAAACTAGCTTGTGAGTAATCTTCAATTTGTTCTTTAGCTTTAGTGAGTGTTGTTTCGTAACACATAATCTATTTATAGAATGATTCAGATAGTTTAATCATTTCCGAATATAATAATTCTGGTGGTAATCTTTTAGTTAATTCATTAAACGATTTGGTATGTCTGTAACGTTGGGTGTAATACTTGTTTGGTTCATTAGATTCACGCATACCAAGAATAATACCTTCAATATGGATTATATTCATCATACGTTTATATTGGTCAACACTTAACTTTGGTATTCCAAAACTCTTAACTTGTAAACTAAAATATTCAGCGTATATCATAACTTGGAAATAATCCAAAAGTATGGAATAATTCCAATTCAAAACACACTCAAATAAAATTGTTCGTATTTTATTAAACTTTATTATTATTTACTTCTATAAGACTTAAATTAATAAACAAAACAATATGAGAATAGTGAGAATTAAAAATATTCGTAATGAATATTACACAAAAGAATGTGAAACAGTTATTGGAGTCCCAAATAGAATTGAATCAATAAAAAAAGATATACTTATTCAAGAATTAATCAATCAAGGTGTAGATTATTCGGATTCATTAGAACTAGGTTTAACAGAACAACATTCAACTGAATTAAACGAAAACATAATTCAAAACAGAGAAGAAACCATAATTTCAATATTACTCAATTTAGGGTAGTACAGTATTGAAGTTTATTTAATTTATCAGCGATAGCCTTAAAAGCCGTTCATCGAACTTTTTTTAAAAACTAGTGATTTCGCTGAGGCTGCCGACAAAAAGGATTATGAAGTCTTATAATAGGACTTACCGGCTGATTTGATTTGAGGTTAATTCATCAAAAATAACTACTTAATTTGGACTGGTTCTTTCGCAATCTCTAGCGTTTTCACCACAACCACATCGGTCATCATGTTCTTCATTTTCCTTATTAAATTGTTCTTCTAATTCATTAGGTTCAGTATTATTACTAAAATTTTTCATATTGTAGCTTTTTAGTTTAGAAAAAGTTTGAAAAACAGAAATTAAAACACACTTTTCTCACGTTTAGAATTGCCGTCTTTGGTATTATTCAATACAAATATACCAATCATTTTCGAAAAATTGGAATTTGAGGTTTATTTGGTTGGAAATTTTCTGTATTAGAATAGTCTGTCCAATAAGAGTTAAACTAAAAAGTTTTCATATTAAAAACAATTCTGAAGATGGAACAGATACTTTTAACCTTCACAACTACAGTGATGATTTCGAAGTTTAGAAAAAGTTGGTAGTAATATTTAAAGTTCGTAGATTGCTATTTAACTTTAAATTAATTAAAAATGGGAACAATCAGATTTGGGGGTTTAGTTTTAGCGGCTTTAGGTACTATTTTAATATCTATTGCCAATATAGACGATGCTCACACTAAGTGGAAATCCACTCGTGATAAGTAGGAAACTACTAAAAATTGGTTCATAATTTTGTTTTAATTTAATAATTTTGTTTGTGAGACCCTTCTTAATTGAGGGGTCTCTTATTTTATAGGATGCCTATTTAAATTAATAAGTATAGAACGATATTTTTTTTGAGTTTTTTAGAATGAAGTATCCTTAAAATACATTTATATCAATAAAACTGACCTCCACATTTAATACAATGACTGATGTCGCCCTCGTTGGCGGCGGAACGTATCCGCAACCTGGAGAGATTTCATTAGCACATAACGGAGTTTTATTTTTAGATGAATTGCCCGAATTTAAACGCGGTGTGTTAGAGGTATTACGGCAACCTTTAGAAGATCGAGATGTCACCATTTCACGCGCAAAATTTACGGTAACTTATCCTTCCAGTTTTATGTTGGTGGCAAGTATGAATCCGAGTCCAGGAGGCTATTTTAACGATCCTGACGCGCCTGTAAGTTCTTCCCCGGCAGAAATGCAGCGGTATTTAAGTAAAATTTCAGGCCCGTTGTTAGATCGCATTGATATTCATATAGAAGTGACGCCTGTTCCTTTCGAAAAGTTAAGTGAAGAGCGCAAAGGAGAAGCGAGTACTGTTATTAGAGAGCGTGTTACTAACGCAAGAATGCTTCAGTCCGAGCGATTTTTACAGTTTGAAAACATTCATTACAACGCGCAAATGGGTGTGAAGCAAATTAGGCAGTATTGCAAGTTAGATGAGGCGTCATTGTTACTTCTGAAAAATGCGATGGAACGTTTAAATCTTTCAGCTAGGGCCTACGATCGTATTTTAAAAGTAGCACGTACTATTGCCGATTTGGATGCTTCCGAGGTGATTAACGGCAATCACATTTCCGAAGCCATTCAGTACAGAAGTTTGGACCGTGATGGGTGGTTGGGTTAGTAGAAAACTAAAATTGACGCGCTTTTGTAAATTACGCTAAACGAATATTAGTAACTTACACGGCTTTAAAAGAAAACCCTATACTTAATTGTATAGGGTTTTTCTATTTGGTGTCATTTAGGACCATTAAGGGATTTATCAATAAATATATTGTTAACTACCAGTGGATATCGAGATGTTGATTTGAAAACAAAGTTAGTTTATAGCTTGTATTTTTGCTTCACCATACTGATTATCAACAAAGAAAAGTAGTAACAATAAAACCCTCTTCACGTTTATATTATATGTTGGGTCAAACTATACATAAAGTAAAGACTTTTTTGCTGGTTCTGGTGGTGTCTAGGTAGAATTTAAACCTAGTTTAAGTAGTAGGAATATTGATGTCCTTTTTTTTAAATGGGAGATTTCAGTACTTGATATAACATAAGATAAAATTGAATATTAAACGATTAGGAATGGAAAATATAATTTTTAAAACTAGTATAATAATTGGGGCGGCATTAGCATTGCCCAGAATGGTTTTAGGGTTATTTGAGTTTCTCAAGTGGTTTTTTAGCATAATACTGGTATTCTTCTTTCCTACTAGAGGTACAAATGCATTAAAAGTTGTTTCAAAGAATTTTCATAAACAAACAGTCTTTAATTCGAAACAACAGAAAACTGATGAAAGTTTATTATCGCCAGAACCTAGTGGTTGATAAATAAAAGGAGACAAAATCCTTTAGATAGAGCCTATGTTCACATTTCAAATGCTTTTGCAATGCGCTTCAAAGAAACAAGTAGTTTATAAAAGGGTTTAGAATCACTTAATTTTTTAGAGTTTTTAAAATTAGTATCTTGAGGCTCTATTTGTAGAATGTATCCACGACATTTAAAAAGTGACTTAGATATAACTATAGTATTGTCGATAACAATTTCATGAAAAATAATTTAGTACGTTTTTTACTACTATTCGCTTTTGGATTTATATTCATAAGTGCGACCATAGATTTGGACAACTTGTTTAATTACGCCAATCAAGACATTCCCGACTACATTACTATTGATAATACGAATAGTAACATCATAGATGATAAAGCAGCAACTTTAGGGCGCGTTCTCTTTTATGACAAAAATCTTTCTACCGATGGTACGATTGCATGTGCTAGCTGTCACATTCAAGCGCACGCATTTGGTGATCCGAACGTTCAGAGTATTGGTGTGAACGGACTTACCGGAAGACATTCTATGCGGCTTGTAAACTCAAGGTTTTCACGCGAGGACCATTATTTTTGGGATGAGCGTGCTGAAAGCCTAGAAGCTCAAGTAACCCAGCCCATACAAGATCCTATAGAAATGGGGTTTAGTGGTACTAATGGAAATCCCAATTTAGCCGATCTTATAAGTCATTTGGAAAGCATAGACTATTACAGCCCTCTTTTTGAGTTTGCTTTTGGCGATTCAGAAATAACAGAGAATCGTATGCAATTGGCCTTAGCTCAATTTATAAGAAGCATGCAATCTTTCGATTCTCGGTTTGATGAAGGGATGCCTCAAGTAACCCATTTGGGAGAGCCTTTTCCAAATTTTACAGTACAAGAGAATAGGGGTAAAGACTTATTCGTAAACAGTATTGGATGTGCTGATTGTCATATTCCTCCAGAATTTACCATCGCTTCACACACTCAAAATAACGGGGTGATTACTGTCGCTGGAATGCCCGGTGTGATTGATTTAACGAATGTGAATCCGCCCTCTCTTAGAGATCTTGTAAATCCAGACGGTATTTTAAATAGTCCTCTAATGCACGACGGAAGTTTTAACAGCCTTTTGGATGTGGTAAATCATTACAATCATATTCCTAATAACCCTGAAAATACTACTCTGGACGGTCGGTTAACAGATCTTAACGGACAACCACAGCAGCTTAATTTGACCGAAGACGAAAAACATGAAGTTGTAGCCTTTCTGAAAACACTAACAGGTTCAGATATTTATACCAACGAAAAGTGGGCAGACCCTTTTGAAGCAGATGGTTCTATCACATTAATTGGAGGTCCGTTGGGAATTTCAGAAGAAAGTATTGCACCTTTTGTTTCTATTTACCCAAATCCAGCAAAAGATGTTGTGTTTGTAAGTTTACATAATCAAATTACTTCCAAGGTTTCAATAGAAGTTTCAAATAGCATGGGGCAAATAGTTCAGAGAATTTCTAATCAAGAGTTGGAAAGTACTTCCAAGGTAACTTTAAATATTGAAGGGTATACTGCAGGACTTTATTTTATTACGATACTGTCTAGTGACATTTCAGTAATTAAAAAAATGATTGTCAACTAATAATTCAGTTTAAAAAACAAAAAAGGACTTCTATATGAGTCCCTTTTTTTTCTGAAACGCCAAATGCTCAGATAGATGTTTGGAGTTGCAATTAATGCTCTCTTTTAGGAGGTTTATTTCCTTTTGGTTTTGGAGCTTTTTCTAATTCTTCTTTTGAAAGAAACCCATCTTCATTACTGTCAACTTTATCAAAATCATCTTTTAGAGGACCTTTTATTTCTTCTTTTGAAAGTAATCCATCTTCATCTTTGTCCATCTGTTTTAGTAGTTCTTCAGCTGAAGGCGGGGTTTTTGGTTGTCCTTTTTCAGATTGTGCACTTGCATAGCTTGTAAAAGCCAACGCAATAACCATGGTTACAATACCTCTTTTTAAGCTTATATTTTTCATTTTGATGCGTTTTAAAATTAAACTTTAATAGTACAAAGGTGGTACTTCGTTTAATTATAAATAGGCGAATTAAGTAGGTGTCTTCATTTTTTAAGCGAATAAAGGCATCTGTTCTGTGAAACGTCAGTTTACGAGCGGTAAATAGGGCTATTACAGCCTACAAAGAGAAAAAAATGTGTTTTATTTGTACCATGAGTAAACGAATAATAGTTTTAGTACAACTTGTTTTATGGCTAACAGTGTGGTTGGTTATCGGACTTAACGAACGAAGTTTTGAAAGGTTTTTGTCTGAAAACTGGGCAGCTTTTTTATTTCAGATCTTTCTCATTCTTTTAGTGTCATATTACATAGCTGAAAAATGGTTGTTTACAAAGAAATACTTGCTTTTCAGTATCATATCTGTTGTCTTAATTGTGGGTTGTGCATATGTGTCATCGTCAATTTTTAGTATGAATCCGCCTGGAGGTTTTCCACGAATGAATAGAGGTCCAAAGCCACCCTCTCCATTTTCAATTCATGCGTTACTTCTTTCAGTTGCCTATATTATTAGCACGCTGGTAATGACTTTTATTGATAGTCAGAAAAAGGAAGCATTATTAGAAATGCAAAAAACAGCCTTGATTGAAAGTGAACTTAAATTTCTGAAAATGCAAATCAATCCTCATTTTCTATTTAATTCCTTAAACAATATTTACGCCTTGTCTATTTCAAATTCTGAAAGAACACCAGAGAGTATTCATTCTCTTTCTGAAATGCTACGTTATGTTATCTACGATTGTGAAAACCCGAAAGTGCCAATTGAAAAAGAAATTAATTATATAGAAAATTTCATAGACCTTTTTAAATTAAGAAGTAGCAAAGGATTCAATATAACATTTACAAATCAAATTGAAAACTCTTCCGTAGCAGTAGCTCCAATGCTTTTTATTACTTTTATTGAAAATGCATTTAAGCATAGCGGGATAGAAAAAGGGGGAGATGCTTTTGTAAATATAGCGTTGCAATCTACTAAAAATGACATCTCATTAAAAGTAGAAAATAGCTTGCCAAAAGAGACCATTGTAAAAGATGGCGCTAGTGGCATCGGATTACAAAATGCTAAAAAGCGCTTAGAGATTACCTATCCTAATAAACACGAACTTACTATTGAAAGTTTGACTACTTTTAAAATAGAATTAAAAATTTTACTAGATGCGTAATTTAAAATGTGTAGTTGTAGACGATGAAGAATTAGCAAGAGAGCTTATCAAAGCATACATTCAAAAAGTGAATTTTTTAGAATGTGTTGGTACTTTTGAAAGTGCCTTGGATGCATTAACAGTTTTGAAAAGCGAAAAAATAGATTTGTTATTTTTAGACATTCAGATGCCAGATATTAAAGGAACTGAATTCGCAGAACTCATAAAAGCTACCGATACTCGAATTGTTTTCACAACCGCTTATTCTGAATATGCCCTTCAAGGGTACGAATTGAACGCGCTAGATTATTTGGTAAAGCCAATCAATTTTAAACGGTTTTTGAGCGCAGTAGAAAAGTTTCCGAAGCAAGAAAAATTAGAAGAAGGTTTTTTAGTCATTAAATCTGGTTACGACTTACACAAAGTTATGTATCAGGATATTGTATATATTGAAAGTAGTAGTGAATATGTAGTCTACTATCTTGAAAATAATAAAAAGATAATGGCAAACCAATCGTTACGCGCATTAGAGCTTTCACTACCAAATCTATTTGTGAGAGTTCACCGATCGTATATAGTAAACAAAGAAAAAGTAACAGGATTGAAAAACAGAGAGCTCTTACTATTGGATCATAAAATACCGGTGAGTGATAGTTACTATGTGACCGTTAAAAAAGATTTGTTTAATAATTAAGTCTTTTAAAATCAACTTCTTTTTAATTCTAGCCTTCTTTGTTTCCTCTCTAATTTATAGGCTTACGTTTTAAATAATCACATTTTGAGAATTTCTTCTCTTAAAACTGACGCGCTTTTATAAAGCGTGTCTTTCTTATTAAATTAGTTTTATTCTATCCTAAAACAGTCCCTGTCTTTTATTTAAACTTCAGATTCTCTGAAAACTACGTATTTATACGTAATAGATTGTATTTCAGTTTGTTGTACATTTGATTCAATCCCTTCCCCAAATTTATTTTTTGCTGTTTCAGCAATTCTAAATACGCTTTCAACTATTAATTATATAACGCAACAATTATGAAAAAAATAAGAAAATTAAGTTATTGGCTCGTTTTGATACTGATGCTGGTAGCTTGTAAAGAGACCCCAAAAAAGAGTAATGGGCAAATAACTTCTGAAACGGTACTTGTTCAAACGAATGACACCTTGTGTGCTGCTCCCGTAGCATGGTTTAATGGAGCTGTTCCAACACCGAATCCAAATGTGTTTCCGCAGGGAGATGTTACAAATTGTGATTTCCATCTAGTTTCATGGAATTATTTCCTTTGGCTAACGGAAGAAGTAAACGGAGAATTACGCTTTGAAACAATGTATACCAACAAGGCGATTTATCCAGAATTTAAAGATGACACCTATCATGTCTTAGATATTGTAGAACAGGCATTGTCGAAAGGAATGCTTGTAGATCAAAATGGAAGAGCCGTGTATAGTAGTATAATTATCAATGATGTATATCGAGATTTTGTATTAGACAATCAACTGTACGATCCAGAGGTGCTTTTAAACTTTGATCCTAACACAAACTTTCCTGTAGGTTCTATAGCGCTTAAAACAAGCTGGAAGATTGTCCAACCTAATGAAGACGTTAGCAAGCTTTATACAAAAAAAGCTGATATCGAATTATTAGACTTAGTAGATGGGTTACCAAGAATAGATAAGAACAACCCTAATGTTGAAAAAGATGTAGAGGTTGCTTTGGTTGCGCTCCATGTGTCTGTTGTTGTGGAAGGACATCCTGAGTTTATCTGGGCGACTTTTGAGTTTGACGACAATGCGCCAGACTTTGCTGAAAATCAAAATCCTGATGCAGCAGTTTCCGTTGCCGATTGGATGTTTTATGCGGCAAGCACACCGGCACGAAAAACCAACGCAGATAATGCAACTACCTTAAAATTTTCCAATCAAGAAAAACAACTGTTAGCACCGATCACACAAGTAGCACGACAGTATGTAAATGGAGGCGGAAGTACAACCAACCAAGAAAATATAACCCATTTAAATAAAAGTGTAAAATCCCAACTTCCTTCAGCTTCAGTTTGGAAAAATTATTTTGAAGTAGGCGCCATTTGGTTCAATACTTCAAAAGGATCTTTAAAACCTGATTGGAACCCAAATGTAGATCCAAGTATGGTTACAGGCTCGTTGAAGTTGTCAAATGCTACGATTGAAACCTTTACGCAGAAAGTAAGATCTCAAAACGAATGTTTCAGCTGTCACAATACAAATGCTTTAACAAGTGTTCCGACGGATATGAAAATACTAGGCGGTAAAAATGTGAATATTAGTCATATACTTTTGAAAAACTACATAGGCGGAAAAGAAATACCACTTCAGAATTAATACTAGCGAACCAATTAAGATATAACATTATGGAAAATACAACCTTAAGAATACATCCTGCTATTGGAATGGCCAGAGTAGGAAATAGTACTGATTATTATCTCGGACCAGAAACAATGGCTGCATCCCCTCAAAAAGGGACAGTTATTACGGGCGGATTACCAATAAAACCAGGTACTGAAAATACGACCATCACTAGTGAAGACCTTCGAGATGATCAGGGAAGATTAAAAAGACAAGCTGCCCGATTTAAAATATATCAATATCCAAACGAAACTGGACAAGTAAGCTACCCAACACCAGGTGGTGAAGAGGTCCTCATTGGTTCTGTCGTGAATGGCAAAAAAGTAGTCGATATTATTTGGACAGCACATCTCGCCAACAAAAAAGCAAATTGCTGGGAGATTGACGAAGACGCAAATCTTGGAATTGCTCTTTATAAAAACAATGAGTTTCCGCCAATGCGAAACCCAGACTTTATGCAAACCACACCGCAAGATCCAAAGAGTGTAGATCCGTCAGATCCTGTGCGATTAAAAAACTTGGTGATTGATGCGGGACCTAGAACCATAATGGCGAGTAAAGGGAGTGACACACCTATAAAATTTGATAAAAAAACACCAGCAACCTATTTTGATGCTTCTACAGGAGAAATTAGCGAGCAATCTAATTATCCGATTCAGTTTCCAGCTTCCGAAGGAAAAAGTAAAGACGGAAGTGATCCTATTTCGTATTTAGGTGAAATTCTTACAGAACCCAATGGTCGATTATTAGTTTTAGGCGGATATGGACTCGCTGCTGGTTTTGACAATGAAGGGAATTACAATACAGCGCAAACTTTATGCTTTGATGTAGATAATGATAATTGGTTGGACGATACTTCCGATGGGCCTATTACTGCCGTTATTGTTTATGAAGATGGAAGTAAAGAACCTATTAAAGGAAGTGCTTGGGTTGTGGCTACAGATCCAGCGTATGCGCCTCAAACACTTAACGCAGTTTCTCTGTGGGACGATATTTATAACACGTGGCTCGAAAACTTCAATTTGCAGCCAGAGATTTATCGTAATGGCACGTACAATGAAAATTACAAGCCCTCTTTTAATGATGAAGTGTTTCCAACATTAAATGCTTCGCACATGCAAATGTGGAACACTAATTTACCTAAGCAAGCCATTAATGGACATAAAAGGATGATGACTTTAACGGAAGAAAAACCTCCCTTCGACATATTACAATACATCCGGAACCCAGACGGAAGTCAAGATACTATTGGCGCTCCTTTAATGCCACTTTCATTGGGAGACGCCAATCAATCATTCTTAACGCTTTCTAGACAACAATACTTTTTCATGAAGCAATGGAATAAAGGGATGAGTGTGGGTGCAAAAGAGACGGTTCTAGGCGCCGGAGAGCAGTTAGATAAAACGATATTAGTAAACTGCTTGGGAGGTAGGTTTAGCCCAGGAATTGACATGACATTTATAGCTAGAGATGTAAACTTGTACAATGAAAATTGGAAAGATCCAGCCATTGGCCCGTTCCGAATTGATGCAAAAACGTTAGACTATTCGAGTGCGAACACAGAAAAACCATTTCTTGGAGTGGGGTATACACCCTTACGATCGTATAAAGTTGAACCTGGCGATATTTGTAAGTTCATGTCTATTCCTTGGCATACAGATTATAACTCTTGCGCCACGCATACACCAGCTCCAAATCCAGGAGGAAAAATAACAAAAGAAAATATTTTTAGTGGTGATGTAAATACCACATTATTTTGGTCTTGGCCTGCACAACGTCCAGTGGCAGTATATACGTTTGATGATTTAGTTTCGAATACAGATAGAGGAGAATTGCCAGAGCAACGCTATTCTGTTAGAGGGAAAGGGACTGCAGCTACAGAAAAAATGCACTCTGTAGGGTGTGAAAAAGAAGAGAAGAATCAGTTTGAAATGAAGGCCATGAATGTTGGACGTTATCAAAATCGCAGAAACTTCTTGACCGAATGGGTAAAAGTAGGAACCATTATTCAAGGGCCTGCTATAAAGAATTATCCGTCAGATTTTAGCAAAGATTATTACCTAGAAGTTGAAAGTAAATTTGATATAGATGAAAGTAATCAAGTTGTGTTTTGGCCCAATGTAATTGATGATGAGGTATATCCTCCAAAGCAGTAAACTTGAAGGATAAAACCATTTATACTATTGCAATTATTGGCGCAGGACCCGCAGGGAGTTCTTGCGCCATTGCTTTGTTGAAAGCAGGTTTTAAAGTTCAATTACTAGATAATTCAAAAACTGGGAAATTTCATATTGGAGAAAGCATACCTCCAGACATGAATTTATTGCTGAAAAAACTCGGAGTCTATGACTCTTTTTTAGCCGAAACACACGAACCTTGCTACGGAAGTTGTTCCTATTGGGGAAGTGAATTGAGAGGCTACAATGACAGTCTTTTAAATCCGTACGGTCACGGATGGCATTTAGATCGGCAAAATTTTAATCAGTTCTTGGTGGAAGAAGCAGAAAAATTAGGGGCAACAATTTTTAGAAATTGCACCTATAAATCTTCAGTTAAAACGGAAAGCGGCTATCAGCTTTTTATGGAAGTAAAAAAGAAGCAATTTGATCCTATTGAAGCCGATTTCGTGATTGATGCTTCAGGAACAAGGAGTGTTTTTGCTTCGGAATATGGAAGTACTCAAATTAAAGATACGTCTTTGGTATGCTTAGGAGTGCGTTTCAGAAATAAAGGAGGACGAGAAGTCTCTAAGCTAACGCATTTAGAATCTGTTGAAAACGGTTGGTGGTATGCTGCTAGAATTCCGGGAGAACAGTTGCTAGTGACTCTTTACACGACTTCAGAAGTTGTCAAAACACTAGAATTACATCATTTAGAGAATTGGGTGAAACTATTACAACAAGCACCAAATACAAGTCATTGGATTCGTGGAATGGAACCTGTAGAAAGCAAACTAATTGGTTTTAAAGCGCCTTCGTTTTGTTTAAGTCGAGTGGTAGGTGATTCTTGGATGGCAATTGGAGACGCAGCTATTTGTTTCGATCCTATTACTTCTCAGGGAATTATTAAGTCGGTAACGCAAGGCATTCGTGCAGCAGAAATTATTACGCATTATGTAAGTGGAATTGAAACTGCATTGCCTTATTTTGAGACTGAAGTAAAAGCACAATACAAACAATACCTAGAATCACGAAAATACTTTTATCATTTAGAAAAACGTTGGCCTACTAGTGCCTTTTGGAAAACAATTCAAGATTCTACGTCACAAAGAGAGAAGCCAACATAATTAGCGCGGTTTTGTAAAGCATGTTTCATATACAAATAGCAACTAGTGCTTATATTGTTTTTATAAATGGAACTACTTGCAATTGCCCTTCGTCCATTTTTTAATTCCTGCTTTTTCAGCTTGGCAGGCATTGCTATAATTACGATTGTCGCAACCACAAACAGGATCGTACACATCGGCGCATAATGTTTTGTCCGCTTTTTTGTTTACTTCATAACAGTCTTCACTTAAATCTTCAAAAGCAATTGGAACGGGAGTTTCGCCTTTTGTATAGCCTTCAGGAACTTCAGAAGTTGTGGGTTGAGGTGTTGTTTCATTTTTAGGTTCCTGACTTTTGGGTGAATTTCCGCAGCCAGAAAAACTGATAAGTAAAATACTTACAAGCAATGAAAAAAAGAGAATGGTAAAAGTATTTTTTAGTTTCATAACAATGTGTTTAAAAAAAAGGCACTAAATACATAACGAAGAACGGTTTGTGTTTAGTGCCTTTCAATTGTTTAATAATTGATTATAAGTATGTTGTGATGGTTATTCGATATCACGTCTAGGATCTTTTTTCATTTCCTTTTCTGAAGCTTTTCCAATTACTTTCTTAGCTTCTGGTGGAGCTTGTTGTAATACTTCAAAAGCTTCAGGAGTTTTTCTAAGGGCTGGAACAATTCCTAAATATTCAAATTGAGTGGCTGGAGTGTCCTTCATTTTAGGAAGCGAAACGATTATTTGAAAGTAATACGCTGGTTGAATGTAGCTTTTACCACCATCATAATACGCAAGGCTCATTTCTTTAATTTTAGTTCTAGCACCTTTTCCGAAGTCGGTAGCCAAACGTCTGTTCATTTCTAGTTCCGCTTCTTTAGCAGACTTCATAGCTTCTTTCTTTACAGTAGTTCCTTTGTTAGCAGAAACTTCTTTCCAAAGCGCATTAGCACCTACAATTTCACCATTGTTACCAACATGCACAATTATTTTAGAACTAGGTCCGTACACAGGAACCCCGTCTAAGAAACGTCCGTATGAAACTGTTCTAAATACATCTACTTGTTTGTCAGATCCGGCAGTGGCAAGACGCAATCCACCCGAATGCATCATTTTAATTTCTTCCTTATTTGCTGGAGCCAATCCACTTTCATTTATAAAGCGCATGGCGATAGCATTTGCAGCTTCTTGTTTTGGTAAGTTGCGTCCGCCAGACTTTAAATAATCGTTCATTCCTTTATTGAATGCTAATTTTCCTGAAGCTAAATCTTGTTCAAAAAATGCAGTAGGATCTTCTTTCTGAAACTCTAACGAATTTTTGTTGCCAGTCGGAATTGAAAGTCTTGATTTTGTAGCATTTCGCACACTCTTTTTGAAACCTTCTGCTTTCCTTTCACTTGCAGCTACCGTTTGATAGACAGACATATCTTTTTGTTGATATGTAATTAGGTTTTTGTATGCTGTTGGTTGTACATACCCTGCATCATCCATTGCGACTGAAGTTAATTTTGGCGTAGATGACATTAAAAATATCGCAAATCCTATGGTACAAACCATGAATACTGCTGTTTTATATTGCGTTTTCATTTTCTTGTATTTTGTTTATTAATTTAATTTAGTTGCTAGCCTTACCTTAGTATTGCCAGTACGTATACATTCCACCAGTTCCTGGAGATGGATCATTTGCATACGACCCTAATCTGTCATTGGTACATCCATTGGCAACAATAACACTAGCTAAGCCAGGAAACGGAATATCACTACCGTATTGTGGATCCCAAATATTTGGATTAAATATCCAATAACGCTCTTCATTTACAGCGTCAAACCAAGATTGCCAAATAGCACCATTACTTTTTAATTTTCCTGCAAAATTGTTAGGAATTCCATTGTCCGACCAACTTAAAGTGTGGAACCCTACTAATTGGTGTAATCCTCCAAACATTCCGGAGTAATCACTCCACCAATTGGATTTTTCGGGTCTTGACGATACAGTATAGCAAGATTCAATTACAAGCCATTCTAAATCGTCACCGGTATCACCATAGGCAGGAACATTTTTTAAATTAACTCCTAATCCTTGACTTTGATTTGTTTGAATGTAATGGTAGTTTCCATGACCTGCGACATATGCAAGATCTACTGAATCTACATAATCATCATGAGAGTTTCCTGTAAATTGGAAAGGTTCTGCCCAGAAATACTGTGTGTATTTGTAGCTATGAGCACCAACATTTTGATAGGTTTTGAAATTTTTAATAAAATTCCATACGTTTCGTACGAATCGGCTTTCTGCCTGATCTACATAGCCTCCAATTTCACGATTCCCTGTAAAGGATGTAAAACTGAAAATGCAAATAAATGCTAAACTTAGCACCCATTTTGAATTTTTTGTGAGATTGTTAATCATAATAAAAAATATTAAGGTTGTTAAATATTATTGGTGTTTCCAATAAGTTTGTTTTTATGTAATTTTTTGATAGACAATTAATTACAATGCAAATATAAGATTGAGGTTCATTTTTTTTTGAAGTCTAAAAACCCAAATCAAAGGGGTTATTACCCTAAACTTCTGCAAGGGTTTTTCTACTATTGGTGTAAGATTTATGTTCAATAATTAATTTTACGGGTTCGTGTTTAATAATCTGTTTAGTAGTAATTTACGTGTTACTACGTAATTTTTATTAAACAAACTTCATGTATCTTTAATTACCTATAAAAAAATTAAAACCTTACGATTATGAAAACCAGTTATCTATTTATTGTAGCCGTGTTACTTTGTCAATTGTCAATAGGACAGGACATCACCGAAACAGGAAGTGATGTGACGGTAGAGGAAGCCACAGAATTTTTAAAACACCATAATATGGCAAGAAGTGAAGTGGGAGTATCCAATCTTTCATGGAATGCTTCCATTGCTAAAGTTGCTCAGGAATTTGCTAACTTTCTAGCGGCAGACAATTGTTCTTTCAAGCATAGTGGAAATGAAAATTATGGAGAAAATGTTTTTATGGGCAATGGAACTGTTTATACCGCGCTTGATGCTTCTAAGAGTTGGTATTCAGAACTAGCAGATTATACCTATAGCGATACCGACTATAATCATTACACGCAAATGGTATGGAAAAAAACCACAGAAGTTGGTGTTGGAGTAGGAGTGTGTGAAGATGGGAGCTATATCATTGTAGCTAATTATGCTCCTTCGGGGAATATGTACGGTACGTTTCCATATTAACTAAAGGGAATGTATTACCGTAGAATTGCTGCATACTTTTAAAAAAGAAGCAACTACATTTAACAGCATTTTAAGATATTGGAATACTGTCAATTGTATCTTTAGATTTGAAAAAAACTATAATCAATGAAATTAGGAACTACTTTAAGAGCTTCCGTAATAGGGGCTGCCATTTTAGCTTTTTGTTTTACATCTTGTAAAGACAAAGCGACCACGAAAGTTGAGGATTCTGCGAAACTTTCCGTAGAATTTGAAAAATATGAACTCGCAAACGGATTGGATGTTATTCTACATCAAGATAAGAGTGACCCCATAGTTTCCGTAGCCATTCAATATGGAGTTGGTTCAAATAGAGAAAAAACAGGAAGAACTGGATTTGCCCATTTATTTGAGCACATGTTGTTTCAAGAATCTGAAAATGTACCACAAGATCAATTCTTCAAAAAAATACAAGATGCTGGTGGAACCCTAAATGGAGGTACTTGGAAAGATGGTACGGTATATTATGAAATTGTTCCTAATAATGCGCTAGAAACGGTTTTATGGATGGAAAGTGACCGTATGGGCTTTTTAATTAATACTGTTACCGAGTCTGCATTTACCAATCAGCAAGAAGTAGTTCAAAACGAGAAAAGACAACGCGTAGATAATAATCCATACGGACATACAAGTTGGGTGTTGGATAAAAATTTATATCCAGAAGGGCATCCTTACAATTGGCAAGTAATTGGTGAATTGGTCGATCTTCAAAATGCGACTGTAGATGATGTAAAAGAGTTTTACGATAAGTTTTATGGTCCTAATAATGCAACATTAGTATTGGCAGGTGATTTTGAAACGGCAGAAGCGAAGGCATTAATTGAGAAGTATTTTGGCGAAATTAAACGTCGTCAAGAAGTACTTCCAATGAAACCACAACCGGTTTCTCTTTCTGAAACAAAACGTTTTTATCACGAAGATAACTTTGCAACAGCACCGCAATTAAATATGGTTTGGCCAACAATTGAGCAATATACGGATGATGCGTATGCGCTGGATTTTTTAGCCGAAATTTTATCTAGCGGAAAAAAAGCACCGCTATATAAAGTCCTGGTAAAAGAGAAAGATTTAACGTCTAGAACGGTTGCCTATGGAAATGCACAAGAACTTGCCGGCGAATTTCAAATTTCAATTACAGCGAATAATGGTAAAAGTCTGAAAGATGTAGAAGCAGCCATTTTTGAAGCTTTTGCTCTTTTTGAAAAAGAAGGCGTAACCGATCGCGATATTGAACGTATTAAAGCTGGTTTGGAAACACAATTTTACAACGGAATTAGTAGCGTGTTAGGGAAATCATTTCAATTAGCACAATACAATGTGTTTGCTGGAGATCCAGGTTTTATTGAAACAGATATCGAAAATATTAAAAAGGTAACTAAGGAAGATGTCGTTCGTGTATACGAAACCTACATAAAAGGAAAACCTTATGTAATGACCAGTTTTGTGCCTAAAGGACAAGTAGCGTTAATTGCAGACAACTCTATAAAAGCACCTGTTGTTGAAGAAGAAATTAAAGAAAATGTTGAAACGAAAGTGGAAGATGCTACTACTGAAATAGTAAAAACACCTTCGTCATTCGACAGATCTATTGAACCTGCACAAGGAGCGTCTCCAGCTTTGAATATACCTACAAGTTGGAAGTCGGAACTTAAAAATGGCATAAAAGTATATGGAATTGAACAAAATGAGATTCCGACCGTTAATTTTAGCTTGGTTATTGAAGGAGGTCACTTGTTAGATGATAAAAATAAAAATGGAGTTGCCAACTTAATGACCGACATTATGATGGAAGGAACTGCTAATAAAACCCCTGAGCAGTTAGAAGAAGAAATCGAATTGTTAGGCGCTTCTATCAATATGTACACAACAAACGAATCTATTACTATTCGTGGAAATACCTTAGTTCGAAATTTTGATAAAACCATCAAATTAATTGAGGAAATCTTATTAGAACCTCGATGGGATGAAGAAGAGTTTGCACGTATTAAAACAAAAACAATCAATCAGATAAAACGTTCTGAAGCAGATCCAAATGCTGTTGCTGGACGTGTTTATAATAAATTATTATACGGAGAAGATCACATATTTAGTCTGCCAGCGAGCGGTACTGAAGCGTCTGTAGAAGCAATTACAATTAATGACTTAAAAGCATTTTATACTAAGAATTTTTCTCCTTCAGTAAGTACTTTTCAAGTAGTAGGAAAAATCAATCAAGAAAAAGCATTGCGAAGTCTGCATGATCTAGAAGAGCGTTGGGCAGCCAAAGAAGTTGTGATTCCAGAATATCCAATCGCAAATACGAGAGACAAAGCATCTCTTTACTTTGTAGATATTCCAGGAGCTAAACAATCAGTTATTAATATTGGATACATCGCAATGCCAAGAACAGACGCCGATTTCTATCCTGCAGAAGTGATGAATTACAAATTAGGGGGTTCTTTTTCTGGCAATGTAAATCTTATTTTGCGTGAAGAGAAAGGTTATACCTACGGCGCTAGAACTGGATTTAGCGGAAGTAAAATTCCAGGAAAGTTTACAGCATCGTCTAGTGTTCGTACCAATACAACGGGCGAATCTGTAAAAATTTTCAAGGAGCAAATAGAAGCCTATAAAAATGGTATTTCTGAAGAGGATTTAGAATTTACTAAAAACGCAATGGTTAAATCGAATGCACGTCGTTTCGAGACACAATTTAATTTGTTACGTATGTTGCAAGAAATGAGCGCGTACGATTTACCAGCGAATTACATTGAAGGTGAAGAGAAAGTAATTAACGAAATGACCTTAGAACGTCACAAAGAACTTGCAAATAAATACTTAGATGCCTCTAAAATGGCGTATGTAGTAGTTGGTGATGCGGCGACCCAATTTTCACAATTCAAGAAAATGGATTTTGATGAAGTACTCTTAGTCGATAAAGATGGGGAAGAGGTTAAACTTGAAAATGTGAAGATGTAATTGTTTTCAAATAGCTTACAAAAGAGATTGTTTAAAAAGTAATACTTAATGTCTATTCGACCTGACAAATCGAATAACATCTACTTTTTTGACAATCTCTTTTTTTTGTTTTCTTCGGAAAGGTTTACGGTTTAGAAGAGTTTGTTTTCCTTAATAATTTCTTTACGAATGCCTTCTGTAAAAAGGTCTAGCGGAAGTATTTTACTCTTTTTACTCAGTACTTTCAAACTGCAATACTGAATGATATTTATAATATTAGAACCACTTAGTTCATACTTTTCTGAAATCTCTTCCAAGTTTATTTCTGGACTTAATTTCAGCTTTTTAGGCAAATTAGTTTTCCATAATTGCAAGCGTTCTTTGGCGGAAGGTAACTGAAACTCACACACTGACTGAAACCGTCTTAAAAAAGAATCGTCTATATTATCTTTAAAGTTGGAAGCTAAAATCACCAAACCTGGATGCGACTCTACGCGTTGTAATAAATAGGAAACTTCCTGATTTGCATATTTATCGTGTGCGTCTCGAACGTTGGTACGTTTTCCAAAAATAGCATCGGCTTCATCAAAAAAGAGAATCCAATCTTTATGTGCCGCTTTGTCAAACAAGCTGGAAAGATTTTTCTCTGTTTCTCCAATGTATTTTGAAACGACTGTAGACAAATCTATTCGGTACACTGGGCGATTGGTGTATTTTCCCAATAAGGAAGCGGTAAGTGTTTTTCCGGTACCTGGAGGTCCGTGAAACAATACACGATACCCTGCTTTTACACGGTCTTTCATTCCCCAGCTTTCAAGAAATGTCGGATTGTGAAGCAACCAGATTTCAAGATCTTTAATGTCTTCTTTTGTTCGAGGGTTTAATACTAAATCTTCCCACTCTAAAGCGGTTTCTAACTTTTCAGCAGGAAACTGCGCGCTCATTTTTGGTGTCGGAACCTCACCAGTAGTGACCAAATAAAAAGTTTCAGAATACAGCGCTATTTTTCCTGCAAAAATAGGTTCTCCAGCAGGAGCTGTTTCTAAGTAAAGGATTTTATTTTTTTCTAGGACGTTACTTTCAGAAAATAATTGAATACATGTTAATCGTTGGTGTAAATTATTCCCTGCAAGTATAAATTGAACGGTTTCACCTGTTGGTAAAATTCCGCGGTGTTGTTTTCCTTTCACGCCACCAAATTGTGGTAAATCGGTTCCAGACGGATACGCTTCCGCAATGCAGTTCAATAGAAATTGGGGCAGCACATGTGGTGTTAACGCTACCAAAAAAACAATTGTTTCTAACTGCGATAGTTTTGAATCTTTTATAAATTGACCTGTAACAGACTTTCCTAGTTTTTCAATAGGTAGGACAGGGGCGTCAGTAGTAATGTCTCCATTTGGATTTTTAATACGCCACGCAATTAGTTCTTTCAGAAAAGAAAAAAGAAGCGTTAATTCTGTGTTTATGAGTTTTGTATTCATGTGAGGTTTGCTTTGTATTAAAAGGTTATTTCAGGATTTTCATTTTTCTCAATTTTATGCGTATTTATCAATCCTTCAATTTCTGTAAATTGTTCTCGCAACAAAGGATGCTTCAAAATCGCTTTGATGTAATTTACACTGCTTTTGCTGAGGTGTCTAGAAAGCGTTGGCTCGTAATATTCCCAAGGGTCAAAAAAGTCTTTATCGGGCTTTTCAGTAAGGGTTAAAATTAATGTATTTTCAATCGCTAGAAAATCAACTAGTTTATTTTCAATTGTTTCATCTGAAATTTCACCGCTAAAAAAGCTTTCAACATCACTTAACGAAACCTTATGCGGCATAAATATTTTGAAATAACGAACACCACCATTCGATGTTTTTTCCCAATTGGTTAGATAATCACTTAGGTAGCCCGGAATTTTATCAAGGTTCAAGCCTGTTTCTAAATCGACCATGATATTATCGGCTTCATTCTCCCTTTTGTCAATATGTGTGAGCTTGTTTTCGCGTTTAAATTTTTCAATTAAATAATTTACGTACAATGTTTTACTATTTATGATTTCGATATAGGCTATTTGTTTGTCACCCAAAACACGCTGATCTCGTAGTAAATAATTATGTAAGTCTAAACAGCCCAATAAACCACTATTGTCTATAGCGCCAGCGTCTATGTAATGACCGTAACCTGGTATTTTTGCAGCGGGACTAAGCATGGGAAAACGATTTGTTGTAGAAACAGCTTGGTAAAAAGGCAATGTTTTATTGTTAGACAAATCGGCTAGATTTTCAGAATACGGGAAAATATCATTGAAATTATGTTGTTTCACCGACCATAAAATACCTCTACTACCGTTGGTTGCAGCCGTATTCATAATTAATGATGGGAAATACCCATTTCTATTAAAAGCTTCCTTCCAATAATCTCTAAAAGAAGTCTCAGAGAGTTTTGAGTTTTTTATATTCTGAATGTTATTTTGATATTTTACCATCGCATAATAAGGCCTATCGCGTAATCCTATACGTTGGTTAAACGGCCAAAGCTTCCGATAACTATCCAATCCGAAGGTTAGTGTTAAGTCAAGAGAGGTGTAGTTTTGATGAGCTAAGGTGTCTATTTTATGCTGAATGCGTTGTGTATTGTTACCATCTTCTTTGTACAAACCTGTGTACAACGCCAGTCCTAACGAACCACCTGAAGCACCCGATAAAGCAATACTTTGGTTTAATAATTTTCCGTTCGTTTCTTGCTGAAGGGTGTTTAATACATTTAGCGTCCAAACGTTTGCTTTTAAACCTCCTCCGTGAGAAGCAATGAAAAATAAAGTGTTGTCTTTTTTGGCTTGCAGGCTATCAATAAATACAGCTTCCGGAATTTCATTTTTAGTGTTTTCTACGAGGTCTAATTCGTGTACTCGAACTTCTACGTTTGCAAAGTTAGAAATACAGACCAAGAGAAGTATAGTTATTATGGCGCCAAAAATAATACGGTAGGTTTGACTTCCGAATAAATTGATGCGTTTTGCTACAAAAAAGTACTTTCCAAAATTGGCTATTAAATAGTAATACAGGTAAAAAAAAGCGAGTAAAATAGGAATTCCATTAAAAAGTCCCCAATCATAGATACTAGCTAACGTACAGTAGAATAAGAAGACAAAGGCACCCACAAAATTAACAGCAAAAAGTAAAATGTAGTTTTCCGATTTTTCGAAAAATCGAATACTGTTTATAAAAACGCTGTAACCAATATGTAACGATCCTGAAAGAGTTTTGTTCACTACGGAAAGTTTTGTTCTTAAAAGACGGAAAAAGAAATAATTGAATAAAAAAGAATAACTGGTTAATAGCAATAAAACAAATCCGCCAGGGCTAAAATTTCCCACACTCAATGTAGCGATAAGAAGTAAAATACTTATAATAACAATTACCAAATACCAAATCCCAAGACGTTTGTAAAAGCCATTTAGAATATCAATATTTCTTTGGCGTTCAATGGCTCCTAATTTAGTTCCATCTGCATGTTTTTCAATACTGAGTTTTGATATTTTCTCTTTTAAATAAATGTAAAGTATAAAAGGAATGAGTATTAAAATATAGACAGTGATTTTTACGGCACTAAACGGAAACGTTTCAAAGATTAAGTTTGGTTTAAAGCTGCTCATGATAAAATGAATCCAAACGCCGTGAATTAATATCCCTGTGAAATAGCGAAGATAGTTCGCCCAATTATCGGGCACATAACCCGTATCTTTTTTTGTGGTAAAAACAAAAACTGGAAACTTTTTTAAAAACCAAAACTTGATAGGATGAACCTTATGCCATTCAGTATAATCGCCAGAGTTATTTAAATCGGCAGCATAATAGGTATAAATAGGGAAGTGAGAAAGCGCAATAGCCAATGCGTTTATAAATAAAAATGATAAAAATAAAGAGACCCAATTGCCTTCCATTAAATCGACAAGCATTGTAAATGCCTGATCCATTTGCGTAAGTAACAATAAAATGATACAAATCACAACAAGACTTAAAAAGGACGATCGTACAAAGTTTTTTATAGACCGTATAAAATGGTTTAAAGCTGTTATAAATTTTTCAAAAGCAGTTGTTTCAGTCTTGACAGTTTCCATAAATACATATAAACATCTAATTTACAGATAAAAATAAATGTAGCGCAATCGATTGTCCTGTAATCGTAGGGGGATTTACCCTAAAGTTAACGGATCAATAGAGAACACGTCTAATTTGGAACGCTGAAAATTTCGAGTCCGTTTCATAACTGCAATTCCATTTCTAGAACCTGCTTCGTTAGTGTTGCCTTCAATCGTTTCAATAACATCGTCTTTAATCGCAGTAATGATTCCAGTGTGTGTCCAATCGTAGGTTGATTTTTGCAATAAAAAAAGATCTCCAGGCTTCATTAATGATGGATCTTTTCTAATTTTTTGATATCTATGTAACAACCCCTTTTCAAGTCCTTTTGTTCCCACCGTATCGCAACTGTAGGTTAACGGAAATAAGGTTTTAAAGTTTTTACCTACCGTACTTGCCGCTTGATCAATAATTGTTTGTGCAAACCCCATACACCAATACCAACTAGAACCTTCATGTCCGTCCATGTACGCACGTACCCAAGGTCCAGAATTGGAGGCTCCTTTAATTTGTAATTCATACGGAAAACTAGCTAAATGGTTTTCGGCAGCTTTTACGACCAAAGTTCTAACATCAGTTTCGGCAGTAGAAAGTGTGAAAGCGCGTTCCATAGTGCCGCATAATTTGGAAAAAACTTCTTGATTTACAATTCCTGAAACAGGCAAATTCATTTCGATTTGGTAGTTTTTTACCGCCTTCTCGGTTGCAGGTCCAAAGTCTCCATCAATAGCTGTTACAGTTCCGCTAGAAGGATGCTGAATGGCATACAATGACAACCATGATTGAATTTTCATAACATCTTTTCGGTTGTTTGAGGTGCCGCGTCTTTTTTGAGTGGATTTGATCGTTAACTCTTTTAAATAGGATGTTTTTTTCATGATGAATAATTTAAAGTACTAATTTACAGTATGTTAAATAGTTGTGCAAGAGGTGATTGCCTATGAATAAAAGGGGTTTTTACTTTTCTGAAAATAAAGTACTTGAAAATGGTTCTTTCCGAAGTATACATACGCCTGAAGCTGAAGTGTAATAATGAATTAGGTCGCTGTTAAAATTAACTTTAGCTCCATTGTTGTGGCGCCTTGCGGTTCTTTTTCGTCGTTTAAATAACTCATAAGAACCAATCTAAATCTGCCTGAAATCCATGTGTGTTTTGAAAAGTTATGGTACGGTTTGTTATATACAACGTGTTTAAAATCTATTTCTGCTGCTCCCAACTCCTTTTCAAAATGAGCAATTATCTTTTCTTTACAAGCGGTAAAATGTGATACATACTGAAGTAATGTATTGTTTTTGGTTTTTTCATAAAATTCAGTTTCGTCCGTTCCACCAGCTTCTTCCCAATAATATTTTGGATAGGTTTTTAAGGTTGTTTCAAGATTATATATTGCTTTGGTTTCTTCGTAATAGGCATATACCAAGATGAGTTCTTCCATTTCGCCTAATTCAAAAAAGTATTTGTAATTAGGTAAAGTGCCTCCTCTGTTGTCAAAATCGTTACCTTCTTTTTCAATAACAGTTTCTAACGAATCGCCAATAGAAACACCTCTAAAATTTATACCATCTGTTTTAATAATGGCTTGGTATAATTCGTTTGTAGCTTTGTTATTCATTTGAGTTTGTTGTTATACGTGTAATTAATTCTTTAGCTTGTTCGGTATAATCATCATTCATTTTAACTACTTTTCTGAGTAGGGTAATTGCTTCTTTAGCATTTGAATTCATTTCAAGTAAGACCAAAGCTTTATAAAATAAGGCTTTGCTGTTGTTCGTTTTTGAAAGAACAAAATTGAATGCCTCTAATGCTTCTGTATACTTCCTATTTGCTAGAAGAGTAACACCTTTGTCTATCCTAATTTTATGATTGTTTTGATTCTGTTTTAAAATAATATTCCATTGTGTAATTGCCTTATCAACTTTGGAAAGTCCTAGATAAATAGAAGCTGCGAGGGTTCTAAAGGTTTCAGAATTGGGCGAAATCAAAATACTTTTATTAATTGCTATTTCTGCCAATCCGAAGTTTTTAAAATTGAAATGAATTAAAGCTGTGTAATACCAAACGTACTCTGAAAGCTTTTCATCTTTTGAAGTTTCCTCCAATACGCCTAATGCTTCTTGATATTTTTGTAATTCGATATAATCTTTAACTAATTGAATTTTAAAATATGCGTCGGTACTTAAAGATTGTAGGATATACTCCCAAGTATGCGCCGATTTCTGAAATTGTTTTTGATGTTGGTACAAAACAGCAATGCTTTTCCAAGCCATTAATGATTTCGGACTTAATTCTATACTTTTTAAATAACTCTCTCTCGCTTTGTCTATCTTATTTTGATTGGCATACGCGTGTCCTAAATTTAAAATATAAGTTGCCTTTTTTTGCTTATCATAGGCCGATTTAAAAAGGGCTTCCGCGTTCTTGTACTTTTTTTCTTGTAATGAAATCATTCCTAAATTATTAAGCGTCGTAGCATAAGTAGGAGCCACCTTTAAAGCTTCTTTGTATTTTAATTTAGCATCTTCAAAATTTCCATTCAGAAATAGTTTTACTCCTTCATTATTCAACTTTTTTACTTGCTTATCCATTTCTTTCAGTATTAAAAAATATCATTTTTTACATCTTTTGCCAATCCTGTAATCATATTTCCAATATTTAATTCAGGATACAATACTTCAATATCGTCAAACGACATATCGAATGGTTCGCCTTCTCGGTAATGAATAGGAAATACAATTCCAAACTGTATGTCGGGTCCCCAAGAGAAGGAAGCTAAGTTATATCGCCATGTTTCAGAAATAGAAAACAACCAAAGATCCAAACTTGCACGGGCAAAGGCATTTACGTCGAATGTGAATTTTGGTTGAACCGTAATCCTACCCGTCGCATCTATGGCAAGTCCCATTTGCGGACTCCAATTTACGTCTACTTCGGCGGCAGCTTCACCTTCCAATCCTAATTCTCCCGCGATTTCAATTCCGCCAGTTAAACTAGCAATTCCGATACTTACACCTAATCCTAAATCGCCTCGCAAGGTCAAACCTGCATCTGCTGGAATGGCAAATTCACCGTGCCCAGAAATAGTGGTTTCTTCTTCCCGATCGGGATTGTAAGTAACATCTGCGTATAAATCGCGTAATTGTCCAGGACCAAATCCAGCAGAAAAATCTAAGCCTCCTGTTATTCTAGCTACCAATCCTATACTTCGAGGTCCTAATGGAATGGCAAAAATTGGAATTTCGATTGCAGGCATTGAAAATAGATTGCGATCGATCGATTTTCTATTAAACACATCTACAGCGCTTGGTAGCGCAATACGCCCTGTTACTTCTATTTCTCCATTTGGTAAAAATTGTACGCCTGCAGTTGCCTGTAGCCAAGGGGTAAAGGTTAGGGTAAGGCTGCCGCCACCATATACACGCATGATACCGTCTGGCGCTCCGTTGGGCTCGCCGTCTTCGCCAATAGTTCGGTTGGTTGCGCCAATATTTACAGAGCCACTAAGCATCCCTCTGCTATAATCGGCAGTTCCGGCAATAGTCAGAGCGCCATTTTCGTACGTAACTGAGAGAGCTGTGTCAATGCCAGGAATATCAGGCTGTGCTGTTCCAGAGACGAATATAGAATAGGCTTCTTCACCATTTTGTTTTGAAATGGTTGCAGCAACACTACCACCTCGAATTCCAGGAATGTCATCTTTCAATTGAAAGTCACCACCAATAGAAAAACCTTCTTCAGTATACGTAGCGGTCATTGCACCTCGTTGAATGCCTGGAACGTCTAATTCTGCTTCTCCTGCTGCAGTAAAGGTATTTTCGGCATAGGTTGCTGTAATGGAAGCTGTTTTAACACCTTGTAATTTCCCTTCAGGAATTCCAATGGTTCCGGTAACAGTAAGTACTTCTTCTTCATAACTAACTTCAATGCTTGCTGGGTCAAATAATTCAGTATCAAAATTAAATCCGCCAGCCAATGCAAAACCACGATCTGTAGAAAAATTTCCTCTTAAAAATCCATCGCCAACATGGTTTATTTTAAAGTTCATCTCTCCATCAATACCAAAACCTTCGCTTCCGCAGAAAACTTCTAATGCAGAATTTGATATTTCAAAAGGAGCTGGAAAATTATAATCACTTTTTTCGAAAACTTTTCTAAAACGGGCTCCTTGCTCGTCTATAACGAGTTCAATTCCAGCATTTCCAATCAAAGGAACTGATGGCGAAATAATCCCCAAAGCACGGAATCCAATTTCGTCATCTAAACCAACTTCTGTGATGGTGATCGGACTCATATAATTAAAGAAGAGTGCATTTACAAAAGCTTGTTGTACGCTTGCTCTTTCAATATAGCCACCGTATGAAACACCTTCAATAGGACGGATATCAAACGATAAATTTGTTTTTTCACTAATGACGCCTGTGGATCCAGGGAAGGCGGTACATAGAATTCGACCGTTTCCGCCCTGATTTTCAGCACCCGATATAGAATTGTAAATAATTGAGTTGATATAGAGCATTGCGCCACCACGTTTTCCAATTCGAATGCTTAATCCGTCTTTTCTACCCGCTGCTCTGGCTTCTTCATCCCACGGAATGTTAATAGGTAAACCGCCTGTTAAGCCTGTAAATAGTACTAAATTATCTGGGCTACCACGAAGACCTGCGGCTTCAACTTCACTTTCCGTTAGAAATTTTAATCCATCTAAATGTTCCCCGTTTTTAATTTGATCTAGATCCCATTTTTCAGTAAAATTTTCAACAGTCATCGAATTGTCTGGAACCACACCGTTTTCGAAAGTTATTCGGTATTCATTTTTAACTGCGGTATACGAAGCTGGCGGACTAACTAGCTGTCCGGCACTTGCTGTTAGTAGTTCTGTTACCTTACGCTCTCTAGAGGCTCTAATGTAACTGCCAGACGATCTATTGGCAGTAGCATCCAGCATCCACATATTACTAACACTATCTTCCGAACCTCCAATTTGAAGTTCTTTTTTATGGTCTACATCATACGGATGGAACGCCCCATTTTTAGTCCAATAAGGTCGACTCGTTCGTCTATGAATAGCACCTAGACTTCCAAAAATAACCCCAGAATCACCATCGCCTGAGTGTCCAGAGTTTCTTCGTTGAGCCCGACTTCCTCCTTTTAATGTAAGGTAAAATAATTGTTGTTGCTGTCCGTCCTTTAAAGCAGGGGCATCACTCGAAGCTGCATAATCAGTAAATCGTGTATTGAAAGTAGATTGTCCTTCCATTGCTGCCGTTTCCCAAGCAGTAATATGTGTATTATTACGTGGGAAACCACCTGGGGGAATCTCAATTTTAGCCGTTGGGGTAGGATCTATGGCGTGTTTAAAAGTAGGAACCGGTAAACTAGGAATACTAATAGTTTTACTACTAGTATTGATGGTTCCTTTATCAGGATCTGTAAATTCGTTGGTTGGAGCTGCTATTTCGTCGGGTGTTGTCTCGGCAGTTGTAGTTGGCGGAATGGCAGCTGCTTTTTGTATCAGTTTTCGTTGTACCGATGCGCCTTGTTGTACGGTATGTGTAAGCTCATGCGCCAATAAATGTTGTCCTTCTTTGGATGACGGATTGTATTTCCCTTCATTAAAATAAATATCATTACCATTGGCAAACGCCTGCGCACCTAACTGTTTGCTCATTTGTACGGCATTGGAATCATTATGAATTCTCACATGACTAAAATCTGTACCGAAGCTAGATTCCATTTGTGACTTTGTGGTTGCTGGCAACGGATTTCCACTCCCTTTAGAACTGGCTAAATTAGATTCGAGACTCGGAGGTATCGTATTTGTCCCTCCTTTTGTTTGTATTGATTCCTCTTCTTCTGAAACACGTTGTACCAAAGGCGTAATTGTATCAGACAATGGTTTTTCTTGTAGCTCTTCGGAATTTTCTTGTTTTTGAATATCTTCTTCGGAAGCTTTTTGAACCGTAGGATTTGAAGTAGGAGGAAAGTAGTTATGGGTACTGAAGAAGCTGTTTTGCTGGTTCGACTTTTCAACTACCGAATCGGCAACACGATCTGCTTCTTGTTCGTATGCATCACCCGATTTTCCGACAGAAAGTTTTGTTTGAACACCAAAAAACGGATTGCTGCCCGTGCTTTTTGAAGCATTAGCAACAGCTGTAAGTCCGTTATTTTTGGCAAAAGCTCTCATATTATATTGTATTAGGACGTCTCATCTTCCTCCATTTTTTGAACTGCTTTTTCTTCGGTTTCAGTTTGCGGAAGCGGTTCCTCTTCTTCATCTTGCTGTTTCTGAACTGTTTCTTCTTCCGCAGCCATTTCTTCCTTCTGAATGGTAGTTATAGTATCAGAAAGTGATTTTTGCTGTACGCTCTCTTCTTCATTTTCCATTTTTTGAACGTTTGTGTTTTCAGCAGTTCCAACCACTGTATCAGCCATGGCATCTGCTTCTTTCTCATAAGCATCGTCTGCTTTACCTAACGCTAGTTTTTCTTGTACCGCTGGGAAAAATGGCGCATCAGATTTTGAGGTATCCGTTCTGTTTTTCTTTCTTCTTCTCAGCTTTTTCATAATCTTTCTTTTAGGTATTTACCATTCTATATGAATCATTTTTTGTTTCCATGGAAATTTTGCCAACGCTAAATTCCACGGAATTTTATCTAGTAATAAATCGTAAACTTTTCGTTGGACGTATATTTTTTCAGTGTCCTTAGTGAAAAATAACTTTCCTTCACGTACTAAAAATTCGTTTTGAAGTAATTCTATATTGCTTGATTCTAATGCCTTCCAGTGATCGAGAACTGCTTTTAATAGCGAATTACATTGTTCTTTTTGTTCTTCCGAAAGGGAAATCATTCTTTCTAAGGACTGCTCTAGAGGAAGTCCGCAGAGGTATTTTTCTACTGTTAATTCATGCTCATACGGTTGTTCTTTTCTACACGCTAGATAATGGAGTAGATGTACGGCAGTGGCTACTTTATTCGGTTTTATTGTTTTTTTGAGTTTCCCTTCTGAATCTTCGGAAAGAAAATCCAACCTTTCAAATAATAGAGGAATGTAAGGATGTAAAATGACCAACCCAGCATTTTGAACAAGAATGCCCTCATCTGAAATTTTAGTACTAAAGCGATCATTTTTAGTAATGCTTATAAATTCATCTTCTACTTTATTAGTGTCTAAACGGGAATAAGTCACCATTTTAGATTCAATGCTTTTAAGTGTTTCGTTATTTAGTGTAGTTGAAGCTGAAGGAGATGTGTTTTTATCTAGCGTCAACCGAATATTTTCTTGTTTTGTCTTTTTTAGAAGTATTCCTAGATTTAATAGTTCATTTATATAGGTAACTATTTTTGAAACTTCTTTAAGAAAAGAGAGTTCTATTTGATAGTTTTTCGTTGTTTTGTTGTTCTTTTTTATAGCAATAGAACTTATAATAGCATCAATTTTTTGAAGTAATCCAGCTTCCTTTTTTGTATATGAGTAGTCAAATACTGAGCTCCAAAAAGGAACTTTAAAGGACTGAAATCTTGAAGTTTGTGTCACTTTATATGAGGCATGTTGAATTTCTTTTGTATCAGTTATTGCCGTGTAAATAGCTTCAATCATTTCAAAATCGAATTGAAAAATAATCCGTTTCTGAATGTGTTTATCCTTCAATTTTTGTTTTAGTTTTTCAGAAAAGGAAGACACTTCCAACATATTTTGAAAGTCTGTTTTTGTAAATATTTTTTTTGAATCATACCACCAAGGATAGGTTCCTGCTTCAATAAAGAATAAAAACGCATCGCCTTTATTTTTAGCGGTTGTAAGTACATGTGGCAGTACAGTATTCGTACGGTTTTCTTTAGGGGTGTCTTTTGCAATTTGTTTTTTTAATGCGGTTAGTATTAGAGGTTTTAATTTTTTAAAACTAGTAGATTTATCTATATGGATATCTAATTCAATGTGATCAAAACGCACTATTTTATTAGGGAATTGTTTTGCCATTTCATCCAGCTGAATGTCCATTTCAGGTATGATTTCATTCTTAAAAAAATCACCTATTTCGTCATTAAATTGCGTCCCTACAGTTACAGAAGGTGTTTGTACCTCTATATTCAATTTTTTTATGATATTTTTTTCTGTAACCATTTGATTGTTAGATAATTTTAGGTATATTTATACTTTAAGTTCAGAAATGAATTACTGGGTTTTAAGTTTCAGTAATAGACGTGTGAAAAGTCGTACGGCGTAGTTGGTTTTCAACAACAAAGTTTGATAATAACAAAGAAGTTTCGGTAATTGGACCCATTGGGTATCATTCGGATTGCAATAATTGACCGACTGATACCCTTTTTTATGCCCTATTTTTAACGAAGCTTCCATATTAGATACTTATAGCGTTTATACCACTTGGGTTTCCGAAGTAAAAATCAGCAACCCCTTTATACTCAGAAAGAACCTCATCGAACATAGTATTATACGGACTTCCCGTGATATAAATTGATAGTTTTGTAACACCGGTTTCGTTATGTAAAAACTTTCTAAGGTTTATAAAGAGTACAATATCGTCGTGTGTGTTTTTTATATTTTCTCTACGATAGGTCAACATAGCATCGTTTACCCAAACACCGTTTACCCAATCGCCATCAAGCTGGTACGCTAACTTCACATTGGCTTCACTCGCTACAGCATCAAAATCTCTTTTTAAATTTCGAAGTGTTGTTTTTAAATCATCAGGTAATTCACTAGCACTAGTGATCATTCTTTTCAGTTTCGCTTCTTCAAAAAATGGATTTGTAACTAATCTGTCTCGTAATAAATACCATTTTGCCCATTTATCGTCATAGGTTCCGTAATCATCATCTTTATTAACGGGTGCAATCTGTGCATGTAATTTTTCGTAAAACGAAGGATTGTACGATTTTAAATCGCGGCATCGCATCGCATCAGGTCTGAATATTTTGTCGTTGCGGTACATCCCAGTATTGCTATACGTATAAATTGGATTGCTTCCTAACGTAGCATCTCGCAATCGAATAACATACCGATCTTCCTTCGCGCGCGTAATTACAAACCGCTTCTGATTTTCATTAAAATCAAACACCACTCCTTTGTCAAACTTGGAGTTTAGAGCATCTGTAATTGCATGCATTCTGCGCAAGAATATTTGTGACAACGGAATCGTAATTCGAACAGTTCGATTGATGAGTTGTTCGCCATTAATTTTATACTCTATAATGTCTAGCGTATAATTTTGAGGCATAAACTTTCGTCTGCTTTGTGTTCCGTTTAAACTACGCGATAAGTTGTTTAAATATTTCAGCGAACTAATCCATGGAAAAGTGCACTCCATCAATGAACAACAACCTTGCTCGTTTCCTTTTGCAGCGATTTTATACGACACACAAAAATCGGCAAGTATTTCTTCCTTGTTACTAAGTATAACAAAGGTTCCTCCTTTGTCAACACCTGCTTTATGAAGTATAGAAGGGTTGTTTTTTACAAACGAAGTAAAGGCTTGTGCATCTTCATTGATGTCAAATTCTACGATGTCAAAATCTAACGCGTATTCTTTTTTAATCGTTTCAATAGCTGTGATTCCTTGCGACGGACTCATCCCTAAATGACCTTCAATTCGATAAAAATTGGTGCCATCTAATTGAAAGTTTAACGGATTCTGAACCCAACTTCCAGCGGCTAAAAGTCCTTTATGATAACTTACGTTTAGGTTTTGTTTGTAATTTTGGGTTTTCTTAAAGTCCCAAAAACGTAAAAAAGAAGCGTCCACATCGTAATACGCCGGAATTGCCTTTTCTCCCAAATCTCCACAATTAATGGAAGGTGTAATTAGTACTTCTTGCGTGTTATGAAGATTGAAATTATCTAATAAAATACGGACTCTATTAACTAACGATTTTGCTTGTTTTACAATCGTTGCATAACCATTATTTACAGGAGCATGGTAAAAATCGTGACGCAATTCGGGATATACTTTTTCTGAATCTAAGCAGCCTAATAATAAATGCTTCGGAAAGGAATTTATATTCGGACAACATTCCGACTTTAACTGAAGCAAAAGTTTTGCAATTTCATTATACGTATCGCTAATATCTTTTGTAAGATCATATCTGTATTGAATTCGAGCGGCATTATTGAAATTATCTAAATCATCTATCTGGTTTAAAACCGTATTCCGAACCCCATTGCTAATATCTAATATTTCAGAAAAGCCATCAAAAAGACCACTGTAAGCAGCGTTTAATACATTTTTAGCTGAAGTAATTTTAGTTGTATATGCTTTTGCTAATTTTGAATATTCTGAAATGTTGTTATTTATCCCAAAATCGGCGTTTAAAATCACCTTTTCAACAGCAGTACTTGGTAGTGCCAAAATAGCTTCATACACATCATGCTTGTTAAAAATAGTGTCTTCATTATTTACAATAGAAATAACATCTTCTTTATCAATAAGTAGTGCTTTTACATTCTGAATATTGGGTTGCCCTTGGTTGTCACAATTGGTCGTTGTACAAATATCTGCGGGTTTGGCATAGCATTCTAAATAGAGCACCACGACTTTATCTGCTAGAAGGGTCGGTGTAAGTGAAATACCTTCCGAATCGTCTGGCGCATTAAAATCTGTAATTAATTCTTTTATGTCGATGACAGAAGAACCATTTCTAAAAGGGGCATATTCGGCATGTTCGTCTGCAAAGGTTTTGTAATGTGTATAGGTTAACTGCGCCACCATTTCTTGAATGTCCTTAAACGATTTCCCTTTTGGAGCTTGAAGATCTTCAATGTCGCGTTGCAGCTTTAATAAATCGCCGTCAGAGGTTATTCCGCAGCCTTGTAATATGGTAATTGAAGGCGCTTCTTTATTCAGTTTTACTGTAAATCCGCAGGCAACTCCAACTCCTGTAAGACACACGCGTGTTAATTTATCTTGCTCATCAAAATACTCCATAAACTCATTGAGCTTTGCTGAAGTAAGTACTTGGTCGTCCACAAAGGAGCTGTACTGTGGTGTTATTTCTAAAAGTGTTCGGCTCATAACGGTATGCTTTAAAGTTTCCCCAAATTGGTTCTTCCTAGTATAATATCTTGTTGTTGTTCTTCTTCATCAGTGTCACAATTGTGAAGTCTTCCCTGCGTGTAAATGGTGTGCAGGCTGCTCATTATTTTGGTAAGGCGTTTCAATTTCGTAATAGGTTGTCTCTGACCTATATTTGTTTTTGCTAGTAGCCATGCCTTATATGCTTCTTCCAGTTCTATCATTTCATTTTCATCACCTTCGGTATCATAACTTTTCGGATATCCAATCCAACAAATTTTCGCTAAAATATGTGCAGGTAATTCTTGCTGAATGAGTTCTTCCATAAAACGTCTAAAATCTACATTGGAGTAGCGTTCTGTCCAACCGGGTAATATAATAGACACTCGGAATGAATACGGATCAATACTCTCGCACGCTTCACAATCTTCCGTACAAATAGGTAAAAAGTGATCGGGAAGTGCATTTTCTTTGGTCACGTCTGGACGCAATAAAATATGTTCTAGTACGTACATTCCTTCATTTGGATCGAGGGTTTCCATGAATGCAGTAACTTTTGCAATGGCATTTTCGGCAGCAGTGCGCGTTGTAAATGATGAAATTCTTCTCGCAATTACATGTCGCTCGTCGCTTGTATCTGGGAACTCAGGATTGGTTAGGTTGAAATAAAACTTTCCAGAAACATTTGTTTTTATCTCATAGTTTTCTTCAAAGCGACCGTAGTTTTTTACGTTTAAAATTTCATTGTATAAGGCTGCAAGCGTATGGTAATGCTTACTCGAAGAAGATAAAATGATGTTTGAATTACTTCGGAAACGGAAGCGGTACTCAATTTTACCATCGGTGTCAATTTCTTCGTAGATTTCTAACGGATTGTCTGAAAAATTTCTTCGGAAATAATTCGGATTCCCTGTAATGAGTGCAATTCTTTTCTGAAATGCGGAGACATTTCCAGTATCCCATAAATCTTCAGGGGCTTGTTTCCAATAGTTGAAGCTCAGCGGACGCTCACAACCAATTGTTTCATAATTCTGAAGGAAACGTTGCTTTGTTTTTATCACCTCTTCATCGGTATTAGTACCATACAATTGCTTCATTAAAAAGGCGTAATCGCTAAAATTTTCAGCAAAACGAGAGAGTAAATGATCTAACAGTTCGTTACGTCTGCCAACAGTATCGTCTAGTTCATTAAATAATACATGGGTAATGTTTTCGTCTGTGGTGTATTGTGCAGATACTAAGCTGTCAAGGTCTTTCACATTATCTACCGCTTGTGAGAAGTAACTTTTTTTAAGGGTTCCGTTGATGGAGAAAACCTCTTTTACATTCTCTAAGTGTGCAAAATAACTGGCGAGAATCTGATCAAAAAATAACAAATAAGCTTTCAATTGTTTCGCCTTTGCTTTTTGGGCTACGGTTGCGCGTGCTTTGGTTCCAATTTCGCTCGTTCCATATATTTCAGGTAAATCGTTTTGAAGGGTGGTATAACTTCCCATATCTAAATAATCTCCCTGTGGCAATTCGAGTTCTTTGCTTTCCGAAGCGACCAAATCGATGGCCAATTCTTCTTCGGCTTGTTGTGCTTTCCGATAGGCTTCTACTTTGTCTTTATTGATGTTTAGCGGCAAAAACCCTTTAAAATAACTAAACGCACTTTTGTCGCAAAGCTTGGGTTTCCTATTTTCAGTAACACAGATATTCCATTCTTGGGTGTCTGTGGGTTTTCCGTCACATTTATTAATGGTAATATCACGAATCACATTGATGCCTTCAATTTGCTGAATGCGGTTTATTAAATCACTTAATCGCACTTCTTTTACCAATGCCGTAGCGCGTAATTCTTCCGAATCTATAAAACCATTTTCCAACATCGGACCGTTGTAAATTTGATCGGTTGTGTAGCCTTTTTCTAGCATTTCTTTAAGCGAATAGAAGCGGAGGGAAGGTGATAAATATTCTTCAATGGCATCTAATACATGGGCGTGTACCAACTCCTCATCTGCATTTGGAACCAATTCAATTTGAGCACAGACAGCAATTGGAAATTCTGAAACCTCCTCTATATTTATTAGGTCTTCGCACAGATTTCGATGCGATTGATACACTTCTCGAACTGTTTTCTTTAGTTTTTTGAGTTGTGCTTTTCGTTTGGCTTCTGTAGTGTAAATTTCGGGATCTAATTCGTCAATTTCAATCAAGACATCGTACAAACCGTTGAGTACAAATTCGTGTTGCTGCTTGGGATCAATTTCGAAGGGTTGGTAGGAAAGAAGATCCTCTTTACAATTAACATATACCGTTTTGTTGTGCTTCTTCAGCCAAGCGTTTTTAATTCCGTCAATATCAATAAAAACTTTCCGATAATCTTGAACGGTCACAGGCTTGATAGGTAGCGCTTTTTCCGCAGTTAAAAATTGAGTTTTTAGAAAATCGGGGGTGTCTTCTTCGGCTAAAAGTGTCGGAACAGGAAGTGACATTCGCGCGCCTAAATCGGTAATAGCATAGCAAACGGCTTCTAAAATGGTAATCCCAGGATCGTGGGAGTTGTAATCTGTCCATAGTTTACTTCCCAACGCCTCGATGTACTCAATTCCTTTTTTGCGCAGGAAATCGTAATCAAGATCATCTTGACTCGCTGTACTTTTAGCAATCGTTGTATATGGATCTATGGCAGACATATAGGATCGGTATTTGGTGTTTTCTTTTTACAATTAGATTGTATGGACTCAATGTCGTGTTGCTTTGCCGAAACCAAAATCGCTTTTGGAGACGACGGAACTATATTTGTTTTTACTTCGCCAGTGGTTTCTGGTGTTTTTATGTGTCGTAAAACTACACTGTCTAAAAAATCTACATACGGAAGTTGTTCTATGTAGGCAATCAATTTGCTTTTATGAAATGTAACGCCAAAGCGCAATCCCGCAGTTGTTTTATACGCCCAAGGCGATAAGTATTCTTTGATGTCTTCTTCCAATTTTGTAGTATAAAAATGTTCGTCGAAGCCTGTGTTAAACCGAACTTTTAGACTCACTTTAATTTCTTCATACTGCGGATTGATAATTTGAGCTGTCACAAATAGCGTGTTCAATTGATTGATGTACGATTGAATCTCATTCCGTTTTGCGGTACTGAGTCGTGGCTGAAAAATATCGAACGCATTCTGGTTCACCGTATCTGGAATGACCACTAGGGCAACATTTCCAGGTGCATGAAAGTTTGAATCGAGCGTATGCGTTAAGCATTTTACTTTGTGAACTTCGGGGAATTTCTCTAAAATGAGATGCTCATAATCCCACAAATTAATAGCACGATCGCGATGTCTAATACGTTCACTAATGCGCTGGTAATAGTGCGAATCACTTTCTTCAGGGCTTCCTCCAAACGTGCCATACGGTTGCGAAATACTCTTGATATGCGCATCCCTTTGGGTGAGTTTGCTAATGGTTTCTGAGGGAAGTCCATTTTCTAAATGTGAAAGCTCGTTGTTATTATTTCTGAAAGTTGCCGTTACCACTTGCGCTTTAATAGCCATGAAGCGACAAACGGTATCGAAGCTTTTATCGGTTTTAGCACGTAGCCAAACCATTCCTGAAGGCAATAATGAGTGCTCAATAGAAGCTTCTCTCGGAATGCTAACTGTTACAATTCCTGTTTTAAGAAAGTTATCGGTTGTATTTCCTAATAAATGATTGCTTTGTAACGGAAACCAATCGTTTCCACTTAACACTGCCCATTCTATTTTTTCGTTTTGAGTGAAGGAGGTCGCTAAAGGATTTTCAGTGCCTTCCAATAATTGGAATAAAAGCTGTACTTGTTGTAATGCTTTCGTGTTAGTGAGTCCAATGTACAATGCACCTCCTACGCAATACTTCGGAACAATAGTGTTGTTGTTTTCTGCTTGGCCAAAAGGATGCTCGTGAAATAATTGAATCTTGTCAAGATTTTTAGTGGTGCCTGGCGGACTTAAAAAGTTAACCATTTGCGTCGCAGTATACGTGAGGTATAATTTCTCAAGAATAGGTGTGTACGGCTCGTTGGGTAATAAAGTATCTTCAGTATTAGTGATTGCCAAAGCATATACCTGCGGAAAAATAGCGTGTAAAAACGACTGATTTAGTGCTAATTTCAACGGACCCGTTTTTCCAACGACGTAATTTGATTTGGCGTTTACAGAAAGCTGCAACTGAAAGGGATCACCTTCCGAAGAAAATAAAACATGGTTAGACGTTAATGTATCGGTTGTTTCGTTGTTGTTAAGTGTGACTTTAGCTTTAAAATAATCGTTGTCGTCTACATATAAATTCGTGGGTGTATTAGCAGTAATTTTAAATCCATCGACTTCTTTTACAGCTTGAAAAATACCATCGGTAAATTCTTGATACAATGTTTTATAGTATAAACTTGGTGATAAATTCCGACTACTATTGTTCTTCCGATAGGCAATATAATGTTCTCTAAAATCGGGAGGTGTATTGAGCCAATCGCCTTTTAATTGGATGTTGGTCCATTTTTTACTGAAAGCTTCCGGATAATCCACATAAAAAGCAGATTTTGCAATCGGTTGCGCGCCAAATGGATGAAAAGGCTTGTTGGCAGCTAGGTTTCCTAAATCATTCCGCAGTATAACATTTTCAGCTTCAGAAACCGTTACTTTTATAGATGCTGCAAGAATTCTTTTTTCTACCAATTGCGTGTATAAGGAATAACCTACCGCATATTCAGGTTGCGTTGTTTTCAGAAGAAACCGAAATACAGGATGCGTTGTTGTAAACCCTTCGCCGTGGATTTCTTGATTGTATGGCGTAATAGCTGGCTCACTTTTAGGAATTGCGACAAAAAGATCTAAAACATTCCCAGAAAGAACTGTGGCAAATCCTGTTTTACTCGTAGTTTCAATTTTATACGGGCCAAGCCACCCTTTTTCGCCTGTTGCGTATACTTCTATAACTTCGGAAAGTTGCGCGTTAGTTAAGGATGTAAATGCTTTGTTTGTCGCATAGTGGAACAAAATATCACGGTGTCCTTCCTGTAAATTCAAGGTAGGTGAGGCGATGGCAAATCCTAATTTTGGTGTATCTAATGGGAGGGAAGGCTTGTAATGTTGTGGGTATCCAAATGGAAGCCATTGTGGATTTTCTTTAAAAGGTTCTCCTTTCCCATCTACCGAATTTACTTCACTCGCAGCGTATAATGCATTCTGTTCTGTAGCACTTTTTTTATGATGATGATACACACTCTTTAAAGAAACAACCGCAGCTTTATTTACAACCACCTCTTTGTTCGTAGTATATTGAAGTCTTTTTCCTTCGGAATCTTTTCCAGCTTCAACAAATGTGTCAGCTTCAATATTAGTTTCCGAAATATTCTTGGCCACTTCAAAAATGAGGTGTACTTGATCTGATACAGGCGCTTTTTTCTCTATCTGAAGGATTTCCTGATAATAGAAATCGAGATGCCGTTTTGTAATAGAGTTAAACCTATTTTTTGAAATTTCTAATAACTTCAGAAAACAAACAAATAGCGTAAGATGCGGAGTAAGCTTGCTTCCAGATTCAATCTCGTTAATAAATGCAGCAATTTTATCTTTTTCTAAGAAAAACGATTCCCAAGTTCCTGCAGGCGTTGTATCATTTTCGATACTGAAATAGTTAACTTCTTTTGCAAAGGTATGCGCAAACTGCATCCATTCTGCCACCGAAAAATCATTCAGCTTCAGATTCTCAGGCGCAAGTGCATTGCGAAACCGTTGCGATTGTGCAGTGCCGCCATGTTGTAATAGGAATGTATTTTCGCAGTTCTTAGCCATGGTTGTTATACTTCAGATCCTTCAACTTTATAAAATGGAAAGACCATATTTGCTCTCGAATTTGTATTCCGAACTAAGTATTCGATTCGGATTAAAATTTCACCTTCTAATTCGTTAGTGGTGTCTAGTTCTATTTTTAGCATATCAATTCTAGGTTCGTGGTATAAAATTGCTGTGGTAATTAAATCTTTGATGTAGGTTTTTAATGTTACATCTAAGGTTTGAAATAACATTTCTTCTAAGTTGCACCCGTAATTTGGTAACATCACGCGTTCGCCCAAACGGGTGGATAATAATATCTCTAGACTTTGATTAATATCTACTACGCCTGTAGTAGTTACAAGGGTTCCTGTAGTTTTATCAAAATGAGGAGGAAAACTCCAACCTTCTCCTAAAAATGTATTTTCATCGTACATATTCTTTCTTTTTATCCAATTAATACGGTTAAATCTCCCAAAACAATGGTTCCGCCATGTGCGGTGGTGTCGCCCATTCGTGCGGCGGGTTTACCACCAATAAGTACTGTTGACGAACCTCCAATAATCATATCTGGGGGACCGGTACATGTTGCCATATCTCCCATTCGTGCGGCTGGCATACCACTAATTAATACGGTAACATCTCCTGGAGGTAAAATAGGGCCTCCAACGTGAGCTCCTGCTGGAGTTACGATGGGACACACATGCATGTCGTTTATTCTGGCTGCTGCGGGCATATTTTTAATTTATTTGTACTAATGATCCTTTTAAAACGGCAATTCCACTTGTCGATACTTCTGCACCGGAGATTCCTTCCGCTTTAAATTGAGTATTTGCATTTATTGTTACATTGGTTCCTTCAATGGTTACGTCTCCCACTGCTTTTAGTGTTACATCTTTACCGCTATTGGCTATAATTCCATCGCTGTCTAGTGTAAGGGTGTTATTATTGTCGTCTTCAATAATGATAGATCCTGCTTCTTCATCAATGGTAATTTTTTTACCTGCGGGTGTTTCAATAGTGATGGATTTTTTATCATCGTTAAATAGCAACTTCATTTCGCTTCGGGTGACAAACCCTTTTTCATGGTTGTCGTCTGTTGCATCGATAGGCGCCGGTTTTGCGCTACTGTTCAACATTCCGAGGACAACAGCATGGTTTGGATCGTCGTTTATGAATCCCACAATTACTTCATCTCCAATTTCTGGTCTAAAAAAAGCACCTCTATTTTCTCCAGCATCTAGCGAAGCGACTCGTGTCCAAATCCCTTGTTCTTCGTTATTTATGATCGGTATTTGCACCAATATTCGGTCTTCTCCATCGGGATCTGACTCTAATTGAGAAACAATCCCTATTTGTAATCCATTTACGGCTGGTAGCAACCCTGAGGCAGGATTTTCATTGATGTCGTATGTTTCGCTAAACCATTGCGGATTGATTCCAAATTCGGCATTTATGGTCCAATTCCCATCTACGAGCTCGTGTCGAATTGCGCTGATAAAAACAGATCCGTTAAAGCGGTCTCCCACACCTTCAAGTTTTAAAATGACGCCGGGTTTTACTTCAGGGATGCCTTGAAATTTTACGTTGCCTCTTGTTTTTGATAACTGCTGAAAAACTGCTTTCGCATCACTCCATTCTTGCAGTACAGCCGTATTGTAGTTTCCGCCTTGCTTTAGTTGTAAGTTTTCAACATCAAATACTTTCGCCAAATCTGAAGTAGAAATATTTCCATTTACTACTAAATGTGGGTTTCTAGCTTCATTTTCAACAATTTCTTGATCTGAAGGATTCCATCCGTAGCTTGTTATTTTATTATATTGATTCCGTGCATCCATTTCAGCATCGAAAGAAAGAAGGGTGTCACCGTATCTAATTGTTTGAATTGGTGCTTCGGAAAGATTCGGTTTGTCAATGGTTATTTTACCGTCATCCACAAAACAGACATAACCGTTCGCTTGTGCTCGGGTAATCATAAAATCCCAATCGGAAGCATTGTATTGCACCATTTCTTTGTGGTCGTAATTGGTTTTTGCGATGTCTATTTCGATGTTATAATCATTAAGAATCTCCTCGATAATAGTACTGTCTGAGTTGTCGTAAAAGTATTTGCTTTTGCGTCCGAGTGTTGTTGCAACCGCTTTATCTCGGCACTCTACAATAAGAACGGCTCCGTTTTCTCTTATTTTTAGGCTCTGTTTTATAATAAGTCCTTTAAAAATAGTTGCTTCGTCGTTGTGGTATCCAGCTTTAATTTCAATGTCATTTCCTGGAATAAGCTCATCTTTATTGCTCAACGGAAAGTCTTGACTAGCTGCACTACCATCAAAAAACACCAATTGTGCAAAAGGAATTCGATTAACCTCTTTTTCTACTGCGATGCTTTTTACCTGATAGGTTTCAGAAATAGCGCTCCCATTAATTAAAATAGTAAAGGTTATTAAGTCTGAACTTTGCGAAGTGTTTATGGTTCTTTCGTTACTCATTAGGTTGCTTTTTCGATAGGAGGAAACTTAATTTGTTGTCCTGCGGTTAATTTTCTGAAATTGGTGAGTTTGTTGGCTTGTGCCACTTGTAAATAATACTTGCTGTCTCCGTATATTTTAAAGGTCATAAGCGGTAATGTATCTCCTTCTTTTACTGTTCTGATGTGCGTTAAATCGGGAGAGTTGTTATTTTCTCTAGCCACTCGAAGGTCGTCTTCTACCGAGCCTTTAAATTTAGTTTTTACAACAGCGCGTATAGGTGTACCGTCGGGAGCAAAGAGTTTAAATTCGATGGACATTTCGAGTAGCGTTCCTTTAAATAATAAGGTTCCCCAACCAATGAGAACATAATTTGGTTTGTGTTCGTCGCCACTATAATCAAAAATAATTTTCTTGAATTTATCAATATCTTCAATAATTCCATCGCCATTTTTATTGTCATTTCCTTGAAGAACGCCGGTTCTGTCAAACAGAAAATCGAGTTCGAAATCTTCAGGAGGAGTACGTACAAATTTGGGTTGCGTAGCACTAGTTCCTTGCCCTTGTGCTTCGGTATATTCCACTTTGTATTTAAACGTGTATTTTTCAGGATTTAATAAGGTTGTAAACTCACCATCGTCCACTTTTTCGGTGTATTTATCATCCTTATATCCTGTGACACGTAATTTTTTCAGTTCTCCTGTGCTCATTACCGTTCTTTTTTACGATTTTGAATTTCTAGTACTTGCTCTATACAGGCTCTCATAATTTCTTCTGCTTTCTCTCCCGATTTTTTTTCAGCAGACGCATTGGTCTGATTGGGATCATTGACAGTTACTTTAATGATAAGTTCTTTAATTTCAATTGGCATACTAAACGAGGGTAAAATAGTTATAAGCTAATTCGATTGTTTCGATGGCTAGTTTGTTTTCTTCAGCATTAAAATCATCTACCGACCATTTTACAGGATATGCGTTTATAACATTCCAGGTTACTAGCGGCTCGTGCTCATCATTTAAAAGTTTCACGGTAAGATCTACAGGTTTGAATTGAAAATTTTCAATAGCATCTCTGCACCAATCGATCAAATTAGAATCGGTAACCATTCCTCGTTTTAATACCAGGTTTGGATATTTTGTTCGTACCGGAAGCTTATGTTTAAACTTGTTTTCTCCTCCTTCGGCAAATTCTTCTGTGTCTATATCTACGGAAAGACCCGAAACGGATTGAAATTGCATATCTGTTTCTTGTTGGGTAATTCCGTTGAATTCCACTTTAAAATGAAAGCTAACTGGAGGATAGTACGTTGCCATTAATCGCCGTTTTGAATTACTAATCCTTCGTGTGCAATCTCCATAGATTCGATAGCGGTCTCGTTACCATCACCTTTTAAATCGGTAGATTGAACTTTAACGGGCCATGCATTTTTAACTTTCCAAACAATTACAGGTTCATGTGCTTCATTTAGTAGTTTTATAGTTACATCTCTACGTTCTATTTTGTTGAGTTTTACAGTATTCCACCAGGCAAAATATTCGTTGTCATTTGCAAACGATCCACGTTTTAGAGTGATGTTGCTAAATTTTTGCATACCAGGCATTTTTATTTTGCTGTATTCCGGACTTGCTCCGTGGCGGTATTCGATCATTTCTGTTTCTACATCTAGTCCTGAAACTTCAGTGAAACCTATATTTGTTCCTCCCCAATCTACTGAGAAGTGAAACTTTACTAAAGGATATAAATCGGCCATTTTTGTTTGATTTTAAAGATTATTAATTTGTCTAATGATTTATGATTCTTGCATTTTGTGAGAAAACTTCAATACAATGAATTCAGCAGGGCGAACCACAGCCATTCCTATTTCTACGTTCATTATTCCGTTTAAAATATCGTCGGCAGTCATTGTTTCCCCCAATCCTACTTTTACATAAAAGGCATCATTAGGTTTCGCTCCGGCTAAAGCTCCTGCGCGCCATTGTAGAATGAGAAAGTTTTCAATCATAGCTCTAACTTTAACCCATGTATTGGCATCGTTAGGTTCAAAAACAAATTGCTCGGTTGCTTTCTTGATAGACTCTTCAGCCATGATAAAAAAGCGTCGTACAGGAACATACCTCCATTCATTGTCATTACCGGCAAGCGTTCTTGCTCCCCAAACTAAAATTCCTTTACCAACAAAAGGTCTTATTGCATTTATCGATTTTCCTGCGACCACATCTACATTTAAGCCTTGTTGTTCTTCATGCGAAATATTTACGGTAGGAGCAACCACCCCTGAAATACTCACATTTGCAGGCGCTTTCCATACACCGCGATTGTTATCTACGTAGGCATAAACACCTACCATTGCACCGCTTGGAGGAAGAATTACTTTTTGAGCATTAATGGCTGTTATAATTCCTCTATACACAGCATCTACTTGCGACAGTGTTTCGGTGGTCGTAGTACGTGAAGCCTTTAATTCTTCAATAAAAGCAGCGACTAACGCTGTTAGTTTGTCGTAGATTACTTCAAAATAAGGAGTAATTCCAGCTGCTGTTCCAGTGGCTTGAAAAACATTATTTCCTGCACTTTCAGGAATACTAAAAGTCAAAGTTGGAAAGGCAACAGCAGGATCTAATGGAGCAACACTAAGATCTCCTAATCCAGGGCTAGCCCAAGGCGACGGACCTCCATTGGTGGAATCGCTAAAGTGAATATAATCGTAAAAGGTTTTTAATAAACCGTGAAAAGCAGAACCATCTTTGGTGTAACGTGTATGAATGGATGTTGAAGAGTTAGAATCTGCAGTGTTATCTGCAAAAGAAAGATCAAAAAACTCTTTATACGCATCAAAAATGTCTTCCACATAAGCAGGTAAGTTTGCTAGTGATGGAGTTCCTGGAACTGCTGGATCCACAGCCGGTACTGCTTCAGCGGCAGTGATATCTGCATCTTTATTGGTAATCGCAGCAACGATATCAGAATTAAAAAAAGATTCGATGGCAGGGACAGGATTTCCTTCTTTGGTAAATGTTCCGTTAACGATGGTGTCATAATCTATTTTGAAAGGAAGCGTTGTTTTAATCCAAGGGTAATATGCTGCTCCGTATTTTAAATTATTCATTCCAACATAGCTTCTAAATACTTCTACAGGATCGAGTAGTGGAGTGGCTTCTAAATCACCATTTACAATATCTAACACTGCAAATCGGTCTTGTAATTTGTTGCATTGCGCTAACATTGCAGCGTGAACTTCACCTGCATTTTCTGCTGAGAGGTGTACCGATTCTGGTATGACTAATAAGGTTGGTTCGTCTACTTTATGTAGTGAATCCAGTCCAGCAGTAAGGTCTTCTTTTACAATTTCTGAAGTAAGGGCGTTATAACCTCCCACAGAAACCACATAACAATCGCCACCTCCATTGATATAAAACATGCGAATGGAGTCGTAAAGTAAATTAATACTGTTGATGGTTGCCGATTTTACGGTGTTGTCACTTTTTAAATCAATATTGATAGTGGTTGGGTCTGGACCTTTTCCAAATAAAAACTCGTAGTCGGGGAGCGAACTAATTTTTATGGGTTTAATAATCTCTTCAGTGTGATAATCGGTCCCACTAATAAAGGCTTTTTCTGTGTAGCCTATAAAAGCTGGGATTGCTGTTTCTACCTGAGCTACTGAGGGTGGAAAGGTTGAGATTTCCTCCACATAAACTCCCGGTGTTTTAAACGATGTTGCCATAATTTTAAGGTTTAATTTTTATATAAATATTTCTGAAATTGTTTCTATAATCGTTCCGCCGCCATCTTTCACAAAAAGCAATCGATTGGGCGCTGCGGCAGGACGTTTTATACTGTCAAAACTATATCCAACAATTCCGTTTTTTACTAAGGGTAACTCGGTAGGGGACTTATGAATAAAACTTCCGTCTTTTTGATCTAAATACTGCCAGAAAGTTTCTCTGTTTTTAATTTGTATTTTGAAAGTAGGTGGTGTTGCTGGAAGTTGTCCGCTTCCATCTAGTAAGCTTTTAGAAGGAGTGTCTGCTTCAACTTGAAGCGAAATGATACCAAATAGGTTTTGTGTTTCTGTAGCTGAAAGTTCTTCGGAAAGTTTTACGTAGGTAGCTTCAGTACTGGTGAAATTAGAAATTAAAGTATGAGGTATTGTTTCCTCTAGATTAATTTCGCTGAAACTGACCGGTTCTGTATCAGGTTTTTTATTCGAGAAATAGAAAGGAGTAGAAGGGGTAGCTACTACGGTTGAATAATTTTCAAATAGAGAATCTTTAATATACAGTAGAAATTGAAGCGTCTCGCTTTGCGAAAGTTCAATCTTAGGTTCAAACAGGTTTGGAGTTACGGTTTCTTCCGAAGCAATCCATAACGAAAAGCCAGTATTCGTTTCTTTAAATCGTATTTTTTGACCCGCTAACATGCGTTGTGTTTTTAAAGACGGAACAATCTTTAAAAAGCTATTGAGGTTATACTTTTCAAGTTGTTCTTCTTTTAAGGTAGGTTCACCAAGATCGTCAAAAGCTGTAGTGCCATCGTCTAAAAAATAATGATGGTACGCATTTACATGGCATAAGGGTTTATATGTTATATTAAAACTCATTGTTTGGTGTCTTTTAGAGTGGCTTGTACTTGACTGATAGGTGTTCCGATATCTTGTATGATATCATTTTCGATATGTAAAATACTCACTTTGTAAAGTACGCTAGGCACCGATTTACCTCCTAAAGTGCCCCAGATGTAATTCAATTGTTCGAAGGTTGGTGTGTAGAGGTCAACCACAAATTTGAATTCTTTTAAATCGTCAAAAGCAGAATTACCTGAAGAAAAAGGTGTATTTGTTTGTGTGAATACTTTTTTGGATTGAAAAAAAGCAATGATGTTAGAAATGGATATCAGTGATTTTTCGTACATCGTTCTATTTGCTGCAAATAGCACATAGAGGTTGAGATTTACAGGTTTGTTCTTATAAATCGTTTTACCGTTTTTAAACTCCGTATTAGGAATGTTTTTTAGCGTAGTTTCTTCTTCAAGATTTAATAAAGTAACAACCACTCTATCCTTTATTTTGGTGAGTGTTGTATCGTCAAGTTTGGCACTGTTTTCTAATAGTAAAACACTATCGTCATTAGGTTTTGTACCCAAATACGTGGTAATTTGTTCCATTAATATTTCCAATGTCTCGTATATCATTTTTAGAATGGTATGAAGTAAGAATAGGGAAGTAGGGATGGGACTATAAAGTTATTAAATATAACTATCTAAACAATAGTTATTTACCTATTATTTTAGGGTTTTTATCTATTAATTTGGTCAGTGTAATCACTCTGTTAGAAAAGGCGAAACCCTTTTTTGGGTTAGGGTTTTACCTATTTTTTGAATTTGGTTAGGAAGTAGGGTTGCTTTTTGTTTATTTTAGATACTTAATTACTAACTAAACTTACAAAAATCATGGGGAAACCAGCAAAATGCATTACAGAAGCAGCTGCAAGACAATTACAAGATAATTGGGTTGCTACGCGAGCATCAAGTATTCAAAATTCATTAGGAGTACAAGACACAAGAGAGTTTGTGTATTCTGTAGAAGAATTACAAGAATTTTTGGATTACGTTAGAGAACAATCTCTAAAGGATGGTGTTTCATCGCCAGGGATACGTTTTTATTTTGCAGCTTATAATAGTGATACTTCTACAAAAGCAACGATGTTCATGTCTCCAACAAAAGGAATTGCAGCTAATTCGCCTAATAACTACAATATTGCGCCTATGAATGCTGGTATTGGAGGACATCCACCAACAAATTATTAATAAGTGAAGTATACTTTTACACTTCAAGCCCTAGAGGTAATTGCTTTTATTACAAGTATTTATTATTACCGTAAGGATAGAACTAAATATACATTATATCTTGTTTTATTTTTAGGGCTAACTGTGTTTTCCGAATGTTTCGGATGGTATGCCTATTTTGTAAAAGAAGGGTCTTTTTTATATTTCTTAGAAGGAACTCCATTCGAAAAAAATTATTGGTATTTCAATATTTACCTAATAATTAGTATGCTTTTCTATATTCATTATTTTAAATGGTATTATCAATCTAAAAAGAACATCAAATTAATTAATATGCTCTCTATTTTATTTTTAGTGGGGAGTATTACATACTTGTTTTTTACACCTATCTTTTTTATCGGCTTTTCACCTTTTACAATGATTGTAGGAACATTATTTGTGTTTTTAAGTGTGGCCTTGTATTATTTAGAGTTGCTAAACAGTAATAGAATATTAAAAATACATAAAACGTTGCCTTTTTACGTCTCTGTTGCGGCACTAATTTGGCATTTATGTGTAACGCCATTTATGATTTATAGCTATTATTTTAGCAATTCGTTAGACCCAGAATTCGTGAAACTTTATATCATCGTGGTAAATAGCACAAACATTTTAACATATTCAATTTACATAGCAGGATTTTTAATATGCTCAAGAGAGAGGGACCTTTATTAGAACAGGAGACACTACTTATTATTTATTTTGTAGCTATTTTGTTATTCTTTACTGTTTTTACGGTCGTGTTTGTGATTGCTTTTCAACGCAGAAAAAATAAATTTTTAGTAGAACGTCTTGAAGTAGCTCAACGTTTTGAAAAAGAAATTGAAAAATCTAAACTAGAGATTCAAGAACAAACCTTCAAAAATATTGCTTGGGAGCTTCACGATAATGTAGGGCAGTTGCTTTCTGTAGTCAATATTCAGCTTAATATGTTATCGCATACGGTTCCACCATCATTTCATCCTCAAATTGATGAAACAAAAGATGTTGTAAAAGATGCCGTTCATGAGATTAGAACTCTTTCAAAAATATTAAACAACGATGTTATTTTAAAAAACGGAATTTTAACGTCGATCGAATTAGAGTTAGAGCGCTTTAATAAATTGAGTTTTTTAGAAGCGAAACTAAAAGTAGAAGGAACTCCAGTGGCTTTTAAGAACACCAACGAGATTATCTTATTTCGAATACTGCAAGAGTCTTTCTCAAACATTATAAAACATGCAAAAGCAAAAAAATTATTTGTACTTTTATCCTATAAAGAAAACCTTTTAGAGATAGAAGTAAAAGATGATGGTGTTGGTTTCGATACAAGCTTAATAACAGATAGTTCGGGTATGGAAACAATGAAGAGTAGAGCAGAATTACTACATCTCGATTTTTCAATCAATTCAACGATTGGAAAAGGAACAACAATATTTTTAAAATATCCGTATCAAAATGACTAGTTCCCCAAAAGCAAGTATTGTAATTGTTGACGATCATTTATTATTTGCAGAATCTCTTGAAAAACTAATCCATTCTTTTCCAGGTTTTAAAGTATTGTACCACGCTAAAAATGGATTTGATCTTCAAAACAAAATTGCTTCAGAAAAAATTCAGCCAGAGATTATTTTATTAGATATAAATATGCCTGTAATGGATGGGCACGAAACTCTTCTTTGGCTCACAGAGAATCATCCACATATTAAAGTCTTAGCTCTTTCTATGGAAGATGATGATGATATTATCCTAAAAATGCTTTGTAATGGTGCCAAAGGTTATTTACTTAAAGACATTCATCCCGACAATTTGATTGAAGCTTTACACGAGGTAATGGACAAAGGATATTATCATTCCGATAAAGTAAATGCAACACTCTTACAGTCGCTTCACGATGATGGGAAAGCAGAAGCACCCGTTTTTAAAGAAAATGAATTAATTTTTATGAAGTTGGCTTGTAGCGAAATGACTTACAAAGAAATTGCATACGAAATGAATTTAAGTCCGAAAACAATCGATGGATACCGTCAAGACTTGTTTCATAAACTACAAGTTAAAAACAGAGTCGGTTTGGTATTGTATGCGTTAAAAAACGAAATATCCATTCTTTAAAGGCAAGCATTCCAAATAACATCATTGGGAGGAGGTGCTACAATGGTCAGCTCTTCTTTTTTAATGGGATGCACAAACGTCAATTTTCTAGCGTGTAAGTGAATACTCCCGTCTTTATTACTTCGGTTAAAACCATATTTTAAATCTCCCTTAATAGGGGATCCTATTGCTGAAAGTTGCGAACGTATTTGATGGTGACGCCCAGTTTCTAGTGCAATTTCTAATAAAGTGTACCGATCTAATTTTTTCTGAATGGTATAGGTTAATATCGCCTTTTTGCTTTCAGGAACTTCTTTACTGTGCGCGTACGATTTGTTTTGCTTCGGATTCCTTTTTAGAAAATGGACTAACTTTTCTGAAGCGTTAGGAGGGACCTCTTGTACTATCGCCCAATATGTTTTCTGTGTTTCTCTTTCTGCAAATAGTTTATTTAAACGGGTCAATGCTTTTGAAGTTCTTGCAAAAACAACCACGCCACTCGTTGGCCGATCTAATCGATGCACAACACCTAAAAATACAGCGCCAGGTTTGTTGTACTTTTCAGAAATGTATTGCTTTACAACTTCCGAAAGTGGCGTGTCTCCTGTATTATCTCCTTGTACAATATCTCCAGGACGCTTGTTTACAATCAATAAATGATTGTCTTCAAACAACACTTGAAGATTCTCCTTGGTACTATGTATCGAGTTTGATTTTTGGATGGCAGAAGCGTTAGTGGTTAGAACTTATTTACAGAATAAATACGTTTTAGTACTGTTCCGCATCGCTTGGAAAATTACCACTTTTTACATCGGCACTGTACTGACCGAAAGCATTCGTCATTTCCGTATATAAATCTAGGTAACGTCTTAAAAATCGTGGATTAAACTCGTGCGTCATTCCCAGCATATCGTGGGTTACCAGTACTTGCCCATCGACACCGTTTCCGGCACCAATTCCAATAATAGGGATGGTCAATTTTTCAGCAACTTGTCTGGCAAGTTTTGCAGGAATTTTTTCCATTACAATAGCAAAACAACCTGTTTTTTCTAGCAATAAAGCGTCTTCAATTAATTTTTCAGCTTCTTCCTCTTCTTTCGCACGAACCGTATACGTACCAAACTTATAAATAGACTGAGGTGTAAGTCCTAAATGCCCCATAACAGGAATACCCGCATTTAAAATGCGTTTGATAGATTCTTTAATCTCTTTTCCACCCTCCATTTTAACAGCATGTGCACCACTTTCTTTCATAATACGAATGGCAGAACGAAGCGCTTCTTTAGGATCACTTTGGTAACTTCCAAAAGGGAGATCTACCACGACCAAACTGCGTTCAATACCACGAATTACAGAAGCTGCGTGATAAATCATTTGGTCAAGTGTTATCGGTAATGTAGTCTCGTGTCCAGCCATCACATTGGAAGCAGAATCACCTACTAATATGACATCAATACCAGAGCCATCTACAATCTTCGCCATGGTATAGTCATAAGCAGTAAGCATTGAAATTTTTTCACCTCTGTTTTTCATATCTACCAACGTTTTTGTGGTGATACGTTTGTACTCTTTTTTTGCTGTTGACATATTTTTTCTGAAATTGAGAGGTAAAAGTACTAATTTTGAGATTCAATCTTTACTATTTGTATCATGAAGTTACTCCTCCTCCTCCTTATTACTTTCTGCGGAAGCACCCTTTGTTTTTCGCAGCAGGATTTTTCCGAAGCTGAAGCAAAACAAATTATAGCAACTTTTTTTGAAGGATTCCATAAAGGAAATACCTTGCAAATGAGCACATTATTAACGTCTCATGCAATGTTAGAAACGGCATTTACAAACAAAGAAGGAGTGGCTACTATTACAACAAAAAGCGCCTCCAGTTTGGTAACGGCTATTGCAAAACGCCCAACCGATCAACAGTGGGAAGAGCGTATTTTGGGATATACCATCGCCATAGATGGTAATTTAGCGCATGTTTGGACGCCTTATGAGTTTTGGGTAAATGGCACCTTTAGTCATTGTGGCGCCAATTCTTTTACAATAGTTAAGACCAATGCAGGATGGAAAATACATCACATTATAGACTCCCGCAGACAGGCAGGTTGCCAACAAGAATAGTCGTTAGTTTCCCGAGTAGTTTTGCTGCGCGACAGTCGTATTCATTGAATTTTGATTTTTAAGGTAGGCTGGTGATTTTTCAAAAAGGATCTTAATTTGATTTTCCCAATCGTTAGCGATATCAAAATAGCTCGTATTAACCACAGACATGATAATACCACAGTCGTCACATACATGATGGTCGTACTCTAAAAAATAGTGTCCAAATTCGTGAAAAGCTACTACTTTTAAAATTTCAGGGTCAAGCATGGCAATCCAATTGATGGCGATGTTTTCAACGTTTCTATCTTCGTCTCTTTGTAGCATTCCTAAAGTAGAACCCTTTGAAGATGTTTGAAGTGTTTCTACCACAGCAATTTTTTTCAAGGCAAATAACTTATCGTTGTATTCAATGTTATAGGTTTTACACAATTCAAAAAAGGCATCTAAATGCGGTTTTAGTCTGCCATCAATACTTACCTCTTGCGCAGAAGTTGTAAACGAAAATGTTGTTGCTAAAATAAACAATACGATTAGGGGCTTTTTCATAATGTAGGAATTAAATGAATATAGATTTTAGGGCCAAAGTATTCTTTAGTTGAACACTTTAACGATAAATAAACACATTTAATCGATTAAAATTGCATTACAAATGTTAAAATGTGAAATATTAAGTATTTTCCTACATACAAATTTGAAAAATGGAAACTATTGTAATAGAGTTAGATAGCTAACGTAAATGTGAAAGCTATATTTTAGTCTTTTCCGAAGAAAAATAAAAAAGAAGAGTAATGATTTTATTATGAATGATTTAGCAGTCGCTCATGTTTACTTTCACAGCCAAACCGCCTTCGCTAGTCTCTTTGTATTTCGTATTCATGTCTTTTGCTGTTTCCCACATGGTTTCAATCACTTTGTCAAATGGAACCTTCGCATTGGCAGGATCACCATCTAATGCCATTTCGCACGCATTAATTGCTTTAATAGCGCCCATCGCATTGCGTTCTATACACGGTATTTGTACCAATCCGCCAATAGGGTCACAGGTAAGTCCTAAGTGATGCTCCATCGCGATTTCGCTAGCCATGAGTACTTGTTCTGGAGTTCCTCCCATAAGTTCGGTAAGCGCTCCTGCTGCCATTGCGGATGAAACGCCAATTTCTGCCTGACAGCCCCCCATAGCAGCCGAAATGGTAGCTCCTTTTTTAAACAAGCTTCCAATTTCTCCACTGACTAATAAGAATTTACGAATATCTTCAAAATTAGCATCGTGGTTTTCAATCACCATATAGTACATCATTACGGCTGGAATCACACCTGCACTTCCATTAGTAGGTGCTGTTACCACACGTCCTAAAGAGGCATTTACTTCGTTTACGGCCAAAGCGAAACAAGAAACCCATTTTAGGATTTGTCTAAATTTCACTTCTGTATTTCGAATGGTCGCAATCCATTCTTCGGCATTGGAATAGGAGGTACTGGTAAGTAGTGTTTTATTTGTTTCGTAAGCGCGGCGTTTTACATTTAATCCGCCAGGAAGCGTACCTTCAGTATGACAGCCTACGTACATAGAATCTAACATAACATCCCAAATAGCCTTTAGTTTGTCGTTAATTTCTTTTTCTGAACAAATTGATTTTTCGTTTTCGAGAACAATTTCACTAATCGATTTGCCTTCCGCTTTGCAATAAGCGAGTAATTCGGTTCCTTTTTCAATAGGAAACGGAAAATGAGAAAACAGTTCCACTTTTTTCTTGGCGCGTTTTCGTTCTTCTTTCACAACAAAGCCTCCTCCAATCGAATAATAGGTAGAAAATGTTTTTTTTCCGTTAGTTAGTGTTGCTCGAAACGTAATTCCGTTTGGATGAAAATCTAAAAATTTTCGGTTGAATTTTATATGTTCCTTCGGAATAAAAGGTACTGCTAACTCGCTGTTGAGTTGTAGTTTGTGTTCCGTAGTAATTTTAGTAATGGTTTCGTCGATCTTTTCTATTGGAAAGGTTACAGGGTCAAAGCCACATAATCCTAAAAGTACCGCAATATCGGTTGCATGTCCTTTTCCTGTTAAAGATAATGATCCGTATAAATCTACAGTGATAGAAGCGACATTATCAAAAGTTCCTTTCTTTTTTAATTCATCAATCCATCGTCCTGCCGCGCGCCAAGGTCCTAAAGTGTGTGAACTTGAAGGTCCTACACCAATTTTAAGCATGTCGAAAACACTAATACTTTCCATAGTTTTAAATCTAAATCAAACCTAAGAAATTTAAACGTATCTATTTAGGAGAAACTTAAAAATTACACCTAAAATTTATAGATTTTTTAAAATTGAAGGGGTTGTAACGGGACTAATTATGGTATTCTTTTATTTGGTCGAAGTTCTGCGTTCACTTTGTTTGTATAGAAACTCTAATAGAAAGCAAAAAACAATGATTCCTACAGCTATAAACACATCAGACTTACTTTCTGAAAAATGTTGAACGAGCAGCGCAACGAGTGCCACAAGACAAAATATAAAACCTATAAAAGGAATACTTTTTCTTCCGTTTATTTCTTTTGAAAGTTTAAACCCTGTGTAGTTTACAATAGCAAAAATTAATAAAAAACCAGTACTTCCTGCTGTGGAGATACTTTCTAATTTTAAGTTATTTACCAAAATCAGTGTCGTAATAGCAGTAATTAATAATCCAATGGGCTGATTCCATAGTGAGCGTGTAAACTCTTTAGGTAATTCATCGTCTTCAGCAATTTCATAATTTACTTTACTGCCTCCATACAGAGAAGCATTGATGGCTGAAAAGGTAGAGATTAGAGCTGCGATGGTAATCACGGTAAATCCAACTTTTCCCAGCATGGGTTTTGCAGCTTCGGCCAACACATAATCTTGGGCAGTTGCTATTTGCGCAAAATCTAAAGAACCAACAGTGATGGCTGCTATAATAACGTATAAAAAGATGACAAAAATTACCGACCCATAATAAGCCCTCGGAATATTCTTCTTGGGGTTTATAATATCCGGCGCCGCGTTTGCAATGAGCTCAAAACCTTCATACGCCACAAAAATCACCATTCCAGCGGTAAGAAGCTTAAACGGAGCTTCCCAATGGGTTGGCGATAGCTGGGTGACATGTGGATTTCCTATAAGTCCGTAGGCTCCAAAGCCTACAAAAGTTAATAAAATAACTAATTTGATAATTACGGCATAGGCTTCAATTTTTCCAACCACCGCAATACTGTAATAATTAATAACTGAGGCTAGAACAATTATAGCCGATGCGTAGATGTGTGAATCTATCGTAGCATCACTTGTAATTTGGTATAAGTTGGGAGCGTACGAGCCAAATGCCGAAGCATATAAGGCCAGCATTATAATGTAACTAATCCAAAGTAAATTATTAATACCTCCACTAAATACGCCAATGCCAAACCCTTGATTTATAAATTTCACAGTACCGCCTCTGTCTGGATAACGAAGCGATAATTTTACATAACTATAGGAAGTGATAAGCGCTATAAGTCCGGCGATTAAAAAAGAAATAGGTGTTCCTCCCTTTGCCAAGGCAACGGCCAACCCTAATACTGCAAAGATTCCGCCGCCAACCATTCCTCCAATACCAATGGATATCGCTTCTTTTAAACCTATTTTTTTATCCATGGTGTTTTTTTAGGGAACGATTGAAAATACAATATGATAGTCTTGTACTTTAGGGAGTCAAATTTATTCATTTCTACGGAACAAAACTATTTTCTGAATGTTCATATCTTTTATTGGAATAATTCCAATTTTTAGGAATAATTCCTACTTTTGAAACATGGAAATAACTACTTCAGGAAAGCTTCAGAAAAGCAAAGATCGCCACGCACCAGAAGTCTCAAAACAAACGGGATTTCCAAGTGCGGCTACGCACTATTTAGAAGCACCTATCGATTTGCATAAGGAGTTGATACAGAATCAAGATGCTACTTTTTTTATTCGCGTAGATGGAAATGGGTATGCAAACATGCAGATTAAACATAAGGATGTTTTAATTATCGATCGGTCGTTGCAACCCAAAGTTGGGAGTTTAATTTTAACGGTTTCTGATGGTGAATTTACAGTACAGCGAATGCCAAAAACGGCGAAAGAAGATTCCTTTACACTTTGGGGTGTTATTACATATATAATTCATTACGCGCTATGATTGCCATGGTAGATTGCAATAGCTTTTACGCGTCGTGTGAACAAGTATTTCGTCCCGATTTGTGGGGAAAGCCCGTAGTTGTGCTGAGTAATAACGACGGTTGTGTTATTGCTGCAAACAAGGAAGCAAAGGAGTTGGCACATATCCCGATGTTCGAGCCTGTTTTTAAAATTAAAGACTTATTGATTAAAAATAAAGTGTCTTTTTTCTCTTCTAATTACACCTTGTATGGAGAGATGTCGCAGCGCGTAATGAATATTCTCACCACTTTTTCGCCACAAGTTGAAGTGTATAGCATTGATGAGGCGTTTGTGGATCTCTTCGGAATGAAATACGTCTCGTTGACAGGTTACGGTCACCAAATGAAGGATGCAATTTACAAGAATACTGGTTTGCCTGTCGGCGTCGGAATTGCACCTACGAAGGTATTAGCGAAATTGGCGAACAGAATTTCTAAGAAGGTAGCGAGTAATAATCATGTGTTTGTAATAGACACCGAACAGAAAAGGGTTGAAGCTTTGCAATGGGCAAAAATTGGCGATGTTTGGGGCATTGGACGCAAACATGCAAAACGTTTGCAAACTATAGGAGTACATACGGCGTATGATTTCACAAATCTTCCGTTGGCATGGGTACGAAAAGAGATGACTGTAGTGGGAGAGCGGATGTGGCGCGAAATGAACGGGGAATCGTGTTTGGAGTTTACAACGCTTCCGAAGCCAAAAAAAGGGATAGGGACCGCAAAATCGTTTGGACAAAAGTTAGAAGATATTGGTCGTATTGAAGAGGCTTGTGCTTACTATATTAGTGAGGTAAGTGAAGTGTTACGGGCGCAAAAAAGCTGTGCAACCTACGTACAGGTTTTTTTACATACCAATTACCACAGCAATATTGACAAACAGTATTCAAATAGTGTCACAGTGACATTAGAAGTACCTACCAACAATACGTTTATGTTAATTTCAGAAGCACGTAAAGCCTTGCGACATATTTATAAACCTGGCTATCGGTATAAAAAAGTAGGGGTGAATTTAAGCGGTATTATTCCGCAGGAATACGTACAAGGAAATTTGTTTCATCAACCATCAAAGTTGGGTAAAAAAGAACTAATCGCAGTATTTGATACCCTCAACAATAAATACGGAAAGTCTACAGTAGCCTCTGCCATGATAGGAACTCGCATGAACGAATGGGAACTTATTAAAAAGGAACGAAGTCCTCGATATACAACACAATGGGGAGAACTACTGGTTGTAAAGACAAATTAATAGAGATGATAAAAATAGTTGATTCTTCATTTTGTTAAACTTTTTATAAAAAAGATTAAACAAAATGAATTTGTAATTATCTTGTTCCCTGAACATTAACAAAAAACTGTTATTATGAAAAAATTACTCTTTATTTTTATTGTCTTTTTTACGACTACTGTTGCTTTTTCGCAAACTGCCCGAGTGCAGGTAATTCATAATTCTGCCGATGCTTTGGCTTCAGAGGTAGATGTGTATGTAAATTCAGATTTAGCAATAGATGATTTTGCGTTTAGAACCGCAACACCTTTTATCGACTTACCTGCAGGAGTATCGATAGATCTATCTATAGCACCTTCTAGCAGTACTGATGTTGGGGATGCTGTATTAACTGTGCCGGTAACTTTAGCCGAGAATGAAACTTATGTTGTGGTTGCAGATGGAATTATAAGTCCGACAGGCTACAATCCATCGCCTGCTGCAAGTCTTCAAGTATATGCTATGGGGAGAGAAATGGCTTCCAATGGATCAAACACAGATGTATTAGTACACCACGGTGCTACCGATGCACCTACGGTAGATGTAGTAGAATCGGGAGTTGGAGCTGGTGTCATAGTTGATGATATTTCATACAGTGAATTTCAAGGATATTTAGAATTACCAACGGCAGATTATGTATTGCAAATACAAGATGCATCAGGAACAGTAGGTGTTGCTGCTTACGGAGCTCCTTTAAGCACTTTAGCATTAGAAGGTCAGGCACTCGTAGTGTTGGCTTCTGGGTTTTTAGATCCTTCTCAAAACTCGAATGGACCTGAATTTGGGCTGTGGGTTGCATTAGCTTCTGGTGGCGCATTAATTCCTCTTCCTCCCGCAACGTTGGGAGTAGAAGATCAAACACTTTCACAATTAAGTGTGTATCCAAATCCGACAGCAGATAGATTGACACTTTTTGGAGAAATAGAAGGTGATTATAGTGTATCGATTATTGATGTGAACGGACGTGTATTGTTAGAAAATAAAATTTCAGATGCGAACCGTAAAATCCGTACATCAAATTTAGACTCAGGGATTTATTTGTTGACGATTACTAGCGATGCGAATGCGTCTAAAACAATTCGTTTTGTAAAGCAATAGTGTAAAAGAATTAGAATAGTTAAAAAACACCCGAATGTTCGGGTGTTTTTTTGTTTTAAGAATATAGCTTTTGGAAAATACATACCTTATATCAAAAATTGTTAGAAGAGGTAAAAGGAGTTTTTATTGAAAACGCATAAATCGTAAAATTTTGATTATATTTAATAAATACTTTGTAGCATGAAAAAATATATATTTTTAGCTGTAGTACTTTCCAATTTTTTATTGTTTGGACAGCAATACCAAATCGAATTACGATTGGTAGATGCAACTGTAGGGTACCCTATTGGAAACCCAATTCCTGGATATACTCCTGAATCTAATGACAGTGGACTTAATGATATATTCGCGGCTTTTGATGCGTCGGTTTATTACCCAGGGTATAGTTACATTCCGGAATGGTATGACCGTACTCATTTTATACTTTGCGATGGCTGTGATATTAATGCGTTTGAACAAGCGCTTATGAATTACTCATCGGTTATAGAAAATACCATTCAATGTGCGCCACATACAATGAATGCTTTGTATGTTAAATTGATAACATTAGACAATGGTACAAATACAGGGACAACAACTTCATCAGGAGCAGTAATTACAGACAATGATGATTTAAATATCATTTTTGAAGATTTTGATGTTTTATATTTTGAACCTGCTTTTCCTTCTGGAGGGACTCAATTTGAAAGAACGTATATTGCAGCCTGCGATTGTAATGCAAGTGAATTGAAACCATTATTAGAGTTAGAAACTGAAACCATTGAGTTGGTAGAAGGTCCTTTAGGATATGCTATTCTTGCCAATGAAGAATTTGAAGCATTAGATTTTCAGTTTTATCCCAATCCGGTAGAGGATAAGCTTATTATAAATAGCACAGAAGATATCACATCTTTTGAAGTACTTAACTTATTGGGAAGAACGTTATTCAAAGTTTCTACGGAAGAAAAACTAAACGCAATGATTTCTTCTTTAAGTTCTGGACCTTATTTTTTAAAAGTAACAGCAAACAGAGGTGTTTCTGAAACTTTTAAATTATTAAAAAAGTAAACACTTCTATTCAATTATTATTATTTTAAGTAAGAAGTCTGTAAGCAAGCAGTAGAAAGAATTTTTAAAGAAAACACTGTCTTGTTTTGTTTCTGAAAAATAGTAGTTTTGCAACAATGATACACTTAATAGTAGGAAATACAGGGGCTGGTAAAACAACTTATGCAAGGGAGTTGAAGAAAAAAACGAATGGAATTATCTTCTCTATTGATGCTTGGAATAATACGTTATTTCTTCCCGACAAGAAAGAAACGGATGGCTTAGATTGGTTTTTAGAGCGTATTGAGCGTGCTGAAACACTTATGCAGCAGCTAATACTGCAATTGCACGAATCGAGGGTAGATGCAATATTGGATTTAGGACTGTCAAAAATTAACCATCGTGAAAAATTTAGACAGTTTGCAATTGCGCATGACATTGAGTGTAAGCTTCATTTTTTAGATATTCCGAAGGAGGTTCGGAAGGAGCGTGTTTTGCAACGAAATACTGAAAAAGGAGACACGTTTGAATTTGAAGTAACCGAAGAAAATTTTGAATTCATGGAAACTTGGTTTGAACGCCCTACCGATGATGAGTTGTTGGAAAGTGTTTGGATCAATCATTAAGTTGTAAGAAGTAAGTAAATAGAGGTGTGTCTTGATACCTTTACTTTAAAAAAGAAATATAACATCAGCGAGAGGGATAGAACGGTTTGTTTGAGCCTCCCTCTGCCGCAGGCAAGCTCTCCTAGTTTTTCTTCGGGAAGCGAGTAATGAAAGTCCGACCCTCCTGAAGCTTCGGGATAGAACCTACCCACGTCATTAGTATCTTTATATCGTTCGACTACAGTTACTAACATTCTGCCATCATGTCAGATATGTTCTAGTGGCATAATCCTTGTCATATACACATCGTAAATAAAAAATAAATTAGTAAATTATAACTATAACATTATGAGTAAAATAATTGGAATCGACTTAGGAACTACCAACTCTTGTGTGGCTGTTATGGAAGGTAGCGAGCCAACAGTAATTCCTAATGCAGAGGGAAAAAGAACTACACCTTCTGTAATCGCCTTTGTTGAAGGTGGTGAAATTAAAGTTGGAGATCCTGCAAAAAGACAAGCAGTAACGAACCCTACCAAGACTATTTCTTCTATAAAACGTTTTATGGGGAATAAGTATTCAGAATCTAAAAGTGAAGCAGACCGCGCAGCTTACAAAGTTGTAAAAGGTGATAACGATACTGCTCGTGTAGATATTGATGGTAGATTGTACACCCCACAAGAATTGAGCGCAATGGTTCTTCAAAAAATGAAGAAAACTGCTGAGGATTACTTAGGGCAAGACGTAACAGAAGCAGTTATTACTGTTCCTGCATACTTTAACGACAGTCAGAGACACGCGACTAAAGAAGCGGGTGAAATTGCGGGACTTAAAGTACGTAGAATTATAAACGAGCCTACTGCAGCAGCACTTGCTTACGGTATGGACAAAAAAGGTATTGACCAAAAAATCGTAGTATTTGATTTTGGTGGTGGTACGCATGATGTATCAATCCTTGAATTAGGAGACGGTGTATTTGAAGTATTATCTACCGATGGTGATACACACTTAGGTGGGGATGATGTAGATCAAAAAATTATTAACTGGTTGGCAGACGAGTTTCAAGCAGAGGAGCAAATGGATCTTAGAAAAGACCCAATGGCTTTACAACGTTTGAAAGAAGCTGCTGAAAAAGCGAAAATTGAATTATCATCTGCAGCACAAACAGAAATTAACTTGCCATACGTAACAGCTACTGCTAGCGGACCAAAACACTTGGTGAAAACGTTAACAAAAGCGAAGTTTGAGCAATTAATCGACGATTTAGTAAAAAGAACAATTAAGCCTTGTGAAACTGCATTAAAAGCAGCAGGTATTTCAAAAAGCGATATTGATGAGATTATCTTAGTTGGAGGTTCTACTCGTATTCCTGCTGTGCAAGAAGCGGTTGAGAAATTCTTCGGAAAAGCACCTAACAAAGGAGTAAATCCTGATGAAGTAGTAGCAATTGGTGCTGCCATTCAAGGGGGTGTTTTAACAGGTGATGTAAAAGATGTATTGTTATTAGATGTTACACCTTTATCATTAGGTATTGAAACAATGGGTGGTGTAATGACAAAACTTATTGAAGCAAATACAACAATTCCTACTAAGAAAAGTCAGGTATTCTCTACAGCTGCCGATAATCAACCAAGTGTTGAGATTCACGTATTGCAAGGAGAGCGCCCAATGGCTCCAGATAACAAAACGATTGGTCGTTTTCACTTAGATGGAATTCCACCAGCGCAACGAGGAGTACCTCAAATTGAAGTTACTTTCGATATTGATGCCAACGGTATTATTAAAGTAAGTGCTACAGACAAAGCGACAAACAAATCTCAAGACATTCGTATTGAAGCTTCTTCTGGTTTAACTGAAGAGGAAATCAAAAAAATGAAGCAAGAAGCTGAAGCAAATGCTGAATCTGATAAAGCAGTGAAAGAAAAAGCGGATAAGCTGAATGAAGCGGATGGAATGATTTTTCAAACTGAAAAGCAATTAAAAGAGTTTGGTGATAAATTATCTGATGATAAGAAAGCGCCAATTGAAGCTGCTTTAGAAGAGTTGAAAAAAGCGTACGAAACAAAAGAAGTTGAAACCATTCAACCAGCGTTAGATAAAATTAACGAGGCTTGGAAAGTTGCTTCTGAAGAAATGTACAAAGCACAAGCAGATGCACAAGGAGCTCCAGCTGGAGAACCAACAGCTGACGCAGGAGCATCTAGCGATGAGAATGCAGATGTTGAAGACGTAGACTTTGAAGAAGTAAAATAAGCAGAGAACACATTTTGCAACGCAAAATGTAGTGAATCGCTTATCCGCCTTAGGCGGATCTTTACAGCCTAAACTATATAATAAAATGCCTTGCGAAAGTGAGGCATTTTTTATTGCAATGCAAAATGTAGTGAATCGCTTATTCGTCTCAGGCAGATCTTTACAAGAAATCTAAAAAAATATAAAAACCCGCAACTTTTTAAAGTTGCGGGTTTTTTGTTTAATAAGGATTGGCAGTAATCTTTTATACTTTATTTAATTCTTTCATTATTTCTGAAAATAAGGAGTACGATCTAACTCTATCTTGCGCATCGTATATATTGGTTACTGCAATGACTTCATCTACATGTGTTTTATCAAGAAAGTCTTTCGTTTGTTTTTTAACAGATGCTTTGCTTCCTATAAAAGAATACTTCAACATTTGATGAATGGCAGGATGCTTACTTATTTCAATCAAATCTTCCGTCATGGTTGTTGGTGCAGGAACATATTGTCTTTTCCCTGTTACAATACCTAAGATGATGTTGATTAAGGATGTTGAAATTCGTTCTGCTTCCGCGTCCGTTTCTGCAGTAATTACATTAATCCCTGCCATCGTATACGGTTCTTTTAAATACTCTGAAGGCTGAAATTCATTTCTATAAATAGCTAACGCTTCAAATAATTGTGCTGTTGCAAAGTGACTCGCAAAAGCATAGGGGAGTCCTTTTTTAGCCGCTAAATGTGCGCTATCGGTGCTAGATCCTAAAATGTATAACGGTACATCGACACCTTCAGCAATATTGGCTCTTACTTTAGCGGTGCTATTTTCGGTTGAAAAGTACTGCTGAATTTTTTCAATCTCTTCAGGAAATTGATGCTGTGCTTGCATTCTATCAGACCGAATGGCAAATGCAGTTTCTTGGTCGGTACCTGGCGCTCGTCCTAAACCTAAATCGATTCGGTTTGGATACAGTAATCCTAAGGTTCCAAATTGTTCAGCCACAATAAGCGGGGAGTGGTTGGGAAGCATAATTCCGCCCGAACCTACTCTTATTGTTTTGGTAGCTTCAGCAATGTATCCCATTAAAACGGTGGTTGCCGAGCTGGCAATTGCAATCGAATTGTGGTGTTCTGCCAGCCAGTATCTATGATAGCCTAACGCTTCTGCTTTTTGCGCTAACGTTTTGCTAAGTTGTAATGTTTCCGAAGCACTAATTCCTTCAGAAATTAATACGAGATCTAATAGGGAGTATTTTGTATGTTTTTTTAGTAAAGACATTTGCTTTATAGATTGATATATTTAAAAGTTTCGATGTATTTGATAAATAAAAAATTACATTTTGGTTAGTGAAGTAATGTATTCTTCCCATGTTTTGGCATGAATTGTATAGTTGTAATGCCTTCCTTCCTTTTGTGGTTGAATTAAATCGGCTTCGACTAATTTTTTAATGTGGTGACTAATGGAAGGTTGTGTGAGATCTAGAAACGACCCAATTTCTTGGCATTCCATCTTACCTTGGTGTTGTTGCATGTATTGCAAAATCTTAAGCCTGTTACTGTCGCTTAAGGCTTTCGATATTTTTTCAATTTGTTTTAATTCCATAATAATAGATAGACACATGCAAATGTATCTATAAATAAGAAGACTGCCAAACTAGTATGATAAGGGTATACAGATGGATTTATATTGTTTTCTATTAGTTTTTCCGTTTAACGGTATTTTTAAGCTTTTGGTCTATATTAAATTGACGCTAATCTAAAATGTTGATTTATAAGTGTATTGAAGAAGTATATTTACAGTGTAATTAAATAGTAAAGTAATTATAACAAGAATATAAATTATATCCCCAATAAATTTTTTATAGTCCCCAATTTTAGTACAAACCTACTTAAGCCAAACAGCCTTAGATCCTACCTAAGGTTGTTTTTTTTGTTTACTACTTTCTTTTGTAAGATACTACTACCAGTCACTTTTATTGGCTTATGAGTTTTATGCTAAAGAAATATAACTATTTACGGTTTATCGGAAGCTTCTTGCAACTCGTCTATAGAAACATTAACCTAATCTAATATGTTGATTTATATTTTAATAGCACTTGTATATTTACAATATAATTATGAGCATTAGTTATAACTGTTAAGAACTCTATTTTAGTTGTAAGACTATAATAGTTTAAAATCCCCAAATCCCCAATTTGGTTTGAAAACTTACTTACACAAAATAGCCTTAGATTGCTACCTAAGGCTTTTTTTGTGTTTACTTTTTTCTGAAAATTTAGAGGTTTACAACTCTATCTTACGGTAAACATACGGCGGTTTTAAGATGTATTTTTCGTGTTTTTATAAACTAGCAATTCGGAATTATTAATTTTCAATGATGGTATTATTTTAGAAAAAGTTGTTAGCATAGGTGTTTTTTACCATTTAACGGAAGTTTCTAGCCTCTCATCGGCATAAATTTGACGCTAATCTAAAAGATTGATTTACAACTGTATTAGGGCCGTATATTTACATAGTGATTAAATACTAATGGTTAAAACAATAAGAGTAGTACTTTATTAGGAGACATTAGTTATATGGGATCAGTAAAATAAGTGTATCTGTAAATGCCAGACCTTTTTTTAAGGAATACTAGCAACACTTCATAAAAAGCAGAGCTGAAATAGTTAATTTTTAGTTTTTTTAATTTCCCAAAGAACATGTTTGATTGCATACCTAACTTATGTTAAAACAGCCTTAGATTCATAGCTAAGGCTGTTTCTTTTTATATTGGTTTTTCTTCGGAAAGTTTTACGTAACTTCAGTTCCTTCTGTCTGTGTTAAAAGCAATTTAGGCTTCTAATAAAAAAGGGTAAATTCAATTTTGAAGCATTTCTTTGGCTTCGAGTAACTCATTAATTTGCCATTGTCTAGCTTGTTGTTCTTTTGCAGAACGAATAGCGGTTTCAATATGTGTTTTGGCTTCAGGAAGCTTGTTTAGCTCTTTATTTACTTCAGATAATTTTTGAAGCACCTCAAACGAATTAGGATACTGTTTCAATGTTTCAGTCAGGAGTGTTTCCGCTTTTTCATACGCTTTATATTCAAGATAATTAGCAGCTATTAAAGTGTTGAAATAGGGTAGGGAAGCAGGGTATGATTCAGAAACAAACTCCTGAATTTTTTTAATTTCAGCTTCTTTCGACTTTAACTTATAGTGGGTATATCCTAAAACTCCATTCGGAATATTGAAAGTTGTATTATAATGAGATTTCACCTTGTTGTAATGAGTTATAAAACTTTCCGAAGAATCAAAAAATGGCTGTTCTGTTTTCCAAGTTTTAAAAATAGCTTTTAACGCCCATTTGTACGTAGGCTCACCCACAGAGTTGTGATTTTCTTCCTCAAATTGTTTAAACTTAAAACCATCATTGGTATGCTTTAAAAAAGAGGCCACTTCCATTCCTTTTTCATCTGCTAATGAAACATATACATCTGAGGAGTAGCTAGTGTTTTTCTTGAAAATATCTTTTGCTCTTTTTTGTATCGCTTTATCCGACCACCATAACGCTGGACTTATTGCGATGTAATGATTAAATAGGTCTGGTTGTACAAGAGCACTGTTAATTACAAAGAGTCCTCCAATGGAGTGTCCTGCTAATATCTTGTAATCGGCTGCCTTGTAGTTTGAATGAATATAGGGTGTGAGTTCTGATTTAATAAATTGTAGCGTTTCGTCTGCATTGCCAATATCTTTAGCACCTTGAATATTCGGTTTGCAGTTTTTTCTGTAGGTTTTGGTACCTTTTCCTGAAATACCAACTACGATCATCTCTGGGATGTTCTCACTAATATTCGATTGCAATTCAATGAGCCCGGTGACGTATTGAAAGTTATAGTCTCCGTCTAATATATATAGTACAGGATATTGCTGATCTTTATTTGAATAATAGGAAGGAGGCAGATAGATGAGTAGCGGTCGCTCTTCCTTTAATATTTCGGAAGTGATAGACACACGGCTGCCAATCGTTATATCTTGTGCCACTAATTTTGTAGATATAGCGAGTAAACAAAGGAGTGTGAGCGTGAAAAACGTATTCATTCTATCTATGTAACTATCTGCAATTAGCTGTTTTATCTATAATGGGATTTCCAACTTTCAATTTAAAAGAGAGCAATTATTTTACTACAAATTTTAATGTTTGGGTGTTTTCTGAATCTTCAACTTGCAGTAAGTATATTCCTGACTGTAACGCATGCTTCAACGTAATTTCTGAAGCAGGGTTGCTGTAAGTTTCATTTATTAAAAGTTGTCCAGTACTGTTATAAATGGATAATTGTACCTTTTCAGAAACAGTTGAAGTCTTCAGGTGAAGTGTAATTGCATCTGTTACTGGGTTTCTGTCAAGAACGTATTTTTCCGAAGCATTAAAATCTGATATACCTGCAACACCGTTTCTTATTTCATCGAGTGCAAATTGTGCGCTTTCTGGAGTTACTGCTACGTGTGATTCATTTTCAGAAGGAATAAATGTATTTACAAACGGGGAAGTGTGTGTGCCGCCAATATCTGGTGTTGCAAACCAATTGTCTTCATTTTCTATAGCAAGTGCGCTTATGGTCGGAATAAATGAATAATCGTCTTGGTCTAGGGCTGCGATAAATGCTACAATAATAGGGTTAGAGCTTCCACCGCCACCCAAAGCGCTTGATATGTTTGAGGTTCCTCCAGGTGCGCTATCAATACCATCTGTAAATGAAAACGATTCAGCTTCCGTAGTAAATTCGGTTAAAGGAATTCCTGTGAAAAGTGTTTCGACGAAGGTTGGTGAATTGGTTTGACTGGCGGCTGGTGTAAAATGTAATTCGATGTCTGCCGATAATCCACTACCTAAATCTACATTGGTACTAACCACTTGCATCCCAGCAGTTCCAGTTGTTGTCCCTTGTCCGCTACCATTAATCATGGCAACATTTCGAACATTTTGCGGGAAACCTAGCGCGTCTAATTCTGCTTGAAACGCAGCTCTAAAATTGGGTGCTCCTGCAGGTAAAACTAATGTAGGGTCTTGCTCAAAAGTTGAACCACTTAATAAATGTCCTGATAAATGGTCGTACAACATTTCTTTAGCCGCGGGCGAATTTAAAACGTCGTCTACAATGGCAATTGCTTGTGGATCTCCTAGTTGTTGTGCTAAGTAATTAATTAAGTATTGTAAACTGATAGGGATATTTGCTCCTTTGTGCGGTGAATCGAATGATATATACAAACGAGTTTCAGGATCAAGACTATTTTGCTCCATATATGAAAGCGCATAACGGCCAATTAAACCGCCCATACTAGGTCCTAAAACCACTAGCTCTTCATCCCCAACTTTTTGGTCATTTAGTAAGTTTATTAGTTCGACTAACACCATTGCATTTCGTTGAATATAATCAGATCCACCATCAATGTCTTTTCCATCGGTAGTATAAAGTGGTGCATTTAAAATTACAATATCAAAACCTTCAGATCGTAGCACATCTGCCATATTATCTCCTCCATAACTTAAGCTGTTGTAAAGTCCGTTAATATCTCTACCATCACCAGGGTCGAAACCATCTAGAATAATAATAGGTTTGTCCAGCTCACCGTTAATAATATCTAAAAATATTTCATACTCACCTTCACCAAAATAGGCTTGTGTTTCGTCATAACCTTGATAGGGAATACTAGCCACAAGAGTAGTAGCGGTTGTTTTATTTTCGATGGGTGTATTGTCTGCTTTTTTCTGAAAATAACTTTGAGAAAATAGGGTTGAGGAGAAAAGGGAAACGATAAGTAGGTATTGAATTTTCATAATAGTGCTATTTAAAAGTTCATTATTGCAAGTAATCTACTTGCAAAATACTAAAAAACTTGCCAAACAGTACTTTAGTTCGTTTTAATTGTATTTCAACCAACAAAAAACGACTCCGTTTAGAGAGTCGTTATAACCAAATAAAAAATAAAAATATGAAATATTAATTTTCGTCGTCATTAACCTCACTCGCTATAATTGTTTTAGCTGAAGGAGTTATGTTTGGGTTTTTAAAGTTCGCTTCTTGATTGAAAAGAAGTAAAGATGCAAATGATTCTGTTTCGATGATTTCATTTTCAGCAATCACCAACTTTTTTAAGTTTTCAGAATAAGATAACTCAATAGGTAATGTTCCTACAAGATTGTTATCGAATACATTTAAAATCTCTAATTCTGATAAGTTACTAAGAGATGTTGGAATGCTTCCGTCTAATTTATTACTGCTTAAGTGTAACTCTTTTAAAGCGCTTAAATTTCCAATGGTAGATGGGATATTTCCGGAAATGTTATTTCCATTGATAGCTAAAACTTTTAATTTAGAAAGTTGACCCAATTCAGTAGGAAGATTTCCAGATAACTTATTAAAAGAAACCTCAAATACTTCCAAGTTTTCTAAGTCGCCAATTGAAGCAGGAATAGTTCCTGTCATATTATTAAATAAAAGACTTACGCCTGTAATCTTATTCTCTTTAACTGTTACGCCAAACCAATCTTTAACAGGTTGATTGATATCCCAAGAGTTTACCCAGCTTTCACCGTTTGTAGCGATGTAAAAGTCTAATAGTGCTTGCTTTTCTTTTGGAGCTACCTGTGCTACTAGTGCGATACTAGTAAAAATAAATGCTAAGGTTAAGATCAAATTTTTCATATAAGCGGGGTTAAGTTTTTTCCTACAATTTGATGTAAATTAAAGGCTTAACTTGATTATATGCAAATTTATTCGATGAAATACACTCTTTTGTCTTATTTTTCTTTCGCTGTGGTAATGAGAAATTCTTTATTTACTTCGTGAACCCCTTTAAACACATGTACTTCAAGTCTTTCTCCAAACAGATTACTTCCTTTAAGCTCTTCTTCGGTTTTCCTAGCTTCTGTAATGTATGGATCGTTGTCGCCATACAAATAAGTAACTTTTGTAGTAGGGCTCATGAATGTAAAGTCTTCAGGTTGTAATTCCTTCGGAATTCCTCCAGAATGAAGAATTAAGTGGTTGCATTTAATTTTGCGGCTTGCGACCCATCGTGTTGCAATTGAAACACCTTGCGAATAACCAAGTACAATAAAATTAGGAAGTGTGTTGGGTTTTTCTGCGTCAAACACAGCGTCTATGTAATTTAATACGTTTTCAATTTCAAGAGTTGTATTTTCTCGTGTAAGCCAAGAAGCACCTACGTGGCGAAACTTTTTATCCTGGTAATATTTAGCGGGAGCTTGTGGTGCAATGATGAAATTTTCAGTAGGATTTAATTCTGAAAAATAGTTGATAAAGTATTTACTTAAATACCCGAGACCGTGAAAAACAAGCCAAATATGTTTTGTTTCTGAAGTAATCGTATTAAGCGTTGAATATGTGTTTGTAGTTGAGTAAGAAACTTGTTTTTGAGGTGTCATTTATTGGTGCATTTTGTACTTTAGCAAAAGTAAAACATTCCTATGAAGTACACTAAAGAAGAAATTTTAGCCAAATGTAACGATATGTGTAAAAACACACTAATGGAAACGCTCTCCATTGAATTTATATCGGTTACCGACGATACTTTAGTCGCTAAAATGCCTGTAACCCCTCGTGTGCATCAACCCGACGGTGTGTTGCATGGAGGCGCTTCTGTGGCTTTAGCAGAAAGTATTGGAAGTGCTGCGGCATTCATTTTTTTAGATACCGAAAAAGCAATGATTCGAGGTATTGAAATTGCGGCTAATCATGTTAAAAGCATTCGAGATGGATTTGTATATGCAACCGCTAAAATTGTACACAAAGGTAGAACGACTCAATTGTGGCAAATTCGAATTACAAATGAAGCAGACGAATTAATCTCGTTAGTAAAACTAACTACATTAACTTTATATAAATAGTTTCGTATGGAGTATTCAGCGATGTTAGAAAAAATAAAAAGTCAGTACGATTCTAAAATCCCCTTTTCAATATATAGTCTTCCCGATAGCGATACTATTACGTGTTATTTTCAGATTAAAAACGAAATAATGGAAGGAAATTGTTTTTTAGAACAAGATATGCTATTCGCCCCTTTCGATTCTGAAAAACCTTTGTATTGTATTCCAGCAAATAAAGCAGAAGTTGTATCGATTCCCTTTCCGAAGAATAGTATCACGCAACAAGAAGTCTCTATTGATGAAAAAGAAGAGGATTTAATAAAACATCTAAAGTTAGTTAAAGCAGCAAGAGACGCTATCAAGAACAAAAAAGCGAATAAAATAGTTGTTTCGCGCAAGAAAGATATTGTTATACAGCCGTTAGATTTTTCAATCTTACTAAATCGATTATTCAATTTATTTTCAAATACGTATCGTTATCTTTGGTACCACCCCGATACAGGACTCTGGTGTGGTGCAACGCCCGAAACCTTAGTGAAAACTGAAGGACTTTCATTTACAACAATGGCACTTGCAGGCACGCAAAAAGTAAATAGTAAACGTCCGCCAGATTGGACAAGTAAAGAGATTACAGAACAGCAATATGTGACCGATGCGATAACAACTAGTTTGCAACGCGTGACTTCTGTTGTCAAAATTTCGAAAACGTACACACAGTTAGCAGGCTCGTTAGCGCATTTACGCACCGATATTTCTGGAGTTTTAAAAAATGGAAAAGCGACTCTAGCTACTATTTCTAATGCACTACATCCTACACCCGCAGTTTGTGGAACCCCTACAAAATTTGCGAAATCATTTATTGCGTTTAATGAAGGCTATGACCGAGAATTTTATACCGGTTTCACAGGACCTATTAATCCTGGAAGTGGTGATTCGCAGTTGTTTGTGAATTTACGCTGTTTAAAAATTGAAGAGACAACAGCGACATTGTACGTTGGTGGTGGAATCACAATTGATTCGGAGCCTGAAAAAGAATGGGAAGAAACCAAAAATAAAATGCAAACAATGCTACAAGTACTGCAACCATTTCTTTAATTATAGCACACTATTTGTACCTTTGTAGCTAATGAAGTTTTCAAGTAAAATTCTTTCGCAAACAATTACACAATTATGCTTGTCTAGCAAAATTGACCATATTGTTATTTCTCCTGGATCTCGTAATGCGCCTTTAACAATAGGGTTTACAGAGCATCCAGATTTTCATAGTTTTAGTATTGTAGACGAACGTTGTGCGGCTTTTTTTGCACTAGGCTTGGCGCAACAGCTTCAGAAACCTGTGGCATTAGTATGTACTTCAGGTTCGGCATTACTTAATTACTTTCCTGCAGTTTCCGAAGCGTTTTATAGCGATATTCCTTTAGTAGTCATTTCAGCCGATAGACCTGAACATTTACAAGAAATTGGAGATGGCCAAACCATACAACAACAAGACGTTTATGGAAAACATAGTTTGTACAATGCCAACTGTATAGAAGGAGCAGAACATCAAGCGAGCAATGAAAACATTATTAGAAAAGCGTTAACAGTTGCGTATGAGCAGCAAGGGCCTGTACACATTAATGTGCCTTTTTCGGAACCTCTTTACAATAAAGTAGATGTTTTAGAAGTGCAACCAGAAAAGATTGATATGTCTTTTTCTTCGGAAGGGATTATAGATGATTTAACGCCGTACGTTCAACAATGGAATGCTAGTAAGCGGAAGCTCATTTTAGTAGGTGTTTTACCTCCAAATAGTATTGAACAACGGTTTATAGATCAACTGGCAACAGATGAAAGTGTTATGATACTAACTGAAACAACTTCAAACTTGCATCATGACCATATGTTTCCAGCGATAGATCAATTAATTGCTCCTTTAGATGCAACTGGATTCAAAGCCTTGCAACCGGAGATTCTGTTAAGCTTTGGAGGTATGGTTATTTCAAAAAAAATAAAAGCCTTTTTACGAGAATATCAACCTAAAGCCCATTGGCATGTACACTCCAAAAAAGCATACGATACTTATTTTTGTTTAAGCCATCATTTTAAGGTGACTCCAAATACTTTTTTAGCGAAATTTTTACCGAAAACAGCTTCTGTTTCTTCTAGTTATGCAAAAGATTGGGAATTGGTGAAGGAGCATCGATTGGCAAAACATGAAGAATATGTTTCAGAAATAGCATACTCCGACTTTAAAGTGTTTTCAGAAATTGTTGAAACACTTCCGAAGCCATTACAATTGCAATTAAGCAACAGTGCGACGATTCGCTATTTACAACTATTTGAATTGGATGCTTCTATAGAAGTGTTTTGCAACCGTGGTACTAGCGGAATTGATGGGAGCATGAGCACTGCAATAGGCGCGGCGTATGTGTCAAACTTACCAACGGTTTTTATAACGGGCGACCTTAGCTTTTTGTACGATAGCAATGCCTTGTGGAATAATTACATTCCTGCGAACTTCAAAATTATTGTGATTAATAATGCGGGTGGCGGTATTTTTAGAATTTTACCTGGCGAAAAGAATACAGAGAAATTTGATAGGTTTTTTGAAACAAAACATTCGTTAACCGCACGTCAACTTTCAGAAATGTACGGGTTAGATTATGCTTCCGTGACAGGTGAAGCTTCTTTACAGCAATCGTTACAGCAATTTTATAGTCCTTCCGAAGGACCAAAATTATTGGAGATTTTTACACCTTCCAAAGTAAATGATCAAATCCTAATCAACTATTTTAAATTTATAAAGTAGTTTTAAGATTCTAAAAGCGTCGTTGCCCACTTTCTAGCAATCTCTAAGTCGGTGAAAATTTTAAAAGGTTTTTTGAAAAATATCTTTTCTAATTTGGCAGATTGTATGCCGTTTGGATTTGTATTTACAACAGCAATTCCCTTAAGTGTCGGTATTTTTTCAAGAATTTTATAATCAGTAGGATCTACCGAATACGAATTAATTCTGTGAGAGATATAAACAACGGGTCTTGTACCCATTATTTGTGATAACTTTAAAAGAGTGGGAAGCCCCGTTTTAAAAGAGATAAAAGTATCCTCCTTAGCTTCTAGCATTAAGATTCCTCCTGTAATATAAAAAGTACCTAGGTCCGTTTCTAGGGTCGTGGTAGTCTTTTTATCATTAAGTTGGTCAGGGGTAGTATTTGTCATAATGCTGGGGATGTAAGAATATTCTTCATAAAAATATGAAATATTACTTTAAATTAAAAATTATTCGACAAAACGCATGGAAAAAAAAGCTGTTTTGTAAATGTCCAGAATTCTATGCGCTACGCCCTTTCTTTTGATACGTATATTTAGTATTATTTTTACGTCGGAAAGTGTATCTTTGCAGTATGATAAAAATTGGTGAATATAATACGCTTACAATACTTCGAGAGACCGATCCAGGCCTGTATTTAGGTGATGACGAAGAGAATGTCGTTTTGCTTCCGCACAAGTACAAACCTGAACATTTTGAGATTGATGACGAAATAGAAGTATTTGTGTATTTAGATAATGAAGAGCGTCCTATTGCTACAACATTAGAACCTTTTTTACAACTGAATACTTTTGGCTATTTGTATTGTAGTGATGTTACCAAATACGGAGCTTTCATGGATTGGGGCTTAGAAAAGCAATTATTTGTTCCTTTTAAAGAACAAGCAAGACCTATGAAGGCAGGAAGTTGGTATATTGTCTATTTATATATTGACGAACTTACACAACGTTTGGTAGGTTCTAGTAAAACCAATCGTTTTGTTCAAAATGACAATCTTACAGTTTCTGCTTTTGAAGAAGTAAATATCTTGGTAACGCACCTTACTGAAAAAGGGGCCAATGTGATTGTAAATGGTGTTCACAAAGGACTAATTTACATAGAAGATATTTTTGAAGACATTCGTACTGGCGATAGAACCAAAGCGTATGTAAAGAAGATTAGAGACGATAATAAAATTGATATTGTACTTCAAACTCCTGGTTATAGAAGTATTGAGCCCAATGCAAACTTTATATTAGAAGAGTTGCAGGCCGCTGGAGGATTTCTTCCTTTTCACGATAAAACCGATCCCGAAACCATTAAAAATGAATTAGGGATGAGTAAAAAGAGTTTTAAAAAGGCGATAGGGACTCTTTACAGAGACAAGCAAATTATTCTGAAAGAGGACGGTATCGAGATGGTTGTAGCAGAGTAAGCTATGTATCCTTAAAAATTTAAGTTCATTACAAATTCTAATACCCTCTTCGGAAGCGGTACGGAGCACAGCGTGGACAAATTCCAAAAGGAGGGCACGGATCTAAAATATCCAAACCTCGTACCTCAGAATAAACTGTATTCTTCACTTTTGATGACGCATCTGAAGTATACCCACTAAAACCAAATCTATTGGAGTCAACGGGTGCGATACTTAATGTTTTGTCTAAATAATTAGTACTTACCGTTACCGCATCCATCATATTCACAGGCTCCCAATAATTGGTAGCGCTTATTTTAATAGCATTTAATGTCGCAGCAAAAGTTGGAGTATTTTCTAATGTGAAGGTGCCAGCTTTTTCTGAAGGTGATCTTTTAACTTGAAAATCTTCATTGATTTGTGGAACATCAGGTAATGAAGTGGCGTTAATTGTAAAATAACGTGTATCAAAATCGAATTGCGCACTCGCTAAAAGTGGCAACAAAAAAACTACAATACAGATTATTTTTTTCATCTCCCTATTCATAACAAGAATTACACCAAAGATAGATTACAACTTTAATTTTTTAGCAATATTTTTTGGGATTGCATCTTTGTGTACCATAATGCTTATTGCTTTTAAACGCATATAGGCTTCACTAAAATAAACATAACCGTCATTTGCGATTTTTGTATCATCGGTTCCCCAGCTATTTTTTACTTTATAATAAGTCGTTCCTTTCTGATCTTTCAGCATTCCCGTAATATGCATTAAGTGATCGTCGGTGGTATCGTAGTTTTCAAATTCATCTTGGCGGTATTCTTGGGTCACAACCATTTCAGGATAGATTCCCTGTAACGCTTTAATGTTATTTTCTGAATCTTTCGGAACGACAGCTACACCATCTTTTGCAGAGAATGTACGTTCACTTACATCGCAATCCAATTCTACCGTAAATCCTTTCTGAAGGGCATTGTTAATTGTTTCCATCATTTCGTCTAAAGGGACATTATGCATGCTTCCATTGCTCCAGTTGTCGGGAATATTTAAGATAAAAGAACTGTAAAAAGGAGCTTGTGTAAACGAAGTGATAGTTTCATAAGCATCGGGATTAATTTTTGTCATTTCTCTAAATGAAGCAGGTGTGTATTGTTTTCCTTCGAACATAAATTGAGTCGTATTTTTCCCTAAATACACATCAAGTACAGCATCTACTGCCTTTGTCCAATTTTTACTAAGCTTTCGTCCAGGATTGTCAACATAGGTTTTAACCATGGCTTCTAATACGGCAACCATCTCAGCGTGGTTGTGATTTGTTTCTGAAGCAAATAAGCCGCTAAAGGCTTCTTGAGGAACCAATCCATACTCGCGTACCGAATTTAATACATCGTGTGCTAGACCTCCTTCACTAAATTGTGCTTTTCCTTGACGCATGACAAAGTTTTCTGCTTTTTTTGGGTAGGTATTACGAACGGTGTACATTTCAGAAAGATCAATGTTTTTTCCTGTCAGTCGAATAATTTCAGATTCTAAGAAGGAAGAGGTAGAAAAACTCCAACAGGTTCCTGTGCGTCCCTGACTTATGACTGGAGTTGTTTCAAGATCAATTTGTTCTGTAAAAACATAGGCTTCTTGAGCACGTACAGCGTTAAGTGTAAAAAGGATTCCGAAGAAAAAAAACAAGTACTTCATTCTATAAAAGGTGTTATTTCTGGCGCAAGACTACTGTTCTGGTTTGCGAGCCAAGATTAATTTATATCTTTGATGTAAATTTAATAAATATGAGTACACCTAATTGGAAAACTGTAAAAGAATATACAGATATTACCTATAAAAAATGTGATGGCGTTGCGCGTATCGCATTTAACCGTCCAGATGTTCGGAATGCCTTTAGGCCCAAAACAACCGCAGAGCTACTAGATGCGTTTCACGATGCGCAAGAAGATACAAGCGTTGGAGTTGTTTTGCTATCGGCTGAAGGACCTTCTTCAAAAGATGGTGTGTATAGTTTTTGTAGTGGTGGAGACCAAAAGGCGAGAGGGCATCAAGGATATGTTGGTGAAGATGGATACCATCGTTTAAACATATTAGATGTGCAACGATTAATTCGTTTTATGCCTAAAGCAGTTATTTGTGTGGTTCCTGGCTGGGCCGTAGGTGGCGGACATAGTTTACATGTTGTTTGTGATCTAACCTTGGCAAGTAAAGAGCATGCTATTTTTAAGCAAACAGATGCCGATGTTACTAGCTTTGATGGAGGATATGGAAGTGCGTATTTAGCAAAAATGGTAGGGCAGAAGAAGGCGCGTGAAATCTTTTTCCTCGGAAGAAATTACAACGCACAAGAAGCTTACGAGATGGGAATGGTAAACGCGGTGATACCTCATGATGAATTAGAAAGTACTGCTTTTGAATGGGCACAAGAAATATTAGCAAAATCACCAACGTCAATTAAAATGCTAAAATTTGCAATGAACCTTACGGATGATGGTATGGTTGGACAACAAGTTTTTGCAGGTGAAGCAACACGTTTGGCTTATATGACAGATGAAGCCAAAGAAGGTCGCGATGCTTTCTTAGAAAAAAGAAAACCAAATTTCGACAAAAAATGGCTGCCATAAAGAACTATTTATGAGTGGTTGTATACACTAAATATTTAGGTAAGAAAAAGCCTACTTTTAAGTATTTTTATTAAATTCGCACGCTACTCATTAACCCCCAAATGATACGTTGAATAAACTCGTTATTATATCTATTTCTTATACGCTATTAATTGTGTATGCTTTGGGGTATCTTTCAATAGCGTTTTTTGGAAATTATGGTTGGTTGCTATTTTTATTAGCTCCCTTTTTATTAGGTTTTGCTCCTTCTTTTGTAATATCTAATATAGAACCTGTTTCTAAAAAAAAGTCTTATGTTTTAGGGTTTACTTCTCTTTTTTTAGCTTGTTTGGGGCTTGTTGTTCTAGGTGTTGAAGGTTTAATATGTATTTTAATGGCTTCACCACTTTTTATAGCTGCAACTTTTCTAGGGATTCTTTTGGTGGATCGCATTAATATTCAAAAAATTAACAATCCTAGAATCATTTTATTAATTATACTAGCATATATTCTTTCTTTTTTCACACTTGATTACGTAAATGATACCAACCAATTAATACCTATAACCTCTAGCATTGTTATAGATAAACCAATTGAAACTATTTGGGAAGTAACAACCAATAATATAGAGATTTCTAAACCCGATTTATTTTTAGATAAATTTGGAATAGGCTATCCTAAGTCAATTACCTTTTTTAATAAAGGGGTGGGCGCTACTAGAGACTTTAATTTTTCTACGGGAAGTTATTTGCAATCTGTTACAGCATGGGATGCTCCTAATTTAATTTCTTTTGAAACAAAAAAGTCTCCTATGTAAATGATAGAGAATAACCCTTTTTGGGAAATTCATCCTATGCATTTAAATGGTTATTTCGTATCTGTACGAGGTGATGTAAAGCTTACTGAACTTTCAGAAAATAAAACAAAGGTCGAAAATATTACGTGGTATCGAATTCATATAACACCGATGTTTTATTGGAAATTCTGGGGAAATACAATTGTTAAAAGATTTCAAGATAGTTACCTTAAGTCGTTGAAAATTACTTCTGAAAAGTAAACGGATATTTTAACAATTTCTTCTTCGTAATGTTTAAGTATTTAAAATTAATTATTTAATAGGTTCATAAAAAAAGCCACCTAGGTGAGTAGGTAGCTTGTAATTGTAGTATCTAAGTTTATGAGCGGACTTGAAAGGAATTTACAGCTTTTTGAATAATAGTTTCTCCTGATAGAATTTCAAAGGCTTGATTTTTAGCAACGTTGTTTTCTAAACTTTCTACTAAAGTATGTGCAACATCCCAACGTGGTATTTCTCCGCGTGTATTTAACTTTTGGTCTAATTGAATTTTCCCAGTTCCTTCATTATTCGTTAAAGCACCTGGCCTAACAATAGTAAATGTAAGTCCGCTAATGTCCAAATACTGATCAGCGTTGTACTTTGCTTTAATATATTCTTTTAATTCGGTGGCTTCTTCTGGCTTATCGGCTCCCATAGAACTCAGCATTACAAACTTTGAGATGCGATCTTTTTTAGAAGCATCAATTAATCGTTTTGCGCCTTCCTGGTCAACATTAACAACATCTTTTCCTCCAGATCCTGCTGCAAAAATCACTTTATCTATTCCTTTAGTAGTTTGTGAAACATCTTTAGCCAGATCTCCCATAACGGTTTCTATTCCTTGCGATTCAAAGTTCTTTTTTTGATCCTCGTTCCGAACCATCGCAACAGGAGTATATTGATCTGAGTCTTTTAATATATTGACAATTTTAGTTCCGGTGGTGCCTGTCGCACCTGCTATTAATACTTTTTCCATACATACAAGATACTTAATATACTATGCGTAGAAATAGAGCTTAACTTCTTTTAACGTGCAATCTTCAAAGTTTTAAGATTGTTTAACAAAAAGAGGAGGTCGTTAAACCTCCTCTGTAAATGATTGAGCGAATTCTATTTAATAAGCTTCATCGTGTACGTTTTTTACAGCACGTCCGCTAGGGTCGTTCATGTTCTTGAAACTTTCGTCCCATTCCAAAGCAACAGGACTACTACAAGCGACACTAGGAACCGATGGTACACTCAATGCAGCAGCGTCACTCGGAAAATGTTCAGTAAAAATAGAACGGTAGTAAAACTCTTCTTTGCTGGTCGGTGGCTGAATTGGGAATTTGTAATGTGCATTGGCCAATTGTTCATCAGTTACTTCTGCATTTACCATTTCTTTTAACGTATCTATCCAGTTATAGCCAACGCCGTCGCTAAATTGTTCTTTCTGTCTCCAAGCAACGCTTTCTGGAAGCATATCTTCAAAAGCTTTCCGAAGGACCCATTTTTCCATGCGTTCGCCATTAATCATTTTGTCTTGTGGGTTGATGCTCATGGCGACATCCATAAATTCTTTGTCTAAGAAAGGGACACGACCTTCAATGCCCCAAGAAGCAAGAGATTTGTTAGCACGTAAACAATCGTACATGTGTAATTTGTCTAGTTTGCGAACATTCTCATCATGAAAATCTTTAGCAGTTGGCGCTTTATGGAAGTATAAATACCCTCCAAAAATTTCATCTGCACCTTCACCGCTCAATACCATTTTAATTCCCATCGCTTTAATAGCACGAGCCATAAGATACATAGGAGTGGAGGCACGAATGGTTGTAATGTCGTATGTTTCTAAGTGATAAATAACATCTTTAATCGCGTCAATACCTTCTTGAATGGTAAATTTAATTTCATGATGAATGGTGTCTAGGTGTTTGGCAACTTTTTCGGCAGCAGCCAAATCTGGAGAACCTTCTAATCCGATAGCAAAGGAATGCAATTGCGGATACCACGCTTTGTCTTGATCTTCACTTTCTATTCGTTTGTCTGAATATTTTTTGGCAATGGCAGAAGTAATAGACGAGTCTAATCCTCCCGATAATAAAACACCGTAAGGCACATCACTCATTAGCTGACGGTGTACAGCATCCTCTAACGCTTTACGAAGTTTTTTAATGTCGGTTTCATTTTCTTTTACCGCATCGTATTCCATCCAATCGCGGGTGTACCAACGTTTCAATTCGCCTTCAGTACTATCTAAATAATGTCCTGGAGGAAATAATTCAATCTTTGTACAAACTCCTTCTAAAGCTTTTAATTCCGAAGCTACATAAAAAGTTCCATTTTGATCCCATCCCATATACAACGGAATAATACCCATATGGTCACGAGCAATTAGGTAGGAATCTTTTTCTACATCGTAAATGGCAAATCCAAAAATCCCGTTTAGTTCGTCAAGAAAGGCATTGCCTTTTTCTTTGTAAAGCGCTAAAATTACTTCACAATCACTTTTTGTTTGAAACGCATACGTGCCTTCAAATTGTTTGCGTAATTGTAAGTGATTGTAAATTTCACCGTTTGCGGCTAGTATTAGGTTTTTGTCTTCACTAAATAATGGCTGTTTTCCAGAAGTTGGATCTACAATAGCCAAACGTTCGTGTGCCATTATCGCGTTCTCATTACTGAAAATACCACTCCAATCTGGACCACGATGTCTAATAGATTTTGACATTTCTAATACTTGAGGGCGCAAGGTCTCTGCTGTTTCTTTCAGTTTGAAGGCGCATACAATTCCACACATAATTTTTAATTTATAGTTCGTTTTTGTTAAAATTAGTTCAAAAAAAAACCGTCAAGTTAGGAAACTTGACGGTTTAGTATAGGGTACAAGCTTCTGTTACGTTAGACGATTATTATTAATGTTATTATTATTAAATACGAATTGTGACATAATACTTGATGTATCTTATTTGTTTTGGTAAATATTCAATAAAAAAAACATGGAATCCAAATTTTTATTGAATTAAATGTAAAATTATTGATAATTGTCCTTCTGAAACTATTTTAAACGATTAGCGTAACTTCGGAAAATTTACAGGATTTACTTCGTGCATCATATCGTACACTTTTTCAAAAATATCTTCGGTTGAAGGTTTAGAAAAGTAATCTCCATCTGTTCCGTAAGCAGGTCTATGTGGCTTAGCAGTAAGTGTTTGTGGCTTACTGTCTAAATGTTTGTATCCATCTTGCTCATCTAATAAGTTTTGCAAAATATACGCAGAAGCACCACCAGAAACATCTTCGTCAATGACTAAAACACGATTGGTTTTTTGAACACTTTTCACCATGTCTTTATTTAAATCGAGCGGTAATAATGATTGTATGTCAATTACTTCAGCGTCAATTCCAACTTGGTTTAACTCTTTAGCAGCTTCTTCAACCACACGTAAGGTACTTCCGTAGGAAATAAGAGTGATATCAGTTCCTTCTTTTATCGTTTCAACCAAACCGATTGGAGTTCTAAATTCTCCAAGGTTTGTTGGCATTTTTTCTTTTAAACGGTATCCATTTAAGCATTCAATGACCAATGCTGGTTCGTCAGTTTCAAGAAGTGTATTGTAAAAACCAGCAGCTTTCGTCATGTTTCGTGGTACTAAAATGTACATTCCACGTAGTAAGTGAATTAAACCACCCATTTGCGATCCACTATGCCAAATACCTTCCAATCTGTGACCACGAGTACGAACAATAAGCGGTGCTTTTTGTTTTCCTTTGGTTCTGTAACGAACTGTGACCAAATCGTCACTCATTATTTGAAGGCAGTACAAAATGTAATCCAAGTATTGAATTTCGGCAATAGGGCGTAGGCCTCGCATTGCCATTCCAATTCCTTGTCCGAGAATGGTAGCTTCTCTAATTCCAGTATCTGCAACACGTTGCTCACCGTATTTATCTTGCATACCCTCCAAACCTTGGTTTACATCGCCAATGGTTCCAGCATCCTCTCCAAAAATTAATGTATTTGGATGTTTTGTGAAAATAGCATCAAAGTTATCGCGTAAAACCAAACGGGCATCTACATCAGTTGCTTTGTCGTCGTAAGTAGGTTTAATTTCCGTAACGGTTGTTGCATTTTCTTTTGCTTCAGAATAAAGATCTGAGCTGTATTTTGGTTGAATGATTTCAAAATAGTTGTTAATCCAATCTTGAAGTTGTCCTTTTTCAGGAGAAGTTTCCGAAGCGACATAACGCAACGCCTTTCTCGTTGAAGCAGCAATCATTCTTCTATTTGGTTCCTTTTCAGCAGCCAAATCAGTTTTTAACTTTTCAATAAATATTTTATTAGAAGAACTTTCAGCTAAATTGCCTAACAAGGTAACAGCTTCTTGTTGTTCTCTTTTTTGAGGGGCTAAAAAGGCTTCCCAAGCGGCTTTTTTACCTTCTCTAACTTGCTTTTTGATTTGCTTTTCAATCTCACTAAGTTCTTCTTCCGTAGCCATGTCATTGGCAAGCATCCACATTCTCATTTGCACATTACAATCGAACTCAGATTCCCATTGTAAACGTTCAGGGCTTTTGTATCGTTCGTGTGAACCACTGGTAGAGTGACCTTGTGGTTGTGTAAGTTGTTGTACGTGAATTAAAACAGGAACGTGTTCTTCTCTTGCAAGTTTTCCTGCTTTTTGATATTCTTCGACTAATGTTGGATAGTCCCAACCATTAACGCGAATTATTTCGTAACCGTTTTCTGTTTCGGTACGTTGAAATCCTTTTAATACTTCGCTAATATTCTCTTTGGTAGTTTGGTGTTTTGCATGTACAGAAATTCCGTATTCATCATCCCAAACACTCATTACCATGGGTACTTGTAATACACCAGCAGCATTTATGGTTTCCCAAAATAAACCTTCACTTGTACTTGCGTTTCCAATCGTTCCCCAAGCAACTTCGTTCCCGTTGATAGAAAAATTGGTTTTATTTTCAATTCCTTTTACGTTTCTAAAAATCTTAGAAGCTTGTGCTAATCCAAGTAAACGTGGCATTTGTCCTGCTGTAGGTGAAATATCAGGACTACTATTGTATTGTGTGGTTAAATTTTTCCATGTTCCGTCATCATTCAAACTGTGTGTTGAGAAATGACCTCCCATTTGACGACCTGCGCTCATCGGGTCTGCTTCGATATCGGTATGAGCGTACAAACCAGCGAAAAATTGTTCAATATTTAATTTCCCTAAAGCCATCATAAAGGTTTGATCACGGTAGTAACCACTACGCCAATCTCCTTTTTTAAACGCTTTTGCCCAAGCAAGTTGAGGAACTTCTTTCCCATCTCCAAATATTCCGAATTTGGCTTTCCCTGTCAAAACTTCTCTACGACCCAATAAACTGCATTCGCGACTTGTTACAGCGATTTTATAATCGTTGAGTACTTCAGCTTTAAAATCGTCAAAAGATAATTCGCTATTTGTTTGTGGGTTTGTTTGCATAAAATTTGGAATAGTTTGGTATTGCAAAAGTAGCGAAAAACGCCTTGCCAAACAATGCTAAAGTTTTAAAGAATTCTTAATTTTTGGGGATATATTTTTAAGTATTCTTAGTAAAACTTATTATTTTGAGAATTACAATACGAATGAGTAAAACAAAAGGGGCTCCGTGGAATAAAAAATCAAACCAATCTTTAAACTCCATTCCGTGTCCGCCACCAAGAACCCATTTGAGTTTCCCCCAAACATGGGGTTCTGGGAAAAAGGGAGCTAGTCCTAATGTTAAACAGGCGATGCCTATAATTTGCCAATTGTTTATCAATTTCATTTTACTTTTTTCATTTGAAAATTAATACCATTCTCTCGTAAAAAGGCCTAATAATGTTTTCGGACTTAAAGTGACCGTGAATCGAACTTTTTCATCATAATTAGACAAACTAGGTTCAAATCCGAGGTTGGAGTAGATAGGGAAGTACAATTCAAAGTAATCTGCAACTAAGTTTACACGAATTCCGCTATCAAATACAGCTTTTGTTCCTATTCCTTTGTTATGAACTAATCCGACATCGCCATAGGCATAAATCCAACTCCAAATATTTGTACTGGCATTAATAGTAGTCATCCAACTGTCTGCAAAGGCAGGTGTTAGTTGTGATTTAAATCCTCCTTCAGAAACAATAAACTGCTGACTAAATAATCCTTGGTCTTCACTTCGTCCGTAATAACCGTATTCAAATAAATAATCGGTAGGTCTGTCTAATGCAAAATCGAAAAAATGCTCGTCACTTCCTGTGTCATTAAACAGAAAAGCTCCAGCAAATAATCGAACATTCAATTGTCGGTTGTTATTGAAAAGTTTTCGGTATTCTAAGGTTGCAAATAACTTGCTAAACTTGGAAGATATTTGGTAATCGGCGACACCTCTAAAATAATTAATCAAATTGGGATTGCTATATACATATTGTGCGTTAAAAACACTATAGTTTGGCTCCTGATTGGGTTTTAAAGGATCTTCATCTCTATAAACATTCACATTTTTAATGTTTATAAACTGCTTCTTATTGTTTCTTAAATCGTTTTCTCTAAATGAAAATGTAATAAAAGGCGTGAACTTTTTATAAAACAAGTCTTGATCGTAAGAGTAATAACTTCCCGAAAAACCATAACGCATAGAGTATAAATTTTCGGTGTCTAATCGTTGGGTATAAACAATAGATCCACTTCCAATTAAGTTTTTTGAACGAAATCCAAATTGCGGTTCTACTTTGTAATGAATTCCCTTAGGTAGGACCGTCTTGTTGTACAACTTCAATCCTGCCGAAACACCATCGTACAAATTGTATTCAAAAATTGGCATGAAGAATAATTGATTGTAATGTGGGTCTTCTATATCTTGAAAGATTCGAAATTGAATTGGTCTATTCAGCAAGCCCTTAACTTTTTTGTAATTATTCCGAAGGTTGTATTCAGGAATAACGCTTTCGTAGTTTAAAGCTAATTTCCGAATATCGGCAGCGGCAATAGTAACAGAAGTAGTATCGATAAAAGGCGGTATCCATTTTTTTGAAATCACTTCCTTTTTATTAATACCAAATAAAGGAACAGGAAGGGTACTATTGTTTAAATTTTTAACCTGAACACGCAGCGAATCGCCTTGTTTTTTTATCTTTTTTATTTTGAAATCGATTGTTTTTCTGGAATCTACGTAATCTTCAAAAAACCAATTTACAGGGAGTGTTGTGTTTTGTTCGATAATTTTCTGAAAGGAATCGGAAGTAGTCGGCTTTAGTTTGTTTTCAGTATAAAACTGAGCAATACTTTTTGAAAGCACTTCATCTCCCAGATAATCTGAAAGGTATTGTAATCCTTGTCCGCCGTAATAACTATTCGCAATGTTTTTGTTGAACTTTAGTAAGGAATCCTTCGGAAGAGTTAGCTTTTGATGTAAATTATTGCGTGCCATATTTAGATACAGCAGCGGATACTGGTCATTAAACTCTAAATCGGCGCCATGTGCCCATTTAATAATCCAAAAATCGCTTAGGTTTCCTATAATTTTCATTTTAGGATAATACGTATCTACATACTCCATCATCAGGTAGATCTGAAGCGCACCCGACAACCAATAATCGTCACGAGGATGAAGGTTTAAAGTATTTTCGATGTAGTTTCTCGATATGGTCTTAAGTTGTTCCATATCGTATTCAAATCCGTCAGGAAACGGGCTGATAAAATTGGGCAACTGATTTAATCCATACACAGGATTCTTTTTGTAATCTACTTCGCTAATCACCATTTTTTCAAAAGGATACTCTCCCAGTTTTTCATCTAAAAAATGTGCGATTCTATCAATAACGAGCGCTCTAATTGGAGGCGTTATTTTTTTGTCTTGCAAATTGGTTACGATAGCGAGTTTATCGGTTTCAATTACTTCAAAACTTGGTTGCTTCTCTAAATACAGAATTACCCTTGAACGATGATTTCCTTGTAGTGTTGTTGTTTTATTTTCTTCGGAAATTGTTTCAGAAATAACATCTAAGTCGGAAGTAAGCGTATATGTTTTTGGGGTATGAAACGCAACCGAAAAGGTAGAAGGAGTTAGGTATAAATCGTCAGTGTTTTTATTACTATACGCCTCCCATTTTTCAGTATAAACAGCAGGCGAAAGGTACCAATATTGCAAGTTGTAGTCGTTTTGATTGGTAACTCCATACCGTGTAAACTTATCGTTTGGAAGCTTTACAGTGTAAGTACATGTAAACGTATAACTTTCATTTGGTTGTAACGGATTATCTAATGTAATCTTTAAAATGTCTGCGGCGGCACCTCGTTCCCAAGGCAATGGTGAGTTGGTTTCGTTAACAATTGTTTCAATCGTTGTTTTTCCTCGGTTTTTATCTTTTTCAAAATGAAATGAACTGTCGTAATTTTCAGAAAATCGTTTTCCTAAAGGTGTTGTTTTACTGCTGAAGCTATTCGCCCAATCGTTTAGGTAAATTTCGTTTAAAACAGTATTGGACGTATTAAAATATTCAATCTGTTGTGTGATTGCAATCGAATTTGAATCTGGTAGTAAAGTAGCTTCAATAGTTATTCGATGTTGTGCATGCAAAAGCCCCGACAACAAAAATAATAGGAGTACTAAGTTGTTTTTCTGCTTCAAGAAGTCTTTAAAAATTTAATTGGATTTCCCAACGATTGGTTATTTTTTAGGTAATAAACTCCGTTGGTTAGGTGTGAGACATTGATTAATCTGGTTTTAGAAGTACTAGCAGGTGCGGTTAGTACATTTTGACCTAACGTATTGTAAATGGTAAATGATACAGTTTCAGAAATAGTCGGCGCTATTTGTAGCCTTAATTCATCTACAACAATCGTATTTTCAAGTTCTATTTGAAGGGTTGTTGCTTCAAATTCCGAAGTACTTAATACAATTTCTTTATTTGTCTCTAACTCCATTACAACGGGTAAATGGTCACTCATATTGTAAATATTGTCCCGAGTTGTTTGATCAAAAACGCCTATGCAATCTACATTATTAATATTTTGATTGTAGCAGTTTCCGTTGTTTCCGTAAGCTTTATACGTGTCAGGTACATAGCGAAGTTTCGGATCGGTTTGCATATTTTCAGAAATCATTATAAAATCAAAACGATCATCTAAACCACCACCAGCTCCTGCGCCAAAAGGCCCTGAACTTGTTCGTGTACTCTGTGTATGAATATCTTGAAAGCTTGTATTAGAACTCCACGATCCTGGGCGATTAATAGGATCTACCAATACAATAGCGTTGGTAGGATCTAGTATTTCTTCGTAAGCAGGTTCAGTCGCTCTGTATAAATTAAAATCTCCAGAGAAGATTACAAACGAGTCTGGATCAATATTCGCAAAATGGTCTGTAAGTTCTGTTACCATGTTTAAACGAAGCGTTTGGTTGGCAGAGCCTTGACTCGATTTTAAATGTGTTACATATACTTCAATCAATACAGGATCTGTGCCTTGATCTTCCGTATTCAATCTCAGTACATACCGATTAATATCGCGAACTTCGGTAGGAATTACTTCAGAATAGACAAGCGTAAACATGGAGCTTCTGTAATATAGCATTTGCTGTAAATCTGTATCTGAACTGGACTGATTTAAAACAAAAGGAGCCGCCGAATAATTCGCGCCTTCGTCATTAAGTGCGATGTTTAGCACTTGATCTGAACCATTCTGGCTCTGTAACTCGCACACCATAAAAATATCGGGTTCGTAGTTGTCGAGAATGTCTTGAAGTAGGATAGAACGATCCCCAGGCAAGAATCTTGGAAATTCTAATAAATTATAAAACATAGTTTTAATCGTGTTTTGCGCAAAGGTTTGGCACACACTAAAGACTACTGCTATAAATAATAGTTTTTTAAACATTGCAGGGGAGTTGTTAGGTTCCTTATTAAAAGTTCGGACTTAAATTATATTCTTTGTAGAAATCGTCTAAAATAGCTAAGACTTCATCTTCCGTATCTACTAAATGTACTAAATCTAAATCACCTTCGCTAATGTTTCCTTCAGCAAGCAATGTTCCTTTGATCCAATCGAATAAACCGCCCCAAAATTCTCTTCCAACTAGAATAAGCGGAAATTTATCAATTTTATGTGTTTGTATTAAGGTAAATGCTTCAAAAAACTCATCCAAAGTTCCAAAACCACCAGGCATGACCACAAACCCTTGTGAATATTTTACAAACATCACTTTCCGAACAAAAAAGTAATCAAAATCAATACTTTTATCACTGTCAATATACGGGTTGTCATGTTGTTCAAAAGGAAGGGTAATGTTTAAACCTACAGAGGTTCCTCCAGCCAAGTGTGCTCCTTTATTTCCAGCTTCCATAATTCCAGGACCACCACCTGTAATTACACCGTAGCCGTGTTCTGTGATTTTTTTAGCAACACGCTCTGCTAATTTATAGTATTTATGATCTGGTTTGGTTCGTGCCGATCCGAAAATAGAAACACAAGGACCAATCCGGCTCATTTTTTCATATCCATTTACAAATTCTCCCAAAATTTTAAAAATAGCCCAAGAGTCATTTGTTTTTACTTGATTCCAATTTTTAGGTGTTGTTTCGTCTCTCATTATAAGCGTTTTCTTTTCTATGTATGCTTTTAGGCTAAAGTAATTCTTTTTTAAGGAAACTTGCCGTATAGCTTTTTTTGTTTTTAATTACTTCTTCGGGAGTACCTTTTACCAATACTTTTCCTCCATTTTTACCGCCTTCAGGACCAATGTCTATGATATAATCTACTGTTTTTATAACATCTAAATTGTGTTCAATAATCAGCACTGTATTTCCTTTATCGACCAATTTATTAAGCACTAACATAAGCACTCTTATGTCTTCAAAGTGTAATCCTGTGGTAGGTTCATCTAAAATATAAAAGGTGTTTCCGGTGTCTCTTTTAGACAATTCAGTTGCCAGTTTTATACGTTGTGCTTCTCCTCCAGAAAGTGTGGTAGATTGTTGTCCGAGTGTGATGTATCCCAAACCAACATCTCGAATGGTTTTTAATTTTCTAAAGATCTTCGGAATCAATTCGAAATAGCCACAAGCTTCTTCAATAGTCATTTCAAGGACATCGTATATCGACTTGCCTTTGTAGCGAATTTCTAACGTCTCACGGTTGAAGCGTTTTCCTTGACAGGTTTCACATTCTACATAGACATCCGGAAGAAAGTTCATTTCAATTACGCGCAAACCACCTCCTTTACAGGTTTCACACCTTCCGCCAGCCACGTTAAAACTGAAACGTCCCGGTTTATAACCACGGATCATCGCTTCAGGAACTTTGGCAAAAAGGCTTCTTATTTCTGAAAATACCCCTGTATAGGTCGCAGGATTTGAACGAGGCGTTCTTCCAATGGGCGACTGATTAATGTCAATGACTTTATCGAGGTGCTCTAAGCCTGTAATTTTTTTATACGGCATTGGTTTTTTTACACCGTTGAAAAAATGTGCATTTAAAATAGGGTAGAGGGTTTCATTAATCAACGTAGATTTTCCACTTCCTGAAACGCCTGTGACACCAATCATTTTTCCTAAAGGAATCTCGATGGACACATTTTTTAGGTTGTTTCCCGTTGCGCCGGTAAGTTTTAAGGTTTTTCCGTTGCCTTCTCTTCGTTTCTTCGGAATTTCAATGGCTTTCGTTCCATTAAGATAGGCAGCGGTTAAGGTATTGTGTTTTAGTATTTCTGAAGGTGTGCCTTCCGAAACAATCTCTCCACCATGTTTTCCTGCAGCAGGACCGATATCAATTACATAATCGGCATGCTCTATCATGTCTTTGTCGTGTTCTACCACAATAACAGAGTTACCAATGTCTCGTAACGAAACTAAGGATTGAATCAATTTCTCATTATCGCGTTGGTGTAATCCGATACTTGGTTCGTCTAAAATGTATAAAACACCCACCAGCTGCGAACCAATTTGTGTCGCCAATCGAATACGTTGTGCTTCTCCGCCTGATAATGACTTAGAACTTCGGTCTAATGCTAGATAGGTTAATCCAACATCGACTAAAAACTGAAGCCTTGTGCGTACCTCTTTGATGATTTCTTGTGCAATTTTTAGTTGCGTCTCAGAAAGATCTTTTTCTAGATTTTGAAACCAAGCTGCAAGCTCGATCACATCCATATGAGCGAGTTCGGCAATGTTTTTACCGTTAACTTTAAAGTATAACGATTCTTTCCGAAGGCGTGCTCCATTACATTCCGGACAATTTACTTTGTCCATATACTCTTTCGCCCAACGTTGTAATGATTTCGATTCGTTGGTTTCATAAGTGTTCTGAAGAAAATGTACGACTCCTTCAAATTCAATTTTATAATTTCTGGTAATTCCGAGAGTTTTCGACTCAACGTCAAATTTTTCATTTCCGCCGTAAAAAATAACTTCCTTGGCATTTTTCGGAATACTTTCAAAAGGGTCGCTTAGTTTAAATTGGAAACGTTCGGCAATTAATTCTAGTTGCTTAAAAACCCAATTGTTCTTTTGCGGTCCTTGTGGTGCCAACGCACCTTGTTTAATTGATAGTTTTGGGTTGGGAACAACCTTATCTATGTTCACTTCGTGTAATTGCCCCAATCCTTTACAGTGTGGACACATTCCTTTAGGCGAATTAAACGAAAAGTTATTTGGTTCTGGGTTAGGGTAAGAGATTCCACTTGTTGGACACATCAACTCCCGACTAAAAAAACGGACGTTGTCGGTTTCATTGTCTAATACCATAAGTACGTTGTCTCCATGATACATCGCTGTCACAATGGTTTCGGACAAGCGTTTGTCGTTATCAGAATCTTCAGAAATTTTAAGACGATCAATTACAATTTCGATATCGTGATTTTTATATCGGTCAATTTTCATTCCCTTCACGATATCTTTTACGACACCATCAACACGTACCTTCAGAAAGCCTTGTTTAGCGATTTGTTCAAATAATTCGCGGTAATGTCCTTTTCTAGAACGTACGACTGGCGCAAGCACACTAACTTTTTTATCTTTAAAATGGGTAAGAATAAGTTGTTTTATTTGTTCGTCGTCGTAGCTCACCATTTTCTCTCCCGTATTGAAACTATAGGCATCACTAGCTCTGGCATAAAATAGACGAAGAAAATCGTAAATCTCGGTAATGGTACCAACGGTTGATCTCGGACTACGACTAGTGGTTTTCTGCTCGATGGCAATTACGGGTGATAATCCTTCAATTTTATCAACATCTGGACGCTCTAAGCTTCCTAAGAATTGGCGAGCATAAGCGGAGAAAGTTTCTATATAACGACGTTGTCCTTCAGCATAAATAGTATCGAAGGCTAACGAAGATTTTCCGCTTCCTGAAAGCCCTGTGATAACTACTAATTTCTCTCTTGGAATTTTTACATCAATGTTCTTAAGGTTGTGTACTCTAGCCCCTAGAACTTCAATACAATCTTCATTTTTTGTCATAGCTTGCAAAGGTACTCAATTGCAATGAAAATTTTAAACGAGACAAATACCGATTGTATTATTTTTATCTTAAAATTGATTGTTATTTTTTGAGTTCACTAGTTAAGAAATAATAAAAAGTAGTTGTGAGGAAAAACAGGCAGCTTACTACAAGCGATATACTTACAATAAGAACCAATATTGGAAGGTTTAATAGTAAATATAATAACGGAAACAATACACCAAAAACAGTTAACATGATAAAAATACAATAGAAATACTGCATGAGTTCAGACATAGAACCTTTACGGGTTTCTTGATCGTTATGTAACATAGGAATTACGTCTTTACTCATGTATTCTCCTAATTTTGAAAGGAATACTTCGTTAAATGAAGAATCTTCAAATATAGTGCTATCAATAGTATTTGCTAATGTCATTATTTTGTTTTGATGCCTCTCGTAAACGGCTTCAATGTTTAATGCATCTTTGTACGTTCCAAATTTATAACCAAAGTAATACCATAAACCAGCACCACTTTTGTGTTCTAGCCACTTTTCGACGATATCTTTGGAATAGTATTTAGGAAAGCTAATATTGGCAACTATTTTTTTGTCCTTCGGACTCGTCATTAGAAGGGATTTCATCTCTAAATATAAATTCTTTGTATCGGCGAGACTTTTGTTTTCTTGCAAAAATTCGATGGCTAGCTTCGACTTTCCTTTGTAAAACTCTTTAACCTCAAAAAACGAAAGGTCTTCAAACTCTTCATCAATGTATTCCCTTACTTCCGGAAGCCACATTTTCGATTGTACCAAAAGCTCGATAATAGATCTGAAATCGTGCATTTTCTGAGTAGCTTTTCTGAAGTCACTATTTTCAGTTATTTTCGGTTTTTTCTGAATAACAGCTACTGCTGCTAAATAGATCATAATGATTGTAGCTAAAAACCCACTAATACCAATTAAAACTGTAGTTAAGTTTGATAGTTGCTCGTTATAAGAAAGAATCTGATCCGATTTTTCCCAAAGCAGATAAATTAAACCAATACAAAGAAGACCACTACAAAGTAGGGGGATACTAACAATCAACTCTTTGTGAAAAGTTTTCTTTCTCATACTTCAATTTCAAAAAAAAGCAAAAAAAAGCATGACTCAATATAAAATTGAATGCATAGATATAAAACGTTACAAGAGTATTCTAATTGGAGGGAATACGGGGAAGTATAGAAGTTATTATAGACTTTTTTTGGTTTAAAATGATTGCTTTTTTTCTAGTGCTTTAAATGGGGTTTGTTCTTTTTCTCCAAGAGCACTATTTACCAAATATTAGAATAATTATTGAATAGATGTAGTAATTTACTTACAAATCGATGTGAAGCCTGTCATTTTCGATGAACGACCTATTTTAAGAAGTGTGATGATTAAAATCCTATAGCAGTATCATCTCCTCGTTTATCTGCGCCCCCTTCTAGATTTCCATTTGGAAGCACTAGAATTCCGTCAACTTTACCAATAACAGGTGCGTTTTCTAAATCGGGAGTATATCCTTTTTGAAGGAGTGTGTCTATGGTTTCCTTCGGAAAGGAATTAGGTTCAAACAATACAGTGTCTGGCAACCATTGATGATGAAAACGAGGCGCGTTAACCGCTTCTTGAATGTTCATATCATATTCATACACATTTAGAATGGTTTGAAGTACTGATGTAATAATTGTTGAACCTCCGGGAGTTCCGACACTCATCCATAACTTACCATCCTTTTCAACCAATGTTGGTGTCATAGAGCTTAGCATTCGTTTATGTGGTGCAATGGCATTTGCTTCTCCGCCTATGAGTCCGAACATATTGGGTTCCCCAGGCTTAGCGCTAAAGTCGTCCATTTCATTGTTCAGAAAAAAACCAAGATCTTTTGAGTATAGTTTAGATCCGAAGGCAGCATTCAGCGTTGTTGTTACGGCAATAGCATTTCCAAACTGATCTATAATAGAATAGTGTGTTGTTTCAGTGCTCTCGTATCCTTGAATTGTTCCGAAGGAAACGGAAGAGGAAGGAGTCGCTTTGTCAAATGAAAAATCATCCATTCTCCCTTTTAAATACTGATCGCTAATAAGGGTATCTACAGGAATCTCTACATAATCAGGATCTCCTAAATAGTGACTTCTATCTGCATACGCACGGCGTTCGGCTTCGGTAATCACTTGAATGGCTTTTACACTATTGTGACCATACTCTTTTAAAGGATAAGGTGCTATTGATTTTAATATTTGAGCAAGGCATATTCCGCCACTAGAAGGTGGAGACATGGAGATAATACGTAAATCTTTATAATCGAAAACAATAGGTTCTCGCCATTCTGCTTCATAAGCGTTAAGATCTTCTAAGGTGATGATTCCATTTTTGGATTGTAAAAAAGCGACTAATTTTTTTCCAGTCTCCCCATTGTAAAATTCCGAGCGACCTTCCGAAGAAATTCGACTAAGGGTATTTGCTAACGCGATGTTTTTAATGGTGTCGCCGGCTTTATGAGGTTGTGTGTATAACGAAGGCTCTCCATTTACTTGTTCAAAAATAGGTCCATATTCTATAAAACGATCTGCTTGTTGGGGCGTAATAACATAGCCTCTGTTTGCTAATTCGATAACAGGTTGTATCAATTCCTCAATGGGAAGGGAGCCTAGTTTTTCATGCACGGCAAAAATACCGGCGATCGTTCCAGGAACTCCAACGGCCAATCCTCCAATTTTACTTTTTTCTTGTATATAAGTTCCATTTTCATCCAAATACATATCTTTTTTTGAAGCCATTGGTGCTTTTTCACGATAATCTAAAGCGCCAATTTCTCCGTATTGTGTTCTATAAACCATAAAACCGCCGCCTCCTAAGTTACCCGCATAGGGATAAGTAACCGCCAATGCTAACTCGGTTGCTACCATGGCGTCAAAAGCGTTTCCTCCGCTTTCCATAATATCACTTCCTATTTTTGATGCTTCTTCGCGCGCAGAAACTACCATCGCATTTTGAGTTATAAGTCCGTTAATAGGAAGGGTAGGAGCTACAGGGGATTGTTTTATCGATTCTTTGCAAGAGAGGCACAATGCAATGGTTGCTATAAATAAAACGTGTTTCATAATGATTTTAATTTGTTTTCAGAAAAGTCAATTAATTCAGAAAAAAAAGAAGTGAATTCAGTTTCAAATTCGGTGTAGTATTTTTCAAGCTCGATAACGGCAAAATTCATTTTAGAAATCCCTTTGGTACGAACATTCATTTGATCTAATATGTTGCTTATTCCAGGAACTGTTGCGTAGCTCAATAACCAATTGTCGGCCATCATGTAGGGCATCATTCGCTGAATACGAGTAGGGAGTATTTCAAAATTTACGCGAAGTAACTCATAAAAATCCTGTATATATTCATCTAAAGGCTGCGGATGGTATTTACTCCAATTTTTTGCTAAGTAATGATCATATAGAATATCTACAATTACACCACTGTAATGTCCGTAGTTTTCGTGCAAGCGGGCAGTGCTTTTTCGCACAGTAGGATGCTGGTCTGTATAGCTGTCTATCCCTCTGTGTAAAAGGATTCCTTTCTGAATGCTTTCGGGGTATTTCAGGTACTTTTTGCCTTTAATTCCGTCCGCAATAAAATTGCCAATTGTAACTCCTTCATCGTTGCCGGAAAGGTAAATGTGTGCTAAAAAATTCATTCAATAAATATATGTATTTTTAAGCGTTTAAACTTCCAGATTGAATAGATTACCAAAACATTAATTTTAATAGTTATTCAACTATACTAGTAATTAATGCGCATGGCTTTATTCTAACCCTTATATTTGCACAGATTTCATATATTTTACTAGGAAACCTATTTTTTAAGAAAGAAAAACAAGATTTAGAAAATGACTTTAATAAAATCAATTTCAGGAATACGTGGTACCATTGGTGGTGCTCAAGGAGATAATTTAACCCCAATAGATGCAGTTAAATATGCTGCGGCTTACGGAACATGGGTAAAACAACAACGAACAAAGGAAGAGTATCGAGTAGTCGTTGGGCGTGATGCACGAATTTCGGGGAAAATGGTTCAAGAACTCGTCATGCAAACCTTGGTAGGAATGGGGATACATGTTATAGATCTTGGGCTGTCTACAACTCCAACCGTTGAGGTTGCTGTGGCATTAGAGCATGCAGATGGAGGTATTATTTTAACAGCGAGCCATAATCCAAAACAATGGAATGCTTTAAAACTTTTAAATAGCAAAGGAGAATTTTTAAATTCAGCTGCAGGACAAGAAATTCTTGACATTGCAGAAAAAGGAGATATTACGTTTGCTGAGGTAGATGATTTAGGGGAAATTTCGATTAATGATGCGTACATCGATTTGCATATTGATGAAATTTTAAACCTTCCATTAGTCAACATTGACGCAATTAAAAAGGCAAAGTTTAAAGTGGTTGTAGATGCCGTAAATTCAACTGGAGGAATTGCAGTGCCGTTATTATTAGAAGCATTGGGTGTAGAAACAGTAAAATTGTACTGTACTCCAAACGGTGAGTTTCCACACAATCCAGAACCATTAAAAGAACATCTTTCAGATCTAATGGAACTTGTAGTAAAAGAAAATGCTGACTTTGGATTGGTAGTAGATCCAGATGTAGATAGATTGGCCTTTGTAGATGAAAAGGGAGAGATGTTTGGCGAAGAATATACCTTGGTTGCAGTAGCTGATTATATTTTGCAAAACACCAACGGAAATACAGTTTCAAACATGTCTTCTTCTCGCGCATTACGAGATGTGACGAAGAAGCATGGAGGTGTCTATACGGCAAGTGCTGTAGGAGAAGTAAATGTGGTTGAGAAAATGAAAGAGACAAATGCTGTTATTGGTGGTGAAGGTAATGGAGGAATTATCTATCCTGAACTTCATTATGGAAGAGATAGTCTGGTAGGAATTGCTTTGTTTTTAAGTTATTTAGCCGATATAAATATTTCTGTTAGTCAACTTCGGAAAGAGTATCCTTCTTACTTTATGAGTAAAAAGAAGATCGAGCTTACACCACAATTAGATGTGGATGCAATTTTGAGTGAAATGGCAAATAAGTATGCTTCCGAAGAAATTAATTTAATTGATGGTGTAAAAATAGATTTTGAAAAAAATTGGGTACATCTTCGAAAATCCAATACTGAACCAATCATACGTATTTACACGGAAGCGCTGTCTCAAAAGGAAGCAGACTCCCTAGCCGATAGGGTAATAGGAGAAATAAAGATGGTTGCAAATCTATAAGTTTTAGTTATTTTAGCGTGTTTAAAGTGATAAAATGACAACGCTAACCAACCAAACGACAACTAAACTTGAAGATTATTTCGATTCATTTCGAGAGCAAATTTTAGGGATAGATCAAACTTTTATGTCTCCTTTTGGAGAACAAAAAATTGTCTATACCGATTGGACTGCTAGCGGAAGGTTGTATCGTCCTATTGAAGAAAAAATGCTTCATAAGTTTGGCCCTTTTGTAGCCAATACCCATACTGAAACTTCAGTAATGGGGACTACGATGACGCGCGCCTATCATCATGCACGTACAATTATAAAGGAGCATGTAAATGCAAATAGTGACGATGTCTTGTTAACCTGCGGAACAGGAATGACTGGGGTTATTAATAAATTTCAACGCATTTTGGGATTAAAAGTTCCTGAAGTACTAAAAGATAAAGTTGAAATTTCTGAAGCGCAGCGACCTATTCTCTTCATATCTCACATGGAGCATCATAGCAACCAAACCTCATGGTTAGAAACCATAGCAAAGGTTGTAGTGATACCCTGTAACGAAGTAGGTCTCTTTTGTTTAGAAAATTTTAAGCGTGTATTAGAAGAGTATAAAGATGCTTCTTATAAAATAGCTTCTATCACAAGTTGCTCTAACGTAACTGGGATTAAAACACCCTATTACGAAGTGGCAAAATTAATGCACCGAGAAGGGGGATTATGTTTTGTAGATTTTGCTTGCTCTGCGCCCTATATTGATATAGATATGCATCCTGAAAATGATCCTGAGGCCTATTTAGATGCAGTTTTCATGTCGCCGCATAAATTTTTGGGCGGACCAGGAACAAGTGGTGTTCTTTTATTCAACAAAAAATTATACCGAAATAAAATTCCTGACAATCCTGGAGGAGGAACTGTAACTTGGACCAATCCTTGGGGAAAACATAAGTATATAGACGACATTGAAGAGAGAGAAGATGGAGGAACTCCAGGGTTTCTACAAGTAATTAGAGTTTCTCTAGCAATGCGTCTTAAAGAACAAATGGGAGTTTCTAATATTATAGAGCGAGAGCACGAACTATTAGCTATTATTTTTGATCGTTTAAATCAATGTGATGCTGTTTCAATTTTAGCGGGAGAACATACTGATCGATTAGGAGTTATTTCATTAACAATAAAAAACACATATCATAATCTTGTTGTGAAAATGCTGAATGACCGTTTTGGGATTCAGTCACGCGGAGGCTGTAGTTGCGCAGGAACCTACGGACACTATTTGTTGGGAATAGGAGAATTAGAATCTGAAAATATAATAACAAAGGTTGAAGCTGGTACCTGCGAAGTAAAACCAGGGTGGGTTCGAATTTCAATTCATCCAACTACGACAACTGCTGAGGTTGAGTTTGTGTGTGAAAGTATTATTGCTGTGGCTGAAAACTATTCAGAATGGAAAAAAGAATATGTGTTAACGAATGGGAACTACGAACATGTCTCAGAAAAATTAAATCCAATAGGCGAATTATCTGAAGCTTGGTTTCAGTTCTAATATTTCAGTGCTTATAGAAATTCTTGCGGTACTTTATCTCTGTGCTTCCATCGTTTATGTGTCCATAAATAGTATTCAGGGGCCGCATAAATTTGCGCTTCTACAAGCTTTAAAAAAGCATCTGTAATTTCGTAGTCTTTAAACTCTCTAGGTGTTAACGTAATTGTTTTGAAAGTAGCTTCATAATACCCTCTTTTAACTTTGTCTATAGCACAAAATAATACAGGCATGTCCAGCTTTTTTGCAACAAGTTCGGCGCCGGTATACGCAGGAACTTTAATATTCATGAAGTTTTGCCAATGATAGGCACTTTGTGCTTTTGGTGACTGATCTGACACAAAACCATTTAGAGTTAATTCTCCTTTCGCATCAGATTCTAGTAGCGTTGGGATTGTTTCTTTTGTGGTGATTAAAAAACTGTTATATTTCGCTCTAATACGTCTTATCATCGCGTCAAAATACTTATTGTCAAGTTTCTTGTACACTGCATGTGTTTTATAATTGATGTATTTCTGAAGGATGAAAATCCATTCCCAGCTTCCATAATGTGCAAGCACCAATACGATGCTTTTGTTTTGTGCTTCAATTTCACGAACAACTTCAATGTTTGTTGGTACAAAGCGTTTTAAAAGTTCTTTTTCAGAAATAGTAAGCGATTTTATAAATTCAACAATCATATCACAAAGATGATGGTAGAACTTTTTTTCAATTTCTTTTCGCTCTTCGGAAGACTTTTCAGGAAAGGCAAGTGATAGGTTTTCACGCACCGTTTTTTTGCGATAGCCTATAATAGAATGAATAAGAATGTATAGTCCATCCGAGATAAAATACAAAACTCTCATCGGTAATATGGATAGAATCCACAAAATGGGATATACTAAAATATAAACAAGTAATTGCATAGCTAAATTTACAGCAAAACTAAGTATTTTTGATAAGTAGTTAGAATTCTAAAGCAGTATTAACTTAAAAAATAATACAATAGTTTCAGAAAGTACTGCAACACATAATAGTTACATTTTTTTAGCCTCTATAACAATGCAAAATATAAATATTGCTACCCTCATCATTATTGCTGCAAACGTATTAATTTCTTTAAAAGGGTTTAAAGATTTTACATTTTTTGAAAAGTATAAGTTTAACATTGCCGGTATTCGTCGTGGCGAGCAAATTAGAATGTTTACTTCAGGGTTTTTACATGCAGATTTTAATCACTTATTGTTCAATATGCTAACACTTTATTTTTTTGCAGGTGTAGTTATTGGATATGTTGGGGTTTCAAAATTTATCGCAATATACATTGCCAGTTTACTTTTTGGTAGTTTACTTTCTTATTTCTTTCACAAAGACGAATACCATTATAGTGCAGTAGGGGCAAGTGGGGCCGTGACTGGGGTTTTGTATTCGGCAATTTTATTTATTCCAAATGAAAACTTATACTTGTTTTTTGCAATTCCAATTCCGGCGTGGATTTTTGGATTGGCATATTTGTTGTATTCTATTTACGGTATGAAAAACAAAGTTGGAAATATTGGTCACGATGCGCATTTAGGAGGTGCTATTGCGGGCTATATTTTAACCATTGCTTTTGCGCCTTATTTGCTGCAAACTAGTTTGTGGATTGTTGCCATTCTAGCTTTTCCAATTATACTTCTTTTTCTACTACATAAAACAGGAAAAATTTAAAAACAAAAAATCTATGAAAACTGTAAACACATTATTAATCTTATTATTTAGTACTATGATGATCGCTCAAAACACACCACAACCTACAATAGATGTTACTGGAGAGGGAATTGTTTATGTGGTTCCTGACGAAGCAACAATTAATGTTCGTGTAGAAAACGAAGGGCAAGAACCTAAGCAATTAAAAAATGAAAATGACGCTATCGTTAGTGAGGTTCTTTCGACCATTAAACAAATGGGGATAAAAGATAAAGATATGCAAACAGAGTATGTACAGTTAAGTAAAAACTTCGATTACAATACTAAAACCTATAGTTATAAAGCAAACCAATCTATTTCAATAAAGGTGCGAGATTTAAAAAAATACGAACCTCTAATGAATGCACTTTTAGAAAGCGGTATAAACCGAATAGACAATGTTTCCTTTTCTTCTTCTAAGAGTGAAGCGTTAGAATCTCAAGCTCGTAAAAAAGCCATTGAGAATGCTAAGATGAAAGCAGAAGAATACGTAGGAGCTTTAAACCAATCGATAGGTAAAGCCATTTCAATAAGTGAACAAAGAAGTTCAAATGGGCCGCAACCTGTATATCGTACGATGGCAAAAGCAAGCAGTGCTTCTGATGGAAGAGAAACAATAGCTCTTGGTGAAATAGAAATAAAAGCTAACGTAAACGTTAGCTTTTTATTAAATTAATTACTCTCCAAGCAAAGAAGCTATTTTAGCCTCTAATGCTGGCCCTCTAAGGTTTTTAGCAATAATCTTTCCTTCTTCATCTAACAAAAATGTAGCAGGAATAGAACGCACACCGTATTGAGCAGCAATTGGATCTTTCCAAGACTGTAAGTTAGAAACATGGTACCAGTCCATATTGTCATCGGCGATGGCTTTTATCCATCGATCTTTTTGACCTGCTTTGTCTAAAGAAACACTTATGATATTTAAACCCTTATCGTGGTATTTGTTATACACACGTACCACATTTGGGTTTTCTACTCTACAAGGACGACACCAAGAAGCCCAAAAGTCGATAATAGTATATTTTCCTAATGTTTCTTGAAGCGATAACATAGTACCTTCAGGTGTGGGAGCTGTAAATTGTGGTGCCAATCCTCCGATTTCTGATTTTTGCATCCCAGCAATCGATTTATTTAGCGTTTTTGTTATTTCTGAAGCGGCTACTTTAGGAGATAGTTTTGTTACTATTTCTGAAGCTTCAGCAACCGTAATGTCTTTTTTAGAAACCATTTCAGAAAGAAGCATCACAGAAAAGATACTATTGGTGTTTTCTGTAACAAATTGCTTTTTATATGCGGCTTCTTCAGCTAAAATTGCTTTGTTTTCAGCTTGTATCTGACTTACAAGCAAATTGTCTTGTTGTTCTCGTGCTGTTTTAAAACGTGCAATATTGTTTTGTTTTTGTGAGTTAAAACCTCTAATTTTTTGAGAGAAGTCTCTATATGCTTTGTTTTGGTTACCACCAACCACAAACGATGATTGAATACTATCTTTGTATAAAGTAACTTTTAAATCTTCATTTTCAGGAAAAAATATAACGTTACCATTGTACTTTGCTATGTTGAAATAGTTGATATTTGCACCCTCAGTTTTTGGTAACATTCCGGAAAATTTTCCGTCTTGTACAAGTAGGGTATCTAATGCCTTTGGTTGATTGTTTTCGATGGTAAATACGATAACTGGAGTGTTGTTGTCAAATCCTTCAGCAGTACCATCAATTGAATAGGTATCTTTGTTTGTATTACAAGATACAATAGAAAGTGTAAGTAATACGGCAAATAAGCGTCTCATAAGTATGTGTGTTTTTCAGAAACAAAAATAGTTGTTATATATTCTGAAAAAAAATGATAGAACGAAAATATTGCTTGTTAAACGAGATATTAATCTCAATAATTGTTAAATTTATACGTAAATAGCTACTCTTAAAAAATGAAAACACTAAAAGAAGAATTTCCTTTAGAAATCAAAATTGGTTTTAAAAAGGTGTTTGATCATTATCAGCGTGTTTTAGATTCTGACACTTCAGTTTCTAAAGTACGTGCTGCTGAAGTGATGGCTATTGCGAAACAATACCCTATTTTATCTGAAGGCCTTACTTCAGAACAAGAATTAAAACAATACCAGCCGCAAATTGACATTCTTTTGGATGATATGTTTGCACCTGTACTTGGGACGAATGAAATTAAAACAGCAACGATCCCAATGCAAGAGCTTGTTTTTAAAGCCACGCCACGCTATACAGCGATTTTAAATGCAGCTGGTGAAGGATTTAAAATGGAGCTCGTTAATTTTAATGATGACAATTCGTACATCATGGCGTGTAGCATCATTTTAAACATGTATTATGGCTACAATGCCGATTTTAAACGTCCATTTCATTACAATATTCCTGATGTAAATGGTAGAATTCGTAATTATAGAGTTCTTTACAACGCCGATTTTATTACGATAGATCGTACCGAAGCTGCAAAAGAGATTACAGAAGCAGACTTTTTAGAGTTACTCGAAAATTTTGATGATGTAGAAGTTTGGAAAGAAAAATTTCCTCCAGGAGGATATATTTCAAATGGTTTTATAATTGCAAATCTTTACGATGCCACCACCGATGTGTCGTTGTCTAACTTTAAAGCTTCTCTTTTACGGAACGAAACCAATATTAAATTTAATATCGATGAGTTTCAGAATATCTTACAATCTATTTTTAACCTTCCAGAAATTAAAATAGGATTCACATCTTTTAATGATGAAGAGGGTCTTTTTGAACAGGTTCCTGCTAAAATGAATGTGAATAGCTATGTTTTAAATGGAAAAGAAACAGAGTCGTGTGTAAATGCACTTTGTGATAAATCTTACACCGCTTTATTTCAAAAGAAAGAAACCTACAGTATTTCAGATGTTCCTCATTATTATAAATTATATCCAGAAAATAAATTGTATAAGAAACTATACAAACAAGGGATACAAAGTGCTATTATTGCCGCACTTTATACTGGAGGAAAAGTTTTAGGGTTGTTAGAGATTGTATCTCCAAATAGAAGAGATTTAAATACTGTAAACGCCAGTAAACTTCAGGATGTTTTACCTTTTTTAATAGATTCTATTCATAAAACAAAAAAGAATGAAGAAGATACTATTGAGTTATTAATTCAAAGTGAATGTACTTCAATTCATCCAAGTGTACATTGGAAATTTCGAAAAGAAGCGAGAAGAGTTTTAAAATCTCAAAACACAAAAAATATACTTTCTTTTAGAGAGGTTGTGTTTGAAGATGTTTATCCTTTGTACGGTCAAATAGATATCAAAGGATCTTCCGAAGCAAGAAATGAGGCCACGAAATACGATCTTGTACTTCAGTTGAAACATGTTCAAAAAATTATAAAGAAGATTTTTAAACTAGAATCGTTGCCTATTTATGAGCAAATAGATTTCAGAATTCAAACTTTTTTAAATGAATTAGAAGAACAATTTCAAGTTGATAGTGAGCGATATATATTGAATTTTTTACGTTCAGAAATAATTCCTTTATACCAACATTTAAGCACTAAAAACGCTGATTTAAAAAGTCTTATTGCTGAATACTATAAATTAGTAGATAACGATAAAGGGTTTGTGTACAAACATCGAAAAGATTATGATGAGTCTGTCATGCTTATTAACAAAAAAATGGCCGCTATCTTAGATAAAAAGCAAGTTGAAGCACAGGCTATGTATCCACACTATTTTGAACGATTTAAATCGGATGGAGTAGAGCATAATTTATACATTGGTGAGTCTATTACAAAAGAAAATAGCTTCAATCCTATTTACTTGTATAATTTGCGATTGTGGCAATTACAGGTAATGTGTGAAATGGAAAATGAGTATTATAAGTTAAAAGAAAACTTATCGGTTCCGTTAGATGTGGCTTCTATGATTTTAGTTTTTGGAAGTTCACTATCCCTTCGCTTCCGTATGGATGAAAAACGATTTGATGTAGATGGAACGTACAATGCGCGTTACGAAGTTGTGAAAAAACGTGTTGATAAGGCCAATATTAAGGGAACAGACGAACGTGTTACACAAGCAGGTAAAATTTCTATAGTATACACTCAAAAAGAAGATGAAATAGAATTTTTACAATACATTTCCTTTTTACAAGCTAAAAAGCAGCTTGATAACGCTGTTGAAATTTTAGAATTAGAAGATCTACAAGGGGTTACAGGACTTAAAGCAATACGTGTAAAAGTATTGTATAGCAAAGGAAAAGACAGTGCAAAAGAATACTATACGTACGAGGATTTAATGGACGAAATTAGTTCGTAATCATTAATTGTTTACGAGTAGTTTAAACGAAATTGCAAAGGCAATTACAGATATAATTATTCCTGTCATAAATATGGCGTAAGTAAGTCTTAAAATTTTATATTTCCGTTGCAATACAATTCCTAAGAAATATAAATCTTTCGTCATCGATGAATAGATATAATCTTTGTCGTTTAGCATTTGATTCATTGCCCACTCAAATTCGGACAAGGTCATTTTGTGAAAATTTCCGAAGAACAATAGATTCACTTTTTTATTTTCCACGTCTTCTGTTGTAAACTTTCCAGAGGTGATATTAGGTCTCGTTGCTATAATTGAAAGTACCATAGAGATAACCGTAAAAAGCATAAAAATTCCTGTTGGAATAATTAAGTACTCATTAGAAGCATTGTCTAGTTTTGGTATTAAATTAGATAATGCGATTGAAATAATAATTGCATTTACAGAAAGTAAAATATTGGCCTTCGTATCTGCAATGTCACTAAGTTTAATGTGATTTTTTAAAGTAACTCTAAAAACACTTTGGATGGCTCTTTCAGGATTATCTTTTTTAAGTTCCTCCTTTAGCTCTTTAACTTCTTTTTTGCTTTCCTTTTTTAGTTTCTTTTTCTCTTCTTTAATCTTTTCTATATTGGCTTCTTTTAAAGGATTCCAATTTTTCTTAGCATAATCGGTATAAAAAGTGTGTTGTGATGTAAGCAAGTCAATATTGCCTGCAAGCCAATCTTTTTCACTGATGTCTTGTATGTCTTGTAGTTTTAATTCTAACCGAAGTAATTCGCTAGCTTCTTGAAAATAATTTTTAGCAAAATGAGAACAATCTGCATCTCTAATTATTTTTTCGAGTTCATTTTTGGGAAGAGAATCTAGTTTTGTGACTAAAATGCAAGCTGTAACTTTGTCTATAAGTGACTGACTAGCATTTTTCTCATTTAAAAAGTTTGTTGCGATACGAACACTTTCTTTTTCGTGTTCGTGTGCGCCATGTATGTACCCAGTATCATGCAGTATAGCAGCAAGCTGAAGTGCTTCAATATCTTCTGCACTGAGGGTACTGTTCTCTATAATTTCTTTTGTACTTTTAAGGACTCTTTTAGTATGTGTTAAATTATGGTACAAACAAGTGCTCGGCAAACTAGAAGCAAAGAGTGTTGTAATATACTGAAAAGCGTCATCAACTAATTGAGACATATAGTAAGTTTTACGACCAAATTACTAAAAATATACGCTGTATTTACCTTATGACGAAAATTAACATCTCTGTAACTTTAATACTATTATTATTTATAACTAGTTGTGCCACGTATTCTCCTAAATATAAGGAAGAAACAGTCCCTTTAACAGATACAATTGCTGATCGAGAATTGGATAAGACTTTTTTCTTGATTGGTGATGCGGGTGGTGCTAAAGTTGGAGAAACTACAAATACACTCAAAGCACTTAAGAAATATACAGACAGCACTGGCTCTAAAGGAGACTATGCCATCTTTTTAGGAGATAATATTTACGATAGTGGCTTACCGCCAAAAGATGCTTCTCATAGAAAGGAAGCAGAACACCGTTTGGATGTTCAAATAGAGGCACTTAAAGATTTTAAAGGCAGAGTGTTGTTTATTCCAGGAAATCATGATTGGTATGACGACGGGTTAGTGGGGTTAAAACGTCAAGAAGAATATATTGAAGATGCGTTAAACGATAATGAAAGTTTTCAACCAGAAAACGGGTGTCCAATTGAAAATATAGAGGTTTCAGAAAACATAGAACTCTTAGTTTTAGATACGCAATGGTATATTTCAGACTGGGATAAGCATCCTACAATGAATGATGAGTGTGATATTAACTCTCGAGAAGATTTCTTTTTAGAAATTGAAGGAGAACTTAAAAAGAACAACGGAAAAACCATTGTAATTGCAATGCATCATCCTGCTTATACCAACGGAATTCACGGAGGTGTTTATAATTTTCAGAAACATATATTTTCTACCAAACGGAAAATACCTTTGCCAATACTAGGAAGTTTAGTGACTCAAATTCGTTCGCAAGGTGGGGTTTCTCCTCAAGATAGATATAACCTTCGGTACAATGAATTGATGAAACGCCTTATTACAATGTCTAAATCAAGCGATAAAGTTGTTTTTGCCTCTGGACATGAACACAACCTTCAATACATTGAAAGTGAAGGGGTAAAGCAAATTGTTTCAGGTTCTGGTTCAAAAAGATCTGCGGCCAATTTAGGGCAAAATGGTTTGTTTTCATATGGAGGTGAAGGTTTTGCTGTATTAAATGTTTTTAAAGATGGCTCTTCTGAAGTGAATTTTTATGGAGCTCAAAACGGAACACCAAATTTAATGTTCTCAAAAAATGTGTACGAAAAAACACCCGATTATGATACTTCTCTTCTAGCTGAAGAGTTTGGAGTTTCTAGAGAAGTTTCAGTTTATAAAAAAGAGGATACTGAAAAATCCGATTCTTACAAATGGTTTTGGGGAGATCATTATCGCGATGTTTATGGAACCAATGTTTTAGTGCCGGTTGCAACTATAGATACCCTTATGGGTGGATTTACTGTGGAAAGAAAAGGAGGAGGGCATCAAACAAGATCACTTCGATTAATAGACAGTCGTAAAAGAAACTTTGCGTTACGAGCTGTAAAAAAGAGTGCAACTCAATTTTTACAAAAAGCGGTGTTTAAAGATATCTATGTGGAAGATGAATTTGAGAAAACTATAACGGAAGATGTATTGCTCGATTTTTATACTTCTAGTCATCCTTTTGCAACTTTTACTATCGGAACCCTCGCAGATGCCATTGGTGTTTATCATACAAACCCGATGATGTTTTATATGCCAAAACACAAGGCACTTGGGAATTATAATGATGAATTTGGAGACGAATTATATATTATTGAAGAACGTCCAGACGACGGCTTTGTAGATGTACCTTCATTTGGAAGTCCTGACGGAATTGATAGTACAAGTGATGTGTTAGAGAATCTTCGGAAGGATGAGAAATATAAAATTGACGAGCCTGCTTATATCAAAGCGCGTTTGTTCGATATGCTTTTAGGAGATTGGGATAGGCATCAAGATCAATGGCGTTGGTCCCGATTTGATATTTCGGATGATGAGAGTGTGTATCGTCCAATTCCGAGAGATAGAGACCAAGTGTTTTCTAATTATGACGGAGCATTGTTAGGAATTATACAAGCACTTGTTCCAACAACAAGAGCCTTTCAAGTATATGATGGAGACTTAAAAAATGTAAAGTGGATTAATTTCTCAGGAATCAAATTAGATAGAACCTTTACACAAAATACTGGTAGAGACGTTTGGTTGGCACAAGCTAAATACATTCAAGAACACCTAACCGATGAAGCCATCGATGAAGCATTTAGTAAATTACCGATAGAAGTACAAGGTGAAACTTCTAGAGATATTTCAGATAAGTTAAAAGAAAGACGTGGTAATATAGTTGCTATTGCAGAAGAATATTACAATCATTTAAGCAAACAAGTTATTATTACGGGTACCGATAAAGATGACTTTTTTGAAATAACTAGAGGAGATAAAACCACGACAATTACTGTTTCTAGAATTAAAGGAGGGGAAGTAAAAAAGCCGTTTAAAAAACGTGTTATAAATGCTTCGGAAACTAATGAAATTTGGGTTTATGGGTTAGACGATGATGATGAATTTTTGGTCAATGGAAGTGGGAAAAAACCAATTTTCACAAGAATAATAGGAGGTCAGAATAATGATGTCTATACCATGGAGAATGGTAAAAAAATAAAAGTGTACGATCATAAAACAAAACCCAATACCATTGTGAAGAAAGGAAGTGCAAGTTTCCGATTTAACAATATTTACGACAATAATACCTACGATTACAACCGATACATTAGCGCTGTAAATACAATTGTGCCTTCAGTGGGCTATAACCCTGATGATGGCGTGAAACTAGGGATACAAGATGTTTATATGACAAAAGGCTTTAAAAGCGACCCCTACGAATCGAAACATACGTTGAGCCTTGGATATTTTTTAGCGACTGAAGGTTTAGATTTACAATACACTGGAGAGTTTGCAAAAGCATTTGGTAAATGGAATGTCATTGTCTCTGGACGATATGCAAATGAAAGTTTTACACAAAACTACTTTGGTTTAGGGAATGATACTAAAAACTTTGATGATGATCTAGAAATGGATTACAATCGTGTAAAAACAGGAATTTACGGTGGACACATAGGATTGGTAAAAACAGGTCATTACGGTTCTAGAATTGCAATAACTACTGGTGTTGATAAAATTGAAGTTCAACAAACGGAAGGACGTTTTATCGCTTCTGTACTTCCTGCAGACAGTAAATTGTTTGAAAGTAATTTCTTTGGAAATGTAGACTTGGACTATAGTTATTCGGGTAGTGACAGTAAAGCGTTTCCAACTCGTGGAATGTACTTCGGACTTCGTGTTGGTGCGACAACCAATTTAGAAGAGACAAAAAATACATTTGGGTATATTCACCCTTCCTTAGAATTTATTAATGCATTAAGTCGCAACCGCAAACTAGTATTGAAAACAAAAGTACAAGGTCAGTTTAAATTAGGAAACAAATTTGAGTTTTATCAAGCGGCTGTTTTGGGAGCAAATACAGGCTTACGTGGATATAGAACACAACGTTTTGCTGGAAATAGTGCGTTGGCCTTTAACGCAGATATTAATTACAAGTTAATACAATTTAAAACAGGCCTATTGCCTTTACAAATGTCGCTTTTTGGAGGATATGATGTTGGGCGTGTTTGGTTGAAAGGAGAAGATTCTAATACGTGGCACACCGATTTTGGAGGTGGACTTGTCATTAATGCTGTTGATACGGTATCAGGAGAATTTGGGTTGTTTGGAGGGAAAGAAGGACCACGTTTTGCGTTCGGGTTCTTGGTTAGTCTGTAAGATTTAATTGATATACATTACCGCCGTTACTCTTATTGCGTTCATCTGTAATATATAGCGTTTTGGAGTCTTTAAAAGTAATTCCCTCTTTTTGGGAAGTGTATTTTAATTTGATTTCTTGAACAGTACCATTAAAAAAATCATCACCAGAATAATCGCTAAAAATGAATACTCTATTGTAGGTTAACAATGCAATATTTCCTGTGGTATAATCAATAGCGGCAGAGGTTACTTGACAGTGACTTTGCTTATTGCATGTTTGGAATGTTCCTAATAGTTTTGCTTCAGAAGCACCTTCAGAAGCATTTAATTTATACAATTTTGTGGTACCATCAAAGTCTTTACTTCTATTACGCGTAAAGAGATAAAAATGATTGTTCAAAAAGAAAAAGGATTCGATATCGTAATTGCGATCTTTCTTTTTTGGAGGGAACTTATCTTGATCTTCTAACGTAAAGTTTGTCTTGGTGACTTCTGCTTCCGAAGAAGAAATATTGGAAGCGTTTTTCAATGTATAAATCACAAGGTTTTTTCGGTCATTATTGTTATTACCAAAATCACCAATGTACAAATTTCCGTCAGGTGAAAAGGATAAATCCTCCCAGTCGATATTTGTAGCATTGGTGATATTAATTTCTAACTCAATTTTCCCGCTAATTGGATTAAAAGCATAGACTGCAGGTGAGTTTCCAGAGTCTTCTACCATCCACAACGTATTGTTTTTTGAATTGTATTCTGTTCCGCTAATTTCCTTTAATGATTTCGGGAGCGTTTCCTTTTTCGTTAGCACTCCATAGTCTTGACAGTTAGCTGTAAAAGCAGTTATTAGTAGAGCAAACAGAATTTTGGTCATGGATGGGATTTAGTAATTAGGCTTCAGGATGATTTTGATTCGTTTTCATAGTCCAAGCATCTAACATCCAGCTTACTTTTTCTAAGTTTCCGATGTATCCTCCAATTAAATCGATGGTTCCTTCGTCTTCAGCTTCAGTAGCTTTTTCAACAACAGTACGCATTTGTTTCAAAATGATTCCGTGATCTTTTAATAAGATTTTCACCATTTCAACGTCTTCTGTTTTAGAAGAAGATTCTTTTATTGATGACATTTTAAGGTAATCGGTAAAATTACTTGTAGGTTGGTAGCGAAGAGTTAAAATTCGTTCGGCAATTTCATCCACTTTAATTTTAGCATCTTCGTACATTTCTTCAAATTTTACGTGAAGGTCGAAAAAGTTTTTGCCTACCACGTTCCAATGAAAATTTCTAAGTTTTTGATAGTACAAATGATAATCAGCTAATAGAATATCAAGTTCTTTTACCGTTTCAGAAATTTCTTTTTTATTAAATTGTAAGTAGCTCATAATTGTGTTTTTTTATACATCAAAGATAAGAGAATTACAGCGTAAATGTAAGTAAAACCAGTGCTTTAGCCTTTAATTAACGTAAAACACTACAGGTTTAACAAACCCTTAGGATTCTTAAATTTTTCTTGATATGTGGGCTTTGTTTTTTTAAGGAATCGCTTTATAAAATGTATTTTTGCTTAGATATTAGTTAACTGTTTATGAAAGAAAATCTTACCATTGCCATACAAGCTGCTTTAGAGGCAGGTATAGAAATAATGAAGGTGTACGCAGCTCCTTTTAGTGTAAAACAAAAGGAGGATTGTTCTCCAGTAACTCTTGCAGATACAAAAGCAAATGATGTGATTACTCGTTATTTGGAAAAGACAAAGGATCCAATTATTAGCGAGGAAAGCAAGCAAATTGCCTATGCAGATAGAAAAGAGTGGACACACTATTGGTTGGTAGATCCATTGGATGGCACAAAGGAGTTTGTAAGTAGGAATGGGGAGTTTACCGTAAATATTGCTTTAATCGTGAACGGAATTCCGAAACTAGGGGTTATTTATATTCCAGTAACTAAAACCTTGTATTTTACGGGTTCAGATATGGCTTCAGCGTATAAAGTTGTACTTTCTAAGCATGATTGTACTCCTGCTGAAATTTTTTCAAATGCTTCGGAAATTTTTCCAGAAACGAAACCCACTTCCGAAGTTAAAATTTTAGGAAGTAGGTCGCACCTTACTGTTGAAACAGAGGTGTTTATTTCTGAAGAAAAAAAGAAAAGTACCATTCAATTTGTGCAAAAAGGGAGTTCTTTAAAATTTTGTTTGCTAGCGGAAGGTTTGGCGCATATATATCCGCGATTTTCTCCAACCATGGAGTGGGATACAGGCGCAGGACATGCGATTTGTAATGCTGTAGGCATAGAAGTTATTGATGTTACAACTCAAAAGCCATTACAATACAACAAAGAAATACTGATAAACAACAGTTTTATTTGTAGGACAAAGAGGGATATAATTAAATAAAAGCCCTATAATAAGTGAAAACCTGTGTTTTGGGTTGTCTAATTGTTGTAAGAGAAATAAAAGAATACCTATATTTGCAAACTTGAAATAACGTGTACTCATACCATTTTAAAGCAGTATCGTTTGTTTTATACTTTTTACATCTAATTTAGTTAAAAAATGAAAATTACTTTTAACCGTATTAATTTTATAGGTTTTTTATTTGCCTTTTTTGTTTCCTTTACATTGCTGTCGCAATCGATACCTAGTGATTTAAATAGTTTAGATGATAAAGAAATTTTAGGCTATTGGCAACAAGCACAAGCACAGGGGTACACTTTGGCTCAAGTAAAAGCATTGGCTTTAGCAAGAGGTGTTTCGCCATCTAAAATAGCTGAGTTAGAAGGTAAATTAAGTGGTATGTCTGCCTCTCCAGGCTCCATGTCGGATAGCCAAATAGATACTTCTTTAGATATAGTAAAAGGAGATTTAGAAGGATTCACAGGTAGTGAGGTTAAAAAAGAGATAAAAGATCCGCTTTTTGGATATGATTTTTTTAACAATGTAAATATTACGTTCACGCCCAATATTAATTTAGCGACACCTGCAAATTATCAATTAGGTCCTGGAGATGAACTGGTAATTTCAATATGGGGAGCTGCAGAGAACACTTACAATCTTTCTGTAAATAGGGAGGGATCTATTCGTTTAAACGGGATAGCGCCTATATATGTAAACGGATTATCTATAGAGGAGGCAACTAAGAAAATTAAAGGAGCTTTAAGTAGAATATATGCAGGAGTAAACGAACGGGAAAATAGTCCTTACAAGGTTTTTGTGGGAGTTTCATTAGTAAATGTACGAACAGTGCAAGTTGATATTATTGGTGAAGTAAAAGTACCAGGAACGTACTCTTTAAGTGCATTGTCTTCAGTGTTGAATGCGTTATACGCTTCAGGAGGGCCTACCAAACAAGGTACCTTTAGAGATATTAGATTGATACGTAACGGTAAAGAAGTTGCCTCTTTTGATGTTTATGACTATTTGATTAATGGTTCTCAAGAAGGGAATAAAAACTTGAGAGATCAAGATGTTATCATTGTGTCTCCTTACAAATCGAGAGTGCAAGTAAGTGGTGGTGTAAAAAGACCAGGTATTTATGAAATATTACCTTCGGAAAATTTGAATGATTTGTTAACATATGTGAGTGGTTTTAAGTCGAATGCGTATAGAGATCGAATTGTTCTAGAAAGAATTGAAGGTGATAGAATGGTGGTAAAAGAGTTGCTTACTAAAAACGCATTAGCAGAAGGTTTAAAAGACGGTGATAATCTTATTGTAAAAAACATTATTGATAAGTTTGAGAACCGAATTGAAATTGAAGGAGCGGTGTATAGACCAGGAAAATATGAGCTTACAGAAGGGTTAACATTAAAAGGACTTATAGAGAAATCTGCAGGTTTAACAGAATTAGCGTTTTCTACAAGAGCATTGCTTTTTAGAACAGATGATAATATTAAGCAAACAGTAGTTCCTTTTTCGGTTACTTCTGTAATGAATGGAGAAAAAGATATTGTTTTAAAGCCTAACGATCGGGTTCGTATTTTTAATAAATACAATCTTGAAGAACAAGGATTTTTAACCATATCGGGTGCTGTAAACTCACCAGATAAATTTCCTTACATGGAAAATATGACGATTGAAGATTTAATTTTATTAGGAGGAGGTTTAAAAAAAGAGGCGAATAGTAGTGTTATTGATATTTATAGAAAAATTACTGATGATAACTATGAAACCCTTACAGAAAGTTTTAAGATAGCTGCTAATGGAAAATTGACATTAGATTCTGGCGATTCATTCCAATTGCAACCCAACGATCGCGTTTCTGTTCGTTATTTAATGGGAGTTTACGAATCAGTAAATGTTTCAGTTAATGGAGAGGTAAGTTATCCAGGGGCATATTCTATTGAAACAAAAGATGAAAAAATTTCTGATTTAGTGATGAAGGCTGGAGGTATTTCTCCTTACGCTTTCGTAAAAGGAGCTACATTGATCCGAAAAAATCCATATCATAAAGAAATGCTACAGAATACTACAGTGGCATTTTTGTCAGAAAAAGAGGGCTCAGGAAGTGAAAGTATCGATTTGAATAACAGAGCTTCTTTTCGTGTAGGTATTGATTTAGAGAAAATATTGAAAGATCCAAACTCTAAACATAATTTAGTATTGAAAAACGGCGACATTTTAGACATCCCGTCTGTGATGCAAACAGTAAAAGTAGATGGAGAAGTATTAGTGCCTTCGTTGGTTCGTTTTGATAAGTCGTTTACATTAAAAGATTATATCAATAGATCTGGTGGATTTTCATCCAATGCAAAAAAAGGAAAAGCATATGTTATATATTCTAATGGAGATATAGCTGCAACCAAACATTTTTTATTCTTTAGAAATTATCCAAAATTAGAACCTGGAGCTGCAGTTATTATACCAACCAAGCCGGAACGAAAAGACGGTTTAAACACACAAGAAGTTATAGGGCTTACTACTGGCTTAGCAACACTTGGATTGCTTATTAATAGTATAATTAAGTAGTAGCTAATTTCACAGAATATTTTGTCATGAACCTATCTTGAAGTTAAATCAAGATAGGTTTTTATTTTTTTTTGCATAATAGAATGCATCTAAATTATCGGTTTTATTTTTGAAAGGATAAGATTCTGACGTGCCCACGTATTTTTTGATATCTTTATTGATTAAAAGCTTTGAAATAGCTGGCTTTTGATTATAACTGTTGATGGCTTTAGATAAATTATTAAAAAAAGGGTTGCTTTGGAGTGCTTTAGAAGTATTAGTTAAGCGTGTTTTCGACTTCTTTGTTAAACTTGTTTTAGCACGACTTTTATTTCCCGAAGAGTTTGGTGTAGTAGGTATGGCAGCTGTTTTCACTACATTTGTACAAGTGGTTTCAGAAATGGGTATAGGAGCTGCTTTAATTCAACGAAAAAAAGAAGAGCTAAAGGAAATTCATTTTCAGACTGCATTTTGGTTCGGTTTCGTTTGGAGTGTTGTATTATATCTTTTGGTTTTCTTCGTTTTGACTCCTTTAATTGCTGATTTTTACAATGAACCGATTTTGTTAAAAGTCATTCCTATTTTAAGTCTTCCAATTCTAATAAGTTCTATCAATAATGTAAACAAGGCACAACTCATGCGGGAGCTTGATTTTAAGAAGTTGGCTATTGTAAATAACTCATCGAGTATTATTGCTGGAGTAGGAGCTATACTACTTGCTGTGAATGATTTTGGAATTTGGGCGTTGGTTTTTAATGCTGTAGTCCCATTTTTTGTTGCGATTCCATTATTATTTTATGCTACAAAATGGGTTCCTAAGTTGGTGTGGGATCGTGTTGCTTTTAAGGAGATTTTTAGTTTTGGAATTTATACATTCGGAACAGCACTAATTTTAAACATCGCTGCAAATATTGATTACTTAGTAATAGGGAAATTAGTCGATGCTGCAGCGCTAGGAGCTTATACGTTAGCATTTATGTTAACAGGCTTAGTGAGTTCTCAAATAACAAGCATGTTAAATAGAGTTATGTTTCCATTTTATAGCTCCATACAATCAAATATAAATAATGTTAAAAGTTATTACCTTAAAGTAGTTGGATATAGCGCGTTGTTAATTTATCCCATTATGTTATCATTAATTGTTTTGGCTGGGCCTATACTTTCAATGTTATTTGGTGATAAATGGGTAGATACTAAGGTTCCGTTGCGGATTCTTTCCGTAGCAGTTTTAGTGAACGTTTTTACAAGTAGTTATAATTTATTGTATAGAAGTTTAGGACGACCTAGATTAGAAATGAAAATTCTTTTTTGTATGCTAATATTTGTAATTATTCCCTCAATAACTATAGGAGGGTATTATTATGATGTGAGAGGTGTCGCTTACGGAATCCTTTTGGCTTCGATTATTAATTTTGTAGTTGTCTCAATACTACTGTACCGTCATTTTAATATCAGATTAATTACAATAGTAAAGCAATTGATGCCTTCAATTATAGCATTTATTCTTACATTTTATATTATTACGAGTCTATATTTATATACTGAAATACATTCCATTATTTTATTGGTATTTCTATTTGTTGTTTTTTATTCTATTTGCTACCTTTTTTATAAGAAAGAAGTAAAAAATATATTCAAGAAGTTTATTTAAAAAAAGAACTAATGTGTTATATGTTTCTTTCTGTCAAACAATTACATAGTTATATTGTTTTTTTTTAGGCTATAGAGTTAATTTATATGGTTTATTTACTAATTATTTTATGTTGAATTGAATAGTAATAATTATATTGTTCTTGCAAACCATTACATCCCCTAAGTTTTGTTCAATATTTAGAAAAATGACTATAATTTTATGAATGGTACTTTAAAGTTGTTTTTGAAACGTATTATTAATCATGTTAATCATTTTAGATTTAGAAATAAAGTTACTACTCAAGGAAGCGTAGATTTTGGATATACGAGTAGGATTTTACTTTGTAACGGAAGTAAAAAACAAGATATTATTCTTAAACATAGAAGTCGAATGTATGCTTCTTTAGTATCAAAATTTGGTGGAAAAATTATTTTTGAAGAAAATGTGAAAATTGGATATGGTTCTGTTATTGCGTGTACTACTAGCATTACGATAGGAAAAGGAACCGCTATTGCTCATAATGTCACAATTATTGATAATAACAATCATCCAACCCATCCTGAGGATCGGAAACTTATGTATAATTCACCTTGGGATTCTCCATTGAGAAATTGGAATTATTCAAAATCAGCACCTATTAGTATTGGAGAAAATGTTTGGGTAGGAACAGGGTCTAGAATTCATAAAGGTGTCACTATCGGAGATAATTCAATTATAGCGGCAAATGCTATGGTGACTAAAAATGTTCCAGCAAATTCTATAGTAGCTGGTAATCCTGCTAAAGTTGTTAAGGAGAACATTCAAAACGAACCACGATTAATTATGGATAATGAATAAACTTTTACTATTCATTGTAGGTTTATTTTTAATACTATACCCATTTTATATATTTGATAGTGGGGTTCCACAACCAGCACATTACCTAGCATTAATAGGTATCGTAATTCTACCTTTTACAAAAGGATTCAGGTCTCTTTTTAAAGAGAAAGTTGTTCGTTACTTGCTTTGGTTTATTCTTCTAGTAATCCTCATTAATACAAGCTACTTTTTCGTTCATTTTAAAGAAGATGGATTTATGTCCCCCTTCCTTATACATACGGCGTATTACATTTATAATTTTGGATTCTTTCTCTTAATACTGCATGTTTTAAGAAAAGAAGATTATTCTAAGGTGAACAATACGATAGTGCTTTTTTTGCTACTTTCATTAGTGCTTCAATTTATTTTAGCGGTAGTAGGAGTGAATAAAGTTACTCAATATATTGTGACAGAGCGAATGGTCATTTTCTTTAATAATCCAAATCAACTTGGGTATTATGTGTTACTAGTAGTAAGCTTGTTTGCCATAGTACCAAGTAAGTTTAGATCAAACAAATGCATTGTTTTAGGAGTGATTATAGCTTCAATTAGCTTAGGTGTTTTTTCAAGTTCAAGAATCGTATTACTAGGTTTGTTTCTGTTAACGGGAATTTTAATGTATCAACTTGGAATACAAGTAAAATATTGGATTGTAATAGGTTTAGTAGGGGTGTTGATAGCCTCAATTATGTATAAAACGGAATACGTTCAAAAGAAAATAGAATTAATCGAAATTAGAAATCATCGACAAGATACAACGGGTGTTTCTGAATTTCAGATAAGAGGATACGACAGGATTGTGCTTCATCCGAATTATTTGTTAGTTGGTGCAGGTGAAGGAAAGTACGATCGATTTTCATCTTACCAAAAAGGGGAACTTCATTCGGGCTTTGGCACGATATTATTCGCTTATGGAATAATAGGATTGGTTCTATTCTTGGTGTTCTTTTTTAGTGCTATAAAGTTCAATTTTTTTTATAATTTATTGCTGTTGTCTCCAATATTAATCTATAATTTTGTGCATCAAGGAATTCGAAATCCATTGTTTTGGGCGCTACTAGCAGTCATTTTTTTAATAAATAATAAGCAAAAATAATTTTTATTGCGTTCCTTTTTATTGTTAGAACATACCTTTTTTTTGAAGTAAATTACTTGACTGGTCTACCTTGACTAGAGAAAAATATGTTATATTTGCACCCGAATATATTTGCATGCACTTAATGTGTTGCTTTTTAATAGTTTGGGTGAATTTAAAATGTAGGAATTTATTAAATTATAGTAATAACTTTCTATTTTATAAAAGTTTGTTTTAACAATAAATATTAGATATTCATTTGACGAAAGCATTTATAAAATAATAGAATGGAAGAGGAATTTACACCTGTAGAAAAAGTGAAAATAAATATTTTTTCTGAAGATATTCTTCTGCATATAATTAAACGACGAAGATTCGTAATTATATTTGGAATTTGTTTTTTTGTACTAGGTCTTGCTTTAGCTATTCTCTCAACAAAAAAATACACTTCCAAAGCAGTCATTGTTCCGCAAATGAATTCTTCTCAAGGAGTTAGTAAAAAATATGCAAAAATTGCTTCTTTAGCTGGAATAAACCTAAACAGTGGAGAGTCTAGTAATATTCTTCCAACCATTTATCCACTTATACTATCAAGCGCACCTTTTCAGAAGGAACTATTAAAGACGCCGCTTACTATAAAAGGACAGGACAGTACAGTCTCCTTAACAAATTATTTAAGTAACATTAGAAAGCCCTCTTTTCTAGATAAGGTTAAAAAATATACTATTGGGTTACCAGGATTGCTAATTAATAGCTTGAAGTCAAAACCAAAAGCAACAGCTAGCGCGGGGTTTAGAAAAGATACAACTTTGTTTGAATTTACTCCTGTTGAAAAAGGGCAAATAGGATTTTTAGATGGAGCTGTAGAGGTAAAATATAATGATTTAGATGGTTATATTGAGATTATAGGAACACTTGAAGAGCCACTTGCGTCTGCAGAACTTGCACAACGAGCGTATAAGCTATTAGAGCAATATGTTATTGAATATAACATTCAAAAATCGAAAGACGAATTGACATACATACAGGAGCGATTTGTAGAAGCTGAAGAGAATTTTTTTGAAAAGAGAGCCAAACTTGGTAATTATAGAGAACGGAATCAAAACCTTATTACAACTTCTGCAATAAACCGTGGAGAGCAATATAAAATTGAATACGATTTAGCATATTCAATCTATTCAGAAATATCAAGTGAATTTGAAAGTGCTAAACTACAAGTTAAAAGGGATACTCCAATATTTACAGTCATAAAGCCAGTTACAGTTCCAACAGAGCCATCGTATCCTAATAAATTGATGATTATTATTAAGACGTTCTTCTTCGGAATTGCAATCTCTATATTTATTTTATTGTATAAATATTTCAAACCATACATTAAAGATTACATTAATTATTAATTTTCATAGTTTTTGCTCGTTCAAAAAATAATGAATATCAAAAAAATAATTTCAATACTAAAGTCAAAAATCGCATAGATCTCCACTGAAAATAATTTAATGAAAAGTCAATCGAGAGTTTCATTGGATTATAACAAACAAACTGTCGAGTCCTGAAGTAGAACTTAAGCTACTTTAGAAAAGAAAGTATTAATCACTTCGGTAAAGTGTTTTAATATTTTTTTGATGAAAAGAAAGGAGAAGATTGTGGCTAAATAAATACTAAATAAACCATGAATGTTTTAAATTTAATAGGACGCGAAAAAGAATTATTTGCTCAAGACTTTAGGAAACATGAAGATACATTAGTCGATATCGTAAGTAGTTCTCGTTTTTTAGTAATAGGTGGTGCGGGTTCTATTGGTCAAGCTGTTACAAAAGAGATTTTTAAGCGTAATCCTAGAAAATTACATGTTGTCGATATTAGTGAGAACAATATGGTTGAGCTGGTTCGCGATATAAGAAGTTCTTTCGGATATATCTCGGGAGATTTCCAAACATTTGCGTTAGATATTGGATCAATCGAATACGATGCCTTTATAAAATCGGATGGAGCTTACGATTATGTTTTAAATCTTTCAGCATTAAAGCACGTACGAAGTGAAAAAGATCCTTACACATTGATGCGTATGATAGATGTAAACATCTTCAATACTGAAAAAACAATGCAGCAATCTATTGAAAACGGTGTGAAGAAATATTTTTGTGTTTCTACCGATAAAGCTGCAAACCCTGTAAATATGATGGGGGCTTCAAAGCGTATTATGGAAATGTACTTAATGCGAAAAAGTAAAGAGTTGAAAATTTCTACCGCTCGATTTGCTAATGTTGCCTTTTCAGATGGTTCTCTACTTCATGGTTTTAATCAGCGAATACTAAAAAAGCAGCCAATAGTGGCGCCAAATGATATTAGAAGATATTTTGTAACTCCAAAAGAATCGGGTGAATTATGTCTTGTGTCTTGTTTGCTTGGAGAAAATAGAGATATATTCTTTCCAAAGTTAGATGAAAATTTAAATTTAATTTCTTTTGCTGATATTGCTGTTAAGTATCTTGAAGATTTAGGCTACACACCTCTTTTGTGCGATACAGAAGAAGAGGCTAGGTCTAGCGTTGATGCATTAATTAAGGAGAAAAAATGGCCTTGTTTTTTTACCAATAGTGATACTACTGGAGAGAAAGATTTTGAAGAATTTTATACAGACAATGAAACATTAGACATGGATTCTTTTTATAACTTCGGAATTATAAAAAATGAGCCTAACTTTGACCAATCAAAACTAGAGAATTTCACTGCGAGCATTCGTCAAATGAAAGATAATCAAATGTGGGAAAAAGAATCAATTGTTGATTTATTCAACACTATGATTCCTAACTTTGGTCATAAAGAGACAGGAAAATATTTAGATTCTAAAATGTAACTTTAGAATCTACTATTAAACTTGTTTAGAGATACCATTAGTAAAGTTGGTTATTACTTTTAAACTAAAGTGAATTATTAGAGTTTAAATTATCCTATTGAAATGAAAAAAAAGATACTTATTACCGGAGGAGCTGGATTTATTGGATCGCATGTGGTTCGATTGTTTGTAGAAAAACATCCAGATTATACTATTTATAATTTAGATAATTTAACCTATGCGGGGAATCTTGCTAACTTAAAAGATATTGAAGCATCCGATAATTATAACTTCATTAAAGGGGATATTGTAGACGCAGCTTTTATCGATTCTTTATTCGAAAAATATCAATTTGATGGTGTAATTCATTTAGCAGCCGAATCGCACGTAGATCGCTCTATTACGAATCCTTTAGATTTTGTTTTCACCAATGTTGTTGGAACTATAAATTTACTGAATGCCGCTAAAAAATGTTGGAAGGATAATTTTGACAACAAATTGTTTTACCATGTAAGTACAGACGAAGTTTATGGTTCGTTAGGAGAAACAGGATTGTTTACGGAAGAAACTTCATACGATCCAAATTCGCCATATTCTGCTTCAAAAGCAAGTTCAGATCATTTTGTGAGAGCGTATGGAGAAACTTATGGGTTGCCATTTATGATAAGTAATTGTTCAAATAATTACGGACCAAATCATTTTCCAGAGAAATTGATTCCATTATTTATAAATAACATTATTCAGAAAAAATCTTTACCTGTATATGGTGATGGTAATTACACCAGAGATTGGTTGTATGTAATAGATCACGCTATCGCTATAGAATTAGCTTTTCATAAAGGAAGAAAAGGGGAGACCTATAATATCGGAGGCTTTAACGAGTGGAAAAATATAGATTTAGTGAAATTATTATGTGCTCAAATGGACGCCAAGTTAGGTAGAGTAGCTGGCGAAAGTGAAGAGTTGATTACGTATGTGAAAGATAGACCTGGACATGATCTAAGATATGCAATAGATGCTTCAAAAATCAATAAAGAATTAGGGTGGAAGCCAAGTGTTACTTTTGAAGAAGGACTGTCTAAAACAATTGATTGGTACTTAAGTAATGAAGAGTGGCTCACAAATGTCACATCTGGGGCTTATTTGGAGTATTATAAAAAACAATACAACTAGATTAATCTAGATAAAATATAACAATATGAAAGGTATTATACTCGCAGGAGGTTCAGGAACAAGGTTACATCCACTAACGTTGAGTGTTAGTAAACAGTTGTTGCCAATTTATGATAAACCGATGATTTATTACCCTTTGTCTGTTCTAATGTTGGCAGGAATTAAGGAAATTTTAATAATATCTACTCCGCATGATTTACCAAATTTTATTAACTTATTTGGAAACGGTGAACAGTTTGGATTAAAGTTGTCTTATGAAGAGCAGCCTTCTCCCGATGGTTTAGCGCAAGCTTTTATAATTGGTGAGAAATTTATAGGCAATGACGATGTTTGTTTGGTGTTAGGAGATAACATCTTTTATGGAGCTGGCTTACAGAAATTATTAGTTAATGCTGTAAATACGGTAAAAGAGGAAGGGAAAGCAATTGTTTTTGGAAATTACGTACACGATCCTAAACGCTATGGAGTAGCAGAATTTGATGCCGATAAAAATGTATTGAGCATTGAAGAAAAGCCAGAGAATCCAAAATCTAATTATGCGGTTGTTGGTCTCTATTTCTATCCTAACTCCGTTATTGAAATTGCTAAAAATGTAAAGCCTTCAGACAGGGGAGAACTCGAAATAACGACAGTTAATCAAATGTACTTACAACAAGAAAACTTAAAGCTACAGATTCTAAGTAGAGGGTTTGCTTGGTTGGATACAGGTACACACGAGGCATTAACTGAAGCAACAGAATTTGTAAAAGCTGTTGAGAAAAGAACAGGATTAAAAATTGCTTGTTTAGAAGAGATTGCACTAAATTATAATTGGATAACAAAAAAAGATCTTTCAAATAAAATTGAAAATCTTAAAGGGGATTATTACGATTATCTTAAAAATATAACAAACTAAGTCTTAATATTTTATAGTAATGATACCTGTTACAAAACCATTTTTACCACCCATAGAAGAATACAAAGAATTAATTGATGGTGTTTGGGAGCGCCAGTGGCTTACCAATATGGGGCCTTTAGCTGTAGAGCTAGAAAACACTTTAAAAGAGTATTTGAACTTGGATAATGTTCTTTTTGTTACCAATGGTACCATTGCAATACAAATGGCAATCAAGGCACTTGATTTAACAGGCGAAATTATTACGACTCCCTTTTCTTACGTTGCTACAACGAGTAGTATATTTTGGGAAGGTTGTACTCCAGTGTTTGTCGATATTGATAGAGATAGTCTAAATATAGACGCTACATTAATTGAAGCGGCAATTACCGATAAAACAACGGCTATTTTAGCGACGCATGTATATGGGAATCCTTGCGATGTAGAAATGATTGCTGCCATTGCCGAAAAGCACAATCTGAAAGTTATTTATGATGCTGCCCACGCTTTTGGAGTAAATATTAATGGGAAATCTCTTTTTTACCACGGTGATATTTCAACATGTTCTTTGCATGCAACAAAGTTGTTTCATTCTGGAGAAGGAGGACTTGTATTTGCGAATGATAAAACACTTATTGATAAAATAGCCTATACTAGAAATTTTGGACATAATGGTCCTGAAAACTTTCAAGGATTAGGAATTAATGGTAAAAATTCTGAGTTTCATGCAGCAATGGGGCTTGTCAATTTTAAGCATATAGATTACATTTTAAGTAAAAGAGCAGCTGTAGCTGAACGATATAATAATAACTTAGAGACCTTAAACGCTAGAAGACCAGTATGGCATCCAGACTCTAAACCTAATAATTCGTATTATCCATTAGTTTTTGATACTGAAAAGCAGTTATTAGAGACGATTGAAGCATTAAAAAAAGAAGACATTTTTGGGAGACGTTACTTTTATCCTTCACTGGCAAAGTCGTTACCTTATATACCAACAGAACGTTTAGACATTACTGAAGATATAGCTTCAAGAGTTTTTTGCTTTCCGCTATATACCGAACTAACGTTAGAAGATGTAGATTTAATTTGTAGTATCGTATTAAAAACTCAAAATGATTAATATAACATTTTGTTTTTTTATTCTAGTTCCAAAACGAATAAAGGAGCTGGATGTAAATAATAAAAAGATAATTATATAATTGATATTGAATATGACTGTGTTATTCATTAGCATAGTTTCACTGAAAATGAAGCAACAATTTAGTTAAACAACATATGTTAGATACTTACTTTTTTATACCAGGAGATAAACAGAAATATCTAGATAAAATAGATGTTGTAAAGTCTGATTATATCGTTATTGATTTAGAAGATGCTGTTGCTTTAAAAAATAAAAATGAAGCACTTGAATTAGTATTAGGATTATCACTACAACCAAATTGCTTTGTTAGAATTCCATTTTTTGAAAATTGTTATTCGAATGAGCAGGTAGCGAAACTTATTCAGCATTTTGAAGGTAGAATTGCGGTACCTAAATTAAGTGAGAAAGCTGAAATAACTCAAATAAAAAATCTAGTCCCAGAAATAGATTTGAATATGATAATTTTAGTTGAAAATCCACTATGTATTATCAATTTAGTTGAAATCATGAAGTCCTTTTCGTCACAAATACACGGAATAGGATTTGGTACTCACGACTTCTGTTCTATTACTGGAATGAAGCATACGTCAGAAAATTTAGACAATTATAAAAGGCAGTTGTTATTATATGCGAAGGCATTTAATGTCAATTATATAGATGGAGTAGATTTAGATTTAAAAGATTTCACTCAATTTAAAAAAGAATGTGTGTTTGCTTTTGAAATGGGGGCAAGTGGTAAGTTTTTAATACATCCTAAGCAAATAGAAAAACTTAGAGAAGTGGCTTATTTGTCAGATGCTGAATTAGATGAGTTGCACTCTGTTTACGAAATAATTAAGGACATACCAGATAACATGATAGAGGTATATACCATTGGCGGAAAAGTCTATGAAAAACCCCATATAATGAGGATTAAAAAGGTAATGAGAAAAATACAAGAGTTTAGTAAAAATTAAAACATAAAGACATGGAAGCAAATAAAATGGGAAATTATTTTGAGGACTTCAAAGTTGGAGAGGTAATTCATCATTGCCAATCAAAAACAATTTTTGAGTCAGACAATAATCTATTTTCATTATTAACGATGAACCATCATCCTGTTCACATTAATATTGATTATTGTAAAGACAATCAGCATGGACAAGTTTTAGTTCCTGGAACTTTAGTGTTTTGTTTAGCAGTTCATTTAACAGTATTAGATATTAGTGGAAAAGCGATTGCTAATTTGGCGTATGAAAACATAGACCATTTAAAACCCACTTTTATAAACGATACCATATACAGTAAAACAGAAATATTAGATAAAACCGATTCACGGTCAAAAAATGATAGAGGAATCGTGTATGTCGAAACTACTGGTTATAACCAAGATAATGTAGATGTCATTCGCTTCAGAAGAAAGATATTAATTAAAAAAAGTAATTATGAAGAATAGCCTACAGTTATTACGCACGATGATGTTCGTTCCTGGGCATAACGAAAAAATAATTGATTCTGCATCTAAAAGCGCTGCCGATGCTCTTATTTTTGATTTGGAAGATAGTGTACAACCCGTTTCAAATAAACTTCTAGCAAGAGAAATAATTGTTAGAAGATCTAAAGAGAAACAGTTTGATCGTTTTCAAAAGTTTGTTAGACTAAACGAAATAGAAACAGAATTTTTTCTGCAAGATGTATTACAAGTAACAAAAGGTAATATAGATGGATTTTTGCTGTCTAAAACAAATACAAAAGAAGATGTTCAATATTTAGATAATTTACTGACTTCTATTGAACTGGAAAGAGGATTGGAAGCAAATACGTTTACCATTGTTCCTATTCTTGAAAGTGCTTTGTCAATTGTAAATATTAATGAAATAGCAATTTCTTCAAAAAGAATAATTGCCTTAGGTTTTGGTTCAGAAGATTATGTGTCAGACATACAAGGTGTTCGTGATTTTGAAACAAATCTGAGTATTTCTTTTCCTCGTAATTTAGTACCTATTGTTGCAAGAGCGCATAATTTAGAAGCCATTGATGCAGCGTATATTAATGTTCATGATTTAGAAGGGTTGGACAGACATCTTCAAATAGGTAAGGTCTTAGGATATGGTGGAATGTGGATTTTACACCCAAAGCAAAATGAATTAGCGAATAAAGTATTTAGTCCTACGGAAGAAGAATATAAAACTTCAGTTGAGTTCTTAAGATTATATGAAGAAGCTAAAAAACTAAATAAAGGAGTTGCTATTATAGAAGGTAAATTTGTTGGACCTCCTTTAATTACTAAATCTAAAGACATAATAGCAAGGGTTGAGTTAATAGAAAAGAGGAAACAACAGTTTAATAGTTAAATTTATTTCATGGAAAAGATTGTAATAATTGGAGGAAAGAGTTCTGCCACTTTAATAGCTGATTATATTTATGATGCACAACATAAACATAATGTGCCTATAGAATGCTTAGGATTTGCTTTCGATGCAGAACCAGTTGGTACTGATATTAATGGGTTTCCTGTACTGTGTAAAGTTAGTGAGGCATACGACAAGTATAAAGAAGATGCAGCGGTGAAATTTATTTTTCAGATGTATGACATTCAAGACATGCAACGCACTATTGATTTTAAAGATAGCTTAGGAATACCTAAAGAACGCTATTGTACTTTTATTCACCCTAGTTGTATGATTGCTAGAAGTGCTACAATAGGACAAGGAACAATTATTCTAGCGCATACAGTAGTAAACCCTAAAGCGACAATAGGTGAGTTTAATTCAATTATGAGTGGTGTTACAGTTGGTCACGATGCTACTGTTGGAGACTATAATTTAGTTGCCACTCAAGCCATAGTTGCTAATATTATAATGGGAGACCGTAATTTTATTGGAATTAACGCTACAACAAACAATAAAATTTTTATTGGTGATGATTGTATGATTGGGATGGCTTCCAATGTTGTTAAAGATGTTCCTTCTGGCACTAAATGCTTTGGTAACCCTGCAAAAGCAGTGTCTACTCCCAAGAGATTAAAATAATAGTTAAATCGTGGAGACACCCTTAGTAAGTGTTTGTTGTTTAGGATGTATCGCCAAAAAAGCATCTAAATACGTAGAGACTTTTTTGTGTATATAAGTACACTATTGCTGGTACTCATATTCCTAATTAAAGAAAATTAATAAAACGATATACGTTGAAAGAGGGAAATTTTAAATTAGGTAAGAACACTTTAATACTTTATGTTAAGCTATTTATTAATAGTATCATAGGGTTATTATCGACAAGGTTATTGCTGAAATATTTAGGAGTTTCAGATTTTGGACTTTACAATGTTGTAGCCAGTATTGTTGTAATGATGAACTTTTTGAATGTTGTCATGATTTCGACAACATATCGATATATCGCTTTCGAGTTAGGAAAAGAAAAAAATGTTAAAGGAGTAAATTTAATATTCAACCTAAGCTCTGTGATCCATATTACAATGGCAATCCTTGTTTGGATTATTGGTGAAACAGTAGGGGTTTATTATATTCATAACTATCTAAACATAGAATCTACAAACATAGGAGTCGCTATTTTTGTGTTTAGAATGTCCATATTGGCTACGATTATCAATGTAGTTTCTATTCCTTATCAAGGATTGATTGTTGCTCATGAAAATTTTTATTTTCAATCAATCGTCGAAATTATAAAGAATGTTGTAAACTTCTCTTTTGTATTATTTCTATCCTATTACTTAGGAAACCGGTTAAAACTATACAGTTTTTTAATAGTTCTTTCAACAATTGGTACCACATTAATGTATATTGTTTATTGTAAAAAACACTACGGCGAACAAATAAAGTGGAACTTTCAAAGAAAATTTTCACAGTACAAAGAGCTTCTCGGTTATTCAGGATGGATGATGATAGGAGCGGGAGCAGAAATGGGAAAAAATTCATTACTACCAGTGGTATTGAATTTTTTTTATGGTACTTTATTAAATGCCGCTTTTGGTATTGCAAACCAATTAAATAGATTCTTAATCCTCTTCTCTGGGAGTTTAGGTCAAGCAGCCATTCCACAAATCACAAAAAGCTACAGCGGTAATGATGATACTAGAATACTAATGCTAGTAAGCTATATAAGTAAGTATTCTTTTCTATTAATGTATTTATTGGCGTTTCCAATTTTACTTCAAATAGATTTTTTATTAAATCTTTGGGTAGGAGAGGTGCCTCAATACACTGTTATATTTTGTCAGTTAATGATTGTAAACGCACTCATAGAATCTTTAAAAGCGGGTATTCCAGCAGCTGTGCAAGCTACGGGTAAAGTGAGATGGTTTATGCTTATAAATAGTACTATTAAAATTTTAGGTTTACCTTTGTCCTACTTTTTATTAAAATATGGGTATAAACCCTATATCGTATTTCAAGTGTATATCATTATATCGTTGATTACTTTAGTAATAAGTATCTTTTTATTACATCGAATTATTAATTTTAATGTTATTAGTTTATTAAAAACGTCTTACTTAAAACTGTTTTATGTGTGCGTGTTAACACTGCCGCTTTACTTTGTAAATAGCCATATTGAATCCATTAATTATGGGCTTATATTTTCATTTATAGGAACTCCCATTCTTTATCTTTCAACTATTTACTTTGTAGGTTTAGATCAAAAAGAAAAAAGCCTTGCTAAAAGGTTATTAGTTAAACTAAAAGAAAAAATAAAATAAGCTTCATGGAATCTAAATACGCTCCTTTTCTAATACCTACCTTAAATAGACACAGTCATTTTAAGAATTGTATTGAATCTCTTTTAAAATGTGATCAAGTAGAACAAACAGATATATTTATAGCTTTAGATTATCCGCTTACTGAAAAGCACTATGAAGGTTATAATAAGATATTAGAATATTTAAGCTCTCCTGTTTTTGAATCTTTTAAGAGTTTGACTGTATTTAAGAGAGCGGAAAATTTAGGAGCCATAGAAAATATTAGACAAGCAAGAGAGGTTATTTATAAAGAATATGATAGGCTCATATTTAGTGAAGATGATAATGTTTTCTCAACCGATTTTCTTTCCTTTATTAATGAAGGACTTGAGGTTTATAAAGATAGAGAGGATATTTTTTCAATTAATGGATATCATTTTCCTATCGAGCTTAATCACTATGATAAAGATGTTTATTTGTTTGACGGTATGTCTGCTTGGGGTTATGGTACCTGGAAGCACAAATGGGAGCAAGTGAAATTTGATATTTCTCTTTTAGAAGAATTTTTAAAAGATAAGGAGCAATTAAAGCATTTTAACAAGCCTCGTTTACTAAGTCGTATTCGTAGAATTGTTGAAACTAGAAAAATGACAGGAGACACTTTTATTGGTTACTATCAACATGTTAATAAAATGTATTCTGTATTTCCTACAATAAGCCGAGTAAGAAATTTAGGGCATGACGGAACTGGAATCCATGGTGGGAATAGTGAAAAAGTACGAAAAATATATGCTGATCAAAAAATATCTGAAGGAGAACCTATAACTTTTCTACCAGATCTTGAGCCTAATTTCAAATTAATTAAAAAACTCAATAATAATATAAACCCACCTCTTTATAAACTAATATTAAAAAATCCTTCAATTATACTAGAACAACTTAAAAAGAAGCTTTCTTAGAATTATTGAAGTAACACATATGTAAAACCTTGCTATAATAATGATTGGTATGGAAGCTGGAGATCTACTGATTTCCTATTGGTTTTCACAAACTCTGTTTATTGCATTCGAAATAAATACTACGCTTATATTTTATAATGATGAACTATGAATAAAAAATTTGAATTAATTGCTGATTTTATCCGAACTTCTTTCAAAAAAGATACCGAATTTATAGCATTACATGAACCCATTTTCGAAGGCAATGAAATAAAATATAGTAATGATGCAATTAAATCAACCTTTGTGTCAAGTGTCGGGAAATATGTAGATGAGTTTGAAGAAGAAATTGCAAAATATACAGGAGCTACCAAAGCAGTAGCCTGTGTAAATGGTACTAGTGCGCTACATCTAGCCTTATTAATAGGTGGTGTTGAGAAAGGTGACGAAGTAATAACTCAAGATTTGACTTTTATCGCTACGACCAATGCGATTAGATATTGTAATGCAGAGCCTATTTTTATTGATGTAGATAGACACAGTTATGGTCTCTCTCCAATAGCATTAAACAACTGGCTTGAAGAGAATGTTGATATTGTTATTGTAAATGGAGAAAAACAAGCTATAAATAAAAAAACGGGAGCAACTGTCAGGGCCTGTGTCCCAATGCATACGTTTGGACACCCTTGCGATATGGATAGCATCATGGATATTTGTAATAAATATGGAATTAATGTTATTGAAGATGCTGCTGAAAGTATGGGAAGCTTTTACAAAGGTAAGCATACAGGTACAATTGGCTTGATTGGAGTAGTTAGCTTTAATGGGAACAAAATTATTACTACTGGAGGTGGAGGTATGTTGCTTTTTAATGATTCAGAACTTGCTGCCAAAGCGAAGCATTTAAGTACACAAGCAAAGATGCCACATGCTTGGGAATATAAACACGACCACATTGGTTATAATTATAGAATGCCAAATATAAATGCAGCTTTAGGTGTTGCGCAACTAGAGGAGTTAAATAATTTTGTCGCTCGAAAAAGAAAATTATCAGAACGATATATGGACTTCTTCCAATCAATTGAAATTGAGTTCGTAACAGAGCCTGTAAATTCACAATCAAACTATTGGTTAAATGCTGTTTTACTGAAAGATAAAGAAGAACGAAATAGTTTTCTTGAGTTTATGAACGCAAAGAAAATAATGACACGTCCTTTATGGGAGCCAATGCATACTTTAACTATGAATAAAGACGCACAATGTGGCGATTTAACTAACTCTAAGTATATCGCTGAAAGATTGGTAAACATACCGAGTTCAGCAATTAGTTTGTAATATGGAAAAGAGGAAGATCATACTGGTAGGCGGAGGAGGTCATTGCAAATCTTGTATTGATGTAATTGAAAGAGAAGATAAATTTACAATTGCTGGTATTCTCGATAAAGAAAGTTTAACTGGAGAAAAGATACTTGGGTATCCTATACTAGGCTCTGATCAATTAATAGAGGAATTTGCAAACGAGAATTATTGTTTTCTAATTACTGTAGGTCAAATTAAATCATCAGCAATTCGAGAGAAAATATATAAAACCATTAAAAAAGTTGGGGGAGAATTACCTGTAGTTATTAGCCCTCATGCCATTGTGAGTAAATCGGCCACCCTTGAAGAAGGAACTATTGTAATGCATAGTGCAATCGTTAATGCAGCTGCAACAATTGGCAAATGCTGTATTCTGAACACAGGATCGTTAGTCGAACATGATTGTAAAATAGGTAATTTTTGCCACATCTCTACCACCTCAACTATCAATGGATCAGTAGTTATAGGAGATTCTTGTTTTGTAGGTAGTAAAGCGGTAATAAATAATAATTTGAATATTAAAGGCTCAGTGATTGTTCCTTCAGGGAGTAGAGTAGCTGTTAATATTGATGCAATCGGTGTTTTCAAAAATACATAAGTCAAAATAGCATTTATTAGTACGTAAAGAGTAGTAAAAGTTTGAATAATTAGTATGAAGAAAAAAGTAGTTTGGATCTGTAGTTTTGCAAATGAAGAAGTTAAAAATATCTTAGAAAGTGAAAAAGATATTGATGCTGCGCCTTGGATTTCTGAATTAATAGGTATTTTCAGAAATAGAGAAGATATCGACTTATCTATAATTTCACCAAACTATTTTAACAATGAATATAAAGAGTTTACATTAGGTAATATTAATATATACTTATATAAATATAAGCCTAGCTTTCTACCTCATAGAGCATATAATTTAACGCTCAATTACAAAATAGCTACTAAATCTGTATTAAAAATAATGGGTGAATTAAACCCAGACTTGATTCATTTACACGGCTCAGAAAATCCATTTTATGGGGCGAGTGCCCTTAAATTGATCAACAAGTTCCCTACACTTGTGTCTATTCAAGGCTTTGTTTCACTATCTAGTAAGCCAAAAAATATCATAAGTCAATATGTTCGATGGAACAGAATGAGATTTGAACGGAAAATTAATTCTAAGGCCTCTTACTTTGTTTTATCTTCTACCAATGACAAGAAAAATTTAAAAGGAACTAATACAAAAGCTAAAATCTATATTAATTATTATCCAACCATCGTACCCGAGGTAAGCTCTTCAGATTTTATAGATAAGAAATATGATATTGTTTATTATGCTAGAGTTACTAAGAATAAGGGCATTGAAGATTTAATTAATGCTATGCATATTTTAAAAGAAACAAATCCATCAATTAGTGCCATAATAATAGGAGGGGGAAGTGAAACTTATATAGGGTATATTAAGGAGTTGATTGTTTCGTTGGGGTTAACCAATAATATTAACTTTGCGGGATTTCAAAAAACACAACAAGATGTTTTTAGATTAGCAATTCAGGCAAAAATTTATGTATTGCCCACTCATTTTGATGGCGTCCCAGGTTCTATTAGAGAATCGATGTTTATGAGAATTCCCGTAGTAGCAAATGCAGTTGGAGGGATTCCTAGTTTAAATGATGAAAAGGAATGTATTACCTTAGTAGAAAATCAAAACATAAGCGACTTAGTAGAAAAAATTAAATTAGTCTTAAACGATAGAAAACGAACTGAAAAATTGGTTCAAAATGGGTTTGAATTAATTATGGACAAATATGATAATGAAAAAATATATCAAAATTTCATTAACATTTATAAAGATATTTTGCGAATAGAGCATAAACAATAAATTATGAGTAAACAAGTAGACTTAAACAATCCAATATTTATCGGAAATCAACTGTCAATCTTAGAGGCGCTTGAACAGATGGATAAAATTGATCGAAAATTATTGATTGTTTTAAAAGGGGATCAATTTCACAGTGTTTTAAGTATTGGCGATATCCAAAGAGCTATCATAAAAAAAATACCATTAGAGAGTCCAATATCTTCGATAATAAGAAGTCAGATTACCGTTTGTTCAGAGTCAGATACTTTTGAAGAAATTAAGAAAAAAATGCTTGAATTCAGGACAGAATGCATGCCTGTAATTAATGATGAAGGGCGTTTGACTAATTTATATTTTTGGAATGAAGTTTTTGATATTCATATTAAAAGGAAAACAGTTAAGTTAGATTTGCCTGTAATTATCATGGCAGGTGGTAAAGGGACACGTTTAAAGCCTTTAACAAATATTTTTCCGAAACCTTTACTGCCAATTAATGAAAAGACCATTATAGAGGATATTATGGATCGTTTTGTGGCTGTTGGCTGCAATGATTTTCACCTTTCTGTAAATTACAAGGCAGAAACAATCAAAAACTACTTTAATGTTCTAGCTAATCCCGATTATAATGTAAGCTATTTTGAAGAAGACAAGCCACTTGGAACAGCAGGGTCTATGTACCTCATAAAAGATAAAATCAACTCTACATTTTTTGTATCAAACTGCGATATCCTTATAGATCAAGATTTGGAAGAGATTTATAACTACCATAAAGAAAACAAAAATGAAATTACCATTGTTTCTGCTATTAAGCGTTATAAAATACCTTATGGTACTATTCAGACTAAAGAAAACGGTATTCTCGATAAATTAGATGAGAAACCTGAACTAGTCTTTCAAATAAATACAGGAATGTACATTTTAGAACCCAGTGTGTTAAAATATATTCCTGAAAATGAGTTTTTTCATATTACACACTTAATTGAATTAATAAAAGAACATTCAGGAAATGTGGGAGTGTTTCCGATTGCGGAAAATAGTTGGCAAGACATTGGGAATTGGGATGATTATGGTAAAATTTTAAAAAAGCATTAAAATTTGCATAGATAGATTTACTACTGAATGATTAGAATCATTGTCATATTTATAATTGTATTAGCAGGTATTTGGTTTTCTTTAGAGTCGTATAAAAATTCATACGAGCAACGTAGAAAATTTTATATCCGCTTTGTGATTTTTATTTTAGCACTTCAATCTGGCTTGCGGAACTGGGCAGTGGGAGCGGATACCTATCAGTATTACATCAGATGGGAAAATGTGAAGATAACTTCTTGGCAAAAAATATTAAATTCTTTTCTATATGGAGGTGAAAAAGACCCTTTTTACACGCTTTTTCAGAAGATATTGCAAATTTTATTTGATAATTATCAATTTTTTTTAATAGTTATTGCTGTCATATTTATGATGGCATTGGGTAATTTTGTACTTAAAAACACTACTCGCATAAGCCATGCAATATTAGCCTTTATAATATATATGGGCTATTTTTATGGCTTTTTCTCCATAACAGGCTTGCGGCAAACCTTGGCAACGGCATTTTTATTATGGAGTTATGAGTATGTGAAAAAAGAAAAACTGATTCCTTTTGCAGTACTTGTTATTATAGGTGCCTCATTCCATATTACTGCACTAGTTTTTCTACCCTTGTATTTTGCGTCGAAAATTAAACGTCCTGAATTTGTCTTTGTGTGTGCTGTTTTTGGATTTCCCTTTTTCATGATTTTTAAAAACCAATTGGCAATTCTCTTTCTTAAATACAGTACACTACAAGATCGATTTGAAGCCTATGCCAGTCAGTACCATCAAGGAGGATCGTTAATTCTAACCGCTTTTCAAGTGTTTCTAGCTATTTATGCATTGATGTTAATTAAAAAAGTATTGGCATTAGGAAACAAAACTTACTTAATGTATAATACCTTTGCTCTCGCATTGTTTTTTCTACCCTTGCAATGGGTAAATCCAAGTGCAGGACGTATTGCGCAATATTTCGCAATTATTATTATGGTGTGGATTCCATACCTACTTGATGCAACAGCGGGAGAATCGGAGAAAACAAGAAAATTTTTATATACATTGGCTATTATAGGGTTCTTTTTTATTACGCTATTTGCAATTCAAGGTCTTGATGAATATAAATTCTTTTGGGAAGAAATGGAGCTTCCAAAAGAGTACAGAGGAAGGATTTAAAAATAATTTAAGTTAAGAATATGTTACAGAACAAAACACTACTAATCACGGGAGGAACAGGATCCTTTGGAAATGCTGTATTACAACGTTTTTTACACACCGATCATTTTAGTGAAATCCGAATTTTTTCTCGCGATGAGAAGAAACAAGATGACATGCGAAATTCGCTCAAAAATGAGAAACTCAAGTTTTACATCGGTGATGTTCGAAATTACGATAGTATAGAGCGTGCCTGTAGAGGTGTAGATTATGTGTTTCACGCGGCAGCGCTGAAGCAGGTTCCTTCCTGTGAGTTTTTCCCATTGGAAGCCACACGAACCAATGTACTAGGAACTCAAAATGTAATTGATGCTGCAGCCTATAATAAAGTAAAAAAAGTGATTTGCTTAAGTACTGATAAGGCAGCGTATCCAATTAATGCAATGGGAATTTCTAAGGCATTAATGGAAAAGGTTGCAGTTGCAGCTTCTCGTAATAATCCTGATACAACGGTGTGTCTTACACGTTATGGAAATGTAATGGCGTCTCGAGGCTCAGTAATTCCTTTGTTTTTAAAACAAATTCAAGAGAATAATCCGATTACGATTACAGATCCAAAAATGACTCGTTTTTTAATGTCGCTAGATGAAGCTGTAGAATTAGTGTTATTTGCTTTTGAACATGGAAATGCAGGGGATCTTTTTGTAAATAAAGCACCCGCAGGAACGATAGGAGATTTGGCACAAGCATTAAAAGAAATGTGTAAATCGGATACTGAAATTAAAATTATTGGAACCCGTCATGGGGAGAAACTTTACGAAACTCTCTGTACACGAGAAGAAATGATTAAAGCGGAAGATATGGGGGAATTTTACCGCATTCCAGCCGATAATCGAGATTTGAATTATGCGCAGTATTTTTCAGAAGGAGAAAAAGAAGTTTCAGAAATAGAAGATTACAATTCACACAATACTTCTCAAGAAGATGTGGAGGGAATGAAAAAATTACTGTCTAAACTTCCATTAATACGCAAAGAAGTTTTTGGTGAGGATGTATTACAAATGCCAGGATAATTATTTCAATGAAAGCGCCAAAATTCATAGAAGGAGGAAACCATAAAGACGCACGAGGGACACTTTGTTATAATAACGAATTTGATGCTTCCGAAGTAAAAAGGTTCTATACCATAACCAATAATGACCTTTCATTTAAAAGAGGCTGGACAGGACACGCAATAGAAAGACGCTGGTTTATTGCTACTTCTGGTGTTTTTGAAATTACAGTAATTAAGATTGATACTTGGGAACAACCCAATCGTACTTTAAAACGACAAACATTTAAGATGTCTTCAGATAAATTAGATGTGTTAGAGGTCCCATCTGGTTTTGTAACCAGTATTCAAGCGCTGGAAACTGATTCTAAATTATTGGTGATGTCCGATTATATGTTAGGAGAGGTTACTGATGAACATCGTTTTGAAAGCACGTATTTTTCAGAAGAATAAATTAAAAAAAGAAATTTAAAATTTCTTAAATAACAAAGAGTATGTTAAAAATTGGAATAACAGGAAAAGAAGGTTTTGTAGGGACACATTTGTACAATACATTAGGTACCACACCAGAACTGTATGAAAGAATAGACTTTAAACGTGCCTTTTTCGATGATGAGAAGGCGTTAGATGCATTTGTCTCAAGTTGTGATGTTATAGTACATCTAGCTGCTTTAAACAGACACAACGACCCGGAAGTGATATACGAAACCAATGTCGCTTTAGTTTCTAAGCTTATTGCAGCTTTGGAACGTACCAAAAGCACACCACATGTATTATTTTCATCTTCTTCACAGGAAGAACGTGATAACCGCTACGGAAAATCTAAAAAGGAAGGAAGAGAATTATTTGAAGCTTGGGCACAAAAACAAAATGCGGTGTTTACAGGAATGGTAATCCCGAATGTTTTTGGACCTTTCGGGCACCCATACTACAATTCGGTAGTTGCAACTTTTTCACATCAAGTAGCCAATAATGAAACCCCAAAAATTGACGTTGATGGCGATCTTAAATTAATTTATGTAGGAGAGTTAGTTTCAGAAATAATTCAGAAAATTGAAGCTAAAGCGCATGAGCCACTTTGTATTATAAAACATACTTCTGAAGCTAAAGTTTCAGAGTTATTGGCGCTTCTGAAGCATTACAAACTCGTATATCAAGAAAACGGAGAGATTCCTGTGATTGAAAATACGTTCCAATTGAATCTGTTCAATACGTATAGATGTTATATGGATATCAAAAATCACTTTCCTGTAAAATTCACACAACATACTGATCCGAGAGGGAGTTTTGTAGAGATTATTAGATTAGGGGTTGGAGGGCAAGTTTCATTTTCAACCACAGTTCCTGGCATTACCCGTGGGAATCATTACCACAGCCGGAAAATTGAACGCTTTGCAGTTATAAAAGGAAAAGCGTTAATTCAGCTGCGAAAAATAGGAACTGATGAAGTGTTAGATTTTTATTTAGACGGAGACGAACCTGCGTATGTTGACATGCCAATTTGGTACACGCACAATATTAAAAACATAGGAGACGACATTTTATATACCAACTTTTGGATCAATGAACCGTACAATCCTGAAGATGCAGATACCTTTTTTGAAGAAGTTTAATCAGTGACTAGTGATTAGTGAACAGTGACTAGTAAACAGTAATTAGTAAGCAGTAACTAGTGATTAGTGAGCATTAACAAGTCACAAGTCACTAGAATTAAAATAGAAAGAAATGAAGACTCATAAGGACTTAGAAGTTTGGAAAAAGGCCATTGATCTCGTGACTGATATTTATAATTTATCAGCAAGTTTTCCAACTGAAGAGAAGTACGGATTAACAAATTAAATGCGCAGAGCAGCGGTGTCTATACCTTCAAATATTGCGGAAGGAGCCGCAAGACGAGGGGATAAGGAGTTTATTCACTATTTATATACTTCTCTTGGAAGCTGCATGGAGTTAGAAACACAATTGATTATCTCAAAAAACCTTACTTTTGCAACGCAAGAGGATTTAGATAAAAGCCTAAGTACTTAAAATGATGTAGGTAAAATGCTGAACGGCTTGATAAAATCGGTAAAGAATAAACCGTTGTAGTAATATATGATAGTGAATTGTGAGCAGTAACTAGTCACAAGTCACAAGTCACAGATCACAGATCACAGATAACAAATAATAAGTCACAGATCACAAGTAACAAATCACCAGTAATCAAGTAAAAAAAAATAAAAATGTACCCAAACACACCTGTCACCAATAACCAATCCCCAACTAAGAAGCTAAAAGTAATGACCGTTGTGGGTACTCGCCCAGAAATTATACGACTTTCAAGAACGTTAGATGCGTTAGATGCTTCGGAAGCGATTGAACATATATTGGTGCATACAGGTCAGAATTATGACTACGAGTTAAACCAGATATTTTTTGACGATTTAGAAATCCGAAAGCCCGATTATTTTCTAGAAGCCGCAGGGACAACAGCAACCGAAACTATTGGGAATATATTAATTAAAGTAGATCCTTTGTTAGCGCAACTGAAGCCTGATGCTTTTTTAGTGTTAGGTGATACCAATAGTTGTTTGTGTGCTATTCCTGCGAAGAAAAGACACATTCCTATTTTTCATATGGAAGCAGGAAATAGATGTTTTGATCAACGCGTACCTGAAGAAACGAACCGTAAGATTGTAGATCATACCAGTGATGTAAATTGTACCTATAGTGATATTGCGCGTGAGTATTTATTGCGTGAAGGCTTACCTGCAGATCGTATTATTAAAACAGGATCACCCATGTTTGAGGTGCTAAATCATTACTTGCCAAAAATTAAAACTTCAGATGTGTTAGAACGTCTGGATCTTACCGCTCATAAATATTTTGTAGTATCAGCACATAGAGAAGAAAATATTGGCAGCGATAGAAACTTTCAGAATTTAATGGAAAGTTTAAATTTAATAGCCGATACCTACAAGTTACCGATAATCGTTAGTACACATCCACGTACTCGAAATATGATTGAAAAGAAAAAAATTGAAATGCGTCCAGAAGTTCAGTTTTTAAAACCCTTAGGTTTTAATGACTACAACGCATTACAATTGAATAGTTATGCGGTACTTTCAGACAGTGGAACCATTTCTGAAGAATCTTCTATTTTAAATTTCCCGGCCTTAAATATTCGCGAAGCTCACGAACGTCCAGAAGCCATGGAAGAAGCTTCCGTAATGATGGTAGGATTAGCTCCCGAGCGTATTATGCAAGGCTTGGTTCAATTGCAAACACAGGCTAGAGGAGAAGAGAGAAGTTTTAGAAGGGTAGCAGACTATTCAATGCCAAATGTAGGTGAGAAGATGGTACGTATTATTTTAAGTTATACGAGTTACATTAAAAGGGTTGTTTGGAGTGAGTAGCGGAACCATATTATATATTGGCGGATTTGAATTACCGGATAAGAATGCAGCAGCACATCGGGTTATTTCAAACGGAAAAATACTTCGAGAATTAGGCTATAAGGTTGTTTTTTGTGGAATGAATAAAGATTCTGAAAACAATGGAGTGTCTACGCCTCAGGAGTATTATGGATTTGAATGTTATTCACTTAACTACCCAAATAGCACTATAGATTGGTTTAAGTACATTATTGAGTATAATTATTATGTACATTTAATTAAAAGCCAAGAAAACGTAAAGGCGATTATTTGCTATAATTTGCCATCAGGTTCATTATATCGATTAAAAAACTATTGTAATAGCAATCAAATTAAGATTATTTCAGATTGTACCGAATGGTATGAAGCACCTAAAGAAGGTGGTTTTTTAAATAGAAAAGTAAAAAAAGGAGACATCTTTTGGCGAATGCGAAATTTGCATTTTAAAATGGATGGAATTATTTCTATTAGTGAATATCTTGATAGGTATTATTCGGTAAATAATCAAAATTCTATTAAAGTTCCTCCTTTAGTAGATGTTACTGATACTAAATGGCAAAATGACTTAGTGGTAACGAATCGTCCAGTCCAGTTTATTTATTCTGGATCTCCTTTCTCTTTAACAAGTAAATCTAGTGCTAAAGATCGACTTGATCTTATTATAAAAGCAATGTCTAACCTTAAAAAAGAAGGGCGTTCCTTTTTTTTGCATATTGTTGGAATAGAACTAGAAAATTTTATTGAGATATATCCTAATTTTAAAGATGAGATAGAGTCCTTGAAAGATTCAATTTCTTTTTATGGTCGCGTATCTCATTCTGAGTCTGTTAGGTTGTTGAAGAGCAGTGATTTCTCAATTTTTATTCGAGATGAAAATATTGTTACAAAAGCAGGATTTCCAACCAAGTTTGTAGAGTCTATTACCTGTGGAATCCCTGTATTAACCAATAAAAACAGCAATATTGTTGACTATTTAACAGAAGGAGAAAATGGTTTTTTAATTTCAACAGAAAGTGATAAAAGCATTCAAGATTCCATAGACAAAGCTATTTCATTAAGTCCTGAAGAAATTTATAAAATGAAAGTAAATTGTAAAAAATCTCAGGTATTTGATTATCATAATTTTTTAGACGATTTTAAATCGTTGCTAAAATAAGCGTGCACTATGAAAAATATTTTTTTTGGAATGCTTTTAATAAGCTTGCTGTCTCTCCCTTTTTTAGGTTGTGGAAATGGAAAGTCACATGAAGGTGTTAATAAAAAGGTGAGTAAAGAATTTTCGAATCAGCTTAAAATTAACCAAAAATCAACTTTTACAGATCAAGCGGAAGGTATCGATTTGGTAAAAATTGTCGATTATTTACCGAATGGCTACTCCAAGCTGGGAGATACAGATTATACAGATGTTATTCAAGATGTACTTGACAAACATAGTACTGTAGAATTTCCAAATTTTCCAATCTTAGTAAATGATAAAGGACTAAGAATTAGAAGTAATTCCAAATTATATTTTCAAAAAGAATCATTGCTGAAACTGAAATCTTCAGCTAAGGTGCTGTATGCGATACTGAATATTGCTAAAGTGGAAAATGTATCGATTTACTCTCCAACAATAGAAGGAGATCGATATAGACGCGTAAACCCTGAAGACAAAAAAGGAGAATGGGGAATGGGTATATGGATACAGGAATCAAAAAATATATCTGTTTTTAATGCAAAAGTGACCCATTGTTGGGGTGACGGTATTTACATTGGAGGAGGGCGTGACATAGTTCCAAATGATTCAATTTATATTCATCGGCCTATTATAGATGAAAATAGAAGAAATGGAATTTCTATTACGAGTGGTAAAAATATCAGAATCATAGAACCAGTTGTTTCAAATTCTCGCGGTAAAAGTCCAGAATCGGGTATTGATATTGAGCCTAATAGTAACACATCTACACTTAATAATATTTATATTGAGCGCCCGAAAACATTCAATAATCAAAATCATGGGATTGTAGTTGCCCTAACTAGTTTGGTGGGAGAATTAGACAATCATGTGAATATAGAAATTGTAAATCATATTGATGAGTATTCAACTTATGGTTTTACGATGGCCGATTTTCGACCTAAAAAAGATAAAGAAGTGAAGAAACTCACCGGAAACGTTATTATTAAAAACGCTATTTGGAAGTTTAATAAACAGGCATATGCATTAGGTAATACCAGTGATTTATATCCACCCGTCAATTTCTTTAATTGTAAAGTGTATTCCGATGTAAATAATGTAAATGTTGTGGATGAAGGAATGCAATACAAAATGAAATTTCTGAAAAAAAAGGGATATTTTTTTCAATAAATAATTCTAAACAAGCTAAAGAGTTGAACAGAAATAAACCTAAACTAATTCGGATTACAACAGTACCCATCTCTTTAGAAAAATTGCTAGAAGGACAGCTTACGTTTATGCAGCAGTTTTATGAAGTGACGGCTATTTCCGCAGAAAAAGAGAAACTTCAAGAATTTGGGAAGGCAAACAATGTGGCTACCTACTTCATTGAATTAACACGAAAAATTACACCACTGCAAGATTTGAAAGCAGTGTACAAATTGTATAAATTTTTAAAAAAAGAAAAACCATTGATCGTTCACACGCATACTCCAAAAGCGGGTATTGTAGGAATGTTAGCGGCGTATCTAGCAAAAGTTCCGTTGCGATTGCATACAGTTGCAGGTTTGCCGTTAATGGAGGCGACAGGTTTTAAAAGAAAAATTTTAAACTTCGTAGAAAAAAGTACGTATCGCTTTTCAACAAACGTTTACCCAAATTCTAAAGGGTTGTACGATTTTATTACTTCGGAAGGTTTTACAGCCCCTAAAAAGCTTCAAATTATTGGAGCTGGAAGCTCTAATGGAATAGATACGTCTTATTTTGACCCTGCTCTTTTTACTACTGAAGCTAAACAGCAGAAAAGAAACGAAATAGGAATACCGCAGAATAATTTTGTTTTTGTTTTTGTTGGACGTTTGGTGAAAGACAAAGGAATTAATGAATTAGTAACTGCTTTTTCAAAATTAAGTTCTGAGAACACGAATGTATCTTTATTGTTAGTAGGCCCTTTAGAAGCAGATTTAGATCCATTGGCTCCTGAAACACTTATCGAAATTAACAACTTAAAGAACATTTATAGTATCGGATACCAAAACGATGTTCGTCCATTTTTTGCACTGAGCGATGCCTTGGTTTTTCCTAGTTATCGAGAAGGGTTTCCAAATGTAGTACTACAAGCCGGAGCTATGGGATTACCTGCCATTGTTTCAGATATAAATGGTTGCAACGAAATTGTTTCAGAAAATAATAATGGGTGTATTATTCCTGTAAAAAACGCAGAAGCTATATTCACAGCAATGAAAAACCTAGTGAATACTAAACCTTTGTACGAAACATTAAAAGAAAATGCTAGACCAGTGATCACATCAAAGTACGAACGAAAAGAAATCTGGGAGCATTTGTTGAGAGAATATCGTCGATTAGAAGCAAAGCTTTAATATATTTGTAGCGTGTATAAAAACGGACTTAAATTAGTTTTAGACAGTATTGTGGCTTTAATTGCTTTAGTGCTAATAGCCCCTATATTTTTATTGGTAACCTTATTTTTAACCTTTGCGAATGATGGAAAGCCTTTTTTCTTTCAGAAGCGACCTGGTAAAAATGAACGTATTTTTACAATTATTAAGTTCAAAACCATGAATGAGAAAAAGGACCTAGCGGGTAATTTGTTGCCAGACGAAAAACGGTTAACGGCCATCGGAAAATTTGTAAGAGCTACTTCTTTAGATGAAATTCCGCAGCTAATAAATGTATTAAAAGGCGATATGAGTTTTGTGGGGCCAAGACCATTACTTCCAGAATATTTGCCTTTATATAACGAAATGCAAAAGAAAAGACATTTGGTAAAACCAGGAATAACAGGTTGGGCACAGGTAAGTGGTCGAAACGCAATAAGTTGGGAGAAAAAATTTGAGTTAGATGTTTGGTATGTACAGCATCAATCTTTTTTATTGGATTTAAAAATACTTTTGAAAACAGTGAAAAAAGTTCTTTTTAAAGAAGACATCAATACAGAAGGACAAGCAACCACAACACCATTTAAAGGAAATTAATATGAAAGAAATTTCGTTGTATGGAGCGGGTGGACATTGTTTTGCTGTAGTAGCTTTAATAAAATGTTTGGCAGAATATACACCCAATGTCGTTTTTGATGATGCTCCTCAATATCAAGATATTTTAGATGTACCTGTTAGTTACTTTAAGGATTATAAAAAAGAAGTAAAAACACTTTGTATTTCTGTTGGAAATAATGCAGTAAGAAAGATGATTTCTTCAAAAATAAAAGCAGAATATCCATCCTTTATACATCCATCTGCAGTAATTTATCCTTCATCAACCATTGGTAAAGGAACTGTTATTTTTCCGAATGCTGTAATTGACGCATCTGTTATAATTAGTGATTTTTGCATCATAAATAACAATGCGACGGTATCGCATAATTGTCGTATCGATAACTTTGTACACATTGCTATTCAAGCTGCAGTTGCAGGTGGAGTGACAATAGGAGAGGGAACAATAGTTGGAGCTGGAGCAGTGATATTACCAGAAGTAAGTATTGGGAAGTGGGTTACAATAGGAGCTGGAAGTGTAATTACAAAAGACATACCCGATGGAGCCATTGTTTATGGAAATCCAGGTAAAATAATAAGATATAATATAGTATAATAGATGAATCCAAAAATATATTTATCCTCTCCACACATGGGAGGTACTGAACAAAATTTTGTAAATGATGCTTTTGATACCAATTGGATAGCACCGTTAGGGCCTAATGTAAATGGTTTTGAGTCTGATTTAGAAAACTATCTTAAAGAGGATGTTCATGTGGCAACTTTAAGCTCAGGAACAGCTGCGATTCACCTTGCCTTGATTATGTTGGGTGTTACTCGTGGTGATGAAGTTATTTGTCAGAGTATGACGTTTTCTGCTTCTGCAAATCCGATAGTATATCAAGGAGCGACACCTATATTTATCGATAGTGAAGTAGATACCTGGAATATGTGTCCTATTCATTTGGAAGAAGCGATAAAGGATAGGATTTCGAAGGGGAAGAAACCAAAAGCCATTATTCCGGTTCACTTATATGGAATGCCATACAAGGTAGATGAAATAAATGCAGTTGCTCAAAAATATGGAATTCCTATTGTTGAAGATAGTGCCGAAGCCTTAGGAAGTACGTATAAAGGTCAAAAATGTGGAACCTTTGGCGATATATCAATATTATCGTTCAATGGTAATAAGATCATTACAACCTCAAGTGGAGGAGCTTTAGTAACCAAAGATGTAAGCTTAAAAAATAAGGCAATGTTTCTAGCAACCCAAGCAAGAGATGAGGCTTTGCATTACCAGCATTCTCAGATAGGTTATAATTACAGATTAAGTAATGTTTGTGCGGGAATAGGAAGAGGGCAGATGGAAGTTTTGGATAAACACATTGGTTTGCGCAGAGAAATGAATGTATTTTATAAAGATATTTTTAAAACTATGGAAGGGGTAACTGTTTTTACAGAACCTTCAGAAAGCATTTTTTCTAACCATTGGTTGTCTAGTATTACAATAGATACAACCAAAACAAAACTGTCGGCAGAGAAAATACGTATATCTTTAGATAAAGACAATATAGAATCTAGACCTTTGTGGAAACCAATGCATTTACAACCTGTTTTTAAAGATGCTCCTTATTATGGAGCTAAAACAGCACAAACACTTTTCGAAAATGGATTGTGTTTGCCTTCGGGTTCAAATTTAGGAGAAAAGGAAAAACAAAGGATTCGTGCTGTTTTAGAAAATATCAACTAGATTTTTGTAATTTCGCATTTAAATGTTCATGGATAAATTAAAACAAAAGTTTTTTAATAATCTCTATACAGGAGATAATAAGTTAAAAATACTAGACCAGCGTTACTTACCGCGCTGGGCTGTTATTTTATTAGATGTTCTTTTTTGTATTTTTTCTATGGGGGTTGCATACTTTGTTCTCTTAGAAACTCCTATGGTTTTTCCTGAAATAGTATCAATACTAGTTCAAGGAACCGTTATAATTGCTTTAAATATAATTTTCTTTTTTGTCTTCAAAACGTATTCGGGTATTATTCGCCACTCTACGTTTATGGATATTTTTAAACTAGCGTTTTCTTCTTTCTTTACAGCAATAACGGTAATTTCCATTAGCTACATTTACTTTTTTACAAGTGGCAGCAAATTGTTTTTAAGCACTTTTGTGTTGCTCTACATGTTACTTTCTTTTACTACAATGTTACTTTTTAGAATTTCAGTAAAAGAAGTATATCAATTTATGAAGAATAGCTCTGTTGGTAGCTTCAAAAAAAGGGTTGCCATTGTTGGAGTAGATGATCACACCATTTCTTTAGGGAAAGCATTAACTACAGAGTCTAATCTGCCTTTTCAATTGGTAGGGTTTTTAAGTGAAAGCTTTGGATCTAAGCGATATAAAATTTTAGGCAAACCCGTCATTCCCCTAAAAGATAACTTTGCAGAGGTAATTTCTGTTCACCAAATTGATGGAATATTAATTATAAGTGAATCACTTACAAGTAAGGAGAAAAACCAAATCGTAGATGAATGTTTGGCTAACAATGTTGAAATGTTTAATGTTCCACTATTAGAAACTTGGAATAAGAAAGAAGACATTCAGAGTCAGATAAAACCAATTCAGATTGAAGATTTATTAGATAGAGATCCTATTTTAATTGAAAGTGACTCTATAAAGAATGATTTACACGGTAAAACAATTTTAGTAACGGGTGGTGCAGGATCTATTGGAAGTGAAATAGTACGGCAAATTGCCGAATTTGATCCTAAATTGATTGTTGTGTTAGATCAAGCAGAATCAGCTTTGCATGAACTTGAAATTTACTTAATACAAAACTATCCAAAGCTCAATTTCATTACAGAATTAGCTAACATTAGCAACATGTATCGTTTGGAAATGCTTTTCGATAAGTATGATTTCGAAATGGTCTATCATGCCGCTGCTTATAAACACGTTCCTTTGATTGAAAGAAACCCTTTAGAGGCAATTTATGTAAATATTCTAGGAACGGTAAATCTTTCAGTGCTCTCTGTAAAACATAATATCGACAAGTTTGTAATGGTTTCTACAGATAAAGCTGTAAACCCAACCAATGTAATGGGAGCTTCAAAACGAGCTGCAGAAATGTATGTGCAGTCGCTTCAGAATAGCAATAAAGATTTAAAGACAAGATTTATTACCACACGTTTTGGAAATGTATTAGGATCTAATGGATCTGTAATTCCACATTTCAGAAAACAAATCACTCAAGGGGGACCAGTTACCGTTACACATAAGGATATTATTAGATATTTCATGACCATTCCAGAAGCGTGTCAGCTAGTGTTACAAGCAGGTACCATGGGAGTTGGAGGAGAAATTTTCGTGTTTGATATGGGGAAACCCATTAGAATTCTCGATATGGCAGAACGGATGATTCGTCTTTCTGGATTTGAGCCTTATGAGGATATTGATATTAAAATCACAGGACTTCGTCCTGGAGAGAAATTGTATGAAGAGTTGTTGAATGATACTTCAACGGTATTGCCTACACATCATCCAAAAATTATGATTTCTAAAGTTCCTTGCGGTGCTTTTGAAGAAATCAATAAAAAAATGAAAACCTTAATTAAGACAGCTACACGTCATAAGGACAGTCAAGTTGTAAAACTCTTAAAAGACTTAGTTCCAGAATTTATTAGTGAAAATTCAGAATTTGAGGTTCTTGATACTACTTCATTTATAAAAAAAGAATAGTATATTTATCATACTACTAACCCTCTTTTGTCTATTGTAAAAGACTTTATTCTTATTTATGGAAAAGCAGATTTTTATTTTTTTTAGTTGTTTTCTGCTTTCATTACCCTTACACTCCCAAGAGGCAACAACAGTAAATTTAGAGAGTGAAAATCATAAACCGTTTGAAAATAAAGGACTCGTTCTTGATTTTTTTGAGATATCAGGATTAGCATTAGTAGCTAATGATGATTCTCTTCCATTTTGGATGTATCGTAATACGAACGATAGAATGCGTTCCCAAACCAATGCTATGGGACTTTTACGCGGAAGCGCCTCTTATTACTTTTCAGAAACTAGTTATATAGAAGTTGGGGCTGGTGTGGTCGCTGCAGATGGTTTTGATGATACAACCATACATCGTGATGAATTGTATCTATCTTATCAGAATTCTTGGTTAAAAGCTACGCTAGGAAGTAAGACTCCTTTTCAAAAATACCAAGGATTGTCTATTGTTGGCGATAATTTTTTACTTTCGGGAAATGCAAGAGCATTGCCAGGACTTATTATAGAAGCAAATAACCCTATTCAATTACTAAAAGGGTTAGAATTAGATTGGGCAATAGCACATTATAGTTTAAATGATGACCGCTATGTAGACGATGCTATGGTTCATTATAAACGGTTGGGATTAACCTATGGAATTAATGAAAAAAATCGTTTTTCAGCAGGGATAGAACATTATGCGCAATGGGGAGGAACCTCGCCAGAATTTGGAAAATTGCCAAATTCTTTTAATGATTTTTTGAAAGTCTTTATAGCTTCGAACGCTAACGAAGATGCACCTTTAGGAGATCAATTAAATGGACTAGGAAATCATTTAGGAATATACAATTTTGAATATATTCATAACTCAGAATCAGGATATTTAAAGATGTATCATCAACACCCTTTTGAAGATGGGTCAGGTTCTGCATTTAAAAATTTCCCGGATGGTATTTGGGGGTTGTATATTGGACCGAACACCAAAGATTATGACAGTTTTGTAACAGGTTTTTTAATTGAATTTGTACAAACTACCAATCAAAGTGGGGCTGCAAATGAAGGCAGTTCTCGGGATAATTATTTTAACAATTCTATTTATGCATCTGGATGGACCTACCACCAAACAACTATCGGAATTCCATTACTAGTTCCTTATGAATCTAGGAATTCTATTAGAAACAACAAATCTAGAGGGATTAATCTTGGAATTGCCATGGGGCATAAAAGATGGTCGTTCAAATCAAAAGTTAGTTTTGTAGAAAATTTTGGTTCATTTGCAGACCCAATAGATCCTAAAGAAAGAGCTGTTTATAGTTATATAAACACAAAGTATTCTCTCGATACATATGGGAGTATTTCTCTTTTATTGGGATATGATTATAGCAATCAGAATGAAGATAATTTTGGTGGAGGGCTTCAGTACAGTTATAAATTTTAAGAAATTCTGATTTTCTTGGGAAATTATTTCAATCGTAAGGACGTATTGTCGAAACTTTGACTCCTTTCGTCGAAAAATATATTTGAAATTTAAAATACTTCTATTAGATTTAATATAAGTTTAACTTTGTATTTGAAATTTAATTAAATATGAAGCAATCGGTGAATTGTGTTTTATTAGTAGATGATGATAAAGCTACTAATTTTTTTAATAAAATGGTAGTAAATAGACATGGAGGCTTCTCTCATGTAGTCTCTACTCAAAGTGGCTTAGAAGCATTAGAATATCTTAAAGAGGTTAACAATGCGAAAAAAGTAAAACCCGACTTAATATTTCTAGATATTAACATGCCAGCAATGAATGGTTGGGAATTTCTCATTGAATTTGAAAAATTTGATAATGCCTTTACTGATACCATTAAAGTAATTTTATTATCCACATCTTCAGACCCAGCAGATGTAAAAAAATCTATAGATAAGCATCCTGTAGATGATTATATAAACAAACCGCTTTCATTTCCACTTCTCAATGAAGTGTTGGCAAATCATTTTGCTAACAAAGTAGAAATCGGTTGTTGAAAAATGCCCTTTTAAATTTATTTGGGGTCACTTCAAAATAAATTAAAATAAAAGAATAACGTGCCTAATAATACCCAACTACCCAATAAAAAAGTAACAAATTCATTTAAAAACACTTTTAAAAATAGAAACTTAGTATTAAGTTTTATTTTTTCATCTGTTTTTTTTCTATTTTCAATAGAAAGTTATGCTCAATCTCGAGCGACTATTTCTGGTAATATTTCAGATCAATTTGGAAACTTACCAGGAGCCAGAGTAAGTATTGAGGGAACGATTCAAACTACAACGACCGACGTAAATGGTAACTATTCATTTTCCGTAGAAGAAGGGACGTATATCTTAACGACTCAATTTGTTATGTATAATACACTGTCTAAATCTGTGACAGTTGAAGTTGGAGAGGAGGCTATTTTAAATTTCGAATTAGAAACGGCTTTTTCAATAGATCAACCTGTTTCATTAGGCTCAAGAGCAACCCCAAAATCAAGCTTAAAAACATCGGCTCCTGTAGATGTAATTGGTCCTCAAATAATTTCAAATTCATCACGAACAGAGCTCAGTGCAGTATTGCATTATTTGGCTCCTTCCTTCCATTCTACACATCAAACTATTGCAGATGGTACAGATCATATAGACCCTGCGACCCTTCGCGGATTGGGTACAGATCAAGTATTAGTTCTTATAAATGGAAAAAGAAGGCACAATAGTTCACTGCTTAATGTTAATGGAACTGTAGGAAGAGGAAGTGTAGGAACCGATTTTAATGCCATTCCGTTAGCAACCATTGAACGCATTGAGATTTTGCGTGAAGGTGCTACATCACAATATGGATCTGATGCAATTGCTGGAGTAATTAATATTATTCTGAAAGAACAAACCGAGGTTATAGATATAGATAATCGGGTTTTAATTAATACAGCAGGTGATGGTTTCGAAAACTATTCGTCAGGTAATTTTGGGCTGAAGATTGGCAATAATGGATTTTTAAATGTTACTGCGGAATATAGAAAACGTAAAGCAACCAATCGTGCAGGTGATTATACAGGAACTGTATATTCTAACAACCCTTCTGAAGATGCTGTTTTAATTGAAGAAAATGATTTTTTTGGACAAACTCAATATTCGGGGAAACGAGTAATGGAAATTGGTAATGCTGAAACTCAAAATTTAGCCCTTTATTTTAATGGTGAGTTTCAAATGACTCCAACCGCAACCATTTACCTTCATGGTGGTAGAAATTACAGGGAAGGAAAGTCTAAGGGATTTTTTAGATTTCCAAAAGAAACAGATCGTGTTGTTCCAGAATTATTTCCAAATGGTTTTTCCCCTGAAATTCTTACCGATATTCAGGATGATGCAATTGTAGTTGGAATCAAAGGAGTTAAAAATGAATTTAACATCGATTTTAGTCACTCTATTGGTGGAAACAGAATTGATTATACCGTAAACAACTCGAATAATGCATCTTTAGGGATTGCGTCTCCAAGAACATTCTATTCTGGAGGTTTCGCCTACCATCAAAATACAACAAATCTAGACCTTGCAAGACAATTTAAGTTTTTAAAAGGAATTAGTGTTGCTTTTGGTGCTGAGTTACGCGTAGAAAATTATCAAATCATTGCAGGAGAAGAAGCGTCTTATATTACTGGTGAAAGCACGTATGTAGATCAAGATGGTGTGGAAAGACCAAGAATTTCTGGAGCTCAAATATTTCCAGGAATACAACCAGAGAATGAGCTGAGTAGGTTTAGAACCAATAGCGCAGGTTATTTGGATATTGAAACGAATATAACAGATAACCTTTTATTTAAAACTGGAGGACGTTATGAGTCCTCTAACGATTTTGGAAGTCAAGGAGTTTATAAACTTTCTAGTCGGTATCGTATCAATGATCATTTAAGTATTAGAGGGTCTTATTCAAAAGGATTTAGAGCTCCTTCATTGCATCAAGTGTTTTTTCAGAATATCAGTTCTCAGTTTATTGATGGCGATATTGTACAAGTGGGGACTTTTAACAATGAAAGTGCTGTTGCTACAGAAGCCTTTAAAATTGAGCGATTGCGAGCAGAAATATCAAAACATTTTAGTGCTGGCTTAAGTGGGAAACTTGATGATCGATTTACATATAGTCTAGATTATTACCTCATTAATATTAAAGATCGTATTGTATTATCTGGACAGTTTTCTGAAGGGTATGAAACGGTATTAGCTCCTTTCAATGTAGGTGCCGCACAATTCTTTACAAATGCGATAGATTCAAGAACAATGGGGGGAGATATTTCTATTCATTACAAAAAATCGGATGCCAATGGTGCTTTTAATGGGTCGTTATCGGCTAACATTACAAATACCCAAGTAGTTGGACCAATAAAGGTTTCTTCTTCATTAGAAGGGCAAGAATCTGTTGTTTTTAATAGAGAAGAAATTGCTAGAGTTGAGAAAGCTCAGCCTAATTTCAAGCTTACTTCAATGCTATCTTATGAGTTTGATAAATATAAACTTCAATTGGGAAATACACTTTTTGGAGAGGTTCAATACTTACATCCAGATGATGGAGATCCTAAAAATTGGATAATAAATGAATACACAGGACTTGTAGAAACTCGAGATCAGACTTTTTCTCCGAAAGTTCTTACAGATATTTCAGTAGCTTATCAGTTTAATGACAATATAAAAGCTACATTAGGGGGGAATAATATTGCCAATGTTTACCCAGATGCACATACACATTCCGCAAATAGAGATCAGGGTAATTTTGTATACAGTAGACGTGTACAACAATTTGGTGTAAGCGGTGCTAATTATTATTTTAGATTATTATTACGTTTATGATTTTAAAAAAAGAAAACTTATTTTTACTTAAAAGCAATTCGCCTTTTGTTTTCTTTTTCTTCATTTTATGTGGTTCTCAAGCCTTATTTTCTCAAAACAATACGGAAGAAGAGATTAAACGCCTACAACGCGCCATTTTCATTACTAATTTTTCACAACAGATAATTTGGCCCGACATTGAAGACAATCGCGTTTTTAAAATAGGAGTCCTTGGACCAGACCGAACCGTGCTAGATATACAATCGCTTGCACAACAACGAAGAATTTATAATAAAAAAGTAGAAGTAAAACGCTTCTCATTAGTGAAGGATATTGACGATATTCAAGTATTGTATGTAAATAATAAATACAATTATGATATCGAATACATTCTAAAAAAGATTGCAAACAAACCTATTTTATTAATTACTGAAGATTATGAATACAATACTTCCATGATTAATATGGTGAATATAGGAATGAGTTTTGAATATGAAATTAATTCAGAACTGTTACGAAAGCATGGATTTATTGTTTCACCTTCTTTAAGAGAACACTCCATTACCACTGCTGAAAAATGGAAGGATCTATACCTTTCTACGGAAAAGTCGTTAAAATTGGCTTCGGAAAAAACACAAACTCAACAGCAACTTTTAGAAAAGAAAAATAAACAGTTAAAAAACCAGAAGGAAACAATTAACCTTCAGCAAAATGAACTTGTTTTAAACGAAGAGCAAGCAAGCATTGAACGTAAAAAGTTATTAAAAACACTGTCAGAATCAAATGAGTTTCATACTAAAAAGTATGAAGAAAAACTTGCTATCGAACGTGAATTGGAAGAAAACATTCAGCAGCAAATCAATTTTATAAAATACCAAGAACGTATTATAGATAGCAGTAATGCGCAAATAAGTCTTAAAACAGAGTTTCTTGAGCTTCAACGAAAAGAAATAGCTGAAAAAGAAATTATTTTAAACGATAAAGTTTCAGAAATAGATTCTCAAAAAAAGGCAAACCTACTTTTATTGGCCTTGTTAGCAATAGTCTTAATTGCTAGTTTTATTATTTATAGAAATTATCTTTCGAATAAAAAATTAAACAAATTATTAAGTGCTCAAAAACTACAGGTTGAATTACAGTCTTTAGCATTGGAACAAAAAAATAGGGATTTAGAACAATTCGCTTACATTGCGAGTCATGATTTAAAAGAACCCCTGAACAGTATATCTAGTTTGATTGATATTTTACAGCAAGAATACGGTAATAAGTTTGACGACGTTGGTAATCAAAGTTTGGAATATGTAAAGAGTTCTAGCGATCGTATGAGAGATCTTATTGATGCGTTGCTATCATATTCCCGACTTGGTGTATTAAAAGAAGAGGTGACGGTTAATACAGAAGATTTGATAGTAGGTATTCAGGAGGACTTAAAATTCCGTATAGATGAAAAGAAAGCTTTAATTGTTACTGAAAATTTACCTGTTATCACAGGATCTCCAACTGAGTTGCGAATGTTATTTCAAAATTTAATTGGAAACGCTTTAAAGTTTGTTGCTGAAGATGTTCAACCTAGAGTTGAAATTTCATGTTCAAAAATTTATACCCCCAAAAGTCAAACGAAAGGAGTTTGGGAATTTGCAATTAAAGACAATGGTATTGGTATTGCAAAAAAATACCACGAACGTGTTTTTTCAATTTTTCAAAGACTTCATGCGCGCGATACTTATGAAGGAACCGGAATTGGCCTAGCGCACTGCAAAAAAATTGTAGAAGCGCACGGCGGAAAAATTAGAATTGAATCTAGTGAAGGAAATGGAGCTACTTTTTATTTTACAATCCCTTTTCAAGAGTAGGTTTTACCATTTCGACTATCTTTGGCCTTTAGATGAGCACACTAATTCAAATTTCAATATTACCCCGTCAGCAACAAGATGAAGCCTATATTCTAGATGTAGCCTTAGAAAAGGCAAAATTAAGAAAAGGGGATATCAGCGATTGGCGTATTCGTAAACGTTCTATAGATGCGCGAAGAGAGCCTATTAAGATCAATCTTCAGTTGGAGTTTTGGCTTCAAAATGAAGTTAGAGAAACCATTCCACCTTTCATTCCTACCAATGTTTCCGAAGCAAAAAAAATAGCGATTATCGGAGCAGGACCTGCAGGTTTATATGCCGCATTACGAGCTATTGAAGCCGGTTTAAAGCCTATAGTGTTTGAACGAGGAAAAGATGTGCGCGAGCGTAGAAGAGACTTGGCAGCCATTAATAAAGAACAAATTGTAAATCCGGAGTCTAATTATTGTTTTGGAGAGGGCGGAGCAGGAACTTATTCTGACGGAAAGCTTTATACCCGTTCTAAAAAACGTGGCAATGTATTAAAAGCAATGGAGTGGTTTGTTCACTTTGGAGCAGATGAAGATATTTTAGTGGAAGCACATCCACACATTGGAACCAACAAACTTCCAAAAATTATTACGACCATGCGCGAGGCGATTATGGAAAATGGAGGAGAAGTGCACTTTAATTCGAAACTTACCGATATAAAAATTGAAAACAATGCTATTACAGCTATTGAAATTAATGATAGTAACTGGCAGCAGTTTGATGATGTGGTGTTAGCCACAGGCCATTCTGCACGGGATATTTTCTATTTATTACACGAAAAAAACATTAAAATTGAAGCGAAACCTTTTGCCATTGGAGTTCGTGTAGAACATCAGCAACAGCTTATAGATCGCATTCAGTATCACGGAGATGATGAAAATCCGTACTTGCCACCTGCTTCGTACGCGTTGGTAGAGCAAGTTGATGGTTTGGGTGTGTATTCTTTTTGTATGTGTCCTGGCGGAATTATAGCGCCTTGTGCAACGGCTCAAGAGGAAGTGGTGACCAACGGATGGAGTCCTAGTAAGCGCAATAATCCGTATGCAAATTCAGGTGTTGTGGTGAGTGTTGCTCCAGAGGATCTTCCTAATTTTAAAGAAGGAGATCCTTTTGTATGTTTAGATTTTCAGAAAGAAGTAGAAAAAAAATGTTGGGAAGCTGGAGGTAAAACACAACAGGTTCCGGCACAACGTATGCTCGATTTTGTAGAAGGAAAAGTATCTTCAGATTTTCCTAAAACGTCCTACCAACCTGGAATTGTGGCGGCCGATTTAAATGAAATTTTACCAGATTTACTCGCAAAACGTTTAAAGAAAGCTTTTGTGTCCTTCGGAAAAAAAATGAAGGGCTATTACACCAATGAAGCGGTATTGCATGCGCCAGAAAGCAGAACGTCGTCGCCCGTGTCTATTCCTCGGAATCTAGATACCTTAGAACACATTGAAATTAAAGGCTTGTATCCTTGTGGAGAAGGTGCTGGATATGCTGGCGGAATTATTTCTGCAGCCATTGACGGGATTAATTGCGTGGATGCTATTGCTAAAAAATACCAAGAGCAGGAATAGCCGTGTTATTCTAGTCCGATGCTCATTTTTTGAAGTAATTCTTTCACCCTTATTTTTAGCGCTTCAGGTTCAATAATTTTAGCATAATCGCCAAACATCACGTACCATCTTGGGAAACCTTCTTGTAAACTCGAGGTCATAAACGTCATTTCTATGTGATTTCCTTTTTGAATTTCTGACACAAATCCCTGTTGCTCTTTTTCAGAGGTTATAAAACGAGCGATTCTTTTATCCACTAGAATTCTCACTTTGGTTTTTGCAACATCATAATTTTTAGATCGATGCTCGTCAATCGTTCCATGTTCTTTACTGAAACTTGTTTGTGTTCGCTTAATTTTCAGAATTCTATCGGTTCTGAATTGGCGGTAATCCTGTCTGTAATGACAAAAACCTAATACGTACCAAAAGTTGTTTTCATGAAAAACGCCCACGGCTTCTATATTTCTTTCTGAAGGATTTTTGGCTTGAAGTGAATGGTATTTTAAAAAAACTTGTTTCTTGTCAGCGATACTTTCAAAAAGGATTTCTAGAGCATCTGGAATATCTTGATTAAAAAGTTGGGTTGAAGGCGCCATGGTAATATGATTTTCTAGGGCCGAAATCCAATCTTTTTCTTTTCCTTGAAGTACAGATTTAATTTTGTACATCGCTGTTTTGTGATAGGCTCCCAACGATGCGTCGGTGTATTTTTGCATTAACTTTTCAGCAGCAACAAAACTTCCTGCTTCTTCACGTGTAAACATAATAGGAGGTAAGCGGTATCCGTCTAAAATGGAATAACCAACACCTGCTTCACTAGAAATTGGAACGCCAGAGGCTTCTAAGGTTCTAATATCTCTGTAAATAGTACGTAGACTTACTTCAAACCTATCGGCAAGCTCTTGTGCCTTTACAATGCGTTTGGATTGCAGTTGAATAAGGATGGCAACGATTCGGTCAAAGCGTTTAAGTGTATCTAATCCCATAATAGCATAACATATCTCCCAAAGATAAGATTTCAAACGAGAGCGGTTAGTAGAATGAAACTTCAATCTTTTCATGCCTGTTTTAATTTTTCTGAAAGTGTTTTGTACAGCAAAGTAATGTGAACCTTATGACAACCTATTGTCAACAGTACTTTCCGAAGAAATAAAAAAATATTCAAACTAAATTTTCACTACTGACATATAGCTGTCACTAGCTGCTTTTACTTTTGAAAAACATTAATAATCAACTCTAAAAAATGTATGTATGAAAACAACAGAACAACCTCAGAAAGAAGCCGTAATGCTATCGCCAGAACAATTAGTAGCCCATTGGCAAGGACACAGAAACTTAACGCGGAGGGTGATTGAGGCATTTCCGGAAAAAGAATTTTTTACCTTTTCAATAGGAGGAATGCGACCTTTTTCGATAATGGTTATGGAACTTTTAGGAATTGCGGCTCCTGGACTTTGCGAAATTGCCACAGGAAAACCTGCAACAATCGATGAAGAGCATCCAGCGGTAGATTTAACGAAATCACAGATTTTAGAACTTTGGGACAAAACAACTGAAGATATTAATTTGTATTGGGAAATGCTTCCTATAGAACGTTTTCAAGAAACGATATTGGCTTTTGGACAGTATGAAGGTACTGTTATATCGTCCATTTTATATTTTGTCGATAATGAGATTCACCACCGCGGACAAGGATATGTGTATTTACGATCGTTAGGAATTGAACCACCTGCATTTTGGGAGCGCTAATCTTTAAATAAAAGTATAATGAATACAGTTTTGGTTTTTAAAACTTCAGTAGTAAAACAAAAGGATATTATTTTTTTAAGTCCGTTGTTAAACACCGTACTTCATTCTACAGATTGTTGGAATTTCGACTTGGAGGATTGTGATAATATTCTCCGAGTTGAAACGCAGTCGTTGCCTGCAAATAAGATTGTATCTATTTTGTTAGATAACGGCTATGATTGTAATGAATTACACTAAAATAGTATGTTAAAATTTTATCTAATATTTATGATTTAAAATAGTTGTCATTCTTCTATATGATAGTAATTTTGCAAAACTTTAAGAAATGTATTTGTTAGAAGAAATTATCATAGCTATTTTGTGGAGTATGTCTCCTTTTGGTGAAGCAAAAGTGGGCATTCCTTATGGGCTTGTACATGGTATAAACATCTATTTAGTATTTGTAGTTTGTTTTTTAGCCAATGTTCTTGTTTTCCCTATCATGATGCTTTTTCTAGAAAAAATAAACCGTTATTTATTGAAATGGTATTATTATAAAAAAGCGGCATTGTGGGTAGCGCGAAGAGCGAAATCAGGATCTGGAAATAAAATTCAGCGATATGGATTTTGGGGTCTTATTTTATTTGTAATGATTCCTTTACCAGGTACCGGTGTGTATGCGGGCTCTATTGCCACCTATCTTTTTAAGATTGAAAAACAAAAAGCATTTTATGCCAATGTCATTGGCATATTTTTCTCTTCAGTTATTGTTTGGGTAACTACGGTGCTAACAATGAAAGGGATAGGATAGTTTGTCACTGAATCTTATCGAACAAATTTTTTATAAACGTTACCTAAGACGTTTTTCGCATCACATCTAGATTAATATCTACTTCTTGATAATCGTATGTTCCAAGATATGGTCTATAGTTTACTAGTATTTTATTGAACTTCTCGGAGGTAATTGGCTTCTCAATATACCCTTTACAGTTTACTTCTTTTGTTACACTTTTAATGTCTTCAGGATCAATAGATGATGACACTATATAAATACAAGTCTGACTATTTTGAATACTTTTAACTTTATTAAATGCACTCAAAAATTGAGTTCCATTCATTTCTGGCATATTGATATCTAATAAAATGATATCAGGTATAAATTTAGTTTGAAAGGTATTCGTTTCTTCTATATTCTTAAGAAAGTCCAACGCAACAATAGCACTATCAAAAGATTTGATATTAGCTGCGATACCTGAATTTTCAATAATTTTTTGAGTGACAAATAAATTAATTTTATTGTCGTCGATTAGCATAATGTTTACTATCATAGGTATGTGTTTATTTAAGAGTTGGAATTACTTTAAAATAAGCGTCATCGTTTATTGTACGTTAACACATATCTGTTATATTTAATATTTCTACATTAATTTAGTACAAGCCTACTACATTTTCTAACACGTCATTTGTTCTCTCGCTATAGTATAAGTTTACTTATTTTGATAGTTAGGAATGTTTAACTAATTCCATAATATTTATTTTTTGATTCTATACAATACTGTTTTGCTGCATTTATATTACTAAAAACGGCATAGGGAGTAATTGGGTCATATATTCTTTTATAGGATGTTATAAGTAATTTTATTCCGATTGAGTTTAAAAGAAATGCTTCTGAAATTCTCAGATTAACTAATTTGGGTGATTTAGCAAATAGGGTAGCCGCTTCTGAAGAAAAAGTTCCTCTAGAGTCTCTGGCATCAATTAAAAAAGGCATGGCCTTACCATTGCATAATTTTGTAACGGTTTTAATGAAAATTTCAACTTTTGCCGTGTCTAATTTATAATTAGCATCTTTATTTTTAAAATGACAAAAAAGAATACCATCTTCAATCCAAAATCTAGAGTCTTCAATTTGTACAGTAGTTTTCTTTTTCTTTTTACCATTAAAGTTTTTAAACACTTCTGTACAATCTGCAATTGCTAAATCATAATCGTTAAAAACAGTGTTTGGAACAATTAAGTTGGACGTAAAATTATAAATCAGTAATAGTCCTTTTAAACTGTAAGATTTCACTAAAAATGTTTTTGATAGTACTAAACTATTCAATTTGGTATTTCTAGATAACAGTTTAAATATTCTGATAGAACTTGAATCATTTACTTCTCTTAAATTAATTAAAATAGGTAAAAATTTGCCTTCACTTATTGTAGAAATTTCATTTATAAAGATTTTTTCAATTTCACTTTCAGAATTAATTTTTCCGAATCCACTGTAAATTTCACAATGAATTATATGTTGATCAATCCAAAATTTTATTGTAGGTGTTATTGTATCATACATCATAGCTCCTTTTTTCAAAAATAAAAAGAGTTCAATAGGAGTGCCAAGAATAAATAATTTAGAAATAAATCTTTAAACCTATGGTTAATAAGTGTTTAAAATTAAGAGTGTTCTTGTTTGAAATATTACATGTGTCGGAATACCGTGCTCTTACATTCAAAAAATATCATACTCACGGAATATCGTTATTTCTTTATGGGTTTTAAGATCCCTAACTTATTCATTTTATCACGAAGTGTACTAGGTTTTATATCCAATACTACGGAAGCTCCTTTGGGACCGCTAATTTTCCAATTGCATTCTTCCAATACCTGTAGTATATGATTTCGCTGAATAGCATTTAATGAAGAGTCTTTACTGTTTGATAATTGCTTCGTTTTTTGTGATGTAGTTTCAAAACCTGGAATTAATAAAGTAGTGCTTTCAGATAAAATTAAGGCTCTTTCAATTAAGTTTTCTAATTCTCGGATGTTTCCAGGCCAATGATAGTCTTTAAGCTGATTCATCGCATCTTCAGGAATGTATTTAATTTTTTTATCATAAGCTTTATTAAACTTATCTACAAAATGCTCTACCAATAATGGAATGTCATCTTTTCTTTTCCGTAGCGGAGGTACTATAATAGGAAAGACGTTAAGTCTAAAAAACAAATCTTCTCTAAACTGTTTTTTTTCTATTTCTTCCTTTAAATTTCTATTGGTTGCGGCAATTACTCGTACATCTAATTTTTTAGACGCAAGGCCTCCAACAACCTCGATTTCTCCTTCTTGTAAAAATCGTAGAATTTTTGGTTGCATATCTAATGGAAGTTCTCCAATTTCATCTAAGAACAATGTACCTCCATCTGCCAATTCAAATTTTCCAATCTTATTAGTAACAGCTCCTGAAAAAGAACCTTTTTTATGTCCAAACAATTCACTTTCTAGAAGCTCTCGGGGTATGGCAGAACAATTGACCTTAATAAGTGGTTTTTTATTGCGCAAACTAGTATTATGGATTGCTCTAGCTAGTAATTCTTTACCCGTGCCAGATTCTCCTAATAACAATACAGTAGCATTTGTTGTAGCTACTTTTTCTACTTCATTTAATACATTGCTAAATGCTTCACTTCCATAAACCATTTCTTCATAATTAAACACTAAATCCAACTCATGTCTTAAGTAGACATTTTCTTGTTCTAATTGTTTTTTTAGGGTGTTTAATTCTTTGTTTACTTCGGTTAGCTTTTTGTTTGTTAAAATGGTTCTGTTTTCGGCTATTTTACGTTCTCTGCTTTCTATCATTAAAGAAACCGTACTGGCAATAGATGTTGCAAACTCTTGTTCATTAGCATCCCAAGCTCTAGGTTCCCCCACATGCTCAAAACAAAGGATTCCATAACTACCATTAGTACTATTAACAAAGACATCTAATAAGGACTCTATGTGATTAGGGATTAAGTAGTTCTCTGCAAATTTAGCGGTTATTTTGTTCGTTAACGCATCTGTAATTCGCAACGACTTATACTTAGATAATGCTTCAAAATAGTCAGGATTATCAACTTTTCTTAGTACAAAACCCTCTAAATGCGATTTGTATCTGACATCATATAAATGCTCACAATGCAACTCTGTTTTGTCCGCATTAAAGCTCCAGATGCTAACACGAGCAACATTTAATGTTTTTGAAGCTTCTTTTGTGATAGTTTTAAGCGCGTTTTTATAATCTACACCTACAAGCCCCGCCAATTTTAAAATAACGTCTTTTTTCTGAGCAGATTTTAGGGCGACTTCTTGTAATGCCATTTTCACCTTTTCTTCTTCTGAAACATCTTTAATGGTTGCAAATATGGCGATAACAACTCCATTATCGTTTTTAATGAGTCCAGTTAAGAAAGAGGCAATAAAAGTACTTCCATCTTTTCGAACGAATTCTAATTTAAATGAAGGTGCATTTCCTTTAGCTACTTCATCTTTAATTTTTAACATGTTCTCATAATCTTCTGCTTTAGCAAAAGGATAGGGGAGTTCCATGCCAATAAGTTCTTGTTCTGAATATCCTAAAATCTTACATAAGGAATCATTTACTTTCAAAATTGTTCCCTCCAAATCAACTGTAAGCAATCCTTCTTGCATGGACATAACAAGATTATCTGTAAACTCATTTGCCACTTTAAGCTCCAATTCCGTTTTTTTACGTTCTGTGATATCTTGAATTGTTCCGTAAAAACTTATGGCTTCTCCATTTTCAAAAATTACATCACCAATTCCATGAATCCATTTAAGCTGTTCGCGGCTTTTATTTTTAACAATAACCCTATATTCTAAGCTAAACTGTTTTTTAAGTTTGATACTTTCTAAAACAGTTTCCTTTATAAATACTTTGTCCTCAGGATGAACGATATTTTTCCAAACATCAACGGTAACTTCAACTTTCGGGTCAAGGCCAATAATTTGATTGAAGGTATTTGAAGTTCTTGTTTTTTGTTTTTTAAGATCTAAATTGAAACTTCCTATTTTCGCTATTTTTTGAGCAACTAATAAAGACCTTTCGTTTTCTTGTAATTTTAACTCAGCTAATTTACGGTCGTTAATATCTTGTGTGGTTCCAATTACTTTTAAAGGGTTTCCTTCACTATCTTCAATTAATTCGCCAAAGCCATGAACCCAAAGAACCTTGTGATCGTTATTTCGTATAATTCGATATTCTTTGTTAAACTTTTTTTTCTGTTCTAAGACGTTGGTTTTATAGTGATCTAATACTTCTTTTTTATCTTCTGGATGAATAATATCAACCCATGTATCAACAGTTTTAATAGTGTCACTTTTGAAACCATAAATGTTGTCTAATATTTCAGAACATTTCCAGGTCTTAGTATCCACATCAAAAGAAAAAGATCCAATATTAGCAATTTTTTGAGATTGTCTTAAATTGTATTCACTTTCAAGAAGTTTCACTTCAGCTCTTTTACGTAGTGTAATATCTTGAATGGTTCCAATCATTTTAATAGGATTCCCTGTACTATCATAAATTAATTCACCAATACCATGAACCCAAATTTCTTTCTTGTTTTTTAAATTTAAAAGTCTGTATTCTTTATTAAATTTTTCATGGTTTTTTATCACATCATTTTCTAAATGATTCTTCATTAACTCTCTGTCATCTGGATGAATTAGGCTAATCCAGTTTTCAACATCTTTTAAAAAGTTTTCATTTATACCAAAAATATTATCTAACACTTCAGAGCTATCCCAAATACCAGTATTAAGATCTAAAGAATAAGAACCTATATTGGCCACAATTTGCGATTGCCTTAATTCAAATTCTCTTTGTAAAAGGTTTATTTCTATATTCTTTTGATTGGTAATGTTTTGCATTGTTCCAATCATTTTAATTGGAATGCCATCATCATCAAAAAATAATTCTCCTACACCATGAGTCCAAATTTCTTCTTTAGTGTCGAATTTTAACACCCGATATTCTTTATTAAATCTTTTATTGTTACAAATACAACTATCAAAATAGTTAAGTACTTCTTCTTTTTCATTTGGATGAATAAGGTCGATCCAACTTTCTATAGTTTTAACAAATGAATGATCTATTCCTAAAATTTTGTCCAAGATATCAGAGCTTTCCCAAGTTCTGTTTTTCAAATCTACTGTGTAAGATCCTATATTAGCAACTATCTGTGATTGTCTTAAATTATATTCACTTTCAAGAAGTTTTATTTCTGCTTTTTTACGCTCAGTAACATTTCGTCCTATCGAAAGTACTTTGCCATCTTTCTGTATTTTGGCAGAGATTTCAATGTCTACTAACGATTTGTTTTTACAGATGAATTGTCTTTCAAAAACAACTGATTCTCCACTAAGTATTCTATTGTGTAATTCGGTGCTTTCAATAATATCGCCAACAATTATATCTTGAAGTTTTAAGGTTGAAAACTCTTCCTTAGTAAATCCTAATATTTCATGGGTTGCTTTATTGAAATCATAAATTACACCATCAAAAGTAAACGTAAGAATGGCATCGTTGGCTTGATTAATTAACGATCTGTATGCTTCGTCTTTTTTTTTAACTTCAGCAATGATATTAAATTTTACAATTGCCATTTTGGCTAAACTAACTGCAGAGGTTAATTCTTTAATATCTTCTAAAGACGGTGCTTTAATAGTTTTGCTATATATGGCAAAAGTCCCTAAAACTGAATTTTCTTCTGAAAGGATAGGGATAGACCAACACGATTTTAAATTGTGTTGTAATGCAAGCTCCTTATAATCTTTCCATAATTTATCTGTACTTATGTCTGAAACGATTACCGGTTTTTTAATAAATGCAGCTGTACCACAGGAGCCAATATTTAGCCCTATTTGAAGGTGTTCAACAGCAGAATTATATGCCTTAGGTAACCTTGGTGCGGCTATTAAATTTAAGTGAGTACCTTCATGATTTAATAAACTAATAGAAGCAAAAAACGCTGGTTTAAGTGCTTCATAATTTTCGATGATATGATTAAACACTTTTTTAATAGGCGTGTTGTTCGCTATTAAGTCTAATATTGCATTTTCATTTATTAATTTTTGCTCAACTTTTTTACGTTCAAAAATTTCTTTTTCTAAATCTATTTTTTTTTGTTCTAACTTGGTAATTAGACGATTGCTATATAGCTTTAAAACCTCATGTTCTGAATACATTTCTTTTTCTTGAGGTTTTTTGGGAGCCTCATCTTCATCGAGTATTTTTTTAACTACTTGAATTATTTTGTCTGGATTTGTTGGTTTTCGTAAAAAGTAAGTCGCGCCAAGTTTTAAGGCAAAATCTTCATCTGTCTTTTCAATATAAGTGGAGGTGTAAAAAATAAAAGGAATGTTTTTAAATGCCTCGTCTTTTTTACATGCTTGACAAAACATATAACCATCCATTACAGGCATTAAAATATCCGAAATAATTAAAGAAACTTTCGTTTTATGAAGCTTTCCTAATGCTTCCTTGCCATCGTTAGCTTCAATAACTTTATAGCCTGCTTGTTCCAGTATTACTTTTAGTAAGTAAAGATTCTCAAATAAGTCATCTACTATTAATATAGTTTTCATACTAATTAATTCTGGTTTTTAGCAAAGTATATATTTTTCATCTGTTAGACAAAAGTATTCATATTATAGGTCGTTCTATATTTCCTGTGTTTACTTCCGTTTTATTTTTTTTAACTTTAGCGATAGCTAAAAAAATGAGTGCTAAAATAATGGTATTTATTGTAAATAATACTCTTAAATTAAACACTAATTCTGATTACTATTAAGTGTCAATTTTGTGTTTTAAAGGTACTCTAAATGTAAAAGTGCTTCCTTTTCCTAGTTTACTTTGTACTTCAATTGTTCCTCCTAACTTTTCAATTAAATTTTTGCTAATAGTTAACCCCAATCCAGTTCCGGGTAGGTTTTTGTTTAATATTCCATCAACTTGCGTAAACGGTTGAAATAATTTTGTGAGATTTTCAGCACTTATTCCAATACCTTGATCTATTACCTGTGTAACTAATCGCTTATCAATGATAGTTACTTTTATTCGTATAGTTCCTTTTTTTGAAAATTTAATAGCATTTGAAAGTAAATTTAATAATACTTGCTCTATTCTTCTTTCTTCACTTTCAAGTAATACCTCCATTTCTGTGATCTCAGTACTAATTTTAAGTCCTTTTGCTGAAACTTGTGGTGTTATAAATTGAATTGTTCTTTCAAGACAAGTTAAATAATCAAAAGTTTGAAAAGAGACATTTAATTTACCCGCTTCTATTTTTGAAAAATCTAAGATATCATTAATTAAACTTAATAATTGTTCGCCACTATTTTTGACCATTCCAATTTGCTTTTTTTGCTCATCATTTAGGGGGCCTGACACTTCTTTTAATAAGATTCCCGTAAAACCAATTATTGAGTTCATTGGGGTTCTTAATTCATGTGACATTGTGGCTAAAAATGCAGATTTCATTAAATCTGCAGATTGTGCTTTAACTTTTTCTTTCTCTAATTCTGAAGTTCTAGATTTTACTAGCTGTTCTAAATTGTTTTTATTTTTTTCTAATTGAAGTTCATTTTTTTTACGTTCTGTAATATTTTTAGCTACTATTCCTAAAGCAATTGGATTCGCAGCGATTTTATCATTAATTAAGAAACCAGACATTTCAATGGGGAAAATATCTTTCGTTTTAAAATTTTTAAAAATAGCTTCACCATTCCATTTATTTGCTTTGCGAATATTAACTAAGTGTTCATTGTCAATAGTCTCATGGTAATATTCGGGAAAAAAATCTTTAATGTCTTTAGGAAGCTCTTCATCTAGTTCTAAACCTACCATTTTTTTTCCCATTTTATTTAAATAAATAGGTTTGCCTTCTAGAGTCGCTAGGCCAATAAATTCATCACTTGTTTCAATTAAGGAAAGCAGCATTTGAGCTTTTTCTTCTGCCTTTTTCTTTTCAGTAATGTCCCTAACGATTCCAATTATAAACGCATTTCCATTCTCATCAATGAACCTCGTTTTCTTCGTAGAAATGACCTGTTTTCCTCTTCCTTGAATCGTGAAACTTTCTTCACTTATATCTTCAATACCCGTTCTGAACACTTTTTTATCTACATTTAAAAAATATTCAGATTCCTCTGGCGTCAGTTCTTCAGCCATTGTTTTACCAATTACATCAGATTTTTGGATGTTAAACATTTTACAAAAGGCATCATTAACGATACGCATTCGACTTTGGTCATCTTTTACAAATAGGGGATCTCCAATATTATTTATAATGTTGTCTAGATTTCGTTCATTTTTAATTAAGACTTTCTTTTTTTCCAGACGTTCAGTGATGTCTGTAAAATAAATACATAATCCTTGCGAAGATGGGTGAATTCTGTTTTCAAACCACTTTCCTAAAGGTTCATAATATTCTTTAAGAAATTGTGTTTCTTGAGTTTTTACGGCTTTATGGTAAGCTACATAAAAATGATTGCCAATACTTTTAGGAAACTCCTCCCAAATATTTTTACCAATCAATGTACTCGCTTTTCTACCAGTAAGTTCTTCTGCCTTTTTATTAATATAAGAATAACACCAATTTGTATCTAAAAATATAAAGCCATCAGATATGTTATTCAATATGAAATCTAATTGAGGTGCTTTTTTTATTTTTTTTGTAACGGATACGTGTTTTTTTCTATTGTTTAAAACTGAAAATAGATGTTTGTTATGAGAGGCTACATCACTAGCTGTCGTAGTTTCTATGTCGTTTCTAATGATGATAATATAAGCTATAATTTCACCTTTACTATTTTTAATGCTTGTTAAAAAATTAAATGCTTGAAATCGTTCTCCTTTTTTATCTATATAAATACTTTTGAATTCTTGATTTAAGTTGTTTGTAACTAATTGGTTAAAGCGTGTTTTGTAATCTTCATAAAACTCTGAAGGCCAAAATGGAAATGGGAATGTAACTCCTTCTAATTCACCTTTATTAAATCCTGTTATTTTACTAAGTTCAGTATTGATTGTTATTATTTTACCTTCAAGGTTCATTATTATTAACCCATCAAGTAATGATTCAATATAATTTTCAGAAAATTCAGTAGAATGTTTTAATTCATTCAGTAATAGTATGTCCTCATTATTCATAAATATATGATAGCTATCCTTTTAAATTTTCAGAAAAAATAAAGAGATATAAGTTATGACCCTTTAAGATAAGCTATTTAAGATTAAAAAATAAAATAAATGTTATCGGAATTTTTAAAGTAGATAAATTATGTAAAACAATGAGACCTAAAGTTTTGAGTATATTTTATGGTATAAAAAAAGAGGTGTCAAATTCTGACACCCCTTTTAACCAAATTAAAAAATGAACCTACTTAATCTATCTTGACAATTTTTTTTGTGCTTTTAGCTCCATCATTTCCAACAATATCTAAAAAGTAAATTCCCTGAGCAACGCCAGAAACATCCAATTGATGTTCTTTAGATGCCACAATAGATGTTTCTTTTATAATCATTCCAAGTTCGTTTATAAGTTTGATTTCAGAAATTAAACTGCTAGATGTTGTAATTGTAATATACTCTTTAGCAGGAACAGGATATACCGAAAAAGCTTCAGAAGGGTGTCCATTAGTAATTCCTCCAAGGATGCTAGGGTCTTTAAAAATATAAGCTGAACCAGCATCACTTTCTTCGTTATTACCAGTTACATCATGATCTTCTCTTGCAGCACCAACAATCATTTCATTTTCATACATAGCAACACTCCAACCATAAAAATCTTCGCCTTCAGTATCATCTCCTTGCACAATTTGATCTTCAACCCAGAGACCATTATTATCTTTTTTATAGAAATAAACTTCTCCTGCTTCAAAGCCATAGATGTGTGGAGCTGCAATAACTAGGTGCTCCTCATGAATTTCTGTAACCCAACCAAAATGCGTTGCCTCTGTTGAAGGGTTTCCATTTAATTTTTGTGTTTCAGTCCAAGTTCCTTGGTTATCTTTTTCAAATACATAGGCGCTTCCTTGTTCAGAATCAGCACCATAAGCTCCAACGATTAATTGATCTCCTGATATGCTTACTGAAGAGCCAAAGAAATTTTCATCAAGTCTATCTGAAGCTGTAATCGTTTGTTCATATTCAAACATCCCACTACTATTTTTTACATATATATACGCTGCTCCTTTACGTTGGTCTACATTTTGAGCACCAATTAATAAATAATCTCCTGAAATAGAAACGCCTATTCCAAAAGCTGCATCTTGTTGTGACGCAGGGTTTGTAATTTTTTGAGTTTCTTCCCATACGCCAGCTACTTCCGTAAAAATATAAACAGACCCAATCCATCCGTTTTCACCAGGAGCTCCAGCTATAATTGTATTTCCTTGAATGGCTAACGAAGTAGGATTCATTCCCAATTTCGCATCATTTGTCAAGTCGGAAGCGACAATCTTTGTATCAAGTTCCCAATTATCATTTATGTTATCGTATACATATAAAGCTCCAGCTCTTATTACCCCATCTACATCAGCTCTTCCCGCTGCTACAACTAAATAATCTTCTGAAATTTTCACTCCACCTCCATATTCAGCACCTTCGTTTGAATCTGTTGCAGCTAATTCTTGCGTAAAGTTCCAAGCTCCTTGGCTGTCTTTACTATATACATAAGCTGCTCCCGATGCAAACGTTTCTCTCGAAGCACCAACAATCGCTAGGCCATCAGTAATTGCTACAGAAGTGCCATATTCTCCTCGCCTTTCTCTATTTTCTGAAACAACTTTTGCTTCTTGAGTAAATTGGGCTTCTGCGTTTGTAACTCCAAACAAACATGCCAGAATAATAAGGCTTTTTGTAATGTTAAATTTTGTCATTGAATAAATTTTAGGATTAGTTTTTTTTAAAAGAAGGTTAGAAAGTATACTTTCTATTCTTCCCTCAGATTCAATAAAAGTAGCTATATGTAGGGATTTAAGGCCTAAAATAGGGGGGACATTTTGTGACATCTCTATCTAAATACGTGACAGTAGCCTAAATAGTGGAAAGATAGGAGTGAAGTGTATGATTTTCTGGCACATTCATTTTTTTCGAAATTCGTTCTTTTCTTTTTCTACAAGATTGTGGTGTGATATTTAAAAGAGATGCGATTTCCTTATAACTTAAATTCATGTATATGAAAGTTAAAAAACGAACATCATTTGGTGTTAATTGCGGGTGTTCTGCTCTTAATCGGTCTAGAAATCCTTGATTTAATTCTTCAAAATGCATAAAAAAACTATCCCATTGGGTGTCTTTTTTTAAATGTTTTTTTAAATCATTAATTTGACTTTTCAACGAGGAGTTTGTTGGAATTTGTGTGTTCTGCGACAAGGATTGAATAACCTCTTCTATAAGCTCATTTTTACTAGCTAAGTACATAGCTCGTGACGTCAATTCTCTGTTTTTTAGTTCTAGTTCGTTTTTAAGACGTTCTTTTTCTAATAATACTAATGCTTCTTTTTCACGATGCTGTTCTTCCATTAGTAGGTGATCGCTTTTTTCTTTTGCTAACTCTAACTCTACAATTCTTTTTCGCTGTTTGTGCTTAAGAGAGTTGTTTTTGTAAATCCAAACTAAAAAACCCATTAAAATGATAAGACCAATAATAAGGGTGTAAAAAAACTGCTTTTCCTGTTGTAATGTTTTTTTGCTTTCTGAAATTTCGTGTTGGTAGTTTTGAATTTGAAATTTTAACTTTTCACTTTTAAATAAGGCACTGTTCTTAATTGTATGGAGAGTATCTGTGGCAATAATAACCGAATCTTTATAAGCCATAGCCTTTTTAAAATCATTTATTTTACCGTAAATGATTGCAAGACGATCGTAAATTTTTATGCGCCCTTCAATATTTTCCGGAACAGAACGAGCGCGTAAAGCATATTGTTTGGCAGTTTCTAACTGATTTTGGTTTTCATAAATTTCGGTCAATATCAATAAAATTGTTATTTTATCATTCACCGTAATTTGTTCATTTGATAAGTGTAAGTTGTTTATTCTGGGCAGAATTTCCAAAGCCAATGTTTCAGCTTGACTGTATTTACCTCGTAAAAGCAGGTTTTCAGCTTTGGCAATGTTCGCTAATAAGAGAACGTTAGGGGTTTCTTTTAATAAAGGGAAAGCTTCTTCAATATATTGTTCGGCAAGATCTAATTTTCCCATTTTATTCAATACCAACGCAAGGTTAATACCATAGGTGCCAATTTGTTTTTTGTTATCAAGTCTTTTGGCAATTTCATAGGCCTTTAAAAAAGATTCCTCAGATTTAACGGGCTCTTTTTCTTCAATGTATAAAACACCTATATTATTATAAACCGCCATTTGCTGCCGTTCACCAAGGTGTTCAATCGCTATTTCATAAGCTTGTAAATAATATTTAAATGCTTCACCGTAATCCAATAATAAATAATAGTTGGTCCCAATATTCAGTGTAGCATTAAAGGCCTGCGTGTACCATTCGTTGCGTATGGCTATTTCTTTTGCAGCGATTAATTCATCAATAGATTTTGTATGCTCTTTTTCAGATAAAAATTTTACCCCTAAGTCAATACGTGCGACATTATTAGACTGCGTTTCTTGCTGAGCGAAGACTTGTAAGGGCAATAAATAAGTAAGTAGTAATAGGGTCGCGTAGGCGTTTAAACGCATTCTTTTATCTTTCTTTATAATGGGTAAATAAGTACGATTTCTCTATAAAGATAAGAGATTCTGAAGTCTTTGTATTTGATTAGTTTTTGAAATAACTCATATCCTTACATAACCACATGTAAATAATGTATTTAAGAGGAAAGATTTTTTTATAGGGATACTTCTTTTACATCCAATATCAATACAGCTAGACTAAAATTTGTGATGGATTAATGGAATAGAATTTTTTTAAATCAATTTAAAAACGAATTTTTTTTATCGTTTTATTATGATTTTTGAAGTAATAACTTTTCTATTTTTATAGAAAAGCTCCAATGGATTTTGAAATTATTTTGGTATTTATAATTCTTGGTGTAACCGTTCTTCTTTTCGTTACCGAATTTCTTCCCATTGATAAAATTGCGTTTTTAATCATAGTAGCCTTAATACTTACAGGAATAACGACACCAGAAGAGGGCATAAGTGGCTTTTCCAACGGAGCAACGGTGACCATACTCATGTTGATGATATTGGCAATAGGCTTGGAAGAAAACGGAGTGATAGCTTTGCTTACGGAGTCGATAAAAAAGTTAAGTGTACTACCATTTATTTTAATGGTGCCAGTATTTATGATCGTTTCGGCAACTATATCTTCATTTATAAGCACGACAGCCGTTGTCATTATATTCATTAAGATTATTACACATCTTTCCGAAAAGTTTAATTTTTCGGCACCTAAATTATTAATGCCCGTTTCATTTGCTGGAATTTTAGGTGGAAGCTGTACATTGATGGGAACTTCCACAAATCTACTTGTAAATTCTCTGGCAAAGGATATGGGAGTGGAGGGATTTGGTTTTTTTGATTTTACCTACATAGGTTTAATCTTACTAGCAGTTGGTATTGTTTATATGACCATAGCAAGTAAATGGCTTCCGAAAGGATCTGATGAAAAAGAAAATCAATTAGATAAAGACTCCAGTTTTCTTTTCACAATTACAGTAAAGCCAGAATCTGATTTAATTGGAAAGGCGCTCTCGAACGCAAAATTTTACGAGAATCCAGACGTTCGTGTATTAAAATTAATCCGTAATGGAATTGTAAACACGAGTCCTGGTCCTAATACTACATTGCGAAATTTTGATCAATTGGTGGTTTTTAGTGATGTAAAAAATTATGCTAGTATTTCTGAAAAAGACTTTACACTCGCTTCAGAAAGAACTTGGACCAAACCTGATGATGAGAATGATGCTGTACCTTCTGAAAAAAACTTCAGTTATATTGAATTACTCGTTTTGCCTGGTTCAGAATTTATAGGAAAGACCTTTGCTCAAGTTAAAAGTTTTCTCTTTAAAGTAGCGCTGCCATTGGGTATTCAAAAGAAAAATATGATATCGTCAAACAAACATTTCTTCTTACCTAAAGCAGTCATTGTTTTAAGAGTAGCTGCCGGTGACAGGCTCTTATTACAAGCCGATAATGAACAATTGGAGAACTTGTATTCCATGGATAATGTTGTGATCTTAAGACATCATGAAGAATCTTATAAAGTAAATAACTTTAAAAGAGCTTGGTCGCTTATGACTTTAGTTGCAGTAATAGGGTTAGCAGCCACGGGCGTTTTATCGATCTTAGCCAGTGCGATTACCGGAGTTGGATTGTTATTAGTGGCAAATTGTATAAGTTTAAATGCTATTTATAAAAAAGTGAACTGGCAGATTATTTTTTTATTGGCTGGAATGATTCCTCTTGGAATTGCTATGAGTAACACAGGCACAGACGATTGGATTTCTAATCAGTTACTAAACCTTCTAAGTGGTCAAGCAAATATTATTATTCTGGGGGTTTTATTCGGTGTCACAATGCTATTAAGCGGGTTTATTTCGAATAATGCCACTGCAGTGATATTAACTCCTATTGCTATAGCGTTGGCAACAGGTTTAGATTTACCTGTTAAACCTTTTATTTTGGCCGTTTTATTTGCAGCGAATTTCAGCTTTTTTACACCTATGGGCTATCAAACAAACACCTTAATTTATGGAACTGGAGCGTATAAATTTAAACATTTTTTACTTATAGGTGGTGGACTCTCTATTATTTTATGGATTGCAGGAACATTGTTACTTTCAACGATGTTAGATACTTAAGTGACTTTTAGATTAGTGTTGAATTAAAATAATGTTCTATTCATTAAATTTGTGACTTCAAGTATTATTACGGCTGAGTTTAATTTTGTAATGAATCAACACACGTACTATACTCTGTCAAGATTTTTTCTACTTTCCAATACAGAAATTCGCAAAGATGTTTCCTAACAACTCGTCGTTGGTGATTTCACCCGTGATTTCACCAAAATAGTAGAGGGCTTGACGAATGTCGATCGCCATTAAATCACTGCTTAGATCCATGTCGATACCTTCCTGAACTTTTATAATTTCCTCAAGCGCTTTCAATAAAGAATCGTAATGACGCGAATTGGTAACAATAGTTTCATTATTTCGAAGTGCACCCGTGTTTACAAAATCGAGTAGGGTATTTTTTAGAGCATCCACACCAATCCCTTTTTTTGCTGAAAGTAATTGCACATCGGAAACTTGTGCCTTTAATGTCTCAATGTTTGCTTCGGAAAGTTGATCTACTTTGTTGGCAATGACCACTAAATTTTTCTGCGGAAACTGATTTTTTATTTTTTCAAGTTCTATCTGAATGGATTGAAGTGTTCGCCCTTTTGAAATTGCATCGGTTGAAGTAAAATCTATTCCTGAAGCATCAAACAAGTAAATAACCACTTGCGCTTGCTCAATTTTTTCGAAGGTTTTTTTAATTCCTAAGCCTTCAATTACGTCTACTGTTTCTCTAATTCCGGCAGTATCTATAAATCTGAATCCTATTCCGCCAATCGAAATTTCGTCTTCAATCGTATCGCGAGTCGTTCCAGCAATGTCACTTACAATCGCGCGTTCTTCATTCAGTAAGGCATTTAAAAGGGTCGATTTCCCAACATTCGGTTCGCCAACAATCGCCACGGGAATACCGTTTTTAAGGACATTTCCTGTCGCAAACGAATCGATTAAACGTTTTAATACAAGCGTGATTTTTGAAATTAACAGCTGAAATTCATCACGATTCGCAAAAGCAACGTCTTCTTCCGCAAAATCGAGCTCTAACTCAATAAGCGAAGCGAAGTCTAATAGCTCCTGCCGAAGTACTTTTATTTCCGAAGAAAAACCACCACGCATTTGTTGTATCGCCAATTGGTGCGATGCTTCACTGTCACTTGCAATTAAATCCGCCACAGCTTCTGCCTGACTTAAATCCATTTTTCCATTTAAAAAAGCACGTAGGGTAAACTCTCCAGCGGTTGCCATTCTGCAACCTTTCCGAAGACATACCTGTATAATTTCTTGCTGAATAAAGGAACTTCCATGACACGAAAACTCAATTACATTCTCACCCGTGTACGAATTTGGGTTCTTGAAAACCGTCGCCAATACTTCATCAATAATCCGATTCCCATCTTTTAAGTGCCCTAAATGGACCGTATGGGTTTTCTGTGTTGCTAAATCCTTTCCAGAAATAGACGTGAAAATTTGAGAAGCAATGGTAATAGCATCGGCTCCTGAAAGGCGGATAACGGCAATGGCTCCTGCACCTGCGGGAGTTGCTAATGCGACTATAGTATCGTGGTGTGTCATTGGGGCAAAAATACTAAATAATAGTTGGTTTCTAGCTTGATGTTTTAAGACAATCCCAAGCGATTCATGTAACATTTTTAAAAAATGAACTACTTATAAAGTATCAATCATTAAATCAATCATTATGCAAACAATCAATCACACTGCAAAAAGAACCGACACCCAATTGTTAGTACTTACACATCTGTCTCAATTATTAACCTACATTACAGGATTTGGAGGTTTAGTTGTCCCGTTAATTCTTTGGCTTACTCAAAAGGATACGGTGGACGGAATGGACGAACATGGAAAGTCAATTATTAACTTCCAATTGAGTATGTGGCTTTGGGCAATCTTGAGTATTCCTGCTATTTTTCTTTTCGGACTAGGGATTTTATCTTTAATTTTCATCGGAGTGGTATCATTTGTACTTCCAATTGTAAATGCGATTAAAGCGAGTAATGGAGAGTCGCCAAGTTACTTTATGACGATTCAATTTATAAATTAATCATAAAAAGAGGGGTCTAGTACCACATTCAACCCCTAATTTTATTGATTTTCTTATTTTTTATGCGAAGTTTGTTACATAACTAATTTGTTAATCTAAATTAAACTCAAACTACATGGTAACAACAGTAAAAGGAAGTAAATTATTCCGTAACGTATTTTTTATCGCAAGTTTTCTTTTTGGAACAGCGTTATTCGCACAAGATGCAGCAGCAGAAAAAGGTGTTTTTGAATTCGAATCAAAAGTAATCGATTATGGAACAATTGAACATAATGCAGATGGTGTTCGCGCTTTCAAATTTAAAAATGTTGGAAATGCACCGATCGTAATTACAAAGGTAAAAGGAAGCTGTGGTTGTACAGTACCTACAAAACCAAACGGACCTATTATGCCAGGTGAAACTGCCGAAATAGGAGTGAAGTACGCTACCGATAGAATTGGAGCTTTTTCAAAAACAGTAACAGTTACTTCAAATGCAAGCGAAGCAACAATTGTTCTTAAAATAAAAGGAAAAGTATTAGCAGACACGCCTGCAACATCAAGCGGTTTATAATATAAATAAAGAACTCATACAAAACAGACCCTCTAAAAATAGCTGCTATTTTTAGAGGGTCTGTTTTTAGTTAAGGTTACGCTTCACGTAATCCATTAATGATACAGGTAAACTCATTGTTACATTCATTCACCTTGGCAGTTAGTAACGTTTCATTTTTACTATCCTCCGCTAAAATTAGTCTACATTCTTTTAAAAGTTCACTCAGTGGTTCTGCTGCTATGTAATATAAAGACATCGTGCTTTTATGGATTAATTCTGAAAGTTTAGCAACTTTCCTTTCAGTGATGGCTTTTTGAAAGTCTTTTTGATAACTAATTATAGCATCAAGAGTGCTTAACCTAAATTTTTTAAGATACTCAGGTTTGTTGTTTGCCATTTTTTCAAAACGAGCTAGATTAAAGCTCTCTGTCTTTTTGGAAACAGGTTTTACGTTATTTTTTTCCGTAGTCTTCTTTTTTACCGTCTTTATTTCTAAAGGGGACGTTGTAATCTTGTTGTTATGAGATGTATGATGATATCGCAAAAGTATTTCATATAACTCCTTAGGTTGGAATGGCTTCGGAAGGTGATCGTTTATTCCTGCCTCTTTAAGTTGTTCTTTAACTTCTCCTTTTGTAGAGGCTGAAAAAGCAATGATAATCGGACTTTTATCCAATGACATCTCTCGCACCTTCTTAGCAGTTTCATAACCATTCATGTAAGGCATTTGCAAATCGAGTAAAATGAGGTCAAAATTATGTTTCTCTAATAAGGTTAAAGCTTGTAAGCCACTTTCGGCCGATTTATACTCAACATCCCATTGATTGAGGTACTGTTCGGCAATAAATATATTATCCGGATTGTCATCAACTAATAATACGTGATACGAACTAAAACTGTGTTCTTCAGTAATTAATAAAGAAATATCTTTCTTAGAGTTAATGTTTTCAGATTTAGGATATTCAATGCTGAAGTTAAAATTTGAACCTACATTTAACTCACTTGTAACTGTTAATGTACTATTGTGTAGTTCTAATAATTTTTTACTTATGGTTAAACCAAGACCAGTGCCTCCAAATTCAACACTTACATCGTAACTCGCTTGTGAAAATTCTTGAAAAATGGATTCTAGTTTTTCTTTCGGTATTCCAATTCCAGTGTCAGAAACTGTAAAATCGAGACGAACCTCAGATTGATTCACGTTTGTGGCCGAAATAGACAGCGATACAGATCCTTGTTTAGTGAATTTGATGGCATTTCCAATTAGGTTGGTTAAAATCTGATTTAACTTTACATGATCTCCTATAAGATACATAGGAACCTCTTTTTCAATATTCACAATTAGATCAATTCCTTTCTCTTTGGCTTTTACTGAAAACGTTTGTTGTAAAATAGTTGTGAGGTCATAAAGATTAAAATCTACACGTTCTAATATGATTTTTTTTGCTTCAATTTTACTCAAGTCGAGAAGGTTATTTACAAGACTGAGCAAATGTTCTGAGGAATGCAATAGCAATCGAGCGTATTCTTTCTGGTTCTTATTTAATGGTGTTTTATGTAATAAATTCCCTATTCCAAGAATAGAGTTTAATGGAGTTCTAATTTCATGACTAATAGTTGATAAAAATTCTGCTTTTGCTTTTGAATCGGCTTCCGCTTTTTGTTTTGCTTTTAAAAGGGCAGATTCAAAATGCCAACGATCAGATATATCTAAAATAGTAGCTTGGTAAGTTACGGGCTGATCATCACTCTCGGGGATTTCTCGAACATTTATTAAACCATGTAAAATAGTCTTATCTTTTTTCAGAATGTCAAAATAGACTTCCTTAATAAAGCCCTGCATCTGAATTAATGGAAAAAAATGAGTCTCGAAAAAGATTTGTCCTCCAATTTTAAACAGACTTGGTAAGGTAATTTTATTGATGATTTCATTTTTGTTATACCCCAACCAGTTTGATAGTGTCGTATTTAAATCGAAAATCATCCCATCTTTACGAAAGGAAACAGACCCACAAGGGGCATTATCGTATAAGTCCAAAGCGGCCTTCATACGACTTATGTTTTCACTATCTGTCTCTTTTTTTTTAGTCACTCCTTTTAGGATGTTTTTATAAATACGCTTTGATGGCTTTAGCAGTTACCTCTGGAGCACTTAAATTTGGACAATGGCCACTAGCTTCAAGTATTTTTAAGGTACTATTCTTAATCGATTTGGCTGTAAATTCACCCACCTGTTTTGGTGCGATAACATCTTTCTTACTTTGAAGAATTAAACAGGGAACTGTGACCAAATCTAAATCTGCTCGGTTATCAGAAAGGAAAGTTACACGAGCAAAATTTTTAGCAATTTCTGGATCGGTACGACAAAAACTATTGGTCAATTCTTCCCCCAATTGAGGGCGGTCACTGTTTCCCATAATAACAGGAGCCATTGCTCTAGACCATCCTAAATAATTACTGTCTAAGGTGTCTAAAAGTTCTTGTATATCAGCTTCTTCAAAACCACCTATGTAATCACCGTCATTTATATAACGAGGGGAGGGGCCTATTAAAATCAATTTTGAAAATAGCTCGGGTGCCTTTATTGAAGCTAATACTCCAACCATTGCACTAACCGAATGTCCAACAAATATGACATCTTTAAGTTCTAGATGCTTGCAAATGGTAATGATATCTTCAGAATATGCCTTTAGTGAATCATATTTTTCAAGCGAATAGGAAGAAAGATCAGATTTTCCTGCGCCGATGTAATCAAAAAGGATGATTTTATAGTCAGATTCGAAGTGAGGGTATAAAAAACGCCACATGTTTTGGTCGCAACCATATCCGTGTGCAAATAACATGGGACGGGTTCCATTACCTAATATATTGATATTAAATATTTTATCAATATCGTTAGCGCTTTTCATAGTTGATTATTAGTTAATGTTAAAATACATATAAATTTGTTAGTAGACTAAAAATTAGAAATCAAAAGGATGTTTCTCTCAATAAAAAAACCGCCAATCGGCGGTTTTTTAAATTTTCAAAAAAGTTGTGAACTTTTATAAGGCGATAATTATTAAAATAAATTCAGTAGAATTAACTGTTTAACATTACTGGCATCACTAGCATAGTAACAAACTCTCCTTCGTCTAATCCATCTACAGGCGTTAAAATACCTGCTCTGTTAGGTAATGACATTTCTAAAGAAACTTCATCACTTGTAAGGTTGTTTAGCATTTCGGTAAGGAAACGTGAGTTAAATCCTATTTGCATATCATCTCCTTGGTAGTCACAAGTAAGACGCTCTTCGGCTTTATTGCTGTAATCAACATCTTCTGCAGAGATATTTAATTCTGCTCCTGCAATTTTTAAACGAATTTGGTGCGTAGTCTTATTCGAGAAAATAGACACACGACGCACACTGTTTAGAAACTGGTTGCGGTCGATGCTTAATTGATTTGGATTCTCCTTCGGAATTACCGCTTCGTAGTTAGGGTATTTTCCGTCGATCAATCGGCAAATCATTTCAGTATTGTCAAAAGTGAACTTAGCGTTACTTTCATTGTATTCGATAGTTACTTCATCTTCACTACCTGCAAGTATAGACTTCAATAAGTTTAAAGGCTTCTTAGGCATGATAAATTCAGCCACTTGCGAAGCTTGTACATCTTCACGAGTATATTTTACTAATTTGTGTGCATCAGTTGCTACAAACGTTAAACTTTCCGTAGAAAATTGAAAAAACACACCACTCATTACAGGACGTAAATCATCATTTCCACTTGCAAAAATCGTTTTGCTAATTGCGGTTGCTAAAATATCACCTTGAAGTTTTGTTGCTGAAGGATCTTTTAATTCAACTGCCGTAGGAAACTCTTCACCGTTTGCGTATGCCAATGCATATTTACCGTGGTTAGAGCTAATTTCTACGGTATTGTTTTCTTCAATAGTGAAGGTAAGCGGTTGCTCTGGAAATGTTTTTAACGTATCTAATAATAAGCGAGCTGGAATACAAACAACCCCAGATTCATTACTTTCTACTTCTAATTTAGAAGAGATAGTAGTTTCCAAATCGGAAGCTGAAACAGTCAGTGATTTTTGATCCAAATCGAACAAAAAGTTGTCTAGAATTGGAAGCGTATTGTTAGAATTGATAATCCCTCCTAGGACTTGTAATTGTTTCAATAAATACGAACTCGATACGATGAACTTCATTTATATAAATTTTATACCCCAAAAAAACAGTATTCGTGAGGTTGATATTGATTTTTAGCTTAGTTACAAATATATTTCAATTGCGTTGTATCATAAAACAAACTTATTAACAACTAGCGTGTGTATTTGCGTTTGCGATAGTAGTTAAATGCGAAACCAAAGAAAGCGAGTAAACCCAACGGTAACAAGAGGTTAATGACTTGCCATTGGGTGCGTTCTTCTGCCATTTTTTGTGTATCGAGAAATGGAATCGCAATTTCCTTGGTTCTAATGTTTATAAGTCCGCTGTCGTCCAAGAGGTAATTGACGGTATTCAGCAAAAATTCCTTGTTTCCATAGAAAGATTGCGTCATTTTATCGAAGCCTAATTCCAACGGTCTATTTCCCTGAAATTGATTTTTAATAATACTTCCATCGCTAATCACCACCATCTTTGTGGTAAAGCTCTCTGTTTTATCTTCGGAAAGTTTAAAGGGTTTTACTCTGTTGGTAAATGCGGAAGGAAATTTACCCTCTAAAAGAACGGCTAATGGAATTTCACCTGCTGAAAATTCTTCAGGATTTGGACCTTCTTCTAAAACGCTTAAGTTTTTCGGAATCTCGATATCATAGTTAATTTCTATGGGCATTCCAATTACTTTTGAAATCTTAGAAGTACTAAGAAGTACGGTCTTTTTAAGTGCATTGGGAAGCGTGTCTATCGGACTCGCAAACTCAAATTTTACGGCTTCAATATTGGTCACAATAGGGTGCATATTCTGGCTCGCAGAAAGCGGAAAATAAAACCAAGGATATCGATTGTATTGTGAGTCATTTTCAGTTCCTGAAGCCAAAACAATAGGAGCCGAAATCACATCTTTCATAAGCTTCGGGTTGATGCGTAAACCGTATTTAAAAAATAAGTCAGTAAGGTTTAAATCTGTTGCAACAGCATACGATTTTCCTGTAATTTCATCCACTTCAAAGCGTGTTTTATCTACTAGCCACAATGAAGCACCACCGTTCATGGTATATTGATCTAAAATGTATTTCTCGGCATCTGAAAAGGCTTCTGTAGGTTCAGCGACAACGATTAAATCGTATTCTTTAATACTTTCAAGTGTCTTTACTGGCGCCACTGCTGCCGAATCTAAGGTGAAAGGAGCAATGTAATAATAGTCTTTAAGAGTTGTAAAGAAGTCGGCAATATATCGATCGTCTAACTCTCCATTGCCCTTTAAAACCGCTACTTTACGCTTTTTAGGTGTAACTAGTTTATTAAACCCGTCGGCAAAGGCATATTCCAAGTTTTGGATAGAGTTGTTTACGCGCTCTTCGGAAGTGGTTCCCAGCTGATTTTTAAGCAAAGGAATTTTAACCGTTTTATCTTTGAAGTAGGCGAGTGCCCAAGGATAGACAAATTCGGTACTTACTTTTCCGTTTTCTCGAACTTCTACCTGTGCAGTGGTAAGTCCTAGTTGCTGTAATTGTTGTTGTACCGCTTCAGGGTTTTCTTCATCCTCCAACGGATTGATAAACTCAAAGGTAATGTTGTTGTTATACGCTGAAAACTCTTCTAATAATTGTTTTGTTTCTGTTTGAAGACGTTTAAATTCTGGCGGAAAGTTTCCCTTCAGAAAGACATCAATTACGATAGGCGCATCTACCGCTGCGATGGTATTTTTAGCAGCTTCCGAAAGGGTGTATCTTTGGTCTTGTGTAAGGTCGAAACGTTTGTATGCATAGCTTCCAATCACATTCAGCAATACAAGTGCTACAAGTAAGAAGATAAAATTGGTGGTATGTTTATTTGACTTTTTCACTACTCTTTCCGAAGTTTTAAAACAGTGAGACCAATAAATAAGGTTGCAATGCTAATAAAATAAATTAAATCACGGGTGTCTAAAACCCCTCGTGCAACACTATCAAAATGTGCTTTCATTCCGAAGCTCTCAATAGAAAAGCTCGAAGAAAGTGTTGAAAGGCCTTCAAAACCATAGTACATAAAAAAACACAAAAAAACGGCACTGATAAAAGCGACAATTTGGTTTTGAGATAAAGTTGACGTAAAAACTCCAATGGCAGTATAGGCAATCACTAAAAAGAAGAGTCCGGTGTAGGACCCGACCGTGCTCCCTAAGTCTAAATTCCCGGCGGGATTTCCTAAACTAGAAATAGTCACCACGTATAATAATGTGGGAACTAAAGCGATGAGAATTAGGATGACAGCGCCAAAATATTTTCCAAGTACAATGTTCTGAAGAGATACCGGTTTGGTGAGTAATAGCTCTAGTGTCCCCATCTTTTTTTCGTCGCTAAAAGCACGCATGGTGACAGCTGGAATTAAAAAAAGAAGCACCCAAGGGGAAAGTTCGAAAAAGGTAGAGAGTTCTGCAAAACCAGCATCAAAAATGTTGTAGTTTCCAGAGAACACCCACAAAAAGAGGCCGTTAATTATTAGAAATAAGGCAATCACCAAGTATCCTATCGGACTGGCAAAAAATGAATTTATTTCTTTTTTAAGAATTGCAATCATACATTATTCGCTATACAAGGTATCTACACTCCAAGCTTGAGCTTTAGAACGAAACATAGGTTTTGTTGTTGCCCAAACGCCCTTGAATAATTCACTATGGCGGTAGTTTTCCAAATCATTTTCATGTTCCCATTTGCTATAGGTAAAGAAAATGGTCGGCTCTTTTTTGTCGTTATACAGTTCTAAAAAAAGGCAACCTGGATAATTTCTAATTTTCGATTTCACAGTTTCAAAGTTAGCTAGAAATGCGGGTACATTTTCTGCTTCAAACTCCATTTTTACAATTCTTGTGAACATATGTTTTAAATTTCAAAAGTACTAAAATCCAATATGATTTTAAGGTTCTATTTTTAACTAAAGTTTATTGTGATGGTGTCTCTAAAACCTAGTCCGAAGAGGGTAGAAGCACTTCCAACGGTGGTGGGATTGCTTTTGTAAACCGCAAGTTCAAGGTAATTAGAAGAATTCCAAAGCGCTAACTTTTTACCGTCTTCTTCTCTTCTTTCAGGAGGTGCATCAAAATTAATGGCGTCACTATAATGCGTGTGTATTTTTTCAAAAGTAGCAGTACGCGCTACAATCTTAAAGTCGCGTCCTTTTCCGACGTCGTTAAACTTATCTTTGGTAATATTACAAATAACATTTCCGTAGTTATCGATATAAATGACATTCCCCATAATTTGGTTGTTTTCAGAATTTACAACAGGCTTAATGCCTGTGAGTTGTTTTATTTCTGAAATAGATTTACCAATAACATCTAAGGTTCCGCCACGGGCAATATGACAGGCTACTTTTACAAATACTTCCAAAACAGGGAAATTACTACTCACACGATCGTGGATATTAATTTCGACAATTTTTTCAGGATTTATTTCATTAACTAACATTGAAATAATACCATTGTTTGCACATATAAAATAATGACCGTCTAGAAACACAGCAATGTGCTTGTTTTCAGGATTTAACTCACTGTCAATACCAATAATATGTATGGTGCCTGGAGGAAAACTTCGATAGGCATTTTGAATAATATATGCAGCCTCTGTAAGATGGAATGGAGAGATGGTATGAGAGATATCAACAATCCTAACCGCGTCTAATTCACTATAAATAGCTCCTTTTACCGCGCCAACAAAGTGATCTTTCTCTCCAAAATCGGTAGTAAGGGTTATGATAGCCATATGCTAATTGTTGATATTTTGTTAATTTAAGTAATACAAAAATAGGTTACTTTTGTTAGTAGCAAAACTATTTTTGGCTTTGTCTGAATAATTCTAAAACCCATCGCGTTTGAACGAAATAATAATAGAACTTACAGAAGTTAGTCCGGTTGATTTCTTTGGACTTCAGAATGCAAATATTGATCTTTTAAAGAACCACTTTCCTAAACTGAAAATTGTCGCTAGAGGTACTCGTATTAAGGCCTATGGTGATGAAGAGGAATTGATAGAGTTTGATAAACGGATGACCATGTTGTTAGAACATTTCGTGAAATACAATAAATTAGACGAAAATGTAATAGAACGCGTGTTGTTAAGTAGAAATAAGGATGAGTACGAAACCTCTTCCAAATCTGGAGAAGTATTAGTGCATGGTGTTGGAGGGAAACTAGTAAAAGCCCAAACTGCCAATCAACGAAAGTTGGTAGAATTAATGGGTAAAAATGATATGGTGTTTGCAGTAGGACCTGCAGGAACTGGTAAAACCTATACAGGTGTTGCGTTAGCGGTTAAAGCGCTTAAAGACAAGCAGGTAAAGAAGATTATCTTAACAAGACCTGCAGTAGAATCTGGAGAGAACTTAGGATTTCTTCCAGGGGATTTAAAAGAAAAATTAGATCCCTACATGCAACCTTTATACGATGCATTGCGGGATATGATACCGCATGAAAAACTAGAATCATTTATAGAAAAAGGAGTGATTCAAATAGCACCTTTGGCATTTATGAGAGGTCGTACCTTAGACAATGCCTTTGTGATTTTAGACGAAGCTCAAAACACTACGCATGCGCAAATGAAAATGTTTTTAACGCGTATGGGAAAAAGTGCAAAGTTTATGATTACCGGAGATCCTGGACAAATAGATCTACCACGACGTGTTATTTCAGGACTAAAAGAAGCTTTATTAGTTCTTAAAGACGTAAAAGGAGTTGGAATGGTGTATTTAGATGATAAAGATGTAATACGTCACCGATTGGTAAAAGAAGTTATCGCCGCTTATAAAAATATTGAAAACGTAGATTAATAATGAGTAAAACAATTACAAGCACTAATTTTAAATTCCCAGGACAAAAGGATTTATACCACGGAAAGGTTCGCGAAGTCTATACATTGGCAAACGATACTTTATTAATGGTTGCAACTGATAGATTAAGTGCTTTTGATGTAGTAATGCCGAAAGGAATTCCTTATAAAGGACAAATTCTAAACCAGATTGCTACAAAAATGATGAAGGATACGGAAGATTTGGTTCCAAATTGGCTTACAGCGGTTCCCGATCCTAATGTTGCGATTGGAGAAGCCTGTGAACCTTTTAAAGTTGAAATGGTTATTCGTGGCTACATGAGTGGACACGCAGCTAGAACCTATAAAAAAGGAGAGCGCATGTTGTGTGGTGTGAAAATGCCAGAAGGAATGAAGGAAAATGATCCATTTCCAGAGCCTATCATTACACCTGCTACCAAAGCTGAAATGGGCGATCATGATGAAGATATTTCTCGTGAAGATATTATTCGTAAAGGAATTGTTTCTGAAAGTGATTACCTTCAGTTGGAAGACTATACGCGAAAATTGTTTCAACGTGGAAGTGAAATTGCTTCAAAACGAGGTTTAATTTTAGTAGATACGAAATACGAATTCGGTAAAACAAAAGATGGAAAAATTGTTCTAATCGATGAGATCCATACGCCAGATTCGTCTCGTTATTTTTATGCGGAAGGCTATTCAGAAAGACAGAAAAAAGGAGAGTCTCAAAAGCAACTTTCAAAAGAATTTGTACGTCAATGGCTCATTGAAAATGGCTTTCAAGGCTTAGAAGGACAAGAAGTTCCTTTTATGAGCGATGCATATATCGAATCTGTTTCAGAAAGATATATTGAATTGTATGAAAATATTACAGGCGAAACATTTGTGAAAGCTGATGTGTCTGACATACAAAATAGAATTGAAAAGAATGTACTTGCGTACTTAAAGTAAAAGTACTGTTCTTTTAGAGCGGTTTAAAAGGTATTGTTTGATGGCAAATAGTACTTTTTAAACCGCTTTAGTTTTTAGAGGTAGCTCCCAAATTATGAACATACCCAAGACTCAATTCGGTAAAATCTGCTTGACCAAGGTTCGAATTGATATGAAATCCAATAAACACATTATGTTTCGGAGCATCTTTGGTTCCAAGAAGATAATAATTAAGTCCCATCCTGGATGAAATCGTTTTCTTCAGTTTGTACTTGCTTTCTAATTCTCCCAAAACAATATTGCTGTTTTCAGGAATAACTCTTGGTACAACGGCCCATCCTTGATTAATACGCCAATCGATTGCATACGCAGGTTTGTGTAGATTAATCCCTAGCTGTAGATCAATTCCGAAGTGATTTAAAAGAATTTCTCCATTGACAGAGATTCCAAAATTGGTAGCATACCGCCACGGACGCTCCGTAAAATGATCGAATTCGCGTCCTTCTTGTACTAATGATTCATTGTTTTTGATGTAGTCGTAATAATGCTGATAATAGCGATAATAGAATCCGAGGCCTACTTTAAATGTATTGTTGTACACTTTTCCAACCGTTCCGGCTAGTGAGTATATGCCCTTTTTTGTATTGAATTCTTCAGGTTTTCCTAATACATTGGCGCCATAGCCTGTTCGAATAGAGAAGTAATGGTAGCTTGTTTTTTCAAAGGTTTCCTTCGGAAGCAAACTCGGAGGCGTATGATCTGTATTCTTTATATCGGCCGAAAGACTGACCAAAAATGAGTTGTAACCTTGATTCGGTAGTTTGGTGTGTCCGTTTGAATGATGAAAGAATCCTCCGCCAAGTCGCCAATCAATTGCTTTAGACGAACGAATTTGGTAGTGCATAAACATGCGAAACGACCACGTTACATCTGTAGTTACTGCCTGATTATTGGGATTTGTCTCGGGGTTGTATTTTTTGTTGAAATAAGAAGCACCTGTACCCACAACTACTTTTAAGTTTTTCTTTCCGAAGACATTAAACTCAATGAACGGCATCGCACTAATGGCAATTCCTAAACTGTCCGAATTTCCAAAATCGGCAAGTCCAAGGCTAACTCCAGTTCTAGGGCCTTTTAAACGTTGCGCCCATTCTTGCGGATTTCCATCTTGTTCCCATCCAAAATTGAAGAGTACTTGCTTCTGAAACGAATGTTCAGGGAAGTTAGAGTTCGCTTCCGCAGTAATTCCGGCAAGCAATTCAGGTGTAAAAACAAAATTGTTTGTTGTAGAGGGTGTCTTTTCCTGTTGCGCAAAAAGAGCAATGCTGAAAAGAATTACGAAGTAGGATAATTTTTTTGTCATTCAGCGATGCAAGTAACAATATCTAATGTAATTTTAAAAATTTAAGCTTTACATTCGCTAAAAATTTTTCTAAAGATGTGGAGTTCCATTGATACTTTCTTAGCCAATCTAGCATCATTTGCTTGGGGATTACCTTTATTAATTTTACTAATTGGTGGCGGTTTGTACTTGCTTTACCGAATTCGGTTTTTGCCTTTTCGTTATTTAGGACATGCTATTGCCGTATTGCGTGGAAAATATGACAATGAAAGTGATGCTGGAGAAATTAGTCATTTTCAAGCGTTAACAACAGCATTATCGGCTACTGTTGGTATGGGAAATATAGCAGGAGTTGCAGTTGCTATCGCAATTGGAGGTCCTGGAGCGGTTTTTTGGATGTGGGTAAGCGCTGTGATTGGAATGTCTACCAAGTTTTTTACGGGAACATTATCGGTCATGTATCGCGGAAAAGATAGCGAAGGAACTGAACAAGGCGGTCCGATGTATTTTATAACCGAAGGCTTGGGAAAAAAATGGAAACCACTTGCCATCTTTTTTAGTATCGCGGGATTGGTAGGGGCATTGCCTGTTTTTAATGTGAACCAATTAACACAAGCGATTAACGATATTTTACTAAAGCCCGCCAATTTATACGCAGGTATTTGGAGTGATTTAATCATAGGAATTGTACTCGCCATAATTACATCTATTGTGATTTTAGGCGGAATCTCAAGAATTAGCAAAACAGCGTCACGATTGGTTCCAAGTATGGTCGCGGTGTATCTTATTATGGTTTTGATTATTCTGTTTGTACATATTGATGTGGTTCCAGAATACCTTTCCTTAATCTTTAGCGATGCTTTTTCAGCTTCTTTTTACAAAGGAGATACCTTTTTAGGTGGCGTGTTAGGAGGATTGATATTACTCGGAATCCGACGTGGAGCTTTTTCCAATGAAGCAGGAATTGGAACAGCTCCCATGGCACACGGCGCTGCAAAAACGAGTGAGCCTGTCCGAGAAGGATTGGTCGCAATGTTAGGACCAGCCATCGATACGTTATTAATTTGTACGCTTACTGCCTTGGCAATTTTGGTAACAGGAGTTTGGCAATCGAGTGATGCCAACGGAGTGAGTTTAACAGCATCTGCTTTTCAAGAAAGTATTCCAGGAGTTGGTAAATATGCACTTTTGGTTTGTATCGCTGTATTTAGTATCTCGTCATTGTTTTCGTATTCGTATTACGGAACTAAGTGTATGTCCTTTCTATTTGGCGCAAAAAACAAATCGATTTACAACTATTTTTACATTGCAAGTATCTTAATTGGAGCTACAACATCGCTTAGTATGATGATTAATTTAATCGATACCTTCTTTGCTTTAATGGCAATTCCAACCATGTTGAGTACCCTTTTATTGGCGCCTAGAGTGATAAAAGAAGTGAGAAAATACGTTAAGAAGATGTAGTTTTTTACTGCTGAAGGTGATTTGCTTCAATAAATGTGTCGAGCATTTCAGTGTACCTTTTAGCACCATCAGGATTTAAGTGATTGTGATTGATGTAATCTGAAGTTTTAAAATGAAGAGTATCTTCTTCTTTTCTGAAAATATGCACGTTTTTATATCGTTCAGAAGCTACTTTTAAAATGCTGTCTCTTCGATGTAGAATGTTTTCATTACGATCGCGTAGGTAGTATTTGTGCATGGGTAAACTTGTAAGTACTACATTAATATGATTGGCTTCAAGATAGTCTAAGAATGTAAAGAAAAAAGCAGTATTATGTTTGAAGAGTTGCAGACTTTCCGAAGTATTTATTTCACTGCTTACAGTCGGAATTTTAGCTTCGTCATAGTTACTTTTCTTAAAAGATCCGTTGTAATTATTCTCGTCAAAACCAAAGCGATTGAACTGTGAGGTGGTTTTCTTTTTTAAATAATGATTTGTAAGCTCTTTGGTGTAAATATCGGGTCTGGATAAAAAGATGAGCTTGTCTTTAAAATAGGTAGTTCTATCAAAATTATTAACGTCGTAATACTTCAGATATACGTTGTTTTTCCAAAAGGTTGGTGCGTTATGCGGAAGCTCAAAGTGACTGTAGGATACTTCTAGAACCAAACATTTTACATTTTTTAGTTTATCATGTGTTTGCGTTATAATGGCGTAATCGGTGTTGTGGTGTTGTGATGTAGAGCCAAAATTTAACGTTGGCTCCTTCATAAAAGCTGGATTTACGGCACATTTCATTTGAGAAGAACCTGTTGTAATAATATCAATTTTAGATCCTTCCGAAGCAATATAATCAGCTATAATCGTATATTGAAAAGGAAGTTGCGATACCAAGACTTCAACAAAGGTATAGGCAGCGACCACGGGTATAAAAAATACCAGTACGCTTTTAAAAAAAGACTGTTGCTTTTTATTAAAATTGAAAATAGATGAACTCTTCTTGCGGTCCTGCATACCTAAATATGATAAAAATTAACGTGTAATATAAAATCCATCGAAGTGGTCTACTTAGCTGTTTTTCTAATTCTATAAATGGATACGGTTTAGAACGTGTAAATACTTCAGCTAAAACTAAAACTGGAATCACTAAAACTTTCCAACCAATAATAAAACTAAAGTTGGTTGTGGGAATAAATGACACAATGCGTTCCATAATGGTAAATGCCATCTCAAGACTTTCAGCCCTAAAAAAGATACAGGACATCACGATTAATGTAAAACTATAAATCATGGTGAGCGGTAAAGGAATTTTAGTGAGGTAGGTAATAAGCGTTACTTTTTTACCTCCAACTTTAAACGGAATTCGCTCAATGGAAATGGTGAAGGCTTGAAAGGCTCCAAACGCAATAAAAGTCCAATTGGCACCGTGCCAGAAACCAATGAGCGTCATTGAAATAAATAGCGCAAAGGTTTTAAAAGCGTAACTTTTCTTTTTTAAACGTGCGATTGGTGCATACACATAATCTGTAAACCATCGTGTAAGGGTAATGTGCCAACGATGCCAAAACTCGGAAACACTTCGTGATAAGTACGGAATATTGAAATTAGTACTCAATTTAAAACCAAACAATTTTGCGGTTCCAATCGCAATGTCGCTATATCCAGAAAAATCACAATAGATTTGGAAAAAGAAAAGGACTGAAGCGTACAAAAGCATCGAGCTTCCTTGCACATCATAATCGGGATAGACTGCATTTACAACAACGGCCACATTGTCTGCAACCACTACTTTTTTAAATAATCCCCATAGGATTTGACGCAAGCCTTCTTTGGACTCTTTTAAACTGAAAGACCGCTCTTTTGTAAATTGAGGCAATAAATTTCTAGCGCGTTCTATAGGACCCGCCACTAACTGCGGAAAGAAACTCACGAAACACAAAAACTCTAAGATGTTTTTTGAAGGTTTAATTTTTCCTTGATACACATCAATCGTGTAACTCATCGTTTGGAAGGTGTAGAAACTAAGTCCGACAGGGATAATTACATTCCAAAAGTAATAGGTGTCAGTAGGAGGGGAATCGTAAATTAAGGTGTTAAAACTTTCTAGGAAAAAATTAAAGTATTTAAAAGCAAAGAGCACACCTAAATTCCAGGTAATACTTCCGTAGAGAAACCAGCGTTTTACCGATTTTTTAGAGGTTGCTGCAATTCCTAAAGCGGCTGCGTAATCTATAATCGAACTTAAAAAGATGAGCGACAAAAAACGCCAGTCCCAAAGCCCGTAAAAAACATAACTCGCAACAAGAAGCAATGCATTTTGAGCAACGCGTTTGTGTGTGCCAATACTCCAATAGAGCGCATATACAATGACTAGAAAAAGCCCAAAGTCGAACGAGTTAAATAACACCTAGTATTTCTATTTTGGGATTAAAGATAAAAAAAAGGCTACCGATTGGTAGCCTTTCTTGTATAATTTATAGTTGTATGGAATTAGTTTCCGCTAACCACTAAGTTGTCTAAACCAAATTCATCTCTACTTCCAGATCCACCATCATCATCTGATGAAAATTTAAGGTATAAATAATCACCATCCGCAACGGTAACAGCAAACGTGGTAGTTTTAGAAACAGTAACAAACCCTAATACATCTGAAGAAACAGGAGTAGTGTAGTCTAAGGCAGCAACATCTGTAAATGTTGAGTCGTCATTAGAATATGAAAAGTTAAAAGAACTAGCTCTTCCTTCATTGTTATTTACTTTGATATCATAAGATATAGTAAAGTTAGATAGAGCAGTTCCTGTTGTATTTTGAATTCTAACTTCCATTGTAGCAGGAGTAAAATCATTACCCGATGGTTGAACACCGTAGCACATATCACCAGCACCGTCCGTATTAAAAGCATAAATTCCACCGCTCTGAACACCACCTGTACTTGTACCTCTACCAAAATCGCCACTAGATTTAGTTTCACCGTAAGCAACAGCACCAGAAGAAGCTCCTGTGCAAATGTAAATGTTAGAATCTAAGTCATCAGCAGTACTTCCTGGACTAAATCCAGTACCGGTAAAACTATTAAAGTTTTCGTTTAATAACTCAACAGAAGGATTACAATTGTCATCACTTTGGAACGTACCCGTTAATTCACCCCAAGCAGTAGAAGCCCAAGACCAAGTACCGTTAAAATCTGAACAATCATTTGAACCTGTTGGCTCATTATTGTACGTATGAGAACCTTCCCAAGTTACAGTAGAGTTTCCGTAGATAGAAATTTCTCCAAATGCATCACAAGTAGTTAAAGTCCCGTTCACAGCGCAGTCCCCTTGAAGTCCGTCTCCTAAAAATTCGATATCATTCAAAATTACTTGTGTGCTAATGTCAGCAGTTCCGTCACCATTGTCAGACACAGCTAATACGTTAAAAGTTTGTGTTACACCAGTATTCATTGTAGGGTGTGTTCCACAATCTGTACAAGTAAAAGAACCTAGAATAGGGCTTACGGGAGCTCTTTGTGAATATTTAGCAATCAACACACTACTTTCTAATGTATTATATACTACATTAGAAACAGTCGGAGCGGTACCGTCATTGTTTACAGTAAAGTTGAACGATAAGTTTTGAGTAGAAAATTCTAAGTTTTCAATTTGTTCGCCAGCTTTAACAATTTTAGAAGCAGTTGCATATACAATGGCTCCAGTGTTAAAAGTAAGTTTTGCCGTAGCATAGCCACTTTGAGATTCTGCAGCACTTACAACAGCAGGCACCGTAATTTCAACAGTAGCTCTGTATTCAGAATTATTTGTTGTAAAAACGCCAATATAGGTTCCTACATTAGTATTCTCATCTGTAACTTGATACGTCAAGTTTTCAGAATTTGTAATGGTTTCATTGTTATCTACACTACACGATACTAGTGCAAACGTCGCTACAACAGCGCAAAATAATTTTTTCATAATGGTTTTATAATTTGTTTATATAAGGTTGTCTCAAAAATAAAATTTTTAAAACACCCGCAAGGTTATCATACGATTAAATCATTGTAAAACTCATAAAAAGCAAGCCTCATAAAATACTGAAAAATAGCATTTTATGAGGCTTGTTGAAATAATAGCGGAAATTCTTACAAATTACCTAAGTAAAAACTACTCTTTAAAGTAGCTAAAAGTTTCACCGCTGTCAATTTTAAGTAATGATTGATAGATTAACTTAATAACATTCTCAACATCATCTTGATGCACCATTTCTACCGTAGTATGCATGTAACGAAGAGGGAGTGAGATTAAAGCACTTGCAACTCCGCCATTACTATAGGCGAAGGCATCAGTATCTGTTCCTGTAGCTCGTGATAAAGCAGCTCTCTGAAAAGGAATTTCATTTGCTTCCGCTGTTTCAATAATCAAATCTCTAAGATTTTGCTGTACCGCAGGAGCGTATGCAATTACGGGACCTGCGCCAATTTTTGCCAATCCTTGTTTTTTCGGATCAATCATTGGTGTTGTCGTATCGTGGGTTACGTCGGTCACTATCGCTACATTTGGTTTGATACGATCGGCGATCATTTGTGCGCCACGTAGTCCAATTTCTTCCTGTACTGAATTTGTAATATACAATCCGAAAGGTAGTTTTTTCTTGTTTTCGTGTAGTAAACGAGCCACTTCAGCAATCATAAAACCACCCATTCTATTGTCCAATGCGCGACATACAAATTTATTGCCGTTTAAAATATGGAACTCATCAGGGTAGGTAATAACGCAACCAACGTGAATGCCCATTTTTTCAACTTCATCTTTATCTATAGCGCCTACATCAATAAATATATTGTCAGGTTTCGGGGCTTCTTCTTTGGCTTTGTTTCGCGTATGAATAGCAGGCCAACCAAACACACCTTTTAAAATCCCTTTTTTGGTGTGGATGTTTACAATTTTCGAAGGAGCAATTTGATGATCACTACCTCCATTTCTTACAACATATAACAAACCATTATCACTAATATAGTTTACATACCATGAAATTTCGTCTGCATGCCCTTCAATCACAACCTTGTATTTAGCATCTGGATTAATTACTGCGACTGCTGTTCCGTAGGTATCTGTAAAAAATTCATCTACATAAGGCTTCAGATAATCCATCCAAATGTTTTGTCCGTCCCACTCATAACCAGTAGGAGAGGCATTGTTCAAGTATTTTTCAAGAAATGAAAGTGATTTTTTATTCAATATAGATGTAGCCATACGTGTATTTTTCAGAATTATGAATTAATACCCCAAAATTAGTGATTTATTAATAACTGAAGATGTGCATTTTGTTTAATTTTGGAATGATTTTAGCAGATAGTCCCAAAATGAAAGTCAACAGCATACATATAACCTTTTTTCTGTGCATGGTTCTTAGTTTCATAGGAGCAGATGCCAATGCACAAACAATAGATACGTATCAAGAAAAGAAAAATGATAGCGTCGAATCCTTTTACTATATAATAGAGGGCGATTCCATTCCGAGGGAGTTTATCGATTTGGAAGAAGTGGTTTTACTAAATAAAATGGAATTTACCTCCAAAGAAGACCGAAGACGCTACCTTATTCTCCGTCGTAAAACTCGAAAAGTGTATCCCTATGCCAAATTAGCATCCGAGCGACTCACCACTATGACCGAGCGATTAAAGACGATAGAAAGTAAAAAGGATCGGAAGCGCTATACAAAACGTGTGCAAAAATACATAGAAGAAGAGTTTTCCGAAAAATTAAAAAAACTAACCCGCACCGAAGGTCAGATCTTAGTAAAGTTAATTCACCGACAAACAGGTCGTACCGCTTTCGATCTAGTAAAAGAACTTCGTACTGGTTGGCGAGCATTTTGGTATAATACCACAGCAAATATGTTCGACATTACTATCAAAGAAGAATACCGCCCTTTCGAGGTAAAAGAAGATTACCTTATCGAAGACATTTTAGAGCGTTCGTTTCAAGTAAACATCCTCGAACGTCAAAAACCAGCCTTCAAAATAGATTACTTAGACCTCACGAGTTACTGGAATAAAATGGCTACTAAAAAGTAAATTCAAAACAGACTTGCGTAGTAGTTTGTTTTTTAGTACTTTAGTGGTTCGCTCTTTATTTTTTAAGTAGATTGATTTTTTTGGCGTTTCTTTACACAGTCACTTCGTTTTTGTGTAAAGTCAGGCTTTCGCTACTCGCGATGCTACGTGCCTTGCATGCGCTCAAACAGGCCGCTCTATCCTTAACGCGGGGTAGGGGTTTCAAATAGGGCATATATATTAAGGTATAAAAGGGTAAAAAATACTTTTAGATTGATTTTACTCGCACTCAAATGGTTAGTGGTTAAAGGTAAATTAACTTTAAAAAAACTTTAAATTAAAGTTGCGAGA
>NZ_FNBA01000040.1 GCF_900102055.1 Ulvibacter litoralis
CTTAAGTTCCTACGTATATCTTAATCTTACTCTGCTCTTTTGTTCTTTCTATTAATTCTGAATTAAGTTAATGGAAATCAAACTTAGGACGTATATAAAAAATTGCTTGTAAGTGCTTAATTCAAAGAGGTTTTTGTATTTTAAATGTCAGTACTAAACCGAAAAGTTTCCGTTTATTTATACGCAACTTTTCATATACAAAACCGTTGGCTGTAATTTAACACAACTTGAGAATTCCTCAAATATTTAATTTTAAACCAGATGATTATGATTTACGCAAAAAAAAACACCAAAAAAGTATTAAAAACGGAAGAAAACTATGATTAAAGAATATTTAGAATCCTTCAATATATTTAGTAGTTCTGAGATAGATGAAGTAATTCAATTTGGACATTACCATACCTATAAGAAAGGGGAATTTTTTATTAAGGAAGGACAAATAAGTAAAGATATAGCATTTATAAATTCAGGGATTTTACGTTCATTTTACTATTCTATTTCAGATAACCAAATAACTTATTGTTTATCATTTCCAGAATCATTTGTAACAGCTTACACTTCATATATCTCACAGGAGAAATCAGGTATTAGCATACAAACATTAAGTGCAACAGAACTATTTATAATACCAAAAATGTATATGGATAAGCTAGTAAAAAAAAATGCAAATTGGCTTCTATTTCAAAAACAAATAGCAGAGAGATACTTCATGGCACTTGAACAAAGAGTGTTTGAGTATCAAAAAGAAAAAGCAGAGAATAGATATGCAAATTTAGTCAAAAGCCGTCCAGAATATATTAAACAAATTCCTCTTCAATATTTAGCCTCTTATCTTGGTATTACACAGAGACATTTGAGTCGAATAAGAGCCCAAACTGATTTTTAGACAATTGTCTAATAGCGAAAGAAGAATGAGGATTATATTTGTATTGAAATAAATATATAATTTAATTCTTATGAATACATTGACAGTAAATACAGTAATTATTAACCTACCAAGGAAAGAGGTTTATAAATTTGCAACTAATATGGAAAATTTCAAACTGTGGTTTCCTGAAGTAATAGAAATAAAATCTGATAATTCATTGGAACATGGGATTGTTGGGAAAAGATATATGGAAACTGTTAAAATTCCTTTAAGAGGAGAAAGTAAAATTTCTTTAGATGTTGTGAAAGCAGAAGAAAATATAGTTTTTATAACTGAAGGTAATTTTTCGCCATTACTTCCGAGGATGATTATGAAATTTTCTGAAGAGTCTTCTAACACCACAACTTTAACTTGGAGTATGCAAAGCAGAAATACTAATTTGATATTTAAATCTTTATTTTTACCAATATTTAAAAAAATTATAATTACAAGAGCAAAAGTTGGTATTCTAAATTTGAAAAGAATATTAGAAAACTAACGACCGAATAAAAAAACTACAGCTAACACCGGCTAAACTTCATGCGGGTTCTGTGCTTTCTCAAAGTTTTGTGTATATTTACTAAGTCGCCAAATCTTGTTGATTTGGCTTAGTTAAAATCAAAGAAACAAATCCAAACAAAAAGCTTCGGCTTAGTACGTATTCGAAAATCTTGTCGATTTTCAACCCCGCACAAAGCCTAGCCAAAACCGTTGGCAACAAGCAGAAAATCGAACTACAAACAAAATTTAATCAATGAATTCAACCGAAGTTATTTTATTAAACTTTTCCGAAATTAGAAGACGGAGTATAAAGTTATGGAGCGGAATTCCTAATGAATACCTGAATTGGAAACCTGACGAAAATGCGTTCACAATTATCGAAATGATAAGACACATTTTAGAGGGTGAACATCTTTTCCATAAAATTATAGAAAATCGTGGGAATTTAGGAAATTACAAATCACCTTGGAAAGAACTAAAATATTCAGACTTGAAAAACGAACTGGATTTTGCCGAAAATTATCGAGCGGATTTTTTGAGTATGATAAATAGACTGAACGAATTGGATTTAGAGAATGTAAAGATTGAGAGAAAGGAAGTGGGACAAAGCAAAAAACTTGGAGATTATCTGAATCGAATTGCATATCACGAATCTGTTCACACAGGACAAATGTTGAGTTATTTAAGAACAATTGGAATTGACCGACCTCAAATATGGGATTAACTGAAATGAAAAGCCAGTTGCCAACACCGTATATAATCCATTGCTAGTGAGAGCCTACTTACGAAAATCCTCGCGGATTTTCTATTCGGTTTTTATTTGCTAAATTACGTGCTAAACCACGCAACGTATCATATACAAAACCGTTGCCATCAATCGCTCGGATTCTGATTCTTACGAATCAAATCCGAACAGCTTTCTGCTAAGAAACAAGTCGGTCATTCTTACGTCCTTCTGACTGAAAGTTTTATTTAAACCTTTCAATTTATAAAAAATTAA
>NZ_FNBA01000015.1 GCF_900102055.1 Ulvibacter litoralis
CTCCGAATAATTGGAATTAAATAAGGAACCGAAAAGGTGTCGCCGCTTCAAGCCGCACACTGCGCCAAGCGCTACAATTATTATACAAACCCGTTGGGCGCAATTTAAGAAACAACTGAAATGAAAAGAGTATTAAGCATTATAATATTACTTTTTACATTAAATACAATTGCACAATCTGAAAAGAATAAAATCATTGTTGTTCAAAAATTTTACAAGGACACTCTCCAAACTGATTATCGCAAGGTTAAATATGAAATAAACAAAAAAGCTAATAAAGTAATTCGATTTGATTACTCTTCTGCTCATATTTCGGACACAATAATTGTAAGAGAAACAACTGAATATAATTTTGAAAATGGTCATTTTATTTCTTCAGAGCATAATAATTCGAGAAGAATAAGTAATATAAAAACACACAAAGTTGGAGACACAATTTTTGAAAAGAAAACTGATTATCTGACAAAAAAAATATACTCAAAAAATAAAATTGTTTATGCATCTAGATTATTTCCAAAGCAACAATCTATTCCTTATAACGAACTAAAGTATATTTATAATGAAAATGATAATTTGATTAAAATCCAAGAAAAATACAATTCTGATGTGAACGAAGAATACAAAACCATATTCGAATATAAAAATGGTATTGTTTCGAGAATGACTGAATTTAAAAAATCAGGGGAAAAATGGATCAAGGAAAAAATTTGGAGATATGAATTACTAACAACAAATAAACTAAGAAAAAAGATAAGAAAACGAATTAATAATTTACTACTGACAAATCAATTTACAGAAACTCAGTGGTAAAAACTGCGCACAACACCGCAAAATAATCATAGCTTTTCCATAATTACAAAATGTTTAGTACTTTAAAATTACTATTTTAGTCATCGGAACAATACGTAACGCTTGTTCTTCTGAGTCTCACGCAGCTCCGAATAATTGGAACTAAATAAGGAACCGAAAAGGTGTCGCCGCTTCAAGCCGCACACTGCGCCAAGCGCTACAATTATTATACAAACCCGTTCTAAGCAATTTTAAAAAAAACCAATCTTGAGAAATATTTACTGGATTCTAATATTTATTTCATCTCAATCATTTTCCCAAAATAGTGAGTGGCGCGGTTACAAATTAGATTCTCTGGCCGAATTTCAATTACCATCTCAAAACGCGAATTTATTTGATTCAATAGATAACGGAATAAAAATATATGAATTATCAGCGAAGTTCAACGGAATCAATTATGTTGGGAGTAAATCAAAAGTTGAACAATTTATACTACCATCAAATAAAACTGAACTTACGGAATTGTACAACGATGCAATATTTCAGATAGCCAAAAGTTTTCCAAACAGTATCGAAACGAAAACTGATATTGTAAGAAACGGATATCAAGGTCTAAAATACATTTTGTTAGATGAGAATAATATTCCTCTTTACTCTGCCGAACTTTACTTATTAGAAGATAATTTATTTATGTTCTATTGTATAAATGATGCTAAAGACGGATCTGTAGAATCGGATTATTTTTTCAAATCAATATTGTTAGTAGAGAAAAAAGGGGCTGAGCAAATTACAGGTGATTCCTCGTTTTTGAAGATGATAAAACTCTTTAAAATTGAGATCATCGTAATATTGGGAATAATCGGATTAATAGTAGTTTTAATCATTCGAAACCGAAAAAAAACTGCTTAGAACAACGTATAAGAATTTATGGCTCACTTTAGAAATGATTGAATAATTTAAACAAATAATTGTAAATTGTAATTCCGAAAGTTCTGAGAAGCTTGCCTTGCTGATTCGCACGCGGCTCAATTAATTTGGAATAAAGAAAATGTTGGTCGGTTTCGCCGCTTCAAGCCGCACGCTGCGCCACGCGCCACAAATCTTATACAAACTCGTTGCCAACAATTTTGAAAAAAACGATTCTATTCATATTTATAACAATTTTATCAGCTTGTGAACAACGAGCCGAAATTGAAAATCCGAACAAAATATTTACTGATTCAGAAGTCAAAGAACTGAATTGGATGGTTTCGGAATTTGATTCAATACTTGCTTCCGAATATAAAGCAGGTTCAGTTGAGGAAAATTATAAAAATTATTTAAAAGACACAGAAAATTATACAATTCCAATATTGAACGGAATGGACAAATTAGGAGTCCAAGTAATGGACTTAAGCGTGTTTCCTAAAATTTGGTGGAGATATGATAAATCGCTTGGCAATTCGGGTAAATATAATATTGATGCAGAAAGCGAATATTTAGTTTATTTAAAACACATTGGGGAATCGACTGATTTTATTGAGAATTATGCCGACAAATTTTCTTCAGCTCACGATATAAATCCTTCAGTAGCTTCTGAATTTTCATATCGAATAAAAGATGTTGACCTATCTGATAAAAACTACAGATTGATTTTTGCGATTCACTATTTAACTTTATTCAACCGATAAAAACTGTTGGCAACAACGTATAACAATTATTGCTCTTGCGGGAATTACTTGATAATTTCTACAAATATTTAGCTATATTGGTTACTGAATAATAACGTTACGCTTGCCCTTCTGAGTCTCACGCAGCTCTAAATAATTTGGAACTAAGAAGTGAATGAAGAACTTGTCGCTGCTGCCCTCAGCGCGCTGCGCCAAACGCAACAATCGTTATACAAACCCGTTGTGTGTAATTTTGACCCGTCCTGAAATATTAATTCAATCAAACTCAAAGTGAACATATTCTCTTATCATCTAGTCGAACTTCCCATTTTTGATTCGATAAAAAGAATATTCTCAAGTCCAATTTCTAAAAACACTAAAGGTCTCATTCACTCGGAATACATGACTGCGATGACCTTAGGCTCTCCAATCTTTTCTCCCTCTAGAGTTTTAATAGGAAAATCTGCCATTTTTATGCAATGGGAAAATGAAATTGCGCTAGAAAATTATTTGGAACAAGACAGTTTTGGAAGAATTCTAGCAAAAGGTTGGCACGTGCGTTTGTCTTTTATTAGAGAATGGGGGAAATTTAGTGGATTCAAAATACCAGCCCAAAAGGACAAATTGGAAAGTCCAAATTCGCCAGTAGTCGCTGTAACTATAGCAAGAATGAAGCCTTTTGCAGTCCCGAGATTTATCCATTGGGGAAGGCCTGTTGAAAAGCTAGTAAGAGACCATCCAGGAACCACACTTTCATTAGCATCAGTTAAATTCCCAAATACAGTCTCAACTTTTTCAATTTGGAAAACAGAAAAAGAAATGACTAATATGGTTCATGGACATAGTGCTGTCGAAAAACCTAAAAGACATTCCGCTGCAATGAAAGAAAGAGAAAGAAAGGACTTTCATTTTGAGTTCACCACATTAAGATTTAAACCTGTGGCCGAGTTTGGTGAGTGGAAAGGACAATCAAACTTTATTCCCAACACTTAAGAATTCCAGAAAAAATGGGGATAGCACGCAAAAAACAAAGCCTTCAAGATTGGATTACTCAGAAATGGGTCATTCTTTTTGGGAAAAAAATCGATTTTACAGAACACAAATGGCTTTTAGGTCCTTTTGGCAACACAGATGGTATTGGTCAAAAATTTATAAAACAATTAGCGGAAAAAGAACATTTGACTATTGACAACGAGAAAAATGACAAGGGATTAATTCAATCAATCGACCAACTAAATCTATCTCAAAACGAATTAAACGCTCTGTCGCAAAATGTAGTTGACTTTTATCAAAACACTTCTAATTACGACCTTGAATTAAACGTAAAATGGAATCCATTCTTTAAAGGGTTCGGTATTTTACTAAGAGTGATTTTCAGTAAAAGAATAGAACAACTAAATGTCCCCATTAAAAGCGTAGAAGATTCTAATGCATTGACAAGTGAAATTATCCAACTACTCGATTCTAGAACAAATGAAGTCAAACGGACAATTTGGTTTAGAGCATTTAAATCAACAGGTCAAGTCGTTTATTCAGGTGTTTATGAAACATGCACTATCCCATCTGGAAAGACATGTATAAAAGCAGTCTTCCCTTTGCCCAATGGAAATGCAACCGTTATTTTAGCTCCTAGTGTTGGAAAAAATGGTGAGCTTATCTTAGAATCTTCAGGGAAACAAATTGGTGATAGCGGATTTTACTTTTTGCTGAAAGATTCAAAAGGACAATTATGGACTAAATTCATAAAATCATTTAAAGACAACCTAGTGGTAAGAAGTGAAAACGAAAGAATTACTGCAACACAAACTTTGACTTTATGGAATTTGAGAGTTCTACAATTTGAATATGAAATAAAAAAAACTACACACAACAAAACCTAAACGTAATGCGGACTTTAGGGCAAAATCGAAAGGTCTGTGTATATTTATGAAGTCGCTAAATCTTATGGATTTAGCTTTAGAATAGAAAAAATAAAACTAAACAATAAGCTTTAGCTTCGTACGCAGACGGAAACGAAAAGTTTCCTTGCCTCCGCACTACGCTTAGCTCAGGCGTTGTGCCCAATTAAAAAATTGCGTTTCATAATATAATTTTGTTTAAATAATTGTATTTTTGATAGTATCAAATGATAGTATCAAAAATGAAACCACCTTACGAAATAACATCTTCTATTTTAAAATTAATAACTTCTATTTCAGAAAAAATAGGAGAAGTAAATGCTAATTTATTAAACAAGCCTTCACCGAAATTGAGAAAACAGAATAGAATCAAAACTATTCATTCTTCTTTAAAAATAGAAGGAAACACACTTACAGAGGAACAAATAACAGCACTTCTTGAGAACAAAAGAGTTATTGGGCCTAAAAAAGATGTGATTGAAGTTTTAAATGCAATCAAAATCTATGAAAATTTAGAAGATTACAAACCTTCTAATGAAAAATCCTTTTTAAAAGCACATCAAAACTTAATGGAAGGTCTAATTGAAAACTCTGGAAAATATAGAAATCAAAGTGTAGGAATTGTAAAAGGCTCTATAGTAGAGCATTTAGCACCACCTTATGAAAATGTACCATACTTAATGAAAGACCTTTTTGAATATTTGAAAAAGTCTGATGAAATTGAATTAATTAAAAGTTGTGTTTTCCATTACGAAATGGAATTTATACATCCATTTTTGGATGGAAATGGTAGAATGGGAAGATTATGGCAAACTTTAATTTTAATGGAAAAATATCCAATCTTTGAGTTTCTACCCTTTGAAACGTTAATTAGCAACGACCAAGAAAAATATTATAAAGCCTTGGCCGAAAGTGATAAATCAGGAAAATCAACTAAGTTTATTGAATATATGCTCAACGTAATAGACATTTCAATAAGTCAATTATTAGATTTTAATAATCGTACTTTAAATGAAAAAGATAGATTAGAATATTATGCTTCACTAAATAAAACTGAATTTACAAGAAAAGATTATATGGATATATTCAAAGACATTTCTTCAGCGACTGCAAGTAGAGATTTAAAGAAAGGAGCTGAATTAGGTTTATTTAAAAAAATAGGAGAGAAAAATAAAACAATCTATCGTTTAAAATAACTGGGCACAACAACGTATACTAATCATAGCTCTTGAGGTAACTAGAAGTAAATTGATTGCAAATATTTAACTATATTGGTTTCTGAAAGTTCGAACTCGCTTGCCTTTCTGAGTCTCACGCAGCTCTGAATAATTGGAACTAAGAAGTGTAGTTTGAACTCGTCGCCGCTGCCAGCATCGCGCTGCGCCAAACGCTACAATTATTATACAAACCCGTTGTAAGCAATTAAAAACGAACATCTTGCTAACCGAATATTCCATATCAGAAATTATAACTTCTAATCCAAAAGAACAACCTTTTTATGTTGGAACATTTGAAAATACAGAGAACCCAAATGTAGATTGGCCACACAGACACGATTTTTATTCACTTGTTTGGTTTACTAAAAGTTCAGGAATAAATGTTATCGACTTCGAGGAATATGAAATCAAACCGAACCGACTTTTTTTTATGCATCCCAAACAGGTTCATAATTGGTCATATTCAAAAGAATCTAAAGGTTACATTTTAGTATTCGCTAAACATTTCACAAAGGAATTACCTTTAGAATTAATGAATATTGCATTTTTTGACCTGAAACAAAAAAACATACAACTTCTAAAACCATTATTTGAAAATTTAATCGAGGAATCGAAACTGAATGATAATTTGGGAGAGAAATCGATTATTTCCGGAATCAATTATTTACTTCTTCACTTAACCAGAATGGCAAGAGATTTAGAGTTCAACAAAAAGACAAAACCAACAACCATACTGAAATTCTCGAAATTGGTTGCTGATACAATTTCAAAAAACCTTACCGTAAAAGACTACGCTGACCGCCTTCATTTAACGGTGGAAAAACTTAATGAAATCTGCAAAGATAGTTATGGACAAAATCCGAAGAACATTATTTTGGAGAAAAAGATAACCGAGGCAAAACGACTTTTATATTTCACAAATTTGTCAGTAAAGGAAATCGCATTTGGTTTAGGGTTTAAAGACAGTTCTTATTTTTCACGTATTTTCAAACAAAAGACTAATATTTCGCCTTCCGAATTCAAAAGTACCTGATTACTCGTAAAAAGTCCTATAACTACCTTGTCCATTTCATCTAATTTTGTATTAAAACAAAATGAAACATATAATATTTTTAACCATCCTATTTATTGTAACTAAAGGATATGGACAAATTGAAAAACAAACTACAATGGACACTATAAAAACTGAAAGATTCAAAAAAGGATGGGACAAATTGAAAGAAATTGACGGAGAAGCTGGAGAAAAAGTAATTGAAAGTCTAAAAGATATTTCGCCCGAATTAGGAACTTTTATTATTGAATATGCTTTTGGAGATATTTATATAAGAGAAGGACTTGACCTAAAATCAAAGGAAATTGCAGTTGTATCTGCTCTTACAGCTATGGGAAACGCTCAACCACAATTGAAAGTTCATATAAATGGAGCTTTAAACACAGGAAGTACTATAAATGAATTAAAAGAAGTAATCCTTCAAATGTCAGTTTACTCTGGATTTCCAAGTTGTATAAACGCAATGAATTCATTAAAAGAAGTTTTGAACGAAAGAGAAATGCAAGGAATTAAAGACACTATTGGAGATTTTTCAAATACACTAATTGCGGATAGACTTAAAACTGGAGAATTGGAATTATCTAAATTGGACAGCACACAGGTCGAAAAACTAAAACTCGCCTATAACGAATTTTCGCCTGAATTGGTTCAATTCGTACTTGAATATGGATATGCGGACATTTTTTCAAGAGACAATTTAGATAACAAATACAGACAAATCGCAACAATTTCAGCATTAACCGCTTTAGGAACAGCAGAATCACAACTAAAATTTCATATAAATGCAGGATTTAACATTGGACTTACCGAAACTGAAATCAAAGAAATAATGTTGCTAATGACTATTTATTCGGGTTTCCCTTCCGCAATAAACGGAATGAACGTATTAAAAGAAGTTATAAACAACAGAAATTCGGATAAATAACTGCTTACAACACTGTATATAATTTATTGCTTGGTTCTAGCCTACTTACTAAAATCCTCGCGGATTTTCTATTCGGTTTTTATTTGTTAACTTAGTTGCTTAACCACGCAACAAACCATATACAAACACGTTGGCAACAAGCTGAACAGACCAAGAAAATGAAGTACTACAAACGAAATTGGGAAGAAACCCGTGGAGATGAATTTGATAATTGGGGGAAATCGATATGGTATTTTGAAACCGAAAATTCTGGACTGCCGACAAAACAAATGGAGGTTTATGAAAACGGAAAAGCATTGAAATATGACCAGAAGAAATTGGAAGATGAATATGGCGGACTTGGAGACCAAAAATTGGATTTAGATGAATTCTCTAATTTCGAAATTACGGAGCAAGAATTTAAAAAACATTGGAACGAACATTAGGCTAAAAAATGGGATATAAAAAAGTATGTTTAGATTGCAGAAAAGCATTTAATAGACCTGCCGATTTAGAAAAAGTTCATATCTCGATTTGTCCTCAATGTGAAAAACCAATGACTGAATTATATCATTTGTTTCAACCACCAAAACAAACCGATATTAAAAAGTGGGATGTTGTGAAATTTTTGGTAGAAAATGGATTTAGATATTACCATATTAGAGAAATTGAATCAATTGACAAAAGAACTGGAAAAGTTGCGGAATATCAGAATTATGCAAAATATCCAGAGTCGATGAAAGACGCAAAGGAATTTGTCAAATTATATAAAGAACAGGCAATTACGGAATAAAGCCAGTTGCCAACATTGTATAAAAATAATGCTAAATTAGTTGCTTAATCAAAGGTTAGTGCACTTTTGTTACGTCTGATTTTCCTTCGGAAAATCCTCGTACACAAAACCGCACTATTCTTATACATAACCGTTGCCAACAATGTAAAACCGCGTACTTTCCTGAAATAGGTTGACTAAAAATTAAACCTTTTAGTACTATACCTAATGAAAGACAAAAAACAACCCTGCCGAAAAACTTCCTACAAA
>NZ_FNBA01000006.1 GCF_900102055.1 Ulvibacter litoralis
GTGTTTTTAAAGCAAATTCCCATATTCGACTGAATTGGAAACCGAAAAATTGGGAAAATATGTCAACAATTCAAATTAGAGTAATTGGAAATCAAAAAAAGACAACAGTTGCAATTCACCACGAGAAATTATTGAATGCTGAACAGAGAGCGGAAATGAAAGAACATTGGAACGAAATAATGAAGAAAATTGGCACTGAACTATTGAGATAGTGTCATTTGCAAATTATTTATGGCCCAATTCTGAATTTCTTTGATGACCGGCTGTAAAGTCATGCCTTTTTTTGTTAGAGTATATTCCACAGTTGGAGGAACAGTTGCATAAGCCTTTCTGTTAACAATTTTTCTTGATTCAAGTTCTTTAAGGGTTTTAACCAACATTCTGGTATTAATCCCTTCTATTGCCCGTTCTAGTTCTTTGAATCTCAATTTACCGGCCATTAAAGTATTTATAACAGTCATCGTCCATTTACCTGAAATCAAATCCATCGCTTCTTGAAAAGGGCATTCAGATAATTTTTCATTATTTTTTTGTTGATTAGCCTTCATATCACTTCATTACTTTACTTTTGGTCACTACTTTACATATCGATAACTACTTGCAAAAGTAAACTTTAATTTTGAAATTTGTAACAAAATATAAATTATGACTATAGAAGAAATTCAAGCCTACATACTCGACAATTTTGAAAATATAAAACTCTCGTCTGCTGATGGCAATTTGTTCTTCATGCATCCTAGTAATGACAAACTTCCCTTTGCTACAATACTTACCAAAGATGATGAGTATGACGCTGTGTCAAACCTTGATAGAGATGGTTTTTATCGTTTAAATTTTTGTATAGACAAAGAAATTTTTAAATCAAAATTTGGACATCTAACTCATAAAAAAGGACTTGAATCCTATATGGATGTGGGAATTGATTTCACAAAAGAGGACACACTATTACCACATCCAACCTATGGTTCTATGAATTGGGTTTGTGTTGTTAAACCTTCAAAAGAGTTGTTTGATTCTATAAAGGAATATTTAGAATCATCATTTGAGACTTTAAAAAGAAATAAAAATTAAACGAAAAAGAAAAAAAACCGCTAACATCATATATAATAAATAGGCGATTTAGTACTAAAATAAAACTTTTGTTATCGTATCAAAACTTATACTTAGCCGAAAGTTTAGTGCTTTGAAATTGCCTGCTTTTCATATACCAAACGTTATTCGTCAGCTTTACGAACCTTACAATTATTTAACCAAAGAAATCTAAAGTAAATGAACTTAAATACTAATTATCAAAATATATTATTTCCTTATGCCTATAATATTCTAGGTTCTGTTGATGATGCTATGGATGCCATTCAAGACGTGATAACTAAATATATTTCATCCTCCAAACCAAACATCGAAAATGAGATTAGCTATCTTATCAAAGGTGTAATCAATCAGTCAATCAATATCAAAAAACGAAATCAAAAAACTACTGGTGATAAAATATGGCTTCCAGAACCTATTTCAACGGAAAAAGCGGACACAAACATAAACCGTGAGGAAATTATTTCCTATTCTATGTTGGTACTTTTAGAAAAATTGAATCCCAAAGAAAGGGCTGTTTTTATATTAAAAGAAGCTTTTGATTATTCTCACGAAGAAATTGCTACAGCTATGTCATTTTCTATCGAAAATTCACGAAAAATATTAAGTAGAGCAAAAAAAGCACTAGAAAAAATGAAAAAGGATTTTGAACCTTCACCAATGGCTTCTCCAACTTTTTTGAAAGAATACATAACCAGTATCAAGACTGGTAATGTCAGTGCATTAGAAAAATTATTATCAGATGATATCATGGTTAAAACGGATGGCGGCAATGTTTCAATTGTAAGTGAGTTGATGGTCGGAATTAAAGAAGTTATTAAACTTATGATATACGTATATAATACGTACCAAAAATCTTTTTCTATAGTAGAGAGCACAGTAAACCATCAACCTGCATTAATGTTTTATAACGATGGCAAACTTGTTAATTGTCAGGTATTTGAATTGGAAAAAGATAATGAAAAAATAATGACGATTTATTCAATTGTTGACCCTGAAAAGTTAAAAAAATAAATCAATTAGTAGCTTTTGTCACGTTTTACATCACTCGTTTGTTTTATAAGTAATAGTAATTTAAAAACAAACAAAATGATAAGCGTAAAAGTAACGTACACCGTAAAACCTGATTTCGTTCAGAAGAACCAAAAAAACATAAACTTGTTTATGGTTGATTTTAAAAAAATGAACACCAATGAATTTAGCTACGTTTCCTATATATGCGGAGACGGCAAAACTTTTGTTCATCTTTCTCATTACAAAAATAAGGACATTCAAAACAGATTGCTTCAGGTACCCTCATTTCTATCTTTCCAAAAACAAAGGGACGATAGTGGTTTGGAAAATTTACCACAAATTGAAATAATGCAAGTAGTCGCTTCTTCAGGAGATATTTTTAATGGTTAAAACTTGGAATATGAAAATTTTAGCATTCTCCGGAAGCAATAGTAGGACTTCCATCAATCAGGAACTCATTAAATATATTACACAATTTCTTAATGTGCCTGTTGATATTATTGATTTACGTGATTACGAGCTTCCAATGTTTAGCATCGAAGAAGAACAACAAAACGGACATTCAAATGTATTAATGTCGCTTTATAATACCGTAATTGGTTATGACGCTTATATCATTGCCATACCTGAACACAATGGAAATTATCCAGCGTTTTTTAAAAATGTTTTAGATTGGCTTACAAGAGTTGAACGTTCTTTTTTTAGAGGGAAGCCTATTTTATTGTTCAATGCAGCTCCGGGTCCGAACGGTGGTCAGTCTGTATTAAGTATAGCTGAAAAATCTTTTCCTTTTTTCAACGGAAACATTATTGGAACTTTTAAACTTCCGGAATTCAGTTCATTTTTAATGAAGGGTAAGATTTTTATACATGATGAAGGGATTCTTAATATTTTAAAGGAACAAATATTAAAGATTGAAAACGCTTTAAATTTGAAAACCGTGCCTTAAAATAATGGGACTAGTTATTATAAGAACTCTTATGGATAAACCACATGAGAGTTCTTATTAAACTTGATCAAGCTATTGTAGCTTTACAATTCATTAACAATAAAAAATTAATTTTAGCATAACAATTATACTTAAAATGTATATAAGAATATCTTAATTTTATAAAATATAAGTACATATATAAATTATCACAAGATGATACAAGAAATCTTTGCAAATCAAGCATCGCGAATTTTAGAAAAAGATAATGAAATAATTGGATTGGCAGTCGGAGGATCCTGGTTATCTAATGAAATTGATGAATATTCCGATTTAGATTTAATTCTTGTAACTAAAGAAAAAATCTCAGATGATAAAGTTAAAATGCTAGATATTGCAAATCGAATAGGAAACCTACTATCAGGGTTTACAGGTGAGCATGTAGGTGAACCAAGGGTTTTAATTTGCCTTTATGACAATCCGCTCCTTCATGTGGATATTAAATTTTTAACACTTTCAGAGTTAAGCCATCGGGTTGAAACACCTCACATACTGTTTGACAGAGAGAATCAAGTAAAAAACATCTTAAAGCAATCAGAAGAACATTTTCCATTACCAGATTACCAATGGATTGAAGATCGATTTTGGATATGGGTACATTATTCTTTACTTAAAATCGGTAGGGGCGAATATTTCGAGGCATTTGACTTTTTTGGTTTTTTAAGAATGGTCGTACTTGGACCATTATTGCATATTAAAAATGGTAATCTTCCGCGGGCAGTCAGAAAGGTAGAATTGGAAATAGATAAAAACGACTTAGCGGAGTTGAAAGGAACAATTCCAAAATACGAAAAACAATCGCTATTAGATAGTTTGCATAATTCAGTTGACCTTTATCGAGATTTAAGAAAATCACTTTTTGATGAAAATATAAAGTTACAAAGCGAAACTGAAGAAAAAGTAATGGAATATTTTAAATCAATCGAAAAGTTGAAAAAATAGGCAAAAAAACCAAAACACGGATTTCAAGAATTGAAAAGTCGATTCCTAAAATACTAAACGGAAGTGGGTTGAATGATCGGAAGGTTTAAACCATTTAGTTTGGTGAGAAAATATTCTTAAGAAAAATTAATACAAACACAAAAGGTATTGAATCACTAAACATAAATGTGAAAAACATTCTTAAATTAGCGGACAGAATCCTGCAGCATAATTTTGATTAAAACCGAAGCACTCAATAGTACTCTAGACTTAATTGATAGGGAGCTAAATTCTAACTAAAATTGTAGAGGAAATTTTGAAACAATAATTGAAAATGATACAATTAAAACGCTCATAGTAAATATAAATACCTAATGAAAATAAAACTAATATTCCAATTCACATTAATCGTATTTACAGTTTCTTCCTGTAGTAACACTTCAGAAGAGTATAATGAGATATACCAACATATTTTAGAAAAAGATTTTTTTCAAGCTGATTCCTTATTTAACTTAAACAAAAAAGATTTAGGTAAAATCAATCAAAAAGTTCTTCAAGCCAAAATTGACAATGCATTCAATCAAAACGAAAGATCTCAAAGTAATATTAAGTATATATTAGAACAAAGCTCCAATTTACCCGATAGTACAATTATTGATTTGTACAAAACAAAAATAGATAATGAATTTAAACTTTATGAATATAATTCAGCAAAAGAATCTTTGAAAAAACTTCTAGAAAACTATAAAAGACACTTTAATAAAGAGGAGTTAGAGGATCTCAAGAATGATTTAAATATGTATTCGGCTTTGGAAACCATTCCTTTTCAAAAAATAAACAAGACGAAGGAGCTTCATATTCAAATGACAAAAGATATTGCAGGGCTCAATAACCTTCCTGTACACACCAAAAAAGATTCTTCCCAATTTATTTTTGATACTGGAGCTAACCTATCGGTGGTTTCAGAAACTACATCTCAAAAATTAGGCATTGAAATACTACTTAATTCTACCATTAACGTTAATGCATTAACAGGTGGTTCTGTTAAAGCAAGGTTAGGTTGGGCACGTGAAATAAACATTGAAAATATTACATTGAATAATGTGGTTTTTTTAGTGTTTAAAAATGCTGATTTAGCATTTCCCTCTATCAATTATCAAATTAATGGGATTTTAGGTTATCCTGTTATTGCAGCTTTGGGTGAAATCCAGATAGGGAAAGAGGGGGTTTTTAAAGTGCCAAAAGTTACTCCTACCAATAGTAAAGATAGAAATCTGGCATTGGATATATTAACCCCTATAACCAAAGTAGATGATTTACTATACACCTTTGATACAGGAGCTGCTTCTACAATGCTTTATCCTGTATATTATCAGCTTAATAAAGCTTCTATTGAAAAAAAATATATAAAAGAATCCATACAGTTAGGTGGTGCTGGGGGAGTAATAAATTACCAGGGTTTTCATTTTCCTCACACAATAGATGCCTTTGATAAAAAGATTACTCTAGAAACAATTCTTTTAATTGATATGAAACAAAAGCATCATCGCATAATGGGTAATTTGGGGCAAGATTATCTTGGTCAATTTGGAACAATGATTCTTAACTTTAGATCGATGCATATCTCCTTGCAATAAAAATTAAGCTCAGTTGCTATTTCTAAGTAATAAAATCGAGATATTAAAAAAGACTAACAAGCTCTTTGAGAGGGAAGGTGAAAAAAAAATCAAAGTATAGGAATAACCCTATACAAACATGACAAACAGATGAACTGATTTAAGAATCCTTTTATCTTAGTTCTATATGTAGGAGGGAGTATAAATGATGATATCTAATATTAGTGGACATTATTTTTCAATAAGAATACAAAAATGATTTATTTAAATAAATAATAAATTGAATACTAATTTATTACGCTTAACAGGATTAAAGTATATAAAAGTTGATTATAACAAAAATGAATATATTATTATATTAGCTAATGAACAAGGATTAGAAGAGCTTAAAAGATATAGCTAACACTTTTAAAAGCCATTAATTATTTACATCAAAATCTAATTAAAAAAATATGTAAACATCAGTCAGGATCTGAATTTGATTTTTTATTATAATTTAAAAACATTATGTGGGTTTTTACAAAACAATTATATAAGATTTATAGTACTTTTTATATTTTACTTTTAAGTCTTTTACTATCAAGTTGCAATTACTCTCATAATAATATTACAAATAAAAGTTCTTTAGAAAATGTGGGTTCTAGCAATAATACGGTAAGACTTCCTTCAACTAATAAATTAAGTGAAGCCGATTCATTGAATAAAATAGCGGTAAAACATTGGATAAATGGTGACTATCAAAAATCTTTAAAATTTATAAATGTAGCTTATTCAAAAGTTGAAAATGAAAATGATAGTAAGGTTTTAGCGAAAATTTTGAACACTCATGGTTTAATTCAATGGAGATTGGGAAATAATGAGGATGCGATGAACAGCTATATCCAAGCCAGAAAAATTGCAAAAAAAACAAATTTCTATAGACTTCTAGGTCTTACACATACAAATCAAAGTTTAATTTTAAAGGAACAAAAAGAGTATGAATCTGCATTTTCCCATAATAATTTAGCAATAAAAATATTTAAATTACACCATGAATACAGAGATCTAGCAATTGCACTAAATAATCAAGGCCAAATTTTTAAAAATCAAAAAATAAACGATTCTGCAAAATCTTATTACTTAGAAGCATTAAAAAATTATTCTAAAGTTGATTATAAAGATGGGGAAGCGGCAACTTATTATAATCTTTCAGATATTTACCATAGAGAAGGAAAAAGAAAACTAGCTCTTAAAGCTATTGAACAAAGTTTAAGCATTAGTCGTATGATTGATAGAAAACTTTTAATTCGCGATTCCTACAAAAAGCTTTCTGAAATATATGATACCTTTACTTTAAAAGATTCTGCTTTAAAATATTACAAACTTTATGAAAAAGAACACAGTAATATTCTACTTACACAACAATCTAAAGTTTTAGCAGAATATCAGGCAAAAATGGGTTCAAAAGTAAAAAACCTTCAAATTGAAAATCTTAAAAAAGAACAAAAACTAGCCAATAATAAATATTGGTTTATTGCATTTACTTCTTTATTTACATTGTTGTTTTTTAGTTTTTTTGTGTATCAACACTTTAAAAAGTTGCGCGATAATAAAAAAACATTACTAACTCAATTAAACAACTCTAAAAAAATATTGAATATTAAAGAGCAAGAATTGAAAACTTATATTCTAGATCTTTCTAAAAAAAATGAGATAATAGATTTGCTTCAAAGGGAAATGTATGCATTAATTCCTGAAAAAGATACTGAAAAAGAGGTGTCACATTTATTAGAACAAAAAATATTGACAGACGAAGACTGGAATAAATTTAAAATTAAATTTAAAAATATTTATCCGTGGTTCTTTTCTAGAATTCAACAACATACTATTGCCTTAACTGAAGGTGAGATAAGGTTTTTAGTGCTACTTCATTTACAACTCAAAAGTAAAGAAATGGCCAAAACTCTTGGTGTTTCCCCCCAAAGTGTTAGAGTAAGCAAAATGAGATTGAAAAAAAAACTTAGAAATAATGGTTATGAGAATGTTGAATCCTTTTTAAAAAGAATCATAAACCCTTAAACGTCTAATTTGTAAAATGTAAGATGTTACATATATTTGGTATGCTTTATAATATACTTGTCAAATATTTAGAACTTTAGAATTTAATAAGGTCATAATAGTACTTCTATTCCATTTAGTCATTATCCCCTCATGAAAATCTCCCTAAAAATAATAGTAATCAAGTGCAAATAGTAGAAATATAATATTGACGTTTAATTACCTCATGTTATTATAACATATACTTAACTATTTTTTTAAAAAAATCATTCCAATGATATCGAAATTGATAGATATTGTTGATTATTAGTATGTATTTTAAGGAATAATTTATCTCACCTTTAAAAAGGTAAATAATTTATTTTTAGATATTTATAATGTTTGTTTTATGAATTTGTTATCAATGTCAACAAAATTGTCAACGCAACTGTTGATTTAATTTTAGTCTTGCTTAATACTTTTGGTTTAGATCATCAAACTAATAACTATTAAACATCTAAAATTATGATTTCTAATTTCTTCAACAAATACCTGTTCTTTTTCTTACTTTTTTTGTTGGTAACTGTAAACAGTTTTGCTCAAATTGACTTAAATAAATTTTCTGAATTTAAGGGGTTTGAATATTCAAAAACATATACTACTTTATCCAATGTCATACAGAACAATAATTTTACAAATAAAGAGTATGATGGTATTATTACTAAACCTTTGTTGTTTGAAAAAACTGGGATGCAAGGTGATGTCGCCAATGAAAGTATATGGGCTGTAGGGTATGATTTTCATACAAATAATCATGGCGGAATGAACATACCAAATGCTAGTATTACAGATGCAAATGGAAATACTTACATTACGGGGGGAAGTTCTAATGAGACTATAGCCGAAGGAAATTTTATCACTATTAAGGTGAATAGTCAAGGTGATATTGTATGGGAAACTAGACAGCCAGGCACAACCTATGCGGTTGAATTTGGATTAGATATAGTTCAAGATCATGAGGGAAATCCTATTTCAACAGGTGTTTTTTGGAATGGTAATGATATGGATATTCAAACAATTAAGTACGATGCTAGTACTGGCGATATTTTATGGGAGAACACATATGATGGTGGGACACTAAGTTTAGATGTACCAACAACAATAACAACAGATGTGAACGGTAATACATATGTGGCAGGAATTACTTATGATGAAAATTTAGTAACGTATCTTACCATTAAATATGATGCAAATGGGAATTTATTGTGGGCAGTTAAGGATGATAATACAGTTACTCAATCTTGGAATGAACCAACTGCTATAGCTGTAGATGAAACCGGTAGTGTAATTGTTACTGGTTATGGTAATGATGCTAATTATCACGTTGGTTATTATACTTTAAAATATAGTAGTTCAGGAGAAAAACAATGGGGTCAACTATATAATTATGTGAATAATAGTAATGAAAATACAGATTCTTTGGCTAGAGATGTAGCAGTAGATACTTTTGGAAATATTTATATAACGGGTACTTTCGATACTTTTTGGGAAAATATGGGCACTATTAAATACAATGCCAATGGGTCACAAGAGTGGTTAAAAGACTATAAATATAATACCGACTTTACAAATGGTTATAATATTGAAGTTGTAAATGATACAACTATATATGTAGGGGGGAATCATTATGGGGATTATATGGATGATGGAATTGTGTTAATTTCTTATCAAGCAAATGGAACTGAAAATTGGACAAAGTATACAGATGATTATTTAAATAATAACGGTTCTTTCTTAACCCTAGATTCTAATAACCTTCCTGTTATTGGCAGTTTGGGATTTGATAATTTTTATGAAGAAAAACAAGTAAAGTTCTATAAATTTAATTCTGATGGCTCTATTCTTCAGGAAAATAGCTTTACAGAACAATATTCAGAATATGGGGGTATTGTCAATTTTATGGGATTAGGTTTAGATGTAGCTGACAACTTATATTTTACTTTTTATTCTTTCGATACATTTTTAGGAGGAATTTTTCAATTTGCCAAACTACCTTTTTCAATACCTAATACTCTGGAGTGGTCTGAGGTTTTTTCTAATGAAGGAGGGAGTTCTTCAATTATGTTAAATACAATTGAAGAGGGAAATAATATTTATACCACCTCAGAGGTTTTTGGTACTGTAATAGACGACGTCTATTACTCTACTAAATCTTTAATAAAATATAATGATGAAGGTGATGTAGTATGGACAAAAGAATTTAATGGAAATATAGATGATTTAGGAACTGATTTTGGTATTGATATTAAAATTGATTCTTCAGGAAATGTCATTGTATATTTAATCCCCAGTATTTATAATTTTCAACAAACTCCTTCTCGTCTTATAAAGTATGATGCAGAGGGTAATCTAATCTGGCAAGTGGATAAACTATATAATGCTCCAAATATGTTTGCTTTTTTTTTAGATGATTTTGATAATATATATATATCTGGAAGTTCATTTGAAAATATATCAGATACAAACCCTAAATTTACAACATCTAAATTTTCAAGGGATGAAGGGAATGAATTGTGGACAAAATATTTAAACTCTTCTAATGCAAATGATAATTTATTTACCATTAATGATGGGACTATTAACGCTCAAGGTGATATACTATTAATTGGAGCTTTAGGTGTTTCTAGCTTTTTTTCTCAGACCACAGATTTAGTTTTATTGAGCTATTCTGAAGACGGTACTTTAATTGATTTTAAAACGTTCAATATAAATCAAAATAATACAGCGGGATATGGTATATTACTAGATGAAAATGAGAATGTATATATTAATGGGGCACAACAAGATCAAAGTACATATAGTGAACAATTATTGCTGGTAAAGTTTAATTCAGATTTACAACATGAATGGACTGTAACACATTCCGAAGCAAATCGGAGAGTACGCTCTTATAAAATGTATCAAAATTCTTTGGGTAATATTATTGTATCTGGATTTAGTGTAAATTTAGAAAACAATAAAGTTGTCTTAGGTAATTATGATAGTGAAGGAAACGAAATTTGGATTTATAATACAGAAATTAATAATTTCTATGTTGATTTCTATATAGATGATGAAGATACCGTGTATCTTTTAAATCAAGTTGCCTCTACTACACTTCCTTATAGGCTTAATTATAGTACCGCTCCTTTAATATTAGGTAAGTTATATAAAATAGATGCCTTAGGCATTGTTATAGAAAATCAATATTTTACCGGCCCAGAATTGTCAAAATTTTATCCCACTACTTTAACACCTCTTCAAAATGGTACACTTTTAGTAGGTGGAACTCTCAATCACGAATTATCATTTTATGAGGGACTTTACTTTTTTGAATCATCACATATTGTTTTAGGGGTTGAGGATAATGAGGCTATAAATCCTTCTCAAAATTGGTTAGGACAAAATTATCCCAATCCGGTTAAAAATAATACAACGACACTTCCCTTCTTTTTAAAATACGGGGGACACACAAAAATTGTCCTGTATGACATTATGGGAAGAGAAATATATACTCTTTTGGATACAGAAGTTTCTTCTGGTCTCAATCATATCACAGTAGATACTTCTAACTTAAAAGGGTTTTATATTTATAAGTTAAAATGTGGAAACTATTCAAATTCAAAAAAAATGATTATCGAATAAACAGTATAGAATAAATAGTTCTTTAAGATTCTTGAGTTTTTCAATTCAATATCAAAACCTAATAGTGAAATTATCTTTCAATATTGTTTTTTAATTTAATTTTATAATGCATAATAAAGCGAGCATAATTTTAGGCACCAATAAAAAAAGTGTAAAAACTAAAAATAGTGAGTATGTTTTTCATATTTCTTCATCCGATACGGGGGGGGAGATTAGTTTATATGAAGCTATTTTTAATAAAATAGGCAAAAATAAAAATTTGCATTACCATAAAGTTCTAACCGAAACTTTTACTGTTTTAGAAGGAGAGTTTTATTTCAATTTAGATAAGGAGAAACTTATATTAAAAAAAAACGACTCAATCGTAATTCCTCCTTTAATAATTCATGGATTCAGAGCCAAAGTTCCAAATAGTAAATTACTAATAGGCTTTACCGATAGTCCAAATAGAGATGATTTTTTTATAGGCCTTTCTCAAATAGTAAATGGAGAGTTAATTTTAAATAAAGCAGAGATAAACCAATTTTATAATAAATATGATCAATATCAAATTAATGAATAACAGAATAAAACTGTAGGCAGAAATTTATTAACTATCTATTATTCTAATAAAATCATGAGTCAGGTTTCCAGTAAAACTTGTCCTAAAATAAAAAACAATTGGAAAGTTTAATTAATGTATTAAATTTAAAGTATTTAAAGGTTGAGTACATCAATAATCAAAATGTAGTTATTTTAGTGGATAATGAAGGTTTTGAAATTCTAAAGGGGTATGGCAATACAATTACTGATGCCATGAACGATTTACATCAAAATTTAATTTAAATAAGATATAGTGTTTTTATGTAAAAAAAATCAATACTAAAATAGAAAACTAAATTAAGGAATGGATTTAAAATTAAACAAATAAAAGCATTAATTAGTGACTTAATCCAAGGAATAGGCTTCGCAATTGCTCAACAATTGGCCAACGATTCCTATCTAGAAGTAGCAGCCCAAAAACTAAGGAGCAAGAACATTAACGAACAAAAAAAAACTAAATATCAAGCCTTAATCATAATGACCTCTATGTCTATAGGTCTTGCATCGATCGCCAAGGTATGTGGTTGTTTTGACTTAAAACGTGATGCTTATTATAAGTATCAACGAAGAGAAACAAAACGAAAACTATTTGAAGATCAAATTACACATATCGTAAAAAAAATCGACGCAAGCCTTACCTAGAGAAGGTGTTCGGGAAATGATGGTTTCCCTAGACAAGGAGTTTAAACAACAAAAGATCAAAGTAGGCCGGGATACACTATTTAAAGTCCTTAGAGGACATAAAATGCTGACCCTTCGGAAAAAATACAGTGTAAAAACCAACAATTCACACCATAGGTTTTATAAGTATGACAATATTATAAAGGACATGGAAATCAATAGACCAAATCAAGTTTGGGCATCAGATATAACCTATATCAGAACCTTAAATGGTTTTTGTTATCTCACGCTTATTACTAACATGTATTCAAGGAAAAGCGTTGGATACGGCCTCAGTGACAGCTTAGAGCTAAAAGGATGCGTAAGAGCTCTTAAAAAGGCCATCTATCAAGCTAAAGATGTGAAAGGACTTATTCATCTTTCCGATAGAGGAATACAATATTTTAGTAATGTATACACCTATGTATTTTAAAAATAAAAATCAGCATGACACAAGAGAACCATTGCTATGAAAATGCGCTGGCTGAACGTGTAAATGAAATCCTAAAGGACGAATTTTATCTCGATCACATCTTTATGGACACTAACCACGCCAAGATAGCTGCCAAAAATGCAATTAAATTATACAATGAAGTAAGATTACATTTATCTTTGGATTACAAAACACCAGGTATGGTATATAAATTAACAGCGTAAATTCAATTTTAACCTGAAGCTATATTTCAGGACTAGACAGCTTAACAGCCGAATCGTTATGAAATAGGGTGTAAGAAAATTAACTAAATTTGCAATCAAAAGATAGTAATGGAAGACAAAATAGTTTTACACCTTTCCGATAGTTTCCACACTAATTTTTCAGGAATAAAAAGATTGTTTGAATTTTATAAGTTAGCATCCGAATATTACAACGACACCATATATATTGATTTCTACCATTTGATTTGGTTTGATGCAAATTTAAGCGCTTTATTTGGCAGCATTTTAGCTAAATTAAATAACGAGAACAACCTTTCGTTCTCAACAGATTTAAACTTTTTGCAAGAACATTTTGACGTTTTATTTAGAAATGGTTTTCTCCGTTCAAAAAGTGCACTAGATGATGAACAAAAATCTACTGTTTCATTTAGAAGTTTTAAACCTGACGATAAAGATGGGTTTATTGGTTACATAGAAAATGATTTATTATCTCATAGAGGAATGCCCAATTTTACAGAGAAAGAAAAAGACGATATCATAGAATCGTTAATCGAAGTTTTTTGCAATATTCAAATTCACTCTAAATCTGAAGAACCCTTTTATGTTTGTGGTCAGTATTATCCAAAGCAAGGTTTCTTAACGTTTTCAATGGTTGATTTAGGAGTGGGATTTCTTCCTGCAATAGAAAATAAAACAAAAGGAAAAATTGATAACAGTTATGACGCAATAAAATGGGCTCTTGAAAAGAAGAATACAACAAAGGGAAAACCTGGCGGATTAGGTTTATATAATTTAAATTCTTACTTTAACAGAACAAATGGTAATTTTCAAATTATATCTGGAGATACATTTTGGAGTTTAGAGTTAGAGACTACAGTCATGAAAAAGTTTCATTTTCCAAATCCATATGTAGGATCTATATTAAATTTGTTTTTCAATTACCAATAATGTATCTTTGCACGCACGTATTTCGTGTGCAAAATAAATCCATACCCTATGAATATCAGTGTTTTAGATATTATTAAATCAGATTTAGCGACAAATCTTACTGATGGTACGGCTCTTTTTGAAGTTATCAAAGCATATAGTCCTTCAGAAATTGTAATATCATTTTTGGGTATAAGACGTATTTCATCCTTATTTCTCAATGAAAGTATTGGCCAATATGCATTGCTTAACTCTTTGAATATTCAAGAATTAAAATTTGAATATCCAGAGGATAAAGAAATGTTTGCATACAAAGTAAAAGACGTAATTGAAAATGCCTTGTTAGGTGATGAATATGACCACTTTGTAGATAATGCTCTTCATTCAATGTAGAAACATATGTCTTATTCATATTCTAAGGCATCATCCCATTCTGTAAAAGATCAAGAAAAATATTTTCTAGATGCTAATATTTGGTTAAAAGTATTAGCACCTAAAAATAAATTACTATACAAAGATAAAGCATACTTAGGTTTTTTTGAAAAATTAGTCAATAATACAAAGGTGCGTATCATTTTGCCTGCATTAGTAGTTTCTGAGGTAATTAATAGGATTATTAGAGAAGTACATTATCAAAAACACATTAGAAACGTTCAGAAAGTTACATCAGGATTTGTTCCGTCGAGCGATTACTATAAAAATGTATTTAGAAATACAGAAGATTATAAAAAAGCTTATAATCTTATATGTGATGATATTAAGAGTTACAATACCTCTATTGATTTGATTAATGATGAATTTGGCTCTACCTTCAAGTTCAAGCATGTAATGTCTAATCCGCCAACTAGTCTCGATTTCAATGATAATTATTACTATAAATTGTGTAAATCTAAAGGATATTTCTTCGTTACTGATGATAAAGATTTTTGGGTAGAGGATGTTGAAGTAGTCACAATGAGTGATACTCTTCTTAATAAACATATTGCTACGCTAATTCCAAACCCCTCAGGGAAAAAAAAAGCTATAAAATAGAGCTATATATAAATTTGAAAATTATTTTTTAATAGAACCTCATTTAACGAGAATACGACGATTTCTAAAGAGCCAACTCACAACACCGTATCAATAATTACAGCTTTTCCATACTAACAACATATTTAGTACCCAAAAATCACTATTTTAGGTATCGGTATATAACGAATTCCCTAGCGTTTTACGCCGTACACTTCGCCAAACGCACCAATTAACATACAAACCCGTTACCCAATATACTAAGTGAAAAAAGCGATTAGAACAAATAAAATGAATTCACAAAAGAACATATCAAAAATAGTTGCTTTTACTGTTCTTTTACTCCTTTACCAAGGTAAACGACAACACAATCTTTTTGCTCAAACTACTGCAATCCCCGACACAAATTTTGAGCAAGCACTTATTGATTTAGGGTTTGATAGTGATGGTATTATAAATGGGCAAGTGCTTACTAGCGATATTGATACCGTAATAACACTTGATATTTCACTCAATGGAATTGAAGATTTAACTGGTATTGAAGATTTTGCTGCATTGAATCTTTTAGATGTGTCTAGTAATGAACTTACCTCTCTTGATGTCAGTAATAATATACAATTAAAACAGTTATACGCCAGCAATACAGGTACTGAAAATCTAATGATTTCCTCTTTGGATTTAAGCAATAATGTAAATTTAGAATTACTCTATGGTGAAAATTTATTTTTTTTAGAAAGCCTAAACTTAAAAAATGAGAACAACTCTATATTGACAGTAACTTTACCTTGTGAAGAAGAAGGAGTACCTTGCGAACTGACGGATTTAAATTGTGTAAGAGTAGATGATGAAGTTGCTGCCACAAATAACGAACCACCTTATTCCAATTGGTACATACAAGCAGATTATTTTTATTCTGAAGATTGTAGTTTGAATATTTTCGATACTATTTTTGCAGATATAAACATTTACCCAAGTCATGTGAAAAGTCTATTGTTTATAGAAAACAATAAGCATATAAAAATCGAAAAAATTATAGTTTACGACATTTTGGCTAAAATAGTTTTAATAGAGAAAAATAATTTTAATCAATTAGATTTATCTGAATTAAAAAACGGAATTTTATTTGTAAAAATTGAAACAGAACACGGAACAATCACCAAAAGAATAATTAAAGTGTAAATCGAGCAAGTACATTGGGTAACAACGTATAACAATTATGGCTCTTGCGGGAATTATTTAATATTCTCTGCAAATATTTAACTATCTTAGTTTCTGAAAAATAATGGTACGCTTGCCCTTCTAACCGGCCTTCCGGCAGGCAGGGTCTCACGCAGCTCCGAATAATTGGAAGTAAGAAGAGAATTTGATAGATGTCGTTGCTACCGTCAACACACTGCGTCAAGCGCTACAGTTAGTATACAAATTTTAGACATTTTGAAATCAGAATTGAGAATAAAAGTCATTGGAGTATTTGGAATATTTCTAATACTTATAAACGTTATTGGACTCTATTATATACATGGATATTATTCACCCTCTGGTATTATTGCTAATAATGTCTTGACATTTAATCTGTCTACAAAATGTGATTCTGTTGATAGATTAAATATTCTATATGAATCATCACGTTACAACCTAGAAGAAAGTGTTTTTAATATTAAGTTTGATTCAACTAATTGTAAAAGCTTAAAAATGAATGTTATTGATGGCGTGGGGAGTTTAAATGATTATAGTAATTCTGACCTAAAATCATTAGAAAGACAATTAAAAAATTTAGAAATGTATGACAATAGCAGATGGGTATATACAGGTCTTAGGTTCAATGTTAATAGTGAAATTGATAGTTACGGATCTAGTGGAATTGAAAGAATTGGATTTGCAGAATATAAATTTCACGCTAGATTATTTATAGATATACCTCACACGCAATATCCACCCACTGTGACCTTTAATTGGGATTCCAAATATAAAGTTAATGATTTCAGTCCTAATATTCAGAAAGAACTTTCATATGGGGGAGGTAATAATTATTATAAAATAAATTCTGCAAAATTTAAGGAACGTACATTCCAAGATATAGACCCAGGCGATAAGAATAATTTAGAAGGATATTACTTCGGTTTTGAAATAACTGACATTGAAAAAGAAAGAAAAAAAACAATGTATACAATAATATTTTCTACACTAATAGGTGTTGGTGTATCGATTTTTCTTGAGGCTATGCTTTCTGTAGAAATTCTTCGACGATTTTCAAGCACCTTTAAAAAAACCAAACAAGAAATTGATGAAAACAACTAAAAAGAAAAAAACTACAGCCAACACCGTAAAATAATTACAGCTTTTCCATAATTGCAGAATGTTTACTACTTAAAAAGTACTATTTTAGGTATCGGTTTACAACGAATTCCCTAGCGTTTTAAGCCGCACACTACATCAAACACAACAACTAACAAACATTTGAGAATAACCGCAGCATACCTACAAGAACATTATCTGATCGTATTCATTAAACTATCGATAGTTTGCTTGTTTAGCTATGCCTTGATTTCTGGAATTTCCAATGTAATAGACCATTTTAATATGGGTATCGATTCTACTGCAAATCCACTAGAGGAATACTTTTACATTGCAACACACTATTATTACTTGAGCGCTGCCTTCATCTTGCTACTTCCAATGGTCGGGATTTGTACGAATACTAAAGTGGGTTGGATTTTAATTCAATCCTATTTCTACTTTTTAATTACAAATTTGGTGTTTCCGTTCACTCAGACGGAAGTAACAGATGTGTCTTTAAGTAGTTTACATAGCATCGCGTTCTTTCTCATACTTCTTAGTATCATACTAATGAATAAAAAAAGCATAAACAATCTCGTCTATGGAATTAAAAAATCGGAATTGATTCCTAAGAATACCATAGCTTCTGTAATCGGAATTTCAATAACGATACTATTGGCTATTCTTAAAAGGTAAGAAGTCTAAAAAACGTGTCGTAACAATGTTTACTAATCATAGTTTCTCCATAATTACGTAGGATAATTAAGGTTTTAACATCGAAAAAATACGAACTCGTTTACGCTTATAAACTGCATGCTGAACCAGTTCCTTTCACCCAAGTAACGAGCGATACTATTCAGTTTGTAATTTGTTGCCCTAAAGTGTCAGGGGTGTAAATAAATTATGCGAAATTAGATGCTTCAGTTAATCCAAACAAATATAAAAAATATGAAAACACTTTTTATCGCATTCATAGGGCTTCTTATGGTTTCTAACGTAGCACATTCACAATAGAGAGAAAAGGGAGCAATTGAATTAACTCCTAATGTTGGCTACTCCTTCGCGATGGTATTTGGAGAGGAAGATCCAGGTCGGGAACCCGTTTTTGGAGTACAATATGGACTTCTTGGAGATTTTTATTTAAACGATAGATGGAGTATTCGCTCGGGGGTATCGCATTTCACATTAGGGTCTTCAACCCCTTACACTACATTAAAATTAAATTATCTAAACATTCCTGCGAATGCCAATTGGCATTTTGGAAGTGAGAAACACTGGAATTTGAATTTTGGTGTAACCCCTCAGTTTTTATTGAAAGCGACCGACGATGATAGAGATGTAATGGCATTTTATAAAAACTTCCAATTGGCTTTTTCTTACGGCATGGGGTATAAAATTGAAGTCTCGGAGGGATTTGGAATCTTAATTGATTTGCAAGGATTGGTAGGTATCACCAATAATTTAGAAGATGAAATAGAAATTAAACGCAGGAATTTGGGAGCGAGTTTAAATATTGGTGGCGTAATTGCATTGTAAATAGGGGTGCAGTAAAAAAGCACTAGTACACAGTATTTAACAGGTATCTGAAAACGTTTGGTAAACACTGTAGTACTTCAAAAAAAACCGTCAATGAGTGTGCTAAAACGGGGTGTTTTCAGAAATAAAAAATCACCTACTAAGGCTATAGTTCGAAATGTTTTGAGAGAAGTGCGTAACTTTAATATGAACAAAACCTGTTATCAAAAATTATAAAATTCTATGAAAGAGAACTTTTCTGATGAAGAAAATATATTATTTGATTTTTTCAATCAAGTATATCCACTTACAGAAACAGATTTTAGGCCTCTAGCAAAGGCTATGAAAAAGAAAAAAATTAAACAAGGTGAAATTTTGTTGAATATTGGACAAATAGAAACTAAAACAAGTTTGGTTTTAAAAGGGTTTATACACCAATATTTAATTATTGATGGGAACTTATATACAATTGATTTTTCACTTGCTGGGATGAGTTTTAATAATTTTACGAGTTATATGGAAAATTCACCTTCAAATCAAATTCAAGAGGCGATAACAGATTCTGAAATTCTTTATTTTGAGAAAAAAGATATTGATAAATTTCTATTAGAAAGTCATCCGTTTTCATATATCTACACAAGATTATTTGAACAAGTTCATTTGGAGCGCGAAAAAAGGTCTTTGATATTACAGCATAAAAATGCGAATAAGAGGTATGAACTTTTTTTGAATACAATTTCTAAGTCCAAAGTGTTTTTAGAGCAGGTGCCTCAAAAATTAATAGCCAACTATTTGGGGATGACACCCGAAACCTATAGTCGCGTAAAAAAGAAATACTTAAAAAAAAAGGATAAAGTGATTTCTTGATTTAGAATAAGTTTTAAATTTTAAAAATTTTGGATTTTTGATGTAAAATCTGAAATTATGAAATATGTACAACTTCTTTTATTCTCGATTGTATTATTTAGCTGCTCTGATGATGATACTCTTGAAGTCCTAGGAACCACAGAAGAATTTATTGTCCAATCTTTAATTATAAATGATAGTTACCCGATTTACGTTTTTATACCAGAAAATTATAATAGTAATTCGTCAAATCAATTAATCATTGCTTTAGATGGCGATACTCGGTTTAATTCTATCGCGAAAATCGTATCAGATAAAGTCCAAAATGGTCGTATCCCTCCTTCTATTTTTATTGCTATTGGTAATAATAAGCAAAGAAATAGAGATTATACACCTACTGCATATGAACACGGTTCTGGTGGAGCTGAAAATTTTTACCACTTCATAAAAGATCAATTAATTCCTCTATTAGAAACAAAATATAATATTGACCCATCCAATAATAAAACATTAATTGGTCATTCTTTTGGAGGATTGTTTACTCAATACGTGATGGCTCAAGAAAGAGCTTTAAATCCATTTAACAAGTTTGTAGCAAGTGGCACATCATATTGGTATGACTCAGGAGTTATATTTAATTATGAGCAAATGTATGCAGACACACACCCAGATTTAGATGTGACCTTTTACAACGGAATGGGAACGTTAGAAGGTGGGGTTATGTTGGCTTCCTTTGAAGAAATGAATCAACGAATGGATAATCGAGATTATCCAAATTTCAAACATAAAGGTGAATTAATAGAAAAAAGAGGACATAGTGGTTCTGCAAACAAAATATTTAAAAAAGGGTTAGATTATGTGTTTAACAATTAGAAGTATTATAGTTATATGTTTTTTGTCCGCTAGTTCAATGCTATGGTCTCAAAAGGTAAATAACAATTCATTGGAGTTAGGGGTATTAGGAGCGGGCGATGAAGCATTATATTATGGAGGCTACGGAAAGTATAATATTCCACTATCCCAAAACAAGCATTATTTTACACTTGGATTAGCTATTAGTTCATACTTTGACTTTAAAGGAGAGTCAGAACCAGAAGCCTATTTAAAAAATGATATTGATATGCGAATACTGCCAACAATAAATATTGGATATTCACTTAACTTTAAAAAGATACAGTTAAATTTTGAAGTTCCTTTAGGTCTCAGTTTTGCTGTTACAAAAGGAACCTTAGTTAATGAAAAGATTGGCTTTGAAAGAGACTTTTCTAATAATGAAACATTTTTTAATTATGGTTTTTCTTTTTCACCAAAATATAAATTTAACAATTCAAACAGTATTGGATTGTACAGCTTTTTACCATTAATTAATGACAAGGCGCAATCGGGGTATCAAATTGGAATAGGGTGGACAAAAACTTTTGTCAACAACGCACACTAGTTAGGCTTCTTGGGTTAGCTAGAAGTGTATCATAGTAAATAATTAACTATATTAGTTTTTGATAAAACGCTAAAGTTTACCTTCTTGCGTCTCACACAGCTCTGAATAATTGGAACTAAACAAAGAACTAAAAAGGTGTCGCTGCTTCAAGCCCTGCCTGCCGTAGGGAGGCGCACATTTCGCCAGCGCCTTTCACCAAAGTGCCAGCTATGTAAGGTGACAGTAAAACAAGCGATTTGCTTAACTGTGAGTAATTTAGACGCAACCAAACGGCATAAAACACATCTAATTAAAAAATAAGAATTATGAAAAAACTATTAATTTTTTTCGCGCTGATTGGATTCTTAACTTCTTGCTCAAATGATGATCCTGAAACTGATCCTCAAGAATTTGTTCCTGGAGAAGTATCTGTTGGAATTAAAAGTGGAACTGATATTAACAATCTATTCGATTTTATTAATCAATTCGACCTCGAAGTTGATAATGTAAACTCATTAACTTTTACATCTGATTTACCTTCTGATAACCTACAATTTGTTTTGGATAATTTGAACGAAAAAAATTATACCAACGATGGCGTAAGTTGGTTCGTTACAGGTTATTTGCAGTATCAAACGAACCAAATATGGATATTTCCAAGGCTTTTTGATATAAATAATATAGATTATCAGCAAGATTGGCTATCATCTATGATCGAATTAGAATTGCACGACAATCACAATGTTGATTTGAATAGTGGTATTATTCATTTTAAAGTTCCTGTGGGTGAAGAAGTAGAATGGAAAAATAAATTCGAAATTTACGATATTGTTGAGTGGTCAGAATTAATTTACTTTTCTGATATTCAGACTAATTAAAAGTAATAAAACTACTTACAACAACCTATCAATACTCATAGCTTTTCCATAATTACAGCTTATTTAGTACTCAAAAAGTACTATTTTAGTCTTCCAAACAGTATGAACTAGCTTGCCTGTCTGACCGGCCTTCCGGCAGGAAGGGTCTCACACAGCTCCGAATAATTGGAACTAAACAAAGAACTCAAAAGGTGTCGCTGCTTCAAACCCTGCTTGCCGTAGGAAGGCGCCAAGCGCTATAAGTAGCATACAAACCCGTTAAGCTACATTTTCAGAAAAATTTTCAAAAGAAGAAAAATATACCTACCTTTGGCGTTAGTAACGTCAAAGATATGATATTAACCTTTGCCTCAAAAGAGACTGAACAGATTTGGAACGGAATCCGAGTTAAGAAAATGCCGATTGAAATTCAGAATGTCGGACGTCGAAAATTGAGAATGTTGAATAATTCACAGGACATTTCTGATTTGCGAATTCCTCCTTCAAACCGACTTGAAAAACTGACTGGAAAATTGAACGAGTATTACAGCATTCGAATTAACAAACAGTGGCGGGTTATCTTTGTTTGGGAAAAAGGAAATGCAAGTGAAGTGCAAATAATTGATTATCATTAAACAACAATAAAATGGAAAAGTTAGCAAATGTACACCCAGGAGAAATTTTATTTTATGAATTTCTTGAGCCATTGGAAATAACGGCCTACCGACTTTCTAAAGATTTGAAAATCCCTCAAACTCGGATTTCTGAAATCATAAAAGGAAATCGCCGAATAACGGCTGACACTGCTTTACGATTAAGTAAATATTTTGGAAACTCTGCTAAATTCTGGCTTGGAATTCAAGATGACTATGATATTGAGGAAGAAAAGGAAAATAAAGAAGCTGTATTGAACGAAATAATAATGTACAAAGACAAAAACGTCGCCTAACAACACATCAATAATCTTAACCTTTCCTATAATTACAGCTTATTTAGTACTCAAAAAGTATTACTTTAGGTGTCGGTATACTACAAACTAGCTTACCCTTCTGAGCTGCACATAGTTCTGAATATTTGGAACTAAACAAACAGCTCAAAAGGGTAACTGCTTTAAGCCCTGCCTGCCGTAGGGAGGCGCACGTTGCGCTACAAAAACGTTTAATTTAATAACCCATTAGAGGTCATATTCGAAAAATGAACTTGAAAGTAGACGTGTTTATAGAATTACGAGAACTGAAAGTATCAGACTCAACTGAAATTTACAGAACGATTGACAGTCAAAGAAAATATCTAGGAGAATGGCTGCCGTTTGTGGAAAAAACGAAAAGCAGTAGTGATACGGAGGCGTTTGTGAAATCTGTAATAGACACACCAAGCCAAAACAAAGAGTTTACATTCACTATAAGAAAACAAAATGAATTTGTGGGCTTAATCGGACTTAGACCTACCGATAGGTTAAACAAAAAAACAGAAATTGGATACTGGTTATCTGAAAAGCATCAAAAACAAGGAATCGTAATAAAGTCTGTTCAAAGATTATGCGATTTTGCCTTTAATGAACTGGATTTAAATAGGGTGTCAATTAAATGCGCGGTTAATAACGAACCGAGCAAAAGTATTCCTAAAAATCTCGGATTCAAGTTTGAGGGAATTGAACGAGAGGCAGAATTAGTTTCTGAAAATGTGTTTAGAGATTTAGAAGTTTATAGTAAATTGAAAAAAGATTACTAAAAAGTACTACTGCCAATAGTGTGAAAATAGGATTCAATGAAGGTAAAATATTGTGTTTTCTAATCCTTAATCAAACCACAACAATTTAGAGGCGTTATTATACGGAAGTTACCAGTAATTTAAACTGTAACAATTTTAAAAAAAAGTAATCTTTAAATGAAAACAAAGTAAATGAAAAAAACTATTTTCCTTATTCTACTTTTAGCTTCATTAAAAAGTATCGGACAAAAATCGGAATTAAACATTACAATTGACGAAAGGATAGAGACCATCTATTCTATAGCATTTTTAGATAATTACTTTCTAGTCAATAATCACGACAATCTTTACAAGTCAAAGTTAAAAAATAATTTTAAAGCTCTGAAAAACCATAAGGCAGTTGCTTTGTTTGATACATTATCTAAAAAACACGGTTTTAATTTTAATAACGTGACAGATTGGGTTCTACAGTTCGGGGAATTTCCTGAATTGAATAAAGTAAGAGAAGTCATAAATCCTGAAGCTTTTGATGAAAGCAAAGGGGATTATCTAATTAAAAAATTTAAAAAAGAATTTATTTCCTTTAATCAAGATTCTTTATTTCAAGCCTATTTATTCGAAGTAAAAGAATTGAATGAGAAAGTAATTAATCAAGTGAAACAATCTAAATCTATTCAACATCTTCCAGCTTATCTAGAAAAATACTACGGAAGTGAATTGGGCTCCTATAATTTAATTCTCTCACCATTAGTTCATTCAGGAGGTTTTAATTCAAAATTCATAGCAGATGGGGAAAAAGAAGTTTATGCTATAATTGGACCAAATGGAGAAATTGAACATATCCCATATTTTGAAAAAGAATACCTTGAAATGGATATGATTTTACACGAATTTGGTCATTCCTTCGTAAATCCTTTAACAGAAAAATTTCAAAATGAAATAGAAACTATTAAAGAAAAATATTACACTGAAAGTTTAAAAAAAGATGGAGAAAGTCAAGCTTATAGCGAATGGAAATATGTTTTTAACGAGCTTATAATAAGAGCAGTAACAATAAGAATAGCAAATAATAATTTTGGAACAGAAAAAGCGAAAGAACTTTTAGACTACGAAAAATCTATTGGATTTTCATTAGTAGATAATATTGTAGAAATTTTAAAAGAATATGAAAATAACAGAGAAAAATATTCGAAATTTAATGAGTTTTATCCAATTTTAATTGAACGAATGAAATAAAAAATTACTGGCAACACCGTGTGTAATGAATGGCTAGTTCTGGCTTACTTACGAAAATCCTCGCAGATTTTCTATTCGTTTTTTATTTGCTAAATTAGGCGCTTAAACACGCCACTACTCTTATACAAACACGTTACAATATCGTATTTTCTAATCTCTAATCAAACCACAATAAAGCGATTTTAAATGCCAAATCATTACCTAAAGAACAACAATATAGATCTTTCCCCCTCATTTCGTTGCCTCCCTACCCAATAAAAGAGATTCCAATGCATCATAGCTATCCAATTGTTGATCCGGTTGCAAACTGTCCGCAAGCTCTAATACCGTTGCAATCGTAAGTCGATCAGAACAATGAGACAATCGAGGCGAACCAAACCCTTGCGTATTTTCCAATGCCAACATACACACCCGTAACAAACAAGAGATAAGATACCGCAACTCCCCATGATTCGCGACCTCAAAAGTAACCTCCTGAAGGTGGATGGGAGAGTCGCCAGGGTATTCATGGCGAACACGTGGTCGTAACAATCGAACCGCAGCTTGCAACGTTTCGTTAGCAACATTCGCAACAGGCTCCTCAGCTGCTACCGCAGTGTCCAAACCCTTGGGGGCAGTAGGTACAGAAGAGAAATCCCCTCCCAGCAATTTTTCGCACTTCAACAACTCCGTTTCAACAGCTGCTGCAACCAAAGCCATCAGTTCATCCGCTTTTTTAATAAGGGTCAACACCTGCGTTTTCTTAATGTGATAATGTAGTGAATACCTAGAGTGAATATACGCCTTGTTAAGCGTATTCATAAGGTGCGTATCCTCTTTGTGTTCCCTCGGAAAAAAGTGTTTAAATGCACTGTACAGCTTTCCAAGATAGGATTGATGGTCACTAATTAAATGCCCCGAAAATGTGTCCCCTACAAGAAAATATTCAGCCGCCAAAAAACATTGCTCTAAAGTCTGATGCAACATAAATGCAGCCTGTGCATAATTTTCATGCTCCAAATAAAAAGCTGCCCCTTGCCGAAAAGCAGTGATTCTAGAATATTGTATGTCAAAATTTTCCCGTGCCTTTGCCATAAACTGAGAAAGATCTAAGGGCTTAAACAACCACCCTTCCTCATACCGATGGTGATAATACACCAAATTTTCCTTCCTACAATAATTCAGAAAAAAAGGATTCCCCTCTTTCGTAAGTTGCTGTAGGGTGTGCAAACTATAAAACGAAATACTACAATGAGGATAGGTTTCCCGTAAGCGTGCCAAAACCGCTTTAATTCGCGACTTAAAACGTTTGGCAGCATCCTCTATAATAAGGATAAAATAATACGAATCAGCCCCCTGCTCTTCAGGAGGAAATAGGTAGATGCGGTTTACATTCACCTGTTGTACAAGTTGAGATACCAAAGCAGCAACGGTATCATTTTCGTTCAAAGCGGGGAGAGAGAGTAATGAAGGTTCCATAATAAATGGGTGTTAAAAAAAGAGGTATTAAGGAGGGGAGTTTGATAAAGTATGTCAAATTAAAAAGGAAAAGAGAGACAAAAAGGGCAAAATATTCGGTAAAAATCCAAAGAAATCACCTCCCAAAATCACAACCTTTTAGCCGATATCCGCCTCTTATAGGGAGGTTTAGGAGCGGTTTGCATCCCAACCTGTTCCTGCAGCCGTTTGCTAAGCTGCTCAATAAGCTCATTTTGAGTCTTCATAATACGCAACAAATCATGCATGGCATCTAAGTTGGTTAGTTGTTCGTAAACAATGGCTTCTAAATCGGCTTTGGTGTATCTTTTGCTCATAGGGTAAATATATTTGCGAATAACATCATTTTAATGATGATGTAAATGTATAATATAAAATTATATTATGCAAATAAAATGATTTAATATGCGTATTAGTTTAAGTGATAAGTTGTTTATGTGTTAAATTTCATTATACTATATTTGAATAGTATGCAAATAGATAATAATATATTCACATTTTAATAATGAGTAAAAAGGCAATTAATAGATTGAAAGTTGTTCTAGCAGAAGAAGGTAGAACAAATAAATGGTTAGCTGAAAAACTAAAGAAAAATACAGCTACGGTTTCAAGATGGTGTACTAATGAAATGCAACCTTCATTAGATACACTTGTGGAAATAGCAAACGCTTTAAATGTTGATGTAAGAGAATTATTAATCTCAACAAAACAATAGTAGGGTAGAAAAAGTATAAACCTACTTAAATAGGGATAACAACATAGCATTGCCCTAAAAAGACTACAAAATAGGGCACACCCTCTAAATACGGAAACCCGTAACAGAGTGTGCTAAAAACTACCTACATTTAGAAATAATTTAGAATTACTAAGACAGCTCTCATGAAGATTTTGAGGAATAGGAGTACTTTTAGTTGTGATATAATACGTTAGCCACAATAAATACAGACTATGGAGAATAAATTAAAATTCCTTGAGTTTTCAGAATCTTTAAAACTTGTAAGGAAAACAAGAATTGAAGATTTTATTGAGGATAAAAATATTGATGACATTTATACTGATTTACTTCCCAATAATGGAATTATTAACAAATTAAACCTTCCAAGAACTACAATTTTAGTTGGTCGAAAAGGAACAGGTAAGTCAACAATTTTTCAAAAATCACAAAAAGATTTAGTTTCAAATAATAAGTGTATTTCTATTTATATAGATGTCAAATCTTTATATGACAATTCTACACCTACAATTCCCTTAGAAGTTGAAAGCGTTAGTAAAGAACTACAAAAGTATCTTCTTTTTAGTAATTTAATAAAAGAAATCGTTCTTGAAACAAAGAATAGATTAGACGAATTTGTTCAAGTTTCAATAATAAAAAGGTTACTGGGCTTTGATAAAGAGCAAATTGATAAAATAAATTTGGAATTAGATGAAATAGAAAAATCAATATCAAATGTAATCAAACAAGTTGACGCTTCATTAATTACAAATTACAAATTATCAAGTCAAGAAGAAAATGAAAAATCAGTTAAGGGAGATATAAGTATCTCAAAAACACCAAAATTAGATATTGGAGCCTCAGCAACTAAAGGAAGTACTATAAAATCTGAATTTGAGACAAGTCTTGTTACATATTTAGATATTAAAAAAAGCTTAATAACCAAATTAACCTCTATTAAAAACATTCTAGAGATTGACCATTTATATATTTTCTTAGATGATTATTCAGAAATAGACGAAGAATCTCAAAAGGTATTTATGGATTGGTTTATTACACCTTTAAATAATCTTTCAGATGATTTCGTTAAATTTAAGATTGCAATTTATCCACATAGATTTTATTATGGAAAATTAGACAATTCAAAGATTGACGAAATTTCATTAGACTTTTTTGATGCTTTTTATACATTTGAAAAAGAGGCTGATATATCCAAAATGGAGACATTAGCTCTTGATTATACAAAAAGACTGATTCAAAAAAGATTGCATCTCTTTTTTCCAAATAATAATTGGGAAAAATTCTTTTCGATAGATGAATCTGAAATTTATGATATACTATTTAGTACATCATTTAATATACCAAGGAAAATAGGTTTTTTACTTTCCTATTGTTATGAATCTTGTTTGATTCACGATGTAAAAATATCCAAAGAAGCAATTGAAAATGCTTCTAAAAGATACTATTCTGATATTATACATAAATATTTTATAGCAAATCAATTTGTAACGAAACCTTTTCAAGATAAAATATCAAACGAACATCAATATCAACTATTAAATTTTATAATTAATCGTCAAAAAATAAATTCATCATCTTCTAATAGAACAAGAATAAAAGGAAAGCCTACTAATCATTTTATCGTGAATAAAGAGATTTCAAATCTTTTAGATAATTTAGAACTGAATGGGTTTTTAACTACTTATAATAATGTTAATGACAATAATGATAATTTATCTATTATTTATTCTCTTGACTATGGACTCTGTAAAACACATAACCTTAATTTTTCAAGAGCATATAATTCAAAATTGATTACCTATTTTACTCAAGCTAGGTTTAATATGAATATTTTGATTTCAGATTATTTTAATAAAACTCAATTAATCAAATGTCCAAATAATCACGAATTTCCATATGAAATGCTTAAAACTTTAAAAGCATTTAAGATGCGTTGTCCGACTTGTTTAGATGATGGAAACTCTGTTTTATGTGAAGTCACACTATCTAGTCAAGAAGTTCGAGAAAGATTACAAACAATTGAAAATAAGAGAATTCAAAAGTTAACTTTTTCAGAGTTTCAAGTTCTAGACTACTTAAATGGTTATCAAAAAATAGTAAGTATTCATAAAATATCGAGTACACTTGACAATAGCATATCTACAACTCACTCAATTATAAACAAACTAATTGAAAAGGGATTAATTTTACAAGATAATGAAGCTAGTAGAACATTGAAAAAAGAAATGTTTAACCTTTCTGAAAAAGGAAGTAAATTAATCAAGACCATTCTAAAACTGATAGAGGATATTAAGACAAAAGAGAGAAAAGAAAATTAAAGTGGCTAACATCGATAAGATATATCCTAGAGTATTGCTTTTACAATAACAATAAACCCAGAAAGTAATAGCGTAGGTTAAAATATAGATGAAAGAGCTAGGGGGGAATAAATAGCATAAAAAATAGAACACCCCCTCTAAATACGGAAACCCGTAACAGAGTGTGCTAAAAACTACCTACATTTAGAACTACTAAAACAGTTCTCATAGAGATTTTGAGGAATAGGAGTACCTTTAGTTGTGATATAATACGTTGTAACCAGTACCAGAAAAAACCGAACTAAAAATGACATTAGGACTAATAATTATAATTTTAGCTTTAGGAATCGCATTATTTATAGTGCTAAACCAAAGTAAGAAAACAAAAACAAAGCTTAATGTTGAAATTCAAAATAAAGATTCAGAACTATCAACTAAAACCGAACAAAACAGCAAACTTAATTCTGATTTAGTAAGGTTTAGTGGAATCATATCAATCGAAAATGAAATTGAATCGAAGAATAAGGAATTTTCCGAAATTCAAGCAAATGCCACAGAATTGAATGACAGATATATTAATGCAAAATCAATCTTTAAAGAATTAGAAAAGGACATTAAACTCTACCAAAATGATTTGGAGTTTGTAGAACTTGGAATTTACGAACCGATTTTTGATTTAGATACCTCAGAAAAATACAAAGAACGAATTACACAAATAGTTGCAAGGCAAAAACAACTAATAAAGGGAGGAAATGCTTGTGTTTGCAATACAGAATGGGTTGTCGGAAATAGCCGAAAACAAGGCGAAATAATGACAAGGAGATATATTAATTTGACTTTGAGAGCATTTAATGGAGAATGTGATGCATTAATTTCAAAAGTCCGTTGGAATAATATTAGGCGTTTTGAAGAACGAATAACAAAAGCTTTTAATGCAATTAATAAACTAGGTCAATCTAATAATACTTCTATAACAGATAAGTATTTAAAGTTAAAATTAGACGAACTTCATTTAGTTTATGAATTAGCACATAAAAAATATCAAGAAAAAGAAGAAGCAAGAGCAATAAGAGAAGAACAACGAGAAGAAGAAAGAGCACAGCGAGAATTTGAAAAAGCAAGAAAAGATGCGGAAATGGAAGAAAAACGTTTCCAAAAAGCTTTAGAACGTGCGAGAAAGGATTTAGGATTAGTCAGCGGAGAAAAATTAGAAGAACTAAACTCTCAAATCGCTCAATTAGAACAGAATTTAAAAGAAGCTCACGAAGCAAAAGAAAGGGCTATTTCAAGAGCTCAAGAAACTAAATCTGGACACGTTTATATAATATCTAACCTTGGTTCATTTGGAGAGAACGTTTATAAAATTGGAATGACAAGAAGACTTGAACCAATGGACAGAGTTAAGGAATTAGGAGATGCTTCTGTACCTTTTACGTTCGATTTACACGCAATGATTTTCTCAGAGAACGCGCCCGAGCTTGAAAACCTATTACATAGAGAATTTGATGATAGGCGAATAAATAAAGTAAATTACAGAAAAGAGTATTTTAGGGTTACATTAGATGAAATTGAGCAAGTGATCATAAACAAATATGAGAAGGAAGTTGATTTTATAAAAGACATCGAAGCGCAACAATTTAGAGAAACAAAATCAATAATTAAACAATTACAGCAGGCTAAAGAAGAACAAGGCGAAAATGAGATTGAAAAATATCCGGAAAGTTTGTTCTGAAAAAAGTACTTGAAACAACATCGATAAGATAAATCCTAGAGTATTGCTTTGGCAATAACAATAAACTTAGAAAGTAGTAGCGTAGGTTAAAATATAGATGAAAGAGGTAGGGGGTAATAAATAGCATAAATAATAGAACACCCCCTCAAATACGGTTACCCGTAACAGAGTGTGCTAAAAACTACCTACATTTAGAAATAAATAAAACGACTAAGACATTTCTCATGGAGCTTTTGAGGTATAGGAGTACTTTTAGTTGTGATATAATACGTTGTGCCTCATTAAAAAAACGAATAATTTATGAATGAAATATGTTGTTTAATAAAAAATGAAACAACCGTAGATGATAAGAGTTTTTACATCATTCAGGAAAGTGAGTCTAAAAAAGAACATTTAATTCCTATAAATCAAATACATACTTTTAAAAATATAAAACCGTTTAAAAAGTATAATTTTTTAAAAGAATATAATCCAAATCAGAATAAAACTTATCTCTCAATTATTCATCCCGATTTTAAAATCGGACACGAAAGAGAATTAAATATAATTGGCTCATTTGAAATTGATGAGAAAACATATTTTGAGTTAGAAAGCGACTACGAAAAACCACTTACAGTTAGAGCATTAAATTGGCAGGATAATCTTCAAAAGGTAAAATGTAAAGTTGTTGGATACAAAAGAGGTAGACCTAGATTAAAAAATATAGAAACTGGTAATAGCGAATGGAACATTGGAGACATAATTCCTTTTACAATTAAAGAATTTAGCCAATTTACAGACAAAAGTGATAATATTATTGATTGTGTTGTTTTAGAAATACCTAATTCAAATGAAACAATTGATATAAGAACCCAAAATTGGCAAAATCAAAAAGATTGGTCTTTTAAAAATATTAATTGTAAAGTTATAGGTGTTTTGGGTAATGGCTTGCCTAAATTAATTACTTATGATACTAGACATCCTCATTTTGTTGTTGGTAAAACTTATGATTTTATCGTAACTGGTTTCACAGATAAAACATCTTACAAAGGGTTTAATTATAAAGTGATTAACCTAATTGATAAATTTAATAATTCGTTCGAGGTTTTAGCAATTCCTAATCAAGAAAACAAAATCAAAATAGACGAAACAATTGAATGTAAAATTGATAATATAAATACTAGAATTCACCTAAAACAAGTAAATAGTAAAGACCCATTTTTTTATGAATTTGATGAAATAGTAGAAGACGAATCTCTTAAAAAGAAATATTTCTTAAAACACCTCGAAAAAGATGATGAATATAATTTAAAATTAAAATCACAATATGAGCAAGAAAGTGGCTTTTGGGTTTTTACATATTGTAATTATATTTTAACAAAGATAAAATATGAAGAATCTATTAGAAGAAACTTGTCGGAGGTTTTAAAAATTATAGACTTACATACGTTTTTCGAAAATTGGATACTTACAAGTGGTATTTTAAGAGCTATACAAGATGATGATGAAAGAAAATTAACTAAATTAAAAGTTCTTCAAATAATAGAAAATAACAGTTTAGAAAAAAAAGCTATAAAGGCAATTCTTGACTTCAAAATCCCAGACTTATATCAAAGACAAGTAAATGATACAAATTTCAAAGAAATATATTATTTAATTAAATATTCAGATTTTGAAAACATAAATGAAATAGAATTTTTAAAGTTTTTATCTTCTATAAAATCAACTAAAAACGAGAATAGATATATAATAAAGAGACTTATCTATTATATAAATAGGTCATTAGAAATATATAAGAACTCTTTAAAACAAGAATATTTTATTTTATCTCAAAATTTGAAATCAGAACAAAAAGGGGAGATAATAAAATATGTAAATTGGATTTACATTCAAATCTATCTTTCCGGTCTTGCCGATTTAGTTGTTGAATCAAATATTCTAATATCAAAATTTTATCGATTTAATACCTTATTACTGATTAATAAAGCTGATAGCGAGAAATTACTTTTAAATGCTTTTTATATAATTTCTAATTCAACTAAAAAACACAACATACCTGTAGTATTAAAAAATAACAATATTGAAATAACACTTTCTCAATTAGAAGACAATCCCAATAAATTTATTGCTCTAAATTTAGATGAAGAATATTTTAAAACCATAATAGTTCAAAAACACTACAATGGTTTCAAAGCTACGATTGGAGAAACAGAAGGGTTTTTACCTTTTCAGAACATAACAGATATAAACTTAAAACAAAATAAACAAGAAAGTTTAGAATGGGAAACCAACATTGATATAACATTATATTGTTCAAAATTTCAATATTTTATTTGCAAACAATTAGATAAAGAATCTCAAAATTATTATTCAAAAAACCTTAAAAGGGATAAAAAACTAAATCGAGGTAAAATAATCTATGGTATAGTAAAAAATGTTACAACATTTGATTCAGATAATATTGGTGTTTTCATCTCTACCGAATTTGGAGATGGTTTAATACATCAAAATGAAATAACTTACAACAAATATGGTTATTACGATTTAAATAATATTTTCACGAAAGGAGATAAAATACCATTATATGTATTAGGTTATAATAATGAAAATCTAGTTTTAGGCTTTAAACAATTAATAGGCACTAGATTTGAAAATGAATATTATGATATCCTAAATAATTACGATATCGATATAACTGAAAACTTAACAGATGAAGAAATTAATTCTGACTTTAGAATTGAACTTGAAAAAGGCTTCATCTTCGAACAGTTCGCTTTCTTTAAAGACTCAATTGATGAAAAAATAAAATATATAAAATTTGCCAAGGCATTTTTTTCAAACACAAAAAATGCTAGGTCATATCTTCTAAATATTTACATAGAATATTTTAATAGTATTAAAAATTTAGATAGTTTAACTCAAGATTATACAATTGAAAAATATAACGATTTTAGAAATTTTATAATTAAGATAAAAGACAAAGTTCAGACTAAAACTTTAGAAAACTTTCCTGAATCAAAAAACCTCTTATTTTTTATTGACATCCTACATATATTTAATAGTAAAGATGAAAATGACCTTGAAATAGTTTTTAATTTAGTTCAAAAATCAATTCAAGAAAATGATATTTTATTAAAAGCGGTTGCAAAAACAGTTCTATCTAATAATTTAATTTTAACTGAAATTGATAAAGATAATGACGATAGCTTAAATGAATTTACTCTCAAGAACCTAAAAAGAATTCGAGAATATATTAACCAAGGCGTATTGTCTGTTGAAGAATCAATTGAAGATAAACTTGAGAAAGAACTTAAAGAGAAGAAAGTTTATTGGCAAAAAAGAATTAATGAAGATGAAGGGGAGAAATTAGAATTCAAGGCAACTTTTATAACACCTATTCCAACAAATGACCAAAACAGAATTATTGAAGGTTTAGAGAAACAATTGAAAAAAGCTCAATCAGAAGAAAATATCAGTAAAATAAAATCCAAAATAGAAGAAGTTAAAGACTTAAGTAAAAATGTAAGAGGAATTGATAAAATCATTATTCATAGTGCTTTAAAAACAATATGTGCTTTTGCAAATACAAAGGGAGGTGTTTTATTGTTAGGGGTGAGTGATGATAAAAAAATATTTGGTCTTGAACAAGACTATAAATCATTTAAAAAAGACAAAGATCGAGATGGTTTTGGTAAATTTTTCGATTCAATGATTAAAGATTATTTCGGTGATAGCTTCTCTTCTACTTTGCTAGAATACGAATTTTTAAAATTCCCAAAAGGAGATATCCTTATTGTGAAAGTTAAAAAAAGTACTGAAGAAGTCTTTTTATTAAAAAATGAAAAAGGTATTACAGAAGAAAGTATATATGTTAGAAATTTAAGTTCTTCAAACAAATTAAAAGGTGTAGAACTTTCCAAATTTATTAAAAGTAAGTACAGAGAACAAATAATGAATAACACTGAAATAAAATAACGAGGCACAACAACGCAAAATAATCATAGCTTTTCCATAACAACAGCTTACTTAGTATTTAAATTTCATTATTTTAGTCTTCTAAACAATACGTATCGCTTGCCTTTCTAACCGGCATTCCGGCAGGTAGGGTCTCACGCAGCTCCGAATAATTGGAACTAAATAAGAAACTGAAAGGGTGTCGCCGCTTCAAACCCTGCCTACCGTAGGTAGGCGTACAAGGCGCCAAGCGCCACGATTGTTATACTTAACCGTTTCTAGTAATTAGATGAAACACGTCTAAATCTGATAAGAAAGATTCAATACACTTGTAAAAAAACACATATTCGGTGTACTTTTACACCAAAATTTAGATTATGGCAAGGCAAAGTATTTCATTTACACAACCAAATGATGAATGGTTAAGAGCTCAAGTTGACAACAAAGAATATTCCAGCAAAAGTGAACTTGTCAATGATTTAGTCAGACAAGCTCGAAAACAACAAAGACAAATTGATTGGATACAAACGAAATTAGATAAAGCTGAGAATTCTGGTTTTACTAATGATGGAAAAGCGAATATACTAGCGCAATCAAAGTCTCTTTTAAATGGTTAAATTCAAATTAAGTAATGACGCAAAAGATGACTTAATTAGAATTCATCATTTTGGAGTCAAAAAATTTGTAATGATTCAAGCTGACATATACTTTGAGACATTTTTTGAATATTTTGACATAATTGCTCAGCAACCCTATTCATTTGAATCAGTTGATTATATTAAAACGGGTTATAGACGATGCGTCTGTGGTTCTGATAGTATCTATTATAAAGTAAATAATGACATTGTGGAAATAATGTCGATAATTGGTAGACAAGATCTGAACAATATACTTTAGTGGGTAAAATTACGGTTGGTAACAACGCAAAATAATCAAAGCTTTTCCATAATTTCTGGATGATTAGTACTCAAAAAGTACTACTTTAGGTATCGGTATAATACGAATTAGCTTCCCTTTTTGTATCTCAAGTGGCTCCGAATAATTCGGGGCCAAAGCGAAAGCTGAAGTAGAAGCTGATGCCAACTGCGCGCTGCGCCAGGCGAAACAAGCGTTATACAAAACCGTTGTAAAACATATTGAATCCACCCCAACAAACTGATAAACCATATTAAAATAATTGTATCTTTGAATTGTGGAAAAAATTGGAGACATAGAAATCCGAGTTGTAGGTAAATCAGGCAATCAAAGTTTAAGTCCCGACAACTACGACATTAAGCATATTGCAACGATTTTGCAGAATGTTGAGGACTTGTTATATCCTAATAACAAGAAGGATAGACCAATCATTACTTATGATATTCAAGAAGGTTCTGTCAGACATTTGTTTAAAACAACAATTCAAACAGTAATAGGTTTTAGTGCTGTATTAGGACAAGTTCAAGCCAATGAATCCATAGATTTTTTGGAATTAAAAACTGCGAGAGCAATTGAAAATATTCAAAATTTATCACGTCAGAAAAATTATGAATTTCAAATAAAAACCTCTCTAAAAGAAGACTATGAATTAACTATAAATCCTTCAACTAAATATTTTAGAACAGAAAATATTTGGGTAGAAGCAGAATTCTATTTTTATGGTATCCTAAAAGATGCTGGTGGAAAAAGTAAAGCAAATATCCATTTAGATACTCAAGATTATGGATACTTATCAATTGAAACTGGAGAGGAATTTTTAAAGGAGAGAGAAGAAAATTTACTTTATAAAAAATTTGGTGTTAGAGCGAGTGGAAAACAAAATATTGAGACTGGTGAAATTGACACAAAATCACTTTCGTTAATAGAACTAATTGATTACCAACCAAAATTTGACAGCGACTATCTGAATTTACTAATTAAAAAAGCCAAAAAAAGCTGGAAAAACATTAATCCTGATGAATGGTTGTTAAATTTAAGAGGTGGATATGAAGCATAGTGTTTTATTAGATACAAGTTTTTTTATTCGACTTCTTAATGACGAAGACCCTCTTCACTCAAATGCTGTTGGTTATTTTAAATATTTCTTGGAAAATGAAATAGCTCTAAAAATTTCTACAATCAGTATTGCTGAATATTGTGTTCTCGGAAAACTTGAAGATTTACCTCTAAAAAATGTCCAAATTGTTCCGTTCAACTTAAAAGACGCTGAAAAAACCGGAGAATTTGCCGAAATTATTTTTAAACAAAATAAAATCAATGTGGCAAAACTATCACCTCGAGCAATAATACCTAATGATTCAAAACTTTTTGCTCAAGCTGATTTAAATAAAACTGTCAGCCATTTCGTAACTTCTGACGTTCGTTCAAAAAACACTTTGGCTTTATTAAAGAAAGGAACTAACCCAAAATTCGATATAATTAGTATTGATGTTCCTTTTACAGAAACTTTCGGAATTTTAGATTTATAAAAATACGTTTTACAACAACAAATAAACGTTCCGAAAAACACTGGTTACAACATCGATAAGATAAATCCTAGAGTACTGCTTTAGCAATAACAATAAACCCAGAAAGTAGTAGCGTAGGATAAAATATAGATGAAAGGGGTAGGGGTAATGAAAAGCATAAAAAATAGAACACCCTCTCAAATACGGAACCCCGTTACACAGTGTGCTAAAAACTTCCTACATTTAGAAATAAATAGAACGACTAAGACAGCTCTCCTGGAGATTTTTGAGGAATAGGAGTACTTTTAGTTGTGATATAATACGTTACAAGCAAGTTTGACTCGCTCGAATATAGACTACATAATTCTATGTATTATTCATAAAATGATAAAATAATCAGACATTTTATTGAAATTCCATTTCCCAAGATTAATAGTTGTACCTTACAAACAGCTATTAATCAACTGTTTAAATGCATTTAAAAAACCGACTGAAAAATATTTGCAACTGTAGAATTTAGCAGACTCGAAAAAGCGTCAGAAACAACGTTTTTTTTGGAAGCGAATCTTTAAGAAAAATGTGCTACAACACATTGTAGAAACAAGTAAAAATAGTACTAACCAATTAACACCAAAATTATGATTTACAAAAAAAAGTATTTAAAATCAAGTAAAAGAATATTACTAGTAGCTTGTTTAGGCTTATCAATTGTATTGCAAAGTTGTGAAAACAATAAAGCCAAAACTGAAAATGTTGCAGAACTACAAACAGAAAAAACAATTTCAACAACTCAAAAATCTGTTGGTTCAATTATGGAACCACATTCAGGAGAACACGTGTGGGTTTTTCCTAAAAATAAAGATACACTTGGTTCAGGTGGAAAGCTTCAAGTATTTATGGATGCAGAAAGTCATCCTCACGCATCTGCAAGTTTTGCGAAATATGAATTAGGAGTTGGTGGAGCATTACCTGAACATAAACACAATAAAACCGAAGAAATTGCATACTTTTTATCAGGAGAAGGTGTTGTTATAACTTATAAGAACGGGAAACGTATTGAAACTCAAGTGAGAGAAGGATATGTATGGTATACTGCACCAGGTGAATATCACTCATTTAAAAATACAGGGAACGAACCCTTGAAATTAATTTTCACAGTTATACCGAATGATAAAGATGGTTTGATCTCTTTCTTCAAAAAGGTTGGAGCTGAACCTGGAAAAAAAGCTACAACTTTTAGTCCTGAAGAATTTGGAAAAATAGCGTCTGAACACGACTTAATTCTTAAACCTGTAAAAGTGGAATAATAAATAAAACCAGCTTGTAACACCGTATACTAATCATAGCTCTTGAGGTAATTTCACAATAATTTCTACAAATAGTTAACGATATTGGTTACTGAAAAATAATGGTACGCTTGCCTTTCTGTGTCTCAAACAACTCCGAACAATTGGAACTAAATAAAGAATTGAATAGGTGTCGCCGCTTCGAGCCTTGCTTGCCGAAGAAAGACGAACAAGGCGCCAAGCGCTATAAGTAGCATACAAACCCGTTGGGCTTCATTTAATAGAACATTCGATTGTCAGATTAACTGATTTTATTTCCGAAAACCTACCTATTAGTTCAATAATGTAATAATAGATGGTTTTAAAACTTCTTATTTCCATATATTTGTAGTATTAAGATACATATGTATGGCAATGCTAAACCCTATTCCGACAGAAAAGATTATCGAACGTCTTCGATACGAAAATCCGTGGTGGATTACCAAAGAGATTCCAAATGCTTACAGTTCAATGTCCAAAAGATTATATTTTGATCTCTTTTATCCATTCGTACTTGAAAGAACTATAAAAAGGGCATTAGTCCTAATGGGACCAAGAAGAGTAGGTAAAACAGTAATGCTATTTCATTGCATTGGAAACTTACTAAAAGAAGGAACAAATCCTCATAAACTATTCTTTATTGGAATTGACAACCCAATTTATGTCAACTTAAGCTTAGAAGACGTTTTAACCCTTTGTAAAGAATCTTTAAACCTTGACAATCTTAATGGATGCTATGTCTTTTTTGACGAAATACAATACTTGAAAGATTGGGAAAGACACTTAAAAGTTTTGGTTGACTCATATCCAGAAACTAAATTCATTGTTTCAGGTTCAGCAGCTGCAGCATTGAAATGGCATAGCACAGAAAGTGGAGCGGGTAGATTTACTGATTTCTTATTACCTCCGTTGACATTTCAGGAGTATATTCATTTAAAAAATTTAGACCATTTAATTTTTGAAGGCGATATTCAATATGGAGACAAGGATATAGAGTATTGCTTAGCTCATGATTCAAAAGCATTAAATAAAGAATTCATTCATTATTTAAATTTTGGTGGCTATCCAGAGGTTGTGTTATCTGAAAAAATACAAGGCGATATGGGTAGATATGTGAAAAATGACATTGTTGACAAAGTTCTTCTTAGAGATTTACCAAGTTTGTATGGCATCAAAGACGTCCAAGAATTAAACAGATTTTTTACATATATAGCTTATAATACGGGAAATGAATTTTCGTATGAGACAATGTCTAGGGAGAGTGGAATTCAAAAGGATACATTAAAAAAATATCTAGAATATTTAGAAGCAGCATTCTTAATTAAAGTATTAAACAAGGTCGGAGTCAATGCAAAAAGATTAAAAAGGATTACAAGCTTCAAAGTATATCTAACTAATCCATCGCTTCGTACTGCTTTATTTTCACCGATAAGTGAAACAGATCAAGAAATGGGAAACATGGTTGAAACTGCAATTCTTTCACAATGGATGCATCGTGAACAACTAGATTTAACCTATGCTAGATGGAAAGAGGGCAGAAATGAAGGAGAAGTAGACCTTGTTTTAGTAGATGATAAAAATTACAAACCTGTTTGGGGAGTAGAAATTAAGTGGAGTAATCGATATTTTGACAAACCACAAGAATTGAAAAGTTTAATTAAATTTTGTGAAACAAATAAACTTAAAGCTGCGGTTGTCACTTCAATTGATCAAATAGGAATGAAAGAAACACATGACTTGAGATTTACTTTTCTACCAGCTTCTATTTATGCATATAATATTGGAGAAATCACACTTAGAATGAAAACTAATAATTAAAGAAAAAAACGAAAACACAACAATGTATCAATAATCATAGCTCTTGAGGTAACTAAAAGCAAATTGATTGCAAATAGTTAACGATATTGGTTTCTGAAAAATAACGGTATGCTTGCCTTTCTGTGTCTCAAACAACTCCGAACAATTGGAACTAAATAAAGAATTAAAAAGATGTCCCCGCTTCGAGCCTTGCCTGCCGAAGAAAGACGAACAAGGCGCCAAGCGCTATAAGTAGCATACAAACCCGTTGGCAGTAATTAAAAACCGAACTTCTTCTTCATAAAACGTTCTATTGTTGAAGCTGTAGATATTGTAATATGGATTGATTTAAGAACACTTGAACTGACATTTCCGACAGCCCTTTCTGGGTTTTTAATTAAAAAATCAACAACAGATTGAATTGGAAATTCTCTTAATTTTGAACAATCAACAAAACTATCCTTTTCTAAAAATGGATTATTCTTTTTGTCAATCTTTAAATGGAGTGATTTTAAGTATGAATTATAAGCTTTATTAGGATTCGCTTCAGAATTAATTACAACGTACGCAAGAGAAACCTCTTTGTCGTCTTTTGCTACTACAATTATATATTTATCATAAACTATTGTGAAATCAGGAATCTTAATTAAAATAGCATTTCCTAAATCTATATTTCTTTTAGCAAAATCATCTTTTAAATTATCTGGAAAGAAATCCCCTAAACTCATATCAACTCTAAATTGTCATTGACTTTTTGTTGACTTATAAAGTTTAATAAATTTTCATCAGCACCAACTGCTTTAGCCATATCCAAATAATCAATATTCCAACTAGCTTTATTGTATGCGTAATCGTGTGATTTATCAGTTAAAACAAGAAACTCTAAATCTTTATTTTCTATCAACGATTCATTAAGACATTCCAAATCACTTTCTGATAAAAAATCTAAATCTGGTTCTACTAAAGATTTAACAAAATATCTATGATATTTAGCAACAACCTCTTCTAAACCCTCAATATTTTCGTCTACTACATTTTTGACAAAAGAAGGTACTGGACCATACTTCATTTTAACGTATGTATCACCAAAAATTGGTCTACCATACTTTAAAAGATGTTTTTGGTCTGCAAAATATAAAATTTTGTAGGTCTTGTGCGTGTCAGCCTTTTCAAGATTATTTATTACAAACAAAAGACTGTTGACAGCTTTTTCTTTATGTAAATTAAAGTCTCTCATAATATTTAGTGGTATTCATTTTAAGCCAAATGAACGTGGCAAAGTTACAAAAAAATAACTACTGCCAACAATGTATCAATAATCATAGCTCTTGAGGTAACTAAAAGCAAATTGATTGCAAATAGTTAACGATATTGGTTTCTGAAAAATAATGGTACGCTTGCCTTTCTGTGTCTCAAACAAGTCCGAACAATTGGAACTAAATAAAGAATTAAAAAGGTGTCGCCGCTTCGAGCCTTGCCTGCCGAAGAAAGACGAACAAGGCGCCAAGCGCTATAAGTAGCATACAAACCTGTTGTGCGTCATACTGAAAATGAGACTTAGAAAGCAGTAATAAAAAAGAAATATTTATGAGCACTTTCTTCAATAACTTCACTCGGAGTATCTAAATCAGATCCGTAATTCACAAAATATGGCTGATAATTAGCTTTTACATATTTAAACGTAAGTTCAAACGGAGCTAATATTTCTTTTAAAGTATGCTTGTAATGACCTTTTACCGAATAATTATCCTCAGTTGCTCCTGCACTAATAGCCAAACCTATTTTTTTATGTTCTAATTTATAACCACTTTTACTGCCAAAAGCCCACCCATAAATTAAAACTTCATCAAACCATTTTTTTAAAAGTGGTGGTGAGCTAAACCAATATAAAGGAAACTGAAAAATAACTTTATTATATTTTTCCATTAATTTTTGCTCTGCTAATACATTAATTTTTTCATCTGGATAAACTTTGTATAATTGATGTATATCAAATTTATTTGGATATTTTTCTAATTCCTCAATCCATCTTTTATTTGTTATTGAATTTTCTATATCTGGATGAATCAGAATTACCAAGGTCTTCATATCTTATAATCTTTAAATTTTCGGATACAAAAATAAACTCCTATATTTAATTGTTTGAGATAACAACCAATTGTACGGTACTAACAAAAATGTAAGTAATGTCTAAAATCAAAGAAACATCCACAAACTTTGCCAATAAACAAGCTTTAGCTAATGAATGCCTAGAAGTTTATTCTACAAATATTATTGGAGGGCAATGGTCACTGCCGATTTGCTATGCGTTGCTAAGTGGTAAATTACGTTTTGGAGAGATAAAAAAGGTTTTACCAAACATAACGGAAAGAATGCTTACGTTACAACTGAAAAAATTAGAAAAAAATAATGTTTTAACCCGAAAAATTTATGCAGAAGTTCCACCCCGTGTTGAATATGAATTAACGACCATTGGTTATGAGTTAAAGCCAATAATTAAAGAACTTGAAAATTGGGCTATAAAACATAAAAAAATAGTGTAAAAGTACGAACGCACAACACCACATTAATAAAATAGCTGGGCCTTTTCTAAACCGAAAATTTTGGCTTGTGGCGAGATTGAAAATTAACTCATAATTTCACGCTACTTGTCATATACAAACCCGTTACCAACCATTAGAAAAAAAATGCGAATGAAAGAATATTTCCAACTTCAATTTAGAATGTTAAACAGAAAAATGATTGATTTTGGACTTCCTCTTTTGGTTGGATATACACTTGTGCCGTTTCTATTTATTTTACTGTCTAACCATCTATTCGAAAATACAGAATTTGCTATGTATGTTTATGGTCTAATTGCAATAAGTTTTGTTTTAAAGTTAAGTGAACCCAAAAGAAATGATTTTTTAAAATCAATATTTAATAAAGACAATTACAAAAAAATAAGAGCAATTGAAAATGTTATTTACTGTCTTCCTTTTACTTTTTTTTTAGTGTTTAAAAATCAATTTGTAGTTTCTACAGTTTTAAATGTATTTATAATTTTTAGCACTCTTTTAAATTTTAGCACAAATATTAATATACCTATTCCAACACCTTTTAGCAAAAAGCCATTTGAATTTACTATGGGCTTCAGAAAGACATATTATATTTTTCCAATCGCTTATTTCTTAACTTATATTTCAGTATCAATCGGAAACTTTAACATTGGTGTATTCTCTATCCTATTAATTGGAATAACTTGTTTTTCTTATTATTCAAAAATTGAAAACGAATATTTTGTTTGGAATTACAATTTATCTTCAAAAGAATTTTTGTTAGAAAAAACAAAAATGTGCTTAATCAACTTTTCACTTTTAATTTTACCAATTATAATTACGATAAGCATTGTATTTTTCAATCAAATAGATATTATAATTATCTGTATTCTTTTATGTTATGCTTATCTCACAACTATAATTTTTGCTAAATATTCATCTTTTCCAAACGAAATGAATATGTCACAAGGAATTTTAATTGCAACAAGTTTTATGTTTCCACCAATACTTTTAATAGTTATTCCTCTTTTTTATTCCCAATCTATTAAAAAATTAAATACTGTTTTAAATGATTAAAATTGAAAATTTATCAAAATCTTATGGGGATAAACAAGTTCTTAATACAATAGATCTAAAATTTAAGAAAGGAAAAGTATATGGAATTGTTGGAGAAAATGGAGCAGGAAAAACAACACTATTTAGATGCATTTCTGGACTTGAAAATTATAAAGGAAATATATCATATGACTCTAACAATCTAAAAGACCATTTAGGTCTTTTACTAACAGAACCATTCTTTTTTTCTAAAATTACTGGAAAAGAATACATACAATTACTCGCCAACTCAAGACAAATAAAACTATCAAATATTGAGGACAAGAACATATTTGATTTACCACTAAAGCAATATGCTTCGACATATTCTACGGGAATGAAAAAGAAATTGGCTTTAACAGCCATACTTTTACAGAAAAATGATGTTTTCATTCTAGATGAACCTTTTAATGGCGTTGACATACAAAGTAATTTAATAATAACTGATATTATAAAAAAGCTTAAGGAGTTACAGAAAACTGTAATTATTTCTTCTCACATATTTTCAACTTTAGCGGACACTTGTGATGAAATTTTTTTAATGAAAAATGGAGAAATTGTAAAAAAAGTAGAACAAATAGATTTTAATAAACTTGAATCTGAAATGAAAGAATTTTCAATTGAAAATCGAATAGACAAACTTGAATTGAAATAAATAACGGTTGGCAACAACGTATCAATAATCATAGCTCTTACGAAACTAGAAGCGAATTGATTGCAAATAGTTAACGATATTGGTTTCTGAAAAATAACGCTACGCTTGCCTTTCTGTGTCTCAAACAAGTCCGAAAAATTGGAGCTAAATAAAGAATTAAAAAGATGTCCCCGCTTCAAGGTCTGCCTGTCGTAGGTAGACGCACAGGACGCTAAGCGCTACAACTATTATACAAACCCGGTGTAAGTGGTCAATAAAATTATTCGGAATCAGAAATCTTATCAAAGAAAGGGGTAACACTTTTTGATCTAATATAATCTTGAATAATCTCAGTTTCACTTAAATCAACATATTCTACTAAGTGACTTTCAATAACTTGTTTCCAAGTTCTATGATTCTTAGGATGTTCTTTTTTACTAGGTTCTTCACCAACCAAGAAATATTTTCCTTTATCATTTCTAGAATAGTCAACAGCTTTAGAGAAAGAAACAAAACTTGTTAAATCATGTTCAAGATTATAATGACGTTTAACAAAGTCTATTGTCTGTCCTGCAACTACAATCCCATTCTTTCCTATAAAATTGACATCAACAGGTGTTATTAACTCTCTAAAATCTGATGATCTAACTGTGACATTCAAGTTTACATTATCTTCAATTTTTGAATATAAACGTCTTTTAACTTGAGAATAAATGGAATCTAAGTTCTTTTGAGCAGTCTCATCTTCGAAGTAAAATACAAATTTTTCAAAAAGAGATTTGAAATTATTAATATCAATATTCATATCAACATTTCGAGGCTCTGAAAACATAACTAAATTATTAGAATATCTATTTAAATAAGAAAAATATTCTTCATTAATCCAGTTATTAGATGAATTTAAATTTAAATTAAACTGTCCTAGTTTATTGTTTTCTATAGTTTCATCTGCTAAATTCTTTAAGTAATTTTTAAGAATTGAATATTTATCAGAAGAAATTATATTTTTTACAGCAGACAATTTTGGGTTAGAAAATCTAATTAGCGAATCGGCTCCATTAGACATAACCATTCCTATACTAATTTTCTCTTGAAAATCAGAACCTAAAGGCAAATAGATTATACTAAAAAAAGTCTTCATTTATTATATAGATTTGTTTGAATAAGTTCTCTAAAATGTTGTTCACATTGGCTGTACCAATCATCATTGAATATATTATCTCTCAATAAATCTTCAAATTGAATTAAATTAAAGTCCCATTCTAACGGAATTTTGAGCAAAATAGTGTTTAAGTCTTGTTCACAAGACTGCGTGCAAAGGTAAAAATCTTGTACTATGTTATCAACAATTTCCGTTAAATTATTGACACTACCAAATAATATTTTCACTAACTCAGAAGATATAAGCGACTCATTGTCAGTAATTAAATCGATTCCATGCCGTAAACCACTAGTATTGAAGATTGCACCATGATCAAATACATTAAAATAATACTCCCCTTTCTGAGTTTGATCTAAAATCAAATTACTATTACCATGATGTCGATCTTCATTTCCTATCCAAATATCAAAAAGTGCTATTTTGAGTAAATCATTCTTATTGAGAATCTTTCGTTTAAATGATGATTTAATAAATGATGGTAGCATAGTTTTATCAATAACTTGCCCCCCTTTGAGTAGGGAAGAACCAAAGCATGGTTTATTAAAAAAAAATGGTTGTAGTCGTGGTGCATATTGTGTTGGTATGTGGTCAGCTTTAACATCAATCAAACAAATTGGAGGCGTTCGCAAATTCCAATTTTGTGCAAACGAAGATCCCATTATTTCATTGACCAAAGGAGAAACAGAATCTCGACCATGCTTACATATCCAGTCAGATAAATCGGTACAAGTTATCAGTATCGGTATGTCACCGGTAGTAAACATATAATCTGATTTAAATAAACTAACTTTTCGTTCTATCATTTACATAATACTGATATGTAAAGATATACTAAATTGTACTTTAAATTTATGAAAGTGTAAAACCACCAATACCTAACAACGCAAAATAATCATAGCTTTTCCATAACAACAGCTTACTTAGTATTTAAATTTCATTATTTTAGTCTTCGAAACAATACGTATCGCTTGCCTTTCTAACCGGCATTCCGGCAGAAAGGGTCGCACGTAACTCCAAATAACCGGGCCTAAATATAAAAAATGTAGCCATTTCAAACCCTGCCTCCCGAAGGTAGGCACCAAGGGCATCAAGCGCTATAGGTAACATACAAACCTGTTGCCAGTAATCTAACAAAACCAGAAATACTCAAATAAAATGAACATTACTTCAATAAAAGCAATCTTACTGGTGTTCGTTTCGAGTACTTTTTTATCCTGTAACGGACAAGTAAAAAACGAACAGATAAGTACTGAAAATAAAGGAACTGAACTTGGCGAATCAGTAGTGCAACTGGATAATAAAATTTGGGTCATATTCCAAGATTCAAAAAAAAATTATTGGTTTGGAAGTAATGGAGAGGGCATTTTTTACCTAAAGGGAAAAGATTTAAAACAAATTACAACAAAGAACGGATTAGCAGACAATACAATTAGAGGTGTTCAAGAAGACAAACAGGGAAATATATTTATTGAAACAGCCAATGGAATTAGTAAATATGATGGGAAATCAGTAACAACGTTACATCCAATCGTTTCAGCAAAAAACAATTGGAAATTAGAACGGAACGATTTATGGTTTGGGTACAATGCAAACGATGTATATCGCTATGATGGAGAATCTCTGTATGAATTAAAGTTACCCCGACAAAATTTAAAAAAGACGTTTGGAATTGACACGCTCGTAAGTCCATTCAATAACAATAACCCTTATTCGGTCTATAAAGTAAATAAAGACAAAGATGGGAATATTTGGTTTGGGACATTTGTTGCAGGAGCTTTTCGATATGACGGACAATCATTTATATGGTTTGGAGAAAATGAACTGTCTATGCTTCCAAATGGTGTAGCTCCTGGAGTTCGTTCAATCATTCAAGATAAAGATGGATTTTTTTGGTTGAGTAATTTCATAAGTAAATACAAAATCGAACCAAACACATTAGAATATGAAAAAATAAAGGGAATTGAAAAAGGTGAACCTAAGTATTTCAATTCTGGAGTATCAGATAAAAATGACGATCTATGGATGACAAATTACAGGGGGAGGGTTTGGAAATATGACGGAAAAACTTTATCAGAATTTGAAATCAATAATGAGGTAAAAGATGTTTTGCTAATTACTATATATCAAGATAATAATGGAATAATGTGGCTTGGAACAGCTAATGATGGAGTTTATAAAAGCAATGGAAAATCTTTTGAAAAATTTAAACCATTCGACTGAAAAAACTATTGCCAATACGGGATCAATATTCATAACTTTTCCATAATCACAGTATGTTTAGTACTTAAATTTCATTATTTTAGTCTTCGAAAAAATACGTATCGCTTGCCTTTCTAAGCAGCATTCCGGCAGGAAGGGCCTCACATAGTTTTTAATAAATGGAACTAAACAAAAAAAATGTAGCAATTTCAAACCCTGCCTTCCCTAGCTAGGCACACAGGGCACAAAGCACAATAAGTAGCATACAAACCCGTTGTGTGCAATTAAAACTAACATCCTGCTGAAAGAATATTCCATATCAGATATTATTACATCCAATCCAAAAGAAAATTTTTTCTACGTTGGAACTTTTGAGGATACTGAAGACCCAAATGTTGAATGGCCACATAGACACGATTTTTATTCACTTGTATGGTTCACAAAAAGTACAGGAATTAATGTAATTGACTTTGAAGAATATGAAATCAAACATAATAGGCTTTTTTCGATGCGACCGAAACAGGTTCACAATTGGTCATATTCAAAAAACTCGAAGGGTTATATTATCGTTTTTGACAAATATCTTTTAAAAGAAATAACAGATTTTGTAGATAAACCTTTTTTTGATTTATCGAACAAAAAGACACAACTTCTAAAACCTCTATTTGAAAACCTTATCGAAGAATCCAAGAAAAATGACCAATTAAGCGAAAAAACTATCGTTCAGGGAATTTCATATTTGTTACTTCAACTAAAAAGAGTATCAAATAAAAATCCCAAAAACAAGGAAAGGAAATCAAAAACCATTTTAAAATTTTCAAAATTGGTATCGGATACTATTGGCGATAATCTTTCCGTAAACGAATATGCATCAAAATTAAATTTGACCGTGGATAAACTCAACCAAATCTGCAAAGAAAATTACGGACAAAGCCCTAAAACAATAATCTTGGAAAAGAAAATAACGGAAGCCAAACGATTGCTCTATTTTACGGATTTATCTGTAAAAGAAATCGCTTTTCAATTAGGATTCGAGGATAGTTCTTATTTTTCAAGAATATTTAAACAGAAAACAAACCTTTCGCCTACCGAATTTAAAAGTGTCTGAAATTCAAGAAAAAGTCCTGCATACGAAGTTCTTTCAACCGTTAGTTTTGCCTAAAAACAAAATGAAACATTTAACAATTTCAATATTCACTTTATTTATAGCTATAAGTGGATATGGGCAGACAGAAAATCAAATAAAAATGGATAGTATAAAAACGGAACGATTTGAAAGAGGTTGGAAAAAACTAAAAGAGATTGACGGAGAGGCAGGAGAAAAAGTAATTGAAAGCTTAAAAGATGTTTCACCAGATTTGGCAAAATACACAATCGAATATCCTTTTGGAGATGTTTACAGCCGAGAAACCACCTTGGACAACCGGACAAAGGAAATTGCAGTTGTTTCGGCTTTAGCTGCAATGGGAAATGCAAGACCACAATTAAAAGTCCATATCAACGCTGCTTTGAATGTCGGAGTGTCCGAAGAAGAGCTGTCCGAAATTATGATTTTAATGTCCGTTTATGCAGGATTTCCTTCTGCTCTGAATGGAACTTTAGCATTGAAAGAAGTCATAGAGGAAAGAAAAATGGAAAAATAACTGCCTACAACATCGATATATAATATCCTAGAGTATTGCTTTTACAATAGCAATAAAGCTAGAAAGTAGTATCGTAGCTTAATATGTAGATGAAAGAGGTAGGGGGTAATAAATAGCATTAAAAATAGAGCAACCCACCAAATACGGAACCCTGTAACACAGTGTGCTAAAAACTACCTACATTTAGAAATAATTTAGAACTACTAAGACAGTTCTCATGGAGATTTTGAAGGATATGAGTACCTTTAGAAGTAATATAGTATGTTGTGCGTCACTAAAAAAACGAACTATAAATGAACTACCAAACATTTCAACCAAATCCTGATTTGGAATCTCTAATCAGTTGTTATTGGACTTTAGAAGTTCCTGCTGAAGCAAATTCACAAAGACAACGGATAATTCCAGACGGAACAATTGAAATGGCTTTTATACTTGGAGACGACATTAAACGATACACTTCAGAAAACGATTTTATAATACAACCTCGTGCAATGGTTCTCGGACAGACAATTGAACCCTTTTATATTGAACCGACAGGCTACGTGAATACATTTGCAATCCGTTTTTTTCCATACGGTTTTGCAAATTTCGTAGCAGTACCATTAAAGAACTTAGCAAATAAGGAAACACCAATAGAACTGGTGTTTGGAGAAGTAACTGCTAAAGAGTTAGAACAAAAAATAATAAAGGCAGCAGACAGTAATGAGCGAATAGAAATTATAGAAGCTTTACTTTTGGATATGCTAAATAAAAAAACTACAATCGACAATATTGTAAAAATTACTATTGATAGCCTTTTAGCAACAAATGGAAGTGCTTCCATAAGCGAAATTCTTAAAGAAGATTTATCAAAGCGGAGACAACTTGAACGGAATTTCAAAAAACAAATTGGTGTTAGCCCAAAACAGTTAGGGAAAGTAATCCGATTGCAAACCGCCATAAAAAGGATACTCAACAGAAAGACTGAAAACCTGACTGAAATTGCGTACGAAAGTGAATATTTTGACCAAGCACATTTTATAAAGGACTTTAAAGAATTTACAGGAATAAATCCGAAAGAATTTTTAGGTAATGAAAATATGGCACTTTCTGCCCTTTTCTACAAATAGACTGCGTGTCGCATTTTTACAATTTTGGTGCTTGAACGTAATCTAAATTTGTCTTGTCAAATGAAGAAAGCAGGACGATATGAAAAAAAACATTCTTTATACAGCCATAATTCTATCCTTTAGTATTACTGCCTGTTATAACCAAAACAAATCAAAAATCGAAACTACAACGGTTAGATCTAACCTAAATCAAAAAACAAACGAAATGAAAAGTCATATTTCACTTTTTGAAATTCCAGCAACAGATATTTCACGAGCAGTAACTTTTTACCAAGCAATTTTAAGTATTAACATTGAGAAAATGGAAATGCCAGGAATGGAGATGGGAATATTCCCATACGAAGAACAAATGGTTACAGGAGTTTTAATGAAAGGCGAAGGATACAAACCTTCTGCAGACGGAGTAACAATATATCTCAATGGAGGAGATAATTTACAACCCATTCTTGATAAGGTCGAGAAAAATGGCGGAAAAATTCTTATGCCTAAAACAGCACACGCAGACGAAAGCGGTTTTTTTGCTTTGTTTTTGGACACAGAAGGAAATAAACTTGGCCTAAATTCCCCAAACTAAACGGTGATAAAGCGAACGCACAACACTCTATACGAACCATAGCTTTACCATAAGTACTTCGTGTTTAGTATTCATAAAGTACTATTTTAGGTATCGGTATAATCCGAATTAGCTTGCCTTTTTGTGTCTCACGTGGCTCTGAATAATCGGAACTAAATAAAGAACTCAAAAAGATGTTGCCGCTTCAAGCCCTGCTTGCCGTAGGAAGGCGCACAGGGCACCAAGCGCTATAAGTAGCATACAAACCCGTTGGGAGTAATTTACTGAAAAATAAAAATAGCGAGATTATCTAATAATCTCGCTATTTTTATATATTTGTAGGATGTTCGAACAAGCACCAAAATATAACAAAGAAGATAAAAATACAATTCCATTAATGGTTGAACTTCAAACAAATGGAATGTTGAAAAATATTCAAGATGATTATCTTTATTGGGATAAGATAAAATACAAAACAAAAGAACATAATCCTAAAGAACTTTGGAATGCGATTAAGCTTCATAGAATATTAAAAGCGAAACGAATTAATTTTGGTAATTACAATTTTATGTTTGTTGTTACTGACTTTATGCAAAGAGCTTTGCATCTATTTGATATGCATATTGGTGGGACATTAGGCAGTAATATTGGTATAGCTGAAACCGATAAGACAAAATATATAATAAGTTCATTAATAGAAGAATCAATTTCTAGTAGTCAAATTGAAGGAGCAAATACAACTAGAAAAAGGGCTAAAGAAATGATTCAACTTGAGAAAAAACCAAAAAACAAGTCTGAATTAATGATAATGAACAATTTCATAACTATGAAATATATAGTTCAAAACAAAGAAAAAGAATTAACAATTGAAAATATATTATATATACATAAATTAATTTCTAATGGTACTTTAGAATCAAATGATGAAGAAGGTTGTTTTAGAGAAAGTGACGATGTACATGTGGTAGATTACACAAAAGGCGAAATAGTTCATACACCACCTTTAAAAAAAGATGTTGAAAAATTAATGGATGATCTTTGCTTATTTTTTAACAATGACACAAAAGACTTTATCCATCCTATTGTAAAAGGCTGTATAATTCATTTTATGATTGGTTGGATTCATCCTTTTACTGATGGAAATGGACGAACAGCAAGAGCATTGTTTTATTGGTATATGCTAAAGAAAGGGTATTGGCTTACTGAATACTTATCAATTTCTAGAATAATTCAAGACACAAAAAATCAATATGAAAAAGCATATTTATATACTGAATCAGACGATAACGATTTAAGTTACTTTATTACATATCATATTAAAACAATGGAAAAAGCTTATGAAGCTTTAAAAGTATATATCAATCGAAAACAAAAAGAAGTAGTCCAAGCTGCTAAATTCATGAAAATTCCTCAAATTAATGAAAGAACTGCTCAGATACTAAAATTATTAAATGAGGATAGTGACAGAGTGTTAAATAATAAAGAAGTAGAAACAAGATTTAATATTTCAAATTTCACAGCTAGATCTGATTTAAAATCTTTAGTAGAACTTGGTTTTTTAGACACGATACAGGTCAATAAGAAAAAAAGAAATTTTATTAAATCTGAAAACTTTGATAAAATCATTAAGAAATATAAATTATAAAAACTACTCCCAACAATATATCAACAATCATAGCTTTTCCATAAATACAGCATGTTTAGTGCTTAAAATTCACTTTTCTAGGTGTTGGTATTATAGCCATCGCTTGCCTTTCTGACCATTCTTCCGAAGATAGGCACACAAAGCTCCAAGCGCTATAAGTAGTTATAAACCCGTTAGGCACTATTTAAAGCCAAAACTGTAACAAAAGCAGAAATTTCCCGTCTTTTTAAGTAATTCATCAATCAAAAAATCAAAATGAAATATTTAAAAACTCTAATGCTGTTTGCAGTTATCAGCTTCAATTTAAACGCACAAAACAATTCAAAATCTAGCAAGAAAAATAATATAACTTATGCCATAAAGAATGTTAATGTAATTCCAATGACCAAAGAAAATAAAGTCATTGAAAATGCCACAGTAGTAATAAAAGAAAACAAAATTTACGCTATCAATAAGTCAATACCTGAAAACTCTACAATCATTGACGGGAAAGAAAAATGGTTGATCCCAGGCTTAATTGATATGCACGTTCATAATCTAGCAGATGGACCTTATAAATCGTATCCTACAAAAGGTCCAGCAATACAATTTAACACTCAAAATTTCATGACGCTTTATGTAGCAAATGGAGTGACGACTGTATTTGAATTAAGTGCAAGAGCGGAACATATCGGGCAACGAAACGAAATAATAAGAGGCGATGTGATGGGGCCAAGAATTGCGTTAGCAGCATTAATTGATGGAAACAATGCAAATCTAACTGCAACAACACCATCTGATGGAAGACAAGCCGTTAGAATAGCAAAAGGGGAAGGCTATGAGTTTATAAAAGTGTATGCTCAATTAAACATCGAAACCTATAAAGCTATCATTGATGAAGCAAACAAACACGGAATGAAAGTGGTTGGACATATTCCTAATGCATTTGAGGGAAAACCTGCTACCGATTTTTTTGTTCCCCACTTTGGGTTAATTGCACATGCAGAAGAATTATCAAAACAAACAGAAGACTTCAGCTTACAAAAAGCTCAAGAGTTTGCGCGTTTAGCAAAAGAAAATGGTACTTGGTTAATTCCTAATTTATCTAATCTTGTGTACATAGCAAAACAAGCACGTTCTCTTGATAGTGTTCGAAATCTCAAAAGTTTTAAATTTGTCCATCCGTTGATGCAAAGCAAATGGATTGTATCCAATCAATACAACCAAGGTACAAATCCTAAGCGGATTGCTTACTTCGACAAACTCGTTGACTTTCATCGTAAGATTGTCAAAGCTTTTAAAAAAGAAGGCGTTCCTATGGTTGCAGGAACCGATGCGGGGACTTCAGGGATTGTATGGGGATTTTCACTTCACGACGAATTGAAGTTGTTAGTTGAATCTGGCTTAACTAATGAAGAAGCCTTAGCTTCCGCAACTCGATTAGGTGCAGAATGGCTTGAGATTGGCGACAAAATAGGAACAATCGAAACAGGAAAGTTTGCAGATTTAATTTTATTAGATAAAAACCCATTAGATAATATTAACAATACTAGTGAAATTTCAGGTGTCTTTGTAAATGGTAAATGGTTAGATAAAAACAAAATTGACGAGATGCTGTCCGATGTTGAGGAGTGGAATAATACCAATAAAGAAAAATACAACTGGAAAGAAGTGATAAGTAAAATAAGAGGGAATAAATAAAAAATTGTGCCTAACATGGCATCAATAACAATAGCTTTCACATTGCAACACATCATTATTACTTGAGCGCTGCTTTCATCTTATTACTTCCAATTACCGGGATTTGTACGAATACTAAAGTGGGTTGGATTTTAATTCAATCCTATTTCTGCTTTTTAATCACAAATTTGGTGTTTCCGTTCACTCAGACGGAAGTAACAGATGCGTGTTTAAGTAGTTTACATAGCATCGCGTTCTTCCTCATACTTCTATTTATCATATTAATGAATAAAAAGAGCATAAGCAATCTCGTGTATGGAATTAAAAAATCGGAATTAATTCCTAAGAACACCATAGCTTCTGTAATCGGAATTTCAATAACGATCCTTTTGGCTATTCTTAAAAGGGAAGGAATCTAAAAAAAAACCTTTGGTAAACAGCGGAGTACTTCAGAAAAAACCGTCAATGAATGTGCTAAAACGGGGTGTTTTCAGAAATAAAAAAAGCTCCTAGTAAGGCTATAGTTCGAAATGTTTTAAAGGAAGTGCCTATTTTTAGGATTCATAGCGCACATTTTGTGTAATTTGAGGAAAATTTAAAACTGCTAATTCAATTAAAATCAAAGTGAGTATATTCTCTTATCATTTAGTCAAACTGCCCTTTTTTGTTGCGACAAAAAAAATATTCTCAAATCCAATTTCCAAAAACACGAAAGGATTGATTTACTCAGAATATATGACAGCGATGACGCTGGGCGCTCCAGTTGTATCTGCATCTAGAGTTTTAATAGGGCAAGTCGCAATTTTTATGCAATGGGAAAATGAAACTGCACTTGAAAATTATTTGGAACAAGACCCTTTTGGAAAAACGCTAGCAAAGGGTTGGCATGTACGTTTGTCTTTTATTAGAGAATGGGGAACGTTTAGTGGCTTCAAAATACCAGCCCATAGAGATAAGTTAGAAAGTCCAAAGTCTCCAGTAGTTGCTGTAACAATAGCAAGAATGAAGCCTTTCGCAGTTCCAAGATTTATCCATTGGGGAAGGCCTGTAGAAAAACTAGTCAGAGACCATCCAGGAACGACACTCTCATTGGCATCTGTGAAGTTTCCGAATACAGTTTCAACTTTTTCAATTTGGAAAACGGAAAAAGAAATGACCGATATGGCTCATGGACATAGTACTGTTCCTAATCCTAAAAGACATTCGGCAGCAATGAAAGAAAGAGAACGAAAAAACTTTCACTTTGAGTTCACGACTTTAAGGTTTAAACCTATCGCAGAATTTGGCAGTTGGAAAGGGCAAACCAATTTTATTCCCAACATAGCGTAAATGAGTAAAAAATGGGAATAGCATCTAAAAAACAAAGCGTTCAAGATTGGATTACGCAGCAATGGGTCATTCTTTTCGGAAAAAGAATTGATAAAACAAATCAAAAATGGCTTTTGGGGCCTTTTGGAGAACTACATGGGATTGGTTTAAAATTTATCCAACAATTAGCCGCTAAAGAAAACCTAACGATAGACAATCAAACAAAACGCAAAGGGTTACTTCAATCCATAGATCAGCTAAATCTATCTGAAAAAGAAGTAGAAACATTGTCTCAAGATGTAATCGATTTTTATGAAAATACGGCGAACTATGAACTTCAATTAAACGTAAAATGGAATCCATTCTTTAAAGTATTTGGTGTTTTGCTTCGGGTTATTTTTAGCAAAAGAATAGAACAACTAAATATCCCCATTCAAAGTAAAGAGAGTTCTGAGGCGTTGACAAGTGAAATAATCTACCTAGTAGATCCAACAACAAATGAAGTTAAAAGAACTATTTGGCTTAGAACTTTTCAAACAACAGGACAAGTTGTTTATTCAGGTGTATATGAAACTTGTACTATTCCGTCGGGCAGAACTTGCATTAAAGCAATTTTTCCACTGCCGAATGGAAGTGCAACGGTTATTTTAAGTCCTAAGGTTGGAAATAATGGGGAACTTATCTTAGAATCAGAAGGGAATCAAATTGGTGATAGTGGTTTCTACTTTTTGCTGAAGGACTCAAAAGGACACTTATGGACTAAGTACCTCAAATCGTTTACAGACACCTTAGTGGTAAGAAGTGAAAATGAACGAATTTCTGCGACACAAACCTTAACGTTATGGAATTTGAGAGTACTACAATTTGAATATACGATAAAGAAGCGGGACACAATAGGGTAACTGCTTTATATAGTTCGAAATGTTTTGAAGGATATGTGTATTTTTAGGAATTGTAGAACAACGCCCCACAAGGTTAAAGATAGCTCGTTAGATCGAAAAGATGCACGCTGAAATAAAAACATACAATTCTGAGGATTTCCGAAAACAATTTTTCAATGAAAGTCCAAAATTAAATAAGCTTTTCGAAAAGAGTGTAGAGGATTTCTTTTGTTTAAGAATCGAAGATTTGATAAAAAAAGTGCTTAAGCCAATTCTGCCTTCAAGAGAAGAGAGTCATACGCTTATTTACGTTACAGAAGGCTCTTATAAAACGAAAATCGGATTTAAGGACTATACTATTACACCAGGAAAAATTGTAATACTTCAAGCGGGCGCTGTGTTTTCAACCGGAAAAATAGCTGCAAACGTAAAAGGTTTTACATGTCATTTTCACCCAAACATACTTGTTGGGAAATTTGGAAATCGCTCCTTAATTTTAGACTTCGATTTTTTAAATACTGGAAATCACCCCATCATAGACGTAACACCACATTCAAAATTAGCCATTCAAAACATCTTTGAAAGGTTGTTAATTGAGTTTAAATCTGATTCCGTACCCAATCCCAATATTGTTCACTCGTATCTCTACACCTTACTTACTGAATTGCAAATATTGTTTGGACAAAATAAGGTTGGAAGTCAAAGCGCTTCTTATCAAATAACGTCTCAATTTAAATTATTGGTACATGAAAAGGTAAAAGAGAATTTTAAAGTAGCTGACTTCGCCAAAATAATGAATATGAGTCCGAATCATTTAAACAAATCGGTGAAATCTATCACCTCTAAATCCGCATCAAAAATTATAGAAGAAACGAAACTTATTGAAATTAAATTTTTGCTATACCAATCGAGCTTATCGATTAGTGAAATAGCTTATAAAATGGGGTATTTGGATCCATCTTATTTTACAAGGTTTTTCAGGAAATGTGAAAACATGTCACCTACGAAGTTTAGAGCTTTGATTGAAAAGTCCTAATTATAGCATAATACTTTCTATTCAAGCTTTATGGAAACATAGACATTTGCATTTGAAAATTCAAAGCAAATGTATTCAACCGTTTTAATTCTTCATTCTATATTCAGATGGCTTGTGCTTATAACATTGCTCTACGCTATTTTTCGCGCGTATAAAGGATATACGACTAAAGCTAAATTTTCACAATTAGATAATAAAGTTAGACATTGGACAGCCACCATCGCTCATATTCAATTAATATTAGGCATTCTTGTTTATATAAAAAGTCCAATCATTAAATATTTTTTTTCTGATTTTAAAAATTTGATTTCCGATTGGGATTTAACGTTTTTCAGCTTATTTCATGTTGTTCTAATGATTACAGCAATTGTTGTTATTACCATCGGTTCAGCGAAGGCTAAAAGGAACATAACGGATATTGGAAAATTTAAAATTATGCTTGTATATTTTTCTATTGCAATTGCGATCATAATAATAGCCATTCCTTGGCCATTTTCACCTTTGGTCAGTAGGCCATACCTAAGAACATTCTAAATGAACACGTATTTCAATTCAAATGTCGGCAGATTACGATTAGTGGCATTATTAGAGGGCCTTTCGTTACTCGTATTAATTTTTGTGTCAGTTCCTCTAAAATATTTATACGGAGTAACGGAGTTGTCTTCAATTTTGGGACCTATTCACGGAATCCTTTTTTTACTATTTGTTGTAACAACAATTAGCGTTGGAACTGAATATAATTGGAAATTTAAAAAAACAACTTGGAAAGTTCTAATTGCTTGCATCATTCCATTGGGCACATTTTACATTGACCAGACCATACTTAAACCGCTACATAAAACATTGAATGAATGAATGTCTATATTTTTAAAACCTCTATAAGCCCACAAGATATTAGTTTTGTTAATTCAATACTTCGGTCAGTAATTCCTAAAAGTTCTTGGAATTTTGATTTAGAAGATTGTGACCATATTTTAAGAGTAGAAAGCAAAAAAAATATAACAAAATTAGTTCAGTTAAACCTTCAAAGAGACGGGTTTGAATGCGAAGAATTGCTATAATGCTAGGGGAATAACACATATTTCCATCGGGCCCTTTTAAATTCATAGAAAACGCACAACAATTAACTATCTTAGTCACACGAAAAATAGGTTGTGTCTGACCTGCAGCGTCATGCGTAGTTCTGTATGTTGAAACTAAAAATGAAATGTAAAAGGCATCGTTGCTGTCTTCGTTTCGCTATGCCAAACCTAACAATAGTCATACAAAACCCGTTGACAACAATTTAAAAAATGAGTAAAACCCTACTAATACTTCTGACTTTAATAGCCATTATATCTTGTAAAACAGAAAAGCCCACTGAAATAATTGTTATTGGAACGGTACATAAACCAGCGCCTAATTTTAATGCAGAGATTCTTTTTGGCATATTAGAAGACATCCAACCTGATTTTATAGTACAGGAACTGGATTCTTCATTTTTCACTCCCGATTTTAGACATAAAAATGTTCCAAAGAGTAATGAAGGTATGGCGTCAAAAAAGTATGTTGAAAAATATCCCACGACTCAGATAAGACCTTATGAATTTGAAGGTCGAAATGAATACAGAATAAACACGGGTTCACGACCTACAGATGGATTAACAACAAAGCTCCTAGATAGCCTATATAACGCCGATGTATTGTCTGCTTCTGAAGCTGAAATTTACAAAAAGTACAAAGCTCTTTTAGAACCATTACTAATACTAGCTTCTAAAGATCCTAAAAATTTCAACAATCCTACTACCGATAGTATTTGTGCCGAACGACAGTACTATCAATATAAAATGCTCACAAAAATAACGAATGAAAGAGACGAATTTAACACCCATTTTCACACCAAACCCAATGGAGAGAAAATAAGCTATAAGGATGGGTTTCAATTGGCGGGAGATTTTTGGGATCTAAGAAATCAAACTATGGCAAAAAATATACTGCGAATTTCTGAACAGCATCAAGGTAAAAAAATTGTCGTACTCTGCGGGTTTATGCACAGATATTATATTGTAAGTGAGTTGAAAAAAAGGATAAAAGATAAAAATTACAGCATTAAAGAATATTACGATAATTAAAAACGGTTGCCAACAACACCATAAGCACCGTTCCTAATACTCATTGCCAGAAAATTCAGTTGTTTAAATCCTTATTTGTAAAACAAGTTCCCTATATCAGACAACACTAAATAGTGAAGCTACATACCATCAATAATCCGAATCGCTAACATGTAAAAAAGGGGTAAAAGGAGGTGTTAAAAGAGGGAGAGGCTAATGCAAGGGGGTATTAGATTTCGTTTACTAATGCCAAAAGTATAACAAAGTAGTGGTTCGCCAATATACCCCCTAGATACCCCCTAGATAAGCCATGGATAAGCCATGGATAAGCCCATAAAACCTCATAGACCTAAAAGGAGCCTTAGTCTAGGCACATAAGGAATAATTTTTTACGCCTCAAAATATATCGAAATGCCTTTAAATATGGGGGTTTTAGGTATTCTTCCCCAAATAATGCTCCCCCAATAGAAACCCAACTTGTGAAGTATATCCAAAAAAAAGTGATAAACGAATTACCATCCCTACAATTTTATACGTATCACATATTCTGAAGGCATACCCAATCCAAATTTTAAATAACATTCAAAATCATAGGCTTTTTGTTCTGTTATAAATAAAAAGAAGGGTGCCAGTGGTTCAGCTAGTCTGACTTTCGTAAAAGAGACCTCTCATCATTGATGCGATAGTAAGTATTTATTGATGTTTCGTGTAGACACCTTCCAGCACATTCCCATTCTTTTGTATATCAGGAACTATGCTTGCCTTTATGATTTAGAGATGTGCTTCAACTGTTACCGCAAACACTCAAATAAACATTTCATAATGTATAGGTAACAATCCTAGAGGGGAGAAGTTTTAAGTTTGGAGAAATTTACTTCACTGTGCATAAAAATTACCCTTCTTCTATTTTTATTTTTGGTTTTATTGTGAGTATGATACTTGGCGGTTGTACTTCCGGAGAGAAATATACTGTGAACCCTGATACATTAATTACTTATTTAAATACGACCAGCCTTCAACTAGAAAAGTTAGATAAAACGGCCACCGCTTTTAAACGAGGTCAAGTGTCGGCAGACTCGCTTCAGGCAGTGTTAACCAAGGCACGACTCTCCTACAAAAGAATTGAATTTTACGTAGCTTACTACAATCCAGAATTTACGGGGAAACATTTAAACGGAGCTCCATTGCTGAAAATTTCAAAATCTGGGAATCAGCCAACAGTGGTTCCTCCTGAAGGATTACAAGTGTTGGACGAATTAATTTATGCTGAAAATCCTTCCGAAGAAAAAGTACAGATCGCAGCACTCTCCAAAAAAGTAAAAGCTGAATATAACCTACTAGCAAATGCGCTAACCCAAACGAAACCGACTCCAGAAGATTTAATTTTGGCGGCACGATTGCAATTGGTGCGTATTTTTACCTTAGGAGTAACTGGTTTCGATACGCCTGGTTCTGCCAATGGACTGCAGGAAGCTTTGGTGTCGTTGGTTGCAATGAAAACACTTATTGAAGACGAACCCCTTAGTCAAAAATATGCAAAAAGTAAACAGATACTTGCTTTGTTTGAAGGTGCCATCGCTCAGTTGAAAGCAAATACATCTTTTGAAACCTTTGATAGACTATCATTCCTTATAAAGTATATTGATCCATTATACGCAGCATTGGGCGAGTTACCTATTGAAATTGACACTGAAAATTTAAAAAATCATACCGCTTGGAACCCTAAAAGCACCAGTATTTTTGCGCCAAACTTTTTAGATCCTTATTTCTATACACAACTGAAGGAAGGGGAAGATTCTCAAAAACTGAAAAAATTAGGGGAAGCTCTTTTTTACGATACATTGATAAGTGGGAATAATACAATGAGTTGCGCAAGTTGCCACAATCCTGATCTCGCTTTTACCGACGGAGAAACCAAATCTCTTAGTAGTATTGAAGGCGTCACCGTACTTCGGAATTCGCCAACATTACTAAATGCCGTTTATGCAAAACGATTTTTTTACGATTCGAGAGCCTTCACCTTAGAGCAGCAAGTAGAGCACGTGATTTTCAATCCAAAAGAATTCAATACCGCTTATTCTGAAATTCTAGAAAAACTAAAAAAGTCAACAACCTATCGTACACAGTTTGGTGAGGTTTTCGGAAAAGAAAACATCAATCGTCAAAACTTAGCAAAAGCGTTGGCTTCATTTGTGCTTTCGTTACAATCTTTCAATAGCGAATTTGATCAATATACACGAGGAGAAATCAATTCCATAAGTAACGAAGTAAAAGAAGGTTTTAATGTTTTTATGGGAAAAGGAGCCTGTGCTACCTGCCATTTTGCACCCACATTCTCTGGCTTGGTTCCTCCGTTATTCATAGAAACCGAAACTGAAATTCTAGGGGTTCTAAAAAGTCCGACTTCCGAAGAAAAAGAACTAGATACCGATGAAGGGCGTTGGAAAAACGGAATTGCTAGTGAAGCTGCTTGGATTTATGAAAAATCTTTTAAAACTCCCACCGTTCGAAATATTGAAAAAACAGCTCCTTATTTTCATAACGGAGCTTACGAAACCTTACCCCAAGTGTTAGATTTTTACAACCAAGGCGGCGGCGCTGGAATGGGAGTGAAGGTAACCAACCAAACGCTTGCAGACACACCTCTTGAGTTGTCGCAAAGGGAAATAGATGCCTTAATTGTTTTTATGAATGCGCTTACAGATACCTCGGCAGGGGCGCAATCGATTTCTTCTAACAATCCTGATTTTAAATAATGTCCCTTATTTTAATCGAATTACCTTCTTAAAGAAATTTAAGAGCCTTCTTTCTTGAAGCGAATTTCATTTTGCTAATTAAAAAACAGAACCTTCTACTTGAAATCATACGACTAAAAGTATCACTTTCAGGGGACTAAAATATCGGCTAACATTCAAGTAAAGTTGTCTTAATAGTGAGCGTGTTTTTCAAGCGGGCACGTAATGTTTAGTTAAGATAAAGAGGCCATTCGTAACAGTTCTATGACGTAGGCATAAAGTTGAATTCTCCACAAAGAAAAACGGTCTTAGTAGTTTTGAGTAATTCTTAAAAGAAGAAATAAATCACCAAAAAAACTATTGATTATGAAAACAAATTTACCCTTAGCACTACTGCTTATGTTTGTAAGCTTTACGGGCTTAGCAAACACAGGAAACGTAACAAAGAGTTGCGAAACAAATATGAATGCGCCTGGCGATTTTCCATTTGAAGCTGGAAGTATATGGAGTTACAATGATACTGGAATGGATCTTGGCACTGCATGGAGAGAAGTTAATTACGACGATAGTGCTTGGGCTACTGGGGCTGCGCAATTAGGATATGGAGACGGAGATGAGATAACGACTCTTTCTTATGGATCAGATGCGAATAATAAATATCCTACGTATTATTTTAGATATGAATTTAATATAGTAGATGCCTCTATTTATGGTGATCTTATCTTTAATGTGTTAAGAGACGATGGAGCAGTTGTGTACCTTAATGGTACCGAAATTATCCGCGACAATATGCCAGCGGGTACCATTACTTATAACACTTTTGCAGATAGTACTGTTGGTGGTGGTGATGAGGATACGTTCTTTAATTTTACCATTGCAAATTTATTGCAAAATGGTGATAATGTCATCGCTGTAGAATTGCATCAACGTTCTGGGAGTAGTTCAGATTTAGGATTTGATATGGCTACAGCTTTCGTTCCTGCAACACCAAGCCCAGCAGCATATCCAATGGAAACAGGTCTTGTTTGGTCTTATCTAGACACGGGAGTGAGTTTAGATACCGAAACTTGGACAGAAGCAGGCTACGACATTAGTGCTTGGTCTGCTGGTTTTGCACCTTTAGGGTATGGAGATCCAGTTATGACGGAGGTTTCTTATGGACCAGACGCTAACAATAAATACATCACGACATATTTTACAAAAGAAGTAAATATTGCTCTAGCCGATTTGACAGACAATGTAATTTTTGGTTTAAAACGTGATGATGGAGCTATTGTGTATGTAAATGGTGTAGAGGTTTTTAGAGATAATATGCCTGCGCCTCCAACCGATTATTTAACCAATGCTGAAAGTACAGTAAGTGGTGCAGACGAGAATGCTTTTTTTACACACACTGTAGCAAAGTCTTTCTTTGTAGAAGGTGTCAACAAAATTGCAGTAGAGTTGCACAATCGTGACGGACAGAGTTCAGATTTAAAGTTTGATATGTTTTTGATGAATGAATCCACTACAGCACCTTGTGAACCAGGAACGATTGGGTGTTTTACTTCAATTGAGCCAACAGGACAGACTCCTAAAATGATCATCGCAGACGAGCACCGTTTTCAATTAATCGTAAAGCAAGGAGATCCATATTCTACAGGAACAGGTACCGTAGGTGGAAACAATGACTTTACAGGATATATTCCTATCGAAGGATCAAGTTCATTGGGGTATGTTTCAATCAACCACGAAACTACGCCTGGAGGGGTTACAATTGCCGATGTGAATCTTAATGAAGACACTTTGTTATGGGAAGTAACTCAAACACAACCAGTAGATTTCTTTAATAGTGCGTTAGTAACTACAACCCGTAACTGTTCTGGAGGAACAACTCCTTGGGGAACTATTATCACTGCAGAAGAGTCTACAAACAGTGGAGACGTTAATGCAGATGGATACCAAGATGTAGGTTGGCTAGTAGAGATTGATCCAGCAACAGCACAGGTGGTGGATTATGGAAATGGACAAGAAAAGCTATGGGCTATGGGGAGAATGAAACACGAAAATGTAGTAGTTTCTGAGGATATGCGAACTGCGTATTACGGTGAAGATGGAGGTACAGACTGTGTCTATAAATTTGTTGCAAACACACCAGGAGATCTTTCTAGCGGATTTTTATATGTGTTAAAATTAGACACGCCATTGGTAGGAAATGATCCTACTTCTCCAACAGCAACTTGGGTGCAAGTACCGAATAACACGCCTGCAGAACGTAACAATGTAACTGCCGCAGCTGCTGCTTTGGGTGGAACAGATTTTAATGGGGTAGAAGACTGTGAGATTAATCCAATAACAGGTGAGATTTATTTTACATCTAAAGGAAAAAGTCGTGTGTACAGCTTTACAGATAATGGTTCAACAATCACAAACTTCCAAACATTTGTAGGTGGAACGTCTTATGATATTACGACAGAATCTGGTGTGTATAACGAAGCATGGGGTGGTGGTAATGACAACCTAACGTTTGACGATCAAGGAAACCTTTGGGTTTTACAAGATGGTGGAAATAATTATATATGGGTAGTACGTCCAGACCATACACAAGCAACTCCAAATATCGAGTTATTTGCTTCGATGCCTAATGGGTCTGAACCAACAGGACTGACTTTTACGCCAGATTTTAAATACGGTTTCTTTTCTGTACAACACCCAAGTGGATCTAACGAACCACAGCAGGATGCAACTTTTAACGATATAACTTTTAATGCTTCCGCAACCGTAGTTTTTGCCTTGAAAGAAAACTTAGGAGCGCAGATTCCAGTGGCAGATTTTGTTGCTTCGGAAGTAACGACTGCTCCAGGAACAGCAATTACGTTTACCGATTTAAGTGAAAACAATCCAAGTTCATGGTTCTGGACTTTTGAAGGAGGTATTCCAGCAACCTCGTCAGAAGCCTCTCCAACAGTGGCGTATTTGGAAGAAGGAAACTTTAATGTAAGTCTTACAGTTGCAAACGTTGCTGGAACAGGAACTGAGGTAATAAAAGAAGAATACATTCTAGTACAAGAAGTGTTAGGAGTAGACGATGTGTTACTTGAGGCTGTGTCAGTATATCCAAATCCAACAAGCGGTATTGTGAATGTAGATATAGCGGATCAAGAAGGTGAAATTACTGTTCAGGTATTTAATATGTTAGGTCAAAATGTAGTAACTCAAAAGGATGCAACAACCTTTGGTAACACAAGAACGGTAACCCTAGATTTGGCTCCGTATGTACAAGCGAACCAAATGTTAGTGATAAAAGTGACCGTGGGTGAAAACTCTGGTAGCTATAAAATCGTGAAACAAAATTAATTTTTTCAATAAATAAGGAAAGGACTGGTGTAATATTATTGCGCCAGTCTTTTTTTATATAAATATGTAGGCAATGATGACTAGGTTTTATTTTATTTTTTTCTTCGGAATAGCTTCGCTTCAAGGAGGAGCTCAAAATGCCAATCCTATCACTGAAGAAGTGTTTTATAATGTTACAACTGCTCTGGCTGAAAACAAAAAGGGAACCCAACTAAATTTGCGCGATCAGCAATTGTTTCAGCTTCCTGAGAACATTGATCAATTAACAGCCTTGGTTTTTTTGAACGCAATGGGCAACCATTTTGAACGCTGGGATGAGGCGCTTTTCAGTTTTGAAAAATTAGAAATACTAAATTTGAAGGGTAACGAATTAGCTTATATCCCAAAAGAAATTAAACAATTGAAACGCCTAATTAAACTGGATTTAGCAGATAATAAAATCACTAAAATTTCAGAAGACATAGGAGCGCTGAACAACCTTCAATACCTATATCTTTCTGGAAATAGTTTGGTATCACTCCCTACTACTATCGACCAATGCAGGTCGTTACAGGTACTGCAACTGGATAATAACCAATTAAGTTATTTGCCGTCTTCAATAGCTGCTTTGCCTTCTTTAAAAACACTACACGTTGGTTACAATCAATTTTATGAGTTAGACACCCAATGGACTCACATACAAACGTTGCAAGAGTTGAATATGGAACACAATCGATTGCAGAAAATTTCTAATAGCATTGGCGCTCTAAAGCACTTAAAAACCTTGATTCTCAATGATAATAACTTGAGAGAATTACCTGCAAGCTTTTCAAATTTAGAAAGTTTAGAGTTGGCGATTCTGTCTAATAATAAACTAGAAAGTTTACCCGCAGACATTTCAGCATTAAAGAAATTAAGGACACTTATTTTAACGAACAATAATTTCAGTAAAACAGAACAAGAGCGCATTATAGAAGCATTGCCGGAGTGTGCGGTGTATTTTTAATACTACTACTAAATGGTTACTTTGTTATGAGCAAAACAAGGATGGATAATTTTAATGTCTAAAAACAACAAAACCCGATCAAGCGAAAATCTTGTCGGGTTTTTTATATTAGTACTCACAGCGCAGTTGTGAGTGATCGTGGAGCCGGAGGGATTCGAACCCTCGTCCAAACAAGCAATTATAACGCTTTCTACATGTGTAGTTTTCATTTAGGTTTTCGTGAGATTGCCGGTCGAAAACTACCAACGCACCCCTTATCTTTACTTGAGTTTCACCGCAACATCAAAGCACTATTGCGGCTAGGTTTACTTTTACGAAGTCTCTATATCAATCGCCGCAAACCAAGGCAATCGAGAGACTTCCTGCTTGTCCGCCTTGCGGACCGAGGCATTATCCTACTATGATTCGGATTATGCAGCTAGGGCGTAGTTATTCTCGCCGTTTAAAAAGTGTGAAAAATGAGATTAACGAGCTGTTTCCCAGCGCTCGACATGCTTACATTACAATTAGACCCGCTGTCAAAACCAGTCGGCCCCAATATTCCCGCGTTTATAGCGAGATCTTATGATTAAATTTCAATCATACGAGTATTTTCAATGATCATTTGGGCGTTACCCTCTTTCGCTTTTCGTTCCTCAAGCTTCAGAGGGTCGGGCTTTCGGCGCTACGCGGTAGCTTGCCTCAATCCCTAACGCAAGATGAAAACATAAAAAATGCTTCATTCTACGGTCGGCAAAGATACACTAAAAACACTATCTTTACCACCCAATATCCCGAATTACTAATGGGGCAAAAAGTATACCAAATGTCAGTAACCTTTGCAATTATAAAAGAACGTAAAAATCCACCAGACCGTCGTGTCGTTTTTTCACCAGAGAAATGTCAAGAAGTCATTCGTCAATTCCCTGACGCTAAAATAATTGTAGAAGCTTCAGACGTGCGAATATTTCCAGACGATGCCTATCGCAAGGCCGGATTTGAGGTAAAAGAGGATGTTTCCGAAGCAGACGTTATGTTAGGCGTAAAAGAAGTTCCGATTGCGGCATTGATTCCGAATAAAAAATATTTCTTTTTCAGTCATACCATCAAAAAACAACCCTATAATAAAAAATTGCTTCAGGCAATTCTTGCGAATAAAATAGAATTAGTAGACCACGAAACCATTGTAAAGAAAAGTGGTGCTAGATTGATTGGTTTTGGACGGTATGCAGGTTTGGTAGGAGCTTACAACGGATTTAGAGCGCTAGGGTTACGCGATTCGTTATTCGAATTGCCTAAAGTGGAAACGCTTGCCGATTTAGATGCTATGAAGGCTGAATTGGATAAAATCACTCTTCCGAAGCACATAAAAATACTACTTACAGGTGCTGGAAAAGTAGCCCACGGCGCTAAAGAAATTTTAGAACATCTTAAAGTAAAAAAGGCTTCTATTACTCGATACCTTTCTCAAAAGTTTGACGAACCTGTGTATTGTATGATTGATGTATTGGATTATAATAAACGAAAAGATGGAGGCGAAAGTAATAAACTAGAATTCTATAAAGATCCTTCAGGTTACGAAAGTGATTTTATGCGCTTTGCCAAGGTAACCGATTATTTTATAGCAGGACATTATTACGGAACTGGGGCTCCTTATTTGTTTACACGAAAGGATGCGAAACAAAAAGATTTTAATATCAATCTTGTTGCAGACATTTCGTGCGATGTCGATGGTCCTGTAGCGAGTACGATTAAGGCTTCTACGATTGCCGATCCGTTTTTTGGGTATGATCCTAAAACAGAAAAAGAAACCGCTTTTGATGCTCCTGGAGCCATCACAATGATGACGGTAGATAACTTGCCTTGCGAATTACCCAAAGATGCAAGCGAAGGATTTGGAGATATGTTTCTAGCAAATGTGATTCCTGCATTTTTTAATAAGGACAAAGCAGGTGTATTAGCAAGAGCTCAAATGACGACCAAAGAAGGGACATTAACAAAAAGATTTTCGTATTTAGAGGAGTATGTATCTGAGTAAGTGGTTGACACTGAAACAGTAGGCTAGTAAAGGGATTAGAGGAAAAACGTTTAGTTGTAATGCCTTTTATGTTAGATAAAATGTAAAATAGTATAAGATTTATCTTACTTATTTTTTGTTTAATATAGATAAAAGTATTACTTTCCCCTTCTAAAGTACTAACTATGAAAAATCTCGCCCCCTTTATTTTACTTTTAGCTATATGTTTTAGTAGCAATGCTCAAGTAGGTATTAATACCATTGAACCTACTGCAACTCTAGATGTTAACGGAGGACTTCGTGTACGTGGAGTGAAAAATTTTACAGAATCTAATAATTTAGAAGCCAAAAAAATTATTGGTATTGACGAATTAGGAAATTTTGTAGAAGTTGAAATTGATAAAAATGTTATTTTAGAAAATAATAAATTAAGTGCTCTAGATAGAACTGTTGAGTTTGCTAGTAGTACAAATAACATACCTGTATTAAGTGACCTTAACTTAATTCTTCTGCCAGGTGAGGTAAACGAACGTGCATCGGTAATTCGAATGTCGAGTATCTTACCGTTTATGTTTTTAACGGGTATTATGCCTGGTGTTGATGGACAAACCATTTGGTTGTATCCTACAACGAGTGATTTAACAATACTTCCTAATAGTATATTGTCTCTATTCGGTAACAGAATTGAAGGGTCTACTAACTTTGTAGTAAAACGTTACGAAATGCTACAGTTAATGTATGATGGAAGCCGTAATAAATGGATTCCAATGGCTAATGGCTTATAAAATATTCTTTCTTATCTATTAATTTAAATGCGTTACAAATTTCAATTTGTAGCGCATTTTTTTATGAATCTATTTGGTCTAAACCGACGGTTTGTGAAGTTTGTTTTTGTGTCTGTTCGAGCCTGCCTTTGTCGGCAGACAGGCGTGGTCGAGGACTTTAAATTTGTGACTATTTAAAAAAGATGTCTCGCCGTTAATTTATTCTAAGTGAAATGGAAGGCCTCATTCTTAATAAATAGTACGTCTTAAAATCATTACTTTTGTCTAGAAGTACAACTTTTTTTAAATTAATCTTGTAGCGTATATGAAATTCAACACCTCACTTTCCGAAAGATTAAAACCTTATTTTACTAAGGAATTGGCGCAGTATAAAGTTCAATACGAATTAGGGAATTTTCTAAATGCTTGGAGCCATTTAGAAAGGGCGCATATATTAGGGCAACAGTACCCATCAGCACATACACTTGTACATTGGAAGATGTTGCTATTTGGAATTAAAATTAAAAACAGAAAAGAAATCGTAGGGCAAATACCTCGCCTTATTTTTGGAGGGGTAAAGTCTTTTGTCGGGACCATTCCAATTGGGAATCCTGGTGGAGCTAATGTGCCTCCTTTAAAATCGTTTCCTATAGAAAAAGAGTTACAGCTTATATTTAAAACTGCAGGAGTTTCTATACGTAGAGAGTAAGAGAAAAAAGAGGCTTAAAATGGGGTATTGCCTATTTTTAACTGACCATTACATATTGATATATTTAGTAATAGTTCCTACAAAGACGTCGTTCTTGTAAGGCTTTATAATGATATCGCTCATGAGGTTAAAGGCGTGGTCTCCAGTTACTTTTTCTTTTTCTACAGCAGTGAGTGCTAAAATAGGAATGTGCTCGTTAAAAGCTCTTATTAGTCGTGTCGTTTCAAATCCGTCCATTACAGGCATGTTAATATCCATTAGGATTAAGTCAAACACTTCTTCTTTAACAAGTTCAATAGCATCGGGTCCATTTTCAGAGACTTTTACGTTAGCGCCGTACAATTCTAATGTTTTTCGGGTTACTATTAAGTTTATCTTATTGTCATCTACCGCGAGTATGTTCTTGCCTTTTAATAGGAGTTTCCGCTCATTTTTAAGGTCTTCTTCACTTAGCTTTTTATAATTAATTTCTTTTTTGATAAGTTGATCGTAGCACAACGTAAATGACACTTCTGTTCCTTTTCCAACGGTGCTGTCAATTTTTAGGTCACTATCGTATAAATCTAGAATTTTCTTAACGATAGGAAGTCCTAATCCTGTACCTTGAATCGATTTGTCATTTGAATCCTCTTGTCTAAACTCATTAAAAATATGCACTTGACGTTCTTTAGAAATACCTATGCCAGTATCTTTGACTGAAAAATGTAGGCATGATTTTCCTTCTACATCTGTAATTCTGTTAACCATTACTGTAATGTTACCATTATCGGTAAATTTAGCTGCATTGCCAATTAGATTTGTTAGTATCTGCATTAGCTTCACATCGTCTCCGATGAGTGTTTTTGGGACATACGGATCTATTTCAATAGTAAAAGTGTTTGGGTTTTTAGTATTGATGTATTTAGAAGATTTTACAATGTTTTGAATGATATTATGCACATTAAATTCAACCTGGTTAAGGTCTTCTTTTTTCGTAGCATCAATTTTTGTTAAATGCAATACGTTGTTAATTAATGAAAGCAAGTAGTAGGCGGAAAATTTTAGAGAATTTAAGTTTTCTTCGTGTGCTATGAGCTTTTTATCTTCCATGAGAATGGAAGAAATTCCTATAATTCCATACATTGGGGTTCTAAGTTCGTGGGTGATGTTGGAGAATAAAATTGTTTTTGCTTTGGCATACTCGTCACTTTTTTCCTTGGCTTCAAGATACTGTCTGTTTTTCTCAATTAAATCGACAACCAGTTTCTTTCTTCTGCGATACGAAACATAAAGGAAAATAGAAAAAACGATTAAAATAGCCCCTGCTATTTTCATCCATAAAATAGTAGTTTCTCTTTTGGCTACTTGCTTATTAAATTCGTTTTGTATTGTTTGTGCCTTTAATTCTTGTTCGTATTCATTCAGTTTAAATTTGGCAGTAACCGTTTCAATGGCTTTAATTTTATCAGTTTTGTATTTTTCAATTTTTGCAGTATCTGCTTTTAGAGCCATTAAATAAGCTTCCTTGTAGTTGCCTTGCAAAGCTTCAGCTTTGGCATAGGTTTCATAGCCTTCAATGATTGGATCTACATAACCCGATTTTTGTGCAAGCTCAATACTCTCTTTTAAATTAGCAATTGCAAGTTTGGGTTCTTTTTTTATATAATGTAGTTTACCTACATTTAATTTGGCAACTGCGCGATACGGATCTCTAGTCTTTTCTCGAATGTAATTGTTGGTGCTGTTTACGTAGTGTTCTGCTTCTTTTATATAATAATCTTTCCTCGTTTTCTCCCCTAAAGAGATATTTAATTCGGCTAAATTAAAATTGAGAATAAATAAATGTCCAGTATCTTTTATTTTCTCAGCAAGTAAAACATTTTCTTTGTGAATTGAAATTGCAGTTTCAAATCTTTCCTGCTGAGCATAATAGTTCCCTAAATCATTTTTAGCAGTGATAACACTTTTGTAATCTTTTAATTTATCTTCTTCACTTATTAAGGTTGAAGTTACTCTAGAAGCTAATATCTTTTCTGCTTCTTTTACAGTTTCGGTTAATATTTTTTTGGCTTGTATGGTGTCTTCAATTTGTATAAAAGCATTTCCAATTAAACTAGAGACTTTGAAAATGGAAGCATAGTCATTTTCTTCTCTGGCGAGTTTTATAACTTCTTGGCCAACTTCTATGGTAAGGTCATAGTTATTTTTATAAAACTGACTTCTAGTGTACTTCAGTAAGGAGTCAATTTTTTTAGCTTTTAATTCTTTTGGAGTCAGTTGCACGGTATCAGTCACCTCTTTTTGAGGTGCTTGAGCGGTTAAAGCGCTAGTGCAAAGAAGATTGGTAAAGAGAATAAGTAGGAATAGTCTCAATTATTTTGGTTTAGAGTTGGGACCTAAATATATGAAAAATTTATATAATTTAAGAATACTCCTTTAGATTATATATATGATTGATTGAGGGGTTATTATTTCTTTTTAAAACTGTTAATCAATTGGTTAGGTGTTTTGATGTAAAATAATTACACTTGTTTTTTTTATGTTTATTCTGTCTTCAATTTATTTAGTTTTAATCGTTGTTTAATATCTCTTTATTTATCAATAGTCAAATGCTAAAAGATTTGCATATTTGTAGTGTTATCTAGAAGTATATTATTAAAAACCATCTTTTGAAAATTAAAAAAACATCGACTAAAGTAGCTTTGGTTACAGGAGCTGCTTCTGGGTTGGGATATGAATTAGCATTACTACTCGCAAAAGATTTATTTCAACTTATTTTAGTAGATATTGACGCTGAGAATCTTGAACAGACCAAAGTAGCCATACAAAAAGAGTTTGATGTTCCGGTTACTATTATAACGAAGGACTTAAGCGTCCCTAATGTAGCACAGGATATTTTTGATGCTTTAAACGGGACACCAATTGATGTTTTAATTAACAATGCAGGTTTTGGTGTTTTTGGGACGTTCGATAATACCGATTGGGAGCGTGAGTCTAGAATGCTTCAGTTGCACGTAATGACGACCACACATTTAACAAAACTTCTTTTACCAGGTATGGTAGAAAGAGGAACCGGTAAAATTTTAAACTTGGCCTCATTGGCAGCTTTTCAGCCAGGACCTTTAATGTCACTCTATTATGCTTCTAAGGCGTATATTCTTTCTTTTTCTGAAGCGATTGCCAATGAATTAAAAGGAACAGGTGTCACGGTTACCGTATTATGCCCAGGTCAAACTAAAACATGTTTTCAAGAGGTAGTTTCCGAAGGGAATACGGATAATAAAATACATTTTAACATGGGGTGCCCAGCCGATGTCGCTTTGTGTGGGTATAAGGCAATGCTGAAGGGAAAAACAGTGGTAATCCCAGGGGCATTAAATAAATTTATATCAAAATTACCACGTTTTCTTTCTCGAAATACAGCTACTGCTATTGTTCGGAAGATTCAAGAAAAAAACAGAACAGAGGCATAAGTTATTTTTTCTTTAGCACAATTGGTTCTTTGCTTTGAACCGTCATAACATTTGTAAGAAAATCTTTCAGAATAGAATAACTCTCAGGGCTATAACGATACAAATTAAGTTTAGTAGATAGGCGTACACTAATTTTTTTATCATCTGTTTGGTATGCTATGCTACATTCACCACCATTTTGAGGTATTTTATAAACTCTGCTTTTTGGCAATTCTACAACCTCATATTGATCATTTAAATCGATAGAAACTAAGTAGGTATTTGCAAAAGGATAGCCTATGTCTATTGGGTATTTTCGAGTGTCTTCTTTAAATGGATTTTCGTCGAGGTACAAGTTGCTTTTTAAGAAAGGAAATACATAAATCTTATCACCTACAACGTCAGGAGTGATTGTGATATCATATCCTGTTTTTAAAGATTGGGTAAGATCATTTTTGTTTGAAATGGTAAAATTTTCAATTTCAACATTTTCATCTTCCTTGTTTTTAAAATAACTCTCGTTGTTCGATTTGTCTAGTTTTTCTCGTTCGTTTACTGCGATGTATCCAGAATATAAATCGCTCAATTTACCTTTTAATTCTCCGTCTTCATTTATGGTAAGTCGTGTGTTGGTATATTTTATGTTTTTAGCGTATGGTTCTATATCTTGCCAATAACTTCCTTTTTTGAAATCCATGACGCGTCCTTTTACATTTAAAGCTCTATAGGGAACTACTTCAAAAGGAGTAAATTTATTTGTCGCATCTAAAATGTATTTGTTTTGTCCTATTGTTAAGTGTGCCATTACATAATTAAAATCTGTAAGCACAGGATAGCTCATTGTTGGAATTCCATTTTCACGTGTGGATGAAAGTACTATTTTAGCGTCTAAATCTGCAGCTTCTAAAGCATTGATGAGTGCTAGGTTAATTTCAGCGATATTTCCCGTTTTTTCTTCAAAAGCGTCTTTTACACGAATCTCCGAAAAAATTCGATAGGCTCCATTCCATGTAAAGTGATTTTGAATAAAGGCGTAAACTGCCTTAGCTCTTTCTAAGGGGTCTGCAATCGCTAAAACATTTTCAGGAAGGTTTTTTTTGAAGTATCCCTTATAAGAAAGTTGCCTTCCCATATCCTTGTCGTTTTTAAATTCGGTGTCGACATTTTTCCACGTTTTAGAATAAAAGTTTTTAGAACCGCTATAGTCTAATGCATCTCGAAGTTCGTAATTTATTGCTGCACGATGATTGCTTTCATCGAGCATGTATATTTCAGGCTTAAAGGCTGGAATGTGCTTCATGGCATAGGTTGCAATTTCACAATCGGCAGAAGTATATCCTTCAATATGAAAACACTTCTTCTTTATATCAGCATCGTTTACTTCTAGTTTGTATTCACCTCTAAGGCTTTTGTTGTAGTTAAAGTTGCCAGGAATTTTTGTAGTAAATTCACTATAAACTGTCGGGTAATTGTTTTGGAAAATCCATCCTTTTAAATCAAAGAAAAAAGGACTTTCAACGCTGTATTTATACTCTAAAATACTTCCATCTTTTATATTTGGAAATGCAAAACGTTTGGTGTGATAGCCGTTAGTTCCTTTTAGAGTATAAATTTCAGCTTGTTTTACATACGTTTTTATCCCGTCATTATTAGTGAGTGCGGTAAGGTTTATTAATTTTTCTTGACTTGCACTATTGGTTAATAAATGAATTTCTATTTCACCACCATCAAATTTTTTAGCGTCTAATACCTTAATTTTTTGGTATACATCCTTTACAATTCTAATATAACGATCTTCAATAAGTTCAAAATGATAATATCCTTGTTCGTAAAGTATAATGGCAGTAGCTTCAGGGTCTTCTGTATATTTTTTTACAGCAAAGTCTTCAATGGATGGTTCTCCAAAAACAGACATGTTTCGTTGCTGAGCGTTGAGTGTTATTGAGATTAAAAGAAATAAAGTACTCGCAATAGTTTTTAATTGTAGCATGTAGATGTAAGTTTTGGGGAATTACATTTTTTTTTGAAAATTAATAAAATCTATACCTTTAGCCACTATTTTTTTTTTCTTTTTTTCTGAAACACATACAGTAAGAAGCCTCCTGTTAGGTATGCGACTATGTCCCAAGGATCAAATGTGGTTCCTGTTATGACTTTGATTACAGTGGGAGTATTCTCAAAAGCTTCAGAAATACCTGCTAACTGAAGCAATTCAATTCCGAAGGAAAACAGCAGCAACCCTACTATAAGTTTTTCCGAAGAAATTGAAAAAAAGCTCAATACTAAATGGTATAACAAAATAATGACCAATACATCGCCTACAAATCCTCGAATAAATGGATGAAAGTGAACGATTGCAATTGTGATTTCTACTGCAAGTAACAGTATTGTGTATAATGAATGTTTTTTATGAATTTTCATGAGATACTTAGGGTTCTATAAAACCTTAAGTCATTTGCATTTAAACGACTTAAGGTTCTTAATTTAAAATTTAATCTGTTCCCCAATCAATTTTTCGAGAAGCAAACATTACAATGGCTAGAATGGTAAATAATCCAATACTTCCTACTAATAACGCATAGTTTTCTAACTGAATAATAACGTAGATAAACCCGTATAAGGAGGCTAGCGACCCGCAGACGAGTACCGGAAACTTAAATCCTTTTAAGATCGCTCGCGAGTAAAGGGTTATAAGTGCGAGTACTGCAAATGCTGCGATTGCATAGGCTTTTAAAAATGTGCTGTGTTCCGAAATTGAAATCAGTAAGGTGTAAAACATCACCAATGCTAATCCAATCATGATGTATTGAAAGGGGTGAATGTGAATTTTACTTACTAGTTGGATTAATAAAAATAATAAGAGCGTTAATCCAATAACCATAAATCCGTACTTAGTGGCGCGTTCACTTTTTTGATATTCGTCCACTGGAACAATAAAGGATGTTCCGAAGGCAAAATCTTCTAAATTGGGTAAGCTTCCGAAGAACGATTGCTCAAATTGTCGGTTAATTTGAAGTACTTTCCAGGATGCATGAAAGCCGTCTTTAGAAATTTCTTTCGATTCGTCGTCTGGAAGAAAATTTCCATCAAAACTAGGGGAGTGCCAGTTCGAGGTCATTTTAGCTGTCGTTTCTTTTCCAATCGGTAAAAATTTTAAACTTTCGCTACCATTAATGGTTAAGTCGTACGAAAATGATACCTTTTTAGAAACGAGTTCATTTGGAGTTTCTATAAAGCCACTCTCAATGGTGTTGAGGTATTTTTTGTCGTAACGAGGCGTCATTTCGAGGGTTTGCGAGCCAAGTGTTACTAGAGGAGTATTGCGAATTCCCTTAAGATTGGATGTTTTTATGATGATGGACGCTTTTTCCCACATAATATGTTTAGGGTCGATGTCTGATTTCGAAAAGTCTATCTTCGGAAACTGACCCGTAACTTTCATTGTTGCGGAATAAACCACAGACTCATAGATACTCCTGTTAAGAGGTTTGCTGGTTACGTCTGAAGCAATATCGAGTGCATCGGGAAAGAAATATGCGTAGAGTATCGACTCTTTGCTTGTGGTTTCGTATGTTTTTTCTTTTTCATTATACGTACGAATCTCTTTGAAGGTTTTGTACGGAACTTTTACAATAGGACCAGAGAGCAATACTTCATTTCCCCATTTGCTATTTATTTCTTGCACCACTTCTGTTTGGCGGTACGATCGTTCTCTTACGAGGTCTTTTACAAATTCTAGGGGAATTAATAATACAAGTAATAAAAATCCAACAATCATCATTCTTGCAGAGATTGAGTTGCGAATCCAGTTTCCAAATTTTCCTTTTTTCTGTTCCATAATTGAGCTATTAGTGATTAATTGTAAAGTACTTTGTTTTTCAAAGTAAGTTGATAAAAAAATAGTTGCTTTTATTTTGAAGCTTTAAGTGGTTACTTTTTCAATAACTTCTCTAGCGCTTCTATATGTTTTTTAAATTCATTTTTTCCAAGTTTTGTGGCACTGTACCGGGTATTTGGTTTTCTGCCTACAAACGATTTTTCGACTAAAATGTATTCGGCATTTTCGAGGGCTTTAATGTGACTGGCCAAATTACCATCGGTAAGGTCAAGCAATTCCTTTAGGCGATTAAAGTCGGCGTCATCGTTTACCATTAGTATGGACATAATGCCTAATCTAATGCGGTGATCAAATAGTTTGTTTATGTTGTCTATAATTCCCACGTTACTTTTTTTTCTCTTGAAGATACATGATACTTCCGTAGATAACGTGTGTTACACCAAAACCAACCACCCAGAACCAAAAACCATAGCCTGGAAAAAGGGCGCATAATAGTCCGAGTACAATTTCAATATACCCTAAGTACTTTATATTTCCTACGGTATATTTTGAAGCGTTTACTAAAGCCAATCCATAGAACAATAACATTAAGGAGGCAGTTAATCCGTAATGCTGACTATTAAGTTTGATTAAGATGTAAATCCCTCCAGAGACTAGGGGAATTAAAAAGTTAATTAACAAACGACGTGTTGTAGGGTCCCAAATTTTTTCGTTATTTTTCTTGGCTTTCTGTGTGGTGATTAGGGCAGCAGTACTTATACTTAACATTGCTACGGAAGCAAGTAAAACGAGTAACATTTTAAAATTCCAACTGTGTAAGGTTAGGTATTCCCCTTGCTCTGGAAATAAAAAGAAATAACCAATTAATGCGCCAATAATGGCATATATACCCGCAAATACACCTGAAATTCCACTTAAAGAGATGAAACGGGAAGAACGATTCATGAGGTTCTTAATTTCACCGATGTCTTTTAAATAATCTGTATCACTCATAAAAAAGTACTTTGAGTTACAAAGTTAAAAGAAACATTGAATTTTCAAACTGAATTTTCAAATTTTAGGGAATATTTAATAGAACTTGTTATTTGTTTTTCAGCAACTGTGGGGATTTAATTACAAATACAGGAAAAACCCTTTTTTTATTACAGGAAAAACCCTGTTGCACTATATTAGCACTTTATTGCATTTTTACATAGCTTAATTAATTGGGGAGTTAATAAAAGCGAATATGTTGAGGCCACTCTTTTTGAGTGGCCTTTTTTAGTTTAAATGGTTGTTTGTAAATGGGTTGGGGTTGTAAATAGGAAAAACCCTTTTTATAATACCGTTTTATCCCTCTTGTGAGGGTTCTTTATAAATTTCATCTTTGTATAGCTTAATTAATTGGGGAGTTAATAAAAGCAAACATGTAAGAGGCCGTTCCATAAAGACGGCCTTTTTTTATTTTAATTTTTTTGATAATGAATGGGTGCATATTTAAAAGGGGAAAAACCCCTTTTAATATCCGTTATATCCCTCTTTCCAGAGATGTATATAAACCTCATCTTTGTATAGCTTAATTAATTGGGGAGTTAATAAAAGCAAATATGTAAAAGATCGTTCTGTAAAAGGGCGGTCTTTTTCGTTTTATAAAATTGGGGTTGAATATTATAGGAAAAACCCTTTTTATAATACCGTTATACACCTCTTGTAGAGTCTCTTAGTAAGTTACATCTTTGTATAGCTAATTAATTGGGGAGTTAATAAAGCAAATAGTTAAAGCGGTGTTGTAAAAAGACACCAAACAAAAAAATGAACTAACTAACCAAGTTCTTAACTATTTGAAATAGCCAAGAAACCCTATCGATTTTTTTCGATAGGGTTTCTTATTTGTAGTATCTTAGTTTTCGTGAATCCTGCAGAACAATACATATTAAATCAGTCAGAACCCTATAGGTCTGTATTGCTGCATCTTCAAGTTGTGATTAAAAGTGTGGTTCCTACTGCGGAGTTACTTTATAAATATCGAATACCATTTTATTATATTGAAGGAAAGCAGCCGTTCTGTTATTTGAATGTTACAAAAGGCTATGTAGATCTTTGCTTTTGGCATGGGACACACTTAACACAACACACTTCAGCATTGGTTTCAGAAGGTAGAAAGCATATGAAATCACTCCGTTACAAATCCCTTTCAGAAATAGATGAAACTATTTTGATAGCGGTTTTAACAGAAGCCTATTCCGTAAAAGATAAAAAATACTATAAGTGATTTATTGTTGTTCGGATGGCAACTAAATCTGTTAGTAGTTTTTCTAATAAATGAAGGTCAAGCATATTGGCGCCATCACTTTTTGCGTTCGCAGGGTCAAAATGCGTTTCTATAAAAATTCCGTCTGCTCCAGTTGCAATTCCGGCACGCGCAATGGTGCTTATCATTTCTGGACGCCCGCCAGTTACACCAATTGTTTGGTTGGGTTGTTGTAAACTATGAGTTACGTCTAAAATTACTGGCGCATATTGTTTCATGGTAGGAATACCGCGAAAATCGACAATCATATCTTGGTAGCCAAACATGGTTCCACGATCGGTTATGGCTACTTGGGTGTTTCCAGAATCGGTTACCTTTTTAACGGCGTGTTGCATGCTTTCAGGACTCATAAATTGCCCTTTTTTAAGGTTTACCACTTTTCCTGTGTTTGCGGCGGCTACCACTAAGTCGGTTTGACGCACTAAAAATGCAGGTATTTGCAATACATCTACATATTTTGCGGCTAATGCAGCATCACTTACTTCGTGAATGTCGGTAACGGTGGGAACATCGAAGGTGTCGGAAACTTTTTTTAGAATTTGTAATGCTTTTTCGTCACCAATTCCGGTGAAACTATCAATACGGCTTCGATTTGCCTTTTTAAAACTTCCTTTAAAAATAAATGGAATTTTTAAACGATTGGTAATGGCTACAATTTTTTCGGCAATAAGCATTGCCATATCTTCTCCTTCTATAGCACAAGGGCCAGCAAGTAGAAAGAAATTGTTTGCATCTGTATGTTTTATCTTCGGAATTAAATCAAGTTTCATAGCTACGTTTTAAGGCTGTAAAGATAGTTAAAAAGAAGGCACAACTAAACCTTCATAGCTATGAATGATTTTTGCTTATTGCTTCACGATTTTCTGAGTTTCGGAAGTACCATCTATTCCTATAATATGGACAGTATAAATTCCCGAAGCAAAAGCACTTACGTCTATCGTTTCTGTATGGCTATAGGTGTTTATTTTTTGCCCCAGACTGGTGTAAAGTTCGATTGTCTCAACTTCGGTGTTGGAAAGTATCGTGATTTTAGTTTGCGTAGGATTTGGAAATAGTACAAATGTGTTTTCTAGGTTTTCAGAAATACCAGCCACTCCTAGGTTTTCGTACCAAGCAACTTTATTATCTCCTATTGAGCTAGAAACAACATCTAAAAGACCGTCTCCATTAAAATCTGCCGTATCGTAATATCTTAAGAAATCAACTTCTGTAGTGATGGTTCGTTCGGTTGTATATGTTCCAAGTCCATCAGAATTTTCAACCCAATACAACCTATTTGTAAAATTATTGCCAGTGAGTATGTCATTATCTCCATCTGCATCAATATCGACAAATTTACCAGATACAGGTAGTGATTGAATTGAGCTAAAATTACCTTGTTGATCTATATTTTCAAGCCAATAATCAAAAGTACCTGTGTCGTCATTATGTGTTGAAATTACAATATCATTTTTTTGGTCTGTATTAATGTCTACAGATTGAATGTTTACAATACTGGTCCAATCTGATAAAAGAAACTGGAATTGATATAATTCAGTTTCATCATCAAAAACAGCATTCCCTAAATTTTTAAGCCAAACTAATTTAGCAGCACTACTAGTCGTTTCATTGGAGGTTAAAATGTCTAGATCCCCATCATTGTCAAGGTCTACTAGTAAAGGAGGGAATATTTCAATTTGATTTTCGAGGATTGTATTTGCAGGGCCAAAATTGGCCAATCCATCCAGATTTTCATACCATACTAGCCTATCGACAGTAGTATTGGTATATGTTACGATTAAATCTAAATCTTGATCGTTATCAATATCTGAAGCGCTCACACTAGAAATAAAATCGGCTTGATTCTCTAAAATTACTGTTCTTGGACCAAAAGAGCCAGATCCGTCAAGATTTTCAATCCAAGAAATGGTTCTTGGATTATTTTCTTGAAATAAGAGATCATTATCGCCATCGGAATCTAGATCTACAAAGTGTATAGATGTATAAAAGGCAGAAGTAATATCGATATAAATCTCTGGTCCAAAATTTCCAGTACCATCTAAGTTACGATGCCAAAGCAACTCATAATCATCTAAAGTAGCTTTTAAAACATCGATATATCCATCGTTGTCAATATCTAAAGGAATGCTGTAGTAAGCTTTATCTGTAGAGCTTATTATTTGCTGTGGCCCAAATTGAGCGTAAGCTGATATACAAAACAAGGATGTAATAAGGAGTAGCGTTGTTTTCATGAGTGTTTGTGTTAAAAAGGATTGCTGAGGGGCAAGCAAAAGCCTAGATTCGTTCTACATGATTAATAGTGTGTTAAATGTATAAAAAATAAGCTGTTAAAACAAACAGTTTTCATGGTTTTAATGATGTACAGCAGATGATTAGCAGCTGCGTTAAGGATAGCAGCGGCATCCTCTCCTTTGCTCTTTGTTGGGAGTAAAGGAGAGATATAGCGAATAGCCTGACCCTTTGAAGTTTTGAGGCACGAAGAGCGTAAAAGGGTAACGCCCAAAATTTTAATACAAAATAGACTCTAGAATTCAATTAAATAACACTACTTTTGCACCCGCGAACTAAAAGGTCTCTAAAAACGGTGATGATATGCTGTTTAAAAAATTGACAATGAGCAAGTTCCGTTTAAAAACAATTACATTATGAATATCAAAAACATCGCTATTATTGCCCACGTTGACCACGGTAAGACAACCTTGGTGGATAAGATTATGCATCACTGTAGTTTGTTTCGTGAAAACGAGCATACAGGTGACCTTATTCTTGACAACAATGATTTAGAGCGCGAAAGAGGAATTACAATTACATCTAAAAATGTATCTGTAGTTTACAAAGGAACTAAAATTAATATTATCGATACTCCTGGTCACGCCGATTTTGGTGGTGAAGTAGAGCGTGTATTGAACATGGCAGATGGTGTTTTGTTGTTGGTGGATGCTTTTGAAGGACCAATGCCACAAACACGTTTCGTATTGCAAAAGGCAATCGATTTAGGATTGAAGCCTTGTGTGGTTGTAAATAAAGTAGATAAAGAAAACTGTACTCCAGATGAGGTGCACGAATCTGTATTCGATTTGATGTTCGAATTAGGTGCTGAAGAGTGGCAATTAGATTTTCCTACGGTATATGGTTCTGCAAAGAACAACTGGATGAGTGATGATTGGAAAAAGGAAACCACAAATATTGAGCCTTTATTAGATATGGTATTGGAGCACATTCCATCGCCAAAAATTGAAGAAGGAACCCCTCAGTTGTTAATTACATCGTTAGATTTCTCTTCATTTACAGGTCGTATCGCTATTGGGCGTTTACAACGTGGTGAGTTGAAAGAAAACATGCAAGTTGCGTTGGTAAAACGTGATGGAACTGTTGTAAAATCAAAAATTAAAGAGGTACATACGTTTGAAGGATTGGGACGTAGAAAAGTGGAGTCTGTGCAAGCAGGTGATATTTGTGCGTTGGTAGGAATTGAAGGCTTTGAAATTGGAGACACTGTTTCTGATCTTGAAAATCCTGAAGCTCTTAAAACAATTGCAATTGATGAGCCTACGATGAGTATGTTGTTTACAATTAACGATTCTCCTTTCTTCGGAAAAGATGGAAAGTTTGTAACCTCTCGTCATATTAAAGATCGTTTAGAACGTGAGTTAGAGAAAAACTTAGCATTGCGTTTACATCCTACAGATAGTGCCGATAAGTTTATGGTATTTGGTCGTGGTGTATTGCACTTGTCAGTTTTAATTGAAACAATGCGTCGTGAAGGATACGAACTTCAAATTGGTCAGCCACAAGTAATCATCAAGGAAATTGATGGTGTTAAATGTGAGCCAGTTGAAGAAATGACAATCGATTTGCCAGAAACGGTAAGTGGTACTGCTATTAACATGGTAACCATCAGAAAAGGTGAAATGTTGAGCATGGAAGGAAAAGGAGAGCGTATGATTTGTAAGTTCCACATTCCTTCTCGTGGAATTATCGGGATGCGTAACCAATTGTTAACAGCTACAGCTGGTGAAGCAATTATGACCCATAGATTTTTAGAGTACCAACCTTTAAAAGGAGGTATTCCTGAAAGACAAAACGGAAGTTTAGTTTCTATGGAGAATGGTTCTGCAATTCCTTATTCTATCGATAAATTACAAGATAGAGGTCGTTTCTTCGTAAATCCGAATGAGGATATCTACGAAGGACAAGTAGTAGGTGAAAATTCACGTCAGGATGATATGACTGTGAATATCACGAAAACGAAAAAGATGAGTAACGTACGTTCGTCTGGAGCAGATGATAAAGCGAAAATTATTCCAGCGATTAAATTCTCTTTGGAAGAAGCTTTAGAATACATCCAAAAAGATGAGTATGTTGAAGTAACTCCTAATCACTTACGTATTCGTAAAATTTACTTGAAGGAAACTGATAGAAAAAGATACAAACTGTAAGTATTGATATACCAATTTAAAAATCCCGCTAATTGCGGGATTTTTTTTGCCTTTTTTCTAAAAATTAAGAGGTGGTTTTTTTAGTTTTGTTTTATAGGATTGTAAATGCATTAATATTATTTAGTTTTAACGTACTAAAACGCTCCTTTTTTAGTTAATTTGTGCGCGGTTGCTTATACTTAGCAATCTTGTTTAAACGACTTTGTTATGAATTTTTTATATTTTGATCCAGGATTAGGCGCTATGATTGTACAAGCCGTTGTTGCCGCCGCCGCCGGAGTATTACTTTTTTCAAAAGGAGTAATGTATAAGGTGAAAATGTTTTTTGGTTTGGTGAAAGAAAAAGAAGACAATTACGATTCTATCGATATTGAAGAGGAAGATTCTGATGCAGATGACAAAGAAAGCAAATAGTACACATGAAGCCTCTTTTCGAGATCCTTCAGGTTATATTTTTCACGATAATGGCATCTTACGAAGAGTCATTCATCCAATCTATTTTCCGCAGTATTCAAAACTAAAAGAAAGTGGCTTTTTTAAAACCCTTATTTCTAAAGGACTCTTAATTTCTCATGAAGAGACGTCGGCTTCCGAAGAAAAAATAATAATTACTCCAGAGAAAATTCCTTTCATTACGAATCCCTACGAATGGAGTTTTGATCAGTTTAAACATGCAGCACTTCATACTTTAAAGATTCAGAAGTTTGCGTTGTCTAAAGGTTTTATTCTGAAAGACGCATCGGCTTACAATGTTACTTTTCATAAAGGAGCACCAATTTTTATCGATACCTTATCTTTCGATTTTTATGAAGAAAACACTCCTTGGAGGGCGTATAAGCAGTTTATAACGCATTTTTTCGGACCATTGGTGTTAGTGAAGTACCACGGAACAGAAGTGTTTAAAATGCTGCAAACACATATTGATGGGATTCCTGTTTCTTTGATTGCTTCTATGTTGCCTTCAAAAACGAAGTTGAGTTCTACATTGTATACCAATATCCATTTATTGGCAAAAATGGAGAGTAAACATAGTGAAGATTATAAAGCTGAAACGAAAGTCGCAAAATTATCATTAAAAGCTCAAAACAATATTATTGATAGTTTGTATGATTACATTAAAAATTTGACCCTAAAAGAAGATTCTGAATGGGGAAATTATTATACAAAAACCAATTATGAAGCTGCAGCTTTTGAAGCAAAGAAAGCACTAATTAAAGAGTGGATTTCACCATTAAAGCCTCAAAAACTAATTGATGTAGGTGGCAATGACGGTACGTTTGCTAGAGCTATTTTAGATCAAGTACCCCAAGTGATAGTAACTGATATTGATAACAAAGCTGTAGGATTAAATTACCTCCAATCACGAAAAAATAAAGAAACAAATATGTTGCCTTTTGTGTGCGATGTATTGCAACCTGCTCCTGGAATAGGGTTTAATAATACAGAAAGAACTTCATTGATTGAAAGACTGCATGAGTTTGAGCCAGATGTTACCATGGCACTCGCTTTAATTCATCATATTACGTTATCGGGGAATGTTCCTTTTGAGAAATCGGCAGCGTTTTTTGCGAAATTTTCCAATCAGTTAATTATCGAGTTTCCTACGAGAGAAGATTCTTGGGTAGAATCATTACTCGTTAGAAAACGGGAGTTTATAAACCATTTCGATTTTTATAATGAAGTTAATTTTGAAGCTGGATATAAAAAATATTTTAGTCTTGAAAAAAAGAGCATTATCTCTGGGACGAAACGAATACTGTATTTGTTTAAGAATATATCGTAAATGCGTAAGTTTACATTGAGAATAATTTTAATTATTTTCAATTGCATCTATAAAATCTAAGCTTCATTTGAAATCAATTGTAACAGCCTTATTTAATTCTAAGTATAGTTATTGGGTTCTCCCTTTTTTTATTGGGTTGTATCCCTTCTTGTTTTACTATTCAAACAATTTTGCGTCTATCAACTCAGCTTCTCATCTGCTTTATTTTCTGGGTTATTTCTTCGGAATTCCCTACCTCGTGTTTGGAGTTTTACAACTTCTTTTTACAATAAGCAATACACTACGGCAGTATAAAACTCATGTTATTTTTGTTACGATTATAATGTGTGTCTGTACGTTAATGTCTTATGCTAGTTATCTTACCTATAAAAAGAAAGCGCTTGTTGTAATTTTAGTGGTGAGTATATTACTTTCATTAAAACTACATCAACAGTATAAAAAACTAATTGTACTAGTATTGTTGATGACAATTTTGCCCATTTTAAAAAATGGAGTGCATTTATACGATCAATTTAAAAATGCAGAATGGCTAACTGCTCCAGAAGATATTGGAACCGTAACGTTTAAAAAATCGCCTAATGTCTATTTGATTCAACCCGACGGTTATGTAGGACCTCAGATGATGAAAAGCGATCTTTACAATCACACTACAGATTTATATGATTGGCTGGAAACAAATAGTTTTAAAGTGTATGATAACTTTAGAAGTAATTACCCAGCAAGTTTGGCCTCCAATTCGTCTATGTTCGCGATGAAACATCACTACTTTGGCGGGAGTTTAATAAATACTATTGAAGTGCCGAGAGCAAGAGATATGATAGTAGGAGAGAGTCCGGTAACTAACGTATTTAAAAGGAATGGATATTCTAATTACTTTGTGGTGCAAGACGAGTATTTTCAGCAAAATAAAGGAGAAGAAGGTTATGATTATTATAATATAGAGCAGTCTGAGATTCCTAGTTTTTGTAATGGGAATATGGTGAAAAAAGTGGTTTTTGAAGATTTGAAAAAGGCGATGAAGGTCGATGATTTAAATAAGCCAAAATTCTTTTTTGTTGAAAAATTATTACCGCACCACGTACATTTTTATGCTCCAAGCGATAGAGTGGCTGCAGAAAGAAAAGAGTATCTTGAAAAAATTGATGAAGTTTCAGAATGGCTTAAAGTAACAGTTTCTTATATTCAAAAAGAAGATCCCACTGCCATCATTATTATTCTAGCAGATCATGGTGGTTGGGTTGGAATTGAGAATTATAATGAAATGTTTAGCACTCAAGATGAAGCTAAAATTGCTTCAATATATTCAGCAATTGCAGCCATAAAATGGAACGGTCATTTAAATGAAGGATACGATACAGAGTTAAAATCGAATGTAAATTTATTTAGAGTCTTGTTTTCGGTCTTAAGTGAAAACAAGAGTTACCTTGAAAACCTAGAAGATAATTCTAGTTATAATTTGAGCATCGGAAATCCGTTATACAATCAGGTTGTCAAGGTGATTGATGATAGCGGTGCGAAAGTGTACGAAAAACAATAAAAACAAACGATACGTTGGAAATAACCATTAAAAAATACGATTCAAATGCCAAAAGAGAATGGGACGCTTTTATTGCAACGGCAAAAAATGCGACCTTTTTGTTTTATCGTGATTTTATGGAGTATCATTCCGATCGATTTGAAGATTACTCATTACTTGTTTATAATAAGGAAGAACTCATTGCGGTGCTTCCGGCCAATATTTCTGAAGGGATGCTCTATTCTCATCAAGGGTTAACCTATGGAGGGTTAGTGCTTCAGGAAGGTGCTAAGTTTGAAGCCGTATACATGGCTTTTAAACAATTATTGGTTTATTTAGAAGAACAGGAAGTTTATAAAATACATTTTAAGCTTCTTCCAAAGCATTACAACTCGTTGCCAAGTGACGAAATTGAATACCTTTTGTTTAAACTAAAAGCAAAGCTGACACGACGTGATTTAACGTCTTTAATTAGTTTAAATAATAAGCTAGGAATCTCTTCTTCAAATAGAAAACGAGGCATTAAAAAAGGCATTAAAAATGAGTTAAAGGTTGTGGCAAACGATCAATTTGATGCTTTTTGGAACGAAATTTTAATTCCGAATTTGAGAGAAACGCATCAAACTGCACCAGTTCATTCTTTAGCAGAAATAGTATTCCTTAAGAAAAGCTTTCCGAAGCAGATTCAACAATTTAATCTATATAAAGAAAATGTAATAGTTGCAGGGGTTACAATTTTTGAAACAAAGCACGTTGCGCACGCACAATATATTTCAGCAAATAAAGACAAACAACAATTAGGATCATTAGATTTTTTATTCAACTACTTAATAAACGAAGCTTTTGCTTCGAAGCTGTTTTTCGACTTCGGGATCTCAAATGAGAATCGAGGTGAAAATATAAACAAAGGGTTGTTGTCATGGAAAGAAAGCTTTGGAGCGCGAAGTATACAGCATGATTTTTATGAGATTGACACGAAGAATCAAACCTTTTTAAACGATGTTTTTTTATGATTCCATTTTTAGATTTACATAAAATTAATGAGCGTTTTGAGGATGCGTTTAAAACAGAGTTTTCTAAATTTTTAGATTCTGGATATTATATTTTAGGAACTAATGTAAGTGCCTTTGAAAGTGCGTTTGCAGCCTATTGTGGAGTGAAACATTGTGTTGGTGTCGGAAATGGTTTAGATGCGTTGCGTTTACTGTTAGAAGGCTATAAAATTCTTGGTAAGCTGAAAGATGGCGATGAAGTGCTTGTGGCCTCAAATACTTTTATTGCAACCATTCTAGCAGTCAAGCAAGTTCAATTAGTTCCTGTTTTAATTGAAAGTGATGCTACTACATTCAATTTTGATATTTCTGCTTTAGAAAATCGTATAACAGCCAAGACGAAAGTAATAATGCCAGTGCATTTGTACGGGCAAATTGCCCCGATGGAGGCTATTAATAAGATTGCTTCAAAAGCAGGAATACTTGTTATTGAAGACGCTGCACAAGCACACGGGGCTGTTTATAAATCAACTAAAAAAGCTGGGAATTTAGGAGATGGAGCTGGGTTTAGTTTCTACCCTTCAAAAAATTTAGGAGCATTAGGAGATGGCGGTGCCATTACGACTAATAATGACGAACTAGCAGCTGTTGTAAAGAAGCTTCGGAATTATGGAACATCGTCAAAATACGAAAATGAATACATTGGAATCAATTCAAGACTCGACGAAATTCAAGCTTCTTTTTTAAATCTAAAATTACCAACTTTAGATCAAGATAATGCGAAACGGAGGGAGATTGCCAAACGCTATCTTTCTGAAATAAAAAATGATAAAATACAACTTCCAACCTATGATGGAAGTGACAATCATGTGTTCCACCTTTTTGTAGTACGAGTTGCTACTAAAACGCATTTTGTAACTTATTTAACTGAAAATAATATCGGAGCTTTACTACATTATCCTACTGCGCCGCATCAGCAAAAAGCACTTCCAGAATTTGCCAAGTTACGCTTCCCTATTTCAGAAAAATTGCATCAAGAGGTAGTAAGCATTCCTATGAGTCCTGTGTTAACCGATGATGAGGTTACGAGTGTTATTAAAACCCTAAACGAATACTAAGTGAAAATACCAGCTTTTATTCGGACCAATTTGTTATTAAAAATGACCTCATTAAATGCTGGGGTTATTTTTATCAGATTGGCTATTACAGTTGTTATTCAGCGCCTAATTTCAGATCAATTAGGAGCTGCTGGACATGCAAAAATAGGACAACTTCGCGATTTGCTTGCCATGCTAATGTCGCTAACTACATTAGGAGTTTTTAATGGAATTGTAAAGTATGTCTCAGAGTATAAAGAAGATCAAGAGGAACTTAAGAAAATATTTTCTACCAGTTTTGTTTTTATTGTTGTTGCAAGTGGTGTAACAGCACTGACTTTGTTTTTTGGGGCGTCTTATTTCAGTGAAGCTGTCTTTGGAAATTTACATTTTAAATACCTGTTTAAAATTTTAGCAGTTGTAGTGCCTGCTATAAGTTTACAACGTGTTTTTAATGGAGTAATTAACGGATTGTCTGCCTATAAGAAGTTTGCTAAAATAGAACTGTTTGGTTATTTGTTTTCTACAGGATTATTGGTGTTCTGTATGTATAATTTTCAACTTGACGGTATTCTAGTTGCTATTGCGGTAACTCCAATTATTCAATTATGTATTTTATTGTACGTTTTTGGGAAAGTATTAAAAGAGTACCTTAAGTTCAAAGATATTACATTTAAGGCTCCGTATGCTAAGCAATTTTTAGCATTCTCATTAATGTCTTTTGCGTCAAGTATCTTGTTTAATTATATCAATATTGATGTTCGAAACATGATTGAAAACAAAATTACCATAGACGATTCTGGATATTGGACCACCATGACAAACATTTCCAAAAACTACATGGTTTTTTCGGGTTCTTTATTTACGCTCTATGTAATTCCTAAGTTTTCAGGAATTTATTCTAAAAGTGATTTTAAGAAAGAAGTGTTTCAGATTTATAAAACATTACTTCCTCTTTTTGGGATAGGAATGCTGTTTATTTATTTTTTTAGAAATTATATAATTGAATTTGTATACCCTAACTTTTTCGGGATGGAACCTTTATTTAAATGGCAGCTTTGTGGTGATTTTTTTAGATTGGCTTCGTTGGTATTAGCCCATCAATTCTTGGCAAAGAAAATGGTTCGAAGCTTTATTTTTTCAGAATTTTTATCACTTGCTTTGTTTTATGGATTAGCGCGCTATCTTACCGATTTTTATGGAGTAGAGGGTGTTGTAATGGCGCATTTTATACGATATGTAATTTATTTTGTAGTGGTCTTTTTTCTAGTCATGCGCTATTTCAGAAAAAATGAAAAATCAATAAAATAATTAATCCAACGTTATTGAATTTAATGACATTCACTAAATTCAGTATTTATAATATTAAAGTATATTTGTTTACCTAAAAGGATCGCTTTTGAAAAACATTCGCATTATTGATATTCCTAAAATTAGTGACCCAGACGGTCGCGGAAATCTTTCGGTACTAGAAAAAGACATTTTGCCTTTTACCATCAAGCGTGTGTACTATTTGTATGATGTTCCTAGCGATTCAACCCGTGGGGGTCATGCACATAAAGACCTACAGCAGTTTTTAATTGCGCTAAGTGGAAGTTTCGATGTCGTGTTAGACGATGGGAAAACGCGTAAGGTGATTACTTTAAATCGCCCTTACAAAGGTATTTTAATACCAAGCGGTGTATGGAGGGAGTTAGAAAATTTTTCTGCAGGAGCTGTTTGCTTGTCTTTAGTTAGTGAAACCTACGACGAAGATGATTACATTCGTGAGTACGACGATTTTAAAACGTATGTAAACTCTTAGTTACAATACACTTTTTCGTACTTTTTAGCAATCTCTATGTAATTGTGTTCCCTTTCAATAAAAGCCCGTGCATTTTTTCCAATAGCGGTTAGTTGTGCTGGGTTTTCAATTAACCAACTCAATTTTTCCACTAATTTACTTACCTCTGGAAGTGCATTGATGCAAACGGTATCTTTTTCTAGTTTGTAGTAGGTTGTGAATTCTTCTTCGGCGCCTGTAAAAACAACTTTTCCTTTCGCCATCGCTTCTAGCGCATTATAGCCTTGATCGTACGAATACACTTGGTCTAGAATGATATGTGCATCATTATATTGCTGCAGGTATTCGGCATACGGAATATTTTCAGCAATACGTATTTCTATTTTTTCTGAATATTTTTTCTGAAGCTGTACCAACGCTTCTTCAAACAACGGAATCCCTTTTTTGTGATAGGTGCCTCTATTTATTCCTAAAAAAATAATTGTTTTCTGCTGAATAGTAAGCGGTGCAAACGGAATTTCATCACAATTTACAGGGTTTGGAATAAGTCCTAAAAACTTTGAATGTCCTTCTAACGGAAGCACGTAGTCAAAATCGGAAGCAATCACGCCTTCAATATTTGAAAAAACAAAGTCATGTGTCTTTCGATGTGATGCACTCGTATAATCTAAAATGTATTGGTATTCTTTCGCCAGTTTTGGATTTTCAAAAAAAGGATTCATCAACGAATACTTAAATTTCTTCTGAAGCATAAATTCGACGCTTATAACATCTATTCCGCAGGATAACAAAAGCGTCTTCTGATTGTTCTTAAAAATCTTTTTCAGCAAAAACCGTTCAAAGGCAGGAAGGGTTTTAATAGGCTTTTCATTAATTAATTGGACAACATCAAAACCGTTCAGTGCAGGCATTTTTATCCAAAATCGAAGTCCTCGCTCCAGCGCTAAGATATCTAACTTGAAAACTTTGTACAGTCCCAGTTTTACCCATTTTAGAATAGACTTGTCTCCCCATGTTGGTCGAATAGAAATATCGACCGGAAAATTTTTAAATCCGTCGCCATCACCCACAAGTACAACCTCATGTCCCAAGGCAGTCAAGCCTTCTTTTAAGGTGTTGTGCAATCTGCTATACTCGCCTAACAATAAAACCTTCATAAAAGTTATATTTGTACCAAAGTTAACTTTTTAATAGTATGAAACAACCAAGACAAAAAATTGCTTTCGTCGGAGACACGCTTGGAGAAGGTGGCGCCGAACGAGTACAAGCAAGATTGTCTTTTTATTTTGAAGCGCAAGACATTGAGGTACATCATATTATTGTGCGCGATGTTGTGACATACGAGTATGCAGGAACCTTGTTTAATATGGGGTTACTAAAAGATACAAAAAATGGTTTTTCAAATAAATACAAACGACTAAGTGTATTCCGTAGCTATTTAAAGGAACACGAATTTGATTACATTATCGATTTTAGGGTAAAAAATAAAACGCTTCAGGAGTTTCTTATTGCAAAATGGGTGTATACGACCAAGTATATTATGAGCATTCGTAGTTTTAATACGCTGTATTACTTTCCGAAGAATACCTTTTTAGCACGAAATATTTATAAAAATGCCTACGGAATCGTTACAGTTTCAAAAGCATTGGAAGCACGGATAAAAACAGAATATGGATACCAAAATGTGGAAACCATCTACAATCCGTTGTTATTAGAACAAGTTTCAGAAGATTCAAAAGCGTTTGTTCCCTTCGACTTTCTATACATTCTCGGAATTGGACGCATGCAGAACGACATCAAACAGTTTGATCATTTAATTGAAGCCTATGACGCTTCTATTGCCAAAGAAAACGGCATCAAATTGGTGTTAATTGGCGACGGAAAGTTTAAACAAGGCTTAGAGCGTTTGGTTGCTGAAAAGGATATCACCGACAATGTAGTTTTTGTGTCGCACCAAACCAATCCGTTTCCGTACTTTAAAAATGCATTGGTAACGGCTTTAACGAGTAGAAATGAAGGTTTTCCAAATGTCTTGATTGAAAGTTTGGCTTGCGAAACTCCCGTTGTAGCCTACAATTGTGAGTCGGGCCCTAGCGAGATAATTGAAAACGAAAGCAACGGATTGTTAGTCAAAAATCAAGATATTTCGGCAATGGCTTCGGCACTTTCAAGAATGATTTCTGATACTGCATTGTATCAAAAATGCAAAGCGCAAGCTCGTCCGAGTGTGGAGCGATTTAATTTTGAAACCATCGGAAAAGCGTGGTTAGATTTCCTGAAAATTGACGAAAAGTAATTACGAATAACTGTTTAATTCAATCCCTAGTTTCTGAAGGGTCTTCTTTATAAAACCTATTCCGAGCAAAAGGGGTTTAGGTGTTCTAAGCAAGAGCTTTTGCTTTCTGTTGAGGTTTTCGGGATCAATCTGATTTATAAGTGCTGAAGCGCGCTCGGTATCGCCAGAGAGTTTGAATAGCTTGGCTTTTACAAATCGCTGAAAGTCTAAATACGTTTTAATGTCTTTTCTTCCGGGGAAGGTTTTTTCGTAAAAATCGTAGTCGGGAATCGTTTTGCCAGAAAGCCCATTTTGTGTAATCTGATTTTCAGAATCTAGAACGTATGTAACGTGTGCTTCATTCCAATAAGCAAATTTGAATTTTTCGTGCGCTCGAATATTAAAATCGACATCTTCACTAAAATTAATCGCTTCGTTGTAATACCCAACACTTTCAAACACGCTTTTACGAGCGGTTAGACACGATGGGTAGTATAAATTCTGATTCAAATTATTTTCAAAAAAGTTAGGAACGATTCCAGGGCTTTTATAATCGGTAATTTTAAAATCATGGACGAGCGTTTTTCCGTTGCTGAGCAAGACTTCATACTTGGCAGCAAACAGTGAAGCTTCCGGAAAGTTTGTAATTAAGAAATCAATTTTCTCCAAATACGTCGGCTTCCAAAGATCGTCTGCGTCTAAAAAAGCAACGAAATCAGATTGTGCTTTTTTAATTCCAGTATTTCTCGATGCTGAAAGTCCTTTATTTACCGAATGTTGTATAATTTGAATTCGAGGGTCTTTGATGGTTTGTGCAATTTCCAAGCTGTTGTCGGTTGCACAATCGTTTACGATAATAAGTTCAAAATCGGAAAACGTCTGATTTAAAACACTCGCAATAGTACCCGCGATGTAGTTCTCCTTATTGTAAAGTGGTATAATTACAGAAAATCTAGGCATTTTTTTTGCGTTTTAAGTCAGTGTAATAGGCAAGACGGTATATATCAAACCAAAATAAATTAGGCTTAGAAGATTCAAAATTGCGTTCCATCATTCCTTTAAAAGGTGTCATTACAGTGGTAAAGATACCTGCAAGTCCGAACTTTTTCAGTTTTAAATAACTTTTCTGAAGCGGTCTTGCATCTACATCCATCACGCCTTTTTCTTCAAGAATAACAGTTGTCTCAACAGCTTTCAATGCTTTTGTAATAAATGTTTTGGTGGTTTCCAATCCCAAATGAATCACAGGATTGTCTATATGTTTCACTTCGACCTGCATTCGTTCCAACTGATTCGAAAAATAGTTATCCAAACCATAGTAATTCCCTTGAATGTTATTTGCCTTTAAAAAGGTTTCTTTCTGAATGCATAAATTTTGAGAGATGATAAAATACGGCGCTTTTTCACGTTCGGAAACAGGTTTGGCTTCTCGGTGTCTTCCATAATGCCAACGAAATAATTGTGCTTTGGAAGGTTTTTCGGCTTCGTAGGAGATTCCTCCAAAAATAACAGCTGCGGTTGTGTTCTCTGCGGAAGCGATGTACGCTTTCAAAAACGATTGACGCAACGGAAGCACATCTGCATCCAAAAACAGTAGCCAATTATAAGAAGCGAGTTTTGCCAGTTTGTTTCGAGTGGCTGTTCGGCCTTCATTATTTTCAGAAATTATAAATCGCGTGCTGCGAAGCGCATTTAATGCTTCATGTTCTTTGATAAAAGAAGAAGAACCATCATCCAACACAATGATTTCAATAGGCGTCGAAATACCTTCCAATTGTGAGTGTAAGGCATTCACCAAAGCAGAAACATTGTAATTGTATGTAGGTATAAGTATTGAAAGCATGTTGGTTGTCTGCAGCGAAATAACTGTTAATTTACAATTTAAAGGCTGTTTTTTGAAAGTTTATAGTACCTTAGAAACAAATGTATAAATTTGTTTAAGTCTTAAACTCTTTAACACCATTATTATTTCTTTTGAAAGTATTTAGCTGTTTTTTATTTCTAGTCTGTTTCTCTTTTGTGAGTAGTGCTCAAAAAGAGGCTGCTTGGTTCTATTTAAGAGCTACAGACACACTTGTTTTACCAGAATTTAAATCTGAAAATGAACAGTTGGTGTACATAGGGGATGACCCGAAATTGAAACAGGTATTAGATAGGCACAAGGTGTACACTTTCAAAAAGACCTATCGTAAAGCCAAACCAACATATTTAAAAAGGACCTTTTTTGTGCAAGCTGAAGATGCTTCATTGCTGGACGATTTAACTTCAAATGTTTCGCACTTATTCGAGTCGGGCGACCTTATTTCCGAAGAAGAAAAAAAAATATACGAACCGAATGACTACGGACTCACAAGCACGATTGGAGAAAACCTTGGAGCGCAAGTAAATTTGGATTATTTAGACTTCCTAGGACTTCCAGAGGCTTGGTATTATACCACAGGCTCTCGTGATATTATTATCGGAATATCTGATGGAGGTATAGATACTACAGATGTTGAATGGAAAGGAAAATCTAAAATTTTTAGAGAGTCGCGTTTTGCAAAAGGACATGGGTATTCTGTTTCTGAAACAGCGGCGGGGCAAGGGGATAATGGATATGCAATTGCAGGTGTTTGTTTTGATTGTAGTATTTACGCTACAACGTACGATAACCCTAGAACGTATGAACAATTATTAGAGCTTTCAGAGGCTGGCGTTAAAGTGATAAATTGTAGCTGGGGAAGAACTGGTTTCTACCAATCTTCGCAAGATGCTATTAATAAAATGTTAGACAATGGAACGGTTGTGGTGGCGATTGGACATAATATGTCATTTTCACAATCGAAAGGGAACCTGTTTTATTATCCAGCCTCATTAGATAATGTAATTGCTATATCTTCGGTCATGCACCGTTATGAGAAATACAACGATCATATTTTATTAGAAGCGGGTAAGAATAATTTTTATGCTGAAAATATTCGTGGATATGTAGGGAGAACGGCTGGATTTAAAGATAATGACACTACACAAACACCCTATATTTATCCGCAGAGTATTCGAAATTTTAATTCTAAAATAGATATTTTAGGACCTGCTGTTGGATTGTATCGTTATGGCGAAAAGCCTGAAAATAATAATTTGACAGATGTGAGCGAAGACTCACCAACATCTGGTGTAGCTCCCTTAATTACAGGGACTGTCGGACTCATGTTTTCGTTAGCTCCTTGTCTTCCAGCGACCGAAGTAGAGAGTATTTTAAAAATGACTTCTACTAATATTGATGATATTGAAGTGAATAAACCTTATGCGGGGATGTACGGATCTGGAATGTTACACACAGGTAGAGCTGTAAAAATGGTGTATCAGTTGTATTCTGAAAAGGAAACAGTTACAATTGAAAATCAGCGGTTTTCTCGATGGGATTTTAAACTGACTTCTTATTCTGAAAAAGTAGTGCTGAAAAACCAAACCTTTAGCGATGCGGCAACACTATCGTTAAATGCACGAAAGCAAATTGTATTAAGCGCAAATACAAATTTGAAGCCGAATAGTTCAGGTAACATAAAACTTTCCATAGATCCGACGCTTCAAAAAGAATGTGAATTACGTCTTCGAGATCCTAGTATAGTAAATGATTAGTTCTCGGCTCGAACGGACAAACTTAAACTGGCGCGTTTTTGCAAAAGCTAACAAGAGTTAGAGTTTAGCTATTGTCTGGTTGAGCGCAGTCGAAACCTACATGGTCTTTTGAACCACTTCAAAAATCTGACTCGCATCACATTTTAGCGTCTTTGAAGGGTGCTTTAATAATAGTGCGTAATCGTGCGTCGCCATTAAGATGGTGTTTCCGTTTTTGTTGATTTCTTGCAGCACTTCCATCACTTCCACACTTGTTTGTGGATCGAGATTTCCAGTAGGCTCATCGGCTAAAATCAATTCAGGATTGTTTAATAACGCTCTTGCAATGGCAATACGTTGTTGTTCTCCTCCCGATAATTGATACGGATATTTAAAGTTTTTGGTTTTCATTCCCACCTTGTCCAAGACCTCGTCAATTCGAGTTTCCATCGCAGATTTGTCTTTCCAGCCGGTAGCGTTCAACACAAAAAGTAGATTGTCTTTTACGGTTCGGTCGTTGAGCAATTTGAAATCTTGAAAAACAACACCTAATTTCCGTCTAAGAAACGGAATGTCTTTCTCTTTCAGACTTGGCAAGTCGTAACCTACAATATTCCCTTCTCCTTTGGTAAGCGGTAAATCTCCGTAAAGTGTTTTCATAAAACTACTTTTTCCGGTTCCTGTTTTTCCAATTAAGTAGACAAATTCACCTTTTTCAATAGATACGTTTACATCGGAAAGGATGAGGTTTTCACGTTGAAAAATAGAAGCATCTTTTAAATTTAAAACAGTTTCGGACATTGATTTTGGAGTTGAGTTTTAATAATAATCAAAAGTAATTTGAATTCGGCAAACGGCAATACTTCTAAAAGAATTATTCTTCCATAGTTTTTTCGAGTGCCGCGACCTTCTCTTTTAACGTATTTAATTCCTTTTGTTGTGCAAGGGTGTATAATGTTAACTCTTCAACTTTTTCGAGAAGGAGTAAATTCATTTCTTTTAAAGCGACTCCTTCTTCTTTCATTTTTTCTGCGGAAGGAACGCCAGGTAAGTGATAGTTCGCTTCAATAAAAGCGGCGATACTTTCTAGAGTGGGAACCTCGTATGTTGGTTTTAATGTTGAAACACCTTCAAAATACGACTCAAAAACATAATCGGGAGCCACAGCCCCTTCTAAATCGACCACAACTTCTTGGGTGTGAATGGTTCCTTTTACTGTGAGTAATTGGTCGGGGGTTTCGGTGCCAATTCCTATTTTTCCATCCTTTTCAGTAAGATTCTTAAATTTATTACGCTGTGCGAAGCTTATTGTTGAAAGTAATAAAAGGGCAATTAATAGTATGTTTTTCATAATAGGAGGTGTTACGATACGATGTAGCCTTAAAATTACAGTTATTTTTGAAAGAAGCCCTTTCCGAAGAAAAAAATAGCAACTTTCTCTTATAAAATCTTCCCCTTGAAAATTAGAAACCTCTTTCCTGTCTTTTTTTAGCAATTATTTAGCATATTATTTTGACAAACGTTTCAATAAAAAACGCGATTCATCGTTTTATGGACTAGTCGGCACTATGTTTTATGATGCAAATGCAGCGCGTTTTTTCTTTTAATAACCCGTTCATAAATTGTTAATTTTCATAAATCTTCCTTCTAAGTTAAAGCATAAATGCAATACCTTTATACTTTCAAAAACACTAAAAGAAATGTTTAAAAACCTCATAATCGTTTCCCTTTACCTACTTCTTTCGTTTCCAGTATTTTCGCAGCAAACAGCGGCTTATACAAACGATTTGGTAGCTTACAACCAAGCTTTAGAATTGTACAACAACAATCAATTTTTGGCAGCGCAAAGTCTTTTTACCAAGATAGAAGAAACCGCCCAACAGGAAACTGTAAAAAGTGATTGTTCGTATTACATTGCCAATTGTGCCGTTCGTTTAAATCAGCAAGATGCCGATCAGTTAATGGAGGAGTTTGTAACGACCTACCCAACAAGTATCAAACGAAACTCTGCTTACATAGACGTTGCGAATTATTATTTCGATAACGGAAAGTATTCCTATGCTCAAAAATGGTACGACAAAGTAGATGAAAGCGGATTGAGTAGAAGTGAAACAGAGAAATTCAATTTCAATAAAGGGTATGTGTTTTTTAAAGGACAGCGCTATTCGGAAGCTAAAAAATACTTCAATCGCGTAAATGACTCTAAAACCTACGGGTCGCAAGCGAAATACTATTTAGGTTTTATCGCATATGAAGGCGATAAGTACGAAGAGGCGAATGAGCTTTTTGAAGAAGTAAAAGGAGAAGAACGCTACTCGGAAGGGTTGTCGTATTACCAAGCAGATATGAATTTTAAACTCGGAAAGTTTGAAAAAGCCATTGAACTTGGGAAAGAGAAATACACTTCCTCCAATCCTTCAGAAAAAAGTGAATTGTCTAAAATTATAGGAGAAAGTTATTTCAACCTTCAGAAATATGCAGACGCCATTCCGTATCTAAAAGAATACAAAGGAAAGCGTGGCAAGTGGAACAACACTGATTATTATCAATTGGGATATGCGTATTACAAGCAAGGACAGTATCAAAATGCCATCAATGAATTTAATAAAATTGTGGATGGACGTAATTCTGTAGCGCAAAACGCATACTATCATTTGGCCGAGTCGTATGTGAAACTTGATCAAAAACCACAGGCGTTAAATGCATTTAAAAATGCTTCAGAAATGGAATTCAGTGCCGAAATCCAAGAAGATGCGTGGTTAAATTACGCCAAGCTGAGTTATGAAATTGGAAATAGCTATAAAAGTGTTCCGCAGGTATTGTTGTCTTTTATTGAAAAATACCCAAACAATCAGAACAACGAAGCGTTAAAAGATTTATTGATTGATTCGTACATTACTTCCAAGAATTACAAAGAAGCGATGGACTTGTTAGAGAACAACAAGTCGTTTGAGAATAAATTGGCGTATCAGAAGGTGGCGTTTTACCGCGGAATCGAATTGTACAACGAAGCAAACTACCAAGAGGCGATTGTGTTTTTCGACAAGTCGTTAAAAGAACCTCGCGATAGCGCTTTTACTGCAAGAGCGACCTATTGGAAGGCAGAAAGTGATTTTCAACTGTCTAATTTTGAAGCTTCTTTAATTGGATATAAACAGTTTTTGCAACTGCCAGGCGCTTCAGCAACCCCTGAATTTGCGAACAGTTCGTATAATGTAGCGTACAATAATTTCAAATTAAAAAACTATTCCGAAGCCATTCAGAATTTTAAAAGCTACGTAGCAAAATCGAATACAGATGCTGCTCGTAAAAAAGATGCATTCTTGCGTTTGGGAGATAGTTATTTTGTAACAAGTCAGTACTGGCCTGCTATGGAAAACTACAATGCAGCGATTGAGATGGGTGCTTCAGACAATGATTATGCACAGTTTCAGAAAGCCATTAGTTATGGTTTTGTAGATAGAACAGACACAAAAATATCGGAGTTGACCGCATTTATTTCAAAATATCAAAAATCGGTGTACAGAGATGACGCGTTGTACGAATTAGGAAATACCTATGTGTCTCAAAACAAAAATAACGAGGCGATTAAAACCTACGATCAGTTAACAAGAGAATTGCCAAAAAGTAGTTTTGTGTCTAAATCACTTCTGAAAAAGGCGTTGATTTTAGACAATACTGGGAAAAGTAGTGAAGCCTTAGGATTGTTTAAGCGGGTTGCCAACGAATATCCATCGACACCGGAAGCGATGCAAGCGGTTTCTTCAGCAAAAATTATTTACATCGATCAAGGAAAGGTGAATGAATACGCAAGTTGGGTAAAGACCTTAGATTTTGTGGAAGTGGAAGATGCCGAGTTGGACGATGCTACGTATCAAGCTGCAGAGCAACCGTATTTAGAAAACAAGGTGAGTCAGGCAATTACGCGATTTGAAGCGTATTTAAAGCAATTTCCGAATGGGAATCACGCATTGCAAGCACATTTCTATTTAGGAGAGATGTACTTTACCGACGGGAAGAATGACAAGTCGATTCCGCATTACAGTTTTGTGGTTTCAAAAGAACGCAGCGAGTTTACAGAACAAGGCTTGGCACGTATTTCTGAATTGTACTTAGCGAAAAAAGATTACAAAAATGCCTTGACGTATCTAACTCGTTTAGAAACCGAAGCTGACTTTCCGCAGAACATCATATTTGCGCAAACCAATAGTATGAAAGCGCATTATGAGTTAAAGCAATATGCAGAAGCGGTTGCCTATGCCGATAAAGTATTAGCAAATACTAAAATTGACAATGCTATTAAAAGTGATGCGCAAATCATCATCGCACGATCTGCTATTAAAACCAATAACGAACCGAAAGCAAAAACTGCTTATGCTGAGGTTGCCAAAATAGCAACAGGGCAATTGGCTGCGGAAGCTTTGTATTACGAAGCATATTTTAAAAACAAAGAAGGAAACTTTGCTGGCTCTAATGAGTCGGTCCAAGTATTGGCTAAAAACTATTCTGGTTATAAATTTTATGGAGCCAAAGGATTGGTGTTGATGGCGAAAAATTTCTATGGACTAGAAGATGCCTATCAAGCGACATACATTTTGGAAAGTGTAATTTCAAACTTTACAGAATATCCAGAAGTTGTAGAAGAAGCAAAAGCAGAATTGACTGTGATTAAAGCTTCAGAAGCTAAAACAAACTCGTCTGTTGAAACAGAAGAAAACTAACAACCCCAACTTTCAGAAATAAAACCTCATTATGCAACATAAGCAAGTAAAAAATATGCAACAGTGTTTCTCAAATATAATGGCTACGGCATTCCTTCCGAAGTGGACAGGAGCAACGATATGCATTCTTTTCTTCTTTAGCTCGACCACCCTGTTCGGACAAGAAGACGATTTGGGATCGGAAGTAGTAAATATTGTAAAACCGTACACGCCGACGATTTCAGATGCGTTTAAAGTAAAAGAAACGCCTGTGCTTAACGATTCAATTACTACGGCAAAAAAGAAGGTGGAGTACAGTATTTTTTCTGTTCCTGTAGCTTCTACATTTACACCAGCGAAAGGAAAAGCAACTGCTGTTGAAAAAGTGAAACCGATTAAATTGTACGATAATTATGCGACGCTTGGCTTCGGAAACTATACCAGTATTTTAGGCGAGTTGTACAGCAATTTTGAAATCAGTAGAACCGACAATGCTGGGTTTTTCTTTAAACATAATTCGTCACAAGGAGGAATCGATGGTGTGCTTTTAGACGATAAATTTTACGACACTAGTTTGGATGCAAATTATACCAGCAGACAGCGTGATGTTGCCTATCGACTAGATGCAGGCGTGTCGCATCAACTATTTAATTGGTATGGATTGAATGAAGAGTTTGAAACTGCTTCAGACGAACTTCTAGAATCCATAGACTCATCCCAAAATTATATTAGTGGATATGTAGGCGGAAGTATTTCTGTGGAAGATTCGTATTTCGAAAAGGTATCTGCAACCCTTCGTTATTTAACCGATTCATATTCGAGTTCAGAATTTAACGCTCGAATTCAGCCACAATTTCAATTTCCACTATCGGATATGACATTGAAAGTAGGAGCCGATTTCGATTACCTAACAGGAAGTTTTGATAAAGGATATTTCTTAGATGGAGCAAATCAATACAGCTTTTTAAACGCCGGAATTATTCCTTCCATCGATTACATAAACAACGATTTAACTGTGTCTATAGGTGCTGCAGCTTACCTAGGATTGGATAGTGAAAATAGCAATACAGATTTCTTTATTTACCCACGACTTGCCGTTTCGTATCGCTTGATCGATGAGTTGTTAATCGCTTACGGAGGTGCCGAAGGGTCGTTAGAGCAAAACACCTACTATAACTTCAAAGAAGAAAATCCGTATGTGTCACCAACCTTATTAGTAGCTCCAACAAGCGCATTGTACGAAGCTTTTGGAGGATTGAAAGGAAAGTTATCAAACTCAGTAGGGTATAACGTTCGTGCTTCCTACGGAAAAGACGAAAACAAAGCACTTTTCAGATTGAATCGATTTGGAGGTTTTTCGGAAGCAAACGAAGGCTACGAAAATGGGAATTCGTTTCAAGTGGTGTACGACGATATTAAAACCTTGTCTGTGTTTGGTGAGTTGAAGGTTGAGGTTTCGAATGCATTTACCTTAGGGGTTAACGCAAGTTATTACAACTACAACACTCAAGTAGAAATGGAAGCATGGAACCTACCAGAACTTGAAGCGTCTGTATTTTCTACATTCAGTATTACAGAAAAATTATACGGAGGTGCTTCGTTGTTTTTCGTGGGAGAGCGTAAAGATTTATATACTGAGGGCGGACCTTTATACGACCCAATTAGTAGTGTAGCAACAGAAATCACCCTTGATGCGTACGTTGATGCAAATGTACATTTAGGGTATAAAGTAAGTGATCGCTTGTCTGTTTTTGTAAAAGGAAGCAATTTGCTAAGCGATAGCTATGAAAAATGGGCAAACTACAAGGTACAAAGCATACAAGGACTGCTTGGTGCGACCTATAAATTTGACTGGTAGTATTACTGTCAGTTCGGGCGGAGTCGAGAACGTGTAAGTAAAACAATATACCCAATAGGTCTCGACTGCGCCTGTCTGATGATAAAGGCAGGCTCGTCCAGACAAACAGATTAAGTATTCACACTAGTGCGTTTTTTAAATCGTACTCAATCAATGTCACCTTACAAATTGATTAATTCTTGCTTTTTAGAGCGGTTTTTCTTTACTTTTACTGAAAATATATTCAGATGAAAAACCTTCTACTTCTTGTTGTGATACTTAGTGTCATCTCTTGTGCTCCTAAAAAGATTCCTGCCGATTTGCTCGTAAAAAACGCTACTATTTATACGGTAAACGAAAATTTTGATACAGCCAATGCCTTTGTAGTTAAAGATGGAAAGATTCTAGAAATAGGCATAAAACCTGAGCTTGAGTTGAAATATGCAATTGCTGAAACCTACGATGCCAAAGGAAAAACAATTGTCCCTGGATTGATTGATGCGCATGCACATTTATTCAACTTAGGAGCGATGCTTCAACATGTAGATTTAGTAGGAACCACGAGTTATGATGAGGTTTTATCGCGTGTAGTGGCCTTTCAGAAAGAAAAAAATAGAGACTATATAATAGGTCGTGGTTGGGATCAAAACGATTGGGACGTAAAAGAATTCCCGACCAAAAAAGAACTAGATTCTTTATTTCCAGACACTCCTGTTGCTTTAGGGCGCGTAGATGGCCATGCATTACTTGCAAATACAAAAGCATTAGAATTGGCAGGTATTACTGCAGAAACCAAGATGGAAGGTGGCGAAGTAGTGTTAGAAAACGGAGCGCCTAGCGGAATTGTAATTGACAGTCCGATGGAATTACTATGGAACACCTTTCCTGAAATGACAAGTGAAACAGCTTCTGAAGCCTTGCTAGCTGCTGAAAAAATCTGCCTAGAGAATGGACTTACCACTGTAAACGATGCAGGACTCGACCGAATGACTATTGAATTGATTGATAGCTTACAACAAGCAGGAGATATGTCGTTGCGGGTTTATGCGATGGTTTCAAATACTCCTGAAAATTTAGACTACTATTTAAACAACGGAATTGTAAAAACAGAGCGTTTAAATGTACGTTCGGTAAAAGTGTATGGCGATGGTGCCTTAGGATCGAGAGGAGCTGCTATGCGTGCGCCGTATAGCGATAAAGATGGACATTTTGGAGCGATGATTACAAATGCGGATAGCTTGGCGTTTTTAGCTGAGAAAATTGCAGCGGCTGGTTTTCAAATGAACACACACGCTATTGGGGATTCGGCAAATATTTCGGTATTACGTGCCTATAAAAAAGCACTGACAGGGAAAACAGATGCCCGTTGGAAAGTAGAACACGCACAAATTGTAAGTCCTTCAGATTTCGATTATTTCTCGAATAATATCATTCCGTCGGTGCAACCAACACATGCAACGAGCGATATGTATTGGGCAGAAGATAGAGTAGGAGCCGAGCGCATAAAAGGTGCGTATGCTTATAAAACGTTATTAGATAAAGCTGGAATTGTGGTATTAGGAACCGATTTTCCTGTAGAACAAGTAAATCCGATGTACACATTTTACGCGGCTGTAGCTCGTAAAGATTTGCAACAGTATCCTGAAAATGGTTTCAGAAAAGAAGAGGCCTTAAGTCGAGAAGAAGCCCTAAAAGGAATGACGATTTGGGCAGCTTATTCTAATTTTGAAGAAAACGAAAAAGGAAGTATTGAAGCAGGTAAATTTGCCGATTTCACCATACTAAATCAAGATATTATGACCATTGCTGAAGATAGCATCCCGAAAGTGAAAGTGATTGCAACTTTTGTAAACGGAGCTTTGGTGTATAGTAAAGAGTAATTTTTTTACTTCGGAAAGGTTTTCGTTTTATCGAAATAAAAAACGACCCCATATCTATTTCAATGAAGAAATATACATGGGGTCGTTTCAATTGTTTTTTAAAATATCAGTTATTACTTCTGAAGCTAAACGTGCTCGAACTTTAAAAATTTAAATTTTCTTTGTTGAGTAGTTTTTCAGAAAGCTTAAATGTTGCTGAATATTGAAGATCAGATTCTTCTCTTTTAAAATCTGAAAAGGCACTAATATACCATTTCGAATTGGTGGCTTTTTTGTTGTAATCTTCGTTTGTTTTAGAACCAAAGACTTTTCCATTCAACCAAGGTTCAATTTTATAGATTCCTATTCCGAACTTAGCAGCTCTTTTCAAAAGGATCCCGAAATCGGACTCAGAAAAGTGATGAATTTCTTCAGAATTAAAACCATCGTTGGTGTTTTTTAAATCTACAAAAACATGTTTCTCTAAAAATTCGTTCTTTTCCATAATAGCGTTGGTTAGGGGATTTGTTATTGCTTGTTATGCACAGTGTGATGCATGATTTAGCAGTTTAGGGTAGTGTTATTTTCCGAAGCAAAGATAGTTAATTATTACTTGGGAATTTCCTCATACTTTAAATTAAAGTATTGTGAGAAAAATGTCTAACGCAACTATGGTATTCAGCCAAAATACAAATCTCAACGAGTTTTTATTCGAAAAAGAAAGAAAGTGCCTTAACACAAAAAATAAAACTAAAAAACAAGAATTATCTGCTATTTTATTGAATTTAAAGGGGATTGTAGCTTTAGCTATTTTCCTCCTTTTGCTTGTAAATCGGCAATGCATAGTGGGTCTAAGCCAGAAACACTTCTGCGTTGGTTTGAGAAATATTCAACAATAGCCGCTGGTCGATTTGTATTACTTTCAAAATACATTAAACACTCTTCAACAACACAGTGCTTCCCATGAGCAGGGTCCTCGTGGTCTGAGTGAATATCGTCTCCTTGAATGTTTACCAGTCCTAGTATATGCCCAAACTCGTGCTCTAAAGTTACCGTTTCTAAATCGATTAGATTAATCGTTGGATTGTTGGCAGCAAAGTCTTGGAGAGTACGTTCGTAAATAACGATAGAAGTATTTAAATAAGCAGTTCCTAATGTTACAGAAGTACTGGTATCATTAGTTGAATTCCCATTTGCAAAGAAAATATACACTGAAATATCGTCTCCTTCTGTATAAAGAGTTCTGTTTTCGTCCTCAATGGTTTTGATCTCATCGATGTCGTACGGAGTGCCTGTCGGACTTGTAATTTGGGTTTCGGTAAAAGTAATCCCGCCAGGCTTATTCAATCGTTCTTCTAAAAAACTTCTAAAGTTAGCGATAGCTTCATCTGTGGGTTTCGAAAATTCAGGATAGACCAATTCAACACTAAGACTAGAATACGTATCGTCCGATAAAATATCTTCCGCAGAAACACCTAACGCCTTTCTGTTTTCCGCTTTTAAGTCCTCAACAGAACTAGTGTTATCATCTTTTTTACAGGAGATTACCAATAAAAAGACGAATAATAAACTAAAGAAAGTGCGGTTAAAATGTTTCATTATTATAAATTTGCGAGCAACAAACATACCTTTAATATGTTCATTATGAAAATACGTACACTTTTTTTAACGCTTTTTTGTGCAATTAGTATCTCTGTTTCAGGACAAGTTGATTCCTTTCAAGAAAATATTATTGATTACTTAAATAACAACGGAACCAAAGCGCAATATAGTGATGCGTACGACCAAATGTTTGATGTATTAAAAAATCAATTTTCTACTGCCGATGTTCCTGCCTCAGTTTGGGCTGAATTAAAAAATAATAAAGCTGAAAGTATAGAGGAAATAGTAAATTTTCTAACATTTGCTTACAGAAAGCACTTTACCGAAGCTGAAATTAAAAAAATGGCAACCTTCTATAAAAGTGAAGCTGCGCAGCGAATGGTGTCAAGATCGCCAGAAACAACCCAAGAAGATAACGATAAGGTGACAGCCTTTTTTGATAGCGAATTGGGGCGAAAAATTGAAGGTAAACGTGCTGAACTTTCAGTAGATATTTCAGAAATATCTGGACACTGGAGTCGTGAATTGTTTGCCGCTAAAATGGGTGATTTAATTAAGCAGGGTTATTCTCCGCAACAGTAATTCGAGCTAAATAATCAAAATTTTCACCGCGCGTAAGTACTTCAAAATGTAAGCCACTTGCAATACAAGCGGTTTCAAAAATACGCTCGTCTAAATACAGCCAGTCGAAGACATCACTTTCTTCCCCTTTGTATTTCATAGAAAATTCAAGTTCACCGTAATACGAATCGCCAGGGATCCAAATTCCGCCGTCTTCTCCTTCGTCGTACATATATCGTAAGTCGCTAGAATCGATTAATATTTGACCTTTAGGTGTAAGTAATGACTTTAAATGATCTAAGAATACGGAGATAAATTCTAACTTCTGAAAGATTCCAGTTCCGTTCATTAAGAGTAAAATGGTATCGAACTTCTCGTTTTCCAAACGAATTAAATCAATACATCTCGCATCTTTAATTCCGCGAAGCGTACAGACTTCTACGGCACCTTCAGATGTATCTATGGCAGTAACAGGGAGTCCTTTTTCTTGAAGGTACAACGCATGGCAACCAGCACCACAACCTATATCGAGTACTTTTCCTTTAGACAATTGCAACGCTTTTCGCTCTATCTGAGGCATTTCAGCATGCGTTCTGAAAAAATAGGGTAGCGGTAATATGTCTTCTTCACTAATATTAGTTTCAGTGATGATGTCCTCGGTATACTTTCCGTGGTAAAAATCGAGCAATGCGGTGCCTAATATATCTTTCATTGAGAAGAAATGATTACTTTTGAAATTGGTATGGACGAAATTTTAAAACAACTCCCACAATGCGCCAAAGATACGCATAACGAGACAAAAAAGTTCTTCAATACGTTGAAGAAAAAACCGCCAAAACATCTCGATGTGTTGATGCAAGAGCTACATGACGATGAGTTTGAGCGCACCGATTGTTTAACATGTGCCAATTGTTGTAAAACGACTGGACCTTTGTTTACCGATAAAGATGTTGCACGTATTGCGAAACATTTTAGAATGAAAGAGCAAAAATTTATCGAGACCTATTTGCGTGTAGATGAAGATAACGATTTTGTGTTGCAGCAAGTGCCGTGTACTTTTTTGGGTGCCGATAATTATTGCAGTATTTATGATGTGCGACCAAAAGCATGTGGCGAGTTTCCGCACACCAACCGAAAGAAATTTCAGCAAATTACAGACCTTACCTTACAAAATGTCGCCATTTGTCCTGCGGCGTATAATATTGTTGAGGAAATGAAAAAGAGATTGAAAAAGTAGGGGCAATGTAATTGCAACTTATTTATAAAGCAAATACGGTTGGCGCATTTGGTTGTAAGCTTGCAAGTCGGCAGCCCAACTTTTCCGAATTTCTTGAGAAGTTTGTCCTGCTTCAATTTGTTTCTGAAGTTTTTCTGTTCCCGCTAATTTTGTAAAAAACGGAATAAAAAAGGTTTCTTTTTCATGGCTACTCGCATACGTGTCTATAAGCCAGTCAAGGTTTATTTGATGCAATTTTTCAACATTCTGAAGATCCATTCCGTAGCATTTTTCGTCTTTAAATTTAGGATATTTCGACCCTTCATTTGCTTTTGGAGTAAACGAAAAAGGATATAATTTTGCATCTAAAGAAGGTGCTCCAAAAATTTGAAATTGTAGTTCGGTACCGCGACCAGCACTTACAAATGTGCCTTCAAAAAAGCAAAGACTTGGATATAGATTTATAGCCGTGTCGTTGGGTAAATTAGGAGAAGGTTTAATAGGCAGGGAATAGGGAATTTGATGGTTGTAGTTTTCCATTGAAATCACAGAAAGATCACATAAAACCTTGTTTTGTAACCAACCTTCACCATTGATCATTTTTGCATATTCTCCAATCGTCATTCCGTGTACCACAGGAATCGGGTGCATTCCCACAAAGCTACTGTGTTCAGGTTCTAAAATAGGACCGTCGATATAATGACCATTGGGGTTTGGTCTGTCGAACACAATTACAGGAATGTTTGCTTCGGCACACGCTTCCATCACATAATGTAAGGTAGATATATAGGTATAAAAGCGTGCGCCTACATCTTGAATGTCGAATATTATCACATCTATTCCTTGCAGTTGTTGTAGCGATGGTTTTTTATTTTTTCCGTAGAGCGAAATAATAGGCAATCCCGTTTTGGTATCAATCCCGTCTTTTATAAGTTCACCAGCATCGGCAGTTCCTCTAAAACCATGTTCGGGTGCAAATACTTTTGTGATAGAAACTTTTAAATCAAGCAATACATCGACCAAATGTGTGTTGTTTACTACAGAGGTCTGATTGGCAACAATTCCAACTTTTTTGTTGGCGAGCAAAGGAAGGTATTCTTGAAAACGATCTGCTCCCAACACAATAGAAGCTTCCGTCATCGCTGGAATAGTTTCGTCTTTTAGGAACAATCCTTCCGATTGATTTTTTGTGTTTTGGTTCTGACTTTTACTTCCGCAAGAAAAACATACCAAAAGCGTTAAGATTAATGTATTTTTGACAAAAGATAATTTCATAGACAAAGCGTGAATTTCGAGTTTTTTATCGCCCGGCGAATCATAGCCGCCAAAGATTATAAAAGTAGTATTTCGGCTCCAATAATAAAAATTGCAATTACTGCAATTGCATTGGGGCTTATAATGATGCTAATATCTATCGCTACGGGTGTTGGACTTCAAAAAAAGATTCGTGAAAAGGTCTCTGCTTTTAATGGAGATATTATTATTACCAATTTCGATACCAATTTCTCGAACGATTCTAACATTCCAATCTCTAAAAACCAAGATTTCTATCCAGATTTTAATATGGTGGATGGTGTGAATCACATACAAATTACCGCTTCAAAAGGAGGAGTAATTAGAACCGAAACCGATTTTGAAGGAGTAGTTGTTAAAGGGGCTGGGAAAGATTATGATTGGCAGTATTTTTCGGAGTTCTTGACAGAAGGGAAACTTCCGAATTTTCAAGAAGGTTTAAACGAAGAAGTACTTGTTTCCGAATACCTCGCGAACCGACTTCATTTAAAAGTAGGCGAAACCATTCGAACGTTTTTCTGGGATAGTGAAAGCAAAAGCGCTTTCCGAAGCAGAGGTTTTACCATCGTTGGGATATACAATAGCGGATTTCAACAATTTGACGAGCAATTTATCATTGCAGACATTCGACACATTCAACGACTCAATCATTGGGAAGAAGACCAAATTGGTGCTTTTGAGTTGTTTGTAGACGATTTTGATAACATCGGAACCATTGGAAATGCCGTTTACAACGAAACAGGAAGCACACTAGATACACAAACCATTCGCGATAAATACTACGCGATTTTCGAATGGTTGGACTTATTCGACTTCAATATCGCCCTAATTATTGGGATTATGATCCTCGTGGCAGGGATCAATATGATTACAGCACTACTCGTATTAATTCTTGAACGCACTCAAATGATTGGAATTCTAAAAGCGTTAGGATGCAGTGATTGGAGTGTGCGTAAAGTGTTTTTATACAATGCTATGTACCTTATCGGTGTAGGATTATTTTGGGGAAATGTAATCGGCATCGGACTCCTGTTGCTTCAGAAATACGGTAAGTTTTTCCCATTAAACCCAGATACTTATTACGTTTCTGAAGCGCCTGTTTATCTAGATTTCGGCTACATATTAATTCTCAATGCAGGAACTTTCGCTTTGTGCTTGTTAATGTTACTGATTCCGTCGTATATCATTTCAAAAATATCTCCTGTAAAGGCAATTCGTTTCGAGTAGTTGGGCGTTCCCAGTTACTAGGCGGATCGGGCCTGTCTGCCGACAAAGGTAGGCTTTCAGCTATATTCCACCATACCGCTCCGCGAAGGTGGGGATGCCGCCGCTATCCCTAACGGAAAAAATGGTTGTAGCATCCACAGCGAAACCATACCTTTGCACCGTTAAAAAAACACCATGGAATACGCAGAAAATATATTAGGAACCATCGGAAATACACCGTTGGTAAAAATCAATAAACTAGCCGAGGAAATTCCAGCGCTAGTATTGGCGAAATACGAAACCTTTAATCCAGGGAACTCGGTAAAAGACCGTATGGCGTTAAAAATGGTAGAAGATGCTGAAGCAGATGGACGCCTAAAACCAGGAGGGACTATTATTGAAGGTACTTCAGGGAACACGGGAATGGGACTTGCACTTGTAGCGATTATTAAAGGCTATAAAATGATTTGTGTAATAAGCGATAAACAAAGCAAAGAGAAAATGGACATTCTTCGTGCTGTAGGTAGTAAAGTGGTGGTATGTCCAACCAATGTAGATCCTAGCGATCCTAGATCGTACTATTCCACATCAAAACGTCTTGCTGAAGAAACACCAAATAGTTGGTATGTAAACCAGTACGACAATCCAAGTAACGCAAGAGCACATTACGAAAGTACTGGACCCGAAATTTGGAAACAAACCGAAGGTAAAATCACACACTTTGTAGTAGGTGTTGGTACTGGAGGAACGATAAGCGGTGTTGGGAAATACTTAAAAGAACAAAATCCGAACATTAAAGTTTGGGGAATCGATACCTATGGAAGTGTCTTTAAAAAATACCACGAAACAGGTGTTTTTGATGAAAATGAAATTTATCCATACATCACCGAAGGAATTGGAGAAGACATTCTTCCTAAAAATGTAGATTTTTCAGTGATTGACGGATTTACGAAAGTAACTGATAAAGACGCGGCGATTTACACTCAAAAACTTTCTAAAGTAGAAGGAATGTTTTTAGGGAATTCAGCAGGAGCTGCTATGAAAGGGATGTTGCAACTAAAAGACCAATTCACGAAAGATGATGTGGTTGTAGTGTTATTTCACGATCATGGAAGTCGTTATGTAGGTAAAATGTACAATGATGAGTGGATGCGCGATCGCGGATTTATTGAAGACGAAGCAACAATTGCGGCCGATTTAATTAAAGAACATGCCAATAAACCACTGATTACTGTTCGTACTGAAGAGTTGGTAGGTCACGCCATTGAACGTATGAAGGAATACAAGATTTCTCAAATTCCTGTAGAAGATATTACTGGATTTGTTGGAGCCTTGGATGAAACTGATTTGCTTCGGGAGTATATGGCGAATAAAAATATTTCAGATCTGCCTATTAAAGATGTGATGAGTAAGCCATTTCCAATTGTTCAGAAAACAACGTCTGTTGAAGATGTTTCAAAATTGATGAATAAGGAAAACAATGCTGTACTTGTAGATCTTGGCGACGGGAAATATCACATTATAACAAAGCACGATATTATAAGTGCTCTTTAAGACTTAAATAAAGACTAAAAAAATCCTGCAAATCGCAGGATTTTTTTATTTTTAGAAAAATGAAAGATAAAAAATTTCAATTATTTCGCTTTTTACGCACCAAGCCAGTTCCTATCAATACAAGAGAAATTTTGGCATTGGAACGCACGAAACTTGCCAACGAACGTACATTGTTGGCATATATTAGGGCTTCTCTATATTTATTACTTGGAGGGTTGGCGTTACTACAATTAGAGGATTTCGAAAGCATTCATTGGTTGGGATATGCTGCGTTGGTTATTTGTGTCTGTTTTTTAGCAATAGGAATCGGTCGATTTATCTTGCTAAAAAGACGCTTGTATAAATGGAGCCGCGTTCTATCTGCAGAGATTACTTCTGAAGAAATTAAAAAGTCAGTAGACCAAAGTGACGTTGTTGAAAAACAATAAAATAAAGACGTCCCTTTCGTTTTCTGTTGAAAAAGGAGTCATTCTCATTTTTTTAGTATCTTAGTATAACTTCACGACTCCCTCATTATAGAGTATGATATGAATGAGGATTTTCTTCACTACGTCTGGAAGTTTCAAAAGTTTACAAATACGCAATTAAGAACCATTTCTGGAGAGCCAATTTCTGTGGTTGCGGTTGGGCAACACAATTTAAATTCGGGTCCCGATTTTTTTAATGCGAAACTTACCATTGGGGAGCAATTATGGGCTGGAAATGTAGAAATACATATAAAAGCTTCAGATTGGTACGCGCATCAACATCAAAAAGATGCGGCTTACGACAGTGTCATATTACATGTAGTTTGGGAGTATGATTCCGAAATATTCAGAAAGGATGAAACTACAATTTCAACCTTAGAGGTGAAAAGTTGTATTGCTTCGGAAGTGTTTGAAGCCTATCAGAAGCTCTTTAAAGTAAAACACAAATGGATTAATTGTGAAGACGACTTTGCTCAAATCGATTCTTTTTTACTGAAACATTGGTTAGAACGGTTGTATGTAGAACGTTTAGAGCAAAAAGCAGTTAAAATTGAACAACTACTGAAGGCGCATCACAATCATTGGGAAGCTGTGTTGTTTGAGCTGTTGTGTAAAAACTTCGGATTAAAAGTAAACGGAGCTTCATTTTTGAGCATTGCGCAATCGGTCGATTTTTCGGTCATTCAGAAATGCAGTCACCATCAAATAGATTTAGAAAGCTTGTTGTTGGGGCAAGCAGGTTTGTTAGAAGGAGGTTTGGAAGATGTTTATTACAAGGCCCTTCAGCAGAACTACGAATATATAAAGCACAAGTTTCAGGTATCCAATCACACTGTAATTCAGCCAAAATACTTCCGACTACGACCGCCAAACTTTCCGACGATACGATTGTCACAATTGGCTACCTTATATATAACCCATAAAAAATTATTTTCGACCGTGGTCGGAATCGCTTCCGAAGCAGTTTCCGAAGAAATTATTAAAAAACTCTATGCATTGCTAACTGTTGCTGCGAGTTCTTATTGGGATACACATTATAATTTTGGCGTCGTTTCAGCAAAAAGAAGTAAAAAAATGACCAAGAAGTTTGTGGATTTACTACTTATAAATACCCTAGTTCCTGTGTTGTTCTGCTATGGAAAAAGGCAGGGAAATAGTATGATTGATTTGTTGTTGCAAGTAATGATGCGGACTGTACCTGAAGAAAATTCGGTCGTTATAAAATTTAACCAATTACAAACAGTTGCGCATCATGCTTTTGAATCGCAAGCAGTATTGCAACTTAAGGAAAACTATTGTGCTAAAAATAGATGTACAGAATGCGCTATAGGAAATGCTATTTTAAAAGGAAAGGTCACTTTAAAATGAGTGGTGCTTATTTGTATAAAAAACCGTAATTTGCTTACGTGTTACAAGCAGTTTATAAAATACGATACTATCTAGAAAAACGCGGTTTTTATGTAAGCTCTCGCTTGGCAGACCGTTTGGGGATGCGTGCAAAAAGTGTCCGCTTGTTTTTTATATATGTGTCTTTCGCAACCATGGGGGTTGGTTTTGCAATTTATTTAACCATCGCCTTTCTATTAAAATTAAAGGATTTAGTCTTTACTAAGAGAACTTCAGTATTCGATTTATGAGTAAAGTTTTTCAGTCTAAAATAATTATAGCCCTAGCCATTCTTGTCCTAATTTTTCTATTGGGCATATTAGGGTTTCGGTTTTTGTTTGAATATGAATGGGTAGATGCTATTTATATGACTGTGATAACCATAACCACAGTCGGATTTGGAGAGCTACATCCACTTACAGACATTGAAAAACTATTCATTTCATTTTTCATACTTTCAAGTATCTTTATTGTAGGGTATGCGATATCTGTAATCACAGAATATATTTTAAGTAAAAACAACATTGGTAATTTAAAGCAAAAACGGGTGGAGAAAAAAATTGAATCATTGCAAAATCATGTAGTTGTTTGTGGGTACGGTAGAAACGGAAAGCAGGCCGTTCAGAAGCTAATCGATTATAGAAAGCCTTTCATTATTGTTGAAAAAGACGAAGAAGTGGTAGAGCGGTTTGAAGACGAAGACACCCTTTTTGTTTTTGGAGATGCTAGTGAAGATGAAGTGTTGCTTCACGCCGGAATTGATCGTGCTTCTACATTAATATGTGCGTTGCCTAGTGATGCAGATAATCTATTCATCGTATTATCGGCACGACAGATTAATAAAAACCTTAAAATTATAAGTCGAGCCACCGAAGAAACAAGTTATAAAAAATTAAAATTAGCAGGAGCCGATAATGTGATTATGCCCGATAAAATTGGAGGAGATCATATGGCTTCGTTGGTGGTAGTTCCGGATTTGGTTGAATTTTTAGACAATCTTTCTGTTTCAGGCGATCACGACAGCATGAATGTAGAGCAAGTTTCTTTTGAAAATATTTGCTCGGATGGAAAAGAACTAGCAATTGTAGATTTAGACCTTCGCAAAAAAACAGGATGCTCTATTATTGGGTATAAGTCTCCTAATGGTGAGTATATTGTAAATCCAGAACCATCGTTGGTAATTAAGAAGGATTCGAAATTAATTTTGTTAGGAAGACCAAATCAGATAGAAAGCTTAAAGCAACTCTATAATGTTTAAGGAATCGTTAACAATTTAACACACCAAAACTTGAAATCACTGTTTTTTTTTAGCATCTTGCCTAACTCATTAATAAAGTCTAATCTTAACCATAAATTATGAAGAAATTTCTTCTTTCACTATTAACATTACTAACTCCTATGTTCATTTTTGCCCAAGACTCGGAAGCGGTTGGTATAGATGAACAAATAAATCAAGCATTTGCACCGGTTGCAAACTTTTTTTCAAACCTTATCTTTTTTGAAGTGTTTGGAACTCCATTTGTTTTAATCTTATTAGTGGTAAGTGCTTTGTTCTTTACTATTTATTTTGGATTTCCAAACATCAGATACTTTTGGAGAGCTATTCAAACTGTTCGAGGAAAATATGAAGACATTGAAAAGTACGGTGCAAAAGAATTGTACGGTGAAGGAGGAATTGCACAAGGTGTAGACATTAATAAAGTTGACGATATAGATCATCATATTGGTACGTTAGACGATAATTTAGCGGTCGATGGTGATATAAAAGATACCATTAGAGATGAAAGTTCAGACGGAGAGGTCAGTCACTTCCAAGCATTAGCAACAGCAGTTTCTGGAACCGTAGGGAATGGAAATATTGCAGGGGTTGCTTTGGCAATTGCATTAGGTGGTCCAGGAGCAACATTCTGGATGATTATTTGTGGATTGTTAGGAATGTCAACCAAATTTGTTGAATGTACCTTAGGAGTTCAGTACCGTGATGTAGGTGAAGATGGTACCGTTTACGGAGGTCCGATGTATTACCTTAGCAAAGGTCTTAAAGAAAAAGGATTTGCAACTTTAGGAAAAATTACAGCAGTTTTATTTGCTATTTTCTGTATTGGAGGATCTTTTGGAGGTGGTAACGCAGCACAATCAAACCAAGCAACTATTGTATTAAAAGAAATGTTTAACCTACAAAGTGCCGCAGCAGGATTCTGGATTGGAGTTGGAATTGCAATACTTGTCGGAATCATTATTATTGGTGGTATTAAGCGTATTGCTTCGGTTACTGAAAAAGTTGTGCCGTTTATGGCAGTAATGTATTTAGTAGCATGTTTGTATATCATACTTAGTAACTTCACCTTAATTGATGATGCTCTTAATTTGATTATAACAGAAGCATTTAATCCTACAGCGATTGGAGTAGGTAGTATTATAGGAGTGTTGCTTGTTGGATTTAAACGTGCAGCCTTTTCAAACGAAGCTGGAGCAGGTTCTGCTTCTATTGCCCATTCTGCAGTACGAACAAAATATTCTGCAAGTGAAGGTTTAGTAGCCTTATTAGAGCCTTTTATCGATACCGTTGTTATTTGTACAATGACAGCTTTGGTTATTATTATTTTCAACTTTGGAGGTTACTTCGAATACGGTGGTGATGGAAGTGGTGCAATTTTAATTGACGGAGTTTCTTTTGAAGGTGCCGGAATTACATCAGTAGCATTTGCTCAATTTATACCGTACTCTAATATTTTCTTAACCATCGCAGTATTTTTATTCGCTGTATCTACAATGATTTCATGGTCATACTATGGATTACAATCGTGGAAATTTCTCTTCGGAAGAGGAAAAGCTGCCGATTTAGTGTATAAAATATTATTCTTAATGTTTGTAGTTATTGGAGCTGCAGCTAATATGAAATCAATTTGGGACTTCTCAGATGCAATGATCTTTGCAATGATTTTCCCTAACATGGTTGGATTGTTCTTCTTATTTCCAATTGTGAAAAAGCAATTGAACAGATATTTAGATGCAATCAAGTTGAAAAAAGAAGCTGTAGAGTAGCTTTCTAAGCGTACCGCAAATTACTTAGCATATCAACTCCCCTTTTTTTTAAGTAAGGAGTTATGAAAATTATAAAATCCCACTTTCGTTTCAATAGAAATCAACGAAGTGGGATTTTACTTTTAATACTACTCATCCATTCGTTGTTGGGGGTTTATTTTTTTATTGATTTTCCAGAAGATGCGGTTTTAGATACCTCTTCTTCGGAAATGGTATTGCTTCAGCAGAAAATGGATTCGCTTCGTACTGCTGAAATTGAAGCGCGTAAGCCGAAGTTGTATCCCTTTAATCCAAATTTTATTACTGATGCCAAAGCTTATCAATTAGGAATGTCTCCTGAAGCGTACAATCGTCTGAAGGCATTTAGAGATAAGAAGCAATGGGTGAATTCGATTGCTGACTTCAAACGAGTTACTCAAGTGTCTGATTCTTTACTCGATAGTATAAGTCCGTTTTTTAAATTTCCCGAATGGGTAACCAACTCTAAGGTTTCAACAAGTAAATTTCAACGCTCAAAAGCTTCAAAAGGATTTACAGCCCTTCCGTTTGATCAAAAGCAGGATTTAAATCTGGCAACCGCTATTCAGCTACAACAAGTAAGTGGAGTAGGAGCGGCATTGGGGAAACGAATTGTTGCTTACCGCAATAAATTGGGAGGCTTCTCTTCCGATGTACAGCTGTATAGTGTCTGGGGACTGCATGAAGAAGTCGTGACACGGACCTTAAATTTATTTACCGTAAAAACACCCAAAGAGATAAAAAAGATAAATGTAAATACTGCTTCAGCTTCAGATATAGCAACCATTCCGGGCATTTCTTTCGAACTGGCAAAAGAAATATGGGAGTTTAGAGTCCTTCGAGAACGAGTCGATACCATTTCAGAATTAGAAAAAATTGAAAGCCTCACTCAAGGTAAATTACGGTTAATTGAGTTATATTTGTCCATAGACTAACAAAAGGCCGTTTTGAGTAGTATATTCTTAAAAAAACGTCCAAATTTTATTAAATATAAAATACGAATGAGTAAGATGTACTTTACAGAGGAACATGATTTTTTCAGAAAAAGTTTTCAAGATTTCTTGCAGAAAGAAGTTGTTCCACATATTGAGAAATGGGAAAAAACAGGAACTATAGACCGTTTTATCTGGGAGAAGTTTGGTGAAATGGGCTATTTCGGACTTGTATATCCTGAGCAATATGGAGGTATGGATCTTGATTTATTTTATACCGTTATCTTTTTAGAAGAATTGCAAAAGGTGAATTCAGGAGGTTTTGCTGCTGCAATGTGGGCGCATGCGTACTTGGCAATGACACACCTTAATAAAGAAGGTAACCACGAGCAAAAAGAAAAGTATTTAACGCCCAGTATTACAGGTGAGAAAATAGGATGTTTGTGTATTACGGAACCATTTGGTGGAAGTGATGTTGGAGGAATGAGAACCACCGCTGTGAAAAAAGGAGACACCTATGTGATAAATGGATCTAAAACATTTATTACCAATGGAGTTTATAGTGATTATTTAGTGGTTGCTGCTAAAACATCTCCAGAACTAGGAAATAAAGGAATCAGTATTTTTGTAATGGACAGAGATACGCCAGGTATTTCTTCTACAAAGTTGGATAAACTTGGATGGAGAGCGAGTGATACTGGAGAAATTGCATTTGATAATGTTACAATTCCAGCAACAAATTTAATGGGTGAAGAAAATAAAGGCTTCCCATATATTATGCAGCATTTTGCATTAGAGCGCCTTATTATGGGAGTAAACGCACATGCACGTAGCGAATTTGCATTGGAATACACCATACAATACATGAAAGATCGTATCGCTTTCGGACAGCCAATTTCTAAGTTCCAAGCGTTACGTCATAAAGTTGCGCAATTAACAAGTGAAGTTGAAGTGTGTAAAACGTTCAATTATGTGACGGCAAAACGATTAAATGATGGCGAGTATGTAGTGAAAGAAGCTACCATGTCTAAGTTAATTTCTACCAAAGTTTCAGACGAAGTAATGTACGAATGTCTTCAGTTGTTAGGAGGATACGGTTATATGGAGGATTACCCGTTGGCCCGTCTTTTACGAGATAGCCGTTTAGGACCTATTGGTGGAGGTACTTCAGAAATACTTCGAGAAATCATTGCCAAAATGGTCATCGATAGCAAAGAATACAAGCCAGCAACATAAACTTTTCAGAAGCTTATTTTAAAGTTCTTTAAGGATGCGTATATTGTGTGCTCATTAAAATTGACACCCAAATGATTCGTTTCGTTAAAGAACTTTTTTTTTTAATTATCTTAATTTCGTTCACACAAGCTTCTGCTCAGACTGAGCTTAAAAGCAAAGTGGTCGATTTTATGAATTATCAACCCATTGAAAGTGCTAGTATTTATCTAGAAAACACAACCATAGGAACCGTTAGTAATGCGGACGGGAATTTTATTCTGAATGTTCCCGAATCGAAAGTAAATGATACCCTTGTTATTTCGTCCATCGGGTACAAAAGTTTCCGAAGTGCTGTAAAAGATTTTGATGCATCGATGGATGTTTTTTTAGAAGAGGATATGGCTTCTTTGGATGAAGTGATTTTAATTGCTGAAACAAGACCCAAAACAGGAAACGATATTGTATTGAGAGCCATTGAGGAATTGCCAGACAATCTTCCAGAGCAACCTTACCTTCAGAAGGGGTTTTTACGACACAAAGAACGCAACAAAAAGGAATACAAGTGGCTTATTGAAAGTGCACTTACGTTATACGATTCTAGTTATGCTTCCGGAGCCTCCGATAATTTAAAGATTAATGTAGATGAAAATAGAAAGAGCTACGACTTACGTGAAGTTGATAGTTTGTTTGTGTATTCATCCTATTTAAGAAATACCTCTAGCAATTTTGTAATGAAGTCGAAAGAGCTGCGAAGAGATACCATTGAAACGTCTTCATTAACCAAAGCGATAAAATGGAATGATGAACGTGTAAACGGATTGAGTGGTCTTTTTAAGGGGCGTCTTAATTTAGTGCGAAATTCGAACCTATCGAAGGCTTTGTTGGGCGAAAACATGCTTAAAGGTCATCAATTTAGATTGGATACTGTACTTGTCGATAATGGTAGAAAGCTCTATAAAATTGAAATAACGAAAGGGGATGATTATGTGGGCTTAAATACCAAGCAGATTTACAATGAAGGCTTCGAGCCTCATGGTTGGTTGTATATTTACTGGGATACCTATGCAATTAAGAAAATTGAATACGACTTGGTAGCTGCTTCCGATAAGCAAAAACGACGAAGTAAAAGTCTTTTAGGGACGTTAAACAATCACAAGTTGGTAATTACCTACACCGAATATCAAGGAAAGATGTATCCTAATTATTTGTATTATGAAACGCCGAAGTTGGTGAATGCCGGCGATAGATCTTCCGATCGTTTGACAAAAACCGAGGCGGAACGTAAAAAGGAACGGGAAGAGCAATTTTACTACACCGTGCAAGAAATTTTGTTTACTGAAGTGATTCAGGATCCAGAAGCCATTGCTGAAGCGCTTCAAAAGCCATGGTCGGACGATATTTTCGTGCAGCGACCTTACAATAAGGAATTCTGGAAAAATTACAATGTCTTGCTTGAAAGTGAAGAGGAAGAGAAGTTGATTCAGGATTTGAGCAAACGGGCTACCTTATATAAAGAGTAATACTTTGTTTCCATGTTTTGTGCTTCGGAAAGTGCGGCATTGTAAAACTTTCCGAAGTACAGCTAAAAAAAACTGTAAATAAATATCTAATATCAAAAAACTTACTATCTTTGCCGTCCAAAAGAGAGGAGGTTAAGTACTATGTTAATTATACCAATTAAAGACGGAGAAAATATCGATAGAGCATTAAAGCGTTTCAAACGTAAGTTCGATCGTACAGGAACAATGCGTCAATTACGTTCAAGACAAGCTTTTTCAAAGCCGTCAGTTGTACGTAGAGCGCAAATCCAAAAAGCACAATACATCCAAGGACTTAGAGACGCTGAAGAAATTTAAGCTATTTAACCCTTTATCAGTATAGAACCACCAACAATCTAATTGTTTGGTGGTTTTTTTTATGTTCTAATGTTTGAGTCGCGTTGCTAACCAATATATTTATAGCTTTTCGTGGACACTTCTTTAGTTTGCATTCATCAATTTTGTACATTTAGGAATAGAATAGCTTCAAATTAATACAATATGCCCTTTCAAGATTTTATAGATTACTTAACCCTTGAGAAAAAATACTCTATACATACTGTGGTTGCGTATCAGAAGGATTTAGAAAGTTTTTTGGAGTTTTCTTCGGAAAGATACGAGTACAAGTCACTTTCGGAAGTAAATTATAGTGTCATTCGGAGTTGGATTATAAGCTTGGTAGATTCTGGTATTTCAAACAGAACTGTAAATAGGAAAGTCTCCTCGTTAAAGACCTATTATAAATTTTTATTGAAAACTTCTCAGATTACTGAAAATCCATTATCAAAACACAAAGCCTTAAAAACAACAAAGAAGGTTCAGATTCCCTTTTCAGAAGTAGAAATAGATACCGTATTAGACTCTCTTGAAGATGCAACCGATTTTGAGGCAGTTCGGAATAAACTAATCGTAGAGTTGTTTTATTCGACGGGTATTCGTAGAGCAGAGTTGATAGGGTTGAGGTTGTCTAATGTATCTGTAGCGCAAAAAACAATAAAAGTATTAGGAAAGCGGAATAAAGAACGAATCATTCCATTAGTGCCTTCAGTAGTGCGTACAATTGAAACATATATAGGTTTGCGATCGGAACTAAATGAGGTTGTAGATTCGGAGTATCTTTTTGTATCGTTAAAAGGAGTTAAAATATATGAAACACTTGTTTACAGAATTATTAATACCTATTTTAGTAAAGCTTCAGAAAAGATAAAAAGAAGTCCTCATATATTACGACATTCTTTTGCAACACATCTTTTAAATGAAGGGGCAGATATAAATTCTGTAAAAGAGTTGCTGGGGCATTCGAGCTTAGCTTCTACACAAGTCTATACAAATAATAGTATTTCAAAACTTAAAGAGGTTCATCGTAATGCGCATCCGCGAAACACAAAATAACATAGGAGAAGAATAAAAATAATGAAATACCAACTTAGTCTTATCTATATAGAGGTGTTTTTTTTAAATATTAATTAAAAATTTTAATGCGTATGAAAGTAAATGTGCAAACCCCAAATTTTGCGGCAGATAATAAGTTAATTGCATTTGTTGAAAAGCGACTTTCTAAGTTAGAACAGTTTTACGATCGCATCATTTTTGCAGATGTATTTCTTAAAGTTCAAAAAACCAGTGAGAAACAAAATAAAATGGTAGAAATTTTGCTGAGTATTCCTGGTGGAGATTTGATGGTAAAAAAGGATGCGAAAACTTTTGAGGAAGGAACTGACGAATGTGTACAGTCCTTAGAACGACAGCTTAAGAAACGAAAACAAAAAGAAAGAGCATTTTTTTGAAAAAAAAAATACAAAAAAGTTTTCAAAAGTGAATATTATATATATCTTTGCAGTCCGTTAGAAATAGCGGACTTTTTTATGCTGAAATTTCGGTGTAAAAAATGGCAAAAAAGCCGATGTAGCTCAGCTGGCTAGAGCAGCTGATTTGTAATCAGCAGGTCGTGGGTTCGAGTCCCTCCATCGGCTCTTTTTAAAAGAGAAAAAGTTCTTTAAAATACTATATAGTTTGAGGGGAGATACTCAAGCGGCCAACGAGGGCAGACTGTAAATCTGCTGACTACGTCTTCGCAGGTTCGAATCCTGCTCTCCCCACAAAATTTATTCTTTTTTATAAAAGATTTTATGTAGTATTGTACTCTGAAAAAAAATTAGATTCTAAATCTTAAATTTAGAATAAAAGCGGGAGTAGCTCAGTTGGTAGAGCGTCAGCCTTCCAAGCTGAATGTCGCCGGTTCGAACCCGGTCTCCCGCTCTAAATAATTGGTAATCATGAATAGTGTTTGATTTCTAATTATAAATTTTGAGTTTAAAGGTTGTTAATTCAACTTTAAGCCTTCTAACTCTAAACCTGCAAACCCAGTAAGCCGGTGTAGCTCAGGGGTAGAGCGTTTCCTTGGTAAGGAAGAGGTCATGGGTTCAATTCCCATCATTGGCTCAATTTTGTTTACAATTGAACACTAATATATAACTTAAGATTAAATTAATACAACATGGCAAAAGGAACATATGATCGTTCGAAACCTCACTTAAATGTAGGTACTATTGGACACGTAGATCACGGTAAAACAACTTTAACTGCTGCTATTACAAAAGTAATGGCGGATGCTGGTTTTTCAGAAGCTAGATCTTTTGATCAAATTGACAACGCTCCTGAAGAAAAAGAAAGAGGTATCACAATTAACTCTTCACACGTAGAGTACCAAACTGCTAATCGTCACTACGCTCACGTTGACTGTCCTGGTCACGCGGATTACGTAAAGAACATGGTAACTGGTGCTGCACAAATGGATGGTGCTATCTTAGTAGTTGCTGCTACAGATGGTCCAATGCCTCAAACACGTGAGCACATCCTTTTAGGTCGTCAGGTAGGTATTCCACGTATCGTTGTATTCATGAATAAAGTGGATATGGTTGATGATGAGGAATTATTAGAATTAGTTGAGATGGAGATCAGAGATCTTCTTTCTTTCTACGAATATGATGGTGACAATGGTCCTGTTATTGCTGGTTCTGCACTTGGTGCATTGAACGGTGAGCAAAAATGGGTTGATACAGTTATGGAATTGATGGAAGCAGTTGATGCTTGGATCGAAGAGCCACAACGTGAAGTTGACAAGCCATTCTTGATGCCTATTGAAGATGTATTCTCTATTACAGGTCGTGGTACTGTAGCAACTGGTCGTATTGAGACTGGTATCGCTAACACTGGGGATCCTGTAGAGATTATCGGTATGGGTGCTGAGAAATTAACATCTACTATTACTGGTATTGAAATGTTCCGTCAAATTCTTGATAGAGGTGAAGCTGGAGATAATGCTGGTATTCTTTTAAGAGGTATTGAGAAAACTCAAATCTCTAGAGGTATGGTAATCGTTAAGCCAGGTTCTGTAACTCCTCACGCTAAGTTTAAAGCAGAGGTTTACGTTCTTAAGAAAGAAGAAGGTGGACGTCATACTCCATTTCATAACAACTACCGTCCACAATTTTACGTGCGTACAACAGATGTAACTGGTAATATTAGTCTTCCAGAAGGTGTTGAAATGGTAATGCCTGGTGATAACTTAACAATTCACGTTGAGTTGATTCAAGCTATTGCAATGAACATTGGTTTACGTTTCGCTATCCGTGAAGGTGGTAGAACTGTAGGTGCTGGTCAAGTAACTGAGATTTTAGACTAATTTTTTAGTCATAAATAATAAAGAGTTTTAAGGTGTCCGCTTATAGCGGACGCCTTGACTTTTATAACGGGTTTAGCTTTATTGCGTCTGCATAGATGAAAATAGCGACTCTATATAAACGGGTTTAGCTCAGTTGGTAGAGCACTGGTCTCCAAAACCAGGTGTCGTGAGTTCGAGTCTCTCAACCCGTGCAAGAATGTATTAAATATCAAGTGATGGTAAATTATCTTAAAGAATCTTATAACGAGCTTAGAAATCATGTGACTTGGACTCCTTTGTCTGAAGCGCAACGTCTTACAGTTATTGTAGCTGCGTTTTCAATACTCCTAGCATTAGCTGTTTGGGGGATTGATAGTGTGTTTAGCAAGATAATAGCTTATTATTTTGAATTGATTAAGTCGTAATAAAAGATATGACTGAAACAAAAAGTACAAAGAAGTGGTATGTTGTTCGTTCAGTGAGTGGACAAGAAAACAAGATTAAAGCGTATATCGAATCTGAGATTACACGTTTAAATCTTGAAGACTATATTGAACAAGTTTTAGTACCTACTGAAAAAGTTATACAAATTAGAAACGGAAAAAAAATAAACAAAGAACGCGTTTATTTTCCAGGGTATATCATGGTTCAAGCTAGCTTGGCTGGAGAAATACCTCATATTATAAAATCTATCAATGGTGTTATTGGTTTCCTTGGTGAGACTAAAGGTGGTGAGCCTGTTCCATTACGTCAGTCGGAAGTGAATAGAATGTTAGGGAAGGTTGATGAATTGTCTGTTAAAGATGATAACGTGAGTATTCCTTATGTGATTGGAGAGACTGTAAAAGTAATCGATGGTCCATTTAACGGATTTAATGGTACTGTTGAAAAAATTAATGAAGAAAAGCGTAAGCTTGAGGTAATGGTTAAGATTTTCGGAAGAAAGACACCATTAGAATTGAGTTATATGCAAGTTGAAAAAGTTTAATTGTTACACGCTGTAATAGATTTTTTCTTAGGCTTCCACTTTTGAAAAAATCCAAATTAAAATTAAAGAAATGGCAAAAGAAGTCAGTAAAGTAGTAAAGTTACAAGTTCGTGGAGGTGCCGCTAACCCGTCGCCACCAGTTGGACCCGCTTTAGGTGCTGCTGGTGTGAACATCATGGAGTTCTGTAAGCAATTTAATGCTAGAACTCAGGATAAGCAAGGTAAAGTATTGCCTGTGCAGATTACGGTTTATAAAGACAAGTCTTTCGACTTCGTTATTAAAACTCCACCTGCTGCAGTGCAAATCCTTGAAGCTGCTAAGGTCAAAAAAGGATCTGGTGAGCCACACGTTAAGAAGGTAGCGACTATTTCTTGGGATCAAGTAAAAACGATCGCAGAAGATAAAATGCCCGATTTGAATGCATTTTCAATTGAGTCTGCTATGAAAATGGTGGCTGGAACTGCAAGATCAATGGGAGTGAAAATAAAAGGTGCTGAACCTTTTTAATCAAGTTAAAGAATCTATAAAATGGCAAGATTAACAAAAAAGCAAAAAGAAAATACTGCTAAGGTTGAGTCTAAGACTTATACTCTTGCAGATGCTTCTGCTTTAATAAAAGAAATCTCCAACACAAACTTTGATCCTTCTGTGGATTTAGCGGTGCGTCTTAATGTAGACCCACGTAAAGCTAACCAGATGGTAAGAGGTGTTGTAACCTTACCTCACGGTACAGGTAAAGATGTAAAAGTATTAGCGTTAGTAACTCCAGATAAGGAAGCTGAAGCTAAAGAAGCTGGTGCAGACTATGTTGGATTAGATGAGTACCTCGACAAAATTAAAGGAGGTTGGACAGATGTTGACGTTATTGTAACAATGCCGAGTGTTATGGGTAAATTAGGACCATTAGGACGTGTTTTAGGACCTCGTGGATTAATGCCTAACCCAAAAACTGGTACTGTAACAATGGATGTTGCTAAAGCTGTTTCTGATGTGAAAGCTGGTAAAATTGACTTTAAAGTTGATAAAACTGGTATTATTCACGCAGCAATTGGAAAAGCGTCTTTTGATGCCGATAAAATTGCAGGAAACGCAAAAGAATTATTAACTACCCTAGTTAAATTGAAACCTCAGGCTTCTAAAGGTGTTTATATTAAAAGCATTTTTATGTCTAGCACAATGAGTCCAAGTGTGGAAATTGACACTAAAAGATTTGTTGAGTAGTAAAATTTAGAAATTATGACAAGAGAAGAAAAATCACAAGTAATTGAAAATTTAACTGCACAGCTAACAGAGAATTCAACTATTTATTTAGCGGATATCTCAGGACTTAATGCTGATAGTACTTCAAATTTACGTCGCGCTTGCTTTAAAGCAGGAATCAAATTAGCAGTAGTTAAAAATACATTGCTTGCTAAAGCAATGGAAAGTTCAGATAAAGACTTCGGTGACTTAGCAGGAACGCTTAAAGGAAATACTTCTTTAATGTTTTCTGAAACAGGAAATGCACCAGCAAAAGTAATTAAGGAATTCAGAAAAAAATCTGATAAGCCTGTACTTAAAGGCGCATTTATTGAAGAATCTGTTTATGTTGGTGATGATCAGTTAGAAAACTTGGTTAACATCAAATCTAGAGAGGAACTTATTGGAGATATTATCGGATTACTACAATCACCTGCTAAAAACGTTATATCAGCACTTAAATCAAGTGGTGGTACAATTGCAGGAATTGTTAAAACCTTATCGGAAAGAGAAGGTTAATAAAATAGCACTAATTAAATTACATATAAATTACAATTTTTAAAAACGATAGAAAATGGCAGATTTAAAAGATTTCGCAGAACAATTAGTTAACTTAACTGTAAAAGAAGTTAATGAGTTAGCTACTATATTAAAAGATGAGTACGGTATCGAGCCTGCTGCTGCAGCTGTAGCTGTTGCTGCTGGTGGTGGTGCTGCTGAAGCAGCTGAAGAAAAGTCAGAATTTGACGTAATTCTTAAAGCAGCTGGTGCTTCTAAATTAGCAGTAGTAAAACTAGTTAAGGAATTAACTGGAGCTGGTCTTAAAGACGCAAAAGAATTAGTTGATAATGCACCTTCACCAATCAAAGAAGGAATCGCTAAAGACGAAGCTGAAGCGCTTAAAGCACAATTAGAAGAAGCTGGAGCAGAGGTTGAGCTTAAGTAAGCTCCCAACGTAACCAAACCCTAAGGTTTAGGTCTTATCTATAAAGGATAAGACCTAAACCATTTTGCGTATATAATGGTTAACACTATTTTCAATACGCGCACATTGTTATTTTTAATTAAAATTCCGTCCATAGATGTCAGCAACGCAAACTGAAAGATTGAATTTTTCCTCTGTAAAAAATAAGCCGGATTATCCCGACTTTTTGGACATCCAAATTAAATCCTTCCAGGATTTTTTCCAATTGGAAACCAAATCAGAAGAAAGAGGCCAAGAAGGGCTTTACAAGACCTTCTTAGAGAATTTCCCTATTACCGATACTCGAAACCAATTTGTATTAGAGTTTTTAGATTATTTCGTAGATCCGCCAAGGTACTCTATCCAAGAGTGTATTGAGCGTGGCTTAACGTATAGTGTCCCTTTAAAGGCACGTCTTAAATTATTCTGTACAGATCCTGAACATGAAGATTTTGAAACTATTGTTCAAGATGTTTATTTAGGTACAATTCCTTATATGACCCCAAGTGGTACATTTTGTATCAATGGAGCTGAGCGTGTTGTAGTATCACAATTACACCGTTCACCTGGTGTATTCTTTGGACAATCGTTCCATGCTAATGGAACGAAACTATACTCTGCCAGAGTAATTCCTTTTAAAGGTTCTTGGATTGAGTTTGCTACCGATATCAATAGTGTTATGTACGCTTATATCGATAGGAAGAAAAAATTACCAGTGACGACACTTTTCCGTGCCATTGGTTTTGAAAGAGATAAAGATATTCTTGAAATTTTCGACTTAGCTGAAGAAGTGAAAGCTTCTAAAACGGGTCTTAAAAAATACTTAGGACGTAAATTAGCTGCACGTGTTCTTAAAACATGGCACGAAGATTTCGTTGATGAAGATACAGGAGAGGTAGTTTCTATTGAACGTAATGAAATTGTATTAGATCGTGATACGGTTCTTGATAAAGACCATATTGATGAAATAATTGATTCTGGTTCAAAAACAGTACTACTTCATAAAGAAGATAATCATTTAGCAGATTATGCAATTATTCATAATACGCTTCAAAAAGATCCTACCAATTCAGAAAAAGAAGCGGTAGAACATATCTATAGACAATTACGTAACGCTGAACCGCCAGATGAAGAAACAGCTCGTGGAATCATCAATAAATTATTCTTCTCAGACCAGAGATATAATTTAGGTGAGGTAGGACGTTACAGAATGAATAAAAAATTAGGTCTTGATATCGCGATGGACAAGCAAGTGCTTACCAAAGAAGATATCATTACTATTGTGAAATACTTAATTGAGTTAATCAACTCTAAAGCGGAGATTGATGATATTGATCACCTTTCTAATCGTCGTGTTAGAACCGTTGGAGAGCAATTATCACAACAATTTGGTGTTGGTTTAGCACGTATGGCTCGTACCATTCGTGAGCGTATGAATGTGCGTGACAACGAGGTGTTTACGCCTATCGATTTGATTAATGCTAAGACGTTATCGTCTGTGATTAATTCATTTTTCGGTACCAACCAGCTTTCTCAATTTATGGATCAAACCAATCCTCTTGCTGAAATTACGCACAAGCGTCGTTTGTCTGCATTAGGGCCAGGAGGTCTATCACGTGAAAGAGCAGGTTTTGAGGTTCGTGATGTTCACTACACACACTACGGAAGACTTTGTCCAATTGAAACTCCTGAGGGACCAAACATTGGTTTAATTTCGTCACTTTCAGTATATGCGAAAGTGAATAACTTAGGGTTTATTGAAACTCCATACCGAAAAGTAACTGAAGGAAAAATTGACCTTATAAATGAGGCAACGTATCTTTCAGCTGAAGAAGAAGAAGCAAAATTAATTGCACAAGCAAATATTCCTATTACTGAAGATGGTACCATCCAAGCAGAAAAGGTAATTGCTCGTATGGAAGGTGACTTCCCGTTAGTAGATCCTAAAATGGTTCATTATACGGATGTTGCACCAAACCAAATTTCGTCTATCTCAGCCTCGTTAATTCCTTTCTTGGAGCATGATGATGCAAACCGTGCATTGATGGGATCGAACATGATGCGTCAAGCGGTACCATTATTAATTGCAGATTCGCCAATTGTAGGTACAGGTTTAGAGCGTCAAGTAGCTTCAGATTCTAGGGTTTTAATTAATGCTGAAGGAGATGGAACTATTGAGTATGTTGATGCAAATGAGATTACAATTAAATACGATCGTACTGAACAAGAAGGTATGGTTAGTTTTGATAGTGATTTAAAAACATATCAACTAGTTAAGTTTAGAAAAACAAACCAAGGTACTTCTATTAACTTGAAACCTATCGTAAGTAAGGGAGATAGAGTACAAAAAGGGCAAGTATTATGTCAAGGATATGCTACTGAAAAAGGTGAATTAGCACTAGGTAGAAATATGAAAGTAGCCTTTATGCCTTGGAAAGGGTATAACTTTGAGGATGCAATTGTAATTTCTGAAGAAGTAGTACGTAATGATATCTTTACGTCAATCCATATTGATGAATATTCTCTTGAAGTACGAGATACTAAATTAGGTAATGAAGAACTAACAAACGATATTCCAAACGTTTCTGAAGAGGCTACTAAAGACCTTGATGAAAACGGTATGATTCGTATTGGTGCAGAAGTTAAGCCTGGTGATATCCTTATTGGTAAAATTACACCAAAAGGAGAAAGTGATCCAACTCCAGAAGAAAAACTATTACGCGCAATCTTTGGTGATAAAGCAGGTGATGTTAAAGATGCTTCTTTAAAAGCTTCTCCTTCATTACACGGTGTTGTGATAAACAAGAAATTGTTTGCACGTGCTGTAAAGGATAAGCGTAAAAGAGCAAAAGATAAAGAAGATATCGCTGAACTTGAAGCAAAATTTGATGCTAAGTTTGACGACTTGAAAGATGTATTAGTTGAAAAACTTTTCATCATCGTTGGAGGAAAAACAGCTCAAGGTGTTATGAACGACCTTGGTGAAGTTGTATTCCCTAAAGGAAAGAAATTCACCCTTAAAATGTTAAATGCAGTAGAAGATTATACGCATTTAATTGGAGGTGTTTGGACTACCGACGACGAAACAAATGTTATGGTTGCTGATTTAATGCACAACTATAGAATTAAAGAGAACGATTTACAAGGAAACCTTCGTCGTGAGAAGTTTACAATTTCTGTTGGGGATGAATTACCAGCAGGTATTCTAAAACTTGCGAAAGTTTACATTGCTAAAAAGCGTAAACTTAAAGTAGGGGATAAGATGGCGGGACGTCACGGTAACAAAGGTATTGTTGCTCGTATCGTTCGTCAAGAAGATATGCCTTTCTTAGAAGATGGAACTCCTGTAGATATTGTATTGAACCCACTGGGTGTACCTTCTCGTATGAACATTGGTCAGATCTATGAAACCGTATTAGGTTGGGCTGGTCAAAAATTAGGACGCAAATATGCGACTCCAATTTTTGATGGTGCTACATTGGATCAAATTAATGGTATTACAGATGAAGCAGGTATCCCAAGATTTGGACATACGTATTTATATGATGGTGGAACAGGACAACGTTTCGATCAACCTGCAACTGTTGGTGTGATTTATATGTTGAAACTAGGACACATGGTAGACGATAAGATGCACGCGCGTTCAATTGGTCCTTACTCATTAATTACGCAACAACCATTAGGAGGTAAAGCTCAGTTTGGTGGACAGCGTTTTGGAGAGATGGAAGTATGGGCATTAGAAGCATATGGTGCTTCTAGTACTTTACGTGAAATATTGACTGTAAAATCTGATGATGTTATAGGTAGAGCTAAAACTTACGAAGCAATCGTAAAAGGTGAAACTATGCCTGAACCAGGATTACCAGAATCTTTTAACGTGTTAATGCACGAATTAAAAGGATTAGGATTAGATATCAGATTAGAAGAATAGTTGTGATGGGGATTGGTAACAATCCCCACCCACAATCATTCTAAGTAGGTCGAATATAAAACGACCAAAAAAAACATTTTAAAGCATATTTTTTCAGCATTATGGCAAGAAATAAAGAAAACACAGTACAGAAATTTAATAAGATTTCTATCGGTTTAGCTTCGCCTGAGTCAATTTTGGCAGAGTCACGTGGAGAAGTATTAAAGCCTGAAACTATAAACTACCGTACGCACAAACCTGAGCGTGACGGTCTTTTCTGTGAGCGTATTTTTGGTCCTGTAAAGGATTACGAATGTGCCTGTGGTAAATATAAACGAATTCGTTACAAGGGTATTGTATGTGACCGTTGTGGTGTAGAGGTAACGGAGAAAAAAGTACGTCGTGATCGTGTAGGGCATATCAACTTGGTAGTTCCTGTAGCACACATTTGGTATTTCCGTAGTTTACCAAACAAAATTGGTTACTTACTTGGACTTCCGTCTAAGAAACTTGATATGATTATTTACTACGAACGTTACGTAGTAATTCAGCCAGGTATAGCAGTTTCCGAAGAAGGAGAACCTATTAATAAATTAGATTTCTTAACAGAAGAAGAATACTTAAATATTCTTGAAACGCTTCCGAAGGAAAATCAATATTTAGAAGACACAGATCCAAATAAATTCATCGCTAAAATGGGTGCTGAATGTTTAATCGATCTTTTAAATAGAATTGACTTAAATAGCTTGTCATTTGAGTTACGTCACAAAGCAAATAACGAAACGTCTAAACAACGTAAAACAGAAGCTTTAAAGCGTCTTCAAGTAGTTGAAGCGTTACGTGATGCAAATAAAAACCGCGAAAACAAGCCTGAGTGGATGATAATGAAGGTAGTGCCTATCATTCCGCCAGAATTACGTCCATTAGTGCCGCTTGATGGAGGTCGTTTCGCAACTTCAGATTTAAATGATTTATACAGACGTGTAATTATCCGTAACAACCGTTTAAAACGATTGATGGAGATAAAAGCACCCGAAGTAATTTTACGTAATGAAAAACGTATGCTTCAAGAATCTGTAGATTCATTGTTTGATAATACAAGAAAATCTTCAGCAGTTAAAACAGATAGTAACCGTCCATTAAAATCACTTTCAGATTCATTGAAAGGAAAGCAAGGACGTTTCCGTCAAAACTTACTGGGTAAACGTGTGGATTATTCAGCACGTTCTGTAATTGTTGTAGGACCAGAATTAAAATTATTTGAATGTGGTATTCCTAAGGGGATGGCTGCCGAATTATACAAGCCTTTTGTAATTAGAAAATTAATTGAAAGAGGAATTGTTAAAACGGTAAAGTCTGCTAAGAAGATCATAGACAAAAAAGAGCCAGTAGTTTGGGATATATTGGAAAACGTTCTTAAAGGACATCCAGTATTACTAAACCGTGCTCCTACATTACACCGTTTAGGTATTCAAGCATTCCAACCTAAATTAATTGAAGGAAAAGCGATCCAACTACACCCGTTAGTTTGTACTGCATTTAATGCGGATTTTGATGGGGATCAGATGGCGGTTCACCTTCCATTAGGACCAGAAGCTATATTGGAAGCACAACTATTGATGTTGGCGTCTCACAATATCTTGAATCCAGCAAACGGATCTCCAGTAGCAGTACCTTCTCAAGATATGGTACTGGGTCTTTACTACATGACCAAATTGAGAAAATCGACTCCAGAAGTAAAAGTAATTGGTGAAGGCCTTACTTTCTATTCTGCGGAAGAAGCAGTCATTGCTTACAATGAGAAACAAGTTGATTTGAATGCTGAGATTAAAATCCGTACAAAAGATTTTAATGAAGAAGGAGAATTAGTATACCAAATTATTACAACTACATTAGGTAGAGTTTTATTTAATGAAAAAGTACCTGAAGCTGCTGGTTATATTAATGAAGTATTAACCAAAAAATCACTTCGTGATATTATTGGTGGAATTTTAGCTAAAACGAGTGTGCCAGCAACGGCTGCTTTCTTAGATGAAATTAAAACATTAGGATATAAATTCGCCTTTGAAGGTGGATTGTCATTTAGTTTAGGAGATATTATTATTCCACCAGAGAAACAAGCTATGATTGATAGCGCGAATACTCAGGTAGATGGTATTATTGCGAACTATAATATGGGACTTATTACCAATAACGAGCGTTACAACCAGGTTATTGATATATGGACTGCAACCAATGCTGAGCTTACCGAACTTTCTATGAAACGTATTCGTGAAGATCAACAAGGGTTTAACTCTGTGTATATGATGCTTGATTCTGGAGCAAGGGGTAGTAAAGAACAAATTCGTCAGTTAACTGGAATGCGTGGATTGATGGCTAAGCCTAAAAAATCGAATTCTGGTGGTGGTGAAATTATTGAAAACCCGATTCTTTCTAACTTTAAGGAAGGATTATCAATTTTAGAATACTTTATCTCTACGCACGGTGCTCGTAAAGGACTTGCGGATACGGCTCTTAAAACTGCCGATGCGGGTTACTTAACACGTCGTTTGGTAGATGTTTCGCAAGACGTTATTATTAATATTGAAGACTGTGGTACGTTAAGAGGTATTGAAGTTTCAGCATTAAAGAAAAACGAAGAGGTTGTAGAAACGTTATTTGCTAGAATTGTTGGACGTACTTCATTATACGATGTTGTGCATCCATTAACGAAAGAAATTCTTGTTGAAGCTGGAGATCATATTTCTGAAGCAGTTGCTCAAAAAATTGCAGATTCACCTCTTGATAGTGTAGAAGTTCGTTCTGCATTAACATGTGAAGCTAAAAAAGGAATTTGTTCTCAATGCTACGGAAGAAACCTTGCTACCAATAAAATGGTACAAAGAGGTGAAGCTGTAGGTGTTGTTGCAGCACAATCTATTGGAGAACCAGGTACACAGTTAACACTACGTACTTTCCACGTAGGGGGTATTGCAGGAAACATTTCAGAAGAAAACAAACTTTCTGTACGATTTGATGGTAAAGCTGAAATTGAAGATCTTAAAACGGTTAAAGGTGAAGACGGTGAAGGAAAACCAATTGATATTGTGATTTCTCGTACGTCTGAAATTAAATTAATCGATAAGAAAACTGGAATTACCCTAAGTACGAATAACATTCCTTATGGATCTACCATTTTTGTAAAAGACGGTGATACACTTTCTAAAGGAGATGTTGTTTGTCAGTGGGATCCATATAACGGTGTAATTATTTCTGAATTTGCAGGTAAGATCAAGTACGAAAATATCGAACAAGGTATTACTTACCAAGTTGAAATTGATGAGCAAACAGGATTCCAAGAGAAAGTAATTTCCGAATCAAGAGATAAGAGAAAAATTCCAACACTTCAAATCATCGGTAAAGGTGATGAAGTAATTAGATCATACAACTTACCAGTAGGTGCCCACTTAATGGTAGATGATAATGATAAAATTAAAATTGGTAAAATTTTAGTTAAGATACCTCGTAAGTCAGCCAAATCTGGGGATATTACTGGGGGTCTTCCTCGAGTTACTGAATTATTCGAAGCACGTAACCCTTCAAACCCTGCTGTAGTAAGTGAGATTGATGGTGTTGTTTCTTTCGGAAAAATTAAACGTGGTAATCGTGAGATTATCGTTGAGTCTAAATTAGGCGAATTGAAAAAGTACTTGGTGAAATTATCGAACCAAATTCTTGTTCAAGAAAACGATTACGTAAGAGCAGGTATGCCTCTTTCTGATGGTTCTATTACTCCAGAAGATATTCTTAGAATTAAAGGACCTTCAGCAGTACAACAATATTTAGTGAACGAAGTTCAAGAAGTATATCGTCTGCAAGGGGTGAAGATTAATGATAAGCATTTTGAAGTAGTAGTACGTCAAATGATGCGTAAGGTTCAAATTGTAGATTCAGGAGATACAACCTTCCTTGAAAACCAATTAGCTCATAAAGATGATTTTATTGAAGAAAACGATAAGATCTTTGGAATGAAAGTGGTTACAAATGCAGGAGATTCAGAAACTATTAAAGAAGGACAGATTATCACGCCACGTGAACTACGTGATGAAAACTCTATCTTACGAAGAGCTGATGCAACATTAATTGAAGCTCGTGATGCGGTTCCAGCAACTGCAACGCCAATACTGCAAGGTATTACTAGAGCGTCATTACAGACGAAATCATTTATTTCGGCTGCATCTTTCCAAGAGACAACTAAAGTATTAAACGAAGCTGCTGTTAGTGGTAAAGTGGATACCTTAGAAGGCTTGAAAGAAAATGTAATTGTAGGTCATAGAATACCAGCCGGTACAGGTATGCGTAAGTATGAATCTATAATTGTAGGATCTAGAGAGGAATTAGAAGAAATGACTCGTGAGAAACAAGAGGTTAACTATAACTAGTTAAGACTTGATGTATATAGTCCATCTTAGATGGAATTATAATTAGAACAAAAAATCCCGTGGTTCCACGGGATTTTTTGTATTTTAATACAATGTTTAATTAAAAGTCAAATCATTAGAATTTGGCCAAAAAAAAGATTCTCGTATTCACGAGAAATAGATATGGCAGATCAAAAAAATACAAAACCACAACAGGGACAAATTAATATTGAATTAGATGAAACTGTTGCTCAAGGAATTTACAGTAATCTTGCAATTATCAATCACTCTCAATCTGAGTTTGTGGTAGATTTTGTTGCAATAATGCCAGGAATTCCTAAAAGTAAAGTTAAATCTAGAATTATATTAACTCCGCAACATGCAAAACGATTTTTAAAAGCATTACATGAAAATGTACAGCGGTTTGAAAATGCGCATGGAGAAATTAAAGATTATAAGCAACCTGCAATACCAATTAATTTTGGTCCGACAGGAGAAGCTTAAAACTATACTTAAAAAAGTCTTGTAAAATATTACAAGACTTTTTTAAGTATAGTTTTTTATTATATAAAAGTGTTATGTAATAATTTATTCTAATACCACTTGATTTCGTCGCCTTCTAGCATGCTATTTAATAGCTTAAAATATAAAGTAGTTATACTTGGGTGCTTTTGTGTTTAAATCGCCTTAAAATATCTTTAAATACTCTTTTTTAAAGTCGTATACGTGTATATACGTATAGTTTTTTATTTCTTCTTCATTTTAAATCCATGATGTTTTGTTTATGTTTACTGCAGAAAGATTAGACTTTAAGTTTCGTAATCTCTCTAGCATACTTCAAAATTTAAGGTGTTTATGAAATTTTAAATGTTCCTTTCTCCTTTTGTCTATGAAGAGATGTCTTATGTCGATTAAACGATGTTTTATATCGATTAATTTAATTTTTTAGTAGGAAAAATCTTTACTTGTTTTATATTTGTTATAGAATCATAAGGTTATCAGTGTATTAGCTTTAATTTTTATGATCTAACCCCAAATTACATTTATGAAACCTACGAACTCTAAAATTCGGAAACGAATCTTATTTTTAGTGTCTTCAATAGTTGTCTTGTTTTGTCAAGAAGTTATTGTTGCGCAAACTCAAGCACCATCTGTGCGGACAGGAGTTACTTTTCAATGGTCAGATACTCAGTCTAATAATTATGATTCTGCCACTATAAGTTCTGTAACTGTAGATGGAGAAATTTACAACTCTTTTGCTGTACCTACATCTTATGGTATGACGAGAGTTGGTCCAGATGGTCATGATAAAAATTCAATTCTTGAAAATGGAACTGTAGTAAACGCGAATAGTAGTACTGTTGATTGGAACTCTGATGCTATTTCAGCATTTAAAGACAAAAACTTAAACCATTATTTTGTATCCACTTATAATGGACGTAATATTTGTGAAAATTTTACAGCTATCGCTTCCACAGATGCGCAAGTGCAATCATTATACTACAATCCTGGGATACCATCAAATACAGGGGGATTGCTAGCTATCACAGAGCGTAATGCAAATAATTGCTATTATATTTCAGTTTTTGGAACACCTGTAGGAGGTGGACCAGAACAATTTTTAGGAGATACTTTTGTTCGTCAAAACTCAACACAATATGGTCCTTTATTTAATGCTCCGCCAACAGGTGTTGATTATTGGAATTCTGGGCGGGTTGTTGAGAATGGGGGTACTATAGGGATAGCTTTATTTATTTTAGACGCGTTAGCGCCTGTGGGTTCTGTGATTACAAGAGTTGATCTTACAGCAGCTACACAAGATCATGGTGATGGGAAAGCGTTCATTCTTCAACAATATGCCGTTCCAAAAATAGAAGTGGGTTGTATTGATAAGGATTATGAGGGTACGGTTGGAGGTACTTCAAACGTACCTGTTGGTTCCACATTTTCATTGGTTTCAGGACCAATACCTGCGGGTCAATCCTTTAACTTTTATCCTGATGGGAGTTATGATTATAGACCGACACCTGGATTTTCTGGGGATGTCATTTTTGAATATCAAATATGTTTACCTGCTCCCAATACTGGGGTTTGCGACTCCGCAACAGTTACTTTAGAATATGAAGTAGATTGTGATTGTAATTCGGGGAATGCGGATGGTCCTCTTTTACAAAATTAAAATAAGTTAACATTTATATATAAAATTAAAGTTGCTTCAAATACAACATATTATGAAATATAAAATTACATTTTTCGTTTTTAGTTTTTTTACAATTTATCTTAGTACAGCTCAAGTTGGTATTGGAACAACAGATCCGCAGAAGGATCTTCACGTTGCAGGAACAGAGAGTACCATTCGAATTGATGGTTTGAATAGTGTAAACAATAGTGAGAATTTTGGTGGAACATCAAAGTATAATGTACTAGTAGATAACAATGGTGATCTTACGCTGGGAAAATTATCTGGAGAGATTTCATCGGCATCTAGTATGTCATCACCTGTTGTGGTTCAGACTACAGCGAATTCAGGTTTGAATGCAGGGGAATTATACAAAAAGAATTTTACATTAACGGAAAGAGCTTTAGTAATTATAACTTTTTATATCTCTATGGATTTTAAGAGTTATGATGGCGCTAGTAATATTGATGATGGTAGAGCCAAAGTTGCGCATAACTATTTCTATTTGGGTGATGGAAATACAGCTAATACTAGTAAAGCATACGGTATGACAAGTTCTGTTTATTCAAATTGGAATTGTGATACAGCAACTGGATTTATTTATAATTCACGTTCAACAACACTCTCATTAGAACCTGGGACCTATAGTGTTCATCTAAATGGAGCTGTTTATGGAGGTGATTTAACTCCAGATGCAGCATTTCGTGTAACTTTTGGTGATACAGATAGGTTAGATATTCAAGCAATATACCTATAGGTTAGTTCAATTATTTTGTGGTTTTTGAAAAAGAATTTTCGAACTCACTTACAAAATGAAACTTCACGTTTGGGTATTTAGATTGTGTCATTTGTAGTGTAAATGAAGAGTCGGCAAAGAATACTAGTTGTCCTCTTTTGTCCTTGGCTAAAAATTTTGCTTTCACACGTTTAAAATCAGCGAATTCATCACTTTTTGGGTCTTTAGCTTCCACCCAACAAGCTTTAAAAACATTTAAATTTTCATACCTACACGTAGCTCCATATTCGTGTTCTAATCGGTATTGAATTACTTCAAACTGCAACGCTCCTACGGTTCCTATTGCTTTACGGCCATTTAATTCAAGTACAAATAGTTGTGCTACACCCTCGTCCATTAACTGGTCTATTCCCTTTTCAAGTTGTTTGCTTTTTAAAGGGTCAGCATTGTTAATGTATTTGAAATGTTCGGGAGAGAAACTTGGAATCCCTTTGTATTGCATTACTTCACCTTCAGTTAAGGTGTCTCCGATTTTAAAGTTCCCGGTGTCATGTAAACCTACAATATCACCTGGGAACGAGATGTCTACGATTTGTTTCTTTTCAGCAAAAAAAGCATTTGGACTCGAGAATTTTAGTTTCTTGTTGTGTCGTACATGAAGGTAGGGTTTGTTTCTTTCAAAAGTTCCAGAAACAATTTTTATAAATGCCAAACGGTCTCTATGTTTAGGGTCCATATTCGCATGAATTTTAAAAACAAAACCAGAAAACTCCTTTTCGTCTGGCTTTACTAGTCTGGTATCACTTTCTTTAGGGCGTGGCGTAGGTGCTATTTTAACAAAGCAATCTAAAAGCTCTCTAACGCCAAAGTTATTTAAGGCAGATCCAAAAAATACAGGTTGTAATTTTCCATTTAAGTATTCCTCTCTGGAAAAATCGGGATATACTTCATAAACTAACTCTAATTCTTCTCGTAGGGTTTCTGCGGCTTTTTCTCCAATTAACTTTTCTAGTTCTGGACTGCTAATGTCCTTAATATTAATTGTTTCTTCTATGTTTTTTCGGCTATCACCACTAAATAAGTTTACATTTTTTTCCCAGATATTATAGATTCCTTTAAAATCATATCCCATACCAATAGGAAAACTTAGGGGAGTAACACGAAGGTTTAATTTTTGTTCGATTTCGTCTAACAGTTCAAATGCGTCTTTACCTTCTCGATCTAATTTATTGATAAAAACAATCATCGGGATGTTTCGCATGCGACAAACTTCAACAAGTTTTTCAGTCTGTTCTTCAACTCCTTTTGCAACGTCAATTACTACAATCACACTATCTACAGCGGTTAAGGTTCTAAAGGTGTCTTCAGCAAAATCCTTGTGACCAGGTGTGTCAAGGATGTTTATTTTTATGTCTTTATATTCAAAAGCTAATACAGAAGTAGCGACAGAAATTCCACGTTGTCTTTCAATTTCCATGAAATCACTAGTAGCTCCTTTTTTTATTTTGTTGTTTTTTACAGCGCCAGCTTCTTGAATTGCTCCACCAAAAAGCAATAATTTTTCAGTTAATGTTGTTTTTCCGGCATCAGGATGAGATATAATTCCAAAAGTTCTCCTGCGTTCAATTTCTCTTTTTATTAACATAATATTGGTGTAAAATTATACGCAAAGATACACTTTGTCTTACTTTTTTTTAGGGTTTAGGTACAGAAACCAAAAACAATTAATTCTCACAAAATAAAACCTTATTAAAGCTTTGTTTGTAAGGATGTACGTAGAAACACGTACGTACGATTCCTACAAATAAAATGATTAAAATCGAAGTAATTGTGTATTTGAACGAGTTTTGATGCATTTGAACTAATAGTTATTTGTTTGTAAAATTTTAAGAGTTTTTCCTACGTATATTTGGTCTCCAAAGTGATAGAGTTCGAATTTTAACTTTTTGACTTTCTATAAATTAATAAAAAATTTAATATATGTGTGTTCAATTTAAATACGTCATTACCGTTTTTAGAAAACAATTTTTAACATTGTTTTTCCTAGTTATGGGTTTAGGTGTTTTTTCTGGTTATTCGCAAAGTTGTAATGTAGAACTTTCTGTTGAGAAAAATAGAAATACAAAATCTGCTGATGAAAGTGGTGCGGAGTTTTGGATGGTTCTAAAGAATACTTCTTCAAGTTCTGCTTCGTATGATTTGTCTGCGTTGAGCTTAGAGGAATCTTGTGCAACAAAAAATAAAATGACATCTGCAGCTAACGTAAAGTTAGACGTTAATATTTTAAGTCAGGAGTCTAATTCACTAGCGGGAAAAGGGATTTCTTTAAAAGCTGGGCAGACTTATAAATTTAAAGTTTTTGTTACTGTACCTAAGGGGACTAAATACGGAACTTGGAGCTGTATAGAAGTTAAAGCTAAGTCGAGCGCATGTAAACAAGATATAAATGGTACAATGCTTAGAGTTTTTGTTCCAGATCCTTCAGAAGGATAAAAAAGGCTAGTATGGTATTAAAATTAAATAGGTTTCAACCTAAAAAATTATCTTATGAAAAGATTTTTACAATTCAATAGTGTTTTAAGTAATAAAGTGTGTAAATCGATATTTATACTCTTTGCTTTGTTTTCGGCAGGTTCATTATTTAGTCAAGAGATTACAATAAATAGAACTGTTGTTGAAAACAATACTGAGTGTAAGCAATTTGATGTTTCAATGGAAATCATTGGAGATCCAAGTTTTGCTCCTCAGGAGGTCGTGTTAATTATTGATAGATCTGGTAGTATGGACGATGGTCCGTCTCCTGATCCAATTGATTTTGCAAAAGATGCGGCCATAGAGTTTGTTAATAATTTATTAGCCCCAGCAAATAATCCAACTGGATTAAATAAGGTGTCTATTGTTAGTTATGCAGATTCGGCAAGTATAGATATAGGTCTTACAGGAGTTTCTGGAAAACAAGATATTATAGATGCTATTGAGGATATTGTAACCAATGGTAATACAAATATTCAAGATGGATTAATAAAAGCTGATCAAGTATTGATTAATGAAGCTTCTTTTAATTGTGTGACTTCTCGTAGTATTATATTATTGACAGATGGTGTTGCGAATAGAGATAATAATGGAAGTCAGTGTCAGAACACTGGTTCTAATACGATTTGTCAGATAAGAGCTATTCAAGCGGGTGTTAATGCTCAAACGACTACTGTTTCTGGACAAGTTTATAATCAAAATATATATAGTATAGGGTTGTTTAGTGCAATTTCTGGTACTCAACAAACGGTTGCAACTTCAACTATAGATCAAATTCAAAATGCAGGTTTATATGTGACTGAGAATGAAGCGGATTTATCAGGTATTTATTCTGATATATTAGGTCAGTTTGCTACAGCGGCATTACAATTGCCAGGAGAGCCTTTAGTTATGAATACGTTGCCGTCTGGTTTTGAGTATGTTGCTGGTTCTCTTTCTGCGAGTAAAGGGACTCCGTCTTTTTCAGGTGAAGTACTTTCGTGGTATGTAGATGAGATTAAACATGAAACTGTTACATTAAATTATAGTATTAGAGCTGTAGATTTATCTGTTTGTGGAAATCAGCCTACTGGAACAGGAATGGCTGTTATGCGATATGAAGATTCTAGTTGTGGAACTAGAGAGGAAAATTTTGTGAATCCTGGGATTGTTGTTCCGTGTCCTGTTGTGACAGCTTCTGTTGTGAATGCTGATTGTTTTGGTTCTAGTACTGGATCAATAGACTTGTCAGTAACGGGTGGCTATACCTATACGTATTCATGGAGTAATGGTGCTACGTCGCAAGATTTAATGAATGTACCTGCGGGAACTTATACCGTAACAATTAATGATTCACGCGGTTGTGATCCTATTGTTGAAAGTTATACAGTGGGTCAATCAAGTCAGATTACTGCTACTATAACTGCTGTTGATGGAACTCAAGCAGGACAATGTGTAGACGGTACGGCTACGGCTAATCCTTCTGGAGGAAATTCTCCTTATACATACCAATGGAGTGCTAGTGCTGGAAATCAGACTACACAAACGGCTACGAATCTTCCTGCTGGTGAGCATACTGTTGTAATTAGAGATGCTAATTTATGTGAGATAACAAAAACTGTTATTGTTGATTGTGATGTTGAAGGTTGGTATTTTGAGTGTGGGGATGATGTGAAGGTTGATGAGTATGGTTATAATGCCAATTGTAATGAAAATACGGTTGTGCCAATTCCTAATCCTGGAAATGTTTACGAGTATGTTGTAGAAATAATTTTTAAGAATAATAATCCTGGTGAAGTAATTCAATTTACTGATTCGTCAGGAGTTTCTCATAGTTTAGTAAGGTCAATACCGGCTGGAGCTAGCCCTAATAAATGGGTGTATAGAGGGTTGTTTGCTGGGTCTACGTCATCAGTAACCTATGATGTTTCATCAGCAAGAAAATGTAATCTTCAATCTGTAGTAGTTTATGCGTTTAGAAATGTTCCTTTGGCTTCTGCAACTGCGGGTGTTTTTACAAGTCAGAGTGGTTATAATGATGTAGTTACAATAGATATTACTATTCCTGCTTTTACAGGTCCTAGGGATGTTGTTTTAGAAGTGCCAATTTCAGAATTAACCCCTGATGGAAGGTACTTGAAATTGATGGGTTCAGCAGGTGGAGTTTCTAATGAGTTATTTATTTATGGTCCTGATGCTTCATTGCCAGGAGGAACATGTTGTTTGGCTATACCAAACTTAACTTTGGAAAATGTACCTGGAGCAGCTACAACGGTTACAATAACAGTTGATACTAGGTCTGGGCAAAATGGACAGACTGTTAATGGTCAATCTTGGGTGATTGCTGGAGGTGTAAATATAGATGCTCTTTGTTATGAAGATTTAGAAATTTCGCTTGATACTAAAGTGGATGTTTTGTGTTATGAAGATAATACAGGTTCTATTACAGTGAATGCAACTGGAGGTTTAGCGCCTTTAATGTATGCATTGAATGGTGGGACTCCTCAGTCAAGTCCAGTTTTTGAAAATTTAACAGCTGGAACTTATACAGTGTCTGTTACAGATGCTTTAGCAAATACAGAAACTTTAAGTGTTACTATAACTGAGCCAGAGGCTATAAGTATTATTTTGACAAAAGTTAATGCGACTCAAACGCAAGGGTGTTTGAATGGAGAGGCAACTGCATCTCCTTCTGGAGGAACTCCTCCATATACTTATCAATGGAGTGCATCAGCTGGAGGTCAAACAACTCAAACTGCTACTAATTTACCAGCAGGAACGCATACTGTTATTGTAACTGATGCAAATGACTGTGAATTAGAGCAAGGTGTTGTAATTGATTGTATCGAAAATTGTGATGCAGTTATTACTGTTGATAGTACAACAAATGTTCTTTGTGCTAATGAAACAACAGGAAGTGCTACGGTTAGTGCTAGTTCAATTGCAAATCCAGCTGCCACATTTACCTTTACTTGGAGTACTGGAGATGTTGTGCCTGGTGTAACTACTTCGACATTAAATAATTTAGGAGCTGGTGTTTATACGGTTAGTGTAACTATAGATGGTACAGTATGTTTGCCTGTTGAACAAAGTGTTACTATAACAGAGCCAGCGAGTGCATTAAATGTTACGGCAACATCAACTGATGAAAGTGGTCCAGCTACTGGCGACGGTACTGCTACGGCAAATGCTTCTGGGGGAACACCTCCTTATTCATATTCGTGGAGTCCAGGTGGCGAAACTCTACAAACGATTACTGGTCTAAGTGCAGGAGTGTATACGGTAACAGTTACCGATGCTAATGGTTGTTTTGCATCAGCATCAACGACAGTGAATCCTGGGACTTGTTTGGATTTAGCAGCTACTGCTTCAGCTACACCAGTGTCTTGTAATGGAGATAGTGATGGAACAGCTACTGTAGGTGTTACGGGAGGTTCTGGAACACATACTTATTTATGGAGTCCAGGGAATCAAACAACACAAACTATTACAGGGTTGTCGGCAGGGATTTATACAGTAACTGTTACTGATCAAGTAACACTTTGTACCGTTCAATCTACAACGACAGTGAATGAGCCAGGGGTTTTAAGTCCTGGAATTGCAGTTACTAATGTGTCTTGCTTCGGAAATGATACAGGTTCTTTAGATTTAACTGTAACAGGGGGAACAGCTCCTTATACATTCTTATGGTCACCTAACGGAGAAACGACTGAAGATTTATTTGACTTATCAGCAGGTACTTATTCTGTAACTATAACAGATGCAAATGGATGTACTGTTACTGATAGCGCAACTGTTCAACAGCCTGCATCAGGTTTGTCTTTAACATCTACGATAACAGATGTTTTATGTAATGGAGTTGATTCAGGTGCAATTGACATTACTGTTCTAGGCGGAACGCCTCCATATTCATATTCATGGAGTAACGGTGAGACCACTGAAGATTTAGTAAATGTTGTTGCTGGATCTTATACAGTAATTGTGACAGACGCGAATGGTTGTACTCTTACAGAAAGTAATCTCGTAATAGAGGAGCCAACAAATGAAATTAATATAGTTCTAACAAAAGAAAATGCTACAACGGCACAAGGTTGTACGGATGGAGAAGCAACTGCTACAGTAAATGGCGGAACAGCTCCTTATGAATATTTATGGAGTGTAAGTGCGGGAGGTCAAACTACTGCTACTGCAACCAATCTTCCTTCAGGAACGCATACTGTAACTGTTACAGATGCTAACGGATGTACCTTGGAGCAAGGAGTTGTTATTGATTGTTCAAATACTTGTGATGCTATAGTAGTTGTAGATGGTGTTACAGATGTATTATGTACAGGAGATGAGACAGGAAGTGCTACGGTTAGCGCAAGTTCTATTGCAAACCCAACAGCTACTTTTACATTTACTTGGAATACAGTGCCAGCTCAAATTGATGCCAATGTAACTACTAGTACTTTAAGTGCTGTTTCTGCAGGAGTTTATACAGTGAGTGTTACCATTGATGGAACGATATGTTCTCCAGTAGAACAGAGTGTAACAATTACTGAACCTACGAACGCATTAAATGTTACTGCTACTGCTACAGATGAAAGCGGTCCTACAACGGGAGATGGTACAGCTACGGCAATTCCAACAGGAGGAACACCTCCTTATACGTATTCTTGGGCTCCAAATGGAGAAACAACACAAACGATTACTGGCTTAAGTGCTGGAGTTTATACGGTAACGGTTACAGATGCAAATGGCTGTATTGATACTGCTACAGCGACTGTTAATCCAGGAACTTGTCTTGATTTAACTGCTTTTGCAGCATCTACACCGGTAACATGTAATGGGGATAGTGATGGTACGGCAACTGCTACAGTAACAGGTGGTTCAGGGTCGTTTACATATTTATGGACAAACGGTGAGACAACTGCAGCAATAATAGGTCTTTCAGGAGGTTCATATACAGTTACAGTTACAGATACAGTTACTTTGTGTACTACGGAAGCTACTACAACTGTGAATGAGCCTAATGTTTTAAATTCAGGTATTGCGGTTACAAATGTAGGTTGCTTCGGAAACACAACAGGATCTCTTGATCTTACTGTTGCAGGAGGAACAGCTCCTTATACATTCTTATGGTCGCCTAATGGTGAAACAACGGAAGATTTATTTGATTTAGCAGCAGGTGTGTATTCGGTTACAATTACTGATGCAAGAGGTTGTATTACAACTGATTCAGCTACAATAGAGCAACCTGCCGCTGGTTTAGAATTGTCAATAGTTTCTCAAACTGATATTGTGTGTTCAGGGACAGGTTCAGTAACTGTTGAAGCAGTTGGTGGAACAACACCTTATTTATATAATGTTGATGGAGGTGCTTACCAAGCATCAGGAGTATTTGATAACTTAACTGTAGGGGTTCACTCAGTAACTGTTTTAGATGCTAATGGTTGTACGCTTAGTATTGATGTTACAATTCTTACAAATTGTATTCTAGCTGTTGATGATATCAATGATACGTTTGTAGACATGCCAGTTGATGGTGATGTAAGTACAAATGATGAGAATGCGGATGGTCCAGCAGGAACAGAAGTATTCACATTAGTAAATGGTCCAAGTGAGGGTACGTTAGTATTCAATCCAGATGGAACGTATACATACACACCAGGAGCAGGTT
>NZ_FNBA01000014.1 GCF_900102055.1 Ulvibacter litoralis
GAAGGACGTAAGAATGACTGACTTAATATTTAGCATAAAGCTGTTCGGATTCGATTCGGTAGAATCAGAATCCGAGCTATTTTTAGTAACGGGTTAGTATAATAATCGTTGCGTTTGGTGCAGCGCGTTGCTGGCAGCAGCGACAAGTTTAGACTTCTCTTCTTAGTTCCAAATTCCTCGGAGCTGCGTGAGACTCAGACAGGCAAACTTTACGATTTTATCAGAAACCAATATAGTCAAATATTTGCAATGAATATACTTCTAGTTACCTCAAGAGCAATGATTAGTATACGTTGTTACCATTAGAAGCGAGACACGAACCAAATGATCTGTTCCAGGACTTCAGTTTAGATTCACAGGTTTAAGGAAGAATCGTTAAAATCAGAGTAAGTAAAATAGTTTTTGTAGAAACGTGAATGTCCTATAAGTCGAAAATTTGAATCAAAGGTTTCAATCGGAAAGACGATAGAATGACCGACTTTGTTCTTAGCAGTGACTTGCTCGGAAAAAAATCCGAAGATTTTCTTTCCGAGCTATTTATGGTAACGGGTTTGTATAATAATTGTAGCGTTTGGCGCAGCGCGATGCTGGCAGCGGCGACACCTTTAGAGTTACTTGTTTAGTTCCGATTATTCGGAGCTGCGTGAGACTCAGAAAGGCAAGCTAGTTCATATTGTTCCGATAACTAAAGTAGTAATTTTTGAGTACTAAACACGAAGTAATTATGGAAAAGCTATGATTATTGATACATTGTTACTACAAGTAGCGAGACACGAACCAAATGATTTGTCTCGGAATTACACTTTAGGTTCAGAGGTTTTTCGAATAAGCATTAAAATCAGAAGGGTAGAAGGAGTTCAATTTTGAAACTTGAATATCTTATGAGTTGAAAATTCAAAATCAGCTTTTTTCAATCGGAAGGACGTGAGAATGACCGACTTTGTTCTTAGCAGTAATCTGCTCGGAAAAAAATCCGAAGATTTTCTTTCCGAGCTATTTTTAGTAACGGGTTTGTATAATAATCGTTGCGTTTGGCGCAGCGCGATGCTGGCAGCGGCGACGAGTTCAAACTTCGCTTCTTAGTTCCAATTATTCAGAGCCGCGTGAGACTCAGAAAGGCAAGCTAGTTCGTGTTGTTCCGATAACTAAAGTAGTAATTTTTGAGTACTAAACACGAAGTAATTATGGAAAAGCTATGATTATTGATACATTGTTACTACAAGTAGCGAGACACGAACCAAATGATTTGTCTCGGAATTACACTTTAGGTTCAGAGGTTTTTCGAATAAGCGTTAAAATCAGAAGGGTAGAAGGAGTTCAATTTTGAAACTTGAATATCTTATAAGTTGAAAATTCAAAATCAGCTTTTTTCAATCGGAAGGACGTTAGAATGACCGACTTCGTTCTTAGCAGAGACTTGCTCGGAAAAAAATCCGAAGATTTTCTTTCCGAGCTATTTTTAGTAACGGGTTTGTATAATAATTGTAGCGCTAGGCGCAGTGTGCGGCTTGAAGCGGCGACACCTTTTCAGTTCCTTATTTAGTTCCGATTATTCGGAGCTGCGTGAGACTCAGAAGAACAAGCGTTACGTATTGTTCCGATAACTAAAGTAGTAATTTTTGAGTACTAAACACGAAGTAATTATGTAAAAGCTATGATTAGTATACATTGTTGCCATTTTTGGCGAGACACGAACCTAATGATTTGTCCAGGATTATATTGTTCAGTTACAGGTTTTTCGGAAAAGCGTTGAAGTCAAAAGAGTAGAGGAAGTTCCGTTTAGAAACTTTAATTTCTTATAAATTGAAAGTTTTAAATAAAACTTTCAGTCAGAAGGACGTAAGAATGACCAACTTGTTTCTTAGCAGAAAGCTGTTCGGATTCGATTCGTAAGAATCAGAATCCGAGCGATTGATGGCAACGGGTTTGTATAACGATTGTTGCGTTTGGCGCAGCGTGCTGAGGGCAGCAGCGACAAGTTCAGACTTCTCTTCTTAGTTCCAAACTATTCAGAGCTGTGTGAGACTCAGAAGGGCAAGCGTAACGTTATTTTTCAGTAACCAATATAGCTAAATATTTGTAGAAATTATTGTGAAATTCCCACAAGAGCAATGATTGGTATACAGTGTTGCCCATAGTTATTTTTCCACAAGGCTTTTAAGTTTTTGAAATTCAGTCCAATTCGAACCGCTGTCGTCATACGTTATTTTTAGACGACGGAATGTATGTTCATCGTCTTCATCATCGTCGGTTTTTTTGAAATCCAATATAGCCGAATAACTTCTTCCAGCGTGAAAAGGAACATAGTATTCTAAACTTTTCGCCATTAATTTCTCAAGATATTCTTGAAAGTTCGGCACTTTACTTTCATCAACAAAATAGGTCTCACTTTTCAGAATTTTAGGTTTCGCGTAATTAGTGTCTTGACAACTCTTATCATAAACGGTTATTATTGCGCTCAACTTTTTATCAATTCTTATAAGTTCAATCGTTTCTTCGTGACCGCCAAACTCTCCGCAATCATCAAAATATCCAGTTAAAATTAAAGTATATCTTTCCGAAATCGAACCGAAAGGATGTTGCTCAATCATTTTTCGATATTCGCTTTTCGGAAATCTTTTTTGAGAAAAAACTTGAAAACTGACAAACAAGATTAATAAAAGGCAAATGTGTTTTTTCATAATTATGGGCAACGGGTTTGTATATTGCTCGTTGCGCGTGGCGAAGTGTGAGGCTTGAAGCGACGACACGTTCATTTTTCTAGTTTAGTTCCCAATTCGACTTCGTCGCGTGAGACTCAGCAAGACAAGCGTAACGTAATTTTCGTATGACTAATATAGTTAATTAATTGTTGGGAGTTTTCTATTAGTTCAAAAGTAAGCGATGGGGAATATGCGGTGTTGTGTACTGTGTTTTTTCATTTAATTCGTTCATTCCAAATTTTCCCAGCCACTAATTCCATCCTTCTTTAGTAATAGTAATAAGTATATTATTATAAAGCCTAAAAATCCTAGGGCCGCAAATAAAATTCCGTTACCGTTTACTAAATTATATATCATTATTGATAGACTTGTAATTAAGAGTCCGTAGAATGCCCATTTTTTCCAATTCAAAATCATTATTGTAAACGTAATATCTAATAGTCCAATAATCATAAGAAAAACATTGTCAAAATTAGGATCTGAGAATACAGTTTGAAAATCACTTTTTAATAAATAAATTCCAATACTTAAAGTCAGGTATAAATATATTGTCAAAATGATATTTCTCTTTTGGAAGTTTTCTTGACTTATTAATATCATAATTTAATTCAAATGTTTAGGGATTCTTGGAACATTGTACACAACGGTTATGTATAACGATTGTTGCGTTTGGCGCAGCGCGATGAGGGCAGCAGCGACATGTTCAAATTTCACTTCTTAGTTCCAAATTATTCAGAGCTGCGTGAGACTCAGAAGGGCAAGCTTTACGTTATTTTTCAGAAACCAATATAGCTAATTATTTGTAGAAATTATTGTGAAATTACCGCAAGAGCCATAATTGTTATACGTTGTTGTACCTAGTTTTTTTTCCATTCAAAATCTAATACGTCACGCAATCTATTCAGACTATCTTTTGATAAAAACTTAAAAGCAAGTCCGATAAAAACATATCTAATCATTAATATTTGTCCAATCATAACTAAAATCAGAATTGGTGAAAATTCTTGAGCTTTACTCCAAATTATCGCAATCATTCCGATTACAGGAAAACAAAGAAAAACACTCAATAAAATTCTAAAAACTTTATGTATTTCGACTTTCACGTTTCCGCTATCAGAGTTGATTTTTCCAGTCATAACACAAAAAGCTCCTTTTCCGATTACAGAAGAGATTACTTTAAATTCATTTCCGTTTATCATTCCGCGAAAAGATTTGTCGGTATATTGAGAAGTCAGATTTTCAGACTTTTCCGTTCTCCGATTCAATCTATTCAGCGTTTCTGCTTGGTCATCAATTAGCTTAAATTCCTTTTCTTTGGTTGGGAAAATGTTCATTTCTTAAATTAGGTACAACGGGTTTGTATAATAATTGTAGCGCTTGGCGCAGCGTGCGGCTTGAAGCGGCGACATCTTTTCAGTTTCTTATTTAGTTCCAATTATTCGGAGCTGCGTGAGACTCAGAAAGGCAAGCGTTACGTTATTTTTCAGAAACCAATATAGTTAAATATTTGCAATCAATTTGCTCCTAGTTTCGCAAGAGCTATGATTAATATACGTTGTTGCCATTAGTACTTTTGCGTATTGTACTTTTTAATTCTTCAACCGAATAAGCTGGCTTTTGCTTATGTAACATAGCATGACAATTCGGACAAACAGGAATTAAGTCAGTTATAGGATTCACTGAGTATTCTTTTCCGATTGTTGAAATATCAATTATATGATGAACGTGAATAAAATTTCGACCTAATTCTCCAAATTTTTTCTGAAAATTAAAATTACAGACTTGGCAATTTAGTCCGAAATGTTCAATGCATTCCTGCCTAGCCAACTGATTTCTTTCGTAACTGTTTACTTTAACTTGTCTTGTTTTTCCTTCCGAATATTTTTTATCATCCTCAACTTCATCTGGAAATATAGTTTCGGCAAAATCGTCTTTTACCAATTCATAGTATTTCTCATAAATTTCTCTACCTTTTTTCACGGATGAACCTGATGTATCCTCGTAATATTCGATATGTTGATAAAGAGCCAGTAAAGCCGTTTTTAATACGCCTTTTCCATTTTCTTTAAGAATACGTTCGAGATAATAATCCGTGGCGTAAGCATTAATGGTTCTTGTATAAAGTATTCCTTGAAGTAATTTTGAATACGCATAAATGTAATCAAGTCCAGAACTTCTTTTCAGACCAGTTTTGGCTAAGGTGTCTGCTCCTTGAGAACTAGTTATTTCTTTTAGATACACCTTTTTTGCAATTTCAAAAGCTATATGGATTTGTTTCTTCGTGTTTTTTCCCATTCAATTTTGTGGTGTCAGTATTAATGGCAACGGGTTTGTATAATAATTGTAGCGCTTGGCGCAGTGTGCGGCTTGAAGCGGCGACACCTTTTCAGTTCCTTATTTAGTTCCAATTATTCGGAGCTGCGTGAGACTCAGAAAGGCAAGCGTAACGTTATTTTTCAGAAACCAATATAGTTAAATATTTGCAATCAATTTGCTTCTAGTTTCGCAAGAGCTATGATTTATTATACGGTGTTACCTGCAGTCTTTTATTCAGTTTTCACATAATTCGACAATACTAATACATAAAACATCTCATCAATATTTTCTATATTTTCAGGTAAGAAATGCATAAATTCAATATTTGTGTTATCTATTTTTCTGATGTTTAAAAAGTTGGAACTATATGTTAAGGATTCAATTTGTTCTTTAGGCAAAATTTTCAATAAAGCCTTGTCTTTTATTTGACATTGAGGTTCGTTATAATTTAAGATTAATTCGCCTTTGCTTATTTCCCATTTTCCACTTATAATCTCTTCATTATCTAAAATATTAAATATTCCGTCATTTGTTAATTCAATTTTCTCAAATACTTGCAAGTTGTAAGGTTTTCCATTCGATGTTTTAATGCTATTCAAATTCCAACGTCCGATTATTTCTTTACTAATTAATAAACTGTCCTTTTTAGTTAACAATTCTATTTTTTTATCTTCTAATAAATGAATATTAATGGAATCTAAATTTTTAGACATTTCGCTTTTTAATAGAACTTTGCCTTTTGGGTTTATGGAATCATAAACTACAATTATGTCCTCTGGACTTACTTGACCAAATCCAAATGTACAAGTTAGCATTATTAATAAAGTGATTAGTTTCTGTATCATTCGTTGCGTTTTGATTGCAGGTAACGGGTTTGTATAATAATTGTTGCGTTTGGCGCAGCGCGATGCTGGCAGCGGCGACGAGTTCAAACTTCACTTCTTAGTTCCAATTATTCAAAGCCGCGTGAGACTCAGAAGGGCAAGCTTTACGTTATTTTTCAGAAACCAATATAGTTAAATATTTGTAGAAATTATCAAATAATTACCGCAAGAGCAATGATTGGTATACGTTGTTGTGCTTTAGTGCTTAACTTCAACATCGACTTTTACTTTTCCGTCTTTACCTTTTGTTGTAGTTCTTTTCGTGTCAGGTTTTAAATTCCCTTTCAAAACTTTTTTTACATCATTTTTTAATTTCTCAAAGTCAATGTCTTCTTTGTAAGTGTAAGAGTATAAAGTTCCACTTACTTCTTCTGTTGCTGTTTCAAGTTGTTTATCCATAACATAATCGAAATTCTCATTATTTCCGTGAAACATTAAAACGTGTAATCTGTATAATTGGTCTTTATCTGAACCATCTGGGTTTGTACTATAGACATAATAAACGACTTTAGTAAAACTGCTAGAAAATCGGTCTTTTGGTAATTCAGCGTACCATTCATAACCCCAAATATTTTTGTCTTCGAATTTAAAAAAGTCAAAATTAAAGTTTTCGTCAATTCCTTCTGGAAGTTGATTTTTTTCTTTTGCTTCGTACATTTTTTCTTTCCATTTTTTACCTTCTTCGAAATTGTCTAAGCCATAATTTGCAACCATTACATTTTTAACCATAAAGAATTTTCGTTTAGCAAACTCTTCATCAAATATTTCTATACCTTTTTCAATTCCGTCTAGTGCTTCTTTTGCAAATTCAAGGGATTCCTCAAATTTTTCCTGAAATCGATAAGTTTCCTGTAAATGCGTTGCGGTTGCAACTTTGTACCAAAGAGCATATTCATACAAAGTGTCGTTTTTTGTAAGGTTCTTTTCTAATTCCTTAAATTTCACAAAAGCAGTATCAATTTCATTAGTTTGTAAAAGGATTTCCGCTTTTTGATATTCGTTTAGATAATCGTTTTGACCAAATCCAATAATTGGAATTAGTAATAAAATCAGAATGTTTATTTTTTTCATTGATGTTCGTTTCGGCATTAAGCACAACGGGTTTGTATAATAATTGTAGCGCTTGGCGCAGTGTGCGGCTTGAAGCGGCGACACCTTTTCAATTCTCTATTTAGATCAAATTATTCAGAGCCGCGTGAGAATCAGAAGAACAAGCGTTACGTATTTTTCCGATAACTAAAGTAGTAATTTTTAAGTACTAAATAAGCTGTAATTATAGAAAAGCTATGATTATTTTGCGTTGTTATGGGGTGTTTTTATAACAATGAATATCCTAATATTATAGAAAATGTTTTATAATCAGAATTCCAAGGAGAAACATCTTTTAAAACTTCTCTATTTGATTGATACCTCGCTTCTAAACTATATTTATCATAAAATTTATATCCCATGCCAAATGCTAGGTTTCCAACAGTTTTAAGTTCTGTTACACTGAAATCGGAAGTTGCAGATGTTTTTGTTTCTAATTTTGATTTAGAACTTAAATCAAAGACATAAGAAACATTAATAAATATTTTAGAATAATCATTTAAAAGAAAATAGTGTCTCAGACCTACTGGTATTTCAATGGAAATATAATCAATCTTTGCCGTTAACTCTCCTCCAAATATTGTGCTTACATTATAAATTGTTTTTTCAGACTTGAAATTTTGATAAGTTGGCTCAACCACGAAAGACCATTTGTTTTTATTAAAAGGTAAAATAACTTCGGCCTCTAATCCAAATCCAAATCCAATTTTATTGTCAAATTCTATGATATCCTTAGAATTAAAATTTTCGTTTCTTATTGTTAAAGAAGAACTATTAAAGCGAGGTCTGAGTGTTAAATTGAAAAAATCTCGTTTTTGAATTGGTTCTAAATAAATTAAATCCACTTTGTGACATGCGCTATATTCTTTGAAAATTCTGATTAGGTCATTTTTGTGATAGTCTAGCTTTTTGATTTTTTTAATGTTAATATTATCACATGTTAAATTAACCAACAATTGTTGTCGAAAGTGATTATTCTCAGAAATCTTGTTTTCAACGGTTTTATAACTCTTGTATACTAATTGTTCAATACTTTGATCTTCTTTATTGTAAAAAAATCTTGTTAAGCTATTATCGATATATTGATATAAATTAGTTCTACCTTCAAGTAATACTTTTAAAAAAAGTTCTTCTTCCTTATAATCTGGGTTTCTGTTATTACTTAACTTGTCAATAATCGGACTTGACCTATCAATATTTACTTTGACTCTTATGAATTTTGAGTCATTATCAACTCCAAATTCTTTAACCGACTTTATAGTAGCAATTTTAATTTTGTCATTTTCAGATAGTTTATAACTAAATTCAGTTGGGTTGTTATTCCAATCAAAGCTCTTAATTAGACAGCTGAACTTTTGATTCATGTTATCAATAAAGTAACCTTGTTGAAAAGAATTTTGTGAGTAGCATTTTAAACTTAAAATAATTATTAAGAGGAGTAAAAAGTACTTTTTCATATTATTTAGTTTATTCTTTAAATTCTGGGGAATTAAGTTTAAATACCCCATAACGGGTTAGTATAAGCATTGTGGCGTTTGGCGCAGCGCGCTGCTGGCAGTAGCGACACCTTTAGAGTTGTTTGTTTAGTTCCAATTATACGGAGCTACGTGAGACTCAGAAAGGCAAGTTTATACGTTCTTTTCCGAGAACCAATTTAGTTAATTATTTGTTGCGAACATAATTCTAGTTGTAGAGAAGCCATTTTGCTTATGCGTTGTTACTTTTTGGAGCGAGACACAATCCAAATGATTTGTCTAGGAATTATATTTTTCGGTTACAGGTTTTTCGGAAAAGCATTGAAATCAAAAGAGTAGAGGAAGTTCTATTTAGAAGCGTAATTGACTTAAAAGTTGAATTTTCAAATCGAAATTTTCAGATAGAAGTTTTCAGCCGAGAAGCCGAGAGAATGACCGACTTCGTTCTTAGCAGAGACTTGCTCGGAAAAAAATCCGAAGATTTTCTTTCCGAGCTATTAAAAGTAACGGGTTAGTATAACGATTGTTGCGTTTGGCGCAGCGCGTTGAGGGCAGCAGCGACAAGTTCAAACTTCACTTCTTAGTTCCAAATTCAACAGAGCTGCGTGAGACTCAGAAGGGCAAGCGTTATGTTATTTTCAGTAACCAATATAGTTAAATATTAGCTGAGAATATCAAATAATTACCATAAGAGCCATAATCGTTATACGGTGTTAGCTAAAGCCATTTCCAAACTTGTCTATTAAGTCGAAAGGGAATTTATGGACAGTCAGTTGCATACCTAACTCAGTTTTATTGCTTTCGGAAAGAATCACCAACGTATCTTGATTTCTGTATGGTCGAGAGAAATTATCAAGATATTTTAAAGCATTCATAAATTTCTCTTGATAAAGTAAATTTATTTCTTCCGATAGTTTTTCAACAGCTTGAAAATGGTCATTCAGTATTGGATTGATATTAAATTTTTCGTCCATTTTCTCTAAATCGCTTTTAACTGCTGATTTCCATTTTTTTTTGTCCTCTAACAAATAATCTCTTTCAAACTGAAATGCAATCTCCACAAATTTCGGCTGCTTGCTCAATGCAAAATCTGTTACAGCGATTCCACTATGCTGACAATAATCTCGCAGTTCACAAATGAAACGATATGCAAATATATTATCAAACATTTTATTAGTCATAAGCTTAAAGTCAATGTAGTCTTGTGATTTAATACCAAAACGGTGTTTTATTTTTCTTCCGCAATGGTCTGTAAACATTCTAAATGAACTCAAATAATTAAATAATAAGCGATTAATTTCAACCTTCAAAAAAGTATATTTATCGTTGCCTATATTCATAGGGTCTTCACAATCACTTAGGATTTCGTTAATATCTTCTGTTTGAAAGTCAAATATTTCATGAAAGTTTAGTTTATGGATAAGAAATAGATCCATTAAATGATGAGTTTCATCAACAACTTGTTTTGATTGTTCATATGCTAAAAACTCTTCCTCACTAATATCTTTTATGTGGGAGACATTAGGTGGAATCGCAGAGTTGTCTATAATTGCTAAGTATCTTTTCAATGGTTTTTGCTAACGGTTTGCGTATATTGATTGTGGCGTTTGGCTTGCCGTGCGGCTTGAAGCAACCAAGTTACCATTATTTGTTTAGTTACGATTATTCGAGGTT
>NZ_FNBA01000009.1 GCF_900102055.1 Ulvibacter litoralis
GCTACTCCACTAATTGTCGGAGTTGGATCAGAAGCATCTACACAATACGCGGCAGCATCATAACTAAAACTTGCATCGTCTAAGGCATTGATGGTGACTGAAACACTTGAACTATTTGGACAAGTTCCAGAAGTTGTATAGGTTACAGTATAGGTTGCAGGTGTTGAAGCGCTCACATCAATCGCTCCTGTTGCAGCGTTGATCGAAAGTCCAGCAGTACTTGAGAATGTTCCACCTGTTACTCCTGAAATTGTCGGAGTTGGATCGGAAGCATCCACACAATACGCTGTAGCATCGTAACTAAAACTTGCATCGTCTAAGGCATTGATGGTTACTGAAGCTGTTGAACTATTTGGACAAGTTCCAGAAGTTGTATAAGTAATTGTATACGTTGCAGGTGTTGAAGCACTTACATCAATCGCTCCTGTTGCAGCGTTGATTGAAAGTCCAGCAGTACTTGAGAATGTTCCTCCTGCTACTCCTGAAATTGTCGGAGTTGGATCGGAAGCATCCACACAATACGCGGCAGCATCATAACTAAAACTTGCATCGTCTAAAGCATTGATTGTTACTGAAACATTTGAACTGTTTGGACAAGTTCCAGAAGTTGTATAGGTTACAGTATAGGTTGCAGGCGTTGAAGTACTTACATCAATTGCTCCAGTTGCAGCGTTGATCGAAAGTCCCGCAGTACTTGAGAATATTCCTCCTGCTACGCCTGAAATTGTCGGAGTTGGATCGGAAGCATCTACACAATACGCGGCAGCATCATAACTAAAACTTGCATCGTCTAAAGCATTGATTGTTACTGAAACATTTGAACTGTTTGGACAAGTTCCAGAAGTTGTATAGGTTACAGTATAGGTTGCAGGCGTTGAAGTACTTACATCAATTGCTCCAGTTGCAGCATTGATCGAAAGTCCAGCAGTACTTGAGAATGTTCCTCCTGCTACGCCTGAAATTGTCGGAGTTGGGTCGGAAGCATCTACACAATACGCGGCAGCATCATAACTAAAACTTGCATCGTCTAAGGCATTGATGGTTACTGAAGCTGTTGAACTATTTGGACAAGTTCCAGAAGTTGTATAGGTTACAGTATAGGTTGCAGGCGTTGAAGTACTTACATCAATTGCTCCAGTTGCAGCGTTGATCGAAAGTCCCGCAGTACTTGAGAATGTTCCTCCTGCTACTCCTGAAATTGTCGGAGTTGGATCGGAAGCATCTACACAATACGCGGCAGCATCATAAGTAAAACTTGCATCGTCTAAGGCATTGATGGTTACTGAAACATTTGAAGTGTTTCTACAAGTACCAGCCGTTGTATAGGTTACAGTATAGGTTGCAGGCGTTGAAGCACTTACATCAATCGCTCCAGTTGCAGCGTTGATCGAAAGACCTGCAGTACTTGAGAATGTTCCACCCGTCACTCCTGAAATCGTCGGAGTTGGATCGGAAGCATCTACACAATACGCGGCAGCATCATAACTAAAACTTGCATCGTCTAAGGCATTGATGGTTACTGAAACATTTGAAGTGTTTCTACAAGTACCAGCCGTTGTATAGGTTACAGTATAGGTTGCAGGCGTTGAAGCACTTACATCAATCGCTCCAGTTGCAGCGTTGATCGAAAGACCTGCAGTACTTGAGAATGTTCCACCCGTCACTCCTGAAATCGTCGGAGTTGGATCGGAAGCATCTACACAATACGCGGCAGCATCATAACTAAAACTTGCATCGTCTAAGGCATTGATGGTTACTGAAACATTTGAAGTGTTTCTACAAGTACCAGCCGTTGTATAGGTTACAGTATAGGTTGCAGGCGTTGAAGTACTTACATCAATTGCTCCAGTTGCAGCGTTGATCGAAAGTCCCGCAGTACTTGAGAATGTTCCTCCTGCTACGCCTGAAATTGTCGGAGTTGGGTCGGAAGCATCTACACAATACGCGGCAGCATCATAACTAAAACTTGCATCGTCTAAGGCATTGATGGTTACTGAAACTGTTGAACTGTTTGGACAAGTTCCAGAAGTTGTATAAGTTACAGTATAGGTTGCAGGCGTTGAAGCACTTACATCAATTGCTCCTGTGGAAGCATTGATCGAAAGTCCAGCAGTACTTGAGAATGTTCCTCCTGCTACTCCACTAATTGTCGGAGTTGGATCGGAAGCATCTACACAATACGCGGCAGCACCATAACTAAAACTTGCATCGTCTAAGGCATTGATGGTTACTGAAACTGTTGAACTGTTTGGACAAGCACCAGAAGTTGTATAGGTTACGGTATAAGTTCCAGCTGTGGATGCGCTCACATCAATTGCTCCTGTTGCAGCGTTGATCGAAAGTCCCGCAGTACTTGAGAATGTTCCTCCTGCTACGCCTGAAATTGTCGGAGTTGGATCGGAGGCATCTACACAATACGCTGCAGCATCATAACTAAAACTTGCATCGTCTAAGGCATTGATGGTTACTGAAGCTGTTGAACTATTTGGACAAGTTCCAGAAGTTGTATAAGTTACAGTATAGGTTGCAGGCGTTGAGGCACTTACATCAATTGCTCCTGTGGAAGCATTGATCGAAAGTCCAGCAGTACTTGAGAATGTTCCTCCTGCTACTCCACTAATTGTCGGAGTTGGATCGGAAGCATCTACACAATACGCGGCAGCACCATAACTAAAACTTGCATCGTCTAAGGCATTGATGGTTACTGAAACATTTGAAGTGTTTCTACAAGTACCAGCCGTTGTATAGGTTACAGTATAGGTTGCAGGCGTTGAAGCACTTACATCAATGACTCCTGTTGCAGCATTGATCGAAAGTCCCGCAGTACTTGAGAATGTTCCACCCGTCACTCCACTAATTGTCGGAGTTGGATCGGAAGCATCTACACAATACGAAGCAGCATCATAAGTAAAACTTGCATCGTCTAAAGCATTGATGGTTACTGAAACATTTGAAGTGTTTACACATGTTCCAGAAGTCGTATAGGTTACTGAATATGTTCCTGGAGTCGATGCGCTCACATCAATCGCTCCGGTTGAAGCGTTGATCGAAAGTCCAGCAGTACTTGAGAATGTTCCACCTGTTACTCCTGAAATTGTCGGAGTTGGGTCGGAAGCATCTACACAATACGAAGCAGCATCATAACTAAAACTCGCATCGTCTAAGGCATTGATGGTTACTGAAGCTGTTGAACTATTTGAACAAGTTCCAGAAGTTGTATAAGTAATTGTATACGTTGCAGGCGTTGAAGCACTTACATCAATTGCTCCTGTTGCAGCATTGATCGAAAGTCCAGCAGTACTTGAGAATGTTCCTCCCGTCACTCCTGAAATTGTCGGAGTTGGATCGGAAGCATCAACACAATACGCGGCAGCATCATAATTAAAACTCGCATCGTCTAAGGCATTGATGGTTACTGAAGCTGTTGAACTATTTGGACAAGCACCAGAAGTTGTATAGGTTACGGTATAAGTTCCAGCTGTGGATGCGCTCACATCAATTGCTCCAGTTGAAGCGTTGATCGAAAGTCCAGCAGTACTTGAGAATGTTCCACCTGTTACTCCTGAAATTGTCGGAGTTGGATCGGAAGCATCTACACAATACGCGGCAGCATCATAACTAAAACTCGCATCGTCTAAGGCATTGATGGTTACTGAAGCTGTTGAACTATTTGGACAAGTTCCAGAAGTTGTATAGGTTACAGTATAGGTTGCAGGCGTTGAAGTACTTACATCAATCGCTCCAGTTGCAGCGTTGATCGAAAGTCCCGCAGTACTTGAGAATGTTCCTCCCGTCACTCCTGAAATTGTCGGAGTTGGATCGGAAGCATCTACACAATACGCGGCAGCATCATAATTAAAACTCGCATCGTCTAAGGCATTGATGGTTACTGAAGCTGTTGAACTATTTGGACAAGCACCAGAAGTTGTATAGGTTACGGTATAAGTTCCAGCTGTGGATGCGCTCACATCAATTGCTCCAGTTGAAGCATTAATTGATAAGCCAGCAGCACTTGAGAATGTTCCTCCCGTCACTCCACTAATTGTCGGAGTTGGATCGGAAGCATCTACACAATACGCGGCAGCATCATAATTAAAACTCGCATCGTCTAAAGCGTTGATTGTTATTGAAACACTTGAATTAGTAGGACACGTTCCTGCTGTTGTATAGGTTACTGAATATGTTCCTGGAGTCGATGCGCTAACATCAATAACCCCAGTTGCAGCTGTTAATGACAATCCTGCTGGTGCACTACTAAAAGCACCGCCAGTATCACCCGTAATTAGTGGTGTTGGATCTGAAACATCTACACAATACGCAGCAGCATCATAATTAAAACTAGCATCTTCTGCATTTACAGTTAAAGTAGCTTCAGCTTCAGCCCCGCAAAGATTTGCTTCATTTGTGAAAACCACCTTATAAGTATTTCCACTCATAGCCTCAGTCACACCTGTTAACACAAGTGAAACTGTAGCGCCACTTGCTACCGTACCTGTTTCAGAAGCCAAATCAGAATAATTTGTTCCATCTGTACTAACTGACCATTGATACGTAACATTTGTACTAGCTGTTGCTACAGGATTATTTGTAGCGATAGGAGCTGCAATCGCAATCGCATCAAATTGCGCTGTTTCTGTTTCACATTTAATTATATTTGAAGGAGCTGTATCTATTGTTACAGTCATTCCCTCTTCAAAAGTTTTTACTCCACCTGCAGTAGTTGCAGGTGTTGTGTTATATACATTTCCTGTAACTCCAGCTAAAATTACCAATCCATTTGCATCTACTCCTCCATTTGCTAAGGTTGGCGTATCTGGGCCATAAATCCCAGTATCATTATCATCGGCATCTAAATCATTATAAGCTTCATCGGCATCACTACAACCATCACCATCACTATCTAAATCTAAATTGTTTGGAATACTGTCTCCATCTATATCTGGACAACTAAGAATAGGTGTAAATGCAAAACCTTCTCTATTATAGGCTGAATTACCGTTAATAGTTGAATCTGCAAGAAATGAAATTGTAGTAGGAAAAGTTACTACATTAGACATATCAACATTAATACTCCATTCTGTATCTTCCAAAGAATAAGAAACACCATTATTAATTACAATAATATCTCCTGAAGACAAAATATCTCCCGTAACTCTACCAGTAACTTCATCTAAAGGATCATATAGGACAGCAGAACCACCTCCACTCCATGTAAGCACAATTTCTTTAAAAGAATTTTGAGTTCCTACGGTTACCCCTTCTGCTCCATTTCCTAAAACAACAGAATCTAATCTTCCTGAAATCGGTGCATCTAATATAAGGTCTATAGTTGTTGTTGGATCAGCTTCTTGATCCCATCGTATTTGTATGCCCGAGGTTGATGTAAGTACACTTGAAGCATACTCAGTATTTATAGTAAATCCTAATACACTATTTCCCTCTGACTCATAAAAACCTGTTAAACTAGTTGTATTGTTACCTGAATTAACCGCCCCTATAACAGAAGGACATTCTAGTTTATCTAATATACCATCGTTATCATCGTCTAAATCACAAGCATCTCCAATACTATCGCCATCTGTATCCACATAGTCTGGATGACCCAAAGTACAAGGATTACAAATTACAGATTGTACTAAAGCATCTGTACTACTTATATCGTTCTGCCCTGCTACACCAGCTGGTGCAGTTCCAGGACCTACTGGTATACCATTATCATTTACTGGGTTTGTAACTATATTTATAGATCCATCAGGGTTTAAATTTGTGTAATCTAAACCACCGTCTCCTTCCAGAGCATCGTAACAACCATCTCTATCGCTATCTAAATCTAAATGGTTTGGAATTGTATCACCATCAGTATCTAAAATACATCTTGGCGCTGAAATACCATCTAACTCAAAAGTTTTTTCACTATATAAATCAATAGCAGTATTTCCAGTATTTTCCTCTACAATAACATATTCTAATGTATCACCTACATTAAGTGTCAACGTCACCACATTTGAAATGGAAGGTGAAGAATCATTTGTAGTAGAGCTATAAGCATTTTGTATAGCGTACACTTTTGTTCCGTTATGATAAATAACGATATGATCATCACCATAGCCTAAATCGAATCGGTAAATCCCTGTTTCAGTATTCGCTATAACTCTTGAAAACTTAATTGCTGAATCTTCACTTCCATTATCTGGGACAAGCGTACCTACAAAATCTTCTATATCTGGATGAGACGATAATGTAGTTGGACTTGTTGAAAGCACAGCATCAAATGCTCGACTCGTAAGGTTAAATTTATTGTAATTGAAAGTTGCAATTTGGGCAAAAGTAGATGGGAAAGTTGTGGAGCCGTTTATTAAAGCCCAGCTATCTTGATTTGGCGCATCGTACAATATACCTCTCCAACCCGTTTCACTTAAAATACCTGAAGGACCACATGGCCCCATTTCATCTCTATCGATTAAACCATCATTATCATTATCTAAATCGCAAGCATCTCCAATAGTATCTCCGTCACTATCAACATACGTCGGACTACCAGGACTACAAGGACTACAAACCGCAGATTGTACTGAAGCATTCAGACTACTTACATCATTTTGTCCTGCTGTACCAGCTGGCGCTGTTCCAGGGCCTACTGGAATACCATTATCATTTACTGGGTTTGTAACTAAATTAATAGACCCATCTAGGTTTAAGTTTGTATAATCAAGGCCCCCATCTCCTTCTAAAGCATCTGGACACCCATCATTATCACTATCCAAATCTAAATTATTGGGAATACCATCTCCATCGCTATCTAAACAAAAGATTGTTGTTGCATTAATAAATGATGTAGAAAACGTACTTAATATACTTTCTCTCGCTCCATTTTGTGCTAAATCTTCAAAAAGCAAAGAGGCAACTGTAAATGGCTCATCTGCGATAAAAGTTGCAGCACCATTATTTGTTTCATCATCATCTGCCAAACTTCGTGTTAACACATGAGAAAGACCACCACGAGCAACAAACTCGCTTGCAGAACTATTTCCGACAGATAGGTTGTTTGCTGCATTTGCAGACGGGCTATTCACCTCTAAAGCACCCGTATTTATATTGTATGCTGCTAAATCGCCAGTAATACTACCCCAAGTACCTAATATACTAAAACACAATGCATCTGTAGGATAATCTGTATTATTTGAACGATCTACATCGTCAAGGTCTGTAAATTGAATATTTTGAATTGGCGCAGAACTTGTAAAAGTAACCGCACTTTCATCATCGACTCTATCATAGTTTTGTACCGAAGGGGTTGCTCCAGCAGTAATTGTAACCCCGCTAACATCTTGCAATCCATCCGGCCCAATAAAATGTTGAGCAACAGTCGATTCTGTCACCGTAATTGTATAAGTTGCTGAATCGTAAGTTGCTACATATACTAATTTTGTACTATCAGATAAGGATTCATCATAATTGTATTGAAGCACAAAAGGACCTCCACATTCAACTGCATCCACTATTCCATCGTTGTCATTGTCTAAATCACAAGCATCCCCTACTAAATCGCCATCTACATCAACAAACGCTGGATTTCCAGGAGTACATTGGCAAATCACAGATTGTACTTGATCATCTGTACTACTAACATCATCTTGACCTGTAATCCCAGCTCCGGGTGTTCCAGGACCAACAGGAATACCATTGTCGTTAATAGGATTGGTTGTAGTGTTTATGGATCCATCTGGATTTAAATTTGTGTAATTAAGTCCACCATTTCCTTCTAATGCATCTGGACAACCATCATTATCACTGTCTAAATCTAAATAATCAAAAATACCATCTCCATCGGTATCTTTCGTAGAACAAAAAGAAAAGTCTGTTAATGAAAAGGATTGAAAATTAGCTGGACTACCTGAATTATTCGTATAAACAAATTCAATTTTAGTTATCCAAGCTTGTATTCCATCAATCGACATATTAGCATTTACCGAATTACCTATGAAAATGTTTGGTGACGTGTATGTTTGTCCGCTGATTGTGTATTCTGAAGGTATAAGAATATGATTACTACCATCTTCTTTCGTGATAATCATTTGAATTCGATCAATAAAATCTGAGTCGTCAAAAATCCCTGTATCTGGCTCATGATCTACATCATACAATTGAAAACTCAAATTATAAACCGGTCTATCAAATTCAAAAATATGGTTAGACTGTCCAGTGGTCGTTGAACTTTGATACAATGTGTAATATGGATCTACCGAGTAACCACCACTAACATTCACACGATATTCTTGTGTCGCCAACGAACCTGTTGTGGATCTGGACAACGTAATTCCCACACTATTTACAGATATATTTGGATTCGTAGCAACAGGATCATCTCCAGCAGTTGGAGAATTTCCTCCTGCTGTGTATTCATTATCCCAATCTAAAGTAGAGTTATTGGTAGCACAATCTCCTATTTCTACAGAGTCTAAAATACCATCATTATCATCATCTAAATCGGCTTCGTCATCTATACCATCTCCGTCACTATCTGGTAATACATTTACCGTCAATAAAGCTGGGGCCGATGTTGCTGCATGGTTAAATCCATCTAAAGTATAATCGTCATTTACCGTATATGGTAGAGTTGCCTCACCAGAAAACCCTGACAATGGCGTAAATGTTACATTTCCTAAACTATCTACACTCCATGATCCATCGGCAGTATTTATAGAATTCTGTATACCAGATGTTGAAGTATCAAGATCTACCGTATTGGCAACGATATTTCCATCAGGATCAAAATCTGTACTAATAACATTAAAAATAACCGGTGTATCCACTATAGTTGTGGTCGAATTATCATCAGCAATTGGAACTGTATTAATGGCATTGACAGAGACAGAAATTTGTACTGATTCGACAAAATCAAAATCATCAAACCCAAGAGGCGCAGTAGTGTTCGCATTTGCGCCTGGACGTAAAATTAATGTTTCAGTTACATCATTTGCCGTAAAACGCAACTTATCCGTTTGCCAATCATTAATTGTCAAATTATTTACCTGAACTATTGGTCCTCCATCAATTTCAAATGTATAATAATCATTATATACATTAGAATAAGGAACATTAGATTCTCCATCGTTAGTAACTGCAGTTAAAGAATAAGCAAGAACCTCGTATTCTCTAGATGGGGTTAGATCCAAAATATCAACACTTACAGACTCTTCCACTCCCGCGGGACCCAAATCCCTTAATGATAGCCAATTTGTATGACCATTGTCTGGTGACGGAAGTGTTATTACCGTAGGACTACCTGGAGACTGCACCCAATTAGCTCCTCCTCCACCCGTTCCGGCGACAGCAGCTGTAGTATTGTTTGAAATATCGGGTGTACCGGCACCTTTATTCCAATCATTTGGAGTACAGTCTTCACAATTCGCAGATCCATTTGTTGGAACTATCGTTTGCGAATTTGCTCCAATTGTAACCAAAAGACAAAAAACAGTAAAGGATAAAAACTTAGAAAAATTAAGTTTAAGTAGGTTTGGGGTATAGACTTTCATACGAATGCTATTTAAATTTCTTAGGGTAAAAAAGACCCGCCAAGAAAATATGATATTAAAAACTTTGCGGGGATAATAAGGGTCAAATATACAACGTTCTAGGCTATTTTAATAAAATTTTAATCGATTAAAGACCAAATTTCTAGCTAAACGACACCTATATTCGATGAAACGCAGTTTAAATTCGACGAAATACCACCTTCTTCTGCGCATACCTACATAATTCTTACAAAAAACAAAGACAAAAGACATCTTTCATCGATAATTTGAACATGATTTCATCAAAATATAGTTTAACTGTATAAAATTTACGACGAAAAGAAGCTTCGGAAAGAACTAATTAATACCAAAACTGAAATAAATAAAAAGAAAAAAAAGTTTAAATATAGGTATCTACGAGGTGGATTTAAAATATTTTTATCAACTAAATACCTGTAAATTAAGTTAATAACAAACGCTAAAAAATAAAAAAGGGCTTCACATTATAAGTAGTTTTGAATATAACAAAAACCTAAATTTTTTATATTATGAAAAAACTAATGTTTATTTTTGCCCTGCTTGCTTTAGCAGCAAGTTGTACCCCAGAATCATTATCTAATGATGAGCAACAAATCGATAAAGACAAAATTGAAATTCCACCTAACGGGTAGGAAGTTTTCTATATTAGTTGGGGTGTTGCTATCATTATTACTGATTGCAACACCTTTTTTATTCTACCTTTACAGACTAGCACCCCCTGAATCATCCGAATGGGAAACCGTTTTTGGCACCATCAGATCTAATGGTTTTAGCAATGTGCAAAGTTTTATCTACACATTATTCACCAAAGTAATTCTAGTTATGTTAACCGGAATCTGGTTTTTAACCTCTAATAATTGGTGGAAATATGCAATACTTGTACCCTTTACCATGTTTCTTTTTCAATTTATAGGTGTGCTTAACAACGAAATTAAGTACGTAGATGAATTCGATTTCTGGTATTCTCTTCCTTTAATTGTTCCTATTTTACTTTTCGTTATCTATATTTCGTATAGAATTAGTAAAAATCAAAACAACTCATTCGAACTTATGAGTGAAGTTGATGAGGAAATCAAGAAAATTCTAAGCGACGACTTATAGTTTATAGTAAAAAACCTCTGGGTTTCAGGAGCAAAAAACTCCAAATTATTGCGCAATTATACCTTTCAATTAAGATAAAAGTATATTAGTAACGATTTGTTTAGCTATTAAAAGAAGCTAAGCACCGCTACACTCAATTATTTTACGCCACTATAGTGCATAAAAAAAGCCCCTTCAATTAAGAAAGAGCTTTAGTACTGATGGCGGGACTTGAACCCGCACGCCCAAATGAGCACAGGATTTTAAGTCCGGCGTGTCTACCAATTCCACCACATCAGCATTGGTATTTTTCATTTCCTCGGACAAAAGTAAGGAAAATATATTACTTTCAAAGCTAAAATAGACCGGATACTTTAGGTTATTTTTTGATCTTTTTCAGACCTAGCTTTTCGAGCGAAAAACGGGATTCGAACCCGCGACCTCCACCTTGGCAAGGTGGCGCTCTACCAACTGAGCTATTTTCGCAGTATTTAATGAACGTAGCTTCTATAGCAAAGCGGATGCAAATTTAAAATTTTTACAACAAACACAAAGCCTTTTCAAAGAAATTAATCAATTAATTTACTTTTTAATTTTTACCGTTGTATTCCGCAATAACATTCGTTTTATTTCATTCAATTTCATCAAAGCTTCTACCGGCGTAAGTGTATCAATATCAATATCTAAAATCTCATCACGCAATTCTTCCAACAAAGGATCGTCCAACTTAAAGAAACTTAATTGCATTTCTTCTTTTGAAATATTTTTCATCTCCTCGGTTAATTCTTCCGAAGAATGAGATTTTTCTAAACGTTTTAAAATTTTATTTGCACGATTTAATACAGCTTGCGGCATTCCTGCCATCTTCGCTACGTGAATCCCAAAACTATGTTGTGAACCTCCAGGGATTAGTTTCCGAAGAAAAAGAACATCATCTTTTAATTCTTTTACCGAAACATTGTAGTTTTTAATACGAGAAAACGTTTCGGTCATTTCATTAATCTCATGATAATGGGTTGCAAACAATGTTTTAGCGTGCGAAGGATGCTCATGTAAGTACTCGCTTATAGCCCAAGCAATCGAAATACCGTCATACGTACTTGTACCACGACCAATTTCATCTAACAACACCAAGCTTCGCTCCGAAATATTATTCAAAATACTCGCCGTTTCATTCATCTCTACCATAAACGTAGATTCGCCCATCGAAATATTGTCGCTCGCACCTACGCGTGTAAATATTTTATCTACAACGCCCATTCGCACGGCTTCCGCAGGAACAAAACTTCCCATCTGTGCCAATAAAACGATCAAAGCCGTTTGTCGTAAAATCGCCGACTTACCACTCATATTAGGTCCCGTAATCATAACAATTTGCTGATTCTCACGATCTAGAAATACATCGTTTGAAATATACGGACTGTCTGGCGGCAATTGTTTTTCTATTACGGGATGACGTCCTTCCTTAATATCTAAATCGAAAGTATCATCAAACACTGGTCGCACATAATTTGCCACTTTTGCATGACTCGCAAACGAACATAAACAATCCAATTCGGCAATTAATGCGGCATTTTGCTGTACAGAACTAATAAATTGAAGCATCCAAATCACTAACTTTTCGAAGATTTCTCTTTCCAAAGCAGCAATTTTCTCTTCTGCTCCTAAAATTTTACCTTCATATTCTTTCAATTCTTCTGTAATATAACGCTCTGCATTTACTAACGTTTGCTTCCGAATCCACTCTTCAGGAACTTTATCTTTATGCGTGTTGCGAACTTCTATGTAATATCCAAATACATTATTAGACGCTATTTTTAAGGATGTAATCCCCGTGCGCTCTATTTCACGCGCTACCATTTGGTCTAAATATTCCTTTCCACCTGTGGAAATTGCGCGTAACTCATCCAACGTTTCATTAAAACCTTCCGCCACCGAGTTCCCCTTCAATATATTTACGGGAGCTTCTTCAAATAAGGTTTCCTTTATTTTATTCCGAAGTAATTCACAGTCATGAAGTTGTTCTCCTATGGCTTTTACCGATTCATTTTCAGCAAGCAAAGCCTTAGCTTTTACAGGAATCACAGCTTCTAAGGAATTTTTAAGTTGAATAACCTCTCGCGGATTAATCTTCCCCGTAGCTACTTTTGAAATTAAGCGCTCTAAATCGCCAATGCGTTTTATGTGTTGCTGAATGGTTTGAAGTACGTCTGAATGTTCCAATAAATAGGAAACAACTTCGTGCCTACGGTTAATTTTTTCTACGCTTTTTAACGGAAGGGCCATCCATCGTTTTAACAAGCGCCCGCCCATGGGCGAGGTCGTTTTATCGATGACATCTAATAACGTAACCGCATTTTGATGTGACGAGTGGTACAACTCTAAATTCCGAATGGTAAATCGATCCATCCAAACATAGGCGTCTTCGGCAATGCGAGAAACACGTGTAATATGTTGTAGTTTATTGTGTTGGGTTTCTCCTAAATAATGAAGTGCGGCACCCGAAGCAATAATCCCTTCTTGCAAATGGGCCACACCAAAACCCTTTAAATTCTTAGTTTGAAAGTGTTTCTGAAGTGTTTCTGCCGCATAATCTTCCTGAAACACCCAATCTTCTAAATGAAATACATGAAAATTATCACCAAACGTTTCAGTAAATAACTTTCGCTTTTGTTTGCTGAAAAGTACTTCGGAAGGATTAAAATTCTGAAGCAACTTATCAATATATTCTGCAGAACCTTCCGCAGTTAAAAACTCACCCGTTGAAACATCTAAAAATGAAACTCCTATCGTCTTTTTTGAAGCAGATCCAAAGTGAACCGCTGCCAAAAAGTTATTCGATTTCGATTGTAAAATATCGTCATTTAAGGCAACTCCAGGGGTTACCAACTCGGTTACGCCTCGTTTTACAATAGTTTTGGTCTGTTTAGGGTCTTCCAACTGATCGCAAATAGCAACACGACAGCCTGCCATTACTAACTTTGGCAAATACGTATTTAACGAATGATGCGGAAAACCTGCCAATTCTACATTATCTCCTCCATTATTCCGAGCCGTAAGTGTAATATTTAAAATTCCCGCTGCTCGAACAGCATCTTCCCCAAAGGTTTCGTAAAAATCGCCCACACGAAATAATAATAACGCATCAGGATATTTAGCCTTGATGGTATTATACTGTTTCATTAAAGGAGTGACTTTTTTTGCCATATTTTCTAGTTTCAAACTTAAAAAGCTAAAGTAGGTATTAATCCATTTTATAGAAAAACTAGTCCTCTTTATTTGTGCAAAGTTTTTCACAAAAAAGAGTGGTTTTACTCAAAAACTAAAAATAAGCGCTTTTAAGACAGTTTTTCAAAAACAATAAGCAAACGCATTCCCGATTTTTGAAAATAGCGCTATAATATTTTAAAAAAGGCAAATTTTAATAGTCAAAATCAATTTAATACTATTACTTTAATAATAAACGTCTATTACAAAGAAGTAAACTCCTAGTATCAGTTCGAGCGGACAATAGATATTAATTACTGAACACTAAAAATCTATTCAATGCTTTTCTGAACTTATTTCATCTATAAAATTTTACCTTTGCTTCTTTCTACAAAAAACTATGAAACACAGAAAATTAAAGAATAGCGAACTTGACAGAATCAATCCAGAAGAATTTAAAAGTTCTGAAAAGACACCTATTATTATCATTTTAGATAATATTAGAAGTCTAAACAACATTGGATCTGTTTTTAGAACTGCCGATTCTTTTTTAATTCAGAAAATCTATCTCTGCGGAATTACAGCAACACCTCCGCATAAGGATATTCAAAAAACGGCTCTGGGAGCTACCGATAGTGTTGCTTGGGAATATGTTGAAAACACACTAGACCTCATCCATACACTGAAAAAAGAGGGAGTTGTAATTGCCGCCATCGAACAAGCAGAAAATAGCACTTCGTTAGATTCGTTTGCTTCGGAAAGTGGAAAAACCTATGCCATTGTTTTTGGGAATGAAGTAAAAGGCGTATCCCAAGAAGTTGTGTCGGCTAGTGATGTGGTTCTTGAAATTCCGCAGTACGGAACCAAGCATTCTTTAAATATTTCGGTGAGTACTGGAATCGTGGTTTGGGATTTATTCTGTAAACTGAAGAAGTAATCCTAATCGATAATTTGCTTCAGAATCGCCAAATAATCTTTTCGGCTTTTTACAAAATCCATTTCAGAAATATCAATAATCTTAATCGTATCACTTTGTTGAGACTTTATAAATTCTAAATATCCCTCATTTATCTTTTGAAGATACCCCGTTTCTATACTTTGCTCATACTTTCTACCACGCTTTTTTATGTTCTCTAACAAGCGTTCTGTATTTTGATACAAATACACATACACATCGGGCTTCGGAAGCTCTTTGTGCATTAAGTAAAATAGCTTTTTATACAAGTTATACTCTTCATCCTGAAGGGTAACTTTTGCGAAAATTAAAGATTTATAAGCATCATAATCGGCAATTACACAATCTTGAAACAAATCGAATTGTTTAATGTCCTCTAATAATTGTTGGTACCGATCTGCCAAAAAAGACATCTCTAATGGAAACGCATAACGCATTTGATTTTCGTAAAACTTAGGCAAAAACGGATTGTCTTTAAAACGCTCTAAAATTAATTTTGCATTAAAATCGTACGACAACATGGTTGCCAAACTTGTTTTTCCAGCACCAATATTTCCCTCAATAGCAATGTAATTGTATTTAGAAACATCGTAGTCTTTTCTAGGATTCCGAAGCCATTTAGATTGTTTTGTAATTACACTAGCATCTTCTGTCTCCTCCAGTAATTGGCGAACATTCTTCCCTAAAATTGGATGCTCCCACTCTTGATTTACTTCTGAAAAAGGCTGCAACACAAAGCGTCTGTTTTGCAATTCGGGATGCGGAACAGTAAGACTTTTCGTTTCTTTTACCTCAGCGCCTATTGCCAGAATATCAATATCGATAGGACGCGAACTATAACGTTCGGTGCTATCGCGCTCTCTTCCCAATCGCTTTTCAATAGCCAAAATAGTTTCGAGTATTTTTCGAGAAGATAGATTACTCTGCACCAATAGCACACAGTTCATAAAATCGTCTCCTTCAAAACCCAATGCCGGTGTTTGATACACTGCCGAAATTTTAACAACAGCGCCAATTTGCTCAAAAATAGCATTCACAGCTTTTTGCAAAAACTCGAACTTATTACCTTGATTACTTCCTAACGAAAAATATATGTCTTGTAGTGGTTTGATGGAGCTTTTGTTTGGACGTTATTGTATCTTTTTAGTACCTAATTAGCTCGTTCTTCTTTTCACCTTTTCTTGAAAAAGACAAAGCTTCACTAATTTAGCACGAAATTAAGGAAAAGAAAATTACTTCCAATTATCTTTGTCCGAATAACAATTATTCGTGGCAGTACTTACTTTAAAAGATACATTAGCAGCACAACGCATCTACCTAATACTAGGCGCGTTATTTATTGCATCGTTGGTGGTTTCCAATTTAATTTTTCAGAAATTTTTTTATTGGGATTTCTTCGGACTGTACACTTTTGAAATATCTGTGGGAATTTTACCGTACCCTATTACCTTTTTAATTACCGATATATTGAGCGAGGTATATGGTAAAAGAAAAGCGAACCAAGTAGTAACGGCAGGTATTTTCGCTTCTTTTTTCTCCTTACTTATTGTTTGGGTTTCAGATGCGGTGCCAGCCACAAGTTGGAGTCCTATATCAGACACCTTATTCACTACGGTTTTTGGAGCAACTGCAATTGCCGTACTTGCTTCGATGATGGCATATTTACTAGCACAGTATATAGACATTCATATTTTCCATTATTGGAAACGCGTAACAAAAGGAAAGCATTTATGGCTTCGGAATAATTTTTCAACCTTTTTTTCACAGTTTATAGACACCTTTACTGTTTTAGCATTGCTGTGTAGTTTTGGAAAAATTGATTGGTCTTTATTTGGAGGTTTGCTAATAAGCGGATTTCTTTTTAAAGTACTCGTAGCCATTTTAGACACACCATTTTTATACGCATCCGTTTACGCACTTCGGAAGCGATTTGGTTTAGAAATGGGCGAAGAATTAGCATTAATAGACACTAAAGAATAGTAATTATATCGTATGAAAAAAGCACTTAAAATATTCGGAATCATACTCGGTTTAGGTATCATTTTTTTAATTGCCGCACCTTTTATCTTTAAAGGAACGCTTGAAAAAATTGTGAAACGCACGATTAACGAAAACATAAACGCAACTGTTGCCTGGGAAGACCTAGACTTAAGTCTTTTTAGAAGTTTTCCAGATGCGGCACTTACTATTAATAACTTCAGTATTGTAAACAATGCTCCTTTTAAAGGGGATACACTCGCCAGCGGAAAAACGATAAAGCTAGACATGGGCGTTATGCAATTGTTCAATAAAAGCGATGAGCCTATTCAAGTAAACTCTCTATTTTTAGACGAAGCCTTGGTGAATATTAAAGTAGACTCTCTTGGCAACGCCAATTATGACATTGCCATTAAAAAGGATGCTCCTGCAACTTCAGAAGGAGAAACAGATAGTGCTGGATTTAGCTTCGGACTTAAAAATTACGAGATTGAAAATTCACGCATCCAGTATTCAGACGCGGTTACAAGCACTTTCTTAACACTTACCAACGTAAACCACGAAGGTTCTGGCGATTTGTCTGCAGCACTTTCAACCCTATCGACCAAAACAGAAGCTTTGGCTTCATTTAAAATGGGCGATGTGGAATACCTAAGCGAAAATAGCATCACGCTTGACGCCGACTTTCAGCTAGATTTAGAGAATCAGAAATATACATTTTTAGAAAACGAAGCGAAAATCAATGAGCTACCCCTTACGTTTGATGGTTTTGTGAAAATTAACGAAACCAACAATGAAGTAGATCTTACATTTAAAACACCTTCATCCGATTTTAAGAACTTTCTAGCTGTCATTCCGAAGGAATATGTAAAAGAACTTGATGGCGTTACCACCACAGGTAATTTCACGGTGAATGGAATGATCAAGGGAATTGTTGACGACACACACATCCCGACCTTAGATATTAAAGTAAATAGCCAGAATGCATCTTTTAAATATCCTGATTTACCAAAAGCGGTTCAAAATATTTCGATTGCTGCGGAATTAAAAAATGAAACGGGACTGCTGAAGGATACGTATTTAACTATTGGCGGACTTACATTTAAAATTGATGACGAGTTATTCAACCTCAGCGGAAGCGTTCGAAATCTAACTGAAAACGCATTGGTAAATCTTGCCTTGAAAGGAACCATTAATCTTGCAAACATCGGAAAAGTACTTCCTATGGAACTGGAGCAAGAGCTTACGGGTATTTTTACGGCAGATGTTACTACGAACTTCGATATGGCATCGGTAGAAAAAGAACAATACCAAAACATTAAAAGCAACGGAACTCTTACGCTTACCAATTTTGTGTACAAAGACGCTGCGTTTAAAAACGATCTAAATCTTTCAAAAGCCAGTGTGAGTATGTCACCAGGAACCATTCGCTTGAACGAATTAGCGGCAACTTCAGGACAAACCGACATTCAGGCAACAGGTACTATTGAAAATCTGATTCCGTGGGTGATGGCGAAGCAAGATTTAAAAGGCCGTTTTAATGTGCAATCCAATACTTTCAATGTAAACGACTTTATGACTTCGGAAACGGAGGCATCAAAAGGAACTGCAAAAGCTTCCGAAGCAAGTTTACAAAAAGAAAGTGTAAAAATTCCAGACTTCTTAGATGCTACAATCGACTTTTCAGCAAAAAAAATACTGTACGATAATATCGTTTTAGAAAACGCTAAAGGAACCGTTGGAATTAAAAATGAAGCGGCTAGTTTGAGCAATGTAGCATCTAAGATATTTGGGGGTGACATTGCATTTTCTGGAAATGTAGACACTAAAAATGCGGTCCCTACCTTTGGAATGAACCTCGATTTAAAGAAAATTGACATTGGTCAATCGTTTGGACAATTGGAGCTTTTAAAGTACATCGCACCCATTGCAAAAGCTTTAGACGGAGATTTAAACACGACCCTTCAATTAAGTGGAGAGCTTACCGAAAACCTAACTCCAAATCTAGCAACGCTCGCTGGAAACGCCATTGCGCAAATTTTAACTGCTGAAGTAGACAAAGACAAAATGCCGCTTGTTTCTAAGCTGGGAGAGCAGGTCAAGTTTTTGAATATTGACAAATTAAGCTTACGAGATGTGAGCACTGCATTGACTTTTAACAATGGAAAGATTGAAGTAAAACCCTTCGATTTTGAAGTAAAAGGTGTGAAAATGACGGTAGGCGGATCGCACGGACTAGACAAAAGTATCGATTATAATCTAACGATGGATGTTCCCGCAAAATACTTGGGAAGCGATGTGACTAAATTATTGGCTAAACTAGACCCAAAAGAGGCCGATGAAATGACGGTAAGCTTGCCTGTAGGTTTAACAGGGACATTTACGAGTCCGCAGGTTTCATTAAATACCGACACTGCCGTAAAAGCACTAACTCAGAAGTTAATTGAAAAGCAAAAGGAAGAGTTAACGACGAAAGGAACCAACATTTTGAAGGATTTAATCACTCAAAATAGCGGAAGTACAACACCTACTGACTCTACAAAAACTACGACAGAAACGACCAAGCAAGAAGAAACAACTAAGGCTGTAAAAGATATTATCGGCGGTATTTTTGGAAACAAAAAGAAGAAAGACGATGGGAATTAACCCACCGTTATAGAAACCACATAGCCTTCATTACTTCGAACATTGAATACCGTATTGTCTTCAAAAATGAGGTATTGCCCTTTAATTCCTTTTAAAACACCTTCGTAATGCGGCGTTTTTTCTAGGTTTAAACTTTTGGGTTTTGTGGGATATTGAAGTACCGGAAACTCCAATTCAGTTTCGGTATTATTTTCTATAAAATAAGGCATCGCTTCTTCGGGAATGTATTGTTTCAATTTATTTCGCCACGCGACTAAATCTACATCTTCAATTTCATTTTTAAGCATGGTACGCCAATTGGTTTTATCGCCTACATGATCTTTTAAAGCGACTTCGGTAACACCTGCCAAATAGCGATTCGGCACCTCCACTATTTCGATTGCTTCGTGTGCTCCTTGATCGATCCATCGCGTAGGAACTTGTGTTTTTCGAGTTACCCCTACTTTTACATTGCTGCTATTTGCCAAGTACACAATATGCGGTTGCAATTGTACTTTTTTCTCATACACCAAATCGCGATCTTCTTTATCGAGATGCGCCATACTTAATTCTGGACGCATGATCCAATCGGCAGCCTGCGGAATTTCATAAAAACAGTCGTAACAGAAGCCTTGACGGTAAATTTTCTTACCTAAATTACAGTTCAAACACTGGTACTTTACAAACGAAATTGACAGCTTTTTATCTAGTAACTGATTGACGTTTAGGAAGTCATTCTCAAAAACCAAATAGTATTGAATGGGCGACCCATTTTCAGTCTGCATTTTACTTAAAACTCCTACATAATTCATAAAAAGAAAATCGTTATTTTTATACCATAAAGATACTTCAAAAATATGCCAATACCCATTGTAAATTCTATTGCTTCGTGGTTCTTGAAAAAACGATTTCATCAAATTGAATTGTTTCTGAAGTATCCTATTGAAGTTCAGGAAGAATTACTTCAAAACCTTTTACTGAAAGCAAAGGGTACTGAAATTGGCAAGCAATACGAATTTGAAAGTATTAAAAACTACCGAACCTTTGCCGAAAGAGTCCCTATTAGCTCGTATGAAGATAACGAATCGCAGATAGAACGCGCTCGAAAAGGAGAAAGCAACATATTCTGGCCTACTCCTATAAAATGGTTTGCAAAGTCTAGCGGAACGACCAATGCGAAAAGTAAATTTATCCCAGTAAGCAGTGACTCGTTAGAAGATTGTCATTATGCTGCGAGTAAAGATTTACTGTGTATGTATCTCAACAACAATCCGAGTTCTCAGCTTTTCGTTGGAAAGAGTTTGCGTTTGGGAGGTAGTAAAGAACTCTATCAAGAAAACGGAACCGTCTTTGGTGATTTATCTGCCATCTTGATTGACAACATGCCGTTTTGGGCCGAATTTAGCAGCACTCCTAGCAGTGAAGTTTCACTAATGAACGATTGGGAAACTAAAATGCAAGCCATCGTAAACGAAACAATTAAAGAAAATGTAACGAGTTTAGCAGGTGTTCCTTCATGGATGCTTGTATTATTAAATACTGTTGCTGAAACTACCGGAAAAGACAACCTATTAAACGTTTGGCCTAATCTGGAGGTATATTTTCATGGGGGTGTAAGTTTTGACCCTTACGTAGCGCAATACAAACAATTGCTTCCCAAATCAGATTTTAAGTATTACGAAATTTACAACGCTTCTGAAGGGTTCTTTGCCATTCAAGATCAGAACCATGAAAAGGATTTACTCTTAATGCTCGATTATGGTATTTTTTACGAGTTCATTCCTATGGACACCTATGGTACTTCCGAAGAAAAAGTAATTCCACTACAAGATGTGGAAGAAGGAAAAAACTACGCAATCATTATCACCACCAATGCAGGTTTATGGCGCTATAAAATAGGCGACACTGTTCGTTTTACCTCTATAAGTCCGTACCGCATTCGAGTGACGGGGCGCACCAAACACCACATTAACGTTTTTGGTGAAGAGTTGATTATTGAAAACGCCGAAGCGGCTTTAAAAAACGTTTCTAAGCTCACCAATTCTGAAATTGTAGAATATACTGCTGCACCCATTTTTATGGAAGGAAAAGAAAAGGGAGCGCACGAATGGATGATCGAGTTTAAAACGCCTCCTTCCGACTTTAACGTATTTACCGAACTATTTGACAAAGCACTGCAACAAGAAAATAGTGACTACGAAGCCAAGCGTTTTAACAATCTTACATTAAACCTTCCCATAGTTCATGTGGCTCGTGAGCGCTTGTTCTACGATTGGCTAAAAGAGCATGATAAACTTGGAGGGCAACATAAGGTTCCTAGACTTTCAAACAAACGAAATTATTTGGAAGAACTATTAAGACTTAATAAGTAACACCCCTCAATTTCCGATTAAAGACATCTTTCTTCCGATTAAAAAAAACCCGCATATCGAGTGTTTACGGTAGTTTAGCGGCTTTTAAAAAAACTTTTGTATTTCAACGAGTTTTAACCTCACTTTAACCAAAAGTTTTGGTAGGCCTTTTCTTACACACTATGTTTGTCATGTAAATAAATAATACCCCGCATAATGAACAAGTACGTTTTTATAGTTTTAGCCTTAATTTTCACAGTAACATTTTCATCATGTGCTACTTCTTCAACAGTACAAAATTCAGAAAATCAAGTTGCTGGTTATACCTTAAAAAACAAAAAAGAGTTAATGCATCAAAAAGTGCTTAACAAGAAAAACAAAACGGTGATTGCGATGCCGTAACAAAATATAGTTTGAGTAAGTGTTTTTATATTTATTAAAAAAGCCCCTAAACAATGTTTAGGGGCTTTTACTTTGTATAAATATGTACTGTTTACAAATTAAGAAACTGCTTTCAGTTTTTTAATAGTTGCCTTATTAAGCTTATCCATAACATACTCTCTCGAAACAGTAAGTGTTTTACTATCTGTTCCTGGTAGTTCGAACATGGCATCTGTTAAGACTGCTTCACATAACGAACGCAAGCCTCTAGCCCCTAATTTATATTCAATAGCCTGTTCTACGATATAATCTAAGGCTTCTTCCGTAATTATAAGCTCTATATCGTCCATTTCAAACAGTTTCTTATACTGTTTGATGATAGCGTTTTTAGGCTCCGTTAAAATAGCTCTTAAGGTTCCTTTATCCAATGGATTCATATAAGCTAACACAGGTAACCTTCCAATAATCTCTGGAATTAACCCGTAATCTTTTAAATCCTTCGGAATGATATACTTAAGCATATGGTCACGTTCTAGTTTATCTTCTTCTTTTGAAGCACTAAAACCAACTGCTTGCATATTCAGTCTTTTTGAGATATGACGTTCAATACCATCAAAAGCTCCACCTGCGATAAAAAGAATATTTTCGGTATTCACCTCGATAAACTTTTGGTCTGGATGCTTTCTACCTCCTTTTGGTGGCACGTTTACAACCGTTCCTTCTAGTAATTTCAGTAATGCTTGTTGCACACCTTCACCACTAACATCTCTTGTTATAGATGGATTATCGCTTTTACGGGCAATTTTATCTATTTCATCAATAAATACAATACCGTTTTGCGCTTTTTCAAGATCGTAATCTGCTGCTTGAAGCAATCGTGTTAAAATACTTTCAACATCCTCTCCAACATAACCAGCTTCGGTAAGTACTGTTGCATCTACGATAGCCAAAGGAACGTTTAGCATTCGTGCAATTGTTTTTGCGACCAATGTTTTTCCAGTTCCTGTTTGCCCTACAATAATGATATTACTTTTTTGAATATCAATATCATCTTCTGTTTTGGGCTGCAGTAAACGTTTGTAGTGATTATAAACCGCTACAGACATAACTCTTTTTGTATGATCCTGACCAATAACGTAATCGTCCAAAAATTCTTTAATAGAAATTGGCTTCTTCAGCATTACCTCTTTAGACAAGTCACTGTTTGCAGAATGTGACGCTTCTTCTATAACAATCCCATGGGCTTGTTCAATACAACGATCACAGATATGGGCGTCCAAACCTGCAATAAGTAGATTGGTTTCGGCTTTTTTACGACCGCAAAACGAACATTCTAAATTTTCTTTCGACATATTCTTAATCTATAAATTCAAATTTAAAAAAGGGATTATCCTCTTTTCAAAATTTCATCAATCATACCGTATTCTAAAGCTTTATCGGCTTTCATCCAGTAATCACGATCACTATCTTCGTACACTTTTTCATAGGTTTGACCACTATGATTTGCTATAATCGTGTACAACTCTTCTTTTAAGGTTAGTATCTCTTTGGCGGTGATTTCAATATCACTCGCTTGTCCTTGCGCACCTCCCATTGGTTGGTGAATCATAACGCGAGAGTGCGTTAATCCACTTCGTTTTCCTTTTGCTCCTGCACACAATAAAACAGCTGCCATTGAAGCTGCCATTCCTGTACAGATGGTTGCTACATCTGGCTTGATAAACTGCATGGTATCGTAAATACCTAATCCAGCATATACACTTCCTCCCGGAGAGTTGATATAAATCTGAATGTCTTTTGACGCATCTGTACTTTCTAAAAACAACAATTGCGCTTGTACAATGTTTGCAACTTGATCGTTAATTCCTGTACCTAAAAAGATAATTCGATCCATCATTAAACGAGAAAAAACGTCGAATATCGCGATATTCATTTGGCGCTCTTCAATAATGTTTGGCGTTAAGTTTGTCGGGTACATGCTGCTTACAATTTGATCGTAATACATGCTATTAATCCCTTGATCCTTTATAGCAAATTTTTTAAATTCTTTTTCGTAGTCCATATTTTTATACTCTTTTTCTGAAAAAATAAAGGCGTTAAATTAGTAAAAATTCAACGCCTAAATATAACTAATTTATTGCTGAATTACTCGTAAGCTTCCTTAATGAACTTATCGTAAGTAATCTCTTTAGTCTTCAGTTTTGCATTTTCCTTAAAAAATTGAAGCAATTTATTTGTATTTAACTGTTCGCTAATACGTTTCACCTCATCTTGGTTACTTAAAATACGTGCTGCAATTGTATCCAATTCTTCATCTGAAGGATCCATTTGACCAAATTGAGCCATTTGTCCTTTAATCATTGTACGACTATAGTCTTTCAATTCATCAAAAGATACTTGCAAATTATTCTCTGCACGAATTTTTCCTTCAATTAATTGGTAACGCAATCCTTTTTCACTTTTAGCGTACTCTTCTTTAGCTTGCTCTTCTGTTAAAGGAGTTTCGCCAGACATTTGAATCCAACGTTGTAAGAAAGTATCTGGAAGGTCAAATTTAGTATTGTCGATTAATGATTCAACGACATCGTTTAATAGCTTCTGATCGCTTTGTTGCTCAAATTGCTTTTCAGCATCTTCCTTAATCTTCGCTTTCAATTCAGCTTCCGAAGAAACAACACCTTCACCAAATAACTTATCGAAAAGCTCTTGGTTTAATTCTGCCATTTCACGTGTGTTAACTTCTTCTATTTTCAAAGTAACTTCAATATCCAAACCGTGTGCTGCATCGTGATCTACTCCCAAATACTTTTGGTTGTCATGATCGTCTGCGAACATTCCTTTTGTTTTTAAAGTAACCTCATCACCTACTTTTGCTTTTAACAGAGCTGAAAGTTGTTTTTTACCTTTAATTACATCTGTACTAAAAGTTGCTTTTTTATCTATCTCCATGTCTGAAGACGTAAACGTTCCAGTAATTTCATCATCCTTAGCAACTTCTGTTTTAGAAGTTAACTTTCCGTATTGCTTACGAATTGTTTTCACTTGATTGTTCAACATTTCCTCGTCTGCAACAATTTTATAGTTGGTTACAGCCTTTCCTTTTACATCTACATCAAAAGAAGGAGAAAGTCCTAAATCGAACTCAAATGTAAAATCATCTGACTCCCAGTTTATTTCAGCTTCATTCTTTGGAAGTGGATTTCCAAGAATATCTAATTTTTGTTCAGTTAAGAAATTATTTAAACTTTCTTGTAAAAGTTTATTAACTTCTTCTACCAATACTGCTTTTCCATATTGTTTCTGAACCATTCCCATAGGAACATGTCCTTTTCTAAAACCAGGAATATTAGCGGTTTTACGGTAATTATTTAATACCGATGTTACTTTTTCCGAATAGTCCTCTTTTTTGATATCTACTGTTACTACAGCATTTAACGTATCAATTTCTTTTTTTGTAATATTCATTTTTCTGAAAAATTTTTCAATATAAAAGTTGTGCTTTCCTTATGAGAAAGGCGGGTGCAAAAGTATAATTTTTTACGCAACTCAACAAACTTTTACAAGCTGTAATTCAGGTATTTATTTATCCTTTTCAATAATTGAAAACAAAATAGATTGCAGAAACGAAAGCAACAAGCTGAAAAGCAATGCCCACCAAATATTACGTACTGTAAATCCATCGATAAAGTAATCTGCCAATAGAATAATCATAGCATTTATTATCAACAAGAAAAAGCCCAAGGTTATAATCGTTACTGGAAGCGTTAACACTACCAATATCGGCTTAACGGTAAGTCGTAGCAATGCTAGCACAATAGCTACAATAATAGCCGACACATAGCCTTCTACAGCAACACCTGGTAAAATATTTGCAAGAATTACAACTGCGACAGCGGTAAGTAATAGTTTTAAAATTAAATTCATAGGTATGAGATTAAGAGAATTATAAAGATAAAAAAACCACCTTCAACAACGTTGAAAGTGGTTTGTAATTTATAAAAACTAATGACTAGTTATTAGTAGCTGTTACAGTACCATAGTTACCGATAGCAACTTTAGGGATTGTAGCTTCATAGGTTTCGTTAATAGCATCAATAATTGCATTTGCTGTAAATGCATATCCTCTAGGTGATGGATGTACTCCATCTAAAGAGAAAGCACCACCCGTTACAAACTGAGAGGTTAATACACCACCATCATATCCTACTCCACCGTTAGCAACTTGTCCTAAACGTGATTTAGCATCTACAAACGCCAATCCTTTAGACGCTGCAATTCCTTCGATAGCGGCATTGTAAGCTGTTGCTGCTGTAGAAATAGCTTCTTGCTCCACAGGAACCAATACATATTGATCTGGCATTGGATACGTAACTCCAACTACAGATAACTGACCTGCTTGTGCTTGCGTTAAACCAAAACTCATTAATTCTGCTACTCTATCTGTATCTACCGTTGCAATAGCTGAAGAACTCGTTAATACTAATAAATCTCCTGCGTTTGCTTGTCTAGCTTGTCCGTACTGCATTCCATAAATAGTTGCTGTACCTGGATCTAAACCACCTCCAATTAATACTTGTGTAAGTGCTGTAGAAAGATCTTCAAGACCTTCATCATGAACTACCACTCCACTTGCTGCTGTTTGAGAAAAAACAATAGATCTTTCAGGAACTCCTAAAAAGGCAAAAGCAGCATTTAGTTGAGCATATGTTGCGTTTAGCGCTGGAATTTGCGGTCCGAAAGCTGGATTTAATGGACTTAATGGCGCGTAAGGAACTGTTGTAAAGAAAGGAATAGATGTTACATCTGGAATGTTAACCACAGCACCTTTAGAACCATTTGCTGTTAAAGCATCTACTAAACCACTGTAAGTAGCCGCAAACACATTTGGATCTGTAATATCATTTGGTCCGTAAGTTGCAGGATTTAAATTTCCTGTTTGGTCTACACCAATACCACCAGAAGTAGCATAACTTAAGATATCATTATTACCAATCCATAAACTGAAAAAAGTTGGATTCATAGAAGTTGCATCGGCAATGATAGATGCACTCTGACTTGTTTGAAAACGACCAAACCAAGGATTAGCTGAACCATATCCAGGCGCTGCTAAATGAAAACTTTTTGCTCCAGGAACTCCCATATTATTAAAAGGTCCTGCTGCACTTGTAGCAACATCAGTTGTTGGTGTACCTTCTAATAAAACAGGACCAGGATTTCCGTTCTCATCTACAGAAAGCACGAATCTATTATTAAAAACTTGTGTTCCATTTAAAAGTAAACCACCTAAGTTGTCGTCCATTAAAGGTTGCGTAAACTCTCCGCCACCTGCCAACGCAAATTGTTGCGCCATAATGTTTGGGTAAGAGTTTTCTTGTCCTGTTATGTATAAAGCACCATCTGCATATCCTGCTGTTAGTGAATTTCCTACTGCTACGTATCTTGTGAAATCTGCTGTTCCACTTGTGTAAAAACCAGCTTCTGTTACTGGATTATCAAACTCCGCATCACAACTCACCAACCCTACGGTTGCCAAGCCTATCATTAATTTTATAGTATTTTTCATTTTGTTCTAATTTTTTTGAATTACATTCTATATGTTAACCCTAAACCTGGTACAAAAGCATTGGTTTTATACCTTCCTCCAAATGGAACTGCATTTCCATTTTCATAGTACGCATCATACGAAGCTTCCACTTCTTTGAAATAAGAGTATAAGAACGAAGCATCTATTTGTAAGTTTTTACCAACATTCACGGTAAGACCTGCAGTAAAGTTACTACTGTCGTTACGTGGAGTTTCTGGTGCAAAACGTCCTGCCTGAACAGGAGACTCATCAAAGTAATAACCTCCTCTTAACGTAAACATTTTAGTCGCTTCATATTGCAATCCAAAACGATAAATTGAGCTGTTTTTATAGTTACGTGCATTCTTTGAATCTGGCACACTCTCGCTAGCAAAATCAATATCTAATGATTCATACACATCCCAGAAAGTACGGTTTAAATCGAAAGCAAATAACCATTTATCACAAAACTCATATGACAAACCAACTGTCATTTCAGCTGGCAACGGTAAATCTGCATGGAATGTAGTTGTAGCAGGAAATGGCGTAAGTGGAGAGTTAGGTACGTTTTCAAACGTCGCGTCTCCATCTCTAGCTTCCATAATAATTTCAGAACGGTAGGTTGCTCCAATTCTTAATTTATCGGTAGGATTAAACATTGCACTCGCAGTCCATCCTGTAGCGTTTACTCCTTTAGCCTCAACCGTTACTTCAGAACGATTTCCATCGATATCTGATAACGTTCTATTAAGGTTTCTATTAAAGTTTACAGAACCTGTTACGAATATTGGTCCACCACCAACACTAAATTTATCATTTATTTTAAGGGATACTGTTGGTTGAATATAAATAGCCTTTAAATCAATGTTATTTACTAAGTGAGATCCAGCCCAATCGTCTGCATACTCTACCGAACTACCGTAAGGTGTATAAACTCCAACTCCTAAAGCCAACCAATCGGTTGCTTTGTACGAAGCATAAAAATACAACGGAGTTCCCACTGGGCTATCCGTTATTGCGGAAGCTCCTGTAGCTTCATTTTGATATGATACATTTGAAAACACTCCACTAACTCCAGCAGAAACATTAAGTTTATTTTCTAAGTATACTAATCCTGCAGGATTAAAAAATACAAGTTCGCTACTGTTAACAACAGCAACTCCAGTGTGTCCCATAGCCAAAGACTTTTGTCCTTGAAGACTTACACGATACCCACCGGCATACATTACTGCCGTGGCAAGTGATACCACAGCTAGAAGCAACATTTTCTTCATAATAAATTAAGTTAGATTAAAGGTTTATTTGTTTTTTGTTTTGTGCTCGGCAAAATACCCTTTTCAATTGATTAACAACGCATTTGTTATGCATACATAGTAAATCACCTCTACAATGTTATAAAAAATTTGTCACAAATTGATAAAATTCTTTAGGATTTTCAGAATGTACCCAATGCCCAGCATTTGAAATAATCACAATAGATGCTTTCGGAAAATGCTTTTTTATCAAAAATTCATCCGAATTAATTATATATTCGGATTTTGAGCCCTTTAGAAACAAGGTGTCTTTTTCAAAAACAGTCCCTTCAGGAAGTGCTGCTCCAACCGCATCAATTTCTCTGCTTAACACTGGTAAATTTATTCGCAATGCCAATTCTCCTTTGCTTTTCCAATAAAGGTTTTTCAGTAAAAATTGACGCGTACCAGTATCCTTTATGTATCCAGACAAAACTTCATCTGCTTCGCTTCTCTTTTTTATTTCTGAAAAATCTAGCATTGAAAGTGATTTTAAAATATCCTGATGGTGTCGTGGATAAGCTCTTGGTCCAATATCTGCAACCAACAACTTTGAAACCATTTCAGGATACGTAACTGCAAACAACATGGCTACTTTTCCACCCATAGAATGTCCTAACAAGGTAATCTCTGTTAACGAATGGTACTCACAATACTTTTTTAAATCTTCAGCCATGAGCTCATAACTAAAAGCATCACTATGAAAACTCCGTCCATGATTTCTCTGATCTACTAAATGTACTTGATGTCCGTCTTCAGCAAACTTAGCACCTAGCGTTTTCCAATTATCGCTCATTCCTAAAAATCCGTGAAGAATTATAAAGGGAGCTCCTTCTCCTAATATTTGTGAATGCAGTACTTCCATTATTTCAGTTTTTCTAGATATTGTTGTACAACCGTTTCCAATCCTAAATACAAAGCTTCAGAAATAAGTGCATGTCCGATGGAAACTTCTAGCAAGCCTGGAATATTTTCAGCAAAAAACTGAATATTCTCTAGTGATAAATCGTGCCCTGCGTTGATCCCTAATCCTAACTTATTTGCCAAAACCGCACAATCTGCATACGGCTCAATGGCTTTTTTGTTACCTAAACTGTATTGTTTTGCAAACTCTTCCGTATACAATTCAATTCGGTCAGTTCCCGTTTGGGCTGCACCTTCAATCATTTCGAGAGTAGGATCTACAAAAATAGACGTTCGAATGCCATTGCGTTTACATTCAGAAATAATTTCAGCTAAATAGTCTTTATGCTTTACCGTATCCCAACCAGCATTCGATGTAATCGCATCTACAGCATCTGGCACCAAGGTTACCTGTGTTGGTTTTATTTGAAGCACCAAATCTAAAAAGGCATCTTGTGGATTCCCCTCTATATTGTATTCGGTCGTCACAATGGGTTTTAAATCGTAGGCGTCTTGATACCTAATATGTCGTTCGTCGGGTCTTGGGTGAATTGTGATTCCTTGTCCGCCAAATTTTTGAATATCTATAGCAACCTGCACTAAATTGGGTGTATTTCCCCCTCTAGCATTCCGAATTGTGGCCACTTTATTTATATTAACACTTAGTTTTGTCATTTTTTCTTACTTATTAGAACAAAAATACGAAGCTTACGTACGGTTTTGAATCTTTATTTTAAGTAATTTGCATAAAATTTGAATTTTGGAGACGCAACAATTAATTATTAATGACATAAAGCCTTTTGATATTTCTACGGAAATAAAAGAGGTACAGCTTATTTTTAACCAACTCACCTATACACATGTTCCTGTAAAAAAGGACGGTGTATATATTGGTTGCATTTCTGAAACTGATGCGTATTGTTTTGAACCTTCGAAACGACTTAGTGATTTTCAGTATGCACTAGAGCCCTTTTTTGTGAGAGAAAACACCAACTGGCTAGATATTTTAGAAGCTTTTGCTTTAAATCACTGTACCATTATTCCTGTTTTAGATTCTAAAAACGAGTATATAGGCTATTACGAATTAAGCGACATCATGAATCTTTTTAACAATACGCCTTTTTTAAATGAAGCAGGAGGGATTATTGTGGTTGAAAAAGGAAGTAGAGATTATTCGTTTAGTGAGATTTGCCAAATTGTTGAATCTAACGATGCTCGTGTTTTAGGTGCCTTTGTATCAAAAATTGAAAACGACATTGTACAAGCCACTATTAAAATAGGACACGAAGGTATGAATGCCATTGTGCAAACCTTCAGAAGGTATAATTACACAATTGTATCTAACCACGAAGAAGATAAATTCTTAGACGATTTAAAAGAACGTTCTAACTATCTAGACAAATACCTTAATATATAATAAATTGTATGAAAATAGGTATTTACGGTCAGTTTTATCATAAAGATTCTGAGACTTACATTCAATTGGTCTTGGGTGGTCTTCAGAAAAAAAATGTAGAAATCGTTATTGAAGAAAACTTCCTTAGCATTATTAACGAACATCAAGAAATCTCCAAAAACTTCTCCACCTTTGAAACCTTCAAAGAATTAGACAGCTCTTACGACTTGTTTTTTAGTATTGGAGGAGATGGTACCATTTTAAAATCGATTACGTACGTAAGAGACTTGGGCATTCCTATTGTGGGTATTAATACGGGACGCTTGGGGTTTTTAGCGACCATTCAGAAAAAAAACATTACCGAAAGTATTAATCAAATCCTTTCGAATGAGTATTCTATTTCTGAAAGAAGTTTATTAACTATTGCCACCGAACCTTTAAACAAGGAAATTGAACCCCTTAATTTTGCCTTAAATGAAATTGCTGTCAATAGAAAAAACACAACTTCGATGATTAAGGTAGAGACTATGGTGAACGACAAATACCTTACTTCATATTGGTCGGATGGTTTAATTGTATCAACACCAACAGGATCTACAGGATATTCTTTAAGTTGTGGTGGTCCCGTAATTGACCCAAGCACGAACAGCATGGTAATTACACCCATAGCGCCACACAATTTGAATGCCAGACCTATTGTGATTCCAGACAATAGTACCGTAACATTAAAGGTAAGCGGAAGGGAAGATGCCTATTTAGTTTCTTTAGACTCTCGAATCGCCACTGTAGAAAACGAAACAACACTTATCATTAAAAAAGCTCCCTTTACAATAAAACTAGTTCAATTATCGAACGATAGTTTTATCAAAACGCTTCGGGAAAAACTTTTATGGGGAGAAGACAAGCGTAACTAAACAATAAAACACCTTAAAATTTGTTAATCATCAGAGAAATTGGCTTACAGAGGAAAATAGCCAAGTTTATTGTTATATTTGCAAACTTTTAAGGAATATGAAGTATTTCACAACTATATTACTACTAATAATAGCGGCACAGCTAGCACATTCTCAAACCTACGAAGTGGGCGCGATGATTGTTGGCGCAAACCATGTTGGTGATGTAGGAAAAACCACTTATATTGCACCAAACACTGTGGGTTTTGGAGGTATTGTTAAGTGGAACAGAAGTCCGAGACATGCATTTAGAGCTTCTATTTTAGTTGCCGACTTAAGAGGGGACGACTCCGAATCTAACGAGACTAGAAGACAACAACGAGGATATTCGTTTGATAATACAATAACAGAGTTTTCTGCTGGATTAGAATATACTTTTTGGGAATACAACGTACACAACGGCCGAAATGTCTCTACACCATACCTTTACACAGGACTTACATACTTTTTATACAAAGCATCGTATATAAACTCAGCAACGAAAGAATTTCGAGATTACGACCAAGCTGGCTCTGTTGCAATCCCTATTGTATTAGGATACAAAGCAAAAATGAGCCCAAGCTTTGCCGTTGCTGTAGAAATAGGTGCGAGATACACTTTTACAGATGATTTAGACGGCAGCAACCCAGTAGGAATAGTTGCTGATAATGAATCTTTGAGATTCGGTAATGTTAACAATAATGACTGGTATATCTTTACAGGTGTGAACTTTAGCTTTACCTTTGGACGAAAACCATGTTATTGTAACTTTTAAGCAAGAATGAACTTACGAGACCAAATAGACAAAAATAAACTTCCAAAGCACCTAGCTATTATTATGGACGGCAATGGCCGTTGGGCGAAACAAAAAGGATTTTTAAGGACTATTGGTCATGAAAATGGAACGAAATCTGTTCGCGAAGTTGTTGAAGCTTGCGCAGAGATTAATATTCCATACTTAACCTTATATGCTTTTTCTACTGAAAATTGGAATAGACCCAAGCTTGAGGTCGAATTATTAATGAAATTACTTGTTTCCTCTTTAAAAAAAGAAATAAAGACGCTTCAAGACAACAATATAAAGTTAAATGCTATCGGAAATCTTGATTCTTTACCAAAAAAAGTAAATAAAGAATTAAAGGAAGTAATCGAAAGCACAAAAAACAACACTCACATGACCCTTACACTAGCGTTAAGCTATAGTTCTAGGGAAGAATTAATAAAAACAGTTAAAGAGATTAGCCTTAAAGTTAAAAATAACCTAATTTCGCGCGACGATATTGATGAATCGGTTATTAATAAGCATCTTTACACACAAAATTTGCCAGATGTAGATTTGTTAATACGCACTAGTGGCGAACAACGTATTAGTAACTTTTTACTTTGGCAGCTAGCATATGCCGAATTGTATTTTACGGATACCCTTTGGCCCGATTTTACAAAAACCCATCTTTTTGAGGCAATATTAAATTATCAAAACAGAGAAAGAAGATTTGGAAAGACAAGTGAACAACTCAAACAATAGTACGCTATTGCATAGTTATCAAAAATTTTATTGTATTGTATGTATTGCAATACTATCCGTTTTTAATCTTTCTGCTCAGCAAAAAGAACTAGACAGTGGTAAAAAATACACCATAAATAGCATAAAAGTTACTGGAGCTCAAAATTTTAACGAGCAAACTGTGATTGCTTTTACAGGACTTAAAATAGGAGATAGAATCTATATCCCTGGTGAAAAACTAAGTTCCGTTACCAAAAAATTATGGGAACAAAACCTTTTTAGTGACATTGCATTTTATGTTACAAATGTTAAGGGTGATCTAGCCGACTTAGAACTTTATATCGTAGAACTTCCAAAATTAAACGAGGTAACTATTGAAGGGATTAAAAAAGGTAAGAAGAAAGAAATCTTAAAAGATAACGACCTGAAAGCAGGCGTTAAGATTACTAAAAACCTAATTACCACTACCAAAAATTATATTACAAATAAATATAAAGAAGACGGTTTTTTAAATACACAGGTAATTATTAGCACAACCCCAAAGCTTGATTCTACAGGAGTTGAAATCGCTAAGGACATGAAAATTAAAATCAATAAAGGAAGCCGTGTGAAGGTTTCGCCTATTGAATTTAGTGGAACCCAAGAACTTTCAGATGCTAAAGTACGTAGCGCAATGAAAAATGTAAAGCGTAAAAACTTCTTTCGTTTTTGGAAAAGGTCTAAATTTTCTCAAAGCGGATTTGAAGAAGATAAAGCCAACATCATTGAAAAATATAAAGCCAACGGATTTAGAGACGCTCGAATTACAAGCGATACTCTAACCGTTAAAGACGAAAAAACGGTTGCCTTAAAATTGAATATTGAAGAAGGTGACAAATACTACTTTGGTGATATTCGTTTTATCGGAAACAGTGTTTACACTGATACACAGTTACGTCAAGCCTTAGGTATTAAAAAAGGAGAAACCTATAATGGAATTCTTCTACAAGAACGAATCGCAGATAATTCAGATCCAGATGCTAACGACCTTACCAATTTATACCAAAATAATGGGTACCTGTTTTCTTCTATCAATCCCGTTGAAGTTGCTGTAAGAAACGATACTATCGATTTTGAAATTAGAATCAAAGAAGGTAAAATAGCTCATTTCGATCATGTTACTGTTGTTGGAAATGACAAGACCAATGACCATGTAATCTATAGAGAATTACGTACACGTCCTGGACAAAAATACAGCAAACGAAATGTAGTTAGAACCATTAGAGAATTAGGTCAACTAGGATTTTTTGATGCTGAACAATTATCACCTAACTTTAAAAACGTAGACCCTAACAATGGTACATTAGACATGGAATACTCTGTGGTTGAAAAAGGTGCCAGTCAAATCGAACTACAAGGTGGTTACGGTGGTGGTGGTTTTGTAGGAACTTTAGGATTATCGTTCAATAACTTTTCACTTCGGAATATTTTTAACGGAGAAGCATACAAACCTCTTCCTATGGGAGATGGTCAAAAATTAGCGATAAGAGCACAAGCCAGTTCGTATTACCAAACGTACAGTCTATCCTTAACAGAACCGTGGTTAGGAGGAAAGAAACCAATTCAATTTAGTTCTTCTTTCTCTCACACCATTCAATATCAATACAACTTTAGCACAAGAGACGTAGATAAAGACCAACGTTTCTTAATCACAGGAGGATCTTTAGGTATTGCTAAAAGACTACAATGGCCTGACGATTATTTTACCTTATCTCAAGCAGTAAGTTTTCAGCATTACAATTTGAAAAACTACAATACAAACCTATTTACATTTGGTAATGGATTTTCAAATAACTTAGCGTATACTTTTGGGATTAGCCGTAACAACACAGCTACAAACCCAATTTATCCTATCTCAGGTTCGGAGTTCAGTTTAACAGCAAAACTTACAGTACCTTATTCAGCTTTCAACAATGTTGACTACAGAGGTTTAGCGGAAGAAAGAGACGAGTTATCACAAGTGCTTTCTACAGATCCTACCTACGTAACAGCTCGAAACAGAATTTCTGTAATAGATCAAGAACGTTTTAAATGGTTAGAATACTACAAGATTAAATTTAAAGGAACTTGGTATACTAGAATTGTTGATAAATTAGTACTAAGAACAAATACTGAATTTGGATTCTTAGGAGCTTACAACAACGATCGTGGTATCCCTCCTTTTGAAAGATTCTTTGTTGGTGGAGATGGTTTAGGATCATATAGTTTAGATGGTCGTGAAGTAATTCAACTAAGAGGATACCCTAACCAATCATTATCAACCGTAGATGGAGATAACATTTACAATAAATTTTCGTTAGAAGTTAGATATCCAGTAACTTTAAAGCAAATGGCCTCAATCTATGTATTAGGTTTTGCTGAAGGTGGAGGGTCTTACAATGGATTTAGAGATTACAATCCGTTTAGCGTTCAAAGGTCTGCTGGTGCAGGATTACGTATATTTATGCCAGCATTTGGATTATTAGGTATAGATTTCGGGTATGGATTTGATCCTGCTCTTAATCAAACCGAACGTAGCGGATGGCAAACCCACTTTATTATTGGACAACAATTTTAATTTTGGCACGATATTTTCTTAAACACAACCAAACTATTATGAAAACAAGAAAGTTACTTTTTTTCTCACTTGCTATCTTTTGCTTTACACAAGTAGCAAACGCTCAAAGAGGTGTACGCATTGGATACATTGATATGGAATATATTCTGGAAAGTGTTCCTGAGTATAAAGAAGCTTCTACGCAACTAGAAGGTAAAGTTCAACGATGGAAAAAAGACATCGATAAGAAGCAAAAAGAAATTGATTTAATGACACTTAATTTAAGTAATGAAAGAGTATTACTTACTAAAGAGCTCATTGAAGAACGCGAAGAAGAAATTAAAATAAAAGAAGATGAAATGCTTCAGTACCAACAAGACCGTTTCGGACCTAATGGTGATTTAATGATTCAAAGAAGACAATTAGTACAACCCATACAAGATCAGGTTTTCAATATTGTACAAGAAGTTGCTGAAGGTAAAAAATACGATTTCATCTTCGATAAATCTGCAGACGTAGTAATGTTATTTGCTGCTAAAAGAAATGACATTAGCGACCTTGTTTTAAGAAGTATTAATAGAGCTGCTAAAAGAACGCAAGCCACTTCTAAAAAAGAAGAAAAGCAAATTGAAAAAAGGGACGGTCTAGATCTTGAAGAAGAAAAAGAAGTTACCGAAAGAGAAGAGGCGATTGAAGCTAAGAAAAATGAGCGCGAAAAAATAATGGAACAACGTAAAAAAGAACGTGATTCTATTCGTGCCGTTAAAAAAGCAGAATTCGATGCTAGACGTACTAGATTGCTAGAAGAAAGACAAAGAAGAAAAGACTCTATTTTAAATGCTAGTGGAAACAGAAATAGCAGCCCTCCAGGACCCGGCGGCGATGACAATGGCGAAGGAGACAACTAAATTTTAACTATCAATTAATCTATAAACAACAATAACACTTAATTATTAAATACAATTACAATGAAAAAATTTAAATCATTAGTAGTAGCAATAGTACTTTTCGTAGGAGCTACAAGTTTTGTAAACGCTCAATCTAAAATAGCACACATAGACACACAAGCTCTTATGGAGTCTATGCCAGAGATGAAAGCTGCTCAAAACCAACTTGAAAAACTTCAAAAAACATACGATACCGAAATTAAAGCAATGGCTAAAGAATTTGAAGCTAAAGTAAAACAATACGGTAACGAAGAAGGAAGTAAAACTCAAGAAGAAAATGAAAAACGCGTGTTAGAAGTTCAAGGAATGGAAAAAAACATTTCTGCTTACAGACAACAAGCTTTAGAAGATCTTCGTAAAAAAGAATTAGACGTGTACCAACCTATTCTTGACAAAGCACGTGCTGCAATTCAAAAAACAGCTAGAGCTCAAGGTATTCAATACGTATTAGACTCTACAACTGGAAGCGGTATCTTACTTGCAGACGGTAAAGATTTACTAGTAGACGTTAAAAAAGAATTAGGAATTTAATTCGTAATCTTTTAACAAATTATTTTACTAAAACTGCTCTCCATTTGGGGAGCAGTTTTTATTTTTATACCTATGAAAAATAATGCTGCTATTGGTATTTTCGATTCTGGTGTAGGTGGCTCTTCCATTTGGCAAGAAATCCACAAATTACTGCCGTTCGAAAACACCATCTATTTAGCAGATAGCAAAAATGCTCCCTACGGACACAAATCCAAAGAGGAAATCACTGCATTGAGTGTTAAAAATGTAGAAAGACTCATTTCACTAGGATGTAAAATCATTGTGGTTGCCTGTAATACAGCCACAACAAATGCTATTTCGCAACTACGTGCCACCTATAGCATTCCTATCATAGGCATTGAACCGGCCATAAAACCCGCAGCACTTAAAACTACCTCAAAGAGCATTGGCATTCTAGCCACCAAAGGAACGCTTAGCAGCTTGTTGTTTCACAAAACAGCTATGGAACACACTAAGGATATCAAAATGCTAGAAATAGTCGGAGAAGGGCTGGTACCGCTTATTGAAAAAGGCAATCTTGAAGGTCCAGAAATGGTAAACTTACTTCAAAAGTATGTGACCCCTATGATTGAAGCTGATATTGATTACCTCGTATTAGGCTGTAGCCATTACCCCTACTTAATTCCGTTGCTAAGAAAAATGCTTCCGCCACACATACAAATTATTGACTCAGGAGAAGCCGTAGCGAGACACACACAATATACGTTAGCTTCTATTGACTTACTTCGGAAAGAGACGTCTCCACCTAAACTTCAGTTTTTTACGAACAATACAACGGAAGCCTTAGAGTTTCTACTTCAAGACTATTCCGAAGAAATTTCCGTAGAAAAAAAAGACTTTTAAGCCAATCTATTCTTTAAACCAACTGGAATACGTAACGTAATTATCGGCGATTCGATGAATCTCACCATTAATTAACTCTTTGCTAATGTCTTTTACTTTTTTAGCTGGAACCCCTGCGTAAATACTCCCAGACGCAACAATGGTATTTTTAGTAACCACCGCGCCTGCAGCAATAATAGAATTACTCTCCACCACACAATCGTCCATTACAATGCTTCCCATCCCAATCAATACGTTGTCTTGAATGGTACAACCGTGTACAATCGCATTATGTCCAATAGACACGTTATTTCCAATTGTAGTGGGAGAAACCTTATAGGTCGCATGAATTACAGCGCCATCTTGAATATTTACCTTGTTGCCCATTTTAATAAAATGAACATCGCCTCGAAGCACTGCATTGAACCATACACTACATTCATTTCCCATCACCACATCGCCAACAATAGTGGCATTTTCGGCAATGAAACAATCGTCAGGAATCTGAGGAGATTTCCCGTTTACAGCTTTAATAATCATACTAATTGCGTGTTTTTAGCTAAAATACGCTAACAATTCTTTTTTACGCGACGGACTCACCATAATTTCTTTTCCGTTGGTAAGAACAACGCTTCCACCCTTCCCTTTTTTGTATTCAACAATAGCGTTTACATTGACCAAATACGATTTATGAACCCGCGCAAAACCGTTTTCTGAAAGAATTTCTTCAAAATACTTAAGTGTTTTACTTACCAGTTTCTTTTTATCATTCACGAAAATATTGGTGTAATTATCGTCTGCTTGGCAATACAAAATAGTTTCAATTTCCAAGACTTCAAATCCGTTCTGCAGCGGAATGGTTATTTTGCCTGATACTTGCGTCAAAGTAGGCTGCAACACCGTATTCTGAAGACTGTTCTCCTTCTCTTTAATTTCGGTCACATAATCGACAGCTTCAATCAAGGTATCGATCGAAATAGGTTTTAATAAATAATACGAAGCATGTGCATTTAAGGCATCAATAGCATAATGGTTATACGCTGTTACAAAAACGGTTTCAAACTGACGATCACCTACTTTATCCAACAAATCGAAGGCATTTCCGTAGGGCATTTCCACATCTAAAAACACCAAATCTAATTCATTGTTCCGAATTATAATCAAGGCTTCATCTACATTAGACGCTTCTCCCAAAAGGGTCACATTAGGGCAATACTTCGCCAAATAATTTCTGAGAATATCTCTGCTAGTTTCTTCGTCTTCAACAATAATGGCGCGTAATTTCATCCTTTTTGTGGTATTGTTTTTACTTTATAAGTGAGCTTCTAATCTTTCTTAAGTATTAAAATTACGCGAGTGCCTTCTTCATTCTCGAACACATTTTCTACCGTAACATCTACTTTATCTTTATACATTTCATTCAGAATAGAGATTCGTTTTTGAATATTCCCCATTCCTTTTGATTTCTGTTTTTTCTGATTCTCCGTTTTGAACGCTTTCGATTTTGAACGTCCAATTCCGTTGTCCATAATCGTTATTTTTACTGTTTCTGAATCAATTTGTTCGAATGTAATTTCGAGCACCCCTTTTTCTTCCTTGTATCGAAGTCCGTGCCACACGGCATTTTCAACATACGGCTGAAGCAACATAGGTGGGATTACAAATTCGTTTACATTGATTTCTTCGGAAACTTTTATCGTATACTCAAACTTGTCTTTAAACCGGAAATGTTCCAACTTCACATAAAGCTGCAGCAACTCTATTTCCTTTTCTAACGAAATAAAATCTTCTTCACTATTTTCCAACACCGAACGCATTAATTGCGAAAACTCACTCAAATATTTGTTCGCCGCACGTTCGTCATTACTTGCAATAAAACTATTTACAGAGTTCAATGCGTTAAATATAAAGTGCGGATTCATTTGTGTGCGCAACGATTTTAACGCCAATTGGTTGTTTGCATACTTTTGCTGAAGCACACTTTTGTATTGTGTATACGCCGTAAAAAAGAGCAATAAGGCAATTAAAATTAGAGATGCAATGACCCATTTTTGCACGCGATTGTTTTTTTCAATCAGCGTTTGATTTTCGAAAGCTAGTTTGTACCGACTTTCATTCAATTTCCGATCATTTTCAAGACTTGCAATACGATTTTGGGTTAAGGTAATTTCTTTGCTAAATCGGGCCGCCTGCGAAAGCTCCTGGTCCTTCTTTGCATACAATTCGTCCACAATGTTCGAATACCGTTCGTAACTTTCCGCAGCCTTATCATACTCACCAATCCCACGATACAACTCAGATAACTTTCGCGTTGCATCTTTTTCAACCACTAAATCTTCCTTTTTTCCAGCCTCTTTGATACTCTTTTCCAAGTACGGAATTGCTTCGTCGTACTTTTCCTGCCCTAAAAAGGCATTGGCAATTTTATAATTTTGTCGCTGTGGTGTTAACGGACTATTTACATCTTCGTCGATCGCATCTCCTTCCATCGATTCAATTTCGTTCAGCGTCTCTTCTCGCAACTGAATTTCCTTATCGTACGATCGATTCTGATTGTAGAAATCGGCAACCTTATTTTTCTCCTCTACCGCACGCTTCCGACTTTCTTTTTTGGACAAATCCAACGAATTATCATAATACGCTTCCGCTTCAACAAGCGCCCCACTTTGCGCGTAGGCTTCTCCTATTTTCGAGTTTAAATCGGTAATCTTAGGTATAATTTTATTGGCAGTAGCAATGTCTAATGCCTTTTGATAATTGGATACACTTTTCTTCGTTTCGTTAATCTGTTTGTAGGTATCTCCTAAGCCCTCATACACTTCAACTCTTTGGTAATTGGAAAGGCGATTTTTTAGCAATTCTGAATATTCAGCAATACTTTCTTGATAGTTTTTATTCTTCCGAAAAGCAGCAGCCAATTTAATTTGAACATCAATTTTATGAACCGCAGAAAGACTTCGTTTGTAATTATCTACGGCAAGATCCTGTTGTTCCCAAAATAAATTGATATCTCCTAAGGTTTCAAAAGCAACACTATTCTGCGTACTTGTAGCCGACTTTCCAGGAACCGATTCTAAAGCTTTGGTAACATATTCAATACTTTTTTTAGCATCTTTTTTCAGAAAGGTCTTCGCAGAATCGATATAACTTTTAAATACATCTGGCGAACTTTTTCGTTTGGAAGATAATTTAGGAAGTGACGCGGCATTTTCAACCTTCACGGTAATACGCTGTTGGTCTTTTACGCGGTAATAAACGGTTTTAAAATCGTCACTTCTAATGATTAATTCATCTCCAATTTTTGCTGTAATGGTAAACTCCCCAGCGCTATTGGTCGTGGTATAACCACCACCACTTATTTCTACATTTACTTTAGAAATAGGCATGTTCGTTTCTTCTTCAATTACATTTCCTTTCAAAACAAAAGAGGGTGTTTTAGAAGAATTTATTTGTGCCTCCACGCTAAATGGCACACAACATAGAATTGCAAAAATTAAGATTGAAAATGCTTTCATATTCATATTAAAAGGTAAACATACACACTTTAAAGCAAGTATTAAAACGACACTTTTGGCAAACAGCGCCTTTTTATAGTGTAAAACATCACTTTACTCAAAAAAGGAAACAGTTCCCTAAAGCTAAACAATGGTTCCCTCATTCCCGTTTTTTTTCAGAAAAAGATCCTTATAGGTTTACAAAAAAAAATTATCGTTATGAAAACAATCCAAAACATCTTAGCAATACTCTTACTTACCGTAATGTATTCGTGCAAAGCAGACACTTCTAAACCCATCGCAACTATTGCTCCTGTAGCTATTGAAAAACCTGATAATCTTTCAAAACACTATATTAAAGTGGCGCTACTATTAGACACCAGTAATAGTATGGACGGATTAATAGATCAAGCTAAAGCACAGCTTTGGGAGATCGTAAACGAACTTTCGTACGCCAAGAGCAAAAATACCCGTCCTAACATACAAATAGCACTCTACGAATACGGAAATGACCGTTTAAGCAGTCGTGACAATTATATTCGAAAGGTACTTGCCTTTACAGAAGACTTAGATGAAGTTTCGAAAGAGTTGTTCTCCTTAACTACTAATGGCGGAAGTGAATATTGCGGCGCTGTTGTTCAAACATCTCTAAACAAATTAGATTGGGGAAACAATGCAGACGACTTAAAACTAATTTTTATCGCAGGAAACGAACCTTTTAATCAAGGGCCCGTTAATTATAAAGACGCCACAACTAATGCAAAAGAAAAGGACGTCGTAGTCAACACTATTTTTTGTGGAAACTACGAGCAAGGAATTGCATCAAATTGGCAAGATGGCGCGCGTTTAGCGTATGGAGATTATATGGCCATTAACCACAATCAAGAAACAGTGCACATTGCTTCTCCGTACGACGATGTAATTATTCAATTAAACATCAAACTAAATACGACGTATGTTCCATATGGTCACTTCGGAAAGGAAAAGATAGCAGTACAAGCAGAACAAGACGAAAATGCGGCTAGCTATAGCAAAGCAAATGCCGTGAGTAGAACAGTTACAAAAGGATCACGCTTGTACAAAAACAGCTCTTGGGATTTGGTTGATGCTGAAGAAGAGGAAGGTTTTAGCTATGACAAACTGAAGCAACAGGAATTACCAGAAGCGCTTCAAAGGAAGTCGAAAACAGAACTTAAAAAATACATTGCTGAACAACGTACGGAAAGAAATCGCATTCAGAAGGAAATAAAAGAACTCAACGAAAAACGACGTTTGTATATTTCAAAACACCAATCTGAAACAGCAAATGGTTTAGAAAGCGTCATGGTAAAAGCAATAAAAAAACAAGCGAAGAAGAAAAATTACACGTGGAATTAAAAAAAGGAAACCCTCTGAAGCAAATTGCTAAAGAGGGGTTTTTTAATTGTTTTGTCGAAATTAGTTTCGCGGACGTAATCTACCGTTATTACGCATATCTTGTTTCCAGAAACTTGGTTTTCCATTAAAGATATTATATCCTAATGTGATTTGATGAAATCCTCCGCTTCTAAACTTTACCGAACCTGTTTGATACGAGTACGTATATGCAGCCATAAAGTTTTTATAATTAGCACCAAACACAGGTGTGATATATGTTAGCTTCTGATTTTCGATTGCTTCACCGTCAAGGTATTCAGCACCATCAAAACTCTTACGGTATGAAAGTCCTAACCACAGACGACCAAAATCCATATCTCTATATACTTTTAAGTTCACATCGACCGATTGTTCTCCTGTTCGTTCTGAAACTTGTAACAATAATGAAGGTTCATAACTCCATTCTGTATTTGTAGCAATACCATAAGAAGCTCCTATGATATAACGTCGTTGGTTGTTTGATTCATACTCATCTGAATAAATACTTCTATTCTGAAAGATTAGGTTCTTTATTGTAAGGTGTGCTGCAAAATTTAAAAAATTATAGGAAACACCTGCATCTACGTTAAAGTAAGAACTACTTTGAACAATCCCTGCAATAATCGGGTCGTAATCATTTAAATCAAACTGGGTCTCATCCAACTTTGATTGAATAAATCCAAGGCGTAAACCAAATGAAATTTGATTTAAATCTGCTCTACTTCTCGAAAGCAATAAATGGTGAGCATATCCTACATACCCTCCCGTTTGTGAATGGTATCCGTTTCTATCTGTAAAAAGAACTACTCCAATACCAGATTGATCATTCAAACTCGTATTATAACTTAACGTTCCTAAGTTAGGCGCTTCGTCTTGGTCGAACCATTGTTTCCGATTTGTAAAACGTATTTGGTTACTTCCAGAGGCACCAGCCATAGAGGGATGTAATAAATATAAGTTGTCAGAAAAATAGTCTGAATACACAGGAATACCGTCTTGAGAGAAGGCTAACTGAGTTACTAATAAAAGTAGGATAAAATAGATTTTTTTAATCTTCATAGTAGTTTAGCTATTTTTTTAAAGTAAAATGTCCTTTAAATTCCTTTTGAACATCTTGTTCTGTGTACTCTACAACGAACCAATAATCACTCGAAGGTAAGGAATTCCCATTATATGTACCATCCCAACCAGCTCCTATCGGACTAATTTGTTTCAAGAGTTTTCCAAACCTGTCAAATATATAGATTTTTGCTGTAGGGTCAAAGGAAGCAATTCCAATTATATTCCAAGTATCGTGATACCCATCTTGATTCGGGGTAATAAACTTAGGATAGTCAATCACTCCAATCTCGATTGTAACACTTCCACAACCTCT
>NZ_FNBA01000010.1 GCF_900102055.1 Ulvibacter litoralis
CCTTCAGAAACTTGTATGTTGCCAGCACTGCGTTCTTGTACATTGACTTCTCCAAGGGTATAGAGTATTTGAATGTTTCCGGCACTTGCGGAAGCCCCTCCACTATCAATACTAAATTTCTCGATACTTTGCCCCATTCCGAAGAAAGACACCAAAAGCATGCTCAATAATGTGAATTTTAGTTTCATTGGTTTCATTTTAAATTAATTCGTGTAAGCAACTCTTAATGAAGAGATTCCAAAGTCGGATGAGCCTTAACTTAATGAGACGCATCCCGATTATATATTAACAATCATTCGTTATTGTCAGTCCTGAAGCATTTCTTAAAAAGACGCACTGCTTCGGAAAGTATAAATCTAGAAATGAAAGAGTTTCATTCTGAAAATTCTTAGTGAAACAGGATTTTTTTTAGTGAAAGGCTACAAAGAGCGCTATCCTTCCCCAAAGACAGCGCTCTAACTTAAAACCTATGGAAGTAATTATTTTTTTTCTTCTGAAATTTTATTGACAGTAGTATTTGCAGAGTAATTAGCACCCATTTCTAAGGCTGAAAGACGAGTATCTAAAGTCTCATATTTTGTAGTCATTACCTGAAGTTGTTGTTTTAATTGAGCAACTATTGCTCGTTCAGCTTCAATTACTTTTTGTTGCTCTTTCGCTACTTGAACCAATAACGGTGTCATTTTACTATAGTCCATTCCTATGGCGTCTACTTTGTTTTCTTCATACGTAACAATTTCTGGTAGCACCGCTCCTACCTCTTCAGCAATCATCCCTACATCGTGTTTACCACCATGTGCTTCATCTAAGTCATAATAAACACCTCTAATCTTTGATAATTTTTCCAAAGCATTATCAATTTCAACAATGTTACTTTTCCATCGTCTAGAGGAAGCTTCACCATAACTAATACCGACACCATTCGCAAAAAAACTAAAACCATCTGGACTTGATGTTGAGCCTCTAACACCTATACCTGCTCCAGTTGTAGCTACAGAAATACCCCACACGCCAATACCATTCTCACCCCAAGATCTCGCATATACCGCTTGAGAATTTTCAGAATTAGCATCTACATTAATTCCATTTCCAGTATAACCAATAAAATTACCTCCTATGTGTCCTAAACCCTCAATCCCATACCCATTTGTTGATGCCCCTCTCACTCCTGTCATATTTACTGATTGCCCTCTAATTGCAGGTGTTACTTCTGAGGTGGAAGACCCCCAAAGATCACCTTCAATTCGAGTATTTGCAACTACATGTAGTTTACTTGTTGGATCTGTAGTTCCTATCCCTACAAAAATATTCGGTGCGGTATAAACATTGTTACCATTTTCAATCCAATTTGCACTACTTCCACCACCACCGGTAGGAGCTTGCCAACTTGCAGTACCGTCTGCATCTGAGGTGAGTACATATCCACTATTGGCACCTGTATTAAGTTGTATTCCATCTGCCTTTATATTACCATCAATGTCTAAAGCTTCTGTTGGGTTAGATATACCAATACCCACTTTACCATCTCCTGTAGCCGTTAGAATATCACCCGCATCACTATTAAAAATATTGAGTTTATCATTAGCCGTGGTTTCTCCAATGAATCCAGCAATATCCCAATAGTCATCACCGTTTCTGTTTGTGTTTTTATACCTCAACCTTGAATACCCTGCGTTATCTTCTATAAGTGCAAGTTGTGGTTCATTCCCTGTACTATTACCGTTAATTTCCACTATCCCATCCATTCCTGTGTGTTTACCAATACCAATTTTACCATTTTGCAATACAGTTAACGCATTACTACGTGCTCCAGAACTAAGACCATTCCCAACTTCAAATATTGGATTTGCAGAATTAAATGAGGTTGGGCTTCCGCCACCAATGTTATAAGTTCCTACAGCTACATTACCAACTGCATCAGATTTTGTTCTATACCCTAAGGCAGTAGCGCTAGAAGCTGTTGCCTCATTTTCAAAACCAACAGCGGTACTTGCCAGTCCTGAAGCTACAGTGTTATAACCAGCGGTAAAAGATCTAGATCCTGTAGCACCATGATCTGTTGACGAAGTATTACTATAACTTACATCAATTGCATTAAGACCAATGTCACCATAATAACCTGCTAACTTATCTTTCAATCTGTAACCAACTCCATTACCTTCATCTAGTTTTTCTAGCCCATGTACATTAGCAGCTACTAAAGCATATGGAACACTTTTAAATTGTGTATTCCCTAAATCTACATACCCATCTCCTATATCTACTTTTATATTTAAATAATGATCTTCGTCTCCCCAATCTATCACTGAAAAATCACCACTATCTATAATTCCTTCACCAATTTTTGCAGTGATGGTTCCATTATCTTCTGAAACAATAGTATGTTTTTCTTGGTACACATTTGTGGCGCCACCTTTCAATATCTGAAACTGTATCGTAATAGACTGATTTGCAATCACATCTCCATTAGCATCTTTAATAAGGGCTTTATAGTTAATCCCGTTTTGCGCAATGCTTGTTGCTGAAATAAATAAGGCGACAATAAATAAATATAAATTTTTCATTTTAGTTTATTTAATGTTTATAAAATCTTTTTCTAATCCTCAATCCTGCAAATGCATTTCTTTTTGATAGTAGCAGTTGAATTAGTATAAGCAGTCCAATAAAGAAAATGCAAACCAACATCCTCATCACCCAAACTAGCACCGTTCACAAAAATTGAGTCTGTAAGATAACATGCGTCAAAAGCATTAATAATATGACTTATAGTGTTATCATTGTCAAGGCCTACATTACCGTTGTTTTCAGGATCTTCATCTACAACATACATAAAATATGTTCCAGATTGAGGTGTTGAGGAATAAAAGAATGTAGCAGTTCTTGCAGCAGATCTACCAATAGCACCACCCTGCCAATAATCTTTCATTATGACAGTTACTTTACAACCATTATCATCACCACATAAATCCAATAATTTTTGATGGTCTATCGGGACTGTGTCTCTATATAAAGAATAATCCATAGTGATAATTAAATCTGGAGATTTTTCTTCTCTTGTAGGTACTGTGGCAGTGTTTAAATAATGCTCTATAAAGTTAGAGTTATCCTCAGATGTTTTTGCCGATTGCGCAGATAAGGCATACGGCACACTCATAAACTGTGTAGTCCCTAAATCAACTAATCCAGCACCATCATCAGTATCAACCTGCACATTTAAAAAGTGTTCCACTCCGCCCCAATCTATGGTTAAAAAATTACCACTATCTACTGTACCTTCGCCTATGTTTACAATGGCAATACCATTTGCATCTGTAGTAGGGTTGTGTGTTTCTTGATAAACATTAGTCGTCCCGTTTTCAAGTATTTGAAACTGGATAGTAACCGCCTGGTTTGCAATTACATCACCATTTGCATCTTTAATTAAGGCTTTATAGTTGATGCCGTTTTGGGCAATACCAACAAGTACAAATAATAATGAAAAAAATGTAAATAGCGCTTTCATAAGTTTCTTTTAATTAGTTAATTACTTTGTATGTGCCACATAAACAAGGAAATTGATTACTTAATACCGCATTGGCTTCAGCATTAAAATAACGTGGTATAATAACTCCGCCATTTATGAGTGGTGTTTCATAATCAAAAAGTATAATCCCTTTTATTCCGCGTGCATATTCACTAGAATTAAAACCGAGATTTGCGCCGTTATTACCTGCTGAAGTGTTTGTAAATATACTACCGTGAATTGTCGAAGATGTTATGGACCAAAAATAGACGGAGTTGTAGTTTTGAATATTTGAATAATTTTCTAGGAGTATAGCTTGGGTTATTTGTTCATTAGTAAATGCCCTTGCATATGGCTCGTTGGGGTAACTTGCCTTACACATTTCATTGGCTGCTTGCCAACCAGTTTTTCCATTAAATTGAAATCTCCCGTTACTTACTTGAGAAGAAGCTCCTAAGATATACGGTTCTAAGAGTGTAGGAGTTTTTACGGTATTTGCTGTATTAGCGTGTTGTGCGTACGGTACACTATTAAATTGTGTAGTCCCCAAATCAACTAACCCAGCCCCAGTATCCATTTGCACATTTAAAAAATACTCGGAACTCCCCCAATCAATAATTGAAAAATCACCACTATTCACCGTGCCTTCGCCTATGTTTACAATAACGATTCCGTTGGCATCTGTAGTTGGATTGTGAGTATCTTGATACACATTTACAGTAGCCTGTTTAAGTATTTGAAACTGTATTGTGATAGCTTGATTTGCAATTACATCACCATTTGCATCTTTAACTAAGGCTTTGTAGTTGATACCGTTTTGGGCAATGCTTATTGCTGAAATAAACAAGATGATTACTCGTAGTAGTTGTTTTTTCATTTTTGTGAGATTTTAAGAAGTATAAATCTAAAAATGAAATAGTTGTAGATTGAAATTTTTTAGTGAAACGGGATTTTTTTTAGTGAAGTTGAATCCCTGTAAAGAATGCTTAAAGATTTTGAACTTTTTCAACTTGATATACTGAAACGTCTTCACTAAAGGTTACAGTAAACTTTCAATCTTTTTTTTGTAGGTATCACTCAATGGTACTTCTTTATCTTCAATTAAAACAGCATCACTTTTTATGCCTTTTATTTTAATGGTGTTGATCAAATAAGAACGGTGTGATTTCTTGAAAATTTCAGAATTTAAACTTTCCGAAGTACTTTTTAACGTATGCGGAATCAGGTATTCTTTTTCGCTAGTAACTACGTAGCAGTAGTTATCAAAAGCTTTTAAATAAAGAATGGAAGCTTGATTGAGTTTTACACGTTCGCCTTCAGACCTAATAATGATGTACTCCTCTTTTTCTAATGAAATTTTATGCCATGCTAATTCTATATTACTCAATAATCCAGATTCCGTAAAGGGTTTTACTATAAAACCTAACGGATTGGTTTCTTTAACTCTTGCTAATGTCGAAGGATCTGTTTGTGAGGTTAAAAATAAATAAGGAATACTTAATTTTTCTAAGGATTTTGCTAGTTCTACACCATCTTTTTCACCCTCAAGATTAATATCCAGCAAAACTATATTTGCTTGTCGTGCCTGTATGTTTTTCAATGCCTCATCATAACCTTCGCTAATACCAAGTACCCGTATGCCATGACTTTCTAACGACATTTTTGCTGTTTCAGCAATTAATGGCTCGTCTTCTACAATGTAAATACGGATGGCGCGTGAAGCGTTTTTTTGAGTCATTTGTTTTTTATAAAATAGTAAATCGTTGCATTGTTAATGTCGCAATAGTTCCTTTAGGCATACTTGCTTCAATGCTCAATTCTCCTTTAAGTTTCTTCGCTAATGTTTCAATGAGTTTTAACCCAAATGAATCTTCACTTCTATCACCATTAATCCCTATTCCATTATCACTAACCACCAACACTAGGGTATCATTCTCTTTCAAAAATTTTATATGAACTAGACTTTCAGCGTTAACTTCTGGAAATGCGTGTTTTAAAACATTCGTCAATAATTCGTTTAAAATTAGTCCAATAGGTGTTATCGTTTCAACATCTATCACTAAAGATTCTAAATCGAGTGTGTACTTAAGTTTGTGCGCACTAAACTCGTTGCTACGTATTACGTCTTCTGTAAAATCTTCTATATATTCTTTACTGTCTATACCCACTAATTGGTCTTTACTATATAATTTTTGATGAATTAACACCATAGAACGTACTCGATTCTGTGCTTCTTTAATAGCTATTTTCGCCTCTTTATCCTTCGCAGTATGAGATTGGTATTGAAGCAAAGAAGACACCATTTGAAAACTATTTTTTACTCTGTGATGTGTTTCTTTTAAAAGAATATTTTTTTCGTCCAGCGTCTTTTCTAAAATTGTTTTTTGCTTAGCCAAAAGTGCATTTTTCTTTCTATTTCGATATAGAGAAAAACCAATTAAACTCGCTATCAAAATTACACTAATAGCGATAACAGTAAGTAATATTTGGCGTTGCGTAGACTTCTCTTTCTCTAACTCTAAAACTTGTAATTGCGCATCTTTCTTTTCAGTTTCAAACTTAACAAGTGCATCTGCCATATTTTTATCTTGTGTCATAGTAAGGACACTGTCTTTTAACTGTTGCGATACTACTGAAAGTTTAAAGGCTTCTTCAAAATTTCGTGTTTCTGCATAGTAGTCGGCAAGCGCATTATTGGTTTCCATAATTTGCTCAGTGTACTTAATATCCCTTGCTATTTGATTCCCTTTTTTCAAATAGGGCAATGCAAGCTCATACTTTTTTTGATGGGTCAACGCCATCCCTATCCCAGCTTGTGCTACGGAATGTACAATAGGTACTTTTTTATATGGAATTAACTCTATTGACTTTTTATAACTAGCAATTGCTGCATCATTTTTACCTAAAGGTAATTGTGCATTCCCTAGATTCATGTAGATAACACCCGCATTTATAGAGTCTTTTTTATTTTCAAAATAGGGCAGTGAATTTTTAAAGGCTATTTCGGCTTTGCCATATTGTTCGTGCGAGTTATAATGAACACCAAGGTTACTATTTGCGCTAGACAACCATACACTATCATTCTTTTTTTCTGCTACCTCAATCGCTTTTAAAAAGTACTCTTCCGTCTTTTTCGCATCTCCTCGTATGTTGTAACTCGCTGCAAGGTTATTGTAAACTTGAGCGAGACGATCGTCATGTTTGTTTGTTTCTATAACACGAACGGCATCAAGATATTGAGCGATAGCATCTTCATAATTTTGAGTAGCATGACTTGCCATCCCTTTAAAATTTAAGGCGTCTACCTTATTTTCTGGAGTAGGAATTATTGTTGTAATAGAATCAAAAACGAGTGCATATATGGCCGCTTTCTCTGGATTTGCGTATACTAATTTTGAAATTTCAGATCCTATTGCATTAAGTTTCAATTGAGAAGACAGTAACGTATCTAGTGATTTTAAAAATAGATCTTCTTGGCTTTGCGCCGAAATGGTAAAAAAGAAAAAAAGCAGGAGTAATTTTTTAATCATTAATTCGCGTGTTAATTATAATGCAAAAATGGCAAGCTTCAATAGTATTAATTTCGATTCTTAGGTTAATAGATTTTAAAGTTAGGTATTTAAATCTTAGCACTTGTAAGTGCAATTTTTTTAGTAGCCTAATCGCTATTTATCTAGTGTTTAATTTAAACAGGATCAAAGTATTTATTTTATAAATAGCTCATCAAAAAAATTAGTGAAACAGATATTTTTTTAGTGAATCCTTGATTACAACCTATTTTAACATTATGAGTTTTATGGCTACACATTTATGTGAATCAAATTAGAAGCTCTGAAATTGACAGTCGCATTTAAGAAAGAAGTATCTATAACACACTCAACAATTAACACTTTAACTACCAACACCTTCTGAGGTGTTTATTCAAAAAATAAAAGCCGTCTATTTTTTTAATAGACGGCTTTTGAATTTAAAAGTAATGTCGTTAGTATCTTTTAAAACTCTTGAATCGTTACATAAAAATGCCCCGAATACACACTAGCTGTGCTTAAAGAAGAATTTACTATTTTCACCCTAAGTGTTGACGTATTTGACAATTTCGCCCAAGAAATTGAAAAATCATCATTAAAATTATTTGCAGGAGTTACTACAACAGTTGCTTTTGTAGTAGAAGGTCTAGCAGTGCTCGGAATTGTTATTTGAATTATTTGGCTTGCCCCTGGAACTGTATTTCCCATGCTTATTGAAGGATATACATCAAAACTGATTAGGTTTTTTTGGATACTCCCATTTTCACCTAGTTTGTAGTTTCCGCTTACATCTAATTTTGTATTCGTATTCGGAGTACTTGTGCCAATCCCAACATTAGCCGAGTTAGTATCTCCTAAAACAATAGCATTACTCTGAGATGTTTTAGCATTATACCCTATAGCTACACTATTTTGAGCACTAGCATTTGAATTTATTCCCAAGGCAATACTATTTTGTCCTGAAGAAGCACTATCTGAACCTATTGCCACCGCATTATTATTTGAGGTTGCTTTTGAATTATACCCAATAGCTACAAAAAAGCCCGAACAGATTGTTCAGGCTTTTTATAAAAATTTATATAGACTACTATTACTTTTTATCTGCAAGTAATTGTAGTACTAATACTTTTAATTCTGAAATTTCAGCTTCTTGTTTTTGAGCTTTTTCTGAAAGATTTGAAATAAGTTGATCCTGATCTTTTACCTTATTGTTTAGCGTAACAATGTATAAAAACTGCTCTTCAATTTTTTCTAGGTTTTTAACTGAAGTTTCTGTGATGTTTAATTCGAAATCGTTACTCTTTACTTCTTCATATGACTTAACTCCTGGAAGATGTCCATTCTCTTTTACAAAAGCTTCAGCAGCTTCTAAGCTAGTAAATTTGTACTCAGAATTTATTTCCGAAGTACCTGTGTAAAAATCTTCAAATACATAATCTGGATAGGTAGTCGTATTCGAAACAAAATTACTAGCACGCATCGAGCCTGCTGTTGTAACCTTAGTTACTGCATTGTTTCCTAATACAATTTCATTATTCCCACTTACGGTAGCACCATTTCCAATTGCTGTTGAATTGGTTCCAGAAGCTTCCGTATTTGCTCCAATTGCAGTACTTGTAGTTCCTCTAGCTTCCGCGTACACTCCAAAAGCACTACTTTGATCTGCTAATGCAATACTATTTTGTCCAACTGCGGAAGCATTTGCCCCATCCGCATCGGCATTATACCCCAATGCCATTGAAAAATTACCACTAGCGTTAGATATATGTCCGAAAGCAACTGATTTTGTTGCAGATGCTGTTGTATGATCTCCGACTGCTGTAGAATTTGCCCCAGAAGCTACTGCCGAGCGTCCAAAAGCTACCGCATCATTCCCTGCTGAAGCACTAGAATATCCTACAGCGACACTACGTTGTCCAGAAGCATTACTACTTGTTCCTATTGCTGTTGCATATGCTGCAGATGCATTAGCACCATTTCCTCCTGAAAAAGTATCATTTGCTGTTGCTTTACTCGTAGAACCAAAAGCTGTTGCTCGTGTTGCTGAAGCTACAGAACCATAGCCCATCGCTGTTGTATTATTTGCTGTTGCATCTGCATTGTATCCAATTGCTAAAGAGCTTGAATGCGATGCATCAGAATCACGACCAATTGCTATGGCTCCAAATTCCAGTGCATCTGAGCTTTCTCCAATTGCAATAGCCGATCTATTTGTTGTTGATGCATTTGTTCCTATGGCAATAGAAGAAACATCTAATGCATTTGCAGTATCACCAATGGCAACACTACTATTTCCCTTACCAGTTGCCGTTTTTCCTATTGCAACTACATTTGAATCGTTCCCATTTGTTACGTCCGAAAAGCTTCCAATTATAGTATTTGATGAACCTGACACAATACTATTCCCAGCATTCTTTCCAATTGCAGTATTGTTATTTCCATTTACATTTTCTTCAAGAGCACTTTCTCCAATTGCCGTATTCTCATCTCCTCCATCATTTTTAGAAAGCGCAACATTTCCTATAGCAGTATTACTATCACCTGCAACATTTGATGTCATAGCATCCTGCCCTATAGCAGTATTATTACTACCAATTGTATTAGCACGTAATGCATCGTTCCCAAAAGCAGCATTTTTTTCTCCGGTAGTATTATTCTCCATTGTTTCATCTCCAATTGAAGTGTTAAAATTACCATTTGTATTTGCTGTTAAGGATTTAAAACCGACAGCGACATTATCCCTTCCTGTAGTACTAGTACGTCCAGCATGGTATCCAATATATACACTTTGATGATCTTTACTATCTAGCGTGGGATCGTCATTCTCCCCAGCTTCTTCACCAATAAAAATGGACTTACCATCATCTATTAATTCCAATTGACCTTTCTGGGTTAATCGCGCACGAATAACGTTATTGGTTCTAAAATCAACATCTTGCGAGTTGGTAGTACCTAAAAAGTGAGTGCCATTTACAGTATTGTCGTTTCCAGAAATAGACCATCCTTTTTCAGAAGACAAAGGAACCCATTCACCAGAAACCCCAACATTTTTATCCCAATAATGAAATCCTGGTGAAAACACACCAGAAGTTGTCGTTAAGTATATCAACATCGAATGTTGCGAATCGGAAGGGTCTGTGGCTGGAAGTGCATCAAGACGAGGAATTAGTATTCCATCAGTACTTGAAGGTGAACTTGCATTTGAAGCGGGTATATCTAAAAGAGAATTTGGATCGGTCGTACCGATTCCAACTTGCGCATTTAAAGACACACTTATTATAAAAAGTCCTAGTAGGTAAATCTTTTTCATAGGTTACTAAATTAATTTGGTAGCGCAAATCTATCTTTTGCATGTAAGAATTCCTACGTATCAGCAAATTGAAATCATTTTTTTCGACAAAAAACATTATTCATCGCTAAAAAGCATCTTGACTGTTAAAAATTAAGAGGTTATGACTCAAATTTCACGATAATGAGTTCGTATTTTCCTATAAAAGACCATTCTTACTCAACATAATATCAATATAAACCCCATGTTGTTCATTAAAATGAAATTTGCAGATAGCCTAACAAAATCGTAACATTACATATCAAAAAACACTACATGCAAAGCCAAGACATACATCCTAAGGAACCTCAAGACGAAAACATTGTGGAAAACAAAGAGTTAAGTATTTGGGAAGCACTGATACCTGTTGCCGCCTTAGTAATTATGCTATTTCTAAACGTTTTTTATGCCTTTGGAGATGATGCTTTGAGCGGTAGTAATCAATTTATTTTACTCTTAGGAGCTGCAGTAGCTGCCATTGTAGGCTTTTTTAACAAAGTTGACTACAAGCAAATGATTGACGAGGTTGCCGAAAATGTACGTTCTACAACAGGTGCATTATTAATTTTGCTATTTGTAGGCTCATTAGCAGGAACTTGGCTCATTAGTGGAATTATTCCTTCTATGATTTATTATGGGTTACAATTATTAAAACCCTCTATATTTTTACCAGCTTGTGTTATTATTTGTGCCATTATTTCTATAGCTACAGGAAGCTCTTGGACTACTTCTGCAACTGTTGGTATTGCGTTAGTAGGGATTGGAAATGCTCTAGGTTTTAACCCAGGTATGACGGCAGGTGCGGTTATTTCTGGTGCTTATTTTGGAGATAAAATGTCACCCTTAAGCGACACGACCAATCTTGCACCTGCAATGGCGGGAGGAGAGTTATTTTCGCATATTAAATACATGACTTACACAACAGTCCCAACTATTGTAGTCACTTTAATCATATTCATCATTATTGGTTTCAGTATTGACGTTCAAGGAACTACAGATACTTCGGCAATGTTGGTTGCTATCAAAGATGCCTTTAATATTAGCCCTTGGCTATTTATTGTTCCATTACTTGTGATTGTACTTATTATAAAAAAGACACCTCCCTTAATTGCTTTATTAGCGGGTACATTATTAGGAGGAATCTTTGCTCTTATCTTTCAGCCAGAAATAGTAAAATCGATTACTGGCGCTGATAAGTTAACACTTTTAAGTGGATATAAAGGAGTGATGAATGCCATGACTATTGATACCGCTGTTGAGACTTCAAACAAAGAATTAAATGATTTATTTTCTTCTGGAGGAATGTCGGGGATGCTTAACACAATCTGGCTTATTGTTTGTGCAATGGTTTTTGGGGGTGTTATGGATGCGATTGGTGCACTCTCTAGAATCAGCAATGCGGTTTTAAACTTATTCGATTCTATCTTCGGATTATTTTTTAGCACTGTAATAAGCTGTGTAGGATTAAATGCAATTGCTTCAGATCAATATCTTGCTATTGTTATACCAGGTAGAATGTATGCAAAAGCTTTTAAAGACAAAGGACTAGCTCCTGAAAACTTAAGTAGAACATTAGAAGATTCAGGAACCGTTACTTCGGTGTTAGTACCTTGGAACACCTGTGGAGCCTATCAAAGTGGAGTTTTAGGCGTAGACACGCTCTCTTACGCTGGATATGCCTTTTTTAACTGGATGAGCCCTATTACAACTTTAATTTTCGCTGGTTTCAGAATAAAAATCAAGCAATTATCTGGGAAAAACTAAACTAATTATCACCCCTTAAATTTCACAAAACTTTAAGCCTATTTTACTTCATTTTAGTGAATTGAATTTGTAATTTTGCACCCTCGTAAAACTAGCAGACTTTGTGCTGTTACTTTTATTTAAAAAAAGTAAAAATTTCAAATCACAGAACTATGGCATTTGTAGGAAAAAAATTCCCAAATTTAACTGTTGACGCAACAGACAAAACTGGTATTACTCAAAAAATAAACATTCTTGAAGAGGCTAAATCTAAAGGAAAAAAAGTAATTCTTTTCTGGTATCCGAAAGATTTTACTTTTGTTTGCCCAACTGAACTACACGCATTTCAAGCTGCTATTTCAGAATTTGAAAAAAGAAATACAATTGTAATTGGAGCTTCTTGTGATACTCCAGAAGTACACTTTGCTTGGTTAAATACTCCAAAAAACAACGGTGGGATTGAAGGTGTAACATACCCTATTCTTGCAGACAGCAACCGTAATCTATCTTCTCAACTTGGTATTTTAGATGTAACAAATGAGCGTTACGACGAAGAAACTGGAAATGTATTAGTAGATGGTGATAATGTAACATACCGCGCTACTTATTTAATAGATGAAGAAGGAACTGTTTTTCACGAAAGCATTAACCACATGCCTTTAGGAAGAAATGTAAGTGAGTTTTTACGTTTAATAGATGCATACACACACGTTCAAGAAAACGGTGAAGTTTGTCCTGCTAACTGGCAAGAAGGTGCTACTGCAATGAACGCAAATCGTGAAGGTGTTGCTACGTATTTAAGCGAGCAACTAAATTAAAATATTGTTTAAGTTAAGTTTGATTAAAATCAAAGCCTGTTTCTTTAAATAGAAATGGGCTTTTTTTGTGATTTATTTAATTAAAAACTATTGCTTTATTGTGTAATTTTATAGTTCATTTAAAACAACAAAAATGGCAAATATCACCCTTGGAGGAAATCCCGCAGAAACCATAGGAACACTTCCTGAAATCAATTCAAAAGCTCCAAATTTCACATTAACAGCAAACGATCTGTCTTCAAAATCATTATCAGATTATGATGGTTTTAGAAAAGTATTAAATATTTTCCCAAGTGTTGACACAGGTGTTTGTGCAACTTCAGCAAGAAAATTTAACGAAGAAGCTTCAACCCTAAACAACACAAAGGTTTTATGTATTTCTAAAGATTTACCTTTTGCTCAAAGTCGTTTTTGTGCTTCGGAAGGATTAGAAAATGTAGAAATGCTTTCCGATTTTAAAGATGGTTCTTTCGGAAAAAATTATGGGTTAGAAATTTCAAAAAGCGCATTTTCAGGATTGCACTCTAGAGTTGTAATTGTACTAGATGAAAACAACAAAGTGCTATACACCGAACAAGTACCTGAAATTGGTCAAGAACCAAATTACGATAATGCACTAAAAGCATTAAAATAAAACAACGAAAGCGGTAAATAAGTTAGTTTACCGCTTTTTTTACCTTATTTTAAATTAAATTTTACCTTTAAAGCGTCATTATTAAAGAGATTTCATAAAAACTTCTCTTTTCAAAACCTACAAAATGAAGGAAAATTCATCTTTTCTAGCTAAAAGAATTAAAGGTTGTGGCTACGCTCTTAAAGGAGCTTGGATGCTACTTAAGAACGAAGCTAGTATTCAAGTACAAGCTACAATTGCTGTTCTTGTAACCATTGCTGGATGGTATTTTAACATATCCAATACCGAATGGATGTTTCAAGTGGGCGCTATTGGGCTAGTTATGAGTGTTGAAGGCATTAACACCGCTGCCGAAGAAATTGCAAATTTTGTACATCCCGACTTTAACAACAAAATTGGATACATTAAAGATGTCGCAGCAGGGGCTGTTTTTTTCGCAGCAATCGCAGCCATAACAATAGGCTGCATTATTTACATTCCCAAATTTTTATAGTTTATAGAAGGTTTATTTAGCCCCGTCTTTTTTTTTGAGTATCTTTATTCCTGTTATTGAAATAAGCTTAAGATACGATTATGAAGCGATTAGCACTAATAATTTGCGCTATTGGTTTTGCTATCTCCCTACATGCTCAAGACCATAAAGTAGAATCCCCTATAATTTTCATTTTTGATGCCAGTCGCTCCATGCGAGGGCAAATTGAGGGTAGAACAAAAATGGATATCGCTTCAGAAGTACTTGCAACCACAGTAACAAATCTTTCAGAAAAACAAAAAGTAGGATTAGTAGCCTACGGACACCGTAAAAGGCGACGCTGTAACGATGTTGAGTTTCTAGTAAACCAAGAAACAGGAAGCAAATCTGATGTCATTTCAGCATTAAAACAACTACAACCTACAGGAAGAACTCCACTCGCCTACTCTGCTAGCCAAGTAATAGACAATCTTCGCACTACAAATACCAGAGCAACCATTATATTAATAACCGATGGTATAGAATCTTGTAGAGGGAATATTTGCGAAGTGGTTCAATTTGCTAAAAAAGAAGGAATTGAATTTAAATTACACATTATAGGGTTCGGACTTAAATCTGAAGAAACAAATCAATTACGCTGTGCTGCCTCTAAAGGAGAAGGAAATTACTACGACGCTTTCGATACAGGCGAACTTAGCAAAGTATTATACGATGCCACTTCGGAAACTGTAGATAAACCTGACGGAAATCTAGGTGTTTATACCGAAAAAAACCAAAGACCAACAGACGGTTTAGTACGAGTATTTTCTTCGGAAACGGATACTGAAATAGCACAAGGAAGAACCTTTGGAGACACAACCTACTTAAAAGTCCCAGCAGGTATCTACAATTTAAAAGTATATCCTTCTGAAGACAGTCAGGTGACTCCAATACAAGTTCTAAATGTGGAAGTTTTTGACGAGGGACTCGTAACAAAAAGTGTCAGTTTCGATAGTGGTAACATTTCAATGTACATTTCAAACAATCAAAAAGATTGGGAGTCTATTACACGAGTGTACGACACTGATGGAAACGAAGTTGCCAACGCTCGATCGTACGGAAAACCTGCAATTATAGAAATCAATCCAGGAACGTATTGTATAGAGGTTACGGCTTTAAATATTCGAGGAGCAACCATCAAAGAAACCTTTGATAATGTTGAAGTAAACTCTAATGAAACCGCACTATTCACACATAATTTTAATTCAGGAAAAGCAATTGTTGGAGTACACTCAGGAAATACACTTATTGATGCGACTCTTACCTTTAAAAACATTAGCTCAGGCGAAATTGTCTATGTTTCTAGAACATATACAACCGAAGCAAACAACCCTCGAGAATTCAATTTAAACCCAGGGCGTTACGAAGTTACCGCAACAGTCGTTAGCGGTAAATTCTCTCGCAGAAAAGAAATCTTTACCCTAGATATTAAAGAAGGCGAAATCGTTACTGAAAACATCAATCTTTTCTAAACTAATAGTGATGAAAGAATTTTTTAAACCTTTCAAAATTATATTTTATTTTTTAATGCTCCTTAGCTTTTTTATAATTGGTTTGCATTTCGCAAGCGCCATCGAGGCAGGAAAGAACCAAGGACTTGCTGGAGGCGCTATTGTTTTAGGTTGGGGCGTACTGTTTGGAAGTATTGCATTTATAAGCTCGTTTTTTATAGCAACTGTACTAAAACCAACTCTTCTAAAAAAAATAAACTGGATTCTTTTAATTATAATCCTAATTGCATCCAGTCTTAAATACAACGAATACCAGCTTCGAAATATGAAGCAACAAGAAACAGAAAATCAATTTAAACCTACACCTACAATACCTTCAAACACCAAGGTTTTAGCACACCTCAGTACCAATAAAAAGTCAATAGCATCCAAATCGTCGCTTCAAAACGCACAAGAAACCATGGGTTTTTTCACTCCAAATTGGCATGAAAATAAAACGCTTTACTTCTTCGGAAACCTGAACTTAGAAAAATCTTTACAAAATCATTTACCATACGACAGCATTACATTTCAACAAACAAAGCATCAAGATTTCGAAATTGCTACTGCTCCACCTTGGCTTGTTCCAAAAATTCTAAAAATGGATTACGGAATACTGTACTTTAGTGTTAAAAGCATCACTCAAGATTTTCTAGAAATTGTAGTAAACGAAAAAACACAACAAACCACCTATGTTGCTAAAGAAGCTGGAAAACTAATGTATTGGCCCGAATTTTTATTAGGAGTCAATTCTGTCGAGTTTTTAAACAACAACAATTCAGTTGTTTATACGCGCGACTTTAAAACCTCAAGTAGAACCACTACCCCACACCAATTTATGCGTCCTGTTAAGATAAAAGGCGATTGGATGGAGGTACTTTTGTTAGATTCTGATTTTAAAAAAGTTGGAAAAGGCTGGATACAGTGGAAAACAGAAGGAAACCTCAAAATTAAGTACAACCTCTTATCTTGAAAATATCTTCTTTTTTTAGAAAATATTTTATAGCTAGAGACGTTTTGTTATTGTATTTTTGCTGAAAGTGAACCCATCCTACATGGCCAAAAAAAAGACCGCAACATCTAAAAAAACTAAGACCCCACGTAAAGAAATTAATTTTACGCTCACCAAACAACAAAAAATAGTGTTGGGTAGCTTTCTTTTCTTTTTAGGTATTGCCTTATTTTTCTCTTTTATATCCTATATTTTTACTTGGCAAGCAGACCATAGTATCATTGGCGAGGTAAATAACCGTGAGTTAAAAACCGAAAACTGGCTTAATAAATTCGGCACCAATGTTAGTCATTTCTTTATCTATAAAGGTGTAGGGATTTCTGCCCTTATCTTTGCTTTTTTAGTTGCCCTAACAGGTGTTTACTTTTTCTTTGATTACGCTAAAAAGCAGTTACAAAAATTCTGGTTTTGGGGTATTTTAGTCATGCTCTGGTTTTCGATGCTTTTTGGTTTTTTTGCTGAAAAGAACTCGTTACTAAGCGGAATCATTGGTTTTGAAATAAACGATTTGTTACAAGACTACTTAGGGCTAATAGGTACTATTTTTGTTATGCTATTTTTACTGATTGTCTATTTAGTCATTCGATTAAAAATTACACCAGAACTTGTGATAGCAGCCTTTAAACGAACTAAAAAAGAGGTGATTTCTGATTTTTCTTCGGAAGGGAACGCAAAACCTTCAGAAGGATCGAAAACAAAAGAAGCTGATCCAATTTCAGAACAAGTTCCGTTAAAAAACGAAGTCGTAGAAGTTTCCGAAAAACCTTCCGAAGCACCCATAAAAAAAGAAATTACACCACCGCTTGAAAAAATTATATTAAAATCGGATGTCGAAGGCGACCTTGCCATGGAAGTAGAACAAGTGGCTGAAGAGGAAGTAGTCACGGAGAATTTGAGCGATAAATTGGTGAAAGATTTTGGCGAATTTGACCCAACATTAGACCTGAGTAATTACAAGTTTCCAACCATCGATTTATTAAAAGACCACACTACGGGCGGAAGCATTACAATTGACCAAGAAGAGCTTGAAGAAAACAAAAATCGTATTGTTGAAACACTAAACAATTATAAAATTGGAATTGCTAGTATTAAAGCTACGGTAGGTCCTACAGTAACATTGTACGAAATTGTTCCAGATGCTGGGGTCCGCATTTCAAAAATTAAAAACCTAGAAGACGATATTGCATTGTCACTTTCAGCTCTCGGAATTCGTATTATTGCGCCTATTCCAGGACGTGGAACGATTGGTATTGAAGTACCAAATAAAAACCCAAAAACAGTATCGATGCGTTCTACGATTGCATCACCGAAATTTCAAAATGCCGAAATGGAACTTCCATTGGCTTTGGGTAAAACAATTAGCAACGAAACCTTTGTGGTCGATTTAGCAAAAATGCCTCACTTGTTAATGGCAGGTGCTACCGGACAAGGAAAATCGGTGGGATTAAATGCCATTTTAACATCGCTTATTTACAAAAAGCATCCTGCAGAAGTAAAGTTTGTATTGGTAGATCCGAAAAAAGTAGAGCTTACCCTTTTCAATAAAATTGAACGTCACTTCTTAGCGAAATTACCAGACACCGAAGAGGCCATTATTACCGATACCACCAAAGTAGTGCATACGCTCAACTCGCTTTGTATTGAAATGGACAATCGCTACGATTTGCTGAAAGATGCAATGGTGCGTAACATTAAAGAGTACAACACTAAGTTTAAAGCTCGAAAATTAAATCCGAACGACGGACATCACTTTTTACCTTATATCATATTAGTAGTAGATGAGTTTGCTGATTTAATTATGACAGCAGGAAAAGAGGTAGAAACCCCTATTGCTCGTTTGGCACAATTAGCCCGCGCCATTGGAATTCATTTAATTATAGCCACTCAACGACCTTCGGTAAATGTTATTACAGGTATTATCAAAGCCAACTTCCCTGCAAGAATCGCGTTTAGAGTAACCAGTAAGATAGATTCTCGGACTATTTTAGACAGTTCGGGCGCAGATCAATTAATTGGTCGTGGAGACATGCTATACACCCAAGGAAACGATTTAATTCGTTTGCAATGTGCCTTTGTAGACACACCAGAAGTTGCAGATATCACCGAATTTATTGGAGCCCAAAAAGCCTATCCAGATGCGCATCTTTTACCAGAATATGTTGGTGAAGAAGCTGGCACAAATCTTGATAATAACATTGACGAACGAGATAAGATGTTTAGAGAAGCCGCCGAAGTTTTGGTAATAGCACAACAAGGTTCAGCTTCGCTTTTACAACGAAAACTTAAATTAGGATACAACAGAGCTGGTCGAATTATAGACCAATTAGAAGCTGCCGGCATTGTAGGTCCTTTTGAAGGTAGTAAAGCTAGACTGGTACTTGTTCCAACATTAGAAGCACTCAGCCAATTATTAGACAACGAAAATAAATAATAGTTATAATGAAAAAGTTATCTTTTTTAATACTCGCATTTTTCACCTTTTCTTTTGCAAATGCTCAAAGCGCTAAATCGCTTTTAAATGAAGTTTCAGCAAAAGCAAAAAGCTACGACAACATTCAAATTGATTTTAAATACAATTTGAATAATGCCAAAGAAAATGTAAATCAAGACACTCGTGGAGATGTTACATTATCTGGAGAAAAATATGTTTTAAACATGTTAGGAACCAGCCGTTTGTTCGATGGAAAGAACATCTACTCTATTGTTCCTGAAGACGAAGAAGTGACAATTTCAAAATACAGAGCGCAAGACGATAAGGATATTACACCTTCTAAAATGCTTACTTTTTACGAAAAAGGATATACCTATAAAATGGATATCGAACAAAATGTAAAAGGACGCAAAATTCAGTTTGTGAAGTTAACGCCAATCGATTCGAAGGCAGAGATTAAAAACATTTTGTTGGGTATCGATGTGCAAACTAAGCACATTTATAAATTGATACAAACAGATGCTAAAGGCACAAAATATACACTTACCGTAAATTCGTTCAAAACCAACCAGCCACTTTCAAAAACCTTGTTTACCTTTGACGAGGCTAAATACAAGCAAGATGGTTATTACATCAATAAGCTTGATTAAAGCTTTGTTTTGAAAATACTAGATAGATACATATTAATAAGTTATTTGAAGACGTTTTTTAGCGTCTTCATTATTTTAATGTTCATTTTTGTACTGCAAACTATTTGGCTCTACATTAATGAATTAGCGGGGAAAGATCTAGACGTTTGGATCATTCTTAAGTTTTTATGGTTTGTATCTCCTCGACTTATACCACTGGTATTGCCCTTAACTATTTTAGTTACTTCCTTGATGGTTTTTGGAAGCTTTGCTGAAAACTACGAGTTTGCCGCAATGAAATCTACGGGAATCTCCTTACAACGCGCCATGCGAAGTTTGATGGTTTTTATACTCTTTATGAGTTTTGTAGCCTTCCTTTTTTCAAATAATGTAATTCCGTGGTCTGAATACAAATGGCAAAACTTACGTCGTAATATTGCACAAATGAGTCCGTCAATGCTTATTGCTGAAGGACAATTTAGTCAGATTGGGGATGATTATAATATTAAAATTGCTGAAAAAAGTGGCGATAGAGGTCAGTTTCTGAAAGACATCGTAATTCACAAAAAAGACCCTAATAGACCTAACGGAAACTTTACCGTAATCATTGCAAATAATGGAGAATTAGCCAGTGCAAAAGGGAGTAACACCTTATCTCTTATTCTGAAAGACGGAAATTACTATGACGATGTTCAAGTAAAGGATGCAATTAAACAGAAACGACAGCCTTTTGCGAAAAGTTACTTTGAAGAGTACGCGATAAATATTGATCTTACCGAATTCAACAATACAGACGTCGATAAAGAAAATGAGCTTTCCAATCAGAACATGTACAATATGAGCGAATTAGTTGTTGAAATTGATTCCCTTTCAAGTAGCTATTCTAAAGACATTCGATTGTTTTCTGAAAACATGTATTACCGAAGTGGTATTGGAAAGTTTAAAGATCAAAAACGAGTAGACACTATTGGAATAGACACTCTTGAATCGATTACGGCAATTTTTCCGCAGCAAAGATTACCCAGTTTAGTAGACATGGCACTTAATAATGTTAAAGGAACCCTACAATCTATTAAGTCTAAAAAAAGTGAATTCACCATTAAGACCAAGCGACTTAATAAATTTGAAATAGCATTACACGATAAATACGTATTAGCCATTGCCTGTATCGCCTTATTTTTTGTGGGCGCTCCCTTAGGGGCTATTATTCGCAAGGGAGGAATGGGATTACCTATGGTTATTGCCATTGTGTTGTTTTTAAGCTATCACTTTATAGGTATTTTCGCTAAAAATAGCGCCGAAGATGGTACGCTTCACCCCTTTATAGCAACTTGGTTGAGTACTGCGATATTACTTCCGTTAAGTATTTGGCTTACGTATAGAGCAACAACCGACCAAGGAATTATGGACATAGATTCGTTCACACAACGTATTTCAAGACTCTTTAAAAAGAAAGACAAAGCTTCAAAAAAAGAAGACTAGTTTCAGTATCTTTGCACCACCAAAAATTTTATTATGACTTCTACCACAAACGCAACTTCAATTCAATTAAATACTATTGAAGAAGCTATTGAAGATATTCGCCAAGGAAAAATAATCATCGTTGTTGATGATGAAAACCGCGAGAATGAAGGAGACTTTATTGCAGCAGCCGAAATGGTAACTCCAGAGATGATTAATTTCATGGCAACTAATGGTCGCGGACTTATTTGTGCGCCGCTTACCGAAGAACGTTGCAACGAATTATCATTGAATATGATGGTAGAAAACAATACTGTTTTACACCATACACAATTCACAGTATCTGTCGACTTAATAGGTCACGGTTGTACTACAGGTATTTCGGTACACGATCGCGCTAAAACTATTAAAGCGCTAGTAGACAAAGATACGAAACCGAGTGATTTAGGTCGTCCAGGACATATTTTTCCTTTACGCGCTAAAACAGGAGGTGTGTTGCGTAGAACAGGCCATACAGAAGCTACAATCGATTTAGCACGCTTGGCAGGACTTCAACCCGCAGGAATTTTGGTTGAGATTTTAAATGAAGACGGAACCATGGCACGTTTACCACAGTTGGTAGATGTTGCTAAAAAGTTTGATTTAAAATTAATTTCTATTGAAGACTTAGTTGCCTACCGTATGGAGCACGATTCTTTAATTAGAAAAGAAGAAGACTTTACCATTAATACGCGCTTCGGAAGCTTTAGACTTCGTGCCTACAAACAAACTACAAACGACCAAGTACATATTGCACTTACCAAAGGAAAATGGGAACAAAACGAGCCTGTTTTAGTTCGTGTGAATGCAACTTTAGTGAATGGTGATATCTTAGGAACCTTAACCAATAACGCAGAACAAAAGTTAGACGATATGTTTAATCTTGTGAACAAAGAAGGGAAAGGCGCTATTGTATTTATCAACCAACAAAGTCAGTCATTAAACCTTTTAAAGCGTTTATCTGAGCTAAAAGAATCGCAAACTCACGAGACAATTGCGAAAGCACCTCGTATCGAAATGGACCATAAAGATTTCGGGATTGGCGCACAGATTTTACACGACTTAGGGATTCACAAAATACGTTTGGTCTCAAATAGCGAGCAAACAAAACGTGTGGGTATGATTGGTTACGGATTGGAAATCACAGAATACGTGAAGTACTAGAAACGTTGCATTTCTAAAATCGCTTTTTTTTATAGAGCTTAGTATTAAAATGTAATATTTACAAAGGGGATTATCGCACTCGTGTATACGCTTTCATCCTCCTTGTACAATACATTGTATTTGGCACCCAACGATATTTTTTCGGTAACATTATAGCCTGCACCTATAAACAAGGCTGAATCCCAATAGGTTTTTTTAGCCGCTCCCGTAGCTGTTTCAGTTTTAGTTGAAACATGTAGCTCAGCAAATTCTAATAAGGTCGTTATTTGCTTAATTGGGCTGTACTGTGTAATTACACTTCCTCCAAAGGTTGTAGTACTCTGTATATCTTTCAATGACGAATAACTACCTTGAATTCCGCCGCCAATACTTATTTTGTCACTTAGAAGATACGTAAGGTTTGGCGCCAAACTAATATTGGTTCCTCCCACAAAGTTTATCCCAAAACCAACACCAAATTTTAATCTTTTTTGCTTCTGCACAGTGCTATCAATAACACTTATTTGAGTGGTTTGGGAGAGGGCAGCTTCACAAAAAAAAAAGTAACGCCACGAGTAGCATTACTTTTGAATGGGTTTGAGAAATAGTCATAATTAGTTAGTTGCGAGGTTAAAAATAATTTATTCCTCTACAAGATAACGTTTTTAACTATTGAAACCATTTTAGCTGCACGCTCTTTTACTTGCGCTTCCGTTAAACCGATTTTAACTAAAGAGGAAATCGTACGACTCATCCAAGCATCACTTTTTGAAAAATCAGTAGCATTCAGATCTTGCAATTGATTTTTCACTTCGGAAGGTAAAGGTCCTAATGTATCTAAATTTTTAAGATGGTTCCATCCGTTTATATAATGCCAGTTGTTGGTGTACCAATAAAAACAACCATCAACACCCGCTTCACCTAATGCTTTGTGAGCTTTTTGGGTTAATGCTTCAGAAGGTAAAAAGAAACTTAAAAAAGAATAGTTTTCTTCACCCCCTTCAGGTACAGTTCTAAACGTTACTCCTTCAATGGTAGCTAAGGCGTTTCGAACAATGGTATAATTTCTTTTTTGAATCTCTAAAATTGCGTCTAGTTTTCCTAATTGTGCAATACCAACCGCTGCATTAAGTTCTGAGATGCGGTAGTTGTATCCTAACGTTGGATGAGTTTCGGCACCGCGGTCGTTTCCGAAGTGATCGTGACCGTGATCTTGGTATTGATCTGCGTTTATTTTAAAGACTTCAGAGTTAGTGATAATCCCTCCTCCTTCACCACAGGTAATCGTTTTAACGTAATCGAAAGAGAAACACCCTAAATCGCCATAGCTTCCTAAAGGTTTTCCTTTATAAGTACCGCCTAATGCCTGACACGCATCTTCTAACAAGATCAAATCATGTTTGATACATATAGCGCCTAATGCATCTAAATCTGCCATAGAACCGCACATATGCACTGGCATAACGCACTTTGTTTTTGGAGTAATGGCAGCTTCTACAGCACTCGGACTCATGGTAAGTGTGTCGTCGATATCTACAAGAATTGGAACTGCTCCCAAGGCAATAATAGACTCAAAACTAGCCACAAATGTAAACGTAGGCATGATAACTTCATCTCCCGCGCCAATTCCAGCTGAAGCCAATGCAACTGTTAGTGCAGAGGTTCCACTAGAAACGAGTTGACAATAGTTCGATTCCATCCTTTTAGCGAATGCTACTTCAAACTCTTTAGCTTTCCAGTGGCCGTTTCGCATTCCGTCGAAACCGTAACGCATTAATACTCCACTTTCTAAAACATCGTTTACTTGTTTGCGCTCTTCGTCGCCAAAAACTTCAAATCCAGGCATAAATTATCGTACTTATTTGTATTGTTTAGATGAAGTGTAAAGGTAAGGGTTGCGTGGTAAATGAAAAAGAGATTCTACTGTCATTTACAGATAGTAGCAGGTGATTTTAAAGCTTCCGTTAGGTACTCGACAGCCTTTTTAGGAGATTCTAAAATAATAAATGGTTTTTTCCAAAACTGCTTCGCGAATTTTGCGTGTAATACATCTGCATCGCCATAGCAAATGGTCATAAAACAAGATATCATAATAAACTCTGGAAATTTAACAGAATCTAGCAGATTGAAAGAATAGGTATTAATACGATTAGATATAAAAGGGATGGGCTGGTTGTTGTAGTATTTATCAAAACGAACTAACATTTCGTCTACATACCCTTCTAAAGTAAATAAGACCTCTTCTTTCGCTTCAAACCAACACAATACATCGTAAAACCAGAAGGTGCAATTTTTGGTTTCATAAACTTCGTGTAATGTAAAATCTTTTAATAATACGTCTCTTATCATCCCAATTAATTTACAAAAAATAAATCAATAATTACAAACAATACTTTAAAAATCTATAATAACATTGTCGACTCCCTTACGTACTTTTTCCAAAGTAGAGAATAAATCATCGTCTGCACGATATCCAACCGCAAGTACGAGTACAGATTGTAAGCCTTTTTCAGTAAGCTGAAGTAATTTGTCGTATTTTTTAGGCTCAAAGCCTTCAATAGGACACGAATCAATTTCTTCTAAGGCACAAACAGTTAGCAAATTACCCAATGCCAAATACGCTTGTTTCGCCATCCAGATATTAATTGCTTCCTCAGATTTTTCAGAAAAATCATTTATTAAAAATGTTTCAAAAGGAGCTAAAATACTTCGTTCTGTATTCCTAGTGGTTTCAACCAAATCGAAATACTCTTTAATACGTTCCGAAGACATTCCAGCTTCTGTACAAATTACAAACACGTGAGAAGCGTCGTTTACTTGTGGCTGATGCATGGTTAACGGCACCAACTTTTGTTTTATTTCTGAAGTACTAACAACCACCATTTTAAGAGGTTGCAATCCATACGAGGTCGCAGTAAGGTTGAAAGACTCTTTTAAGATAGAAAGTTTTTCTTCGGAAAGCTTTTTAGTCGCATCAAACTTTTTGGTTGCGTATCGCCATTGAAGCGATTCTAGTGTCGTTTTTGCCATATAACTTAGTACATTTGTATCACCACACAAAAGTAAACAAATTCAACCCTGATATATAATGCCTACTATTGAAGAATTAAAAAATACAAGTGAAACGCGAATTTGTAAAGCTGTTTTTCCAAATACAACAAACCACTACGACACCCTTTTTGGTGGTACTGCACTGCAATTAATGGACGAAGCCTCATTTATTTGCGCCACACGATTTAGTCGAAAAAAGATGGTAACTGTTTCTACAGACAAAATTGATTTTAATACTGCTATTCCGCAAGGAACCATTATTGAGCTTGTTGCCAGAGTGGATAAAATAGGAAGAACGAGCTGCGTGGTAAAAGTGGATATTTTCATGGAAGATATGTACAGCTATAAACGAAGCAAGGCAGTAACTGGCTTTTTTACATTTGTTGCGGTTGGGGATGATAAAAAACCCGTTGCCATTTTAAATGACTAAAATTAGAAGCCGATTCTGTTTTCTAACCAATTGAACTCTTTTTAATCCCTCTTAAAAAGTGAAAAACCACCTCAATTTGATATAAGGGAGACATTTCTATAAAAACATTTTAAAACCATTTTTATTAGATTACATTGAAAATCAAAGAATAGCATCTTGTAAATTATATTTTTGGATTGCATCGAACTTAAAATGAAAAAAAAATCTTCTTTTTTTTTCATTTCCTTTCGTAAAAAACAAAATTCCTTCTATATTTGCAGCCGCATTCAGCGAATAGCTGATGAGGCACTCAAGGAGAAATGGCAGAGTGGTCGAATGCGGCAGTCTTGAAAACTGTTGAGGGTCACACCTCCGGGGGTTCGAATCCCTCTTTCTCCGCATACCGAAACCCACAACAAACGTTGTGGGTTTTTTGTTTTGTAAAAAACACAACCTACTTCATAAACAGAGCACTTCATTAAAATTAACAGATTTAATTATAACGTTTATTTCCTTGACTTAAAAATAGTAGGTTTTTTAATACGACTGATATACGCTACTATTTTTTTTAAAACTAATGTGATTACAAAACTTACTGTGGCACCTATTACCGCCAGTATGCATGTTATTACAATATGCTCGTTTCCTATATTAGGTATGGTTGAAGCCAATGTTCCTCCAGCTGTACCTGCCATCATGGGTGCGTCATTAAGGTTCATACTATGTTTTTTTTTGATTTTGTTGTTCTTCTTCTTCGTCGGCAACTACCGCTTGACTTATGGCAGTTGTTACTGTTCCAATGACAGTGGCATAGCTTGCGATAGTAAATAAAACTGTTGGGACTTCAAAAGGCGCAGCCAATATCGCTCCGCCAGAAGCTACGATTGCCATTCCTATGTTTCTTATTTTTCTAAAGAATTTTGGGGTGGGTTTTTTTAGTCTATCTATAATCTTCATTTTGATTTGAGTTTATGGTTAATACTACTTTTTCATTCTTTTCTGAAGCTTGATGGAAAATACTAAGCACTTTATCCAATGCTAGCTTAGTGTAAATACCTTTTCCGATTCCTGTAAGCTGTTGTACGGGTACTATACAACCTTGTATCTCAGTCTTTACATTGCTTGCAGGAATCATTAAAATTAGAGACTTGCCTTTAACATATTGGAGGTGCAAATGATTTTTAAATCTTTGAGAATATCTGGCTTTCAGCTCGTAACTGCCTTCTGGAATACAGGATCTGTTTTTTTGTTTTTTATGCCAAGGAAGTTCTACAGTAAAACAGATGAAGTGTCCGTTTAAAGTGAGGGTACCAATGGTACCCTCCTTTTTATATAATCTAGTTAACACTAATTCCATTCCTATACCGTATCTAGACTCACAATTGCCAATGCATTGTTTGCCCCATTTTTTAAAGAATAGTACTCTCCATTTACCATTTGATAAAACTCGACCCCAATTACCTGGAGTACCGGCAAATCGGAATCAGGGCTCAAAGGAGCTGTTAGTGTGTTCGCAGGTAATTCGGGGGCAGTATAGGGCAACACACCAGTATCTGCCGCTGAAAAAACGAATTGCATGTTTACAAAGTCTATTTCTGCAGCTCCCAACGATAGTTTAAAATGGGTTGTTCCTGTTGGCGCTGCAATCCGAATGGTGGGGCTAAATGCTTCCAGATTGGCCGTAACTTCACCACTTGTTCGATTGAAATTAGTGGTATAGCCCACATAGAGTGTAGTACTTAGCGGTGCATTGCTATTAAAATCAAAGCCCTCTATTACTTCAAGATTTCCATCCTGAATGGTTCGTTTACCTCGCGGATTTAAGGGGTCGGTCTTAATAATCGCTAATAGCTCCTTAGTGAGTCTGCTAACTACTCTTCGATCCTTCGCGTTTTGCATTAAATGCCTCACCGAAGTACGGATTAGTTTCCCTCCTTTTCCTGCTGCTCCAAATTCGGAATTGTTTTCACGCGTTCTCTGAAACGCAGGATCGTTAAGAATTTTGTTTTTGTCGATGCCCCCTTTTGCTCGCGCTAGGTGACCGTCTACTGTTTTGTAAAAAGACAAATCGTCTATTGTCCCTTTTAACTTGATAATTCCAGCTTGTTTAGCCATACTAATAAAATTTAAAGTTCAGGACAAAATTGCGGCAGTAGGAGCTTTCTTTTTCACAAGTTGGGTGTGCCTTGGGTATGTTTTTTTTTTATATTTTGATGAAAACTCAATAATGATAGGGTGTAGCGAGATTAAAAAAAATAGTAATGCATGTTCCTATTTCTGGTAATTACCGTTTTATTGAATGAATTGCGTGTTTTTCTTTTTTATGGGCTTATCTAGGGCTTATCTAGGGCTTATCCATGGCTTATCTAGGGAGTAGAATGATGTTTGTTGATTTGTGGTTTGTTACTTGTGATTGGTGATTGGTGACTGGTGATTGGTGATTGGTGATTGGTGATTGGTGATTGGTGATTAAGAAATGATGCTGTTTTTAGGGTTTCATTTTCTTTCTTCTTTTCTTTTTTGCATTGCCCAAAAAAGAAACAAAAAACGCTAGGCTTAAGAAATCATTTCTAAATTCTACGGCAGCTTCACTACACTTTCCAAACTCGCTCGGTTCCTCGCTCAAACAGTGGAAAGCGCTTTACGTTTCGCTTTCTTGAATTTTACGAAATGTTTTCTGATGCCGGAATGCTGACGTTCTATTCTGAGCTCTTTTCTGTTTCATAAGTGGTTCTTTTTGATGATTTGTGATTTGTGATTAGTGATTAGTGATTAGTGATTAGGAAATAATGCTGTTTTTGGGTTTAAAGAGTGTTTTATTCATTTCTTTTGCTTGTCCAAAAGAAACGAACCAAAGAAAAAGACACCCTCGCTGGGGAATTGTGATTGGTGACTGGTGACTTGTGATTGGTGCTTCATAATTAGTGATTAGGAAATGATGCTGTTTTTAGGGTTTCATTTTCTTTCTTCTTTTCTTTTTTGCATTGCCCAAAAAAGAAACAAAAAACGCTAGGCTTAAGAAATCATTTCTAAATTCTACGACAGCTTCACTACACTTT
>NZ_FNBA01000017.1 GCF_900102055.1 Ulvibacter litoralis
ACTTTTCTCGCATAACAGTGGTTTCAGAAGTTTGTCATTTGGTTCTGCATTATTGGTTAAACTTTTCTCGCATAACAGTGGTTTCAGAAGTTTGTCATTTGGTTCTGCATTATTGGTTAAACTTTTCTTGCATAACAGTGGTTTCAGAAGTTTGTTATTTAGTTCTGCATTATTGGTTGAGGTTTATTCGCATAACGGTGGTTTCAGAAGTTTGTCATTTGGTTCTGCATTATTGGTTAAACTTTTCTCGCATAACAGTGGTTTCAGAAGCTTGTTATTTAGTTCTGCATTATTGGTAAACCTTGTTTTACATAAGAGTCAAAAATCTGTTCATTTCTAAATTTTTCTGACCATTTACGGTAACGGGTTTGTATAATAATTGTAGCGCTTGGCGCAGCGTGCGGCTTGAAGCGGCGACACCTTTTCAATTCCTTGTTTAGTTCCAATTATTCGGAGCTGCGTGAGACTCAGAAAGGCAAGCGTAACGTTATTTTTCAGAAACCAATATAGTTAAATATTTGCAATCAATTTGCTTCTAGTTTCGCAAGAGCTATGATTAGTATACGTTGTTGTACGTTGGTTTTTTTAATCAGTTAAATTTTCTATACATTTTTCTCTTATTTTCCATATTTGATCAAAGCTGAATTTCATTTTTTCGTTTATAAGCCAATGTTTTATATAATCTTTATGATATTCAATCTTATATTCAGCAACTTGTTCAGGTTTAATTTCTTTTTCTTGAATTATATCTTTTTCAATTTTTTTAAATTCAGATGTTCTCGTAGTCAAATCAATTCGTTTTCCATTGATTTTTAAATAGCAATGAGCCTCTGGTATAAATTCAATTGAATGATCTTTTAATTCGTTTCCAATTTTCGGTGTATTGTATTGATTCATTCGATAAATCCCAACAATCAAATTAATGTTTGGAATATTATTTAAATCTGCAATTCTTTTTAAAATGGCGTGTTTTGAGCTACAAGTTCCTTTTTTTTCTGATATAACTAATTCAAAATCGATTCTATTTTTATTTCGCCCGTATGGTAAGTTTTTAATAAAATCAGTTAGTTCGTTCCATGTTTTTATTCCGTTCTTTTTAACAAGTTCAGTAAGCTTATCTTTTGATGATAAAATATAATCTATATTCATTTTTTTACTTACGTACAACGGGTTTGTATAATAATTGTTGCGTTTGGCGCAGCGCGATGCTGGCAGCGGCGACGAGTTCAAACTTCACTTCTTAGTTCCAATTATTCAAAGCCGCGTGAGACTCAGAAAGGCAAGCGAGTTCGAATTTTCAGAAACCAATATAGTTAAATATTTGTAGAAATTATTGTGAAATTCCCGCAAGAGCCATAATTGTTATACGTTGTTGTGGTGCGTTTTTTTTATTCTTATAGTCCATTCAGATGTATCTAACTCCATTATTTCGTGTCTTTCCCATCTTCCCATTTCGTCACACTCAAATTCTAAAATGTCTCCATTCCATTTTTTAAATTCTATCATATCCATTTCAAATGGACTTTTGATAATTTGCATATCTGCAAGGGATTTTTCCAGTTTATAAATGTCACTAAATTCCGAAAATATAAAAGTTCCGTTTGGTGATACTTCTAAATTTCCATAATCAACTTGATTTTCCGCCTCGATTACATTCAGTTCAGTCGTATTTAAACGAAATACGCAGTCAGAAGTCAAAACGACAATTTCACTTTTTTGTTTAGACACTTTTACTTCTTTTGGAAATCCACGAAACTGTCCGACTTTTTCAATTCCGTTTTCGTCTGTAAACTTTACCCAAGTCCAAGATTGGGAATTCCATACGCTTTCCACATCATAAATTCTTTCTTCAAATTCGCCAGAGTAAGGTTGATTTATTATTTCAGCTTTCACTTATTTTCTTTCTTACGGAATGTTTTTCTTAAATGCACCACAACGGTTTTGTATAATAATTGTTGCGTTTGGCGCAGCGCGCTGAGGGCAGCAGCGACAAGTTCAAACTTCTCTTCTTAGTTTCAAATTATTCAGAGCTGCGTGAGACTCAGAAGGGCAAGCTTTACGTTATTTTCAGAAACCAATATAGTTAAATATTTGCAGAGAATATTAAATAATTACCGCAAGAGCAATAATCGTTATACGGTGTTACCTGTAGTTTTTTTATATTTTCTAATCAAGTAAAATATTCCAATAACGAATATTCCTTTAAAAAACAATTCCAATAAATTCTCTTTCAAATCATAAGGTTTAGTAATTTGTTTAACTTCTTTTGATGAATCTATTTTTATTGAATTCAGAAATTTGTTTTTACGATTTTCATTAAATTCGGCAATTTTAGAGTAAATGGCGAAATATTGTTTTCCTTTTATTTCAATTAGATTTCCTTCAGCATTTGTATTTCCACTAATACTATCTTTAAAAGTAATTTTTTGTCCAAAAAAGTTATTAATTCTTATACTCGTTGAGTCTTTAAATTTAAAGCCTTTTCGACTAAATGACTCAATTATTTTTTTTGAATATTTTCCATATTTATTATACAGTTCAGAAATACTTTCAGGGTTATATTCGATAGGCTCATTATTCTCATTTATATATTTTGTGGTTATTAGAAAGTAAAAATCTTTATCAGAATTATTGAATGTATAGGTCTCAACTTTTACTCGATTACTTACTTTTCCTTTAAATCTTTCAGGTAGTTCCGCTTTTTCAATACTTTCAGATTTCTCATAGTTATTAGGGAAGTCAATCGAATAAATATTATCAATTTTTACTTGAGCATTAATACTTAATGAAAGTAAGAAGATTATTCGAATAATGCTTTTTTTCATAATTACAGGTAACGGGTTTGTATAATAATTGTAGCGCTTGGCGCAGTGTGCGGCTTGAAGCGGCGACACCTTTTCAGTTTCTTATTTAGTTCCGATTATTCGGAGCCGCGTGAGACTCAGAAAGGCAAGCTAGTTCATATTGTTCCGATAACTAAAGTAGTAATTTTTGAGTACTAAACACAAAGTAATTATGGAAAAGCTATGATTATTGATGCATTGTTAGCAAGTGTTTTTATTCCCATCTTGTTCTTAATTCAGTTCCAATTAGATTTTTTGGGTTTTTATCTTTTGACATATAAATTGTTGTGTAACTCTTGTTTTTAGAAGTAGAATCTATAAATATTGTCAACCTACTTCTTTTATTTTTGAAATATAGACCAGTATAGACACTGTCTTTTTCTCCTTTATTCAACTCTACTTGACAGTAAAATCCATCTGAATATTTGTCCTTAACTCTTTCTACGTTTAAGAGTTTTATAATTTCTGTAGCTATTGGTTTGTATAGAAAGTATTTCCTCCATTTTTCTGGAATTTGTTTGTAATCAAATTTAGGGTTTAGTGAATCACAAGTATTTTCATTATCAAAATATAAAAACCCATCAAATTTAAATCGTCTTGACTCCGAATTGAAGTATTGGGCAAATCGAATAAAATCGTTTTCATATTTAGGAGTTGGTAAATTTTCGAATTCTGGAATTTCAATTTCTGTTTCAGCAAGGAAATACTTATTTCGTCGCCACTCAATTAAAAAGTATTCGGTTTTTATTTTTAATGAGTCAGAATTGTATGAAAAGTTACTTCTCTTAATTGTATCATCCTCGAAACTTGGATGTTCAATATAATCAACATTTTCAGGGTTTAAGACAGTTTTTCCATTTTTTGTTACATAAGTACCAGAAACTTTTCGTAATCCTCCACCTCCGAAACAACTTGCCCAATATTCTTCATCCACGAAATTATTGTTAGATGTAAGCTTGAGTTTGTGACCTGCATTAAACCCTCGAGAAGAATAGATTAAAGTATCGACTTGCGAAGCTGATATTTTATCGTTTCCAGATATATTTTTATCAGTGCAACTTAAAAATGAAAATAATAAGCAAAATAGTAGAATGTGTGATTTCATTATAAAAATGTGTTTTCTAAAATACTTGCTAACGGGTTTGTATAACGATTGTTGCGTTTGGCGCAGCGTGCTGAGGGCAGCAGCGACAAGTTCAAATTTATCTTCTTAGTTCCAAATTCAACAGAGCTGCGTGAGACTCAGAAGGGCAAGCTTTACGTTATTTTTCAGAAACCAATATAGCTAATTATTTGTAGAAATTATCTAGTAATTCCCGCAAGAGCAATAATTGTTATACGTTGTTACTTTTTGGAGCGAGATACGAACCAAATGATTTGTCTCGGAATTACATTTAGATTCAGAGGTTTTTCGGATAAGCTTTAAAATCAGAAGAGTAGAAGGAATTCAATTTTGAAACTTGAATATCTTATGAGTTGAAAATTCAAAATCAGCTTTTTTCAATCGGATGGACGTGAGAATGACCGACTTTGTTCTTAGCAGTAATCTGCTCGGAAAAAAATCCGAAGATTTTCTTTCCGAGCTATTAAAAGTAACGGGTTTGTATAATAATTGTTGCGTTTGGCGCAGCGCGCTGCTGGCAGCGGCGACACCTTTTTAGTTCCTTATTTAGTTCCAATTATTCGGAGCTGCGTGAGACTCAGAAAGGCAAGCGTAACGTTATTTTTCAGAAACCAATATAGTTAAATATTTGTAATCAATTTGCTTCTAGTTTCGCAAGAGCTATGATTATTGATACGTTGTTGGGGTACGTTTTATTTTCCGTGTCCAAACATAATAATTTTTCCGTTTCGTGAATCAAAAACTATTTCGAAAACACCACCCCGATAGTTTTTCGGTAAAGTTCCAAATATAATCCAATAGTTGTCAATCAGATAAACTTGATATGGTTTTTCAAATTCAATGGTTTCTTTACCATATCTATCAAACATAAATAGTTCAGCGTATTTAATGGCTTTTTCTTCTGTCGCGATTATTGGCTGATAAGTCTTGGTAGTATCAGTTTTGAAACTTAATGCTTTAGAGAGCAATTCATCCGCGTAGGTTTTATCCAAAATATTTCGATCAGCATCCTGAGCACTTAAGTTGCTAATAAATAGAATTCCTACTATAAATATAATTCTTAGTTTCATTGTTTGTTAATGTACCCCAACGGGTTTGTATAACGATTGTTGCGTTTGGCGCAGCGCGATGAAGGCAGCAGCGACAAGTTCATGATTCTCTTCTTAGTTCCAAATTCAACAGAGCTGCGTGAGACTCAGAAGGGCAAGCGTAACGTTATTTTTCAGAAACCAATATAGCTAATTATTTGTAGAAATTATTGTGAAATTACCGCAAGAGCCATAATTGTTATATTTTGTTACCTGCTGGCTTTGTTCAGTTTTCAATCGTTTGTTTTTCTAATTCCATATTTTACAAGTTGGAATAAAATCAGAACTAATGCCACAAAAGCTGAAAACCAAGCAACATTATAAATTCCTGATCTAAAATCTTCGATTGGAATAAATCCAAGGAAATTATATGATAATACGATACAGATCAGTAATATTCTAATAAAGGTTTTAAACCAACTCGGTTTAGTTAACATTTCATAAATTCCTATTATTAAAACAAATAAAAATAACGTATCGTATCTAATACTCAAGTCAATAATGGAATCAAGTTCAGGATTCATTTTCCTCCATTCTTGAAGATTATAATAATCGAGCAACGATAAAATCAGTTGAGTAATAATTATAATTATTGAAAAAAGTGGTTTATAGAGTTTCACAGAATATCATTTTGTGATTTTTTTCTTGCTTGCTGGTAACGAGTTAGTATAACAATTGTTGCGTTTGGCGCAGCGCGCTGAGGGCAGCAGCGACAAGTTCTTCATTCTCTTCTTAGCACCAAATTATTCAGAGCTGCGTGAGACTCAGAAGGGCAAGCGTTACGTTATTTTTCAAAAACCAATATAGTTAAATATTTGCAGAGAATATCAAATAATTACCGCAAGAGCCATAATTGTTATACGTTGTTGTAAAACGTTAGTTTCCAAATCCAATGTTAGATTTTTCAGGTTTTACTGTTCTTTTCAATTCAGCATATTTATCATCAAATTCAGATTTTGAAATAGCACCAATTGACTTTAACCATTTAAAATTTGATAATTGGCTTTTATAATCAAGGTTTTCATCAATTAATGAATAATTCTCTTGTAAATACTGATTTCTAGCTTTCATCAGATTCTCAATAAATTGTTCAGGAACTTCTTTGTTTGGTATGTTTTTATGGATATAAAGATAATTACTATCCGAAAGCTTTATTTTCCAAAAATTTTCTCTAGTAAGCCAATAAAAGGCTAGAATTATAGTTGCTATTACTGCCCAAAAAAGCCAAGCAAATTCCTCACCAGTACCGTTTCTCATTTGACCAACAAATAAAGCTATAGATACAGCATAGACTATCGCAGAAAAAAAGATAATCACATTATTAGATTTCTTATGAGTGACTTTTTCGCCTTCTATATTTTCAAATGGAATATCAATTTCATTACTATTTCCGAATTTCGAATAGTTATAAAATAGTTTAGATTCAGTCAATCTCAATTCTCGTTTTGCAAAGTTTTTTGATTGTCTTAATTCATTCATCGAATTTTTTTTTAATGTTTTACAACGGGTTTGTATAATAATTGTAGCGCTTGGCGTAGTGTGCGGCTTGAAGCGGCGACACCTTTTCAGTTCTTTATTTAGTTCCAATTATTCGGA
>NZ_FNBA01000016.1 GCF_900102055.1 Ulvibacter litoralis
GGAATCTTAAGTTCCTACGTATATCTTAATCTTACTCTGCTCTTTTGTTCTTTCTATTAATTCTGAATTAAGTTAATGGAAATCAAACTTAGGACGTATAAAATTAATTGCTAGTACTAGCCTACTTACGAAAGTCCGCGAGGACTTTCTATCTGTGATTTATTTACTAACTTTAGTGCTTAAAACACGCAACTAATCTTATACAAAACCGTTCTACGCAATTTAAACAACCATTAAGAATATGAATAAAACAAGTGAAAACTTTATTTTAAAATTGTATTCGGCAACCTTAACAGCTGTTTTAGCTTTTGCCATTTTATCAGCGTTTAAAACTGAACAAAAAAATAAAAAATTCGATGAAATTACAGTTGAGAGAATTAATATAATAGAACCTAATGGAGGTTTAAAAATGGTCATCAGCAACCAATCCAAACAACATTCTGGAATGTTTAACGGAGAAATGTTATTTGGAGAACGGGAAAGACCAGCTGGAATTATTTTTTTCAACGAAGAGCAAGACGAAGTTGGCGGAATACTATATCAAGGAAACAAAAAAGACGGCTCGTCTTGGATTTTATCTGTTGACCAATATAAGACCGACCAAATTATGCAAATGCGTTACTTAAAAAACAATGAAGGAAAATCGAGATATGGTATTCAATTTTGGGATAAAGACGAAAATTATACGATGCCAATAATTGCTAAAAAAATTGATTCTTTAAAGAAAAAAGGTCTTTCAATGCAAGAAGCTATCAAAGTAATCAAAAAAGCAAAAGTTGGAGGACTAATTACAGCTGAAAGAATGTTTATCGGCAAAACGTCTAACGAAAACGCTGGGATTTTTATTCAGGACCAAAAAGGAATCGACCGATTAAAAATATATGTGGACAATCAAAACAATCCAAAAATAGAAGTGCTGGACGAAAAAGGAAATACAATAAAGAATTTGGCTTCAGAATAAAAACTGCGTAGAACAATGTATAACCGCAATTACGGCGGATTCGACTACGTCCGAATCCGCTCGGAATTGCTAACGTCAGTGCTAAACCGAAAATCATTAACTTTAATCCCGTAACTTCGGTTATACCTACCGTTGGCGGTAATTAGAAAAATGCAAGAATTAGAAAACAAACTAATAGAAATCATCGAAAATGATATTTGGATGACCAAAATTTTGAAAATTGTTAGAGATTTAAACTTGAATGATTGTTGGATTGGAGCTGGTTTTGTAAGAAACAAAGTTTGGGATGAAAAACATAAAAAGGACAGAACTGAACTTAATGATATTGATATTATATACTTTGATAAATCAAACTCGAGTAAAGAATATGACTTGCAATTAGAAAACAAGTTAAGAAAACTGAATTCGAATTTAAAATGGTCTGTTAAAAATCAAGCAAGAATGCATGTTAGGAATGGACACACACAATATTCTAGTTGCAATCAAGCAATTTCTTTTTGGCCTGAAACTGCAACTTCAATAGCTGTAAGATTGAATTTTAATAACCAAATTGAATATATAGCACCTTATGGTTTAGAAGATTTGTTTAACCTTTTGGTGAGACCAACACCAAAATTTGATTTAACTATTTACAATGCTAGAATTAAAAATAAAAAATGGCAAGAGAAATGGAGCAAATTAGAAATAGAAACTGGCTACAACGATAGATTTGATAATTAAATTCATTACTGGTTAACCTAAAACATTTACTTTGTTCTATTGGCTATATTCAATGTTACTGCTAATATTAAACACTATAAAAAATTGAAATCCTCTAAAACACAACATTTACTAAATTACTTTAAAAATTATTGGACTGTTGAAGAATCAACTGTTAAAATACTTGAAGAATGTGTAACAGAAGGGAAACTTAAGAGAAAAGAAAACATCTTAGTAGAAGGAGAAAATTGTAACTTCTTAACTTTTGTTGTTAAGGGCATTTTAAAAACCTATCATATTGACCAAAAAGGAAACCAACACAACCTTCAATTTACTTCCGAAAATAAATGGGTAACGGACTTTAGTAGTTTATATAATAGTCTTCCTAGTAAACTTAATATTGAGGCTTTAGAAGCTTCTATTATTCTACAAATAAAAAAAGAAGATCTTTTTAATTTATATGATAATTCCCCTATGTTCGACAGAAATATGAGGATTATTACAGAGAATGCATTTATTGAACAACAAGAAAGAGTACTTCAGCATATAAGCTCAACTGCTCATGAGAGATATCTTTACTTTCTAAATAAATATCCTAATTTGTCAAACCGTATTTCAAACATACAAATTGCTTCATACATAGGTGTAACTCCAGAATTTTTAAGTGCTATCTGAAAAAAGACAACTATCTAAAGTTAATTTTCTTAAACTATCTTATTGTTTGAAACAAAAATACGTGAGTAGTTTTGTTATAAATATTAAATAATTCAAAAATGATAGTAGAAATTACCACTTACAAAGCAGCAAAAAATGTAACTCACGAAGAGCTTTTATTAGCTTCAAAGGTCTTTAACAAAGATTATTGCTCTAAATGCAAAGGTTTAATTAGTAGACAATTTTTAAAAACAGAAGAGGGTTACATGGATATCTTTGTATGGAAAAGTAAAGAAGACGTTGAGAAGATACAGAATACATTTATGCAAGACGATAACGCAATGAAATTTGCTAGTTTAACAGACGCAAATAGTTTAACAATGAAAAACTATGAGGTCTTGGAAACTTCCAATTTTAACAATTAAAATGTCACGTTTTTATAAATTGAATTGTCATAGTTTCTAAACACAAAATTTAGATTTGAAAAATTATCACGACATACTCTTTCCTTACGCTTATAACATTCTTGGTTCTTCTGAAGATGCGAAAGACACAATACAAGATATTCTTGTAAAGTACTTGATAATTGACAAAAATCATATTGAGAATGAAATTGGATATTTAATCAAATCTGTAATAAACAAATCAATTAACTTAAAAAAAAGAAACAAGAAAACAACAACTACAGATGTTTGGCTTCCAGAGCCACTTTCTACCGAAAATGCAGATGACAACATCAATTACAATGAGATTTTATCTTATTCAATGCTAACGCTTCTAGAAAAATTAACAGCAAAAGAACGTGCTGTTTTTATTTTAAAAGTAGCTTTTGATTATTCTCATAAAGAAATTGCTGAAACCATTGGTTTAACAATTGAAAATTCAAGAAAATTATTAAGTAGAGCAAAAATCAAACTGAATAATAGCAAAACGAAAAACAATAGTATTCCAAAAAATGAAACCCAAAAATTGAAGCAATATATTGAAGCAATGCAAAATGGAAACTTGTCTGCTTTAGAAAAACTACTATCTAAAGACATACTACTAGCCGCAGATGGAGGAAAAAACATTAAAGTAGTTAGAGAATTAACAAGTGGTATAACAAGTACTTCTAAGCTATTACTATATGTTTATAGAGCCTTTTTAACTGGTTTAGAGATTAAAAACACCATCATAAACCACCAACCTGCTATTCTATTTTATCAAAATGAGGCACTTAAAAATTGTCAAATATTTGAAATAGAAAAAAATAAGATTGTAAATATCTACTCTATTGTTGATCCAAATAAACTAAAATCACTTTCCCTGTAAAATTTGTCACGTTTTCTCTTTTGGTTTTGTCATACTATTGAACATAAATACTCAATAGATGAAAAAATTATTACGAATAGATGCCAGCTTAAGAAAAGAAGGTTCGCACTCAAGACAATTAGCTGATTATTTTGAAAAGAATTGGTTAAAAACCCATCCGACAGGTAAAGTGATTTATAAAGACTTAACAAAAACTGAAATACCTCACTTGCAAAATGAAACAGTAGAAGCATTCCATATTCCTCTGAAAGAGCAGAACAAGATTAACAAACAAGCTACAAGGTTATCTGACGAACTTATTTCAGAACTAAAATCTGCAGACTACGTACTCATTAGCAGCCCTTTGTATAATTTAAATATACCATCAACTTTAAAATCATATTTAGACCACATTATTAGGTCTGGACATACATTTAGAGTAAATAAGGATGGTAGCTATCAAGGTTTACTCAAAAACACTAAAGCTTATGTAATTACAACTAAAGGCGAGACGTATAAAGGTACAGCAATGGCTTCGCTAGATTTTCAAGAACCATAACTTAAAACAATTTTCGGTTTTATCAATTTAGAGCTTAAAGCCATTTTTTCTCTTGAAGGAACAGCTTATCCGGAACTTTTAGAAAAGAATAATAAAATACAACAGGAAAAAATTTTAATGAACTTACAAAATATTTAATCAATGAAACCAGATTACTTTAATGACAAGCTTGAAAATAAAGCTTCTATCATACAGCCCAATGAAGGAGAAAAATTAGAATTAAGTACTATCTCTATTACATTTAAAGTTACTAGTGAAATGTCTAATGACCAATTAGGTGTATATGAAATTACGCTTCCGCCAATGGCGATTGGTGCAAAACTACATTACCACAGATTTATGGACGAAACTTTCATTGTAAATGAAGGAGAGTTAACCATGCAAGTTGGCAAAGAAGAGTACAAAGCCAAACCAGGAACTGTGGCTTATGTTCCAAGATTTACAGCTCACGGATTTAAAAATGACACTGATAAAATAGTAAAACTGACTTTAATATTTAATCCATCTCAAAAACGTGAAGGCTTTTTTAAAGGTTTATATGAAACCTTAAATGAAGTACCTATTAACCCTGAAAAATATTTAAAATTGTATAATAAATATGATAGTTTCCCTGTAGACACTTCTAATATGATACCTATAAGAGAATAAATCATTTAAAAATAAAGCAACTTTTACAAATTACTAAAGTTGCTTTTATATTTTGGTTATAACTTTGAAGACTTGAGCTATAAAGAATACATACCATCTAAAAATTTAAATTCGATTGTTGATACCATTTGGATAGCAACAAACAATGGACAGGAAATAGAATCTAGAATTTTACCTGATGGATATGTTGACATCATTTTTGACCTTGGCAAACAAATGCTGTTAAGCTCTGGAAATGAAATAAGAGTTTCTGGAATGATGACTAAATTTAAAAGAGTAGTTTCAAAGAAAAATTCAGAAACTCTTGGGATTAGATTTAAAACTGGTCAGTTTAATTCTATCTCTAATATTCCACTTTCAGAAATAAAAAACACAGCTATAAATGCATCAAACCTATTTCCTAAACTTAACAATTCATTTTTAGAAGAACTTACTGAAAAAAAATGTCATTTTGAAAAAGTGCAATTAATTAATAGTTTTTTAACAGCCGAAATAAATTGGACAGTTCAAGATGTATACAAATTAGAACACTCGGTTTGTGAATCTATACGTGCTAATTATAGAGAGCTAGATTTGAGTTTAATCGCTAAAAATCATTGTATAAGTTTGAGACAATTGGAAAGACGTTTTAAAACGATAGTTGGAGTTACCATGAAGGAGTATCATTCTATAATTCGTTTTAACAAAACCAAAGATGTCATCATGGAAAATCCAAACTTGAGTTTATTAAGTATAGCCTTTGACAATGGCTATTTTGACCATTCGCACTTGACAAAAGAAATTCATAAAATATCTGGATTAAATCCTTCCGAATTATAACAATGTCGTTTTTTTACAAAACGTAACCTATTCTTAACTTTTACATTTGTTAAAAAATAATTATGAAGATTTTTTTGATAGTAGTTCTTGTTAGTTTCTCTATTCAATCTTATTCTCAAACTAAAAACAATAATATGACAAAATTAGAATCTCTCACACCAAACATAATGGTAAAAGACGTAAACGCAACCTTAGATTATTACACAAATAGTCTAGGTTTTAAATTGATAGATACCAATCCTGAATCAGGTCAATTTGAATGGGGTTATGTAATGTTAGATAATGTAGGTATGATGTTCCAAGAGGAAAGATCATTAAAAACTGAGTATAAAGAACTAGAACCTTTAAAAGTTGGAGGTGCTTTAACTTTTTATATTAGAGTCAATGATATTAATGATTATTACAATAATCTACCCAAAGAAATTAACATAATAAAACCTATGAATAAAACTTTTTATGGAACTAATGAATTCGCTATAATGGATTTAAACGGTTTTATTTTAACTTTTTCAGAAACACCAGAATAAATTGCTAAATGGATTTTGAAAAAGTTGCAAAACAGTTAGCTAACCCATCAGGGAAATTTGGAGTTGATGTTGCATTGGGTATGAATACTATGAATGAATTCATAAGTAAAACAACTTATGAATTGCTGAAAATAAAAGACAATGAATCTGTTTTAGAAATTGGATTAGGAAATGGCAAATTTATTAAGGATATTCTGAACTATGGTTCAGGAATACACTTTACTGGAATTGATATTTCTAAGACTATGATAACTGAAGCAAAAAATAATAATAGTTATCTAATAGAAACAGGATATGTAGATTTATTTGATGCAGATGTTGAGAAAATTCCTGTTTGGGATGAAACATTTGATAAAATATGCACAATTAATACCATTTACTTTTGGAAAAACCCAGTAAAGGCATTAAAAGAAATTTATAGAGTATTGAACCAAAATGGGATATTAATTGTTTCGTTTAGACCTTTTATTAAAGGACAAACACTCAACTTTACTAAATATGGATTTAAAGAATATCGAACGGAAGATTTTGAATCTTTAATTCAACAAACATCCTTTAAAATAATTGAAAAAATTGAGAAAACTGAACCCGAAGTTGAATTTAATGGACAAAAACATAATCTATTATCTAAATATTTTATAGTAAAAAAACTACCGCCAACAAAGAACTGAGCTAAAAAACAACTAATTCTAGTTTAATTTTGAAACATAATTTTTATCATACGGTATTCTTGATTTTGAGATGCCATAGGCT
>NZ_FNBA01000003.1 GCF_900102055.1 Ulvibacter litoralis
GACGGCGATGGAGTAACTGACGGCGATGAGATTATTGACGGAACCGACCCAACCGATCCTTGTGAATTTGTAGTAACAAGTCAAACAGTACCAACTTCTACCGTATGGAACGATTTAGATTGTGATAACGATGGTGTTACCAATGGTGATGAGATTGCCAATGGAACGGACCCACTAAATCCAGATACCGATGGCGATGGAGTAACTGACGGCGATGAGATTATCGACGGAACCGACCCAACCGATCCTTGTGACTTCGATGTAACAAGTCAGACAGTAGATCCAAGTGCAGAATGGAACGATTTAGATTGTGATAATGACGGAATCAATAATGGTGACGAAGTTATCTTAGGAACTGATCCATTAAATCCAGATACAGATGGAGATGGAGTAACTGATGGCGATGAGATTATCGACGGAACAGATCCAACTGACCCTTGTGAATTTGTGTTAGCGAGTCAAACAGTACCAACTAGTACCGTATGGAATGACTTAGACTGTGATAATGACGGAATCAGTAATGGCGACGAGATTATCTTAGGAACCGATCCGCAGAATTCAGATACAGATGGTGATGGTGTAATTGACGGTGATGAAGTTAACGATGGAACTGATCCTATTGATCCTTGTGACTTCGATGTAACAAGTCAGACAGTAGATCCAAGTGCAGAATGGAACGATTTAGATTGTGATGGTGATGGAGTTACTAATGGTGATGAAATTGCTAATGGAACCGATCCAGGAGATTCTTGTTCATTCGTATTCACAAGTCAAACAACGACTCCTTCAAATGAATGGAATACGTTAGATTGTGATGGTGATGGAGTTGTAAATGGTATTGAAATCAGTAACGGTACAGATCCAACTGATCCTTGTGATTTCCTTGCGGAAAGTCAAACAGTACCACCTTCTAACGAATGGAACGACCTTGATTGTGACGGAGACGGAGTTACTAATGGTGATGAGATTGCCGATGGAACCGATCCAACCGATCCTTGTTCATTCGTATTGGCAAGTCAAACAGTTGATCCAAGTGCCGTATGGAACGATTTAGACTGTGATAACGACGGAATCAGTAATGGAAACGAAGTTGTCTTAGGTACAGATCCACAGAATTCAGATACAGACGGAGACGGTGTGATAGATGGTGATGAAATTAACGATGGAACAGATCCTAATGACCCTTGTAGCTTCGATATAACAAGTCAGACAGTAGATCCAAGCACAGAATGGAATGATCTTGACTGTGATGGTGATGGAGTAACCAATGGTGATGAAATTAACGATGGTACAGATCCGCAAAATGGATGTGACTTTGTGGAAGGAAGTCAAACATTACCTTCAACTACATGGAACGATCTTGATTGTGACGGTGATGGGATAACTAACGGTGATGAAATTGCTGGAGGAACAGATCCTTATAACCCTTGTAGTTTCGATAGTACAAATCAGACATTACCAACAACTACAGTATGGAATGAACTTGATTGCGATAATGATGGAGTAACCAACGGTGATGAAGTCAATGATGGTACAAACCCATTAGATCAGTGTGATTTTGTTCTAGAAAGTCAAACACTTCCAACGTCACAAGAATGGTTAGACTTTGATTGTGATGGAGATGGAGTAACCAACGGTGATGAGATTATTGATGGTACAGACCCATTAAGTGTTTGCGACTTCGATTATATGAGCCAAACAGTATCGCCAACAGTTATATGGTTAAGCGCAGATTGTGATTGTGACGGTGCTGGTGACGGCATCCCTAACGGTGATGAGATGGGTGATGTGAATGGAAATGGAATTCCAGATTTCTTAGAGTGTAATAATGGAGACATTACTTCTGAAGATAATCTTGATGTGTTTGATATCATGACGCCAAACGGTGATGGACTAAACGATGTGTTTACAATTAGAGGTATCGATAAATACCCTAATAACACAGTTGAAATCTATAACAGATGGGGTGTGAAGGTATTCGAAACGAGAGAATATGGTGTTGGAGATAATTACTTCCGCGGAATCTCAAACGGAAGGGTAACCATTTCTGAAACAGAACAACTACCAGTAGGTACTTATTACTATGTGATAACATATGTAAATGATAATGGTGAAACCAAGAAAATGGCCGGTCCACTTTACATAAACAGAAATTAGAAATTATAGAAAATGCCTGTCGGATGATGCATTCGACAGGCTAAACATAAACGATATGAGAAATAATAAACTAACTCTTTTGGTGCTTTTCGTCCTAGGATTGTACGCAAATATCGCCTCTGCACAGCAAGATGCTCAATATACTCAGTATATGTATAATACATTGAGTGTAAATCCAGCATATGCAGGAGCTAGAGATGTATTTAGTTTTGTAGGACTGTATAGAAATCAATGGTTTGGTAATAACATCAAAGGAACCCCAAAAACATTTACAGCATCTGTGCACTCGCCAATTGCAAAAAATGTTTCCTTAGGTCTTAATGCGGTTCGCGATGAAATCTTTATTACACAAGAAACCTATTTAGATTTAGATTTTAGTTATACACTTCATGTTTCAGATGAAGCGCGTTTAAACTTAGGTATTAAAGGAGGGGCGCATTTATTAGATGTAGACACACAGCGTGCTTACGAAGGCGCATACAATCCAGGAGATCCAGATGCGGAAGTATTTATAGATAATAAGTTTTCTCCTCAATTTGGAGTTGGAGCTTATTATTTTACGAATAATTTTTACTTAGGATTAAGTGCTCCAAACATTTTAGAAACGGAACATTTTGACGAATCTTCAGTAGATCCAAATAGCACATCTAGTGCAACTGCTAAGGAAAAAATCAATTTTTACCTTACTTCAGGGTATGTTTTCGATCTTAATGAAGACATCAAATTTAAACCAGCAGTATTGACGAAATTAGTTGAAGGAGCTCCGTTACAGGTAGACCTTTCCGCAAACTTTTTGGTAAATGAAAAATTTACGCTTGGAGCTGCTTATCGATGGAGTGCTGCATTAAGTGCGATGGTTGGATTTCAAATTTCTGAAGAGTTGATGTTAGGTTTGGCATACGACCGTGAAACTACCGAGCTTACACAATACAACAATGGGTCTTTTGAGGTTTTCTTGCGATACGAGATATTTAAGAACTCTAAAAATATGGTTTCTCCAAGATTCTTTTAATAGACAAAACTTACTCGAACATGAAAAATATACTTAAACTATTTTTAGCTTTTACGTTTTTAACTTCATCGCTAGTAAGCGCCCAAGAAGGGAAAATTAAAAAAGGAAATAAAGAATACAACGAAAATGCATTTATTGATGCGCAACAAGCCTATTTAAAAGTTGTTGAAAATGGATTTAAAACTCAAGATGTGCTGCAAAAGTTAGGAGATTCCTATTACTTTACAGCAGACTATGAGAATGCTACCAAATGGTATGAAGAACTATACAATAGTTATGGGCCCTCTGTGAGTCCAGATTACTTGTACAGATATGCGCAGTCTTTAAAGAGTTTGAGACGTTATAGAGCTTCAGACAATATCATGGAAAAATTTTATGCAATTAACGGAAACGATAATCGTGCGGTATTTTTTGCAAACGAAAGAGGATATTTAAAACAGATTTCTGAAGCACCTCGTTTTGAAGTAGCCAAAGTAAACTTCAATACAAAACTTTCAGATTTTGCACCTTCTTACTATATAGACAAATTGGTATTTGCTTCAAATGGACAAAAAAAATCAGAAAAACCAAGAACTCATAACTGGAATGATCAGCCTTTTCTAGACTTATATTCAATTTCCGTAGAAGCTTCCGAAGAGAGTGTTGAAGCATTTAGTGGAAAAGTAAATACTAAATTTCACGAATCTACAGCGGTATTTACCAAAGATGGAGAAGCGGTTTATTTTACAAGAAACAACTATACAAAAGGAAATTATAAAAAAGATGCCAACGGAACCAATCGTTTGAAGCTTTATAGAGGTAAAAAACAAGAAAACGGAAATTGGGATATCGAAGAGCTACCCTTCAATAATAACGAATACTCAGTGGCACACCCAGCATTAAGTGTTGACGAAAAAACATTGTACTTTGCGAGTGACATGCCTGGAGGAAAAGGGGCATCAGATTTATATAAAGTTACCATTACTGATGAAGGATTTTCAGTTCCAGAAAGTTTAGGCGACGGAATTAATACCAAAGAAAGAGAAACATTTCCGTTTGTAAGTTCAGACAACAAATTGTACTTCGCTTCAGATGGACATGTTGGTCTTGGCGGACTAGATATTTTTGTGACGGAAATTGATGGAGAAAACCATTTTAAAAAAGTGTACAACCTAGGAGCACCACTTAATAGCCCTTTTGATGATTTTACATTTATCATTAATGCCGCTACAGATACAGGTTATTTCGCTTCCAACAGAAAAGGAGGCGTAGGCGACGATGATATCTATAGCTTTAAAAGAACAGCACCGCTTGTGATTACTTGCGATCAAGTTGTGGATGGGTTTATCTTAGATGAAACAAGTAAAGAGCCAATAGCTGCTGCTAAAGTTGTTTTGTTAGATGAAAATAATACAGTTGTTTCTGAAAGTACTTCGGAAGCTAACGGTCATTTTACGTTCAATTTAGAATGTGTAAAAGCCTACTCAGTTCGTGCTACGAAAGAAGGGTTTTCAACTGAAGAAAAGTCGTTTGCCTCTTCAGAAACAAATAAAACTGTAATTGAAAAAACACTACTGCTTAAAAAAGGAAAAGATTTAAATGTTTCTCCCATTGGTATAGGAAGTGATTTAGCAAAATTATTAAATTTAAGTCCGATTAATTTTGATTTAAATCGATACAATATTAGACCAGACGCAGCTGTTGAGTTGCAAAAAGTAATCGCGGTTTTAAATGAATACCCAACAATGAAAATTGATGTGCGTTCGCATACCGATAGCCGTGGAAGAGATTCGTACAATAAAACGTTATCGCAAAAACGTGCGCAAGCAACAATGGATTACATTGTAAAAGAAGGCGGTATCGATAGAACGAGAATAACAGGCATGGGATACGGGGAAACGACACTGCTTAATCATTGTTCAAATGGTGTAAAATGTGAAGATTACGTTCATGAACAAAACAGAAGATCAGAGTTTATTGTAGTCGAAAATTAAAGATTACTACAATTAATTGTAAATAAAAAACCCACGCAACTTGCGTGGGTTTTTATTTTTATAAGAGCTACTAGGGATTAATGATCTCCTTTAATAGCGTCTTTAGTGTCTTTAGCACCTTTTTGAATTGCATCACCAGCGTCTTTTACAGCACCTTCAGTTGCGTCTTTAGCATCTTTTAATGCATCTCCAGTTGCATCAACTGCATCTTCAATAGCATCTCCAGTTGCATCGGTAGCGTCTTCAATAGCGTCACCTGCATCTTCCATTGCATCTTTAGTCGTGTCTGCTGCATCTTCCATTACTTCTTCCATAGAATCAGCTGCATCTTCAGCTTTTTTTTCTGTATCTCTACAAGAGTAAACAGATGCGATTAAACATACTGAAGCAAAAGTTAAAATTAATTTTTTCATTGTTGATATAAATTAGTGATTAATAGTGGGTAAAAGTACTTATTTTTTTAATACAACAACCTTTCAAAGGCAAATGTTACGCTTATAAAATATTTTTTTTTAACATTTACCGATTCTTCGGAAAAAATCCACTATTACTTGGAAATATTCCAAAAATAGTATAAATTTGAGTATGGATAAAGATCTTTCAATAGAAGCAAAGCGTTTTAAAAAAGTGCGAGAGGCTTTGCATTATACCCAGCAATCATTTGCAGAGGTGATTGGTATAAAGGGAAGTACGGCAGATATCGAACGCGGTAAAACCAAAGTTTCTGGTAAAGTTGTCATGGAATTGCTTCGACAGTTTAATATTAACCCCTTATGGCTTTTTGGAAAAAGCTTTACACAATATATTTCTATACATGGGGATGATGTAAGCCCAAAAGTAATTACGGTAGATGCTTCCGAAAAAGAAACCATCCTTTTGGTCAATCAAAAAGCCGCTGCAGGGTATCCGCATAACATTCAAGATGTCGATTGGTATGAAACATTGCCTGCCTTTTCCATTCCTTTGCCAGAATACAGAAATGCAACCTATCGCGGTTTTCAGGTTGAAGGAGATAGCATGTTGCCTAATATTAGACCCAATGAATGGGTTTTAGGAAGAGCAGTGCCCAGTATTTCCGAAGCTAGTGATAGTAAAATCTATATCGTAGTTTTAAAAGATTCTGTTTTGGTAAAAAAACTTCAGAAAGTACCTAATATGCCAGAAAAAGTGAAGCTTATTTCTCTTAATGAAGAGTACCTTCCAATTAATATTAATATTCAAGATATTCAGGAGTTGTGGTTGGTAAATAGCAAACTTACTTTTGGAATCGACGAACCTTCAGACAGTACTTTATTACGGCAATTGCAAGAGTCTATGAATGAATTAAAAGGTCAAATACGAAACCTAAACACATAAAAAAAGAGGCTTAGTTATAAGCCTCTTTTTTTTACAATACTGATGTATTAGTTATCATCAGTCATATCGGTTTCTTTGATTTTGGTGTTACCCTCATCATCCGTTTTAATTTTCACTTTTTTGTCGTCGGTTTCCATTTTAATTTTTGTTTCACCGTCGTCTTTTTTAACTTTAATGTCAGCGCCTTCATCTCGCATTTCTTCAATAAGAGCTTCTTTTTCAGATTTTTGCTCTCTACAAGAAGTAAAAGATGTGGTCAAGAATGTTGCGGTAAGCGCAATAAAAATTAACTTTTTCATAATAGATGGTTTTAATTATGGTTCAAATGTAAAACCCTTAAAAGTTAATTTTTCATAATCAATAGCTAATAATTTAATAAATATTGCGTAAAACACATAAAATTAACAAAATAAATGAATTTTAATAAATTGTTTAATTTTCTTCGGAAGCTTCAGAAAAACAATTCAAAAGAGTGGATGGATGCCAACCGTAAAGAATACTTTGAAGTCAGAGATTTTTATATTGCTTGGTTGCAAACAATGAATGATACCCTCGCAACAATCGATGCAGACTATTTTGATACGCCTGGTAAGAAAGCTATTAATAGAATAAATAACAACCTATTATATCACCCCAATAAGCCTACGTACAAAGATCATTTTGGAGCGGGATTAGACCAACGCAGCAAACAAGGTGATTTTTATATTGAGTTAGGTGTTCATGGATCTTTTATAGGTGGCGGTTACTGGCATCCTTCTTCTAAATTATTGAAAAGCATTCGGGAAGCCATAGATTATGATGGGGACGTTTTACAGGAAATTCTTCAGAAAAAAAGCTTCAAAAAGATGTTTGGCGGTCTCATTGAAAGTGAGTCGTTAAAAACGGCACCGAAAGGCTTTTCAACAGACCATAAACACATCGATTTATTACGGCGTAAGTCGTTTGCGGTGGGTTGTTCTTTTTCCGAAGCAGACGTGTGTAACGCTAATTTTAATGAAAAAGTAATTGCAGTGTATCAAGAATTGCTGCCTTTCCGAAGGTATTTAAATAACGCCGTTAGTGTTTAGCTTAAGCGTTCGTTTTGCTTTTTAAGGAGTCTAGTTTTTCAATATAATCCATTACCGTTTTAGTGGCTCCAGTATTGTTATTGATAAAATGTCCAGCAATCATTCCTGTTTTATTTCTGAAAGAAGCGTTGTTGGTTAATTTTTCTAGTATTTCGGTACATTCTTGTGCATTCGAAACAGAAAATAATCCGGCCAATTGTTGTAGTTTTTTAGCTTCTGGGAATTTCTCGAAATTTTTACCAATCACAATCGGAACCCCAAAAGTAGCAGGTTCTAGAATATTATGTAATCCCGTAGCGCCCATCGCACCTCCCACATACGCAATGTCTGCGTAGTTGTATATTTTGGTAAGCAATCCTACCATATCGATAATGAATACGTTTGCTTCGGAAAGGTTTTTAGTTTTTTTTACTTCGGAAAGTGATATCACTTCAGAATATAAGGCTGTTTTTTTCTGAATGTTTTTTCTGAAGGTATGTATTTTTGAAGGTTCAATTTTATGCGGTGCAATCACAAATTTTACATTTTCTGAAGCTGCATTGATAGAGTCTAATAATACGACTTCGTCTTCTGTCCAGGTGCTTCCGCAGACAATACACAGCGAATCTCCCTTAAATTGCTCCATAAAATCCAGTGTGTTGTTCTGTTCAATTTGGTGCGAAACTCGATCAAAACGAGTATCGCCACTTACCGTAAAATTGGAAATTCCAATACTAGAAAGTAAGTCTTTCGAATTTTCATTTTGCAAAAACAAATGGTCAAAAGTGCCAAGTGCTTTTCGCATAAATCCGCCATAAGGTTTAAAAAAGGATTGTTTAGATCGAAATAATCCAGAGACCAACAGCGTCGGAATCTTATTTTTTTGAAGTTCGAAAAGGTAATTAGGCCAAAATTCATATTTGATGAATATTGCTAACGAGGGATTTGTAGCCGCTATAAATTTTTTCGCATTTTGAAGGGTGTCTAAGGGCAAATACACAACAACATCGGCAATAGGGTCCTTTTTCTTAACCTCGTATCCCGATGGAGAAAAAAAGGAAACCACAATTTTATGGTTTGGAAGTAGTTGTTTACAAGCATTCATGATAGGAACGCCTTGTTCAAACTCTCCCAAAGAAGCGCAATGAAACCAAAGGGTTGTCTCGTTGGGAGCTATGTTTTCAGAAAGCGTATTAAAAACATCCTTTCTTCCAGAAACAAAAAGCTTCATCTTTTTACTAAAAAGAGGTAAGATGCCTATAAAAAGGCTCGTGATTTTTATTAAAATGGTGTATAATATCCGCATAAGGTAAAACCTAAGTGCTAAAATACGCTTCTTTGCGTAATTACATTGCTTGCCGTTTTCTATTTTTGTAATTTTACGATACTATAAGATTACTATTTTTTCAATAAAGAATATGCGAAAAATACAAATGGTAGACCTTAAAGGTCAATACCAACAAATAAAAGAGCGAGTAGATGCTTCTATTCAAGAAGTAATTGAAACCACAGCTTTTATAAACGGCCCAGAAGTACATCAATTTCAAAAGGAATTAGAAGAATATTTAGGAGTAAAACACGTAATTCCGTGTGCCAATGGTACCGATGCGCTTCAAATTGCTATGATGGGATTAGGGTTAAAGCCCGGCGATGAAGTAATTACGGCCGATTTTACATTTGCAGCTACGGTAGAGGTGATTGCCTTATTGCAATTAACTCCCGTTTTGGTAGATGTAGATCCTATAAACTTCAACATCGATATTGATGCTATTAAAAAAGCAATTACACCAAAAACAAAAGCGATAGTTCCTGTTCATTTATTTGGGTTAACGGCCAATATGGATGAAATTATGGAGCTTGCCGAACAGCATAATTTATTTGTAATTGAAGACAATGCCCAGGGTATTGGAGCCGATTATATTTCGAAAGATGGAAGCAGAAAGAAAAGTGGAACCATCGGTCACGTTGCTTCTACATCCTTTTTTCCTTCTAAAAATTTAGGTTGTTATGGCGATGGAGGTGCGATTTTTACCAATGATGATGATTTAGCATACAGCATTCGTGGGATAGTGAATCACGGAATGTACGAGCGCTACCATCACGATGTTGTGGGGGTTAATTCTCGTTTGGATTCTATTCAAGCAGCGGTTTTGAGAGCTAAATTACCTCACTTAGATGAGTATAACGCTGCAAGAAGAACTGCGGCTAGAAAATATACAAAGGCACTTTCTGGAATTGATACGATTATCACACCTTCAGGATGTACTTTAGATGCATTGTGTAAAAATGATGTCTGTAATTGTCACGTATATCATCAATATACATTGCGTATTATCAATGCAGACCGAGATGGGTTGGTAAAACATTTAAATGAGAACGGAATTCCGTGTGGTGTTTATTATCCAATTCCATTACACAGTCAGAAGGCATATAAGGATGCGCGTTACAATGAGGCAGATTTCCCAGTAACCAATCAGTTGGTAAAAGAAGTGATTTCATTACCAATGCACACCGAATTAGACGACGAACAAATCGAATTTATTACAACAACACTTATAAATTTCATTGCCAAATAATGAAAAAAATACTTGTAACAGGAGGTTTAGGATATATTGGATCGCACACTGTAGTAGAACTTCAACATTCAGGTTTTGAAGTGGTGATTGTAGATAACCTTTCAAACTCTTCATTAGACGTTTTAGAAGGAATTATTTCAATTACTGGAAAAGCACCTACATTTGAAAAGCTAGATTTGCGTGTGAAATCGGATGTTTCAGCATTTTTTAAAAAGCACACTAATATTGATGGAATTATTCATTTTGCAGCAAGTAAAGCCGTTGGTGAAAGTGTGACCAATCCATTGCTCTATTATGAAAACAACTTGAACACCCTTGTTTATATGCTTCAAGAGTGTGAAACGCATAAGATTTCTAATTTTATTTTTAGTTCTTCTTGTACTGTTTATGGTGAGCCAGACTCCCTTCCTATTACTGAAAAAGCACCTATAAAAAAGGCAATTTCTCCGTACGGAAATACAAAGCAAATTAGTGAAGAGATTCTTTTTGATGTGTGTTCCGTTTCAGAATTAAAAGCAATCGCATTGCGTTATTTTAATCCGATAGGAGCTCATGAAACAGCAAGTATAGGTGAGTTGCCTATTGGAGTTCCTCAAAACTTAGTGCCATTTATCACACAAACTGCAGCGGGATTGAGAAATCAGTTGTCAGTTTTTGGCGATGATTATCCAACGCCGGATGGAAGTTGTATTCGTGATTACATTCATGTGGTCGATTTGGCAAAAGCACACGTAATTGCTTTAAAGCGATTACTTTCTGAAAAGAACGAGACAAATCTGGAAGTATTCAATATTGGAACGGGAAAAGGAACTTCTGTGCTAGAAGTGGTTTCTACTTTTGAAAAGGTAACAGATCAAAAACTAAATTATAAAATCGTTGAAAAACGTCCTGGTGATGTTATTTCGGTCTATGCTGATACCACCAAGGCGAATGAGATACTAGGCTGGAAAGCTGAAAAATCGTTGGATGACGCATTAATTTCTTCCTGGAAATGGGAGAAAAAAATCAGGAATTTATAATGTATTTTCTTGTTAACAGTCGTTTAACGAACGTTTAACGGTTATGTCTAGCTATACGCTACTTAGTTTTCTACCTTTGCACGCTAAAGAAAGGAACTATGAACTTGATAACAGTACAACGAAAAACAAAAAAGGAAAAACGGTTTACCCAAAAAATGGGGATGTTTACAGCCAAAGTGGTTTACATCAGAAAAACCTTTTTATCGATCCCTTTTAAAACATTGCATAAATACCGAGAAACGTATTACGGTGAAATAAAAGATTGCGAACATTGCAAATTAAGCGCATAAAAAAAGCCCTCAACTTGAGGGCTTTTTTTATGCGTATGTACTTTATAAAGTTGCTTTTTCAGTTTCAGATTCTCGGTTAATCTTTTTAACCAATCCTTGTAGTACATTTCCAGGGCCTACTTCAATAAACTTCGTAGCACCATCTTGAATCATGTGTTGAATGCTTTGTGTCCATTTTACAGGAGCTGTTAATTGCGAAATAAGGTTTTCTTTTATCTCAGAAGGGTCTGTTACAGCATGTGTGCTCACATTTTGATAAATAGGACACGCAGGTGCTGTAAATACGGTATTGCTTATTGCAAGGGCTAATTCTTCGCGAGCAGGCTCCATTAATGGGCTGTGAAACGCGCCACCAACGGGTAATAACAATGCACGTCTAGCGCCCGCTTCTTTTAAAGCTTCACAAGCAAGACCTACCGCTTCTATATCTCCAGAAATCACCAATTGCCCTGGGCAGTTGTAATTAGCAGCTACGACAATACCTGGTGTTTTCGCGCAAATTTCTTCCACAATAGCATCTTCTAATCCTAAAACAGCAGCCATGGTTGACGGTGTTAATTCACAGGCTTTTTGCATTGCTAAAGCACGTTTGTAAACTAAGGTTAATCCATCGTTAAAAGCAATAGTTCTGTTGGCTACTAATGCAGAGATTTCTCCTAAAGAGTGTCCAGCAACCATATCTGGTTGAAAAGAAGTTCCTAGTACTTCAGCAAGAATAGTAGAATGTAAAAATATTGCGGGTTGTGTTACATTGGTTTCTTTTAATTGATCCGCAGTTCCTTCGAACATGATTTTAGTAATGTCAAATCCTAAGGTCTCGTTGGCTTGGGTAAATAGCTCTTTCGCTCTTTGAGAAGATTCGTATAAATCTAATCCCATTCCTGAAAATTGGGCTCCTTGACCAGGAAATAAATATGCCTTCATAAATCTAAGTTTTAAGCTACAAAAATAGGTTTTTCAATCAATTCTTCCGAAGAAATTATAAACGAACAAAAGTTTGGTAGCTAAATGCGTAGTTGTGCCTCTCATCTTTAGGATGTGTAACTTCAGAAATTAGTTTCCATTCAGCCTCCGGAATTTCAGGGAAAAAGGCATCTGCATCAAAATTTCCTTGTACGCGGGTGAGTTCAATTTTATCTGCTAAAGCAATCCCTAAATGGTATATTTCGCCACCGCCAATAATAAAGGGTTGCGGATCTTCTTTCGCTAGTTCTAGTGCTTCTTCCATACTATGAACCACAACGGCACCTTCTTTTTGGTAATCTTTATTTCGTGTAATGACCAAATGTGTTCTGTTGGGCAATGGCTTCGGAAAAGACTCAAACGTCTTTCGCCCCATAATAATATGATGCCCTGTCGTAAGCTGTTTAAAACGCTTAAAATCGTCGGGTAAATGCCAAACCAAATCGTTGTCTTTCCCTAATTCGTTATGTAGGCCGGCAGCGGCTATAAGTGTAATCATTCTTCTATTGCTGGAGGTGAAGGCATTGTGTCGTGTTCCTTCTTTTTTTTTACGGCTTCCACAATGGCTTCCTGCGCCATTTGTTTATCAAGTTCTGCAATGCGTTTCTCTTGCTTTGCTTTAAGCTTTTCCAATTGTTTTGTTTCCCATTCTTTTCCCATAAACGTGTTCATGATCAAAACATTGAAAAGGTGAATTAAAAATATAAAAGCCCAAATTAAAATGGCCCAAACAAACCAATCTTTAATAAAGAAATCATTTCCGTAGCCTAAAACGGGATTGATTACCACTAAAAAGATAGCGCCAGCTAAAAACACTACAAAATGACGCATCAAGTTTTTCTTTTGCTTCACTCTAGCGCGCGCATATTCGTATTGTTCTCGTTGTTCTGGGTCTAATCTTTCTGTTTTTTTAGTTTTTGAAAACATAGTTAGTTACTTTTATAGCATGTGCTTTCTAGATAGAAAGTATGTGTTACTGTAAAATTACCTAATTTTCATTTATTGCTTCTGTTTTATGAAAGATTTAAAAAAAGATTTTCCAATTTTAAACAACTATACGTACTTAAACACAGCTTCTAGCGGACTAATATCAAAGCCTCTTTTCGATTGGCGTAGGCAGCAAGATTTAAGTCTTATGGAGCAATCTAGTATTTTTAGAGATCAACATAAAACACATATTGAGTGTATTCGTAGTTCAGCGGCTCGTTTTTTTGGTGCTTCGGAAAGTGAAGTAGCCTTGATTCCTAATTTTTCCTTCGGATTTAACACTTTGCTAGAAGGATTGCCTAAAAATCAGAAAGTATTACTTCTGAAAATGGATTACCCGTCTGTAACTTGGCCGCTCGAAAATCGTGATTTTGATGTTTGCTATGCCGAAATTGATGAAAATTTAGAGCAAAATGTAGAAGATGCCATCGCACAGCATCAGCCAGATATTTTTGCATTTAGCATCGTGCAATATGTGAGCGGAATTAAAATGGACCTTTCGTTTATAAAACGTTTGAAAGCCTACCATCCTGAATTGCTAATTGTCGCCGATGGAACACAATTTTTAGGCACTTCTGAGTTTGATTTTTCTGAAAGTGGTATGGATGTTTTAGGAGCAAGTACTTATAAATGGATGCTTTCGGGCTATGGGAACGGACTCTTTTTTGTGAAAGAAGAAGCGCAGAAACGAATTTTTCCGAAGACCATCGGGTTTAATTCGGCAGATGCTGTTTTTAGCAAGCGTGATTCTTTCAGTTTTGTAAAACATTTTGAACCTGGACATCACGACACTCTTAATTACGGAAGTATAGAACAGTCTATTTTGTACTTTGAGGCGATTGGAATGGAGGTGGTTTCAGAAAAAATAAAAACACTTTCAGAAAAAGCAAGGGTAGCATTTACGGCACTCGGGTTGTTAGATTCTTCCGTAGTAAATAGAAAAGAACATTCAAATATTTTAAATATTAAAGGAGATGAAAAACTCTTTCAGAAGCTAAAAGAAAACAAAATTATCTGTTCGCTACGAGGCGATGGAATTCGTGTTGGATTTCATTTTTACAATACAGAAGAAGACTTAGAAAAATTACTTTCAGTGTTAGCATAAAAAAACGCGCTCCAAATCGAGCGCGTTTTTTATTTTTATGATTGCTATGAGCAACTATTATCTCCCAGTTTTAAAACTAAACGGAACGGTATATTTAATAGCTCTTGGTTTTCCACCTAACATTCCAGGTTTCATTTTAGGAATTTGCATGATGTTTCTTTTGGCTTCGTCTTGTAATCCTTTGTTTCCACCAGTTACACTTTTTACTTCTACCATCCCTTTTTCATTGATCACAAAGTTAACGGTAACTTTTCCTTGAATGTTGTTTTTGTATTCGTTGGCAGGGTATTTAAAGTTTTTAGTAATGTGTTGTACTAGTTTTTGGTCAAAACAAGCATCTCTTTTTGAAGCGCTGCTTCCTTCGCAACCTGGCCAAACAGGTGCAATTTCTTTCATGGTAACAGTGTTCTTGTTTACGTCACCCCATTCTTCTTGTTGAGCGAATAGTGCAGTTGAAACAAATAAACTAAAAATAATTAGTGCTTTTTTCATAAGTAGGTTTTTAAATTAAATGGCCACGGCTCCTTTAATGTGGGGGTGGGGATTATAGTCTGATAATGTAAAGTCATCAAATTTGAAGCCAAATATATCTTTTACATCTGGATTTAGCAACATTTTTGGCAAAGGCTTTGGTTCTCGAGACAATTGAAGCTCAATTTGTTCCATGTGATTGTTGTAAATATGAGCATCGCCAAAGGTATGTACAAAATCTCCTGCTTCGTACCCACAAACCTGTGCCATCATCATTGTTAATAACGCGTATGAGGCAATATTAAAAGGGACTCCTAAAAAGATATCGGCACTTCGTTGGTACAACTGACATGAAAGTTTTCCATCGGCAACGTAAAATTGGAAAAAGGCATGACAAGGAGGTAGGGCTGCTTTTCCGTTGGCTACATTTGTATCAAACGATTCGCTAGAGTTGGGCATTACACTAGGATTCCAGGCGCTTACTAACATGCGTCGGCTGTCTGGATTGTTTTTTAAGGTTTCTACAATTTCAGAAATTTGATCGATTTCTTCATTGTTCCAATTGCGCCATTGATGTCCGTAAACAGGACCTAAATCGCCGTCTTCATTGGCCCATTCGTTCCAAATTCGAACGCCGTTTTCTTGAAGATATTTGATGTTAGTATCGCCATTTAAAAACCATAATAGCTCATAAATAATCGATTTTAAATGCAGTTTTTTGGTGGTTACCATCGGAAACCCTTCGCTTAAATCAAATCGCATTTGATGACCAAACACACTTTTTGTACCTGTACCAGTACGATCGTGCTTCTCAGTTCCATTTTCTACTACATGTTTTATAAGGTCTAAATACTGCTTCATAGGGTTCTTCTTTGAGTGCTAAAAGTAAAAAAACAAGCGGTAGTTTAAAAACGCTTTGCATTCCCTTTTTGAAGAAGTTATTAACTGTTTTGAAGCGATTGAAGTGGGTAACGCTTTGGGTTAAAAAACCAATTTATAACAAGTGTTAATTTAGAAAAAAGACACCATCATCGCTCATTCCTAAAGGGGCAGAGGTTCTCTTTTTCCAATCGGTTGAAGCACCTTCTTTCAAGATAGGTTCTTTAAGTTTTTGTTCAAACTGTATCCTTAGCTGTGATTTCATCTTTTTCTCGGCATTAAATTGATTGACTTTTAAAAAGTTGAGACCATACTTCGGAAACTGAAGTAGTGTTATTTGCGTTTGAGTTCCTATAGTATATACATCAAGAACTTTAAAGTAGGAGCCTGCTGGTAGAATGGCAGCGCCAATGGCATGAAGCTCTGGATTAAATTGTGGGAGGCTTTTTGCGGAAGCTGAAACAATGGTATATCTACAATTATCGGAAAGACCATTGGCAAAAGAAGCCATGTCTGTAAACCCGCGCTCCATAATAATTTGAGACGGTTTGTACTTGGCAATCAATGAAGGGTCTAAGGTTGTGTCTCGATAAAAAAGATATACGTTTCCGAAGGTTTCCTTGAAAAGTTTTTCAATTGCTTGTGTAGATTCCATGACTATAAGTTATACCCATAAAAGTATGTTTTTATAGTGCTTTGAGGCTCTATGATTTCATAGAGTTTTCAGAAATACTAGAAATCGTAATCGCTAAGTATGATTTGTTTAGCCAATAATCATCCCTGCAATTGCTGCTGAAATTAAGGAAGCAATGGTTCCTCCTAATAAAGCTTTCATTCCAAACTTAGACAGGTTTTTACGTTGTCCAGGAGCTAATGAGCCAATTCCTCCAATTTGAATTCCGATAGAAGCAAAGTTGGCAAAACCACATAGCATATACGTTGCCATGATAATTGATTTTTCGTATTTTAAATGGCGTACGTTGGTAATGTCCTTTAAATCGGCCAATTGAATGTATCCAACAAATTCACTTGCTACAAGCTTGATCCCTAAAAGCTGTCCCATCATCATCATATCTTCTTTGGCAACCCCTACCAGCCACATTAAAGGGGCAAAAATAGTTCCTAATACAGCTTCGAGCGATAGTTTTGGGTACGATGAATTTGCTGCCACCCATTTGTTGATGGTGGTAAATTCGCCAACCCATTCTAATATTCCATTAAACATGGCGATAAAAGCCACAAAAACTAAAAGCATAGCACCTACATTAACGGCAAGTTTTAAACCTTCAGTAGTACCGTTTGCGATCGCATCTAAAATGTTTGAACCAATTTTTTCAGAAGAAACTTTTACATCGGTATTGATTTCTTCAGTTTGTGGAAATAATATTTTAGAAACTACAATAGCACCTGGCGCCGCCATTACAGAAGCAGCTAATAAATGCTTTGCGAATATGAGCCTTAAAACTGGATCGTCACCTCCAAGAAATCCAATATAAGCTGCAAGTACAGCACCTGCAACAGTTGCCATCCCACCAATCATCACCAATAGAATTTCCGACTTGGTCATTTTTTCTAGATAGGCTTTAATTAAAAGGGGTGCTTCCGTTTGTCCTAAAAAGATATTTCCGGCTACGCTTAAACTTTCGGCACCAGAGATTCTAAGGGCTTTAGAAAGGAGCCATCCCATTGCTTTTACCACTTTTTGGATAATCCCTAAGTAAAATAATACTGAGGTTAGCGCTGAAAAGAATATAATCGTTGGCAGTACTTGAAAGGCGAAAATAAATCCGAAGGTATCCATATCCACTACTAAACCTTCAAAAAGGAACTTACTTCCAGCTTGTGTGAAATCTAGAATTTTAACAAATATCTTCCCAATAAATTCGAAGATAGATTTAATAAATTCAATTTTTAAAACCCCAATTGCAATGATTAATTGAAACGCCAAGCCAATCCCTACCGTTCTCCAGTTGATGGCTTTTCGGTTAGAACTAAATAAAAAGGCAATAAAAATTAAGGAAAACATTCCTAGCGCACCTCTCCATAAACTATTTAGTGTAAGACCTTGCACAGGAATTATCCCAGCGGTATCGGCTGCAATTGGGTTTACTAGGGTTTTTTGAGTGTTTTCTTTTAATTTAAAAACTGTATTTTTTTCTGAAAATACTAAGGTGCTATCTGTAGCTTCGGTAACTCTAAAACGGCGTATGGTGTCGTTTGGAGTGTTGTGAAAAAGCACTAATACATTATTCTGAAAAAGGTAATCTCCAGTAGCATGTATGTTATTTTCTGCTTCAATTTTATATTCGAAGGCGCCTTCTTGAAATGAAAAGACATCATTTTCAGAATTAATAGGGAGGATCGTTTCGCCAGTAGTATTTTCTATGGCTGAAAATTTCCAGTTTTTTTCAATGTTTTGCCCAAAACTACTTCCGAAGAAAATAAATGTGATGGCAATAAGTAAAACTTTCTTCATAAGCTGTAGCAATCATTTTGAAGCTGAGGTAAATCAGTCCAAAGAGTAATTTGTCCTTATCTTTTTGAAATTTCATCTCGAATTCTGGCAGCAGTTTCGTAATCTTCGTTTGCAACTGCTTTATCGAGCATTTTATTTAATTCTTTTATGGTGAACTTGCTGTAATTTTCGCCAGTCGACTTTAGGGATTCTTTGTCGCTTCCCATGATTAGCTGTTCAATTACAGCTTCTTCATCTTCTTCTGAAACTTCTTCTTTTTTCTTTTTAGAAGAGGTCTTTAAAAAGATTCCTGCTTTGTCTAAAATGTTTTTGTACGTAAAAATAGGCGCTTTAAAACGAAGGGCAAGTGCAATAGCATCGCTAGTTCTAGCGTCTATAATTTCTTCAATTTTGTCGCGTTCGCAAATTATACTAGAATAAAAAACGCCATCCACTAATTTGTGAATAATAACTTGCTTTACTACAATATCAAACCGATCTGAGAAATTTTTAAATAAATCGTGGGTAAGTGGTCTAGGAGGTTTTATTTCCTTTTCTAGTGCAATAGCAATAGATTGAGCTTCAAAAGCACCAATGATAATAGGCAATTTACGGTCGCCTCCAACTTCACTCAAAATAAGCGCATAGGCTCCATTTTGTGTTTGGCTGTATGATATTCCCTTTATGTTAAGTCTAACTAAACTCATATTTCAAAAACAAAAAAGCTGTTTAAATTAGGACGTTTCCTACTTTAAACAGCCCTTTAATATTAAGGCACAAAGTAACAAAAATTATGCGTTTTGAGCCTTAAAGGCTTTTAATTTTTCGTTGAGTTGTGGAATCACTTCGAAGGCATCGCCAACAATCCCATAATCAGCCGCTTTAAAAAATGGTGCTTCTGGGTCAGAATTGATCACAACTTTTACTTTAGAAGCATTAATACCTGCTAAGTGCTGAATTGCTCCAGAGATTCCAATTGCAATGTATAAGTTAGATGCAACAGGTTTTCCTGTTTGCCCTACGTGTTCGCTGTGAGGTCTCCATCCTAAATCACTTACGGGTTTAGAACAAGCAGTTGCTGCTCCTAAAATTCCGGCAAGTTCTTCAATCATTCCCCAGTTTTCAGGACCTTTTAATCCACGACCTCCAGAGACTACTATTTCTGCATCTGCAATAGTAACTTTGTCTGTCGCTTTGTCTACAGAAACAACATTTACTGAAAAATCTTCCGAAGCAAGAGTTGGTGCGAAACTTTCCGAAGTTGCAGTAGTTGCATTTTCTTTAAGTCCGTACGCGTTTTTAGCCAATCCGATGATTTTTACGTCTGTTGTAATTTCAGTGTTTGAAAACGCTTTGTTTGTAAAAACACTGTGTTTAACTGTAAAAGGAGCAGTGCTAGAAGGCAATGCTGTTACGTTAGAAACATAACCAGCTTCTAGGTTTACAGCCACTAATGGTGCTGTAAATTTACTGTTTACGCTCGCAGTAAGTACTACTACTTTAGCGTCTTCTTTTTTGGCAGCTTGAGCAATAACATCTGCGTAAGCATCTGCATTGAAGTTTGCCAATGTATCGTTGTTTACTTCTAATACTTTAGAAGCTCCGTATGTTCCTAATTCGGAAGCATCACCACCATTAATGGCTACTGCAGTAACAGAAGTTCCTAGTGCGTCTGCAATTCCTTTTGCGTACGACACTGCTTCTAATGCTACTTTTTTAAACTTTCCGCCTTCGGATTCTGTATATACTAATACCATGTTTTTTCAAAATTATAAATACCGGCTTTTCAGCGAATGGTATTCAGGTTGAATTTTAGATTTTGATTAAATTACTTTTGCTTCGTTGTGAAGTAGATTGATTAAATCATCTACATTGTCCACTAACTTTACAGCACCTTTTGGAGCTGGTTTTTCAAAAGAAACCGTTTTTGTTTCAGAAGCACTTGCAACAGGCTCTTTTACAGTAAGTGGCTTACTACGCGCTTGCATAATACCACGCATGTTTGGAATGCGAAGATCACTTTCTTCTACCAATCCTTTTTGACCACCAACAACCAACGGAAGTGAGGTGCTTAAGGTTTCTTTACCACCGTCTATTTCACGAATAGCAGTTACTGCATCGCCTTCTACTTCAAGGCTAATACATGTGTTTACAAAATTAGCTCCAGTTAGCTTTGCAAGCATTCCTGGTACCATTCCTCCATTGTAATCAATAGATTCACGACCTCCAATTACAAGATCATACCCTCCATCTTTTACAACAGAAGCCAATTGTTTCGCAACCGAATAACCATCGGTAGCAGCTGTATTTACACGAATTGCTTCGTCTGCTCCAATTGCTAATGCTTTTCGAAGCGTAGGTTCTGTTTCGGGTCCTCCAACATTGACAACATGAACTGTTGCACCTTGTTTTTCTTTAAACCACATTGCACGGGTTAATCCAAACTCATCATTAGGATTAATTACAAACTGTACTCCGTTGGTATCAAATTTAGTATCACTATCGGTGAAGTTGATTTTTGAAGTAGTGTCTGGTACGTGACTTATACACACTAATATTTTCATATCTATATTGTATTTTGAGTGAAAGCTTTTATAGGCTGTAAGCTTCAAATTTAACGATGCGAATATACTGATATAATTCCTAATTTTGCTATGCATGCATAATAAATTTATGCTAAAACTTAAAAAAAAGACTTGCCCACTTATAAATAATAGTATTTTTGTTTTCCTGAAATACTTTTCAGAATATATAATTGATATTAAAATATGAAGACCTTACAATTTAGAGAAGCCATTTGCGAAGCGATGAGTGAAGAAATGCGTCGCGATGAAAGTATATATTTAATGGGTGAAGAAGTTGCCGAATACAATGGTGCTTATAAAGCCAGTAAAGGAATGTTAGACGAGTTTGGTGCAAAAAGAGTAATTGATACTCCTATTGCAGAACTTGGTTTTTCAGGAGTAGCGATAGGTTCGGCAATGAACGGAAATCGCCCTATAGTTGAGTATATGACGTTTAACTTCTCATTAGTGGGGATCGATCAAATAATAAATAATGCTGCTAAGATTAGACAAATGTCGGGTGGGCAGTTTAATTGTCCGATCGTATTTCGTGGGCCAACGGCTTCTGCAGGACAATTAGGAGCAACACACTCCCAGGCTTTTGAAAGTTGGTTTGCAAACACGCCGGGTCTTAAAGTGGTAGTGCCTAGTAATCCAGCAGATGCAAAAGGATTGTTGAAAAGTGCTATTCGTGATAACGATCCTGTAATTTTCATGGAAAGTGAGCAGATGTATGGTGATAAAGGTGAAGTGCCTGAAGGAGAATATTTAATTCCATTAGGAGTTGCTGATGTTAAAAGAAAAGGGACGGATGTAACAATTGTTTCCTTCGGAAAAATAATCAAAGAAGCATACACAGCAGCTGAAGCATTGGCAAAAGAAGGAATCGAATGTGAAATCATCGATTTGCGAACCGTTAGACCAATGGATCACAATACAATTTTAGAGTCTGTTAAAAAAACCAACAGATTGGTAGTTTTAGAAGAAGCATGGCCGTTTGGAAATGTTGCAACCGAAATTACATACCAAGTTCAAAGTCAGATATTCGACTACTTAGACGCACCAATTATTAAAATTAATACTGCCGACACACCAACTCCATATTCTCCGGGATTATTAAAAGAGTGGTTGCCAAATAGTGAGGACGTAGTGAAAGCTGTTAAAAAAGTTCTCTACAAAGAATAGATTACTTATTATAGTATAGAGGATTGGCAAGTGTTTTCTACTTTACGTTTTATACCAAAGTAAAAAACACTTGCGTTTTATTATAAAGCCTCTTAAAAACAACTGTTGTTTTACCCTATTTAGCCCTATGAAACATCTTATAGCCTTACTTTTTCTTTTTTTTACAACAATACTGTTGGCTCAAACAAAAGTGAGTGGTGAAATAAAAGATGAATTTGGAGAACCGGTAGCATTTGCAAATGTTATTTTTAAGGACTCAAATGAAGGGACTATCTCAAACGAAGAAGGACGTTTTTATTTAGAAAGTGACGAAAACTACAGTACTGTTGCTTTTTCCTTCGTAGGCTATCAAACCAAAGAAATTACCCTTGGACAACGCACCACTTATAAGTTAGTCATTGTGTTAGAAGAAGAAGCATCTTCTTTAGATGAGGTTGTGGTGTACAGTGGGAAACAGTCTAAAAAGAACAATCCAGCCATTGATATTCTTCGGAAAATTTGGGAGAACCGTAGAGAAAACGGTGTAAAGAAATTTAAGCAATACACCTACGATAAGTACGAAAAGCTAGAGTTTGATATCAATACCATCGATAGTTCACTTATAAAAAGTAAGATTTTTAAGGGAATGGAGTTTATTTTTGATCAAACAGACACTTCAAATATTACGGGGAATACGTATTTGCCAATTTTTATAAATGAAGCCTTTTCAAAAGTGTATGGTGATAATCTTCTCAAAGAAGAGAAAGAGGTTTTAGAAGGGAATAAAAACTCTGGATTTGATAATAACAATACACTTATCGCTTATTTGAAAGATTTGTATAGTGAGTACGATGTGTACGATAACTACTTAAAATTTTTCGACAAAGCGTTTACCAGTCCGTTGTCTAGAACAGGAATTGATGTTTATAACTATGTGCTTTTAGACAGTGCGTATCGTGATAACAAATGGTGCTACAATATTGTGTACTATCCAAGACGTAAAAATGAACTTACTTTTAAAGGAGATTTTTGGGTAAATGATTCTACTTGGGCTATCAAAGAAATTAACCTTCAGGCGTCCAAGAGTGCCAATTTAAACTGGGTTCGTGAAGTGTATATCGAACAAGAGTTTGATGTATTAAATGATTCTATTTTCTTAATTACCAGAGATTACTTTATGAGTGATTTCAGTTTCAGAAAAAAAGAAGAAGCACAAGGTATCTACGGAAAACGTACAACACTCTATAATAACTATGCGTTTGATGTTCCTAAAGAGAAAAAGTTTTACAGCGGACAAGTAGATCCCTATCAATACGAAGTTTACAATCGTCCAGATGATTTTTGGGAAGAACGCCGTTTAGAAAATTTAAATAAAGACGAAAAGGGAGTCTATAAAATGCTAGACACCTTAAAAACAGTACGTCGATTTAAAACCTTATACAATGTAGGGTCCGTGTTAGCCTCAGGCTATTATGAAGTGAATAACTTTGACATTGGTCCTGTGTTCTCAATTTTCGGTTTTAATGAAGCGGAAGGGATGCGAATACGATTGGGAGGACGTACCTATTTTAGCCAGAATGACCGTTGGCGTTTGGAAGGTTTTGGAGCCTATGGTTTTAAAGACAACCGATTTAAATACGGTATTTCAGGAAAATATTTATTGGATCGGAAGTCGCGTTTAATTGTTTTTGGAGGTAATAGACGAGATGTAGAGCAAACAGGAGCAAGTTTAACAAATAGTACCGATGTGTTAGGTCGAAGTTTGGCTTCGTCTTCTTTAGTTTCAGTAGGAGCAAATGATCGATTGACACGAATAAATTTAAGTACTTTCGGACTCGAGGTAGAGCCTAGTAAAGATTTTAATGTTCGGTTAACAGCATCTTACCGTACTTTAAAATCGGCTACGGAAACATTTAGCATCAATTACAAAGTGTTTGAAGATGGAGTAGATACGGGTGCAGTAAGGGATGAAATTAAACAGCCTGAAATTGAATTGAGTTTTAATTATACGCCAGGCCGAAAAACATCAGGATATGGTGTAGAACGTACCGTTATTAATACAGGGCAGTTTCCTACGTTTTTTCTTGGATATTCAAAGGGATTAAAGGGAATTATGAACGGCGATTTTGATTATGAGCGGTTACAAGCATTGTATGTTCAGCCATGGAATATTGGAGGTCTTGGTCGTTTGTACTCAACCGTTGAGGTGGGGAAAACATTTGGACAAGTACCTTTAAGTTTGTTGAATCCAATTCCTGGAAACCAAACGTACTTTAGTGTTTATAATAGTTTTTCACAGTTAGATTATTACGAGTTTGTAAGCGATACGTATGCTTCTGTTCATTTACAGCATAATTTTGGCGGACGTATCTTTCAAAGAATCCCTTTAATTCGGAAACTGAATCTTAGAGAGATAATCGGTTTTCGAGCGGTTTATGGTGATATTTCAGAAGAAAATATTGCTTTAAATGCCTCTAATATTGTGTATAAATCTCCCGAAGATATCTACTGGGAATGGAGTGTGGGAGTTGGTAATATTTTTAAAATATTCCGATTGGACTTTAACTTCAGAGGAAACTATCTCGAGAATCCGGAGGCACGTCCTTTTGGAGTTACAGGAACCTTCCAGTTTGTGTTTTAAACTTTTTTCTGCTATATTTAAGGTTTAAGATATTAATTTCCAAAACCTTACAAAATTTTAAAGAAAGTAGCTATCTTGTTTATTTTTTGCACTCAGTATGTTTTGCTGTTTGCCAATCCCAATGCTTCGGTGTATTATGAATATACGTCCGATGGATATGCCTTGTTTGCAGATAATGAAGAATTATGTCCTATAACTGTTCAAGTTGAATTAGATCTTATAAACATGAAACTTGCCGATGGCGATCGTTTGACAAATGTTGTTCCTCCTAATGTAACAAAACATAAAATATTAGATGTCGTTGTGATAAATCGATTGGATTTATACAGTTTCACCTATACTAAGAAACTTATTTTCGGAGATTTTTCTTTGGAAAGTTACGATGCTGGATTTCTGTATTATTTACCTTTTAAAAAAGGAAGTTCATTTCGTGTAAAGCAAGGGTATTTAGGTTCTTTTTCGCATCAAAATACATATGCAATCGATTTTGAAATGTCTGAAGGGACGCAGATTTACGCTGCCAGAGAAGGTACTGTTGTAGAAGTGGTGCAAGAAAATAACACTTCCTGTAGTGCCGCTAATTGTGAAGAATACGATAATTATATATTGGTGTATCATCCAGACGGTACATTTGCAAAATACGCACATATAAGACAAAATGGGGCAGTAATTTCAACCGGTGATGCCATAGCTATAGGGCAGCACATTGGGTATAGTGGGAATGTGGGTAGGACAAATGGAGGGACGTTGCATATTGAAGTGTATAAGCTAACCGTAAAGGGTCCGCAAACACTTAAAACAAATTTTTTAATTGATGATGGCCAAGACCATTCAATTTTAAATACTTCTCAGCGCTATTTCCGTAATTATTAGTAGTGTTAAAAAGCTTCTGTCTAGAGCATTTTTTAAGGGGTAAGGTAATTTTTCCTTCTTCTTATAGTTTCCATCTCCATCAATTTACGTACTTTTGCACCCCCATAGAACGAAATATATTTTAAGAGAAGCTTTTGTTTTGTGTGAATTAGAATTATTTCAGAATAAAATATAGGTAAAGATGACCGCAGACAAAATAAACACATTTGATGTGTTGATAGAGATTCCAAAAGGAAGTAGAAACAAGTACGAGTACGATTTTGAATTAAAAAAAATACGATACGATCGCATGATCTTTTCATCGATGATGTATCCTGCCGATTATGGTTTCGTTCCAGAAACATTGGCATTAGATGGAGATCCATTAGATGTTTTAGTATTGGTAACTGAACCTACATTTCCTGGATGTGTTATTGAAGTAAAACCTATTGGCGTTTTTCATATGGCAGACGAAAAAGGGCCAGATGAAAAAGTAATTTGTGTGCCTGTTAGCGATCCTATCGCAAATACAGTTGAAGATCTTTCAGATTTAAATCCGCATTTAATTAAAGAAATTGAACATTTCTTTCAAGTGTATAAAGATTTAGAAGAGAAGAGAGTAGATGTTGGTGGCTGGGGAGATGTTGTTGAGGCTAAGGGGATTGTGGCAAAATGCATCGATCGTTTTAGAGAAAGTGATGTTCCTTTTAAAGAAGTGAGTATCCGTTAAAATACATAAAAACACACTGTTTTAAAGCAATAATTCTCAAAGGGTTATTGCTTTTTTTGTTTTATTCCTTTTTTGTTACTTTAGCATCAAACATAATTAAAACTAAAAAACCATATGGAACAGAACATTATTTACGTACCAATAGCGCTTTCAGTTGTAGGTCTCCTATTTATGCTTGTTAAAAGAAGCTGGGTGCAAAAGCAAAACCCTGGAAGTGAGCGTATGCAGTTTATTTCAAAGAGTATTAAAGAAGGTGCTTTAGCCTTTTTGAATGCCGAGTATCGTTTGCTTTTAATTTTCTCAGTAATAGCTGCGGCATTATTATTTTTAGTGTCTACCATGGTAGAATCTACAAGTTGGATGATTGTTCCTGCTTTTTTATGTGGTGCAATTTTCTCTGCCTTGGCAGGAAATATTGGGATGCGTATTGCTACCGAAGCAAATTCGCGTACTGCAGAAGCTGCTAAAACAAGTTTGCCTCAAGCGTTAAAAGTCTCTTTCGGAGGAGGTACTGTAATGGGTCTTGGTGTTGCTGGATTGGCAGTACTAGGATTGAGTTTGTTCTTTTTGTTTTTCTTAAGTCAATTTATGGGAACCGAAGGGAATTTTTATGATAACATGACGATTGTTCTAGAAACCCTTGCGGGATTCTCTTTAGGAGCTGAGTCTATTGCTTTATTTGCACGTGTGGGTGGAGGTATTTATACCAAAGCAGCCGATGTTGGTGCCGATTTAGTAGGTAAAGTAGAAGCAGGAATTCCAGAAGATGATCCTCGTAACCCTGCAACTATTGCAGATAACGTTGGAGATAATGTAGGAGATGTTGCCGGAATGGGAGCCGATTTATTCGGATCGTATGTTGCGACAGTATTGGCAGCAATGGTTCTTGGAAACTATGTGATTAGGGATATGTCGTTGGCAAATCAGTTTACAGATAACTTTAATAATATGGGGCCAATCTTGCTTCCTATTGTTATAGCTGGGGTCGGAATTTTAGCCTCTATTATTGGAACTTTCTTTGTTAGTATTAAAAACAACGAAGCGAAAGAATCTCAAGTTCAAAAAGCATTAGATACAGGAAATTGGGTGGCTATTATTTTAACGTTAATTGCTAGTTATTTCTTAATTAAATGGATGTTGCCAGAAACGATGAATATGAAGTTCTTTGGCGAAGGCTATAAAGAAATTTCTTCTATGAATGTATTCTGGGCTGCTTGTATTGGTCTGGCTGTAGGAGCGTTAATTTCTATGGTAACTGCGTATTATACAAGTTTAGGGAAAAAGCCGGTAATGGATATTGTAACAAATTCTTCTACTGGAGCTGCTACAAATATAATTGCAGGTTTGGCTGTAGGGATGTATTCTACATTTTCTTCAGTATTATTATTTGCAGCTGCGATTTACGGATCGTATGAGTTGGCAGGATTTTACGGTGTTGCGTTAGCGGCATCAGCAATGATGGCTACAACAGCTATGCAGTTAGCGATTGATGCTTTCGGACCTATTGCAGATAATGCAGGAGGTGTAGCTGAAATGAGTGACTTAGAGCCTCACGTTCGTGAGCGTACCGATATATTAGATTCAGTAGGTAATACAACAGCGGCAGTTGGGAAAGGGTTTGCGATTGCTTCGGCAGCGTTAACAGCTTTGGCATTGTTTGCGGCGTATGTAACATTTACAGGAATTGACGGAATTAATATTTTTAAAGCTGATGTGTTAGCGATGCTATTTGTGGGTGGAATGATTCCGGTAGTGTTTTCTGCAATGGCAATGAAGTCGGTAGGAAAAGCTGCGATGGAAATGGTACAAGAAGTACGTCGTCAGTTCCGTGAAATTCCTGGAATTATGGAAGGAACAGGAACGCCAGAATATGCTAAGTGTGTTGATATTTCGACAAAAGCGGCTTTAAAGGAAATGATTTTACCAGGATTGCTTACCATTATTACACCAATTATCATTGGTTTAATTTTTGGAGCAGAACCTTTAGGAGGGTATATGGCTGGAGTTTGTGTAAGTGGTGTAATGTGGGCTATTTTCCAAAATAATGCTGGAGGTGCTTGGGACAACGCTAAAAAGTCGTTTGAGGCTGGTGTAATGATTAATGGAGAAATGACCTACAAAGGAAGTGATGCACATAAAGCAGCCGTTACTGGAGATACTGTTGGTGATCCATTTAAAGATACGTCTGGACCTTCAATGAATATTTTAATTAAATTGACTTGTTTGGTTGGATTGGTCATTGCACCAATTTTAGGTGGACACGGTTCTATGGCTCATTCTGATACTACTACGGAAGAGATTATCTCTATAGATGAAGATGGAAATGAAACCAGACTAACAAACAAGCAAGCCGATGAAATGGATGCTGCTGGTTTAACTGAAGTTTCTAAGGAAGTTATGGTGAAAATGTCGGTAGATGGTGATGTAACAACTGCTGAGGTTACCATTGAAACTACAAAAGATGGTGAGACCACAACAGAAACAAAAACGTTTAAAGGAACCGAAGATGAGGTAGAAGCTGAATTAAAAGCTTTGAGAAATATGTAAGTTTCTTTAAAACTAGATATTAAAAAAGTCTGTTCAGTTACTGAACAGACTTTTTTGCGTTAGGGATAGAGCGATTGTTGGAGCTTGCCGCGAAGCATTTAGGAAAGCGACTGCGAAAGCCCGGCCTGTTGGCAAACAGGAAACGCCCTAAAAAATATTATTTGTAGTCAATTAAAACAATCCGTGAAGTTCGGCGTCTATTTTGTTAATGATTTGTCCCAGATGTTCTGGGTTGTCAACAAAATCTAAATGATCTACATCGAGTATGATCAAATTTCCTTTGTCGTAGCCGTGAATCCAAGCCTCGTAACGCTCGTTTAGCCTGCTTAGGTAGTCGATGCTAATAGAGTTCTCGTAGTCGCGCCCACGCTTGTGTATTTGGCTCACCAAATTTGGAATCGAACTGCGTAAGTAAATAAGTAAATCGGGTCCTTCGGTCACGCTTTCCATTAAATCGAAAAGGGAGCGGTAGTTTTCGAAATCACGATTGGTCATTAATCCCATCGCGTGTAAATTGGGAGCAAAGATGTACGCGTCTTCGTAAATGGTACGATCCTGAATTACTTTTTTACCAGTTTCACGAATGTCGAGTATTTGACGGAAGCGACTGTTTAAAAAGTAAATTTGTAAATTGAATGACCAGCGCTCCATTTGATTGTAAAAGTCGTCCAAATAGGGATTGTCTTCTACGTCTTCAAAATGGGGTTGCCATTTATAATGTTTGGCTAACAAACGTGTTAAGGTTGTTTTTCCTGAGCCTATATTTCCTGCAATTGCAACGTGCATAAGTATTGTTACTTTGGGTTCTTGATTGAAAAGGTGTGTAAATTATTTCCGTCATAAATATACAAGAAATCCTTCGTAAGGTACAAGTCTTTTGGAGCCTTTTCGAAGACCGGTAGTTTTATGGGTGCTTCGGAATTTTCGGTAATTAAAAATAATTCGGACCCCTTTGTGACTAACAAATTGGTATCCTGTAGGGCGAGATTTTGATATCCATCTGAAGCTTTTTCAGAAAGAAGACTACCGTAACTATTAAAAATTCTAACTTTTTGTTCGGTGAGTACTGCACAGTAATTAAAATTGCTGGATTGTGCAAGTAGTTTTCCAGCAAAAGGTTGTGATACGGTAACTTTACGCTGGTCGCGATAGTTGTATAGCTCTAATTGTTGGGTGTCTATATTGAAAATCCAAAGCCGATTGTTTCCTGCATTTGTAGCGGTGCTAACGTTAATAAATTCGGGAAGCGTATTGAAGTTAATGCGCTCAATGGCGTTTAGTTTGTTGTCTAGTAAAACAACTGTATTGGTGTCTTCGTAAAAAAGGACAATCTTCAACGGATTTATAATATCTGCCGAGGTGATATTTCCTAATTGTAAGTCGTTAAAAACGAAAGAGCCGTCGGGTCCTTCCTTATGAAGCACACGGTCTTTTACAAAGTAGCTGTTTTGGTAAGAGTCAATTCCTATAAAACTGGAAGCAACAAGTGGTGTTTTAGTAACAGCTGTAAATTCTTGTCCTAAAACGAGTTGCGTAAAAAAAAATAGAAAAAATAAGTGCTTCATAGAGCGTTACAAGGTACTAAATGTGTATTAAAAACGAGTATTTTATTGGCAAACAAAGGGGAAAACCCTGTTTTTATTCTAGGGATAGCCCTCTTTTATAGTTTGTGGTTTCTGTTTTACTTTGTGTAACGGTTATTTTAAAGAAGGTATTGCCTTAGTTTCCTAACTCAATAGTAACTTTAACTTAATTGTGTAATGATATTTACAGGTTGTAATTAAACTACCTTCGTCACAATTTGAAACACTTTTTTTACGGGTGTTTTTTAAAAAATGAATGTTTGGTGCGTTTATTGAAGTACAGCTCTTAAATACACTAACTTAACACCACCATTATGATTGCCACAGAAGTTGAAGAACAAATAAAACCGTTGGTTAAAACTCCTTTGCTAAAAACAAAGATTCCTGCCAATAACTTTATTATTCCTCAAGGTGTTCCCATAAATTTTTGGCAACCAGATTACATCGAATCTCCTTATAAAAAAGCAGTAGATCTATTTGCCGATAATGCCGATTTTATCAGCCATTCAATAAATGCGATGGACGGTTCGTTTCTACGTTAACCTTCCAATTTTTAATTTCACACATTCGTATTGCGTTCTTTTTTTACGTAAAACTTTCAGTATCTTTCCTAAAAAAAAAAGAAATGCGTAATATTCTCTTCGGAATTGTCATCGCTTTGGTTCTTGTTTTCGGATTGCGATATTGCGATTACCAAAAAGACCAACGCGAGCAGTTAGAAGCCAATACAGCTTTGCTAGAACAACAACTAAAAAATGTTGGGAAGCTAATCGTTACCGAAGGTTCTTATGCGCAGGTTTTTAGTTATAAAGATTCTGAAAAACTATACTTCGATTTCTTTTCTTCCAGCAAAAAAGCATTGGTTGTTGTAAATGCCAAAGCAACCATCGCCTATGATCTGAGTAAAGTGGAAACTAAAATTGATGAAGCTTCAAAAACGGTGACTATTACCCATATTCCAGAACCAGAGTTAAACATTAACCCTAATATTGAATACTACGATATTGAAAATGGGTATTTTAATCAGTTTGAAGCATCCGATTATAACAAAATTAAAAAGCGGATTGAGGCTTCACTCCGCAAAAAGATTCTTGCGTCCGATCTTAAAACGAATGCACAAAACAGACTTATCTCTGAGCTTCAGAAAATTTATATTTTAACCAATTCGATGGGGTGGACACTGCAGTATAATTCGCAAACCATTTCCGAAGAAAACGATTTGCAAACCTTAAAATTATAGCTTTTTACTCAAGCTAAACCAACCGCCACCGTTCATTGCCTCGATGCCATTGCTTTTTAAAACAGCCGTAGCACTTCCACTTCGCATTCCGCTAGCACAGCATAGAATCACTGGTTTGTTCCATTTTTTAATTTCCGAAACTTTCGAATTTATAGTTTGCAACGGAATGTTTTTGGACCCCGGAATTGCACCACCTTCGTATTCCGCTTTAGACCGCACATCTACAATGATGGCGCCTCTGCTTTTAAAATCGTTGATTTTTGCACCTTTGTTTCCGAATAAAAAATCGAGTAGTCCCATATGTAATGCCCGAGAAGTCGGGTAACTTTTTTAATTAGTTTCAATAGTTTGTTTTTCTAAAAGTGCCAATCCTCCTTCAATAAGGTGTGCTACTTTAGGTCTTTTTTGTTGTACTTCGGAAAGATACGAAAGCACTTTGTCTGTTTTGGTTAGTTCAAAAATCTCTAACGGAAGCAACCAGTCGTTTGAGTATTTTTCAGACGCAATTGTGAAAATTGTGTCTAATCTGTTTAAAGCCTCTTCTGAAGGTGTCGCGCTTGCGTCTCGAATGTCGCGCACCTCTTTATACAATGAGTTTAACTCTTTTTCCTCTTCAGTAAGTGCCACACGAATTGTTTCCGAAGTGCTTTTATGTGTCACTAAATCAAACGATAAATAATCTGCAATTCCTGCAAAAGCAGATACAATTTCCTTTCCAACTGCCATGTCAAAATCGCCCATTTCTGGCGTAAACAACACTTCATCTTTATAGGTCACAGTACAATTTGTAAACTGAATAAGCATCAGTTCACCGCGTAAGTTACGAATTCCAGTTACGTTTAAACCTTCTACTGTAATACCACTTTCAAACTCAAAAGCAATTTGCTTTCCGTCGTAAAAATTGTAGGCTTGCAGGTCTCTCGGACCCATATTCTCAATCGCAAGATTGATGCCTTTCAGCTTTCCAAGGGGCGATCTAAAACCATTTTTATGACGACTCACTCCGTGGCCAATCATTTCTTTTTCTCGGTACGAAAGGGCTGTTTCTCCTTCTGTTTCGAAGTATACAATTTCGTTGTCTTCGTTTTTAATCATTCGCGTAAAAAGTCCGCTCACTTGTAGTCCCGTGCTAATTTCTACAGTTCCTAATTGCTTCGAGTCGATTAACTTTTGCAAACCGCGCCATCCACCTTTTCGTACGGCCATGGTATTGGCAAATTCTTCCAACACTTCTTGAAGGTAAGCGAAATCGGGCGTTACATATAATTGAGGTTGTGGTTTTGTAATGTCAAAATCTTGGTACGCAGCAGCAATGGAGTACGGAATTTTTTTCACTTCTTCCTTCATACACCAAGCACTCTCTCCAATAGACGAAAGCAATCCGGCACCGTAAATTTTTGGTGTTTCTACCGTTCCTACCAAACCATACTCAACCGTCCACCAATGTAAATTCCGAATCAACGAAATTTCCGAAGGAGGTACATCTTTATTTTGAAGGTCTTCCACACGTTGTTCGGCCTCCTTAATTTTTTCTTCTGAAATGCCTTCCGCTTCTTTCAATATGGATAACTCTCGAACGGCTTCGTACATATCAATGTCATGTGCACTTGAAATCGCTTTCGCGCCCACTTCACCAAAACGACGCAGGTATTCGGCGTAATCCGGACTCGCGATAATGGGAGCATGACCCGCGCCTTCGTGAATAATATCGGGAGCAGGGGTGTATTCTATATTTTCTAATTGCCGAATATCGCTGGCAATGACCAAGACTTTATAGGCTTGAAATTCCATAAATGCATTGGGCGGAATAAATCCGTCCACGGCAACCGCAGCCCATCCAATTTCTTTCAAAATACGGTTCATCCCGTACATCGATGGAATGGTATCAATCGAAATCCCCGTTTTTTTGAGTCCTTCCAGATAACTTTCGTGCGCAACTTTGCTTAAATAATCTACATTTTTGCGCATTACATAGCGCCACACTGCTTGATTTATAGGTGTGTATTGCTCATAATTTTGAGGCTTAATATATTGCTTTAGGTGCGGTGGCAACCTGTCTAGCAATTCATTGGTTTCTATTTGGACTTCCATACACTTCAAAAATACTAAGTTTTGGTTTCATAGTAAGTGTCTGCTGCGATTTTTGTGTTTATATTAGGATAGAATGCGTTTATAGTTTCAAATTTTTTACCTCGAATGTAGTATCTTGCGTCTTTATGGAAACCCTTTCACGAAAACAAGAAATCATCGTTGTAGCGTCCCGTCTTTTTAAAGAAAGAGGGTATAACGCTGTGTCTATGCGTGACATTGCGCAAGAAATGGGGATTAAAGCTGCCAGTTTATACAATCATATTTCTGGCAAACAGGAATTGCTTTCCACGCTTATTTTGGAAGTGGCCCGTGAGTTTACCTTCGGAATGAATCGCGTTGTGAAAGAAGAGGTGTCTTCCATAGAAAAAATCACACAAGTTATAGAGTTGCATATTGATATTACAGTGAACTTTTCTGAAGGTTTAGCCGCTTTAAATAACGATTGGATGCATTTAGAAGCTACCGATTTGGAGGGCTTTGTCAAAATGCGAGAAGACTACGAAGAAAACTTTCGAATCATTTTAAAACAAGGCATAGAAGCGGGCGAAATTCAATCGCACCATCCCGAAGTAATGCTTTTTTCAATTCTATCTACCCTGAGGACGCTCTATGTTTGGTACCAAAAAAGAGGGAAATTAGATGTCAATCTTCTTAAAAAAGATATGGTTGCAGTGCTTCTTCATGGTATCGTGCCTCCTAAATAATTATTATTTATTCTTGCTAAGTCTTGGTATATTTAGGCTTAGCTACTTTAACGAAGTAGATTTGTAATTCTAACTAACAAGCGTTAGTTTTGTGTACTTAATTCAAAATAGCGTGTCAAAGTTTCATAAAATACTAGTTAAGGATGTTTATAAAGAAACCGACGATTGTTCGGTGCTTACTTTCGACATCCCTTCAGAGCTTTACGAAGAGTTTCATTTTAGACAAGGACAGCACCTTACACTAAAAGCAGATATCGATGGTCAAGACATCCGTCGTTCGTATAGTCTGTGTTCAAGTCCGATCGATAACGAATGGAAAGTCGCCGTAAAAGGAATTCCGGGCGGGATTTTTTCAACGTTTGTAAATACAACCTTGCAATCTGGCGATACGCTGGAACTAATGGCGCCTAGTGGTGCTTTTGGTGTTGAAGTTTCAAACGAGCCAAAAACATACGTTGCTTTTGTAGCGGGTAGTGGTATTACACCAGTGCTTTCTATGATGAAAGCACACTTAGCTTCCGAGCCAAATGCTAAATTCAAGTTATTTTACTTGAACCGAACCGTGAAATCTATTATCTTTAAAGAAGAGATAGAACAGCTTCGTAATCAGTATTTTGGACGGTTAGAGATTTTCTATTTCTTAACCAAAGAGCATCGCGATATCGAGTTGTTTAACGGACGATTTACTTCGGAAAAATTACAAGAGATTACCACAAAGTTGATGGATATGTCCGAGGTTTCTGAAGCCTTTTTATGCGGCCCTGAAAAGATGATTTTCTTAGTGCGTGACGCCTTGATGGAAGCTGGAATGTCTAAAGAAAATATTCATTACGAACTCTTTGTTTCGGGACTTTCCGAAGAAGATATTCAACGAGCAGAACGACTATCACAACGAAATGTGGAAGGTGTAGAAGTGACCATTGTAGATGGAGGAAAAGAATTTCATTTTACAATGACCAAAGACTACGATAATATATTAGACGCTGCTTTAGGAGCTGGTGCCGATTTGCCATTTGCGTGTAAAGGGGGTGTTTGTAGTACCTGTAAGTGTAAAGTGCTAGAGGGTGCGGTAGAAATGAAAGTAAATTACGCTTTAGAAGAAGATGAGGTGGCACAAAATTTTGTATTGAGCTGTCAAGCAGTGCCGACTTCTGAAAGTGTAAAAGTAGATTTTGATGTCTAAATAGTTAAAAGACTGAGTTATGAGCGAACAAGAAGTAAAAAACCTAGAAGAGATTTTTGAAGCAAGAATCGCAAGGGACGAGAAAATCGAACCGAAAGATTGGATGCCAGAAAAATATCGAAAAACACATATTCGTCAGATATCGCAACACGCGCATTCCGAAATTATTGGGATGTTGCCAGAGGGAAACTGGATTACCAGAGCGCCTTCGTTGCGACGTAAAGTTGCTTTATTGGCAAAAGTTCAAGATGAAGCAGGACACGGATTGTATTTATACTCCGCGTGTGAAACCCTAGGGATTTCTCGCGATGAGTTGTACGAGCAATTACATTCAGGAAAAGCAAAATATTCCTCCATTTTTAACTATCCAACAGTTACTTGGGCAGATATGGGTGCAATTGGCTGGTTGGTAGATGGTGCCGCTATTATTAATCAGGTGCCGCTTTGTAACACGTCGTACGGACCGTATGCACGTGCCATGGTGCGTGTCTGTAAAGAAGAGAGTTTTCACCAACGTCAAGGGTTTGAAATCATGTTGACACTTTGTAATGGTTCGCCAGAGCAAAAAGCAATGGCGCAAGACGCGTTAAATAGATGGTGGTGGCCAAGTTTGATGATGTTAGGGCCTACTGATGCTGAATCGGTGCATACTGAGCAATCCATGAAATGGAAGTTAAAACGTAAAACTAACGATGAGCTGCGTCAGCAGTTTATTGATCAGACCGTTCCACAAGCTGAGTTGTTAGGAATTACGGTTCCCGATCCAGATTTAAAATGGAATGAAGAAACTGGGCATTACGACTTTGGAGAAATCGATTGGGATGAGTTTTGGCAAGTGGTAAAAGGTCACGGACCTTGTAATAAGGAGCGTATGAGTGCGCGCGTTAATGCTTGGAACAATGGAGAGTGGGTTCGCGATGCGGCTATCGCTCATGCTGAAAAGAAACAAAACAAGAAATTAAAAAACGTAAGCTAATACATTGCTCTTCGGAACGAAAAGTAATAATATTCAGTGATAAAATATAAAGAGTATGTCTAAAAAAAAATGGCCTTTATGGGAAGTGTTCGTTCGAAGTAAAAACGGATTGGAACATCGTCACTTCGGAAGCTTACACGCTGCCGATGCTGAAATGGCTTTAGAAAATGCACGCGACGTATACACACGCAGAAGTGAAGGTGTTAGTATTTGGGTAGTTGAAAGCAGTAATATTACAGCCTCTAATCCTGCGGATAATGGTGAGTTATTTGAGCCAGCGCAAGATAAGGTGTATCGCCATCCTACTTTTTACAATTTACCCGATGAGGTAAAACATATGTAAGCGAATCTCTTTTCTGAAAAAAGGCTATCGCAACTGAAAGACGAAAACGATCAATTAATTAGGATTATAGTAACAAGAATTAAAAAAAGTAAATAAGCTTGAAATTTAATTTGGATTCAATTTCAAATTCAATTTCAGTTTGAATTTCATTATTTCATGAAAAACGATTTATACAATTACATTCTCGGGATTGCAGATAATTCGCTCATTTTAGGGCAGCGATTAGGGGAATTATGCGGTCACGGCCCTAATTTGGAAACCGATATAGCACTCACTAATATTTCATTAGATTTATTAGGGCAAACCCGAAGTTACTTTCAATACGCAGCAACGCTTGTAGAAGGAGAGAAAACGGAAGACGACATCGCTTTTATGCGAACCGAACGCGATTACAAAAATGTATTGTTGGTAGAACAGCCTAATACGCACTTCGGATTTGTAATAATGCGTCAGTTTTTGTTTGATGTGTACCATTTGCAATTCATGAAAAAATTGCAGCAAAGCAAGGATGAAACTTTGGTGGCTATTGCAAACAAAGGAATTAAAGAAGTGAGTTACCACGAACGTTTTTCAAGCGATTGGGTCATTCGTTTGGGTGATGGAACAGACGAAAGTCGTGAAAAGATGCAAGAAGCGGTGAACGGTTTGTGGAGGTACACTAACGAATTGTTTCAGTTAACCGAAGCAGACAAAGCAATGGTTTCTGAAGGAATCGCAGTTGATGTTTCTACCTTGAAAGATGAATATTACGCTAAAGTTTCCGAAGTATTAAAAGAAGCGACCTTAACCATTCCAGATGATAATTACTTCCAAAAAGGAGGGAAAGAAGGAATTCATACCGAGCACATGGGCTATTTATTGGCCGATATGCAGTACATGCAACGAAGCTACCCAAATATGAAATGGTAATCCATTGAAACTAAAAACGTGCACTTAGAAACAACACATATCGATCCGAGTTTACTGCCTATTCTGGAAACGGTTTCAGATCCTGAAATTCCAGTATTGTCGGTATTAGATTTGGGTGTTATTCGGGAAGCTTTTGAAGAAGACGGTGTGGTGAAAATAAAACTAACACCAACCTATTCTGGTTGTCCGGCTATGGATGTGATTGGCGATGATTTGCGTACAGCATTTGCAGCGATTGGTAAAAAAGCAGTTGTGCAATTGGTGTTGGCGCCAGCTTGGACTACCGATTGGATTAGTGAGGCGGGAAAACAAAAAATGGAGGAATACGGTATAGCGGCACCTTTATCTGAAACTGCCGATAAAGATGCGTTGCTTGGAAATGCAAAAGTGGTGCGTTGTACCAATTGCGGGAGTCAAAACACCCATTTGGTAAGTCAGTTTGGTTCTACAGCGTGTAAAGCACTTTTTAAATGTGACGATTGCCAAGAACCTTTCGATTATTTCAAGTGTTTAAAATAGAAAATAACGTCATTCTGAACTTGTTTCAGAATCATATTAAATAGGAAAAAAGAGTTTTGTCATTCTTGCGAAAGCTGGAATCCTTACTAAAAAAATAAAAATGAGCAGTATTACAACCCATATAGAAAACAACATAGCAACACTAACCCTAAACCGTCCGGAAGTTTTTAATAGCTTCAACAAAGAGATGGCTTTTTTACTGCAAGCTGAATTAGATGCTTGTGAAAAGAATGCTGAGGTTCGCGCGATAGTAATTACCGGAAACGGAAAGGCTTTTTGTGCCGGACAAGACATTCAAGAAATTACCGATCCAGAATTAAATCCTGGATTTAAAAAGATATTAGACGACCATTACAATCCAATCGTAACGCGAATTCGTGCGATTGAAAAGCCAATTATTGGGGCTGTAAATGGCGTTGCAGCCGGAGCAGGTGCTAATATTGCATTGGCGTGTGATATTGTAGTAGCTTCAGAAAATGCAAGTTTTATTCAGGCGTTTAGTAAAATTGGATTGATTCCAGACAGTGCAGGAACGTTCTTTTTACCACGACTGATTGGCTTTCAGAAAGCAGCGGCATTAATGATGTTGGGCGAAAAAGTTTCTGCTTCAGATGCTGAGAAAATGGGGATGATTTACAAGGTTTTTACTGCGGAAGAATTTACAACTTCGGTACAAGCATTGGCGCAAACACTTTCAAAAATGCCAACCAAAGCCTTAGGATTGACAAAACGTTTGTTGAATCAATCCATGACGAACGATCTAACAGCACAATTGGCTTTAGAATCTAAGTTACAAATAGAATCGGCGCAGAGTGAAGATTATAACGAAGGCGTGACTGCCTTTGTAGAAAAGAGAAAACCGGTATTTAAAGGGAAGTAAATATGACTGTCATCCCGAACTTGATTAAGGATCTCATTAAATAAATGGGGATGTCAGTTCGAGTTAAAATGAAAATTAGTTTAAAGGAATTACGTGAGTCGTACCTGAATATGAAATTTTAAAAAAGCTCTAAATAATTAAAATTAAATGTCTGAAACAAATCAAAAATCTCCAATCAAGGCGGTAGGAATAATAGGCGCAGGAACTATGGGCTCAGGAATTGCGCAAGTAGCTGCAACTGCAGGATGTGTGGTGAAGTTGTTCGATTTAAATCAAGCCGCTCTCGATAAAGCAAAAGCTAGTCTTGAGAAAATCATGACTCGTTTGGTGGAAAAAGGGCGCGTTACTCTCGAAGAGAAAACTAGAATTCAAGACAGTATTAGCTATGTAAATTCTTTAAAAGAATTAGCAGATTCAGATCTTACGATTGAAGCAATTGTTGAAAATATAACTATTAAAAAGAAGGTGTTTCAAGAGTTGGAGAGTCATGTTTCTGAAGCGTGTATTATTGCTTCAAACACATCGTCGCTTTCAATCGCTTCTATTGCGTCATCGCTTCAGAAACCAGAACGATGCGTAGGGATTCACTTTTTTAATCCAGCACCTTTAATGAAATTGGTAGAGGTGATTCCGTCGATACAAACTTCCGAAGCAACCTTAAAAACTTCCGTAAAAACAATTCAAAACTGGAAGAAAGTAGTGGCGGTGGCTAAAGATACTCCTGGATTTATCGTGAATCGTGTGGCAAGACCTTTCTACGGCGAGGCCCTACGAATTTACGAAGAGGGCATTGCAGATTTTGAAACCATCGATGCTGCCATGAAAACACAAGGTGGCTTTCGAATGGGCCCTTTTGAATTGATGGATTTCATCGGGAATGATGTGAATTATACGGTTACTGAAACGGTGTTTGAAGCTTTTTACAACGATCCACGATACAAACCTTCCTTCACACAAAAACGTTTTTCTGAAGCAGGTTACCTCGGAAGAAAATCGGGAAGAGGGTATTATTCGTACGATGAAAACGGAAAAATAACACAACGTCATTCTGAACTCGCTTCAGAATCTCATGACACTGCTGAGGTTGCCACTTCAATCTTCGAACGAGTGTTAGTAATGTTGATCAACGAAGCCGCAGACGCATTGTTCTGGAATATTGCTTCCGCAGAAGATATTGACAATGCGATGACCAAAGGAGTCAATTATCCGAAGGGATTATTGGCGTGGGCAGACGAAAAAGGAATAGCGTGGTGTGTGGCGCAATTAGATGAATTGTACGATGAATACCATGAAGATAGATACCGTTGTAGCCCTATGCTACGACGAATGAATAGAGAGAATAAAACATTTTTTTAAATGAAAGGCGAACAAATCCCCTATAAAATGCTACGTCAAGATGCATATAGCACATGGCTAGGAATTGAAATATTGGAATGTGAAATTGGGAAAGTAAAAGTTGCATTAACCATTCGAAAAGAGATGCTGAATAGTATGGGGAAAGCGCATGGCGGAATTAGTTATTCGCTTGCAGATACGGCTTTTGGTTTTGCTGCAAATACCCACGGAAAGTATGCCGTTTCAATTGAAACAAGCATCAATCATATTGAAGCATTGAATGAAGGAGATGTTATTGTTGCGGAGTCGGTGATTGAAAAAGTAAATAATAAAATAGGATTTAATATTATAGAAGTCAAACGAGGTGACGAATTAGTAGCACTATTTAAAGGTGTGGTGTACAGAACTTCGAAAGATTGGGAATAATTGATATTGAAAAATTAAAATCATCAAATTATGAAATGGCAAGGTAGAAGGCAAAGTAAAAACCTAGATGATCGTAGAGGAATCGGAACAAAAGGAAAGGTTGTTGGCGGTGGTTTAGCGGTAGGAGTAATCGTTCTTTTGTTGCAAGTTTTTGGTGGCGATACAGGGAAGCAATTAGCACCCATTGTTGAGCAAATAGGCAATAGCCAATCGACCCAACAAGTCAGTCAAAGAGAACTTACGGCTCAGGAAAAGGAAGTAGGAGGTTTTGTATCCACTGTTTTGGCAGACACGGAAGATGTGTGGAATAAGGTGTTTAGCGATAATAACCTGGGCCAATATGAAGAGCCAACCATGGTTTTGTTTACCGATGCTGTTAGTACGGCCTGTGGGAATGCAACTTCTTCTTCAGGACCTTTTTACTGTCCTGGCGACCACAAATTGTACATGGATTTAGTCTTTTTTGATGAGCTAAAATCTCGTTTTGGCGCGCAAGGAGGCGATTTTGCAATTGCCTATGTCACGGCCCACGAAATTGGTCATCATGTACAAACATTGCTAGGAACGAATCAAAAAGTGAGTCAGTTGCAACGACAAAGCAGTGAAGTGGTTGGAAATAAACTTTCCGTAGCCTTAGAGCTTCAAGCCGATTTCTACGCGGGTGTTTGGGCGTATCACAACAAAGATTATTTGGAAGAAGGAGATATTCAGGAAGCGTTGAGTGCTGCCAATGCAGTAGGGGATGATGCCATTCAAAAAAGAACCCGTGGTAATGTAGTACCCGATAGCTTTACACACGGAAGCTCAGAACAACGTATGAAATGGTTTATGAAAGGATATCAAACTGGAGACGTTCGATTGGGAGATACTTTTTCAGAAATATTAGATTAAAACGATTTAAATATAAAACCGAAAAATGTAAAACTCTAAGTTTAAAAGTAAAGCAATAAGCTCCTTTTACATTTTACATTTATCATTTAAAATATATAATTTGAAAGAAGCATATATCATAGACGGAATTAGAACTCCAGTAGGAAGTTATAAAGGAACATTAAGTGCTGTTAGACCTGACGATTTAGGTGCTTTGGTGATTTCTGAAATCGTAAAAAGAAACCCGAACATTCCAAAAGAGGCGTTTGATGATGTGATTTTAGGATGTGCCAACCAAGCAGGGGAAGACAACCGTAACGTAGCACGAATGTCGTTACTATTGGCAGGATTGCCTTTTACGGTTCCTGGCGAAACGGTGAACAGACTTTGTAGCAGCGGACTTTCAGCAATAATTCATGCAAATCGCGCGATAAAAGCAGGCGATGGTGACTTGTTTATCGCTGGTGGTGTTGAAAATATGACACGTGGACCCTACGTAATTGCAAAACCATCTACTGCCTACGGAAACGATTCTAAAATGTACGATTCTAGTTTTGGATGGCGTTTTGTAAATCCTAAAATGCAGGAACTTTATGGGACTGACGGAATGGGAAATACTGCGGAAAATTTAGTAGAAAAGTACAATATCTCTAGAGAAGATCAAGATGCTTTCGCCTATCACAGTCAGATGAAAGCGACAAAAGCGCAACAAAACGGAAGGCTCGCAAAAGAGATTGTTCCAGTTGAAATTCCGCAGCGAAAAAAAGATCCAATTATATTTAAAGACGATGAATTTATCAAGCCAACGTCTTCAAAAGAAATATTAGCAAAATTACGTCCAGCTTTCAAAAAAGATGGAAGCGTTACTGCAGGAAATTCATCAGGATTAAATGATGGAGCAGCAGCAACAATCATCGCTTCCGAAGCAGCCGTAAAAAAATACAATTTAAAACCACTAGCTCGAATTGTAAGTTCGGCAGTTGTGGGAGTAGAACCACGTATCATGGGAATTGGTCCTGTGCAGGCTTCTAACAAAGCATTAGAAAAAGCAGGATTAACCATGGCCGATATGGATATTATCGAGCTGAATGAAGCCTTCGCGTCACAAGCATTGGCATGTATTCGTGAATGGGGATTAAAAGATGATGACGCACGAATTAATCCAAATGGAGGTTCAATTGCTATTGGACACCCACTAGGAGTTACAGGAACTAGAATCGCTTATTCTGCAGCTTTAGAATTGCAAGAACAAGGAAAACGATATGCGTTGGTGACCATGTGCATTGGAGTAGGACAAGGATACGCAGCGATTATTGAGAATGTGAGTCAAGCATAGAGAGTTGAAGGAAAACTTAGAGTTTAGATAATTAATTATAAAAATACCTACCTGCGCAGGCATTAGTATGAATAAAACACAACATTACGTACAAGGACAATGGCAATCTGGAAGTGGTGAAGGAATTCCCGTTTTAGATTCTATTACGGGTGAACATTTTACAAGTACCACGATTGAAGGACTAGATGTTCCGTCTATTTTGCAATACGGAAGAGCTAAAGGAGCTACGCTTCGTAAAATGACGTTTCAGCAACGAGGAAATATGTTGAAAAGTCTGGCGTTGTATCTTGACAAACGAAAACAAGCTTTTTACGAAATTAGCTACCGTACAGGAGCTACAAAAAGAGATAGTTGGGTAGATATTGAAGGGGGCTTCGGAAATTTATTTGCCAATGCTTCTCTTCGGAAACTGTTTCCAAATCAGTCGTATCACGTAGAAGGAGATCCTATCGATTTGTCTCGTGGCGGACGTTTTATGGCGCATCACATTATGGTACCTCGCGAAGGAGTTGCTGTTCATATCAATGCCTTTAATTTCCCTGTTTGGGGAATGTTAGAGAAATGTGCTGTAAACTGGATGGCTGGAATGCCAGCAGTTGTATTACCAGCTCCACAGACGGCTTATTTAACAGAAGCTGTAGTAAGAGAAATTATCGCCTCAGGAATTTTACCTGAAGGTTCCTTACAGCTCATTTCTGGGACTGCTAAAAATATATTAGATACCGTACAATCACAAGATGTCGTGACCTTTACAGGTTCGGCAAAGATTGGGCGATTGCTTAAAAACCATCCACAACTAACGGCAGAGTCTGTTCCATTTACGATGGAGGCAGATAGTTTAAATGCGGCTATTTTGGGGAAAGATGCCGTTCCTGGAACACCAGAATTCGACTTGTTTGTAAAAGAAGTACGCAACGAAATGACGACGAAATGTGGACAAAAATGTACGGCGATTCGTCGTATTATCGTACCGCAAGAATTGATAGAAGATGTACAAATTGCGTTGGCAAATCAGTTAGACAAAGTAACCATTGGCGACCCTCGATTGAGAGAAGTGCGAATGGGAAGTTTGGTGAGTGATGCACAACGAAATAGTGTGAAAGAGCAGGTGGCTAAAATTGCGGAGACCGCTGAGATGGTCTACGGAAACTACGACGATTTTGAAGCGGTAGGTGCAGATTCAAAAAAGGGAGCTTTTATGAAACCTATTTTGATGCGCGAAGACCATCCGTTGCAAAATGAAGCAGCACATATTACGGAAGCTTTTGGCCCCGTAAGTACGTTAATGCCTTATAATACGTTAGAAGATGCAATTACTTTGGCGAAAATGGGGAAAGGTTCTTTGGTAAGTTCAATTGTTACCAATGACGATAAAATCGCAAGAGAATACGCTGTAAATGCTGCAAGTCATCACGGTCGTATTCTAATTTTAAATCGGGAGTCAGCCAAGCAAAGTACAGGACATGGTTCGCCATTACCGGGATTAATTCACGGAGGACCAGGACGTGCCGGTGGAGGTGAAGAAATGGGTGGAATGCGTGGTATCAAGCATTATTTACAACGTTGCGCAATTCAGGGAAGTCCGACGACCTTGACAGAAGTAACTGGTATGTACCAACCAAAAGCCGATTATAAAGAATCGCCAAAACACCCTTTTGCATATCATTGGGAAGACATCCAACCTGGAATGTCTTTAAAAACTCACAACCGAACCATTACAGATACGGATATTGTAAACTTCGGAAATATAACGTGGGACCATTTTTATGCGCATACAGATATTACAAGTCTCGACGGAAGCATTTTTGAAAAACGAACGGCTCACGGATATTTCATCATTTCGATGGCGGCAGGATTGTTTGTGTATCCAAATAAAGGACCCGTAGCGGCAAACTATGGTTTAGAAGAAATTCGATTTTTACGTCCTATTTACCACAATGATACGTTGTACGTACGGTTAACGTGCAAGCAAAAAGTAGATAGAGACAGTAGAGGACAAGAACATCCCAGCGGAATTGTAAAATGGTATGTTGAAATTTTTGATGCCAATGTAGATGCAACAAACGCTATTTTACCTCCAGGAGCCGAGAAGGAAGATCCATTAGTATGTATTGCAACAATTCTTACCATGGTAGAAAAGAAGCAAGAGGTGTTTACTGAAATGACTTCGGAAAAAATAGCGGAATGTTTGCAGAAACTTACTCCAGAATCAAAACCGAAATGGGGAATTATGACACCGCAACACATGCTGGAGCATTTAGAGTATACATATAAAATAGCTTCGGGAGAACTACAAGATTTTGAGATAGCAACACCTGAAAAGTATCTAGATGTGGTTCATGACAGCTTGTATAATTTTGAAAAATTTCCGCAGAATTCAAAATTTCCTCAGTTAGAAAAAGATACGTTAGCACCATTGGTGCATCCCGATTTGCAAACAGCAAAAGAGATGTTTACGGCACAACGATATAAGTATTTAGATTTTTTTAAGAACAACCCGGATGCAGTTTTAAAGAATTTAGTGTTTGGAGAATTAAATAGGTACGAGTCTTATTTATTGGAACGAAAACATTTGAATCATCATTTTGAACAATTTGATTTGCTGTAGCAAATTTTGACAGGAACTGTCACTGCGCACTTGTTGCGCAGACGCTTAAATAGAAAACCAATGTAGAATGAAAATGCCGCGCGAACACAAGTATTATACATACATCCTCACGCACGAAAATAATCATATTTTCTATGTAGGAGTAACAAATAATATGAAGCGCCGGACAGCAGAACATAAAGCGTCAACACATGGAACACATGTAGGGAGATATAACATTAAGAAATTAGTCTATTTTGAAGAACATCAATGGATTCAAGAGGCTGTTAGAAGAGAGAAAACGATTAAAAAGTGGAAACGAGAATGGAAAATAAACATTATTACTGAAATGAATCCTGAATGGGAAGATTTAAGTGATGATTGGGACCTTTCTAAGTTTGCAATAGAAAACGAATAACCGAATCCGCAACAAGTGCGGATTGACATATTAATAAACATTTCAGAAAGAAGTTTATGACTAGTCCATACGTAAAAGAAGAAATAAACAACGGAGTTTCAACCATAGAATTCTTCCATCCAGCACACAATAGTCTGCCGGGAGATATTCTTGAAAAGTTGAGAAAAACAATTAAAGAAGCTGGAGAAAATGACGATGTAAAAGTGATTATTCTGAAAAGTGGAGGCGAACGTACTTTTTGTGCAGGAGCAAGCTTTAAGGAACTTATTAATATTAACGATGCTGAAACTGGACGCGTATTTTTCAGTGGGTTTGCAAACGTTATAAACGCTATGCGTAAATGTCCAAAATTTATCATTGGGCGTGTGCAAGGGAAAACTGTAGGAGGAGGAGTTGGAGTCGCTTCAGCAACCGATTACTGTATGGCTTCCAAGTTCGCTAGTATTAAGTTGAGTGAATTGAATGTTGGAATCGGACCGTTTGTAGTAGGACCTGCTGTGGAACGAAAACTAGGGCTTACAGGAATGAGTCAAATCGCCATCGATGCCAATACCTTTTACGATGCAGAATGGGCTCGCCAAAAAGGATTGTACGCGCAAGTATATGATTCTACGGAAGCTTTAGATGAAGCGGTGCAAGCTTTTGCTGAAAATTTATGCACCTATAATCCTGAAGCCATGAAAGAAATGAAGAAGGTACTATGGGAAGGAACTGAAAACTGGGATACATTATTAGCTGAAAGAGCGGTGATTAGCGGAAGACTAGTATTAAGCGATTTCACAAAAGAAACATTGAAACGATTTAAATAAAAATAAACCGCAAAATGTAAAACTGAAAAATTCAAAATTTTAAAGGTTTACATTTTTAATTTTTCGGTTTGGAATTTTACATTGATTATGATTTACAGTTTTAAAGGACATATTCCCGTAGTACACGAATCTAGTTTTGTGCATCCGTTAGCGGCTGTGACTGGAAATGTAATTATTGGAAAAAACTGTTACATAGGTCCTGGTGCTGCGATTCGTGGCGATTGGGGAGAGATTATCTTGGAAGACGGCGTAAACGTACAAGAAAACTGTACGGTGCATATGTTTCCAGGAAAGAGCATTGTGTTGAAAGAAGGCGCTCATGTGGGTCATGGAGCTGTAATACACGGCGCTAATTTAGGACGTAATTGTTTGATAGGGATGAACAGCGTGATTATGGATGGTGCCGAGATAGGAAATGAATGCATTGTAGGTGCGATGGCTTTTGTGAAAGCCGAAGAAGTATTTGAACCTAGAAATCTCATCGTAGGAAATCCTGCAAAGGCAATCAAAGAGGTTTCAGATGAAATGATTGCTTGGAAAACAGCCGGAACAAAATTGTACCAACAATTACCTGCCGATTGTCATGAGAGTTTAAAGGAAGTTGAACCCTTGCGTGAGATTCCGAAGAATAGACCGAAACAAGAAGATTTTTATAAAACGCTAAACCAATTCCTGCGCAGGCAGGAATCTCATTCTAAAGAATAATGAGTATATGGTACGTCTATATGATTGCAAATAAGCCTAACGGTGTTTTGTACATTGGGTGTACACACAATATAGAAGAAAGAGTAAAAGAACACAAATTAAAGATATACCCTAATAGTTTCACCGCTAGATATAATTGTGATAAAATAATATATTTTGAAGAAATAAATGCTGGAGACATTGCTTCAAATCGTGAAAAGCAAATGAAGAAATGGAAAAGAGAATGGAAGGTCAAGTTAATAGAAGAAATGAACCCAAGTTGGATGGACTTAAGTTTAAATTGGAATTTAAATTTTAATAAATTAAGGAATGAGTAACGAAAAGAGATTCCTGCCTACGCATGAATTTACAATGCCCAAAATGGGCGAGAGCATTACAGAAGGAACCATTTTAAACTGGTTGGTAGAAGAAGGCGATTCTTTTGAAGAAGGCGATATTTTGTGCGAAGTTGCTACCGATAAAGTAGATAACGAAGTACCTGCTCCTGCTTCAGGAAAAATGATTCAGCATTTGTACGCCCCAAAATCTGTAGTCGAAGTAGGAACCGCAATTGCATTATTGGAACTTTCAGGCGAGGCTAAAACAGAAGTTTCCGAAGCAACAAAAACGAAAGCTCCTGTAGAGAAAAAGAACGTTAAAAAAACAGTAGCACCTTCAAAAGGGACGCAGCAAAAAGCATTTAAAGTAAACGAGAATGTATTTATTTCTCCATTGGTGGATGCAGTAGCTCGAAAAAATCACATCAGTTACGAGGAGTTGGCACGTATTCCAGCAACAGGTAATAAAGGACGTTTGCGTAAAAGTGATGTGGTAAATTATATTGCTGAAGGGCGTCCGTTTCAGTTTGCACAACCCGTTTCTGAAAATTCAGGATTTCAAGTTCCTGACTTAAAATTTGACAAGGGCACAGGGAAAATTGTGGAGATGGATCGCATGCGTGAGATGATTGCAGACCACATGGTGTATAGCAAGCATACAAGTCCGCATGTTACGGCATATATTGAAGCAGATCTTACCGATATGGTTACTTGGCGGAATGCGAATAAATTAAAATTTTTAGATAAACACGGTGAGAAATTAACGTTTACGCCTTTGTTTATTGAAGCTGTAGCGAAAGCTATCAAAGATTTTCCGATGATAAATTCATCCTTAGATGGGAAGAATATTATTGTAAAAGAAGACATCAATATCGGAATGGCAACTGCTTTGCCAACTGGAAATTTAATTGTGCCAGTGGTTAAAAATGCAGATCAGAAAAACTTAAAAGAATTAGCTTCTTCCACCAACGAATTGGTTGGAAAATCACGCTCTGGAAAATTAAAAGGCGATGATATGAAGGGAAGCACATTCACCATTAGTAATGTGGGAACCTTTGGAAGTTTGATGGGAACGCCCATTATAAATCAGCCGGAAGCAGCCATTTTAGCGACTGGAATTATAAAAAAACGTGCTGAGGTGATTGAAAAACCTGAGGGAGATACGATTGAAATACGTAGTATGATGTATTTATCCTTATCGTTCGATCATCGGATTGTAGATGGGTATTTGGCAGGCTCTTTTTTAAGAAGAGTAGGAGATTATATGGAGCAATTTGATGTGAAAAGAACGTATTAATCGTTTTGTATTTAATCATTGCAGTAGAATAAATTACGAATGTTAGGTGGAGCACCGTCGAAACCGAATTAAATTAGACACCATTGAAAATTAATAAAGAGATACTTAAAAAAGCATTTACCAAACTTGTTACAGCAAAAGCGATGAGCGAGCTGTATGAAGAAAACTTTAAGGTGGTTTCAAAGTATGTACACGCTACATCGAGAGGTCATGAAGTGATTCAGATTGCGTTGGGAATGCAGTTATTACCGCAAGATTATGCCTTTCCATATTATAGAGATGACGCCATGTTGTTGTCTGTGGGGATGACGCCTTACGATTTAATGTTGCAGGTTTTGGCTAAAAAAGACGATCCATTTTCGGCGGGGAGAACGTATTATTGTCATCCAAGTTTACGCGATGACGACAAGCCGAAAATTCCACACCAAAGTAGTGCTACGGGGATGCAAGCCATTCCGGCAACAGGTGTGGCGATGGGAATTCGATACAAAGAATCGATGCGTGCGAGTGACAATAAAGAGAATAATGAAGGACCTTCAAGTACGGTCGATTTTTCGTTGGAATCGGTCGATACGCGTTTGCGCGATAACGGATTTGTAGTCTGCTCGCTAGGAGATGCTTCTGTTACCGAAGGTGAGATTGCGGAAGCCTTTCAGATGGCAGCTTTGAAGCAACTTCCCATTTTGTATTTGGTACAAGATAACGGCTGGGACATTAGTGCCAATGCGGCAGAAACAAGAGCACAAGATGCGTTTGAATATGCACGTGGTTTTAACGGACTGGAAGCCATTACCATTGATGGAACCGATTTTGAAGAGAGCTACACAGCTCTTCAAGATGTGATTAAAAAAATTAGAACCGAACACAGACCGTTTTTGGTGCATGCTAAAGTTCCGTTGTTGAATCACCATACTTCTGGGGTTCGAATGGAGTGGTATCGCGATGATTTGGAAGAAGCAAGAAGCAGAGATCCTTTTCCAAAAATGTGGAATCTTTTACTGAAAAATGGTTTTACTGAAACAGATTTAGAGACCATTGTAGCAACTGCTGAAAAAGAAGTAGCGGCAAGTCTTGAAAAAGCTTTAAAAGCCGAAGATCCTTCTCCTGAAGACTTATTTACCAACGATTTTGCACCTACGCCTGTAACGGAAGAAGTAGGCGAGCGCGCTCCCAAAGGAGCCGAAAAAGTGGTGATGGTAGATTGCGCGCTTTTTGCGATTGAAGAATTGATGGCAAAACACCCAGAATGTTTGTTGTACGGACAAGATGTTGGTGGACGTTTAGGCGGTGTGTTTCGTGAAGCAGCTACCTTAGCGCAGAAATTTGGTGATCACCGAGTGTTTAATACGCCAATTCAAGAAGCGTTTATCGTAGGTTCTACGGTTGGAATGAGTGCTGTGGGATTGAAACCGATTGTTGAGGTTCAGTTTGCCGATTATATTTGGCCTGGTTTAAATCAGTTGTTTACGGAAGTAAGTAGAAGTTGTTATTTATCGAACGGAAAATGGCCTGTTTCTATGATACTTCGTGTGCCAATTGGTGCTTACGGAAGTGGTGGCCCGTATCATTCTTCGTCTATGGAGAGTGTTGTAAGTAATATTAGAGGGATAAAAATTGCGTATCCGAGTAATGGAGCCGATTTAAAAGGATTGATGAAAGCCGCCTATTACGACCCGAATCCTGTGGTTATTTTTGAACACAAAGGATTGTATTGGAGTAAGGTGTCTGGAACAAAAGGAGCTACTTCTATAGAGCCTAGTGAAGATTATATGTTGCCCTTCGGAAAGGCTTGGGTATTGCAAGAAATTTGGAAGCAAGAAGAAGAAGAAACGATTTCGATTATTACCTACGGAATGGGAGTGCATTGGGCGATGAATGCTTCAGAAGAATTAGGACTGCAAGATAAAATTGAAATTGTCGATTTACGAACCTTACATCCGTTAGATTATGAAACGGTATTCGCTTCCGTTCAGAAATGCGGAAAATGTTTAGTGGTAACGGAAGAACCTTCAGAAAACAGCTTCAGTAGAGCGTTGCAAGGTAGGATTCAAGAAGAATGTTTTCAGTATTTAGATGCGCCTGTCATGGTGATAGGTTCAGAAAATATGCCAGCAATTCCTTTAAATTCGGTATTGGAACAAACGATGATTCCTTCCGTAGAAAAAGTGAAAGCTAAAATTGAACAGCTGTTAAATTATTGATTTAGTTTCGCTTCCATAGCGTTTAAACGATCTTCTAGCTTTTGGATCATTTCTGCTTGGGAGTTAATCATGACTTGTTGTTCTTTAATTCCTTTGGTTAAAATAGGAATCAATTCGGTGTATTTCATGCTTAACATGCCATCGTCGTTGGTTGTTACAACCTCTGGTAGAATCTCTTGGATTTCTTGCGCGATAAAACCGTAATGTGTTTTTTCTTCGGTTTCATGGTTTAAGAAGTAACTTACTGGATTCATTTTTGAAATAAAAGATAAACCAGTTACTAAAGGAATAATGTTCGATTTTAAACGTCTATCAGAACTAATATCAGGTACATTTTGTAAGTAGATAGTATTGTATCTATTTGTACTCGATCCGATATCATAACCTGAAGAGGAAGGAACTAAATCTTCGGTATGCGTATATATTTTTCTCCATCTAGAGTTTTGCCAAAAATATAAGCCTTCTGGTTCTGTAATAGATCCCGAACTAGGTCCCGTATTCCATACCATAAGTCCGTCTACTGGTGTAGAAATAATTGGACTACTACTGGTAAGATCGTTAATTTTCATTCTGTTTGTTAAAAAACCTTGATTGCTTTTAGACAAATAAAGTGACGCATATTCTGGATTGTTATTAGCTCCGATTTCTACGTTATTTCGCGTAGGATGTGTAGATATAATAACACCACTATCTGCACGAACTTGAAAATTCATGTCAGGGTCTCCATCAGGATTTACGGTTACTTGTCCACCACCTGCGCCAAAACTATCATACGAAAAGAAGCGCTTACCAGTGCTACTAAGACTTAAATTAGTAGTATTGTGCATATACATTCCAGAGTTAGAACTGTTGGTAAAACTGTATACAGGAGCTGATTCGCTACCTAGACCTTCAGAAAGAATTTTTGTTTGAGAACTTGCTCCAGAAGGGATTGTAAACTTGGTGCTATTGTTTGTCTTTACGACTAAAGCTTGTGAGTTTGTCGTACCTAGAAAGTCCCCTGAACTGATAGAATTTCCTTTTAATTTCCAGTCGTTTTCTAATCCAATCCATTTATCAACACCGTTCCAATAGTAAAATCCAGGTGTGACAGCATTTGTACCTGTAACAGTAGCTGTGTTATAAATTAAGGTGCTTTTTTCTAAAGTCGTTCCAGTTAAATTGATTGCACTTAATGAATTGTCTCCCGTAAGAGCGACTCTAGGAATAAGCATTCCACTGTCGGAAGAGTTAATGTCGAGCATCACTCCATCTTTTGGGCTTATGGTATTGATACCAACTTGGCTAAAACCAAAATAAGAGACAAGGCAAGCTAAAATACAAAGGAAAGATATACGCATTTTTAGTAGGTATTAGTTTTTATAATGTACGGGTACGCTATTGTTAAATATATGTAGACTTGGGGTTTACATAAATTATGTATTGGATGGTAATTTTACACAAAGATGTATTTTTCCTACAAAATATAAAATTCAAAACTTTCGATTAAGAGTTTGTTTTATCGATAAAATGTAACTATTTGTCAAGTTTTAGTGTAGGGAAATAGATGCATTTAGATATTAATCTTTCCTATTAAAAATTAAATTCGTCTTTTTTTATTGAATCTATGTTATTTACATAGAATTACTATTCATTTAGTTGGTTAGGGTGTAATTTATCTCGGTATTTACGTGTTATCACGTATTTTTTTTATTAAAGGATACCTATAATTTTGTTACTATCTTATAAACTAATCAATTATGAAAAAAATTACACAACTATTACTATTTCTACTACTAAGCATTCCTATTCAAGGCACATTGCTTGCGCAATGTGGTCCTGGACAGAATGTAATTCAAGACCAAACAAATGCTAATTATACTACCCCTGGAACTTCAGAATATGCTCAAGATTTTATTGTAAACTGCGACGGAGCAATTGAAGCTGTGAAAATCATTTTTGTAGGGGTAGTAGTTCCATCGTCAGGAACCTTAAAAGTCTATAGTGACCTTGCTGGAACTATTGTTATAGCATCTTCGGCTACAATAAGTCTACCTGTAGGGAATTCGACTCAAATAATACCGCTTACCAGTCCTTTGCCAGTAACCAATGGAACTCCTTATCTATTTGCATTTATTGAAGACAATACCGAGCAAATTGGCTATAGAGCTTATAACTCTGATGTTTATCCCGATGGGAATTTAAAGGTACGTGGTGTTGGAGGTACAATATGGAACGAAACTCCCTACGACTTATACTTTGAGGTGATGTATAGAGATGATGTAGCACCAGTTGCTGTGTGTCAAAATTATACGGCACAATTAGATGCGACAGGTTCTATTACTATTACAGGAGCAGATGTAGATGGGGGTTCCTCAGACGATAGTGGTTCTTTTACACTAAGTCTTGATACCGATACGTTTAGTTGTGCAGATAAAGGCGCAAATACTGTAACATTAACGATAACAGACGGTGCTGGAAATACAGATACATGTACCGCAACTGTCACCGTAGTGGATACGATAGATCCTATTATTTCATGTCCAGCTCCTATCTCAGTTTCAAACGATTTAGGAACTTGTGGAGCGGTTGTAACTTATTCTCAACCAACAGCTTCTGATAATTGTTCCTCTGGAGTTTTAAATATTTTATTTGTATCAGATAATGGAGCTGCTACAGAAATCGAAACAGCGTTAATTAACGAAGGGCACTCTGTAACAGCTGTCTACAATGATTATTCAGGAGGTGATAATGCAACACTTCAAGGGGCTTTAGCATCTTACGATTTAATTTATTGGCACGCAAGTGGTAGTGTTGGTTATGGAGATACTCACAATCTAGCTACTTTTACCAATTTAGACTCCTTTGTTGCGAATGGAGGCAATGTTTTTGTAACAGGATATGATGTAATAGCAAATCCGACGGATTCTAATATGATTTCTTTCTTAGGAGGAACTTCAACCAATGATATAGCTCCTTCTTACGGAACATTAAATGGTCCAAACAATCTTACAACAGGATTTTCTGATATTACAGGAATGACAATAACGGCTCCTAATGGAGATCAAGATAACCTTAATGGATTAGCTCCTTCAGTAATAACTGTATTACCGGGAAGTGCCACAGGAGGTGCCGAATGGGCAATCAATGATGTACCTGGCGGAGAAATTGCTTGGGTATCCTCTGGTCAATCTGGCACTAGTACTTTTTCTGCATGGACAACTGTAGGATCTGGATATCATGAAGCTCTTTTAAATTTTGCATTTAATACATCAGGTGTAACACCTACACAAACAGCTGGTTTACCTTCAGGAGCAACATTCCCTGTGGGAACCACAACAAACACGTTCGTTGTAACCGACGCCGCAGGTAACACTGCTACTTGTAGTTTTGATGTGACTGTAGAAGACAACGAAGCTCCAATGATTACTTGTATTGCTGATGATACACGTGATACAGATGCAGGCGTTTGTCAATACACGGTTGTTGGAACTGAATTCGATGCAACCTTTACAGATAATTGTACCAGCGGAAGTATTACAAATGACTTTAACGGAACTGCAACCCTTGCTGGTGAAATACTTCCTATCGGAGTAACAACAGTGGTTTGGACGGTTGATGATGGAAATGGTCAATCGGCTACCTGTACTACAGTTATTACGGTGGAAGACAACGAAGCTCCAATGATTGCTTGTATCGCTGATGATACTCGTGATACAGATCCTGGTGTTTGTCAATACACGGTTGTTGGAACTGAATTCGATGCAACCTTTACAGATAATTGTACCAGCGCCACCATTACAAACGATTTTAACGGAACCGCTACTATTGCTGGTGAAATACTTCCTATTGGAGTAACAACAGTGGTTTGGACGGTTGATGACGGAAACGGTCAATCGGCTACCTGTACTACAGTTATTACGGTGGAAGACAATGAAGCTCCAATGATAACTTGTGTCGCTGATGATACACGTGATACAGATGCGGGTGTTTGTCAATACACGGTTGTTGGAACTGAGTTTGACGCAACCTTTACAGACAACTGTACCAGCGTCACCATTACAAACGATTTTAACGGAACTGCTACTATTGCTGGTGAAATACTTCCTATTGGAGTAACAACAGTGGTTTGGACGGTTGATGACGGAAACGGTCAATCGGCTAGCTGTACTACAGTTATTACGGTGGAAGACAACGAAGCTCCAATGATTACTTGTATTGCTGATGATACACGTGATACAGATGCAGGCGTTTGTCAATACACGGTTGTTGGAACTGAATTCGATGCAACCTTTACAGATAATTGTACCAGCGGAAGTATTACAAATGACTTTAACGGAACAGCAACTATCGCTGGTGAAATTCTACCAAAAGGAATCACAACTGTACTTTGGACAGTTAATGATGGAAACGGTCAATCCGCTACCTGTACTACAGTAATTACTGTAGAAGACAACGAAGCTCCAATGATTACTTGTGTTGCTGATGATACACGTGATACAGATCCTGGTGTTTGTCAATACACGGTTGTTGGAACTGAATTCGACGCGACCTTTACAGATAATTGCAGCGACGGAAGCATTACAAACGACTTGAACGGAACAGCAACTATTGCTGGAGAAATCTTTACCCCTGGAATTACTACAGTAGTATGGACAGTTGATGACGGAAACGGTCAATCGGCTACCTGTACTACGGTTATTACGGTGGAAGATAATGAGGCGCCAGTAATGGCATGTCCTACAGATGTTGTAGCGAATACAGATCTAGGAATCTGTGGTGCTGTTGTAATCTTCTCAGATGCTATTGCATTCGATAATTGTGGTATCGCTAGTGTGATTCAAACTGCAGGTCTTTCTTCTGGAAGTTTATTCCCTGTAGGTGTAAGCACGATTGAATATACGGCAACCGACATAAACGGAAACAATACAACTTGTGATTTTACAATTACGATCACAGATAATGAAGTGCCTATTACAGTATGTCAAGACATTACGATTCAGTTAGATGCAACTGGAACGGCAAGTATTATTGCTTCAGATGTAGATGGTGGAAGTACTGATAACTGTGGAATCGCAAGTACTACTATTGATATGGACACTTTCGATTGTAGCAATGTAGGTCCAAACAATGTGACCTTAACAGTTACTGATGTAAATGGAAATGTTTCAACTTGTATCGCAGTGGTTACAGTTGAAGATATTACTGCTCCAGTAGTGGTTTGTCAAGACATTACAGTACAATTAGATCCAACAACAGGAACAGTTACAATTTTAGGTGCTGATGTAGATGGAGGAAGTACAGATGTTTGTGGAATTGCAAGTTATGATCTTGATATAGATACTTTCGATTGTAGTAACATAGGAGATAACCCAGTAATACTTACTGTGACAGATAGTAATGGAAATACGGCTACTTGTTCTGCGATTGTAACCGTCGAAGACAATACAATGCCTGAGCTTGTGTGTATGGATTTCACGATTGAATTAGACGAAAATGGAATGGCTACACTCACTCCAGACGACGTTATCGCAACCAATACCGATGCTTGTGGAATACAAACAACTGCGGTTGATATTACAGAATTTAGCTGTTCAGATATTGGTACGCCAGTAACCGTACAAATCTTTAGTCAGGATATGAATGGAAATCTAGCAACTTGTAATGCAACCGTAACGGTAGTAGATCTTTTAGGTCCAGAAGTTACGTGTCCAGCAGATCAAACGGTAGATCCAGGAACAGGGAATTTATTTTATGAAGTACCAGACTATTTCGCAACTGGAGAAGCCACAGCAACAGATAATTGTACAGACCCTGTAGTGATTACTTCTCAGGATCCAGCGGCAGGTACTTTGCTTAGTGATGGTGTGTATACGGTAACGTGTACTGCAGAAGATGCTTACGGAAATGTTTCAAACTGTACGTTCCAACTAACGGTAGATAGCGTTTTAGGAACCAACGATGCGACGATAGATGTTTCAAGTATTGGATTGTATCCAAATCCAGCAAGTGATTTTGTAAACATCAACAATCCACAGCTTATTCATTTAAAACAACTACATGTTTATGACCTAATGGGAAGACTTGTAATTAGTGAAAGCTTAGAAAGTGTGGGAGCAAGCAAAGCGATTGATGTTTCAATTTTACAAAGTGCTACCTATATGTTCATTATTCAAACTGAAAATGGACAGATTAGAAAACAGATTATTAAAGACTAAATAGGTTTTTAATTAAATGGTAACAATCCCTCTTTCGATGACTTCGGAAGGGGGATTTTTCTTTGGAACGTGTTTCGTTAATTGAAGCGTATTTCTTTCCGAAGAAAATTCTGTTACTATCAATACAAAAGGATGCACTTTAGGAATGTGTTTTATGACAATTGCTACAAATGAAGGCGTGCAGAGAGGGTGTAGGTAGGTGAATCAGTAAGGCTTAGATTGTTATAATAACAAAGGCTCGTTCAAATCAAATTGAACGAGCCTTTGTGTTTTACATTTATTAAAAAATGTAATGCTTTTACTTTTTCATAGTTCCCGGAGGATACTGCGTTAAAATCTCTTGAACAATCTCACGAATACGTTCTTCTTTCTTTTCAATATTGCTGCTTGTAATTAAACTAGCGGTGCCAACACCTTGCCAAACCAATTCGTTCGTTTTAGCGTCAATTAAATCTACATACAATGAACCTTCAGTAGAGCGAGATACATTGCTGTAACTACCTCCGTAATACCAAGGATTCCATCCCCAGCCATAGCCAAAGTTATTGTTGTACACATCAACACGTTCTTTTTCTTTCGTGAAAATACTTACCAATAAGGTCGGATTATCAGACTTTATCATTCCTTTAGAAGTAAGTCCAGATTCGATGGCGCGTAAAATTCGTTTTTTGTCTAAATCTGAAATTTTCGCTTTGTCAATTCCGGGCTTGTAAAAAGCAAACGAATTGTAATTATTGAAATTAGCTTCTTTGTCATAATCTGAAGCTACTCGAACGGTAGCACACGATGTAAATACAAAAAGCAGTAGTAAGGGTAAAAACTTGATAGCTTTCATAGCGTTGTTTTTTTTAATTGAATAACTCTTCATCAACAAAATTAGGAAGTGTTACTTGCAAATTAGGATTCATTTCCATGGCTCTTTTAATTGCAAAAACAGCTTCTTCATTACGTGCCCAACTTCGCCTTGCAATTCCGTTATTCACATCCCAGAAAAGCATTGATTCTAAGCGCCTTTGTGCGTTTTTACTACCATCAAGAACCATACCAAAGCCCCCGTTTATAACTTCTCCCCAGCCTACGCCACCACCATTATGGATGCTTACCCAGGTAGCGCCTCTAAAGCTATCGCCTATCACATTATGAATGGCCATATCTGCTGTAAAGCGGCTTCCGTCGTAGATATTCGACGTTTCTCGGTACGGTGAATCGGTTCCAGAAACATCGTGATGATCGCGTCCTAGAATTACCATTTCAATCTCACCTGCTTCAATCGCTTTATTAAATGCGGAAGCTATTTTCATACGTCCTTCAGCATCTGCATATAAAATACGTGCTTGCGACCCTACCACCAGTTTGTTCTCTTGCGCGCCTTGAATCCATTTAATATTATCGGCCATTTGTTGCTGAATTTCTTTCGGAGAGTTTTTCATAATCTCTTCCAAAACAGCACAGGCAATTGCATCTGTTTTCGCTAAGTCTTCTGGTTTTCCTGAAGCACATACCCATCGAAAAGGTCCGAAGCCATAATCGAAGCACATAGGTCCCATAATATCTTGTACATAAGAAGGATATTTGAAATCTATTCCATTTTCAGCCATAATATCGGCGCCAGCACGTGAAGCTTCTAGTAAGAACGCATTTCCGTAGTCGAAAAAGTAGGTCCCTTTTGCCGTGTGTGCATTAATGGCATCGGCATGTTTCCGAAGTGTTTTTTGAATTTCTTTTTTAAAATTGTCAGGATCATTTGCCATCATTTCATTGGCTTCCTCGTAGGTCATTCCAACCGGATAATAACCACCTGCCCACGGGTTGTGGAGTGACGTCTGATCACTTCCAAGGTCAATATGAATGTTCTCTTTGTCAAAATGTTCCCAGACATCTACAATATTACCGTCATAGGCAATCGATACGGTTTCTTTGTTGGCTACAGCTTCAGAAACACGTTTCGACAATAAGCGCAAGTCTGAAATAACTTCATCTACCCAGCCTTGACTGTGACGTGTTTGCGTCGCTTTTAGATTTACTTCGGCACAGACAGTAACACAGCCTGCAATATTTCCTGCTTTGGGCTGTGCGCCGCTCATACCCCCTAATCCAGAGGTTACAAATAAACCTCCTTTGGGCGATTTTTTAATTTTACGGAAACCATTTAGAACGGTGATTGTAGTTCCGTGTACAATTCCTTGCGGACCGATATACATATAACTTCCAGCGGTCATTTGTCCGTATTGCGTAACGCCTAAAGCATTAAATTTTTCCCAATCGTCGGGTTGCGAATAATTCGGAATCATCATTCCGTTAGTAACAACCACGCGGGGTGCATCTTGATGCGATGGAAATAACCCTAACGGATGTCCTGAATACATTACCAATGTTTGCTCGTCGGTCATTTGTGATAAATACTGCATCACCAAGCGATATTGGGCCCAGTTTTGAAATACAGCACCATTTCCGCCATACGTAATGAGCTCGTGCGGGTGTTGTGCAACGGCATGATCTAGATTGTTCTGAATCATTAACATTAACGCCTTTGCTTGTTCACAAGCTCCAGGATATTCGTTAATAGGACGTGCGTAAATTTTATAATCTGGACGGAAACGATACATATAAATACGTCCGTACGTGTCTAATTCTTCTTTAAATTCTGGAAGCAATGTTGCGTGGTGTTTGGGTTTAAAATACCGCAACGCATTTTGCAAGGCAAGTTTTGTTTCTACGTCCGAAAGTATTTTTTTTCGTTTTGGAGCGTGGTTAATGCTGGGGTCGTATTGTTTTAATTCGGGTAGTTGTGCCGGAATTCCTTGTTTTATTTCTTCTTTAAAAGTCATACTACATGTTATGATTAGTTAAGAGTGCTTGTTTTAATTGTTCTGACTGTTGGTTTTTTTGTTAAAACCATACGGACAATGGCGGCAGCCGCTTTCACAACAGTAGCCACGTTTTAAATGGTATTGTTCTGTAAAGCACTTGTAGCCTTCAGGAGTAAGGTAAAAGTCACCTTCTTCGAGTTCAATTTTTTTCTTAAAAAACGTCATAACACAAAAATACCAAATTGATTTTAGGGAAGATACAATTTTAGTAAAATACCTTGCTTCTTTATTTCTGAAAGTGAGCGTGTCGATTGTTGTTTCGTTTTTAGTATATTCCGAAGATGTTTGTAATTGTAAATCGTTTTTTGCTTCGGAAAGGTTTTTGGGGAATTGCACTTTGGCCTTTCATTATTGTGAAGGAGAAGCACCTGAAAGAAAACCCCGTGTTTCTGAATCACGAAAGAATTCATTTGCGGCAGCAAGCAGAACTATTCGTGTTGTTTTTTTATCTCTGGTATGTAACAGAATTTGTAGTACGGTACTTTCAGCATAAAAATAAAAATGCTGCCTATCGAAGCATTAGCTTTGAAATTGAAGCCTATACGCATGAGAAAGACCTTGATTATTTAAAAAACAGGTCCTTTTGGAGCTTTTTGAAGTATTTGTAAAATATCAACTTCATCTTATTAACAAAAAAAAGACCCTTGGAACAATCCAAAGGTCTTCTTCAAAAATTGGTTAGTTGGGTTATTCTTTAATTACTTGTTTTGTAAGCAATCCGTTAGAGGTTTGAAGTTGAATAAAATAAACAGCCGCATTTAAACCTGTAAGGTCTAATGTTCTAAATTCATTTCCTTTTTTACCTTCAACATCTTCTTCAGTATCATAGCTCTTTTCGAACAAGATTCTTCCTTGTATGTCAATCACTGTTGCTTTCTGAATGGTACTTTCTGGTGACTGAATTGTTATGGTTCCTTGTGTTGGATTAGGGAAGATACGTAAGCTATCTTCTAACGATTCAGAGTTTCCTGCAACAGCACCTTCAAAACGCAATGTGAAACGGTTGTGGTATGTTTCTCTGTCTGAAGTAAATTCGTAATTACCTTCACTTAGGTTTGTGACAGTATTTTCTAAATGATCTTCAAGGTAAACGGTTACATTTTCTATGTTCTCACCTTCAATATTGCTTATTGAAATAACATAGGGTAACTCACCTCCATCTTGTTCAACAAGTGTTGAGAATCCCATAGGAATGCTCATAGTAGGATCAAAACTGCTCGTTGTTTGAATTCCTAATTCTTCAGAACCATCTTGTAAGTGAGAGTACAATGAAACAATGGTCGCTAATCTTTTACTGTCGTATCCTGGATCTAGTGTTTCCGAAGCGCTTTCAGTAAAACCAATGAGAGCGGTACTTCCTTTGTGGTAAGTTCCTTCTCGAACCGTTAACCAAATACGGTCAATTGCTACAGGTCTATGAAATGTTGTGTTTCCTGTTTTTGAACGTAATGAATTATCGAATGTTACAGTTCCTAAGGCATTGGCTTTAATTCCAAATCCTTGTCCGCTAGCAATTACTCCAGTAGGAGTAGTCGATACTCCATTGTCATTTGCAGCAGGAACTCCTCCGCCAAGATTAAACATGGAGATGTCTTCCATGCTATAATTATTATAGTATGGACCAGGAATGGTGTTGTTAGGAGTCGTTAAATGTTCCCAAAAGTACACTTCATCAATAATTGAGTTGCTATTAATTAGTTCTGTAGCGTCAATTGCTGAAGCGTATGGATTAGCGATGATGTTTGGACTTGCATTTTTGGTTCCGTTATATCCAGCAGCATAGGTAATAATACCATTGTTTAGGGTTCCGTTAGAGTATGTGTAGTTGTAAGTTCCTCCTTGTGTGTATGATGGGCGAATTAAATAACCTTCTCCAGGGTTGATTGCTCCTGTGTAATTTCTCCAGTCGTAATCGCTATCGCCATTATCTGAGAAGTTTTCAGCGCCTGGCATAGCAGCTGCCACGGCAGGGTTTGGCGTGAAATTATCGGTATTGTGCCAAAGTACTTGATACGAAGGAACACCTGTATTTACATCTGTGAAAATTGTGTTGGTATCTCCAGACATTGGGCTTCCCATCATCATGAAATCTCTTTCGTTTAGTGTAGGCGTTGTAATATTTACATTAATAGATCCATTGTTAGTCACTAGTGCAGCATTGTCTTCTTGAACTACACTACCTGTGTGTGCAACTACTAGGTCTCCATTAACAGTAATATCTCGAGTTACATTTAAGTAGTCGTTTGCTTCAATAGTTAGTGTTTTTCCAGCTTCTACTTCACACATACATGCATCTATACTTGACGCTCCAACAGATGAAGTGTTATAGTTTTCAGCTATTTTCGCGAATGATCCTTTTCCTGGCGCTCCATTGGTCCAAGCGATTCCAGTATACGAAGTTTCTTCAGCAGCAACGGTTACCACTGTAACACAGCTAGCTTTATTTCCGTAGTCATCTTCCACTGTAAGAGTAATATTATGAGTTGTTCCCACATCGGCACAAGTAAAAGTTGTTTGACCTTCGATGGTTTTCTTTACAATTCCGAAGTTATCGGTAGAGTTTCCGCCGTCAATATCTTCCGCAGTAATTGTTACAGAACCTGTGTTTTTATCAAGTGTTGCTGTGTAAGGTTGGCAAACAGCTACAGGATCTTCGTTGTCAAATAGGGGATCTTTTACGATTACAAGACCTTCGTCTAAATCGCTAATAATAATGTTTCCACTTTTAAAGAAAGGATATACGTTCCAAGCTCCGTGAAAGTCAGCACTATTGGAAGCTGGGTGTGTGTCGAAAGAATCAAGTTCTTCTAAAAAAGGAGTGCTTTCGTAAAGACCGTCTACTTTTAAAATACGCATTCCTGCATTGTAGTTGGCCACATAAAAACGGTTTCCAACAACATATCCGTTGTGGTCTATTGCTAAGGTTGGTCCAGAGTGTTCTAAGTGAACTATTGGGTTGTCAAGGTCGTTTAAGTCCAATACAATTGTTCGTGTGTTGTCAACTGCAGGCGACATAGCTTCGTCTTCTTCGTCTCCTAAAATGAAAAAGCGTTGGTCTTCTGTAAACCATCCTTGGTGGGTGTATTTTTGATAGTCGTACGTAATATTAGAAATAAGAACAGGATTGTTTTTGTCTGTAACATCAATAACATGAACTTTGTTACTTCCGCTAAAGGCACCAATTAATAGTTCTTTTCCTTGATAATCTGGGTCTGGACCGTTGTATATTACGACTTGTGCGTCATGGCAATACCCTAATGAAGAAGGGAGATTTCCAGCAACTGTAGGGTTTGTTGGGTTTGTGTTAAGATCAAGAATACGAGGGGCTCCACTATTTCTATTTGAGCCAAGAATGTAAAGATAACCTGTGTCTTCGTTTATTATTATATTATGTGCATATGAAATACCCGAATAGCGGCCGTCTCTTGTAAATGTAACAGGTGGATTGGTTACATTTCTTAACTTTGTTAAGTCGAATATTTGTACTCCGTGGCTTCCATTGTCGTCACTAACGATATAGGCATAATTGTTATACACTTTTACATCACGCCACCAACTAGTATTCGTATGTGACATTAAGTGTCCTAGGAAAAGAGGGTTGTTTGGGTCTGAAATGTCTACAAAAGCCGTACGGTCGTTCATACCAATAATAGCATATTCCTTTTGGGTAGAAGGGTCGGTCCATCCCCAAGAATCTTGGGCTTCGGCAGGATCGTTACTTCCGTAAGACTGTCCGCCCATATTCGCAATAGTAAGTTGTGATTGAAGCGTTAGGCCATTGCAAGGAAAACCACCAGCAGTTCCTCCCGAACACGGCGTTTGAGCGTGTAGTAAGAATGCAGGGATTAATAATAATGTGAGTAGTACTTTGTTCATAGTTACGGGGTTTAATGGATTCGTTTTTTAATTCGTTTTTTATTCTTGAAAAGTGAATTCGACAGAACAGGGAATGTCGTGACCTACGTGTCCCATTCCTTCACCAGAATCTCCATTGTTTAAAAAGCCTTCGCCAGTAATAATACTAAGGCTAAGTGTAAAGTTGTAAGGGGTTCCGGCAGTTAAATATTTATGATATGTCACGGTAGAATAGTGCATGTCTTTAGTGTCTTTAATGTCTGGGTTTTCTAATTCATTATAAGTTGAGTAGGAGTGGGTGTAAATCCATCCTTCTGTGTAATCATAGGCGTATCCACCTGGGTTAGGGTCAATATTGACACCTAGTCCAGAAAGTGAAAAGTAAAAACTTCCTTCTGCGGTAGATAGAGAGATTTCATTTCCAGAATAGAAATTAGTCATTTCACCAGCACCATAATTTGTGTTCACTTTAATACTATATATTCCAGAATATTTAGGAATAAACGTTTTATTTACAAGACCATCGATGAAATCTTCTTCAGATTCATCATTATTTGTGTCAACTCTTAGGCATCCAGAGTCTTGTTCAAATTTAGCATAATCTTTCATTAAAAACTGAGGGTTCCATTGAGAACCATCCCAAGCATAAATTCCTGGAACGACATCATTAGCTCCGTTATGAGAGAGGTTTGTATTGTATACGACTGTTCCTTTTACGATTGGTCCTCCGCTAGGATTTACAACGGGGGCTTGTACATTTTTTGCTGTTAGTGGCACTCTAGGAAAGATTAGGCCAAAATCATTGGTTCTCAAATCTAATGCTCCTTCTGGTGTTACCGTTCCAATTCCTATTTGAGCATAATACACTTGTATTGAAAACAAGCTTACTATACAAGCGATTCCTATGTGCTTTTTATTGAATAATTTCATTGCTTTTGTTTAATACAGTTAGTATTTATTCTCCAACGTAGGTGATTTCAACACTACATTTTACATCTTGGTTTTGAGTGACATACCCTCTTCCGTCTCCAGAAGGTAAAAGACTATAATCTCCATTGCCTTCAAAACCAGGAGCGTTTTCCTGATTAAAAGTTAGGCTAAAATTGTATGTTGAAGTAAGACTTAAGTCCTCTTCAAAAGAATATGTTGCTTGTCTGTAGGCATTGGTGTAAACTCGTTGAGGTCTACTGTTACCGCCCTTAAATAATTTATCATCATTATTTCCTGAATACGAACTAAGGTTGAATGAATGTGTCGTTCCGTTAAAAGTAAAGTCAAATTCACCTCTTTCGAGCCCATAATTTACCTTTTGATCTGATGGAGAATTCGGAGTGTCTATTTTTCCACCACCATAGTGTACAACGATTTCAATTTTATACCGACCATTAAATGAAGGTCTAAAAGGATAATTAGTACTTGTGTCAAAACCTATCGTTTGATTCCCTGCGACAGGATTTAATAAGTTACTTGACCCAGTACGAACATTTGAATCTTGAATGTAAATTTTCGCATCATTTTTGTCAAATTGAGGTACCCATTTAGCTCCAGTCCAAACATAAATTCCAGGATACACACTATTTGTGCCTAAGCTTGTTGTAGCAGTATTGTATACGGTTGTTCCTGCTACAATAGCAGGGGCACTAGGGTTAGTGACAATTTGAGCGGTTAAGCTTGTAAGGGAAACTGTTGGGTAAACAACCCCGTAGGTAGTACTTGTAATATCTAACACTCCGTTAGGTGCAGAAGTCCCAATTCCTATTTGGCTATATGTTGTTATTGAAACAAACGATAAAAGCAAAAAAGAAATAATATTGTTGTAAGTGTATTTCATTTTAGTAGGTTTTATTATTCGTTTAAATATGTTATTTCTATAGAGCAAGGTATGTCAAATCCTACGTGACCATCTCCACCATCAAATTGACCATCGTAATTATTATCGTTTCCTTCATTAATAAATTCTGGAGCGTCATCTTGGTCAAATGCCAAGCTTAAATTTGGAGAAGAGCCTGCTCTTAGATAGACGTACGTAACAAGTTTAAATTGTTTCCAAATACCGAAGTAATTTGTAGCGTCTTTATAAGCGGTAGAATAAGAATTTGCTGGGATATAGTAGTTGGTCCCATTAAAAGTAAGTCTAAATGTTCCTGTTTGTAAAGCGATATTGAGCTCTCCATTAGAACGACTCCCAGAAGAACCTCCGCTAGTTTTTGGGTTCTTTGCGTCACCGCCTCCGTAATTAACTAGGGTTTCAATTTTATAATATCCAGAGTATTTAGCATTAAAAGTGGATGATGTTAAAGGGATGTTTCTGTAGCCTTCATTAGACTCCATTCGCATGTTCATAATCGTTTGCTCGAAATGACTTGATTGTTTTTTAACAAATTGGGGTGTCCATTTAGTGCCATCCCATACGTAGATTCCTTCTGAAACATCGTTGGTGCCAGTCGAAGTTGTGTTAGTATTGTAAATTACGGTTCCGGTAGGAATGGTTCCTCCTTGTGGGTTAGCCACAGGGGCCATTGTATTTGAGGCTGTAAGAGGTATTCTCGGTAGTACAACTCCTTGCGTGGTACTAGTTATGTCTAGTATCCCATTGGGGGTCGTTGTGTTAATGCCTATCTGAGCATTTGCAGGGGTGCAATAAGCTAAAATAGTGCAAATGAGAAAGTACTTTACATAAGTAAAATAAGTAAGCATAAGCAGGGGTTATTATGATTTGGAATTTCAATAGTACCACTAAATTCGACTAAACACTAATAAATTCGATTAAAAGCATAAAAATTTAACAGTTTTCATAACAATAGATTGCTAAAATTATTTTGTTATTTTGACTTTTTTACTTAAAAAATGGATTTACAGCTAAGTAATTGCAATATTATTGTCGATAATTTAATTATTTTGTAATATTATTAAGAATAATGTAAAATTAACGTATTGTGTTTTTTGAGTTCATTATTTTTAAATAATTGACACATAGTATTCTATCTCAATACTCTTTTGTGTGTTATGTAGTTGTTATGCTAAAGTTCTATTATTTTTGAAAACCTAATTAGCACTATTTCTCTAAAAAAATGATTTATAAAATTCCCTTTTTTCAACATCAAGTTGATTCTGAATGTCAGCAAGTTGCTGTTTTAAATAGTAATAATGTTTCAGTTTCGATACTGCGGGAAGATAAAATTCATCCTTTTGTTTCCGGGAATAAATACCGTAAGCTTTTTTATAATATTAAAAAGGCTGAAAAAAAGGAAGTTAAAACGCTACTTACTTTTGGAGGCGCCTATTCAAATCACATCGCTGCTGTTGCTGCGGCAGGAAAGGTTTGTGGTTTCCATACTATTGGTGTTATTCGGGGAGAAGAGCTTGCAAATTTGCCAAAGAATGAAACATTAGCTTTTGCTGAAGCGAATGGGATGCAGTTACACTATGTGTCAAGAGAGGAATATCGGTTGAAGGAAGGTGAGTTGTATTTAGAGAAATTGAAAAATCGCTTCGGAAACCTATACATAATACCTGAAGGTGGAACAAATACACTGGCTGTTAAAGGGTGTGAGACCATACTGTCTGAAGCAACCAAAATGTATGACTATATCTGTGTTTCAGTGGGAACCGGAGGTACTATTTCTGGACTTATCAATGCCTCTGAAGCGCATCAAACGGTGTTAGGGTTTTCAGCATTAAAAGGAACCTTTCAGAAGGAAATAATACAAAAATACACGTCGAAAAATAACTATAACCTTATAGATGACTATTGTTTTGGAGGCTATGCTAAAATAGATTCAGAATTAATTCGTTTTATTAATACGTTTAAAGAAGATACCCAAATTCCATTAGATCCTATCTATACAGGAAAAATGATGTTTGGCGTTTTCGATCTCTTAAAAAAAGGATATTTCAAAGAAAATAGCCGTATTTTAGCAGTCCATACAGGAGGACTGCAAGGGATTGCGGGAATGAATCAATTGTTAAAGAAAAAGAACTTACCACAAATTAGTGTATCGTATGCAGATTAAAATTATTGGATGTCTTGTTATTTTAGTATTGGCATTTACAGGTTGTAAAGCCAAAAAAAATGTTTCTACGACTAAGAAAAGGACAAAAACAGAACGTGTAGTAAAAACTAAAAAACCAAAAACAACGACACCCACAACAACAGATGCGCCAACTGTGATTGTGAAACCGAGTAAAACAGCTTCATACGCCGAAGTAGTCACAGCTTACATTGATAGTTATAGTACCATTGCCAAAGAAGAAATGCTTCAGTATGGAATTCCGGCGAGTATTACATTAGCGCAAGGTATTTTGGAAAGTGGTGCAGGAAGAGGTGAACTTACTGGAAAAGCAAACAATCACTTCGGAATTAAATGCCACAAAGGATGGGAAGGTGAGCGTGTGTATCACGATGATGATGAAAGTCAAGAATGTTTCAGAAAATATAAAGACCCAAAATATTCTTTCAGAGATCACTCTTTATTCTTAACCCAACGAAGTCGTTATCAAGATTTATTCAAATTAAGAAAAGACGATTACAAAGGATGGGCAAGAGGCTTACGAAAAGCAGGATATGCTACAGATCCTAAGTATCCTGAAAAATTAATAAGTATTGTGGAACGCTACGATTTAACAAAATACGATAGCGATGTATTAGGAACTACCGTAAATCCAGTTCGCCCAGACGACACCAAAATAGCAACCTATAAGGTGCGAAAAGGAGATACGCTTTATAATATTTCTAGACGGTATAACATGTCTGTTGAAACTTTAAAAGAATATAACGGATTACAATCTAACGAAATTTCTATCGGACAAGAATTGTACCTACATCCCGTTAAAAATTAAGAATACACTATGATTTATAAAAGAAGTAGCGCTTTGTTTGCCGAAGCGCAAAAAGTGATTCCAGGCGGAGTAAACTCTCCTGTAAGAGCCTTTAAAGCCGTTGGAGGGGATCCTATTTTTGTTGAAAAAGCAAAGGGAGCTTACCTCTACGATGTTGATGGAAACAAATTAATTGATTATATCAATTCTTGGGGGCCTATGATTTTAGGGCATGCACACAAACCAGTGGTGGATGCTGTTATTGAAAAAGCACAGAAAGGAACTTCCTTCGGAATGCCTACACAAATTGAAACGGAAATTGCTGCTTTGGCGGTTTCAATGGTTCCAAATATAGATAAAATACGTTTTGTAAATAGCGGAACGGAAGCCTGTATGAGTGCCGTGCGATTGGCGCGAGGATATACAGGGAAAGATAAAATTATCAAATTTGCAGGCTGCTATCACGGCCATAGTGATTCCTTTTTAATTCAGGCAGGAAGTGGCGCTGTTACGTTCGGAACACCAAACAGTCCTGGAGTTACCAAAGGAACAGCAAAAGATACGTTGCTTGCACGTTACAATGACATTGAAAATGTAGCTGCGCTTATTGCTGAAAATAAAAATGAAATTGCCTGTATTATTATAGAGCCTGTAGCGGGAAATATGGGATGTATTCCTCCTGCGGAAGGGTTTTTAGAAGCACTTCGGAAACTTTGCGATGCCCACAACATACTTCTTATTTTTGATGAGGTCATGACGGGTTTCAGACTCGCAAAAGGAGGCGCTCAAGAATTGTTTAATGTCGCGGCAGATATTGTAACCTTCGGAAAAGTTATTGGAGGTGGTTTGCCTGTAGGTGCTTTTGCAGCACGTTCAGAAATTATGAATCACCTAGCACCATTAGGTCCTGTATACCAGGCAGGAACCTTAAGTGGGAATCCATTGGCAATGGCGGCTGGATTAGCAATGCTTAAAGAATTGAATGAGAATCCAGGGATTTTTGAATCATTAGCAGCGAAAACGGAATACCTTCATAAAGGTATGGATGCTGTCTTTTCTGAAACGGAGATACCTTATACGATCAATCGTGTAGGATCAATGATTTCAATTCATTTTTCTGAAACCTCAGTAACAGATTTTGATACTGCTGCACTAGCAAATAATGATTCTTTTAAAACATTTTTCCACGGATTATTAGAAGAGGGCGTTTACATTGCGCCAAGTGCTTTTGAAACCTGGTTTTTATGTGAGTCTCTCACCTATGACGATTTGGACGCGACAATTGAAGCGTGTCGGAAAGTGTCTAAAAATATGTAATAAAAAAAACCTCCTTTGTGAAAACAAAGGAGGTTTTTAAGTTTAAAAAGACTTTATAGGTCTTTAGTTTTGCAAAGTGACAAGCCACTTTTTATACTGCTCTGCAGTTAATGTTTTTTTCATTACCGAATCAAGAGAAGCATCTACTTTTTTCTTATTAGCAACAACTGCAGGGTCTGAAATGTCTTGACCTACCACTAATTTTTTGTAGTTTATTTCCTTAGAAACAAGCGCTCTAAATACTGTACGCTGTTGGTCACCATCCAAACCTAGTTTATCTACTAGTAATTCAGTGTGCTTTTTAGCGATAACTTCTGGTCTATCTTCATTTTGCGATAAGCTTTGTGCAACAGCAGAATTTGCTCCTAATACCATAACAAAAGCGAAAGCAATAACTTTTATAAAATTTTTCATTTTTTCTAATTTTAATTATAAGGTTACTAAAGTAACTATTTTAGTATCAAATAACCAAAAACTAAGCCAAAAACAAATGAAACATTTTTAATTACAGTAGATTATCTTTTTTTACGATCGCTATTTCGTTTTCTATTCTTCTGTTTATGGGCTTTTTCCCACTTTTCGTATTGTGCTTCCGTTAAGATAGATTTCATTTCTCTTTTATTTGCGATTTGTTCATCCAATCTTTTCGTTTTCATTTCAAAGCGTTCTGTATCTGAAAGTTCTTTGCGCTCTTTTCTATCTTTTCTGTTTTCAGCGTGTTCTTTTCGCTTTGTTGCTTTTGCAAGTTCAAGTTTGTGAACTGCGGCTTGTTGTTGTGCAGTAAGGTCAAGATGTAAAGTTAATTTCTTTGTAGAGAGTTCGGCCATTTGTTCTGGAGTTAGATCAGACATTTTAGTTCTCATTTCTTTACGATCTCCATCGCTATCTTTACGATCTTTCTTGTGTGACTGTGCAAACGCTGATACGCTGCAAACCAATAATAGGGCAATTACTAAATTTTTCATGTTCATTATTTTTAAATGTTATACATCTTTGACGAACAAAACGCAGTTTGGTTTAATGGAAAGTTGTCTTTTCTGAAAACTTTAAGAAAAAAAAGAGCGACCATCGGTCGCTCTTTTTAAAAGATTGTAGTTCGTGAAGAACTTATTTCTTTACAATTTTGAAAGTTTTTGAAGCTCCTTCAATTGTTATGTTTGCAATGTAAACACCAGCGTTTAATGAAGAAATATTTACAACTTCATTAGTGTTGCTTAATTTTTGAGAAACAACTTGTTGTCCAAGTACATTGTATAAGTTTACTTGATCCATAGCTCTGTTAGCTGAAAGAGTTAATTGATCGCTTGTAGTAAAATGTTTGAAACCATCAAAGTTTACATCATTTACACCTAAAACAGAAGTGATTTTAAAATCATCTACTTGAAAGCCAAATTGGTCAGCTCCAGTGTGGTTGATAGCGATGTAAACATCTTGTCCTGAATAAGCATCAAGATTCACTGTAAATTCTTCCCAAGTAATTGGTTGAGGAACTAAATCAGATTCTAAGAAAGTAAAACTACCTGTAGCTGTGTCGGTTGTTGAGATAGCAATGCTAAAAGTTTCTTGATTGTAAGTATTGTCTGCTGCTTTAGCCCAAAAAGATAAAGTATTATCCGAAGAACCAAGAGTGATTTGAGGAGAAATTAACCAATCGTTATTTGCATTAGTTGTTCCATCTGGTACTGCAGCAAAAGAAGTCATAGCTCTTGTTCCACTATAAGCAGCCCAATCAGAATCAGCAGAAGGATCTAATGGTGGATCAGTTGCTAAAGAATTAAATACAATAAAAGAACCAGTGTATCCAGAGTTGTCAAAAGTAACACCAGTAAATCCGTATGTAGGTAATCCATCAAGATCGGTTAAAGTCCAATCTCCAACGTTTTCAATGATGAAATCATCATAAGATTCAAAATCGTCTTCAAAAATTGTTGTTTGTGCATTTACTGCAACTGCTGCAAATAAGGCAGCAAATAAAGTAATTTTTTTCATAGCTTTTTTTTAAATTATGATGCTAAAGTATCTAAACTAATACGTACACTCCAATGAAATTTTAAGTTTTAACAGTTGCTAAACTGTTAAAAAAATGTTATTATTTATGGGAGGTTTTCTTATTAAAAGTAGGTCTTTAGGCTATGTGCTTAACACTGTATTGGTTACTGCTAAGGTTGAAGCAAAAGGTATTTTATAAGATAATTAGATAAATATTGGTGCTAAAGTATAATAACCAAGGGAAGAAGCATTATTTTGAAATAATTAGCAGATAAAAAAACAAAAGAGACTGTCTTAATAGGCAGCCTCTTTTTAAATTATAATAAAATAAGGGTTTCTTATTTCTTTACAATTTTAAACGTTTTTGAAGCACCTTCAATAGAAACGTTTGCAATGTAAACACCAGGGTTTAATGAAGAGATAGATACAACTTCATTCGTGTTGTTTAATTTTTGAGAAACCACTTGTTGTCCCAATACATTATATAAGCTTACTTGGCTCATAGTTGTGTTAGCTGTAAGGTTTAACTCGTTGTTAGTAACATAGTAGTCAAAGTTGTTAAAAGATGGGTCAGCAACAGCTAAAATACCATCTACTAATACATCATCAATAAGTACTGAGTTTTCATCTTCAGAATCGTAATGTCTAAATGTTAAGTAAACTAGCTGTCCTTCATAAGCAGAAATGTCAATTGTTACTGTAGCAGCAGAAGCAGAACCGTCAGCTTGATTACAAGGTGCATCGTCACTAACCAACTTAGTGATAACAGGGGTTTCAAGTGCAATATCTGCTGGGTTGTTAGACGTTGTTAAATAAATAGAATATTTATCTGCAATGTCTATTCCGTTTATTTGGTACGAGCCAACAGTATAGGTTAAAGATGTTCCTGTAGCATGTGTTAAATCAAGGGGGTTTTTAGTGGTTAAATAGTTATCTGGGGTAAGTGAATTACCCTCCCAAGAGTCAGAGTCAACAGCGTTGGTTTGAATTGGATGGTTGGGAACACCGCCTGGAGATGTCGAAAAAGCAAGCATGTCCATAATTTCCCAATAGGCACCATCTCCATCAATGTCATTAGAAATCCATTGGTCAAGTGTTGTTGCATTCGGGGTTTCTGTGTTAAAGTCGTCACTAAAAATGATTTGGGCATTCACTGTAACGATTGAAAATAAGGCAATAAATAAGGTAGTTTTTTTCACAATGTTTTTTTTAAATTATTATTAAGCTAAGGTATTTAAACATTGTGCGTAATCTTTAATTTAATCCACATATTTAACTATTTTTGAACAGCTATATGAAGATTGTTTCTAAAATAAAACTACCGATTGAAAAAGAAATGGAGCTTTTCGAAAAAAAGTTCACACATTCTATGTCTTCAAAAGTCTCGTTGCTAAACCGCATTACTCATTATGTAGTAAATAGAAAAGGGAAGCAAATGCGTCCTATGTTTGTGTTTCTTATCGCAAAAATGAGTCATAACGGAGAAGTAAACGAACGAACCTATCGCGGTGCTTCTGTTATCGAATTGATTCATACGGCAACCTTAGTACACGACGATGTGGTAGATGATAGCAATCGCCGTCGCGGTTTTTTCTCAATAAACGCCCTTTGGAAAAACAAAATTGCGGTATTAGTTGGAGATTATTTATTGTCGAAGGGACTATTGCTTTCTATCGATAACGACGATTTTGATTTGCTGAAAATTATTTCAGTAGCCGTTCGTGAGATGAGTGAAGGGGAATTGCTGCAAATTGAAAAAGCCAGAAAGCTCGATATCACCGAAGAGGTGTATTTCGAAATTATTCGTCAGAAAACAGCGACCTTAATTGCTGCTTGTTGTGCTATGGGTGCCAAATCTGTAAATGCTTCCGAAGAAAAAGTAGAAAATATGCGGAAGTTTGGAGAGCTCATCGGTATTGCTTTTCAAATAAAAGACGACCTCTTCGATTATGGTGACGAACAAATAGGAAAACCTACAGGAATAGATATTAAGGAGCAAAAAATGACACTTCCTCTTATTTATGCACTTAATAATGCTTCAGCAAAAGATAAAAAATGGCTCATCAATTCGGTGAAAAACCATAATAAAGACACCAAAAGAGTCAAAGAAGTCATTCAGTTTGTAAAAAATAACGGCGGACTCGAATATGCTACCGCTAAAATGAAATCCTATCAACAAAATGCGCTACAGCTTCTAGAAGACTACCCTTCTTCAGAATATAAAGACTCCTTAGAGTTAATGGTGAGTTACGTAATAGACCGAAAAAAGTAGCTAAATTACCTACAATTAAAATTATTTTGTTGCGTCAGGCAACCTTTTTTAAACAATCTCCGTCTTTATATATAGAACGGTAAACGCGAAGCATATTTTGAAGCTAATTTCATTACATAAAAACTATACGTCTCTTATTGCGAAAGCAGGAAAGGGGAATAGAAAAGCGCAACAAGAATTGTTCGAGCTGTTTTCGCCAAAAATGTTAAGCGTTTGTAGGCAATACGTTAAAAATAATGATGTTGCCGAAGAAGTGATGCTTACAGGATTCTTGAAGGTGTTTACCTATTTAAAAAGTTACAAAGGAGAAGGGAGTTTTGAAGGTTGGATTCGACGTATTATGGTAAATGAATCGATTACCCAACTTCGGAAAGACAAGAAATTGTTTTTTAAAGACGAAACTGAAATTGAAAATTCGATTGCACACGTTACCTACATTGAGAGCAAATTTGAAGTGGAAGAAATTCAGAAAATGATAGATACTTTGCCTGATGGTTATAAAACAGTTTTTGTGCTCTATGCGGTTGAAGGGTATAAACACAGTGAAATCGCAGAATTGCTTCAAATAAGTGAAAGCACTTCAAAATCGCAACTATTTAAAGCTCGAAAAGTATTACAGGCGATGGTTACAAAACAAAATAATAGGAATTATGGGACACATTAAACTTGAAGAGGAGATTCGGGAGAAGCTAGAGGGACGTGAAATACAACCTTCGGAAGGGGCTTGGGGGAAATTAAGTGCCCAATTAGAGGCTCCTGCAAAAACCTCGAGTACTAGAAAATATTGGCTCGCTATTGCGGCGACCTTCGTAGGGATTTTGGTTATAGTTTCGGCAGTGAGAACTATTTCTACTTCGGCTTCGGAAGAAATTACTACTGAGATAGTAACCGTAGATACTTCAGAAGAAACTCCAATAAAAACACCGTTGAAAACTCAAAAAGAAACACAAATTTTACAACAAGACTTACAAAAAGAAGTTGCTTCTGAAGCAGTTTCCGAAGAGAAGAAAACAACGAATACAGTAGAAGTTTCTCCAAAAGTTTTTCAGAAGAAAGAAAGCATCGCAGTTGAAAAAGTAGTAAAGCAGAATCCTTCTGAAGCGCCTATTAAAGCAAAACCGTCTAAAGTAAATAATCCGATGGAAGCAGTGGCTGTAAATCAGTTGAATTCAGAAACGAAAATTATAAACGATAACATACAAAAAGTAGTTGCTCAAGTTACGCAACTGCAAAACGAAAATACGGTTGTTACTGCCGAGGAAATCGACGCGCTCCTGATCAACGCGCAACGTGAAATCCGAACGCAGCAAATTCTAAGTTCCAGTAAAATTGATGCAGCCTCTTTGCTGGATGATGTAGAATTGGAGCTGGAACATAGCTTTAGAGATAAAGTTTATGATGCGCTGGGCGAAGGGTTTCATAAAATTCGAACGGCAGTAATTGAACGTAATAATTAAAGAGTCATCAATCAATCCGCCACGAGTGGATAAAACACGAACATTATGAGAATTTTTACGTATTGCATCGCATTTACAATGTGGGTGCTCGCATTTGCCAGTGGCTATGCTCAGGAAACACAAGAAGAAAATTATGAAATTTCTATTCTGAAAAGCAAGAAAGAGGATGTTATCAACGCAGAAAAAGAAGCGTTAAAAAAAGAAGTCTTAGTGATTAACGAAGCGCTTGACAAAGGGGCGCTTACCGCTTCAGAAGCTGAAGAAAAGAAAAAACTAGCGGCTGAAAAACACGCTTTAAATATTGAAAATAAAATTGCTATTATCGACAATCATATTGCGTTGTTAGAGCGTAATGGAGAGTTAGATCTCAATACTGAAAATGGTAAGATTTCTATCGGAATCGGAGATTTGGACAACGATGGAGATTTTATCTTAGGCGTAAAAATCAATGATGGTAAGCAAAAAGAAAGAACCTATGATAAGCGTACTTTTTCAGATATTGTCGTTGCTTTCGGATTAAACAATGCCATTGGCGATGGGCAATCTCTTGACGATTCGCCTTATAAAATTGGAGGGAGTCGATTTGCAGAATTAGGTATTTCGTGGAATACCCGCGTATTTAAAGAAAGTAATTGGCTGCGATTAAAATACGGAGTTTCATTTCAGTTTAATGGGCTAAAACCTGAAGACAATCGGTATTTTGTAGATGAAGGCGCGGTTACAGGGCTTCAAGAGTATGCGTTAGATCTTGATAAGTCTAAGTTTAGAATGGACAATCTTGTAGTACCTGTGTTTTTTGAGTTTGGACCTTCAAAAAAGAGAGAGTACGATGATTATTTCAGATACGATACGAGTGCTAGTTTCAAAATAGGTGTGGGTGGATATGCTGGAGTTAATTTAGGGACACGACAAAAACTTAAATTTTCTGAAGATGGAGAAAAAATCAAACAGAAACTGAAAGCTAGTTACAATACCAATAATTTTATTTATGGATTGGGCGCGTATATTGGGTATGGAGATACATCTCTGTATGTGAAATACGATCTTAATACCATTTTTAAAGACAATCCTGTTGATGAGCATAATGTTTCGCTCGGATTGCGATTTGATATGGATTAATTTTTTCTAAAAGCGCGTGTTTTCTTGAATGCTAGTATTCGAGAAAGCACGCGCTTCAGTTTTACTTTTTTCTTGATTTTAACCCTATATTTGTGTTTCATTTCAATGTAAAGAAACACCTTGATTCACAGAACCACCATAGACAATGTATTTGAAGCTGCTCGCGTAGAGGAGGTAATCGGTGATTTTGTACAACTTAAAAAATCGGGAAGTAATTTTAAGGGGTTGAGTCCCTTTACTGATGAGCGTTCGCCAAGTTTTATGGTGTCGCCCGTAAAACAAATTTGGAAAGATTTCTCGAGTGGAAAAGGTGGAAATGTCGTAGCCTTTTTAATGGAACACGAACACTTTACGTATCCGGAAGCGATAAAATACCTCGCTAGAAAGTACGGAATTGAAATTGAAGAAACCGAACAAACTAGTGAGCAAAAGGAGCAAGCCGACGAGCGAGAGAGTTTGTATTTGGTGAGTGAATTTGCGAAAACATATTTCCACAATACTTTACTTAAAACCGAGCCTGGAAAAGCCATCGGTCTTTCCTACTTTAAAGAGCGAGGCTTTACCGATGAGACCATTCAGAAATTTGAGCTTGGGTATTCTCCAGATCAATGGGATGCCTTTACAAGTCATGCTATACAAAAAGGATACAAACTAGAGTTTCTAGAAAAAACAGGGCTTAGTATTGTAAAAGAAGAGAAACAATTTGACCGTTTTAAAGGGCGTGTCATGTTTCCTATTTTAAGTATGAGTGGCCGTACCTTAGGGTTTGGAGGTCGAATCTTGACCAGTGATAAGAAAGCTGCGAAGTATTTAAACTCGCCCGAAAGTGATATTTACCATAAAAGTAAAGTGCTGTATGGTATTTATTTGGCGAAACAAAGCATTGCCAAAGAGGATAATTGTTATTTAGTTGAAGGATATACCGATGTGATTCAGTTTCACCAGCGTGGAATTCACAATGTGGTGTCTTCATCTGGAACGGCTTTAACGGCAGATCAAATACGCCTTGTAAATAGATTAACGAAGAACATTACCGTTCTTTTCGATGGAGATGCGGCAGGATTACGTGCATCGCTTCGTGGCGTAGATCTTATTCTGGAGCAAGGAATGAACGTAAAGATTTGTACGTTCCCAGAAGGCGAAGATCCCGATAGTTTTGCGAGAAGCAACTCGCTAGAAGAACTGACTAGCTACTTAGAAGAGAAATCGCAAGATTTTATAAGTTTTAAAGCTTCTTTATTGGCTTCGGAAGCTAAAAACGATCCGATTAAAAAGGCAGATACCATACGAGATATGGTAGTGAGCATTAGTAAAATTCCAGATGTAATTAAACGAGAAGTTTACATCAAGGAATGTTCGCGTATCATGGATATTTCTGAAGAAGTGTTATTCAACACACTTGCGCAATTACTTCAGAAAGACGCTAAGAATACCAAAAAGAATGATGGTCAGCAGCCACAACAAAAAGCATTTGATATTGTTCCTTCGGAAAAGAAAGAAACAAAGAAGGTTGATGCGTTGTATGAATTAGAACGGAAAATTATCGAATTGTTGTTGTTGTATGGAAATGTAGAAGAAGAATTTGAAGACCTTATTCTTGAAACCAATGAAAAAGGAGAGATTGCTTTTAAACCTGAAATTGTAAAAGCAAAAGTGTTTGAAAAAGTATTTCTCGATTTGCAAGAGGACGAGATTGAATTTGCCAATGAAGGATTTAAGGTGTTGTATTTTGAAATTATCAATAAATTGAATCAAGAACAAGAATTTCAGATAGATACTTTTGTAAATGAGTTAGAAAGTGATAAAGCTTCAGCAATCACCGACATATTAATGGACGAAGAACGCTATGTGCTTCATAAATGGGTGGAGCAAGAAATATACGTAAAACAAAAAGAGCACACGATTGCGCAGGTGGTAAGTGAAACTATTTTAAATTTAAGACGTTTCTTAGTGTCTCAAAAAATTAATGAGCTTTCCGAAGAAATGAAAACACAAGAATCGGACAAGCGAGAAAATGGCCTACAAGATATTATGGACTATATAACGCTTAAAAAAGTACTTTCAGAAAAATTAAATAGGGTTTTATAGCCTATCCAAATTGGAACATTCTAGATTGGTGAATTAAATCTGCTAAGTTGTCAACTTTAAGTTTTTTAAGCAATCTAGTTTTGTAGGTGCTTACGGTCTTCTCGTTGATATTTAAAGCATTTGCAATGTCTTTATTTCTCTTCCCGCTAGAAAGTAAGTTTAAAACTTCAACCTCTCTAGATGATAGTTTTTTATAACGGCTAATTGCACTCGTTTCTCCCACATTTCTACTTGTGAACGTAGATGTAAGTTCTTCGTTTAAGAAAATACCTCCTTTAGCAATTTGTTTTAATGCTTTTAAAAATAACTTCGTTGAAGCTGTTTTAGGAACATATCCTGCAGCTCCAGATTTAATAGAACGAAGCGCGTAAATCTCTTCTGGATGTGTAGAATAGATTAGGACACGCATTTCAGGAAACTCAGTTTTGATACTTCTTAAGGCATTGATACCATTTATGTCTGGCATGTCAATTTCCATAATCAAGATATCTGGCGTAGTTTCTCGTAAATTTTTATATAATTCACTTCCATTGTTTGCCTTACCTATAATAGAAAAATTCTTACTCTTTTTCAGTAAGCAAGCAATTCCTTTTCGGGTAATTGGATGGTGATCTGCAATAAAAATAGACTTCATTCTTTCGGGTTTTTTCTTATAGAAAATCACTTAAATCAACATTTGACCTAAGTGCTGGATATTTGTAATATTTATACTACAAATCAAAACTAAAAAAAAGATTATAGTAATGAATTTCTTTTCGTTTAACTTCAAGAAAACTCGTTGAAAACCCTTTAATCCCTTAAATGGTTGGGGATTTCGCACACAGGTATTGGAATCATCTTATGTTGGTTGGCTTTATTAAGTCTAGTGAAGATTTCAAAGACCACCTTTTCTCGTCCTACAAAATCTGACAAAACCTTTTTGTTTTCTTGCATTTTCATGGCCCATTCAAGTTCATCGTAGCTTGCGCCAATTTGATCTTCATCGGTACGACTGTCGCCAAAAAGTCCGTCGGTAGGTGCCGCTTTTTGAATAGAATTTGGAACATTAAGCGTTTTTGCAAGCGCGTAAACCTCACTTTTCATTAAATCGGCAATCGGACTTACATCCACACCGCCATCCCCGTATTTTGTATAAAAACCAACACCAAAGTCTTCCACTTTGTTTCCTGTTCCTGCCACAAGGTATTTGTGTAATCCAGCAAAATAGTATAAAGTCGTCATCCTTAAACGAGCTCTTGTGTTGGCAAGTGAAAGGTCTAGAAAAGTAGAGTCGTCTACCTTTGGAGTTTGTGTTTTAAATGATTCAAAAACGGGAGTTAAGTCTGTACGAAGTGAACTTACATTTGGAAATTGTTCTTTAAGCTTGGCTATATGCTCTTCGGCACGCGTTACTTGACTTTGCGCTTGATGTATGGGCATTTCTACACAAAGTGTAGGGAAGCCTGTCTTTGCGCAAAGCGTTGAGGTGACAGCAGAGTCAATTCCGCCACTAATTCCTACAATGAAACCATTCATTTTTGCATTTGTAGCGTATTCCTTTAGCCAAGTTACGATATGATCTATTACTTTTTCGGTGTGCATTTTATGAGCTTTTATAGGATTATAATAATACCTTTGCCAAACAAAAGTAAGAAAAGTAAAATTTAAAAAAGCATCAAACGTTAAACTCTCATACGACTACTTCTATGAAATATCTTTTAATTATATGTGTTGGTTTTTTGATGGTGAATTGTAATTCAAAAAGCAAGGTAGAAAAAGAAATTGAAGCGATTCCTATGACGGTCAATATTTTACGATTTGACAAAGAATTTGCTGTTGCCAAACCTTCAGATTTACCAAAACTGAAAGCGAAGTATCCTCTTTTTTTTCCGAAGCAATTCAACGATAGCATTTGGGAGCAAAAATTGAATGATACACTTCAGCATCAACTTGAAGAAGCGGTTGCTTTGCAGTTTCCTTCCGAAGAAAAACTGGAAGATGTGTTGCATCCTCTTTTTCAGCATATTTCGTATTATTTTCCTAAATTTAAATCGCCTACAGTTGTTACTTCAACTTCTGATGTGGACTATAATAATAAAGTAATTCTAGCAGATACCTTATTGGTTGTGGCATTGGATACTTATTTAGGGAGTGAACATGAGTTTTATGGAGGAATAAAAAAATATATTGCTCAAAATTTGAAAGAATCACAATTGGGTCCCGACATAGCTACTCAGTACGCACAGCAATTAATTGCAAAACCTAGACAGCGATCGCTTATAGCAAATATGGTGTATTTTGGAAAAGAATTATACTTAAAAGACCTTTGGTTGCCTGAAACTAGCGATGCTGATAAAATTGGTTATACGGAAGCGCAGTTAGAATGGGCTCAAGCAAATGAAACCGATATGTGGCGATACTTTGTTGAACGAGAGTTGTTGTATAGTACGAGTGCAAAATTGCCAATACAGTTTATAAATCCTGCGCCTTTTTCTAAATTTTATTTAGAAATAGACAATGAATCTCCAGGGATGATTGGGCGTTATTTAGGTTGGCAAATTGTGCGATCATATATGAAAAACAACGATGTTTCTTTAGAGCAATTGTTAACAATGCGAGCTGAAGAATTATTTGAAAAATCAAAATACAAACCTGCAAAATAATGGCAAAACAACATACTTCTGAAATTAAAATAAATGTCACTTTAGACGAGAATAAAATACCTGAAAAACTAAATTGGTCTGCTGAGGATGGTGGTATAAAAAATCAAGATTCTAAGGCAGTTATGTTATCTGTTTGGGATCATAAAACCCAAGAAGCATTGCGAATTGATTTGTGGACAAAAGAAATGCCTCTTGACGAAATGAAGGTGTTTTTTCATCAAACTTTAAGTGCAATGGCAGATACCTTTCAGCGAGCTACTAATGATGAGAAAATGGCGGCTACCATGCGTGATTTTTGTGATTATTTTTCTGAAAAATTAGAATTAAAAGGAAAATAGATTTTGAAATTACTGTTTGTGTATAATGCCAATGCTGGCAAGCTAAATGGAATGTTAGATAGTCTGCATAAAATTGTGAGTCCGAGCACCTATGCTTGCAATTTATGTGCAATAACCTACGGTGTTTTTTCTGAAGATGAAGTTTGGAAAAAATTTAGAGAGGATTCAGAGATGCCGATGGAGTTTTTACACAAAGATGAATTTTTGAAGCAATATCATTTGAAGAACCCTTCTCAGTATCAACTTCCATTAATTCTTACAGAAGAAAACGGAGATTTAGAGGTTCTCGTTTCTTCTGAAGCAATGAATAAATTAAAAATGGCTTCAGAATTAATTCAGAAACTAAAAGAAGTAACTGTTTAAGACGATAAGTTCATCTGTTCGTTAATACTTCCAATATACCCTAACAATTCGTCACGTCCAACGCTACTGCTCGAAGAGGTGATAAAGTACTGAGGGGTTTCTACCCAAGTTTCAAGCATTTTTTGAAGGTATGCATCCACATTTTTTTGTAGTGCGTTGGGTTTTAGTTTGTCTGCCTTTGTAAATACCATGCAAAACGGAACTTCATGTTCGCCCATCCATTCCATAAATTCTAAATCGATAGGTTGTGGTTCTAAGCGACAATCTATCAAAACAAAGGCTAAAACCATTTGTTCTCTTTTTTCAAAATACTTGGTGATGAACTTTTGAAATACCTTTTTAGCACTTTTTGAAACGCGAGCATATCCATACCCAGGTAAATCGACTAAATACCAGTTTTTGTTAATTAAAAAGTGGTTTATAAGCTGGGTTTTTCCCGGTCTTCCACTGGTTTTTGCTAAGCTTTTTCGTTGCATTAGCATATTGATAAGAGACGATTTTCCTACATTAGAACGTCCAATAAAGGCGTATTCTGGCAGTCTATCTTTAGGGCATTTTGCAACATCACTGTTGCTCATTACAAATTCTGCCGATTTAATTAACATAGGTTTTGTTTAAAAATTACGCTCTTGTAGCCAAGCGAATAAGAGTTCATTAAACTCATCTGGGTGTTCCATCATTGCTGCGTGCCCACACTTATCAATCCAATATAAATCTGAATCTGGGAGAAGCTTATTAAAATCTACAGCTACGTCTGGCGGAGTTACATTATCGTTTTTACCCCAAATTATACACGTAGGAGTATTCATAGAAGGCAAGTCTTTTGCCATATTGTGTCGAATGGCACTTTTGGCAATGGCAAGCGTTCGAATCAATTTGTTTCGATCGTTAACGGTGTCGTATACGTCGTCTACAATTTCCTTAGTTGCAATTTTTGGGTCGTAAAAAACATTTTCGGCTTTTTTACGAATGTAATCGCGATCTCCTCTTTTTGGGTAGCTTTCACCCATGGCGCTTTCGTAAAGTCCAGAACTTCCTGTAATTACAAGTGCTTTTATTTTTTCAGGATACATTTTCGTGCAAAGCAATCCGATGTGTCCTCCTAATGAATTTCCTAAAAGAATAACCTCTTTGAAGCCCATATGGTCAATAAAATCTGACGCATATTTAGCAAAATTCTTGACGTTAGTTTTCAGTAAAGACATCTTGTAAATAGGCAATTCTGGGATAATAACTTTATAGCCTTTTTCTGGGAAATATTGAGTAACGCCGTCAAAGTTGCTTAAGCCACCCATAAGCCCATGAAGGATAATTATTGGGGTTCCTTCTCCTATTTCAAGATATGAAAATTCACCCTCCTGCTTTAGTTTGTTTGTCATTCTGGTTGCTACAATTAACAAAAGCAAAAGTAATCAATTTTTAATGAAACAAACTTTTTATAATGTGATTCGATGGTAAGAGTGTGATTTCTATTTTTTTAGAGCGAAAATCATAGGGTGGTAAAACTTATCAACAAAGTGGTAAAATGTGGTAAAATGTGGTAAAAGTTATATATATTTGAAGTTGTTATTTGCAAATAGTGAACTGCTTAATGCTCAATTTAATAGGTACATACGAATGTAAAGCTGACGTCAAAGGAAGGGTTATGGTACCTTCTCCTTTGAAGAAACAGCTTACGCCAGTTATGACTGAAGGCTTCGTGATAAAACGCGCAGTTTTCCAGCCATGTTTGGAAATGTATCCAATGGAGGAGTGGAATGCATTAATGCAAAAAATGGGGAAACTCAATCGTTTTAACCGCAAGAATAATGATTTTATTCGTCGTTTTACGGCAGGAGTTAAAACAGTTGAGTTGGATGCTACAGGGCGATTGTTGATACCAAAAGACTTGCTGTCTTTTGCGGGAATTACAAAAGAAATTGTAATCTCTTCGGCAATTAACATTGTAGAAATTTGGGATAAAGAAAAGTATGAACAGGCTATTAACGATTCGGCTAATGATTTTGCAGATTTAGCGGAAGAAGTGATGGGAGATGTAAGTGATGATGCAAATGGAATATCATAATCCAGTTTTATTACATGAAACGGTAGACGGCTTAAACATTACTCCAGATGGAGTTTATGTGGATGTTACGTTTGGCGGTGGTGGTCACTCAAGAGAAATTTTGAGTAGGCTTGGGCCTAATGGAAAGTTGATTGCCTTCGACCAGGATACAGATGCGCTGGAAAATGCAATTGATGATCCGCGCTTTTTGTTGATTAATGAAAATTTTAGATTTCTAAAGCGTTTTTTGCGCTTTCATAATGTTACTGAAGTTGACGGAATTCTAGGTGATTTTGGTGTTTCTTCTCATCAGTTTGATGTGGCAGAACGTGGTTTTTCAACTCGTTTTGAAGCAGATTTAGACATGCGAATGAATCAAAACACAAGTTTTTCGGCTTACGAAGTGGTGAATAACTATTCGGAAGGAGAATTGAAACGAGTGTTTTCAGAATATGGTGAATTGAGAGGTTCTGCTGGAATGGCGCGATTGTTAGTGGAGTCCCGAAAAGACGGGCCTATTAAGTCTAGCGAGCAACTAAAAACAGCGTTGCGACGGTTTTTGCCACAGCACAAAGAAAATAAATTACTGGCTCAAATATACCAAGCAATCCGAATTGAAGTCAATCAAGAGTTGGATGCGTTAAAGGAGTTTTTAACTCAAACGCTTGAGGTGTTGAAACCCGATGGGCGCCTGAGTTTGATTTCTTACCATTCGCTAGAAGATCGATTGGTGAAGCGTTTCATGCGAAATGGGATGTTTGAGGGAGAGCCAGAGAAGGATGTCTTCGGAAGGGTGGAAGTTCCATTAAAGCCCGTGGGGAAGTTTATCATTCCTTCAGAAAAAGAAATTAAAGAAAATAACAGAGCGCGAAGTGCAAAACTTCGAATTGCAAGAAAATTATAGCAAGCAGTTGCTGTTTGTTGGAAACTGAGAATTCAATGATGCAGAATTTTTACGATATCGTTAAAGGAAAGTTTTTGGTGAATGATGACGCTTTAAAAAATTGGCGGTTTATCATTTTCCTATCCTTGTTGGCTTTGGTCATGATTGCAAGTTCGCATGCGGCCGATAAAAAAGTACATCAAATTTCAAAATTGAGCAATGATGTAAAGGAGTTGAAAAGTGAATATGTAGATGTTCGAATGCGATTGATGCAATCTCGAATGGAAAGTAAAGTAATAAAAGCGATGGCGAGTAGGGGAATTGTTCCTTCCGAAACGCCTCCGCAGAAAATAAAAATTATAACAAAAGAGTAACGGGTGGCCATAGAAGAAAAAAACATATCGCACCGCTTGTATATTATCGCTGGAGGTATGTTTCTCTTTGCGCTTCTAATTGCTATTAAATTGATTGATATTCAATTTATAGATGGCGATAAGTATCGTGAGTTGGCGCATAAAAACACTACCAAAAATTTTGTTATCAATGCAAATCGAGGTAACGTCTATGCAGACGATGGAAGCTTATTGGCTACGTCGGTTCCTAAATATGACATTCGATTTGATGCCGTTACGGTTTCTTCAGAACGATTTAAAGAAAATTTAGTGCCGCTCTCAAAGGCGATGAGTAAGATGTTTGGAAAGCCAGCTTCTTATTATCAAAATGTTTTCAGAAAAGCAAGGGCGAATAAAAACAGGTATTTACTAGTGGCTAAAAATTTAGGCTACTCAGATTATATTAAGGTAAAGAGTATGCCTCTTTTTAAATTGGGACCTTATAAAGGTGGGATTATTGTAGAGCAAAGAACTGTTAGAGAGCATCCTATTGGAAAAATTGCAGAACGTATGGTAGGGAGTGAAAGTACTCAGAAGCCTGGGTATTATGCAGTAGGATTGGAGGGCGCCTTTAATGAATATTTACATGGAAAAGATGGTAAAAGACTGAAACAGAAAATTGCGAAAGGACAGTGGAAGCCTGTATATGACGATAATGAAGTGGAGCCACAAGATGGGTATGATGTAATTTCAACCATCAATATAAACATTCAGGATATTGCACATCACGCTTTGCTAAAACAGTTAGAGTATTACGAAGCTGAACACGGTTCTGTGATAGTAATGGATGTGAAAACGGGCGAAATCAAAGCGGTTTCAAATTTAGGACGTACCAAAGATGGTTCGTATTATGAGAAATTAAATTACGCAATTGGCGAGTCGCATGAACCGGGATCTACCTTTAAGGTGATGGCGATGTTGGCAGCCATGGAAGATAAAGTGATAGATACTTCAACCGTAGTAGACACTAGAACGGGGTCTAAGTCTTTCTACGGAAAAACAATCAATGATTCGCATCGTGGTGGCTACGGAAAAATTTCCGCAGCGAGAGCAATGGAGGTTTCTTCAAATATTGGACTGGCTACAATTATTGATGAAGCCTATTCAAAAAATCCTGAAAAATTTATCAATCGTTTAAAAGAATGGAAGTTAGACCAACCTATCGGAATTCCTATTAAGGGAGAAGGAAAACCTATGATTCCAGAACCGGGGCATAGTAAATGGAGTCGAAATGCGCTTCCGTCTTTGGCGTATGGGTATAATTTACGTTTAACCCCTTTGCAAACCTTGACTTTTTACAATGCGATTGCGAATGATGGAGTCATGGTGAAGCCACAGTTTGTTAGAGAGATTCGTGCGTGGAACCGTAAAATTGATGTGTTTGAAACGGAAGTAACTAATAAAAGAATTGCTTCGGAAAAGTCTATAAAAGAAATGCAGGAAATACTGAAAAACGTTGTGAAACGCGGAACAGGAAGGTCGTTGTATTCTGAAAACTTTTCAATGGCAGGAAAAACGGGAACAGCACAAACCGAATATTGGATGAAGGATTGGAAAAACAACCGACGTTATGTGTCTTCATTTGCGGGGTATTTTCCAGCTGAAAATGCAAAATATTCATGCATTGTGATTATTCACAAGCCAAGCATTCGAAAAGGGTTTTATGGTGCCGATGTTTCAGGACCTGTTTTTAAACGAATTGCACAAAAGATATTTACAGACTCACCATTAATCGCTGAAATCGCAGATGTAGATTCTGAAGATGCAGCGATAAAAAAAGACTTTGAGGGGTATTATAAAAAAGCTCAGAAAAAATACCAACAACTTCCAAATGTTATCGGAATGGCAGGAATGGACGCTGTTTCTTTATTGGAGAATTTAGGATTAAAAGTAAAGATTGTAGGAAGTGGCACCGTTTCTAGTCAGTCTATTAAATCGGGTGCCAAAATAGAAGAAGGAAAACAAATTGTATTAAGCTTATCGTGATTTTAGTTAGAGACATATTATATAAAGTAACCCTCGAAAAAGTCGTGGGGAATACTGCTGTTGCAATTCGTGACCTTCATTTCGATTCTCGACAAGTTGGATTAGACGATGTGTTTATTGCAATACGCGGTACACAATCTGACGGCCATGAGTATATCAAAACAGCTTGTGATAAAGGCGCAATTGCAATTATATGTGAGGAGATTCCGAAGGATGTAATAAACGGAATTACCTATGTTCAGGTTTCAGATTCGCAACAAGCATTGGCTATCATGGCTGCTAATTACTACGGAAACCCTTCCGAAGATATAAAATTAGTAGGGGTTACTGGAACCAACGGGAAAACGACAATTTCTTCTTTGTTGTACAATCTATTTACGGAAGCTGGTTATGAAGTAGGATTGCTTTCTACGGTTAAAATTATGGTGGGAGCTAAGCAATACAAAGCGACGCATACCACACCAGATTCATTGACCATTAATAAATATTTGAGCGAAATGGTTGCGGCGGGAGTCGAATTTTGCTTCATGGAAGTGAGTTCGCACGGAATTCATCAAAAACGCACTGAAGGACTTCATTTTACGGGAGGAATATTTACCAATCTATCGCACGATCATTTAGATTATCACAAAGATTTTAAAGAGTATCGCGATGTAAAAAAGACCTTTTTTGATCAGTTGCCAAAAACGGCTTTCGCTATTGTAAATAGTGATGATAAGAATGGTGAAGTAATGCTTCAGAATACAAAGGCAAAAACATATACCTACGCACTTAAATCGCATGCCGATTATAAAGCACAGATTTTAGAAAATCAATTTACAGGGTTGCTTCTGAAAATTAACAACCATGAACTTTGGGTGCGACTCATTGGGAATTTTAATGCTTATAATTTACTTGCAATTTATGCGACAGCAGATTTGCTAGGATTGGATACTATCGAGGTGCTTCAGTTAATGAGCACGCTGGAAAGTGTAGATGGTCGTTTTCAGTACCTTATTTCAAAAGAAAAAATTACGGCGATTGTAGATTATGCGCACACGCCAGATGCCTTGAAAAACGTCTTGGAAACCATAAACAGCATACGCACAGGAAACGAAAGCTTAATCACCGTAGTAGGTTGTGGTGGCGATAGAGACAAAACGAAGCGTCCAAAAATGGCGAGCATTGCAGCTTCGTTAAGTACCAAAGTGATTTTTACGAGTGACAATCCACGAAGTGAAGATCCTGATACAATTATTGAAGAAATGGAAGCGGGAGTTCCTGCCGAACATTATAAAAAAACACTTTCAATCACAGATCGAAAACAAGCGATTAAAACTGCCTGCCAAATGGCAAATGCGGAAGATATAATTCTCATTGCGGGTAAAGGCCATGAAACCTACCAAGAAATTAAAGGAGAGCGTTTCGATTTTGATGATTTTAAAACTGTAAGTGAATTATTAACAGCCCTAAATAAGTAACTATGTTGTACTATTTGTTTAACTATTTAGAGAGAGAATATCAATTCCCAGGGGCGAGCCTCTTCGAATTTATAACCTTCCGAGCTTCCTTGGCGGTGATACTTTCATTGTTTATTGCGACGGTATATGGTAAAAAAATAATCAGCTACTTACAGCGAAAACAAGTAGGTGAAACTGTTCGTGATTTAGGATTGCAAGGGCAAAGCGAAAAAGCAGGAACACCAACAATGGGTGGGATTATCATAATTCTAGCCACGATTATTCCTGTATTGTTATTTGCTAAGTTGGAAAATATTTATGTCATTTTATTGCTAGTAACCACTGTTTGGATGGGGATTATTGGTTTTATAGACGATTACATTAAAAAGTTTAGAAAGAACAAAGAAGGATTAGCGGGCCGCTATAAAGTAGTTGGTCAAGTAGGATTAGGAATTATCGTAGGAGCTACCATGTTTCTTCATCCAGATATTACTGTAAAACGTGAAAAAGTAAATCCTGTAAATGGAACCGAGCTCGTCACTAAGAACTCAGCAAGAGAGTTTTATCCAGCTGAAAAGACATTGCTTACAACCATTCCTTTCGTTAAAGAAAATGAGTTTAACTACGAAAAACTAGTTACGTGGATTGGGGAAGATTATAAAAGCTACGCGTGGTTGGTTTTTATTCCTATCGTGATTTTTATTATTACTGCCGTTTCAAACGGAGCGAACCTCACCGATGGTATAGATGGTTTGGCAGCAGGTACTTCAGCAATTATAGCGATTACACTTGCCATTTTTGCATGGGTTTCTGGAAACGTTGTTTTTTCAGATTACTTAAATATTATGTACATCCCAAATACGGGAGAGATGACCATTTTTATCATGGCGTTTGTAGGAGCGCTGATTGGTTTTCTGTGGTACAATACCTATCCAGCCCAAGTTTTTATGGGGGATACCGGAAGTTTAACCATTGGCGGAATCATAGCTGTAATTGCTATTGCGATTCGGAAAGAATGGCTGATTCCTATTCTCTGCGGAATTTTCTTAATGGAGAATCTTTCTGTAGTGTTACAAGTGGGGTGGTTTAAATACACGAAGAAGAAATTTGGTGAAGGACGACGAATTTTCAGAATGTCACCCTTACATCACCACTATCAAATAAAAGGGTTTCACGAAAGTAAAATTGTAACACGCTTTTGGATTGTCGGAATATTTCTAGCAATCATCACCATCGTTACACTGAAAATTAGATAGTAAAATTGGATGCTATGAAAAATCGTTTGGTGGTTTTAGGAGGAGGAGAAAGTGGCGTCGGAACTGCCATTTTAGGGAAGAATAAAGGGTTTGAAGTTTTTGTGTCCGACTTCGGAAAAATAAAAGACACGTATAAACAAGTTCTTATACATCATGAGATTGAATGGGAAGAAGGCGGTCATACAGAGGCTAAAATTCTTTCAGCAACCACAGTAATGAAGAGTCCAGGGATTCCTGAAACGGCTCCCATAGTGAAAAAGCTAAAGGAGGCAGGTGTTCGTGTTATTTCTGAAATAGAATTCGCTTCAGCGTATACCGAAGCTACTATTGTTGGAATTACTGGAAGTAATGGTAAAACAACCACTGCAACGTTAACCTACGAATTGCTAAAACAAGGCGGTTTGTCTGTTGCTTTAGGGGGTAACATCGGAAAAAGCTTCGCAGAACAGGTTTCTGAAAGTACCCTAGAAGCGCAAGAAACAGGTGAAGAGAAATACAAAAACTTCGTATTGGAGTTGAGTAGTTTTCAGTTAGATGGTATTGAGACTTTTGCGCCACACATTGCTTTGTTGCTAAACCTGAGTCCAGATCATTTAGATAGATACGATTATAAGTACGAAAATTATATCGCATCAAAATTTAGAATTGCAATGAATCAGACTGAAGATGATTATTTCATCTACGATGCAGACGATGTAGAAATTGCAAAATGGCTTGAAAAGAATCCCGTGAAATCTCACAAATTGCCTTTTTCAGTAACAAAAGAATTGAAAGAGGGTGCTTATATAAAAAACAACGAAATAATAATAACAATACAAAATACAAATCTCGCTATGCCAATCGCATCACTAGGAATTAAAGGACAACACAATCAGAAAAACGCAATGGCAGCTTCAACAGTTGCACATTTATTAAAAATACGTAAAGCTACTATTCGCGAATGTTTAGAAAGCTTTCAAGGAGTGGAGCACCGCTTAGAGAAAGTGCTTAAAATTAACAATGTTGTGTATATAAACGATTCAAAAGCAACCAATGTAAATGCTACTTTTTATGCATTAGACAGTATGGAAACTCCTACTGTTTGGATTGTAGGAGGTGTAGATAAAGGCAATAATTATAGTGAGTTATTGGCTTTGGTAAACGAAAAGGTGAAGGCAATCGTCTGTTTGGGTGTTGACAATCAGAAAATTTTGAATGCCTTTGGAAATATTGTCGATAAAATGGTTGAAACACAATCTATGGAGCAGGCAATAAAAGCAGCGTATCGATTGGCAGAACGCGGCGATACTGTATTGTTGTCTCCAGCGTGTGCAAGTTTCGATTTGTTTGAAAACTACGAGGATAGAGGAAGACAATTTAAAGAAGCGGTACGTCATTTATAAAAAATAGAATACTAGCAAAACGTGAAAAACATATTTCAATACATACAAGGAGATAAAGCTATTTGGGCCGTGGTTGCCCTTTTGGCGTTGTTTTCTTTTTTACCTGTATATAGTGCAAGTAGCAATCTTGCATACTTATATGGGGATGGAAGTACGTTAAAATTTTTGCTGAAACATTTAGCACATCTATTGTTGGGGTTTGCTATTTTGTATGGAGTTCATAAAATACCGTACCATTATTTTAGAGGGCTCTCAATCATTGCCTTGCCTGTAATCATTGTATTGTTGTTAATTACGATTACAGAAGGAACCACTATTGATGGTGCCAATGCAAGTCGCTGGATTCGTGTGCCTTTCGTGGGTGTGACCTTTCAAACATCAACGTTGGCAGCTGTAGTGCTTATGACGTATGTAGCGCGGTATCTTTCACGAATAAAAGACAAAGAAATCACTTTTAAAGAGACTTTGGTTCCCTTATGGTTACCTGTTTTTGTCATACTCGCGTTAATTCTACCTGCTAACTTTTCAACAACAGCAATCATTTTTGCAATGGTGATTGTGCTTGTTTTTGTGGGAGGATATCCTTTGAAGTATTTAGGAATCATTTTAGGAGCAGGATTGTTGTGTTTAACGCTCTTTGTTTTGACAGCAAAAGCATTTCCAGGAGTTTTTCCGAATAGAGTAGATACATGGATAAGCAGAATTGAAAGCTTTGCAGATAATGAAGATACGGAAGCAGATTATCAAATTGAAAAAGCAAAAATAGCCATCGCATCAGGTGGTGTAACAGGATTAGGGCCAGGAAAGAGTATTCAGAAAAACTTTTTACCACAATCATCTTCCGATTTTATATACGCCATTATTGTGGAAGAATTCGGATTGGTAGGCGCGTTCTTTTTACTGTTTATGTATTTGTTATTGCTGTTTAGATTGGTGGTTGTAGCGCATAAATCAACCTCCATGTTTGGTAAACTATTAGTCATTGGAGTAGGATTGCCTATCGTATTTCAGGCATTGATAAATATGGCGGTTGCGGTGGAATTGTTTCCAGTTACGGGGCAAACATTGCCATTAATAAGTAGTGGAGGTACGTCTATTTGGATGACCTGCCTTGCTATTGGAATGATTTTAAGTGTCAGTGCTAAAAGAGAAGTTGTAATACAAGAAGAGGAAGAACAAAACCCATTAGATATTTTAAGTGAAGCCCTATAAATTCATCATATCAGGAGGAGGAACCGGAGGTCATATATACCCGGCGGTTGCGATTGCAAACGAATTAAAATCGCGGTATCCAAATGCCGAATTTTTATTTGTGGGTGCAAAAGACCGTATGGAAATGGAAAAAGTGCCTCAAGCGGGATACGCTATCGAAGGACTTTGGATTTCAGGATTGCAACGTAGTTTGAGTTTTAAAAATATGCTGTTTCCGTTGAAACTTATTTCTAGCTTGTTGCGTTCTCGTAGCATCATTAAAAAGTTTAAACCCAACGCTGCTGTGGGTACAGGAGGGTATGCAAGTGCCCCTTTGTTACGTGTTGCTTCTAATAAGGGGATTCCGTGTGTGATTCAAGAGCAAAATAGTCACGCCGGAATTACTAACAAATGGCTGGCGAATAAAGCACAGAAAATTTGTGTAGCCTACGAGGGAATGGAAAAATTCTTCCCTTCGGAAAAAATTAAACTAACGGGAAATCCCGTTCGACAAGATTTATTGGAGGTAGCTTCAAAAAGAGAAGAAGCACTTTCCTTTTTTAATTTGAAGGCATCAAAAAAAACAATCGTAGTGCTTGGCGGAAGCTTAGGTGCTCGAAAAATAAATGAATTGGTACATCGTTCGCTTCCTTTTTTTGCTGAAAATAACGTACAGGTTATATGGCAATGCGGAAGCTTTTATGAGAACGACTATAAAGACAAGGGCAACGAGTCTGTTCAAGTGCATACGTTTTTAAACAGAATGGATTTGGTATATGCGGCAGCAGATGTAATCATTTCTCGAGCAGGAGCTTTATCGGTGTCAGAATTATGTTTGGTAGGGAAACCCGTTATTTTTATTCCGTCGCCAAATGTTTCTGAAGACCATCAAACTAAAAATGCTTTGGCAATTTCTGAAAAGAATGCTGCGGTATTGGTAAAAGAAAGTGAACTAGAAACTCGTTTTGAAGAAGCTTTGTCTGAAATTTTACGTTCAGAACAAGTGCAACGTGAACTTTCAGAAAATATAAAAAAATTAGCAAAACCTAACGCAACGAAGGAGATTGTAAACGAAATTGAAAAGTTGCTTGTAAATCATAAGAAATCAGAATAGTGAAGGATGTAAATAACATACAAACTTTTTACTTTGTCGGTATTGGTGGCATCGGGATGAGTGCATTGGCACGCTATTTTAAGCGTATGGGGAAAACGGTCTTTGGATATGATAAAACACCAAGTACCTTGACAACAACGCTTATTTCTGAAGGAATTTCGATAGGATTTATCGATGCGGTTTCTGAAATACCGACAATACTCAATCCTGAAAATTCGTTAATAGTGTATACGCCTGCTATTCCGAAGCAAAACAAGATATTACAACATTTCCAATCTGTAGGGTTCGAATTGATAAAACGAGCCGCTTTATTGGGAGAAATTACAAAAAACACTTTGTGTCTAGCAGTCGCAGGAACACACGGAAAAACAACGACTTCGGCAATTTTAGGACATTTATTAGCTGAATGTGATATGCCAGTGACGGCATTTTTAGGAGGTATTGTAGAAAATTATAATTCAAATTTTATTTACAAAGGACACGAAATTACAGTAGTTGAAGCCGATGAGTTTGATCGTTCTTTTATGCAATTACGTCCAGATATTGCGTGCGTAACCTCTATGGATGCCGACCATTTAGATATTTATGGTGATGCTTCTGCTATTGAAGATGCCTTTCAGGATTTTACGGCATTACTTCCGAAGAAGGATAACTTATTATTCAAAAAAGGGCTTCCATTACAGGGAAATACAGTGGGGATATTGGAGTCTGCCGACTTTGAAGCTCAACATATTCGTATTGAAAACGGAAGTTATATTTTCGACTTAAAAACACCTACGGTAACTCTAAAAGAGTTGCAGTTTAATTTGCCCGGACACCATAACCTATTCAATGCTATAACGGCTTTGGGTATGGCAATTTTAGCAGGTTCCCCAACCGATTGCTTGCCCAAAGCTTTATTGAGTTTTAAAGGTGTTCAGCGCAGATTTTCATATAAGATAAAACGAGATGATTTGGTGCTTATCGACGATTATGCACATCATCCAACCGAAATAAATGCGTTGTATCAAGCGGTTTCTGAAATGTATCCAAACGATGAGAAGTTAATTGTTTTTCAGCCGCATTTGTTTAGTAGAACACGGGATTTTGCAGAAGATTTTGCAAAAAGTTTGGCGCAATTTGATCAAGTAGTGTTGCTAGATATTTATCCAGCAAGAGAAGAACCTATAGCAGGAATCACGGCAGAATGGCTATTAGAAATGATTGCTTCGGAAAATAAACAAATAGTAACAAAAGAAGCGTTATCAACACTAATGAAAGCGTCGTCTTGTAAAATTCAACTTTTAGTAGGTGCTGGAGATATTGGAGCCGAAGTACAAACAATAACAAATACATTGACAAATGAAGCGTAGTTTAGGAGTCATAAAATATATAGCCCTAGCTGTCTTGATGGTGTTTCTTTTTAGTTTCACTAACAAACGGAATGCGCAACGAAATATCACCAAATTAGATGTTTCTTTTATCGATGAAAACAATCCTTTTATCACCTTAGAAACGGTTAATAAATTGTTGATACAAAGTCAAGAGAAGGTTACGAGTATCAATAAAGAAACTTTAGTTTTGAATGAAATAGAGCAACGCCTTCTAGATAACCCTATGATTCGTGATGCTCAAGTGTTTATGTCGATAGATGGTGTGTTGGGAGCGAAGATTGAGCAGCGTACTCCTATTGCAAGAGTGGTAGGGTCGCCAGATTTTTATTTGGATACCGATGGAAAAAAGATGCCTTTGTCGTCTGTGTATACAACAAGGGTGCCTCTTATTATGGGAAATTCAAAAATGGATGTTGATAAAGTAACAGAATTGCTTTTAAAAATTAACGATGATCCATTTATGAAAAGTAGTGTTGTAGGCCTTCGTGCGCAAAACAATGGGGAGATCGTATTAGAATTACGAAAAGATAGTTTTAAAGTGCTTTTTGGAAAAGTTGAAGCCATAGAAAAAAAGTTTCAAAATTTTAAAGCATTTTATAAAAAGGCAAAACAAGACAATACGTTACAAACATATGGTCTTGTTAATTTGAAGTTTAATAGTCAGGTAGTGGCCACAAAACGTTAAGGGCAATGGAAAACGAAAACATAGCTGTAGGATTAGATATTGGAACCACCAAGATTGTCGCAATGATTGGTAAAACAAACGAGTACGGCAAAATGGAGGTTTTGGGTATTGGAAAATCTAAAAGTTTAGGGGTTCATAGAGGTGTGGTAAATAATATTACGCAAACGATACAATCTATTCAGCAAGCAGTTCAAGATGCGGAAACTTCTTCAGGAATGAAGATCCACGATGTGGTTGTTGGTATAGCAGGGCAACATATTAGAAGCCTTCAGCACAGCGATTACATTACTAGAGCCAATAGTGATGAAGTTATTGATGAAAGTGATATCGATCGTTTGTGTAATCAAGTACATAAATTAGTAATGTTACCGGGAGAGGAAATTCTTCATGTGTTGCCGCAAGATTTTAAAGTTGACGGTCAAGCAGAGGTTAAAGAGCCTATCGGAATGTACGGTGCACGATTAGAAGCTAATTTTCACGTTGTAGTTGGACAAGTGTCATCTATTCGGAATGTAGGTAGGTGTATTAAAAGTGCTGGGTTAGAACTTTCTGGAATCACATTAGAACCGTTGGCTTCTGCCCAAGCGGTTTTGAGTCAGGAAGAAAAAGAAGCTGGTGTAGCTTTGATTGATATAGGTGGAGGAACTTCTGACCTTGCCATTTTTAAAGATGGGATTATACGACATACTGCTGTCATTCCATTTGGAGGAAATGTAATTACAGAAGATATTAAAGAAGGATGTTCTATCATCGAGAAGCAAGCAGAATTATTGAAAATCAAATTTGGTTCTGCATGGCCTGGTGAAAATAAAGACAATGAAATAGTTTCGATTCCTGGATTACGAGGGAGAGAGCCTAAGGAAATTACGTTAAAAAATCTTTCAAAAATAATTCACGCGAGAGTGGTAGAAATTATTGAACAGATTTATTTAGAGATAAAAAATTACGGTCACGAAGAGCAAAAAAAGAAATTAATTGCTGGGATTGTTTTAACTGGAGGTGGCGCACAATTGCAACATTTAAAGCAATTGGTAGAGTACATTACTGGAATGGATACACGTATAGGGTATCCTAACGAACATTTAGCAGGCGATAGTGATAGCGAGACGACAAGTCCGTTGTATGCCACCGCTGTTGGTTTGGTGTTGAATAGCCTTCAGAATAAAGAAAAAGAGAAAACATCGGCACGTAAGTCGGTATTGCACGAAGAAGAAATTAATGCAGAGACTGTTTCTGAAGTAGCAGAAGAGGAAGAGGATCTAGTGGAAGAGAAACCAAAAGAAACAAGACGGTTTTTCGATAAATGGGCAGAAAAGTTTAAAGAGTTTTTAGACAACGCCGAATAATAAAAAAAAGGAAATTCGGTTGTTTGGTTTGCAAAGCTTCCGAAGTATAAAATATTATATTAAACATTGTTCCTGTAAAAAAGAACAACAGTAATCTCACAAAAAAAGTAGTATATGAGCAGCAACAAAGAATTTGATAACATCTCGTTTGATCTGCCAAAGAACCAATCTAACGTAATTAAGGTCATTGGTGTAGGTGGTGGTGGTAGTAATGCTATTAACCACATGTTTAGCCAAGGAATTAAAGGTGTAGATTTCGTTATTTGCAACACCGATGCACAAGCTTTAGAAAATAGTCCGGTGCCTATTAAAATTCAGTTAGGAGTTTCTCTTACTGAAGGGTTGGGAGCTGGAGCAAATCCTAAAGTAGGAGAAGAATCTGCCGTGGAAAGTTATGAAGAGCTTAAGTCTATGCTTACCTCTAATACCAAGATGATTTTTATCACTGCTGGTATGGGTGGTGGTACAGGTACTGGTGCGGCTCCAATTATTGCACAAATGGCGAAAGAGATGGACATCCTTACCGTAGGTATTGTTACCATTCCTTTTCAGTTTGAAGGTAAAATGCGGAACGAACAAGCGCATATTGGAGTTGATAATCTTCGTAGAAACGTTGATTCATTAATCGTTATCAATAATAATAAGTTACGTGAAGTGTACGGAAATCTTGGTTTTAAAGCTGGATTTTCTAAAGCCGATGAAGTATTAGCCACGGCTGCTCGTGGTATTGCAGAGGTAATTACACATCACTATACACAGAATATTGACTTGCGCGATGCTAAAACGGTATTGGCAAATAGTGGGACTGCTATTATGGGAAGTTCTAGTGCTAGTGGAGCAAACAGAGCACAAGAAGCCATTTCGAAATCGTTAGATTCACCTTTATTGAATGACAATAAAATTAAAGGCGCTAAAAATGTATTGCTTTTAATTGTATCTGGAAATGAAGAAATTACCATTGATGAGATTGGTGCTATTAGTGATTACATTCAAAATGAAGCAGGTCATAGTGCGAACATTATTATGGGGGTTGGTGAAGACGAATCTCTAGAAGGAGCTATTGCTATTACAGTAATTGCAACAGGTTTTAATGTAGAGCAACAAGACGAGATTGTAAATACAGAAACAAAAAAGATTATTCACACACTCGAAGAAGAGCAACGTGCTGAGCAAAATTTAATGCCTAAGTTTGAGGCAGCTCCAACTACTTCGGAAAAAATTGTAGAAACGGCTCCAGAGCCTCCAGTAATTAAGCATACTCTTTTTGAAGATGAAGAAGAGAATCCTACTATGGAACTTCCTTTTGAAGGCTTTGTTGAAACATCTGCATTGATAAAGAATATGGACATTCAATACGAAGAGATTGATGTGCATAGATTGGCTGAATTTGAACAGTTATTAATTAATGAGATTGATGTTCATGATTATGAGGTTGTTTCTCCTAAAAAAGAAGTTTCAGAAGAGGTTAACGAACAAGATTTTGTGATTTCTGAAGTAAATAAAAGTTTTGAAAGTAAGTCTACTTCAAATGAAACAAAGGCTTCTGATGATCAAATGTTAATGTTCGATCTTCCTGTGCATGCTTCTACTGAAAAGGTTACAGAACAACATTTTGAAGAAGAACCAACGGTTTCACGTGTTGAAGATATTGAGGTAAATGACCATATTGAAGTAGTTCCTGTTACTGAATTAAGCCCAGAAGGAGTGAAACGATATAGTTTAGATGATTACCAACAAGTAGAAGATTCGTTAACCAGTGCTAAGCCTTCTAAAATAGAGAAAGCAGCAGAAGAGGAAATTGTATTTGAAACAAAAACAGTTGCTCCTGTTGAAACTCAAGAAGAGGTTGATGAAGAGGAAGACCCTTTCAATACGCCTATTTCTAAAATCCTTAGTGATCGTACAGAAGAGCGTAAAAAGAAAATGAAAGAGTTTAATTATAAGTTTAGAAACAGTGCTTCTAAAATAGATGATATTGAAAAGCAGCCTGCTTATAAACGAATGGGAATTGAACTTGATGCTCCTAAGAGTAGTGATAGTAGTATTTCTCGTACTTCTGTTCATACAGATGATGACGATATAGATTTACGTACTAATAATTCTTTTTTACATGATAATGTAGACTAGTTTTATACGTACAGTATAATTAAGCCTCGAATGTTTCTTATAAGCATTCGAGGCTTTTGTTTAGAAGAGTTTGCTGTTCAAGAATCTCCTTTTAATACGTATCTTTACGTTTCATTAAATAAGTAATTATGAGTTTACAAAAGCAAGTTATGGATGCAATGAAAGTTGCAATGAAAGCAAAAGACACACAGTCGCTAGAAGCACTAAGAGCTGTTAAATCTGCTCTTTTATTGGCGCAGACTGAAACAGGCTCAAAAGAAGAGATTAGTGAAGCAGAAGAGCTTAAAATATTGCAAAAGCAAGTTAAACAACGAAAAGATAGTGCAGCTATTTATGTAGAGCAAGGTAGAGAAGATTTAGCGGCTCCAGAATTAGTTCAGGCAGAAGTTATCGCTCAATTTTTACCAAAACAGCTTACTGAAGAGGAAGTTGCCAAGGTCGTTGATTCGGTTATTGCAAAAACAGGTGCTGCCTCGATGAAAGATATGGGAAAAGTGATGGGAATGGTTAATAGTCAATTGGCTGGTAAGGCAGATGGAAAAACAATTTCAACTGTTGTAAAAGCACGCCTTTCATAGTTATAATTAAATTTATTCAGTTATTTTTGCTGAATAAATGGCCGCGTGGCGCAACTGAATAGCGCATCAGATTTCGGCTCTGAGGGTTGGGGGTTTGAATCCCTTCGCGGTCACAAAAACCTGTAACAATAGTTACGGGTTTTTTTGTATTCCTATTTCAGTGTTTAGTTTTACTATAAAAGAAAAACCCTTTCAATAAAATTGAAAGGGTTTTTTTAAGTTCACAAGGAACTTTGATATTCATTAAAATTTATTCTTAGAAAAGATCATAGAATAATTTAGTTTCAGCAGTGTCACCACCAATAGCGGCAGCAGCAGCGTTGTAACTAGTTTCGTTGATTGTTTGCTCAACAGTAGGGTAAGTGTAACGAGCTGGGTACCCAGATAATGGGTCAGCTGGTACATTCATTACTGGGTAGTCAAGTCTTCTAATAGAAGTCCAAGATTCCATTCCTCTGTTAAATAAAGCAATCCATCTTTGAGTACCGATAACTTCTTTCCAAGCTGGAGAAGAAGAACTAGCAGCAATTGCACTGTCATAATCAACAGAAGCTTGCGCTAAGTAATCAGTTGCTTCAGTAGTAGAACCACCCCAGTAAGTGATAGACTCAGTGATACCAGCAGTATAGTAATCTTTAGCAGTTCCACCTACAGAGTATCCTCTTGCAGCAGCTTCAGCTAATAAAAACTGAACTTCAGCATAATCCATTAACATACCTGGTAATGTTGGGTCTTTAAATTGATCAGAATGTTGAGAGTGATTTGCAAAAGCAGAAATCGCTCCAACTTGTCCTCCAACATAGTCACCAGCAACATCAGTTAAGAAAAGTGGTCTTCTTGGGTCTTCAAGTTCATTAAGAATGTCTGTAAATGTTACAGCAGCAACGAAATCATTTCTTCCGCTTAATACTAAATCAACATGTAATGGGTTAGCGTTTGGATCAGTAGAAGAGTAAGCATATCCTGCATTGTCTGCATTGCTAGTCATAACTCCGCTTAAGAAAGCATTTTCAACTGTACTTTGAGCTAATCCTGGATCTACATCAGATAATGTAATACCCATTCTTAATTTCAAAGAGTTTGCAAATTTTTTCCATTTTGCAGTATCACCATTATAAATGTTTTCAACACTAGAATCAAAACTACCTAAACCAGTGTTTAATTGGTCGATAGCAGCGCTCAAACGAACGATAAGATCCTTGTAAATAGTAGCAGCATCATCGTAAGCAGGTGCTAAATTCTCTGGGTCAAGAGCTTCAGTGTAAGGCACATCTCCAAAAGTTTCTACTAAGTTACTGTAAGTGTATACAGTTAAGATTTCAATGATCGCTTGCTTATTAGGCTTTTGAGCATTAAGTTCTGGTGTAGAATACGTAGTAGCTTCAATTACTTTAGAAGCTTCGTCAAGATCCTTTAACACATCTTTGTACATAGCACTCCAATGGTTTTGAGGAATCGGACGTGTAACTTGATCGTAGTTACTTTCATCCGTATAAGTAGTCTCTTGTAAATATTGAGCCCACAGTTTCGTGTTGTTTTGGTTCACGTTAAGTGATACCATTTGGTCCACTAGATTCTTTTCAGCTGAAATAAAAAGACTTTCACCGCTAACAGCAGAAGGATCTTTTATGTTTGCATTCAGGCTATCCAAGGTATCTGAACATGATACGGCGATAAAAACCGTAAGGACTATTAAAATTATTTTTTTCATATCTTATTTTTTAAAATTGGGCTTTAATGTTAAAACCATAATCTTGAGTTGTTGGAAGTGATCCAGTTGAATAACCTTGTAGGTTACCAGAAGATAATCCAGACTCAGGATCTGCGTGTGGCAATTCTTTGCTGATGATCCAAAGGTTGTTTCCTGTAACTGTAAAAGTAAGTCCAGTCATAAAAGTGTTAGAAAGGAATTTACTTGGTAAGTTGTATTGTAAAGAAACTTCTCTCAATTTCACATAACTAGCATCGTAAACAAATGCTGCGTTTGGATTACTTGCGTATCCAAATGGGCTAAATCCACTTGCACTAAGTCTTGTAGTGTTTGTAGATCCATCAGGATTTACACCTTCATTGATGAAACCACCACCGTCAGCAAGAGTATTTCTTACAGGGTTACCAAGGTCGTTAATGAATGACGTTTCAGCATATACACCGGTAGCTTGACCGTAGTATTGGTCTAAAGAGAAAATGCTTCCTCCTTGTTGAATGTCAATTAAGAACCCAAGAGATAAGTTTTTGTAAGTAAAGTTATTTGAAATACCCATTAACCAATCAGGGTTTGTATCTCCAATGATGTTGTTCGATGTTCCTGTAGCGATGTATTTACCACTATCTGGATCAACAACTTTTTGTCCATTAAGGTATGTGTAATCTGTACCGTAAATTACTCCGTAAGGTTGACCAACTTGAGCGTTGATTGTAACCCCACCTTGGAATGAACCTAATTGTAATGTTTCAATACCCTCTTCTAAAGAAAGAACTTCGTTTTTGTTTTGTGTCCAGTTAGCATTTAACCTCCAAGTGAAGTTATCATTTTTCACAGGAATCACGAAAGCAGAAAGTTCAATACCAGTGTTTTCAATTTCACCAGCGTTAAGAATTTTACTAGAAGAACCAGTTGCAGTAGTAACAGGTACTCTTACAATTTGGTCAATAGAGTTAGTTTTGTAGTAAGCTGCATCAAAACCTGCACGGCTATTAGCAAACTTCATTTCCAAACCTAATTCAAAACTCTTAGTTCTCTCTGATCTTAAGTTAGGATTCTTTGCAGAGTTTGCTACAGAAGTTCCTTGATCAGCGTTAATAACGTATGTGTCGTATAAGTAATCAAATGGTGCGTCGTTACCAACTTCTGCATAGTTTGCTCTCAATTTACCGAAAGAAATAGCATCAACATTTAATAATTTACTAAACACAAAACTAGAAGATACAGAAGGATAGAAGTAATCGTTATCATCTGCTGGTAAAGTAGACGATTGATCTTGTCTAGCAGTTACATCAACGAATAAAGTACTAGCGTATCCAAAAGAAGCACTTGCGTAAATACCATCTACACCAATTTTTTCAGCTCTTTCAGTTGGATTAGGAACTGGACCTGCTGAGTTTTGGATAGAATATAAACCAGGAACTACTAATCCACCAGCTGTAGATACAGCAATAGATTGGTACTCTTGTCTTCTAATGTTTGTACCTAAAATACCAGAAAGATTGATTTTATCTGAAAGATCTTTGTTGAAATTCAACATAAAATCGTAGTTAGTTTCTGTATTAGTAATGTTTCTTCTTAAGTAACCAGAACCAACATTTCCACGAGTTACACCAAACGGAGTAGCTACAGAACCTACAGCTCTTCTTTCTTCTTGAAGTTCACTATATGTATCAGTTGCAACTCTAGCAGTAGCGTTTACCCAATCAGCAAATTCATAGTTTAAAGAGAAATGACCAATGAAACGATTTCTTGAATCATTTTGGTAGTTTTCATAACGTGTCCAGTAAGGGTTATCCCAGTAAATAGGAGCAGAACCTGCTGCACTAGTTGCTGGATTCCAAGTTACGTTTCTTCTTGTGTTGAAATAAGCACTTTTTTGGTCTTCGATGTCTGTAGCGACATTCCACCATTGCTTAAAGTTACTAATAACGTTATCACCGTATCCTGTTGAGTTACGACCTAAACCATCAGTTTTAATGTAGTTAGCTAAACCTGTAGCAGTTAATTTGTCTGTTACATTGATAACTCCACTTAAGCTAAAGTTGTGCTTGTTGATTTCACTATTAGGCATTAAACCTGATTGGTCTAATTTAGTATAAGATAATCTGAAAGATCCTTCTTCAAAACCTTTATCAAAAGAGATAGAGTTTGTGATAGTTACAGGAGTTTCAAAGAAACTTAAAGGACCATTTTCTGCAGCAACATATGGTGTTCTTGTTCTGTAGTTAGCAAGATCTGGATCGAATGAGTCCCATTGGTATACCATAAGACTTGGGTCGAAAGCAGGACCGTAAGAAGCATCATCACCATAGTTTGCAACTTGGTCAATAATACCGTCTCCGTTAATATCTTCTTCAGTCCAGTAGTTACCGTAACCACCACCGTAGTCACTTTGGTAATCAGCGAAAGTGCTTTTGTCTACAAAACCAACATTAACTCCAGTACTAAGAGTTATTCCCATTCCTGAAGATCTTTTACCTTTTTTAGTTGTAATCATAATAACTCCATTGGCAGCTCTAGAACCGTATAGTGCAGATGCAGCAGCACCTTTCAATACGTTAATAGACTCAATGTCGTCAGGATTAATATCTGATGCAGCATTACCGTAGTCATAATACCCACCTGATGCTTGGCTTTGACCAGCACTGTTAGTGTTTGTATTATTAATTGGCACACCATCAATAACAAAAAGAGCTTGGTTACTACCTGTTAGGGAAGTATTACCTCTAATTACAGCATTAGTAGAACCACCAAAGTTGTTGTTTCTTCTAATCTGTAATCCCGCTACTTTACCAGATAAGGCGTTGGTAACGTTACCACTCTTGTTTGTCGTGATTTCTTCACTTTTCAATTCTTGTGTAGAATACCCTAAAGATTGTTTCTCTCTAGAAATACCTAGTGCTGTTACTACAACTTCATTTAATGACTCTCCTTCTTGAAGAGTAACATTAATGTTGCTGTTTGTTCCAACAATTGTTTCATTTTCAGTATAGCCAACGTAGCTAAATACTAAAGTTTGTCCTTCCGATGCTTGTAAGGCATAATTACCATCAAAATCGGTTTGAGTTCCTTGTGAGGTTCCTTTGATAATAATGTTAACCCCAAGTAATGGTACTCCAGATCCATCTGTTACAGTACCTGTTATCTGCTTTTCTTGGGCAAAACTTGCTTGCGCCAAAAACACAGAAAACAAAACTAGCATTAGTTTAAATTTTTGTCTCATATATTGTTTTTTTGTTAAGATTCACAAAGATATTGATTTCTTTGATGTTTTTGTGGTAATTTTTAATTTATATTAACTTAACATTAAGAGCTAAATATTATTGCATACTTTTTTTAAATTAAAAAATTTTCCCCTTTTTTTTTATTTGGTTAAAAATGAAGGGTATGCAAGTTTATTTTAGTGTGTCTGTTCATCTAAATTATTTCATAAAAGTAAAAAATAGTACTTTTGAATACTTAAATTTTAACATTATATGAAACAAATTCTAGGGATTGGATCCCGTATAAACCATTCAGAATTCGGAAAAGGAGTCGTTACAAATGTTACATCTACGATGTATTGGGTCACTTTTATAGATAGCGGACTTGAAACGATTGCCATAGATGCTGATTTTGAGGTTATTGAGGCTTCAGATGATGATGTGGATACAATCAGTTTTTACGAAGTAGAGAAAAGTCTTAAGAGTATCTTGAAGAAATGGAGTGATGTAACAGAAATAGTTCCGTTAGCCGATAAATGGAGGGGAGGCTCAATGATTCTGAAGCCTAAAGATGTTAATCTATCGGACAAAGAGATACCTATTGATACCTTTTTTCATAAAATTGTTATGCTTCGAGACCGATTGCGTGTTATGGAGCAAAAAATTAATGCAAGTAAAGTCTTAGAAGAACAAGATAAAATTGATTTACAGCAATATATTACCAGATGCTACGGAAGTCTAACGACTTTCAATATATTATTTAAAAACAACTCGCATAATTTCAAAGGGGAGGGATCTAAATAAATTAAAAACGTATAGGTAGTTTTCAAATAAAGCGTATCTTAATTTCTTGAAATTTAAACTCAATTCTTATGGAAGAAATCCAGCAACCACAACATAATCTGTTTATTAGCGATCTTGAATCAGACAGAAAAGTAGCTTTTTATAAAAAAACATACACGCATTTAGCGTTGGCAGTACTACTTTTTGTTTTGGTAGAAACCATATTTTTTCAAATTCCACCGCTTTTAGAGTTTGCACTTTCCTTAACTCAAGGATGGACATGGCTTCTTATGTTAGGTGGTTTTATGTTGGTGACAAGTTACGCTGAGAAAATGGCACTCACGAGCCATGATAAAAACAAGCAGTATTTAGCGCTTTTACTATATGTTATAGCGGAAGCATTTATATTTATTCCGCTAATTTTTATGGCCATGATGGTTGCCGATGAAGGTGGCTTTAATATTCTAAATCAAGCTGCTATACTAACACTTTCTTTGTTCTCTGGACTTTCAGCAATTGTATTGCTCACGAAAAGAGATTTCTCTTTTATGAAATCAATCCTTGCTATCGGTTTTTTTGTAGCGCTCGGACTTATAATCGCGGGAACTTTATTTGGATTTAACTTAGGACTTTGGTTTAGCGTAGGAATGATTTTATTAGCTTCTGGATCTATATTATACCAAACATCTAACATGGTTCATAAGTACAGTGAAGACCAATATGTAGCGGCTTCTTTAGGATTGTTTGCTTCCTTGATGCTTCTTTTTTGGTACATATTGAGTATCTTAAATAGAAATTAATATCAAATAACGTACATACTAAAACAGCTTGTAAATCGTTTGTTTGCAGTAGTGTAGCGGTTGTGTAAAATAATCGCTATCTTTCTAATCCCAAATCGATATGATGCTACTGTTACCTCCCGATGAAGACATTGCTTGGATGGCTCCTTATGCCTATGCAGTAGTTCTTTTAGGCTTCTTTTTTATTCTCTTTAGGCTTTTTGAAAGCTGGTATGCTAGTACTTACAATAAACCTTTGTTTCGTCATTATTTGGTGTACCGTAAACTTTCAGAAACGCAACGAACTATTTTAGAACAAGATTTCTCCTTTTATAAAAAACTTTCAGAAAAACACAAGAAACAATTTTGTCACAGAGTGGCTCGATTCATTGCCGATAAAGAGTTTGTGGGCAGAGAAGGAGTTGTGGTAACCGAAAAGATGAAGGTGCTCATTGCAGCTACAGGTTGTATGCTTAGCTTCGGAAGAAAAAATTACGAGTATTCTTTAATCGAGTTTATTTTAATTTATCCAAAAGAGTTCTATAGTGCCGTAAATGCTGCTTATCATAAAGGGGAGTTTAACCCTCGCGAACGCGCTTTGGTATTATCATGGGCAGATTTTGAAACTGGATACAAAATTTCGGACGATAATTTAAATCTTGGTATTCATGAGTTCATGCATGCAATGCAGCTTGAAGCTAGACAGAGTAAGGATATTGATGCGGTACGTTTTGGAAAACAATTCCAGAATATATTGACGCAATTAACCAATCAAGACTTAAAAGATAAGTTAGACGAAACGCGGTATTTTAGAGCGTATGCATTTACGAATCAATACGAATTTATGGCGGTATTAGCCGAATATTTTATAGAGTCTCCATCCGATTTTAAAACCCATTTTCCTAAGCTTTATAACTATACTCAGAAATTGCTCAATTTTACCTTTGCGGGATATTAAAATTGAAAAAGGGGAAGTCTTTCACTATTTTATTGCTTCTAATTTTTAATAAATTTAATCCAACGTTGTCCGTTGTTGTGAAGGATTTGTAGAAAATAAATGCCGTTGTCTAAAGATGAAACATCCAATTTATTCAAGTCTTTGTCAGTAACAAACATCTTTTTGCCTTCCATGCTGTACACTGAAACCGAATTGATTTCATTGTTTTGAGATACAATTTGAATACTTTCTGAAGCTGGGTTAGGGGAGATAGTTACCCGTGTTAATTCATTGTTTTGAACAGATAATAGATAAGGTCTGCTCCAATACACAGCTCTATTTCCAAACGCATCGTATATTGTAAGGTTTAGACTGTCGTCACTGTTATAGCTAATATCATAGCTAAATTCTCTTGCCTGTCCGTTGCCTAAATAAAATGAACCTAAATAGACATTTTCTAAGTCACAAAGGCTTTCACAACTTCCCAAGGTAACATGTGGATCTAAAGCCGTAAATGTCGTGTTTGGGATATCGTAGGTTACGTCGCTAAAGAAATAATTCAATGTTAAAATCGCAGAAACTTCATTTTCTTCGAATTGTAAATGTGGCGAGAAGAAGGGTACTCCACCTGGAGGGGAACCAACCATTTCATAGGTTACATCGTCAAATACTACGTATTGAAGATACCAATTATTGTTTAAAAGTTCTGGGTCTTGGGCATTACCTTGTAAGGAGTATAGCCCAAAAACCATCAAGAGGAAGATGATATTTTTCATGATACTGCTTTTTCATAGGTTGGAACTACAAGATACTAATAAATTCGCAAATAGCATTTAATCTACTGAAAACCTGTAAGTTGATTGGTTTAATTTTGTAGTTTCGACAGGATGTTATTCGCAATCATTTCTGCGTGAATTCTAGAGTTTTCTATAAACCATTTATGTGTTTCTGTTCCGCCGCAAATGACACCCGCAAGATATAGCGAAGGGATGTTAGTTTCCATTGTTTCTGGATTGTAAGTCGGAATCTTTTTCTCTTCTGAAAGGGTAACGCCCATCGACTTTAAAAAAGTAAAATCTGGACGATATCCGGTTAGGGCTACCACAAAATCATTTTCTAACATCTGAGTCCCTTCTGAAGTTTCAATCGTTACATTTTCTTCAGTAATTTTAGAAATAGAAGCATTAAAAATGGCTTTAATACTGCCTTCTTCAATTCTGTTTTCAATGTCAGGTTTTACCCAGTATTTTACACGATCGCCAATAGTAGCGCCGCGAACCACCATCGTTACATCGCCTCCCTTTCGGTAAATTTCTAAGGCTGCATCTACTGCCGAATTACTAGCGCCTACAACAATTACTTTCTGAAGTATAAACGGGTGCGCTTCTTTGTAATAATGAAATACCTTCGGAAGGTTTTCACCAGGGACATCTAAAAGCGCAGGGATATCATAAAATCCGGTACTCACAATGACGTGGGCAGCGGTATAGTTGTTTTTTTCTGAAACTATCGTGAATTGATCACCTTCTTTAGTTACTGAAACTACTTTTTCGTAGGTGTTGATCTGAAGCTTGTTCGAAGTAGCAACACGTCTGTAGTATTCCAACGCTTCATTACGAGTTGGCTTCGGATTGTTGCTTATAAAAGGAATGTTGTCAAGTTCTAATTTTTCCGAAGTAGAAAAAAAAGTCATGTTCAAAGGATAGTTAAAAAGGGAATTGGTTAAGGTGCCTTTTTCTAACACGACATAATCAAGTCCCTTTTTTTTACATTCTAAAGCACAGGCAATACCAATAGGTCCTGCGCCAATAATGATAACATCTTTGGTTTTTTGCATTCGTTTATTTCACTAGTTCCTTAAGTCCTTTAACGGTTTCTGTCGGATTTTCAGAACCAAAAACATAACTTCCAGCAACCAGTACATCGGCACCAGCGTCCACCAATTGTTTTGCATTTTTATTCGTTACACCACCATCTATTTCAATACGTGTTGAAGCACCTTTAGCTTTAATCATTGCTTTTAGTTGTGCGACTTTGTTGTATGTGTTTTCTATATAACTCTGACCGCCAAAACCTGGGTTTACGCTCATAAGGCATACCAAATCGATGTCTTGAATTGTGTCTTCCAACAAGGATACGTTAGTGTGTGGATTAAGCGCAACACCTGCTTGCATTCCTTCTGCTTTAATGGCTTGAAGTGTTCGATGTAGGTGTGGACAAGCCTCATAATGAACTGTAAGTACATTGCTCCCTAATTCGGCAAATGTTTTGATATAGCGGTCCGGATCTACAATCATTAAATGTACATCTAAGGGTTTTTTAGCGTGTTTCGCAATGGCTTTTATGACAGGCATTCCGAAGGAAATATTAGGGACAAAAACGCCGTCCATCACGTCAATGTGAAACCAGTCGGCATCACTATTATTTATCATTTCGATGTCGCGTTGAAGGTTTGCGAAATCGGCGGCTAAGACGGAAGGGGCAATTAAAGTGTTACTCATGGAGCGTATACAAAAGGGTTAATTAATCTTGTTATTTTATTAGAAAATGATGTTTTCTCTTTAAAAAAATCGAGGTACTTCTTAATGGAAATTAAATCTTCTTTAGATTTTACGACATTAAAAGTGGAACTATAATTTGCAAAAATAGGGAATTCTATGTCGTGATGAATCAAAGTTTCGATATTATCATGTCTAGTGTCTTCACTAATAATATCGAATAAGCTCTCTACATGTTTTTTTTCGCCTTCAAGAACTTGAAAGAAATTTCCAAACCCAAATAGAAGGATGCCTGTAACATTCTCTCTGCGGTTGTTTATTTGAGTAGCTTCAAATATTTGATTTACATCTTCGTCGGTATATCCTTCGACTAACTTACTAACATAGCATATGGTGTGGTTCATAGTACCGAAAATTTAATTCAAGATACAAAAAATGTTAAAAAATCGGGCCGAGTTCTTAGCGGTTTATTCATTTAGATAAAAAATAGAGAACCGCTCGGTAGCATTAGTCCGAAACACTATAAAATGATAAACCTCCGGTAATCAGCCGGAGGTCATTCATCAATCAAAAAACGAACAGTATGAGAATCTTGCCGAAGCAAGAGAATACTGTTTGTTGCTGTTATTGGGATTATCCCAAATATGTCATTAGTATTTTACTTCTAGAGGTGTGTTTTAATCTACGAATCGCTTTTTCTTTGATTTGACGCACACGCTCTCTGGTTAAATCAAAAGTTTCGCCAATTTCTTCAAGTGTCATCGGGTGTTGGTCGCCCAATCCAAAGTACAAACGAACAACGTCTGCTTCACGAGGAGTTAGCGTTTCTAACGCTCGTTCAATTTCAGTTCGTAATGATTCGTGCAATAAGGAACGGTCTGGATTTGGAGACTCTCCACTGCGCAATACATCGTATAGGTTTGAATCTTCTCCTTCAACCAAAGGAGCATCCATCGAGACGTGACGTCCAGAGTTTTTCATAGACTCTTTTACATCACTAATCGTCATGTCTAATTCTTTCGCAATCTCTTCAGCAGAAGGTGGACGTTCATTTGCTTGCTCTAAAAAGGCATACATCTTGTTAATTTTGTTGATGCTACCAATTTTATTTAAGGGCAAACGTACAATACGCGATTGTTCTGCCAATGCTTGTAAAATGGACTGACGAATCCACCAAACAGCATACGATATAAATTTAAAACCACGCGTTTCATCAAAACGTTGTGCAGCTTTAATAAGTCCTAGATTTCCTTCGTTAATTAAATCGGGTAATGTTAATCCTTGATTTTGGTATTGTTTAGATACCGAAACCACGAAACGTAAGTTCGCTTTGGTTAATTTTTCCAAAGCAACATGGTCACCCGCTTTTATACGTTGCGCCAATTCTACCTCTTCGTCTGCGGTAATTAAGTCAACTTTTCCAATTTCTTGAAGGTACTTGTCTAAGGAAGCAGTTTCTCTATTTGTAACCTGCTTGGTGATTTTAAGTTGTCTCATGTAAAATTTGAGTGTTAAGTTGTGTTGCGTATGTAGTTATACGGATTGAGACACGTAAATGTTACAAAAAGGATTACTTTTTTTTATAAATTTTAAATTGAATCGGTTTTTTTTATGGGAGGTGAATTGGGTTTTGGAATTGTTTGTATTGTATCTATCTGATTTACAGTATTTAATATGCTGTCTATCGTTTTTTTGTTGTTTGTGGTTATGGTTTCGTTTGTTTCACTGTTGTAGTAGTGGTAATTTTTAGTAATGGTGTAATTCTCATCGAACGTGCTTTCCTTTTTCTTAGAAGCTCCTTTTTTAGATGTTTTTTTATCTGAAACTGATTCTTCAGTAATTTTAGGAGGCGTATTATTTTGTGTTGCTTTTTCTTCGGAAGAAGCTGCGACAGTGTTTTCTGTTTCTTCTGAAGGTTCTCTGGTGTTAGCTACAGAAATTTTCAATTGTTTTTCTGAAGTTTTTTCTGAAACCCTATTCGCTTCAGAAATAGGAAGCGTTTCTTTAAAAGTTTCATTCTTTTTTAGAGTATTGTTTTCAGTTGTAGTCGTTTCCGAAGTGCTATCATTCCGAAGAGGAGAAGAACTTTCCATAGTATTGATTCCAAGTAGCACAACGAGTAAAAGCGCAATGCCTCCGCCTGTGAGCCAAAAAAGAAAAAAGCGTCTTTTCTTTTTTTCTTCGGCTTCTAGGGTTGCATTAATTTTATCCCAAAGTCCTTCATTAGGTGCAATGTCTATACTTTTTAACTTCTTCTCAAAAAGCGATCCTATGTCTTCTCTATCTTTCATTGTTTGGCTCTTTTAAATTCATAGTTTGCGTAATCGCTGTGATTTTCTCTCGCAAGATGTGCTTTGCTCGATGGTAATTCGATTTTGAAGTATTTTCTGAAATATTCAATAAATCAGCAACTTCTTTGTGTGAGTATCCATCTAGTTGATACAAATTGAACACCAACCGATATTGGTCTGGCAGTTCTTGAATACAGGTTAAAAGGGTGTCTAACGGAATTTCTAATAAATCACTTGTTATCGTAGTGTCTTCCAATATGTCGTCTTTTAGCTCGGTAGGCACATGTTTGTTTGCTTTGTATGCATCAATAGCTTTGTAAATGGTAATTCGCTTCATCCAGCCTTCAAAAGAACCTTTGCCTTTGTAGGTTTTTATTTTTTGAAAAATTGTGACAAACGCGTCGTGTAAATTGTCTTCCGCATCGGCTTCGTTTCGACAATACTTTAAAGAAGTAAAATACAAGACGTCTTTGTACTTCCGAAACAGCTCATTTTGGGCTGTTCGGTTGTTTTTAATGCATTGTTTTATGAGTTCTTCTGTCTTCAAATAATAAGGTGTCGATTCTTAGAATGATCTAATGGGTCTTACTCTATTACCACTTACTTTAGAAGAAGTGATTTTTCGAGTGTCTTCAAAAACGGGAGTAATGCTAAAATCCCAAACGTAGCTATTTAAATAGCAGGGAGGTCCACCCATTGCAGAGCATCCATTAAATCCTTCGGTAGAACTTGAATATACCCAATATTCTTCATTTGCAAAACCGCCTATTGCATCTTTATGCTCATACACAAGCCCAAGTTCATCTATAGAAGGTAGAAACCAATCGTCATAGCCATTCTGAACTAAATCAGCACATAATTTTGCGGCATATACGTCTTCATCACAATAGTTTACAATGGCTTGAGTGTTTGCTTCGCCTGTTCCAATTGTATGGTCTTGGGCTATGGGTGCTTGGTTTGCGGTACAGCCCCATTCTGCTACTTCTAAATCATTTTGAAGGGCGATTAATCCGTGTTCTCCAGAGTCGTCCAGATAGAATATGATTCCCCCTTGGTATGCTTGGCCAATTTCTAATGCTACGGTTTCTTCTGAAGTATCATCATTGCTACTACAGGCAGCAACGACTAGGAACAGTATTGCTAATTGGCTGAAAAATGTGTATTGATATTTTTTCATAATTTGTTTTGATTAGTGGTCGTTAAAAGTTCGCTTAATGAGTTGAATATAATTTTTAGTTTGGAATGTTCAATGGGTTTTATGGTTGTTTTAGTGGTACTTAATTACAAGAAATAGCTTCTATGGTTATTTCTGAAACAAATAAAGTTTCTTCATTTTCTAAATATACGATTCGTGAGTACAGTAGTTGTGGATTTTCGGCATTAGTGTACGCTGTCCCTGAAACTTCATTTACCCCTAACAGCGCGTCACTTTCAGTTTCATAGAAGGTTACTTGCAAGGGAGAAACTAAATCGTGCGTATTGGGAATATAGCTACAAACTGTATAGTTGTTTAAATTAAATATCGCTTGGCCTGGGGTAGCTTCTTCTTCGCATACTTCGTAAATTCCTAATTCACAATTGATAGTGCAATCTTTCCGAAGAAGCGCCTCTTGATTTGTATTGTAAGTAAGTTGAATGTTGGTTGGTGTAACGTAGCTTAGTTCCCAGTCAAAATTCCAAGCATCACTAATTGCTTCGTTCTCTAAAAAGTGAATATTTAAATGAAGCGCATTGCCAATGTAAAAAGTTGTCCAGGTTCCGAAGTAAATTTCATTCTCTAAATGAAGCTGTGCAATGGCATTGTCATTTATTTGAAATGTTGCTCCTTGAAACACTTCAGAAATGCCTGTAACGCTTTCTACATTCCATAGGCAACTTTTTAGAAGGAAGTTACAGTTTCCTTGGTATTGATCTTTTACGCAAGCCTCAATAGCTTCTGCAAGCTCTTCATTGTTGTTGATTTCAAGAAGCTCTCCAGAAAATAAGGTGCCAGATATGGGATAACTTAAGCTGATGAAATGGTCTTCTGGAAGGTTTCTTAAAAAGGTACTGAATTGTACATTGTCTCTCATTGTTAGCACGTCGACATATTCTTCATTTTCATCAAAAACAAATAGCGGAAAAGGATAGTTAAACTCTATACAATCTATGGGTTCTGGTGCGTCAGGATCTGTAGCTCGACTCATAAGTTTGAAAAGGTCTTCGTTTACAATGTCGTAATTTACTACCATTGGATTTATTGGTTCATTTACACATGAAGTTAGTGTCACGAGGCATAGTAGAAACAGATAAATACTTTTTTTGAACATACCTTTTTTGTTTTGTGGTCTATTCTATAGTCTTTGAAAACAAAAAAAGTTGCGTGATGTTTCAGAAAAAAAAGAAAGTCTAAAATAAGTGATGAAACTATTTGTGTTTCAGTTCAATTAAAATAAGGTTGACTTCTAGAAGTGCTTTTGTGTAAAGGCTATTGAAGGTGTTAAAGTGTTTTTTTGCTTCTGCCAAACCTTCTCTTTTTATAATGTTGGTTTCAATTTGTTGCAGATGGTGCCCGTGTAAGGTCATTCCCAAATTCATGAAGCTAGCCTTCATTTTGTGAGCTAATGAACTCGCACGTGAGTAAAATTCACGATCAATACAGTTTCTAAGACTTTTATAGTCTTCAGGAGTTATTTTAATGAAAACCTCAAGAAGAGAGATAATGAATTCTTCATCATTATCGAAGGTGGTCATTAACTGATTTATATCGACGCTATCTCCTTTCTCGTTTGTTGCAACAGGAACAGTATTGTTTATATTAGGTTCTTGCTCTTCATCAGAAACAAGCCAATAAAGTACTTCTTTTATAGCATCTTCGTTCAGCGGTTTGGTGAGGTAGAAGTCGATTCCAGCTTTAATGGCTTCTTTTCTAGCTTCTGGGAACACATCGGCAGAGCAGGCAACAATAGGTACTTTTTTAATGGCGTCTTTATTTGATTTACGGATGCTTTTAATGGCATCAATACCATTCATAATTGGCATGTGCATGTCCATAAGAATAAGATCGTAATCGCTAGTAGGATCTTCAAATTTATCAATTGCTTCTTTTCCGTTTTCAGCAATTTCAACAACCACTTTCATATTACCCAGTAGCTGTTTGATGTAAAATTGATTCATTTTACTGTCTTCAGCAACCAATAACTTAAGCCCTTCTAGTTTTTTGTCTTTACGAACATAGTTTGAAACAGAATCGGTTATTTTTTCTAGTTTACTTTTCTTAAAAGGTAATGTAAAACCAAAAACGGATCCTTCATTTAAAACACTAGTGGCCTTGAAGCTCCCATTTTGCAGGTGAATTAACTCTTTAGTAATAGCCAATCCCAAGCCTGTTCCAGTCATTTTTGAGTTTTCCTCATTTTCTACTTGGTAAAAACTATCAAATATTTTTTCGAGATTAGCACTGTCAATTCCGACCCCGGTATCTTCAACTTTAAAATTGAGTACTATTTCTTCCTCCGTATTTGCGGTAATTGCTACAGAGATTGTTATTTTTCCTTTCTGTGTAAATTTTACAGCATTCCCAATAAGGTTACTAAGTATTTGGTTTAATCTGTATTGATCTCCTATAACAACATTGGGTATTTGAGCATCTAAATTCGCTTCTAAATCTATTCCTTTTTCTTGTGCTTTTATTTTAAAACCATCGGCAAGACTTCTTACCACTTTTCGAACATTAAAATCGATGGCTTGTATGGTGAGTTTTCCAGCTTCAATTTTTGAGAAATCTAAAATATCATTCACAATGGATAATAGATTTTTGGCTGAAAAATCGATTCCTTCAATGTTTTTGCGTAAGACTTCCTCATCGTTGAAATCTGCCTTTTTTATGATTTCTGAAAGGCCTAAGATTACATTAAGAGGCGTTCTAATTTCATGACTCATGTTAGACAAGAAGGTAGATTTTGCATTGGCTGTTCGTTCTGCATTAATCTTTGCTTCGCGTATGGTTTTTAGGGTGTCTTTTTTATGAGTAATGTTTTTAAGAAAGATACTGTACGTGTCTATTTCAGTATAGTTATTTGTAATGGCGATACCAAAATCATCTGTGGTTCCATCTTTTTTTAGGTATTCTATTTCGGTTCTTGTACCTATTAATTTACATGGAATGGAAACATTTGTTTTTTTGATATCAGCTTTTAATAAGGATGATATATCTTCGGGAAGGTATTCGTATACTGTTTTATTTTTTACCTCTTTAGCTGTTGTTTCTAAAAGATTAAGCGCATTTCGATTAAAGTCTAAAATCTCACCTTCAGAATTAAACAGAAGATAACCATCTAAGATATTTTCTAATATATCACTTTTCTGAATTTTTGGAGGCTCCTCTTTAGTCTCACAGTTATTAGAAATTAAGTCCTGCGTTGTTTGGTTTGTAGTAAGCGTTTCTGTTTCTGTTGGGGCAGCAGGTAGCATGTCTTTAAGAATAGAGACAGCTTTGATATTTTCGTAAAAAGTACAGTATTCTGTATATGAAGCATTAAAAATAGCAGTGACGCAGCTTACATCTTCAATGGCTAATAGCTCAGTGTGAAACTCTTTAAGGTTGTCTTTAATTTTACGTAAACTATTAATTCGTTCCACAAGAGATAAATCAGAAATAGGAAAATGATTGTATTCTAAAGCGTCAAGCCATCGAGTAGCAAGTCTTTTTGTAGTTTCCTTTTGCGTAAATCTTTTGGCTACGTATTTTAAAAAATAACGCGAAATAGCAACTTCTTGATTTTTGTCAAAAATGTAAAGCGGGATAAAACCATCTGTTTTTGTAAGCTCTGAAAATTCTGATTGCACAAGTGTTCTCAGTTTGACTTCAGTTGTAATGTATTGAGGGTCTTTTCGAATTAAATATCGTTCTATCTCTAAGTATAGCTGTGCTAGTTGTAACTCTGCGATAAAACCTTCGTCTGAAAAAGTGTAATTTGAAAGTTTCTCGTCAAGCTGTCTAAGTTGATTGTTAGACGTGCCAAGCCCTATGACAAAGTTTAATAAAGCATGTTTCCTTTTTGGAGTAGGAGCTTCTTCTAGGCCATTCTCATCTTTCGTAAAAAAACGATTAATAAGTGTTTTCATTTATTGAGGGCTAATCTTATCATGAAGGAAATTTCCTTCAATGAGCCAAAATACAATTTTTTTTGTAATTAATAAAAAAACCTCCTGTTAAAGGAGGTTTTTTTGCATTATTTAAAGGGAGAGAATATTAGTCTCTCTTTCTATCACGATTGCGATTGTCTCTACCTCGGTTATCTCTACCTCGGTCTTTGTTATCGTCTCTTGGTGGTCTTGCTACATAACCTTCTGGTTTTGGTAAAATAGCCTTTCTAGATACTTTCTCTTTGCGAGTTCTAGGGTCTACACCAAAGTACTTCACATCAAAAACGTCACCCATATTAACAACGTCTGAGACATTTTCAGTACGTTCCCAAGCTAGTTCTGAAACGTGTAATAATACTTCGTTTCCTGGCGCATCCATATACTCAACAACAGCACCAAAATCTAACATCTTGATTACTTTTACTTCGTAAACGCTACCAACTTCAGGCTTAAATAATAAAGAGTCTATTTTTGCCATAACAGCATCAATACCTTTTTTACCTACTCCTAAAATTTCTACAATACCTTCTTCAGTCACTGGATCTTCGTTAATAACGATAGTAGTCTCAGTTTCTTTTTGCATTTCTTGGATTACTTTTCCTCCAGGTCCAATTAAAGCACCAATGAATTCGTTAGGAATACGTCTCGTCACCATAGTAGGTGCGTGTTCTTTCACATCTGCATTTGGAGTAGCAATAGTGTCAGTTAATTTACCTAAGATGTGTAAACGACCGTTACGAGCTTGTTTTAGTGCATTTACTAAAATTTCGTAAGACAATCCTTTTACTTTGATGTCCATTTGGCAAGCGGTAATCCCTTCAGAAGTACCTGTTACTTTAAAGTCCATATCACCTAAGTGGTCTTCATCTCCTAAGATATCAGATAATACAGCGTACTTTCCAGATTCAGCATCAGAAATTAATCCCATTGCAATACCAGAAACTGGACGTATCATTTGTACACCTGCATCCATTAAGGCCATAGTACCAGCACAAACAGTTGCCATAGAAGATGAACCATTCGATTCTAATACTTCAGATACAACACGTACTGTATAAGGGCAATCTGCTGGGATCATTCCTTTTAAACCACGTTGTGCTAAGTTTCCGTGACCAACCTCTCTACGAGAAGTTCCTCTTAACGGTCTTGCTTCACCTGTACAAAAAGGAGGGAAGTTATAGTGTAAATAGAAATTCTCCTCACCTTCGTAAGATGGCATATCTATTTTGTTTGCGTCTCTAGAAGTTCCTAAAGTAACGGTTGCTAACGCTTGCGTTTCTCCACGTGTAAATACAGATGAACCGTGTGTTGATGGTAAGTAGTCAACCTCACACCAAATTGGTCTAATTTCGTCTGTCTTACGACCATCTAAACGTAAACCTTCATCTAATGTTAGGTTTCTAATGGCAGCTTTTTCAGCTTTGCTATAATATTTAGAGATTAGGTCACCAAAATCTGCTAATTCTTCTTCAGAGAAAGTTGCTTTGATGTCTTCTTTAATTTCTGCGAATGCAGCACTTCTTTCATGTTTAGCAGAACCTGCTTTAGCGATAGCATATACTTTATCGTATGCCATGTCATGAATTTTTTGAGCTAAATCTGCATCTTCTCTTTCTGGAGTGTACTCACGTGTTTCTTTTTTACCAAAAGCTTCTGCTAATTTTACTTGAGCAGCACATTGTACTTTAATAGCTTCGTGTGCAAATTTAATTGCATCTGCCATTTCTTCTTCAGAAATTTCATCCATTTCACCTTCAACCATCATTACGGAATCAGCTGAAGCTCCAATCATCATATCGATGTCAGATTCTGCTAATTGTGCTCTAGTTGGGTTAATTACAAATTCACCATTTACACGTGCTACTCTTGCTTCAGAGATAGGACATTCAAAAGGGAAATCTGATAATTGGATTGCTGCCGATGCAGCTAAACCTGCCATTGCATCTGGCATTACATTTTCGTCATGAGACATTAACTGAATCATTACTTGTGTTTCGGCATGGTAGTCTTTAGGGAATAAAGGACGTAAAACACGGTCTACAAGACGCATTGTTAATACTTCACCATCACTTGGTCTTGCTTCTCTTTTGAAGAAACCACCTGGATAACGACCTGCTGAAGCAAATTTTTCACGGTAGTCAACGGTTAATGGAAGGAAATCTACATCGCTTTGTTTGTAGTTTGAAACTACCGTACATAACAACATACATTTTCCTGATTGTACAACAACAGACCCGTGGGCTTGTTTTGCTAATTTTCCAGTTTCAATAGAGATTTCTCTACCGTCACCAAGGTCAATGACCTCTTTAAATACTTTAGGTATCATTTGTTTTTCATTTGTGTCCGCAAGATATTGCTCAGACAATTAATAATGGTCATCGTTCAATCATTTTGGTCGAACGCGGTTGTGTTGTTGTGTGTTGTAGTTGACCAATGAAAAACTTGGGTAGCTTTTCTATGTGTTTCAGAATAATAACAATTCTGAAAAAAAATATACTAAAAAAAAAGGGGCACAAAAGCGCCCCATCTATATAATTACTTACGTAATCCTAATTCTTTTACAATCGCTCTGTATCTTAAAACGTCTTTCTTCATTAGGTAATCTAATAAAGATCTACGCTTTCCTACTAGCTTTACTAAAGAACGCTCTGTGTTGTAGTCCTTGTGATTTGCCTTAAGGTGTTTTGTTAAGTGCTCGATACGATACGTAAATAAAGCAATTTGTCCTTCTGCAGTACCGGTGTCAGTTGCTGATTTCCCGTGTTTTGCAAAAATTTTTGCTTTTTCTTCTGGTGCTAAATACATTCCAATATTATTTAAATGATTTTTATGTATTGACTACCTCTTTGGTAATCAAGCTGCAAAATTACAAAATCAAATCTATATAAGATGTATTAGTATTAAATAATTTTCAATAAAATATACGGTATCTTAAATCGTGTCGTTTATGTAACTATATAAACCTAAACAATTTAAAGAGTTATGAAACGTATTCTGAGAAATTTTTTAATGCTTTTTTTCGCAACTGCCTTGCTGCTTTTTATCAGTTGTGATACTAAAGATGACGAATCTACTACAGCTAATTTTTCTTCGGAAAATTCTGAAAGAGCTGTTCAAGTAGACGGTATTGCTGAAGGTTCTTATGCTATTCTCGAAAGGGGATATGTAGAAAATGAACAAGGACCAACTCCTAAAACAATGTCTTCCTTGTTTCCCGATTGTACCACTGTTGAAATTGTACTTACTGGTGATGGCGGAACTATTGTAATTGATTTTGGGGATGAGTGTGAGCTTAATAATGGGGCTGTGGTTTCAGGGAAAATTTCAATGATTTTTGGAGCTTTTGTGAATGGAACGAGAACGATATCGTACACATTCGATAATTATACCTATAATGGAAATGGTGTAGAAGGGGGAGGAGAAATTTTGCGGGAAATAGCGAATCAAAATGGAAACCCACAATCTACCGTAAATGAGTCTATCGTAGTTTCTTTCCCTTCTGTAAATATAACAGCCTCTAGAACTGGAATGCGTGTTGTTGAATGGACTGAGGGCTTCTTTAACGGGAATTGGTTCGACAATGTTTTCGAAATTACAGGAAACTGGCAAACTACTTTTAGCAATGGTTTTAGCCGAAGCGGAGAAGTTACGCAAGCATTGATTCGAGAGTTATCCTGCCAATATATAGTAAGTGGTCGGTTAGTGGTTACTCAAAATAATGAGTCTGGTGAATTTGATTGGGGTGATGGTACTTGCGACAATCAAGCAACATTTACATATAATGGTGAAGTGTATCCTATTACACTTTAATAATAGAAGCTATGAAAAAAAAAGTCCGCTTAGTAGCGGACTTTTTTAATTATGCAGTTTTTTCAACTACTGGTCTTGGTCTATTTAGAATTAAATCAATGTATAGACTGATGTTCTTTTTTAAATCTCTACGATGCGTGATGAAATCTAGGAAACCGTGTTCTAATAAAAACTCTGCTGTTTGAAATCCTTCAGGCAGTTCTTTTCCTGTCGTGTCTCTTACAACACGAGGACCAGCAAATCCTATTAAAGCTCCAGGTTCACTAATATTAATGTCTCCTAGCATAGCAAACGATGCTGTAGTACCTCCTGTTGTTGGGTCTGTACAAAGAGAAATATACGGAATACCAGCATCTGCTAATTGTGCAAGTTTTGCACTTGTTTTAGCAAGTTGCATAAGTGAAAGAGCTGCTTCTTGCATTCTTGCACCCCCACTTTTTGAGATGATTAATAACGGTATTTTCTTTTTTAACGAATAATCTGCAGCGCGTGCTATTTTTTCTCCAACAACACTTCCCATAGAACCGCCAATAAAGGCAAAATCCATACAAGCTATTACTAAATCTTTTCCCATCGATTTTCCAACACCTGTACGAACAGCATCTTTCAATCCGGTTTTTTCCATTGCGGCTTTTAAACGATCTGGGTATTTTTTAGTGTCCTCAAATTTTAGAGGATCTTTGGAGGTTAGATTTTTATCTAATTCTTTAAATTTATTGTCGTCAAAAAGTATTTTGAAGTATTCTTTACTTCCAATACGAACGTGATATCCATCTTCTGGACTCACATAGAAGTTTTTTTCAAGTTGTTCCGAATCTACTACTTTTCCGGTAGGAGATTTGTACCAAAGACCTTTAGGGACATCTTTTTTATCTTCTGTAGGTGTTTGAATTCCTTTTTTTGTTCTTTTAAACCAAGCCATATCTTCCGAGGTTAAGGGATTTTTAATTTGCATAAATATAAAATCCGATTATAATGTGTGTACGTTGTTTAAGTCTGAAAAAGCCTTTTCTAAACGTGTTTTAAATGTTAATTCGCCTTCGCGTAACCATTTTCTTGGGTCGTAATATTTTTTGTTAGGAAGATCGCTTCCGTCAGGATTTCCTATTTGTGTTTTTACGTATTCTAGGTTTTGTACCATATAATCGCGAACACCTTCAGTGTACGCAAATTGTAGGTCGGTGTCAATGTTCATTTTAATAACACCATATCCAATCGCTTCTCTAATTTCTTCTAGTGTAGATCCGCTTCCGCCGTGAAACACAAAATCGATAGGATTGTTACCTGTATTGTATTTTTTCTGAACATACTCTTGCGAATTTTTCAGAATAACGGGTGTTAATTTTACATTCCCAGGTTTGTACACTCCGTGAACGTTTCCGAAGGCAGCAGCAATGGTAAACTGATCACTAACTTTCGATAGTTCTTCGTAGGCATACGCTACCTCTTCAGGTTGTGTGTATAGTTTAGACGAATCTACGTCGGTATTATCTACACCGTCTTCTTCACCACCAGTAATCCCTAATTCAATCTCAAGTGTCATCCCGATTTTGCTCATACGTTCTAGGTATTTTTTGCAAATTTCGATGTTTTCTTCAATAGGCTCTTCGGAAAGATCTATCATATGAGAACTGTATAGTGGTTTTCCAGTTTCTTTGTAGTGTAATTCACCAGCGTCTAATAATCCGTCTATCCAAGGAAGTAATTTTTTCGCACAATGATCTGTGTGTAATATTACTGTAGCGCCATATACTTCGGCCAATTGGTGCACGTGTTTAGCGCCTGCAATTCCGCCAGCAATGGCAGCTTTTTCATTTTCATTTGAAAGTCCTTTCCCAGCATTAAAAAGGCATCCTCCATTTGAAAATTGAATAACTACGGGAGCATTTAAAGCAGCAGCAGTTTCCATCACTGTATTTACTGTGCTAGATCCAGTTACATTAACAGCAGGCATTGCAAAGCCTTTGTCTTTTGCGTATTGATGTATTTCTTGAATTTCTTTGCCTGAGGCTACGCCGGGCTTAATGGAATGACTCATATTGTATAAAATTAAGCGAACCGTTTTAAAGCGGTGTCACATAGGTTTTTAGTGTGTCTCTTTTTTTTGGTACATAAAACTAGTGCAAAAATAGCAAATTTATACGGTTTAAAACGGATAGTTAATCCCTATGTTATAGACAGCATTGCCAAAATTGTACTCTTTAAACCAACGTTCTCCTTCTGTAAGTGCTGGATTGTAGGTTTTAAAACCAACATCAAATCTAAATACAAAAAAACCAAAGTCATATCTAATCCCAAGTCCTGATGCAATTGCAATTTCAGAAAGGTCACTGAAGCTTGTAAAACGAGAGCTTTCATCGGTAATGTTATCGGCTACATTCCAAATGTTACCAGCGTCCACAAAAAAGGCACCTTTAAAATCGCCTAAAATTGTATAGCGGTATTCGGCATTTAATGCAATTTTAAGATTCGCTTCGTTAAAATCCTGGATGCTTCCGCTGCTTCCTGGTCCTAAATCGTAGGCACGCCACCCTCTATTGTCATTGGCTCCTCCTGCGAAATAACTTCGCGTAAAAGGAATACTAGTACTGTTTCCGTAGGGAATAGCAACACCCGCAAAGGTTCGAACAGCAAAAACACTATTGCTGTTTATTTCCCAGTGCTTAATATAGTTTCCTTCAAGTTTTATGTATTGTGAGAAAACAATACCAAGGGTTTCGTAATTTCCGTTGTCATTTTTAGTAAGTCCAGCCAAATTTGCTATGCCAGATAAAATATTACCTGCACCTTCAATTTTCCATTGAAGTCTTGAAAAACTATTGTCTAAAATGCCTTCACGAGTGTCTCTTGTCCACGTAAAATTGGTAGCGAAAATTAGGTTGTCTTCAGTAAGTCTTTCCTCACGTTCTTTAATACTACTAACATCATCAATTTCATCGGTATCTAAGCTTAGCGGGTTGCTGTCGTCTAAAGCTTCAGTAATAAAAAGGGATGTTTCGTCAGGAATTTCAAGGACTTGTGTGTCTTCATTTTGAAATGTATAGTCGTTTGCAACTGCAATTTCGTTCAAGCGATCAAACGAGCTTACATACACATTAAAGTAGTTTGCCGTGTTTAAATTTCGAACATACTGAATGTTTAATAAGTCTAATTTATTGGTTCTTATTTTTGAAGGTTTCCATTGGTAACTAAAGATGGCGTTAAAATTTTGCCGGTCTAATCCAATATTATTTTGGGCATTTATTCCTAAGCTAATACTAGTAGAAGGCGACATGTATTTAGGAATGATCTTATTTGTGTTTACGGGAAACACAATTCTAGGAAACGACAGTTTGATGTCTCCTCCAACATCCGAAATATTGAAAAAACGTTCACTGTCATTGGCATCTTTTGAAGAACCAATGCTTCCTCGTCCTGAAATTTCTAATATTTCAGCCCTTCGGAATACATTTCGTAAAATTACAGAAGCACTAAAACCGACACCAATTTGTTGAATAATCGAAGTGTACGTGTCAAAGTCGGTTTCTAAGGTTGCTTTTTTTCTTGGACTCAACAACACGGTAGAAATTAATCCTGTTCCGGTACTGTCTCTGGGGTCTTCCTGATAATTAATGTTTGGGTATTTAAAAATACGTAAATCACTTATCTGATTATAAGTAAGTGTTCTATCGATGTCTCTAAAAATTTGTCCTGGTGTGATAGAAACAGCATCTGTAATTGCTTTAGGCTTAAAGCGCAATTTATCGTAACTGAATAAGGTGTATCCGTTATAAGTCGCCGAATCGGAAAACTTCCGGTCTTTATTGGCAAAGGAATAATCGGTAATAATTCGAACTTCGTTTATTTTGTGAATTTTGAAAGGTTCCGTTCGAGTAGAATCTCCTACCGTAATTTTCCTGTCCGGAATTAAATAGGTAATGTTTGCTTTATGCCCCGTATTGATGGTGTCTGCTTCAAAACCGATATAATCTTGGTCAAAATGATACAGTCCAGAGTTTCGAAATTGAATGGTTAAGCGATCACGTTCGTTGTTAAAGTCTGCTGCCGCATATTGCTTTCCTTCAATAACAAATGATTTGTCTTTGGTGTCTTGAAACAATGAATCGACAACTTTTGAGCTTATTTTTTCCTGAATAGAATCTAAATAATATGGTTTGAAACGTTGTATGTTGTAGGTGATGGTGGCTCTTTTCTTTTTGGTGGAATCAATTTTAACTCCATAGCTTCCTTTGGTGTTAAACCAACCTCGTTTCGAGTACCATTGCTTTATTCGCTCTAACGATTTTTTTGCTTTACTGTCGTCAATAACAACAGGTGCATCCCCAGATTTTTCAAGCCATTTATTTAAACCTACGTAACTGTTTCCTATTTGATCTACCTGCTTTTTAGATAAAAAACGAACCAAACGTTCTTCTCTTTTTGGTTTTTTGTACAACCATTTGGTGAATGTAGAATCGGGTTGTGGATCGGCAAGATTATAAATGTGAAGCCCCATTGGAACATTAACCAAAGGGATTTTAGGATTCGGTTTTTGGATTAACTGACTAAAAACGCCAGCATCGTTAATTTCTTCTTCGTCAACAACAATGGTGTTATCGGTAAGTAGAAATTTGTCGTCAGGAACGCGCTTTACTGCATTACAAGAGATGAGCAAGGCGATTAATCCTAAAATTAATGATATTTTTGTGAAGGTTTGGGTCAAGCGTCTCTATTTATTCAAGGTGATCTAGTTTAGTCAGACCGAAGTCCAAAGCAATCCTTTTAAAAAATGGTTGTATTAACTCAATTCAAAAATACTATAATTTGGTTAGCAAAAGTCAAATAAAACTAATAACAAGTTTACAACAAAAAAAGTATCGGGATAAAGAAGAACTTTTTATTGCTGAAGGACCTAAAATTATTTCAGAATTACGTGCTTCAGGGTTAAAAATACACAGTTTGTTTTCTACGGAACGTTACGAGGATTTGTCAGATCGTTTTTATGAGGTAACTGCAAATGAACTTCAAAAAATAAGTGCTTTAAAAAGGGCGAATACTGCTCTTGCGCTTTTTGAAATTCCGAGGCATAAAACCATTCCTTCCGAAGGAATTATTGTGGCCTTAGATGCTATTCGAGATCCAGGAAACTTAGGAACCATTATCCGTCTTTGCGATTGGTTTGGAGTGCGACAATTGGTATGTTCGGTAGATACTGCAGATTGTTACAATCCGAAAGTGGTGCAAGCAACAATGGGTTCTATTGCGCGTGTAGAAGTACAGTATCTTGACCTTTCAGAATACATTCAAAATACAGATCTTCCTGTCTTTGGAGGTGTTTTAGATGGCGAAAATGTATATGCTTCAACCTTGCCTAAAAATGCAATTGTGGTTGTAGGAAACGAAGGCAATGGAATTTCAGAAGAAATAATGAAACAGCTTACTCATAAAATTACCATTCCGCAGTTTGGCGCTACACAACAAACAGAAAGTTTAAACGTGGCGACGGCGACGGCTATTTTATTGAGCGAATTTAATCGTTCTACTGAAACGTAAAGTTTATAAAAACTCCTCTAGTAGACATTTTATCGATGTTGCTAGTCCACGGACTGTTTGGGTCGTTGTCAGGGATTAACTCATCGCTGGTAGCAAAAACACCACGAATGGATGGTGAAAACTTGAAGTAGTATAAATAGAAATCAATACCAACTCCTAACTCGTAATAACTCGTGTTGCTTGTGGTTCTGAATTCTCCTTGTTTGTTGTCGTCAGGATTTTTTTCGTTACTCGAAAGGTTTAACGACGTACCAATACCTCCAATAATAAACGGTTTTATATTGTTAAGGCGTTTGGTAGATACTTTTACCAATAACGGAATGTGAATATAGGTGGATTTTACTTCGCGTAAAATATCTCTTTCATCTTCAAAACCCGGAAAGAAAAGGTTTCGCTGTGTAAAAGATAAACCAGGTTCCAGTCGAAGGTTGATGTATTTGTTAATACGCATGTCACCAATAAGTCCTACGTTAAATCCTGTTTGACCTTCCACGGTAATATCTGTAGCTTCATTGCCTCTTTCTTCAATATAATCGAAGTTGAAATCGTAATTATTAAAACCAAGATAATATCCCCAAGTCAAAAATCGATTGTCGAACGTTTCTAAGTTAGACAGTCGTTCTTTGCTAAACAATTGAGCTTGCGCAGTTTGCGTTAGAAATAAAATGGCAATTATAAAAAAGAGTTTCTTCATAGTTATTTTGTAGCAGAATAGATGGTTGCTACACCAAACGTTTGTGGTTTATTTTCCACTTCTTTAAACCCGTTTTTTCTTAAAATATTGTTGAGTTTTTCTCCATGTGGAAAAATAGAGGCACTCTCACTTAAATAACGGTAGGCAACTTTGTCTTTTGAAAATATCTTTCCAATAAGGGGTAAAAATAATTTGGTGTAAAGTCCGTACCCTTGTTTAAAAGGAGTCTTGGTAGGAACCGAAGTTTCTAATATTACAAATATTCCGTTTGGTTTTAGTACTCTTTTTATTTCTGAAAGTCCTTTGTCTAGATTTTCAAAATTTCGAATACCGAAAGAAACGGTAATAGCATCAAAGGAGTTGTCTTCAAATGGTAGTGCTTCAGAATCTCCTTGAGTAAATTCAATTTTTTCTGAAAGGGGTGTTCCTAACACTTTTTTTCTAGCCACTGATAACATTCCGTCAGAAAGATCTAATCCAACAATTTTTGAAGCATTGGTGTCAGTAGCAAATTTTATAGCAAGGTCTCCCGTGCCTGTAGCGATATCTAGTACAGATTCAGGATTTTTTTCGGCAACCATTTTTATCACCTTCTTGCGCCACTTTACGTCGGTGCCAAGAGAGATAACACGGTTCAAGCCGTCGTAATTGCCCGATATAGTATCGAACATTTGCTCTACCTGCTTCTTTTTATTGAGCGAGGAGTCTTTGTAAGGGGTTACTTTTTTTTCCATAAAATAGCGGATGCAAAGCTACATATTTTTTATTACTCGAAGGAACAATGATTTAAAATAGATAACAGGTAGGATGTCTATTAAATTATATACCTTTGCCCCACATTTTTCGTACAAATTTTATGAAAATTATAATTGCTGGTGCCGGCGAAGTAGGATTTCATCTTGCTAAGCTCCTTTCATTTGAGTCTCAAAATATCACGCTCATCGATACAAGTAGAGAATCTCTTGCGTATGCAGATTCTCATTTAGACATTCGTGTAGTTCGTGGAGATGCTACCTCTATATCTGTTTTAAAAGACTCGCAAGTAGATAAAACAGACCTTTTAATTGCTGTTACCTCTAGTGAGACAACAAATATTACGGCTTGTGTTCTCGGAAAACAATTAGGGGCAAAGCGAACCATTGCGCGTATTTCAAACACAGAGTTTATTGATCGGAAAGATGAGGTTGGGTTTACCAAGTTTGGAATCGACGAATTAATTTCTCCAGAGTCTTTGGCAGCCACTGAGATAGAACTACTTTTAAATCAGAGTGCCTTTAATGACACCTATCAGTTTGAAAATGGTGCCTTGACAATGGTCGGTTTGGTATTGTCTAGAACGGCAATGTTTGTAGGAAAGTCGGTTCGTGAATTTGCAGGGTGTTTTCCTAATCTAAAATGTGTGCCTATTGCCATCCAGCGATATGGAACGCAAAACACAGTAATTCCTAGGGGAGATACGCAGTTTAAAGAAGGGGATCAAGTATATTTTACAACCACTCCAAGTGGGGTAGATGAAATTTATAAACTTTCGGGAAGGATTCATGAAGACATTCGAAAAGTAATGATTCTTGGCGGAAGTAAAATTGGGTATAAAACAGCAACCGATTTATGCAAAGCAAAATTTAAAGTAAAACTTATCGAAAAAGATAAGGATAAGGCTTTTGAAGTGGCCGACGATATTCCACATTGTTTGGTGATTAATGGAGATGGTAGAAATGTTGAATTGCTTCAAGAAGAGTCTATAGAAGATATGGATGCGTTTATTTCAGTAACTGGTAATAGCGAAACCAATATTATGTCTTGTTTGGTTGCTAAATCTAAAGGTGTCCGTAAAACTATTGCTTTGGTTGAGAATATGGACTATTATCAATTATCACATTCTATCGGTATAGATACGCTTATCAATAAAAAGCTACTAGCCGCAAACAATATATTTAGATACGTTCGAAGAGGTGAGGTTGTTGCAATGACCAAACTGAATAATATGAACGCCGAACTATTAGAGTTTAATGTATCGGCGACATCATACGTAAAAAATAAAGCTATTAAAAAAATTGATTTTCCGCGTTCTGCCATCATTGGTGGGGTTATTAGAAATGGCGAAGGGCTTATTGCACTTGGCGATTTTGTGATAGAAGAAGGAGATCATATCGTAGTTTGTTGTCTTCCTCAATCTATTAGTAGGGTTGAAAAACTATTCATTTAATGGGTACTTTTACCAAGGTTAACTATAAAATTATTCTTCACTTAATGGGACTTCTGTTAATGGTGAATGGAGGGTTTATCCTTCTTTCAACCATTGTAAGTCTTGTGTATAAAGATGGAGTTGCCTTGCAAATGTTTGAAGCGGGTATGGTCGGTGTTTTTATTGGCGGATTTATCATGCTGATTACAAAGAATCACCGAAAGGAAATTCAGAAAAAAGAAGGGTACTTAATTGTAACGTTTGGTTGGATTTTCATGTCACTGATTGGGACCTTACCTTATATGTTTACAGGAGCGATTCCCGATTTTACCAATGCCTTTTTTGAAACAATGAGTGGTTATACAACCACAGGGGCAAGCATCTTAAGTGATATAGAGGCGGTCCCAAAAGGAGTTCTTTTCTGGCGAAGTGTTACGCATTGGATAGGAGGTATGGGGATAATCGTTCTCGCTATTGCCATCTTGCCCTTATTGGGAATTGGTGGGATGCAATTGTTTGCTGCGGAAGCACCAGGCCCTGGCGGAGATAAATTACACCCTAGAATTACAGATACCGCAAAACGACTTTGGCTTATCTATGTGGGGTACACCATAGCTGAAACCATATTGCTTAAAGTAGCAGGGATGAGTTTCTTTGATGCGATTAACCATTCGTTAAGTACGTTGAGTACAGGAGGATTTTCGACCAAGAATGCAAGTGTAGCCTATTGGAATGATCGTCCCATAATTCAATACATCATTATCTTTTTCATGTTTTTGGCAGGGACTAATTTTGTACTTAGTTACTTCGCCTTCAAGCGTAAGTTTGCAAAAATTTTGAGAGATGAAGAGCTTGTAACTTACACGCTAATGATCGTCGCTTTTACTATTATTGCATCGTTACTTATCTATTTTCAAGCAGATATTTCTATTTCTAGTATTTCACATCCTATGGTTTGGGGACGTTTTGAAAGTTCTGTGCGGCACGCACTCTTTCAAGTGTTAACGGTTGTTACAACAACTGGTTTTGTGAGTGCAGACTATACCACATGGACGCCCTTTTTAACAATTTTCTTCTTCGGATTGATGTTTTTAGGAGGTTCGGCAGGATCTACCGCAGGTGGAATTAAAGTGATGCGTCATTTGATTATGATAAAAAACGGAATTTTAGAGTTTAGACGTACTTTACATCCGCATGCGATTCTTCCAGTTCGCTATAATATGAAAGCAGTTCCGCAGCCTATTGTTTTCAATATCTTGGGATTCTTTATTTTGTACATGCTTTCTTTTATTATCGGAACCCTTGTGTTTTCGTGGTTAGGACTTGATTTTAGTACTGCTCTTGGTGGTGCGGCGTCAACCCTTGGGAATGTAGGTCCAGCATTGGGTGATCTTGGACCAGTAGATAATTACGGTAATTTACCTGCAGCCGCAAAATGGTGGTCTTCTTTCTTAATGCTTATTGGGCGTTTGGAATTATTCACAGTACTGATTATCCTAACTCCGTTCTTCTGGAGAAGTAGGTAGTCGTTTAGTGAACTTTAATCTTAGCAGCTAAATCTTTCGCTTTTTGTGTCACTTCGGAAATGTTGCCTTCGGAAAGTGAATCGTAGGCAACAACGACTCCCATTCTACGATAAGGGCGTGTCGTTGGCTTACCGAAAATCCTAAAGTCCGTTTTTGAAGCTTCAGAAACAGCCTCAAGTCCGCTATACGAAACAGTGTCCGATTCTTTTGAAGCTAATACCACGGCGCTAGCCCCCATTCGTTCTAAAGTGATTTCAGAAATAGGTAATCCGATCACAGCACGAACGTGTAGTTCAAATTGATTAAAATTTTGAGTATTGGCTAACGTCACCATTCCTGTGTCGTGTGGTCTTGGAGAGAGTTCAGAAAAATAAACACCATCATCCGCGACAAAGAATTCCACTCCCCAGATACCAGCACCTGTAAGCGCATTGGTTACTTTTGCGGCCATTTGTTGTGCTTCCTGTAAAACGGCGTCTTTCATGGTTGCTGGTTGCCAGCTTTCTTGATAATCGCCACGTTCTTGTCGGTGTCCAATAGGAGCACAGAACAAGGTGTTTCCATTTCGTTGTGTAAGGGTGAGAAGGGTAATTTCGTAGTTAAAGTTTACAAAAGCTTCTACAATAACTTCAGCGACATCGCCACGAGAACCCTCTTGTGAATACGTCCACGCTTTGTCTATATCAGCTTCCGTTTTAATAGTACTTTGTCCCTTTCCGCTAGACGACATTAAAGGTTTTACCACACAGGGCATTCCAATTTCTGCCACTGCTTTGTGTAAAGAAGCAGCTGAAGTAGCATAGCGATACTGGGCTGTTTTAAGTCCAAGATCTTTGGCTGCTAAATCACGAATTGCCTTTCGGTTCATCGTAAAGTTAGCGGCTTTGGCTGAAGGGATTACTGTATAGCCTTGTTTTTCGTATTCGTAAAAACGTTCGGTGCGAATGGCTTCAATTTCTGGGACAATGTAATCTGGGTTGTGCTTTGCGACAATGGTATCGAGTGCCTCTCCATCAAGCATATTAATTACTTCAGAAAGGTGTGCTACTTGCATTGCGGGTGCATTAGGATAGCTGTCTACTGCAATTACGGTTTGTCCAATACGTTGTGCTGCGATGACGAATTCTTTTCCTAATTCACCACTGCCTAACAATAAAATTTTAGTCATTTTTTCAGAATTTATGCGGTAAGTGCTTTTTTAATTCTACGCATCGCTTCTTTAATGTTTTCTTCGGAAGCTGCATAGGAAATTCGAATACAGTTTGGATCACCAAAAGCTTCACCAGTAACGGTGGCTACGTTTGCTTCTTCTAAGAGATACAATGAAAAGTCGGATGCCGTATTAATGTGTTTGCCTCGAAGTGTTTTTCCGAAGTAATAAGAAATATCTGGGAATACATAAAAAGCACCTTCTGGTTCATTGGTTTTAAATCCAGGAATGTCAGAAAGAAGTTTTAAAATCATACCGCGTCGCTCTTTGAAAGCGTCCACCATGTATTTTATCTTACTTGGTGGGTTTTCAAGCGCAGTTATGGTAGCGCGTTGAGCAATACAATTAGTACCACTCGTAATTTGCCCTTGCATCTTGTTGCATGCACGAGCGATCCATTCTGGACCTCCAATGTAACCGACACGCCAACCCGTCATAGAAAAGGCTTTAGAAACCCCGTTTACCACGACTGTTTGGTCGTACATATCGTCGAACTCAGCAATAGAGGCATGATTGCCTGTAAAGTTAATGTGCTCATATATTTCGTCGCTAATTACGATAATGTTTGGGTGTTTTACCAAAACATCTGCAATCGCACGAAGTTCTTTTTTACTATAAACGGAACCACTTGGGTTGCAAGGAGAGCTGTAAATAATAAGTTTTGTATTAGGAGTAATTGCCTCTTCTAATGATTCTGGAGTAATTTTAAAATCATTATCAATAGAGGTTTTAATTTCTTTAGGAACACCTCCAGCTAGTTTGCTAATATCTGCATAGCTTACCCAATACGGAGCAGGAAGTAATACCTCGTCACCTTCATTTAATAAAACCATAGCAAGGTTTGCTAATGATTGTTTTGCACCAGTAGAAACCACAATCTGACTAGGTGTATAGGTTAAGTTGTTATCGCGCTTAAATTTCGTGATAATCGCTTGCTTTAAGTCACCGTATCCATCCACAGGAGTGTACGAGTGGAAGTCGTCTTTTATGGCTTGAATTGCCGATTCTTTAATGAATTCGGGAATTGTAAAGTCTGGCTCGCCAAGGCTTAGTCCTATAATATCTTTTCCTTCTTCTTTTAGCTCACGTGCTTTTGCAGCCATTGCTAAAGTGGCAGAGGTCGCCATTTCATTAACTCGGTTAGAAAGTCTTGAATTCATAATGTACTAGGCAGGTAATTTGGCTGGGTTCATACCCATTTGTTTTAAGTGTTTGAAATGTGCGATAATTGCCTTTCGAGTGGTTTTGTACTCGTTGTAAGGAAGGTTAAATTCCGCGGCTGTTTCCTTTACAATTTTTGAAATTTTTGTGTAGTGAACATGGCTGATATTTGGAAAAATATGGTGTTCTACTTGGTGGTTTAAACCTCCAGTGAACCAGTTCATAATTCTGTTTTTAGTTGAAAAATTTACCGTTGTAAACAACTGGTGAATAGCCCACGTATTTTTCATTGTTCCAGATGCATCTGGAATTGGCATATCTGCTTCTTCCACAACGTGTGCAAGTTGAAATACGATGCTTAAAATTAATCCTGCAACATAATGCATAATGAAAAATCCTAGTAAAATTTTCCACCAAACAATGTTGAAGAAAAGCAATGGAATAACAATCCAAATAGAGAAGTAGATTATTTTAGTAATAATTAAAATACTCCATTGCGTAGATGGCTTCGGAAACTCTCCGAAGGATAACTTTCTTTTTAAGTATCTATACGTTTGTTGGAAATCGGTAGTAAGGGCCCAGTTAAAAGTTAAAAGACCGTATAAGAATACACCGTAGTAATGTTGAAATCTATGAAATCTGTTCCATTCTGCATGTTTTGAAAAACGCAGTACTCTACCAGCTTCTAAATCTTCATCATGCCCATGAATGTTGGTGTATGTGTGGTGTAATACATTGTGTTGTACTTTCCAGTTATAGGCATTTCCTGCAAGAATATAAATACTGCTTCCAAGAACTTTGTTGATCCATTTTTTTGAAGAGTATGCACCATGATTGGCATCATGCATCACATTCATTCCAATACCGGCCATGCCGACACCCATGATAATGGTAAATAGTAATTGTGCCCAGCCTGGGAAATCTAACGTTAATAATAAAAAATAAGGGGTAAGGTAGATTGAAAACATAATCACCGTTTTTAGGTGTAGTTTCCAGTTTCCATTGCGAGATATATTGTTTTCTTTAAAGTACCCATTAACTCGCTTGTTTAATGTTCTGAAAAACTTTGCAGAGTCTACTCTAGAGAAGGTAACTTGAGGATTTTTCACGATCTATATTGTTTAATAAAATTTTCCATTTAACGGAAAATACAAAAATACGTATCTATTGTTTAAATTACTTGATAGATATCATAAAATTATGAAAGAAGGCTTATTTTTGCAACTGAAACATAGATATGGAACTACTTTTACATTATTTTCCGCATCTTTCTGATACACAGAAAGATCAATTTACACAGCTGGCCGAATTATACAAAGATTGGAATCTTAAAATTAATGTGGTTTCTCGTAAAGACATCGACGAACTTTACCTAAGGCATGTACTTCATTCTTTAGGAATAGCAAAAGTGCAATCATTTTTACCAGGTTCAAGAGTTTTGGATGTAGGGACTGGTGGTGGTTTTCCTGGAATTCCTCTTGCTATTTTATTTCCTGAAACACAATTTCATTTGGTAGATAGTATTGGTAAAAAGATAAAGGTAGTTGAAGAGGTTTCTACAGGCTTAGGACTTCAAAATATAAAAGTTACCAATGCTCGTGTAGAAACAGTGACCGATCAATACGATTTTATAGTAAGCAGGGCAGTTGCTCAAATGGAGACTTTTGTGCATTGGGTGAAAGGTCGTATAGCAAAAGAAAGTAAGCACGAACTTAAAAATGGGATATTATATCTAAAAGGAGGAGACTTAAGTGAAGAGCTGGCTAAATATAAAACAGCAAAAATATATCCGTTAGCAGATTATTTTAAAGAAGACTTTTATGAAACGAAAAGTGTGGTTCACCTTCCTATGAAGTATAAGTCGGTTTAATTAATTTAAAAATTATAAAATAAAAAGCTCCTTTCTAATTAAAGAAAGGAGCTTTTTATGTAAATCAAATTTCAATCAATAGTCTTAATTTTTAACAAATTTACTAGTCATAACAGCATCTCCATTTGTAATTTTTACAAAGTAAGTTCCTGTGATAAGTTGAGAAACTTCAACTTGTTCTTCCATAGAGATATTAGACTTAGTGTATAATACTTGTCCTAAAAGGTTGTAAACTTCAATAGAAGCATTTTCAGCATTTCTAATGTTTAATACAGTGCTAGCTGGATTAGGATAGATGCTTACGCTTTCAAATTCATTAGATCCAACACTTAATACACCATTTGTAGAAAAGTTTGTCGATTCACCTGAACCGTAGGTTCCACTTGTAACGTAAATAATTGTTCCGTCTGAATCTGTTAAGTTTACAGCACCACCACCATCACCATAAGTGTCTATTAAGTTAAACACATAGCAATCTTCTGGTAATGTAAAGTTTTCTGTAATTGTTAGGTTGTTTCCATAAGGTCCTCCACTATAGATAGTTGCGCCTGAAGCGTCCATTACATTCCATCGAACTTCACTTCCATATCCGTCTGTAGACAATGTCATTGTAACAGTTGAAGTAGATTCTAACGCTATATCAAAATCGTAAGAAGCATCGTTATTTGTATTGTTGTCGTCATTAGGAACAGTTACAACTACAGTATTTGTTGATTGTAGTGGGAATGTAACCTCGTTTAACTCAACTGTTTCACTTTGTAAAGACATTATGTTACCTGTCCAAGATAGTGTTTGAGAAGCACCACCGTTAACAGAATATTCAATATCTAATGATGTAATTGGGTCTTGTCCTAAATTTTGAATGTTAACACTTGGAGTAATAGTACCTGAACAGTTTTCAGCTATATCTTCAATGAATCTAACATTTACATCGTTAGCAGTCGTAATACCACTATAAGTTGGATATGCGCCACTACCACTAGCTATATTTTGTTGTGTTTCTGTAATAAATGCAACTACTTCAAGATCGGCTAACTCAACAGGAACTCCATTGTAGTCAGATGGGATTGGATAAGTAAAAGTTTCATCAACAAAGGTACTTGCTGTTGTAGTCGCTATTTCTTGCCCCCATTGTCCTGTAATCATTTCTACAAGTCTATGCATGTGATTGTAGTCATTTCCTGCATTTCCTCCAGTTTGAGGCCCTTTTGTGTTGTTTTGAAGCAGTGCAACGTTTAATAAGTTTGTTCCTTCAGGGCTATTTCCTGTATAGTACCCTTCAACATGAATTGTAATTTCATTTGTTTGAACGTCAATATCCGCTTCAACACCAACATTTACATATGATGATTCTGCTAATATTTGTCCTGCTGCAGTTCCCCATTGACCTCTACTCATTGCTGTAGTACCTGCTGCACCTTGTTCTAGTCCAGGGAAATTAAGACGGTTTACGGTTCCTGCGGGATATCCAATTAATCCTGTTTGGTTTACAATTGCTGTTCCGTATGGAGTTCTGAAGTCAGGTTCGCCACCACTTGGAGCAGCATAGCCACCTACGTGGATGTTTACTAAAAACACCTCTCCTGGATTGTTATCTTGAAGTGCTTGTGCTATGGCATGCCCCTCTGGACAATACACACAATGTATTCCGGTAAACTCTTCAAGGATTACTTTTTTGTTCTCTGGAGAAGTCGATACAATTGTTTGCGCAAAAAGGCTTCCTCCAAGAAGACCTAGCACAAAAAGTGGAGTTAATTTTTTCATCATTTCTTGTTGATTTTTTGTTGGTAAATGGTTTGGTTTAAAACAAATATAAGTTTTTTTTTGAATAAAGTTACAGGGTGGTAAACAAAATTAAAACGATTGTAAAACCCTAGTAATCCTATAGATATAAAAAAAATGACCCCAAAAACACAAGCTGTAACTCATGTTTTTTGGGGTCATTTTTAATAGGTTGTAATTTATTATTTTGACACAATAAATTTACTTGTTTTAACTTCGTTTCCGTCAGTTATTTTTACAAAATAAGTACCCGTGTTGTAGTTTGAAACTTGTACTTGTTCGTTTAATGAGATGTTCGTTTTAGAATAAAGCTCTTGACCTAACATGTTGTAAATATTTATTGATGCATTTTCAGCATTTTGAATATTTAAGATTGTACTAGCAGGGTTAGGGTAGATGGCAACATTTTGCAATGCATTATCAGATACTCCAAGTGCTCCAGAGTTACCAAAGTTTCCGATAATTTGCGCTCCAAAAGATCCGTCGGTTTCAAAGAAAGTTATTCCTGTTTCGTCAGTAAATGTAGCTGTAGTTCCACCATTACCAGAAGAATCTAATAATGTAAATACATAATAACAGTTTTCTCCAAGGTTGAAAGTTCTTTGAATAGTTTCGTTATTGTCATATGGTCCACCACCAGAAATTGGGCTTCCAGAAGCCGTTTTTAATGTCCAAGTACATTCACTTCCAAAGTCGTCTGTGTTAATAACTAAAGTTACTGCACCTGCGCTTCCTCCAATACTTTCAAATTCTTCTTGTCCAGAGTTGTTTGTGTTGTCATCATCATTAGGCATTGAGATATACACAGTGTCTGTTGCTTCTGAAATGTATGAGATACCGTCTAATTGAAATGTTTCACTATGTAAAGAAGGTAAGTTTCCTGTCCAAGTGTATATTTCTGTTGGTCCAGAGTTTACTGAGTATTCAATGTCTATAGAAGTTAATGTGTCTGCTCCTAAATTTTGAATAGTAATAGTTGGTTCAACGACATCGAAACAGTTGAAGTTAATTTCTTCAATAGCAGTTAAGCTTGCATCGTTAGCAGTCGTGATTCCAGAATAAGTTGGGTAAGCTCCACTACCACTTGCTATAGTTTGGTGTGTTTCAGTAATAAAAGCAACAACTTCTAAGTCTACGATATCAACAGGGATTCCATTGTAATCTGCAGGAATTGGATATGTGTAAGTTTCGTCAACAAAAGTACCTGTTGTAGTGGTAGGGATTTCAATTCCCCATTGTCCTGTTACCATTTCAACAAGTCTGTGCATGTGTACGTAGTTGTTACCAGCGTTACCACCTGTTTGAGGTCCTTCTGTATTATTTTGAAGTAAAGCAACATTTAGTAAGTTTGTTCCTTCTGGGCTGTTTCCAGTATAATAACCTTCTACGTGAACAGTTAATTCGTTAGTTGTGATATCAATATTAGCTTCAACTCCTACATTTACATAAGATGATTCTGCTAAAACTTGATTGGCAGCTTGTGTCCATTGACCTCTACTCATTGCAGTTGTTCCTGCAGCACCTTGCTCTAAGCCAGGGAAGTTAAGTCTGTTTACAGAACCAGCAGGGTATCCAACTAGTCCAGTTTGATTCACAATAGCTGTTCCGTAAGGTGTTCTAAAATCAGGGTCGCTTCCAGTTGGTGCTGCATAGCCTCCTACGTGCACATTTATTAAATATACTTCGTTTGGATTCGCGTCCTGTATCGCTTGTGCGATGGCATGTCCTTGAGGGCAATATACACAGTAAATCCCTGTGAATTCTTCAAGTATTACTTTCTTGTTTTCAGGTGATGTCGATACAATTGTTTGTCCGTAGGAAACAAATGAAAGTACAGAAAAAGCTAAAAACGTTGTTAATTTTTTAATCATAATTCTAGTGTTTAGGTTCTTATTCAGAATTTTTTCTAAACAAATATACCTTTTTTTGAATAAAAATATGGGTAGAAGTTAAAAAAGAGAGGTTCTTTCATTTCCTACTAATCCCATAGAATTTTCGAATCCTTTATCGTTTCTAGGTAAATTGAAAAATGGGTTAATTGAAAAAAAAATAATACTAATGTATTAATGTTGTTTAGCTTAGGTTTTGTATTTTTGAGAATTACTCATTATAAAAAAAATATTATTATGAAAAGAAAATTACTTTTTTTGAGCGCATTTATAGTAGCGTTTAGTATGAATGCTCAATATACAGTTGAGGATCATGACGGAAATCCAATAGTTGATGGTGATGTAGTGTCTTTTGGTAGTGTTGTGCCAGCTGAAGCGACATATGAATTTTATGTAAACAATACTTCTACTACAGACGCTATTCGTATGAAGATTGAATTTGTGAACGCAATTAATGCAGATGGTTCTCAAATGGAACTTTGTTTTGGACTTTGCTACACAGGAATTACAATAGGACAATCGTACCCTCCAAATGCTGATTTCGTAGAAATAGCGCCAGGTGCACAAACATTAGCTGGAAACCACATGTTAAACGTAGATCCAGGAAATGGAACTGAGATATTAGATTATATCTTTAGATTCTATCAAATAAATACTAATGGTGATGAAATAGGTGAGGACTTAACAATGACTTATCGTTACGATCCATTATTATCTGTAAACGATGCTTCTTTAAATGTTAACGTAATGGCTACTTCTATTTCTGAAAAGTTAGTTGTTTCTGTTGAAGAAGCTTTAGATCTTCAAATTTATGACCTACAAGGTAGAGTAGTAGTAAGTCAAAATTTAAGTGTTGGGACACAAGAAATCAACGTTTCTGATTTAACATCTCAAATGTATTTAGCACATTTCAAAAATAACAATGGAGTGTCGCAAGTAGTAAAAATTATGGTGAACTAAGTTAGCCTTATATTTTTCTAAAAAAAGTCTTCAGAAGATATCTGAAGACTTTTTTTATGCCCTTAATTCATCATTTTGTTTTAGCTACTTTTAGTAGCTCTTGAGTAAAAGAGTTTGTTGTCTTTCGGTGCTTTCAGAAGCAATAAATGAAGGTGGTCTTAGCGCTTGTATGGTTGTTGTTTAACAACAGAATAAACAGAATATGTAGGTTGGTGTAGGGGTAAAAAAAAGACCGCTTGAGAAGCGATCTTTTTAAGAATATGTAATTTGGTTAGGTTTAGAATGTCACAGTAAGGTTTGCGCTTAGCCCAGTGTTTTCTGGAACAAAACGACATACACCTCCAATACAAATTAGTCCTCCGCGTTGACGACCATAATTTAATCCTAAACGAGTTCTTCCTTTCGAGTAGTTTCCACCAACATTATAGTAGTGAATTTTTCCTTCTCCTTCATAATTGTACGTATCGGCAACATAAACTCCAAGTCTAGAGCTAAAGTTGTATTCAAGAACACCAGCGGCCCAATTTTTACGGTCTTTGTTGCTCCATAAGTGTTGTAGTACCATACGTACCGATCTTCCTTTGGTAAAGCTGTAAGTTCCTTCAGCAACTCCAATTTGAGCTGTGATGTCTTCAACTCCAATAAGTCCTTGGCCTAAAACTCCTTTGTCGATAATTACATCTTGGAAGGTGAAAACAGAGTTAAATCGTTTGCTCCAACGTTTCTTGATTTCAGCACTCCAGTCTCTATAAAGACGAGGTCCTTTTCCTATAAACTTAGCTTCGTACCATTTATTATTCACATCGTATTCAGCTTCTAGTCCATTCCAGTACGAGAAGTTAAAGGCTATTTTTGTTCCGTATTTCCCTCCAAGTAAGGTCTTTTTTGGGATAGAGTAAAAAACATCTATTTGTGTTCCAACTTCCCCAGATTGTTGATTAGCATCATTAATGATTAATCTTGGCTGTGCATTATACACATAGATATTCGTTAACAAATAATCTTGTTGTTTGGTAAGTGCAGGAACATAATTTACAACTTGTTGGTTGTAGGTATTTCCTTCTGCCAAACGATCACTATAGAAGCTAAAGTTCTCTAAACGTCTAAACAAAGCGTTTATTCCAAGTCCTTTTTGTGAGTATCCAGCATTTACAAGCATTGCTGTTCCATCGTAAAGTTTGTTAGAAGATAATCTTCCTTCATTGGCGATGGCGTCTGGTCCTTTAGAAATGGCTTCAATTCCACCATAAAAACGTCCAGAGATAATGTCTACTCTTCCTCCGATAGCATTTACCGTTTTAGGAATTGTATCGTTGGTGCCTCTATCTTGATAGCGGCCTACATAACTAGCTCCTACTTTAATATCAACCTTATCAATATCTAAAGCATTGCTTAAGTTTACGTTTGCGTCAATCCCTTGAATGGTTCCTTCAGAAACTTCAAATCCGTTGCGTTGTTGACCAAATATTCCAGTAAGATCTAGGTATTCAGTTGGGTTGAATTTAACTCGAACCCCTTTAAGTGCATTGTTAATACCTAATTGTCTGTCTTCCCATGATCTTAATATAAGTCCGCTACCAAATTGTTCGTAAAAGAAACCTCCTGTGATATCAAGATTGTCCGTTTTAAAATTTAAATAGTATGTAGCGATTCCATTATTACCGTCATAAGCAGGAGCGTATCCCAATAAAGCTGCGGGTAAATAGGATTCGTATTGAACACCTGCGGTAAACTTTCCTAGGCTATAGTTAAGTTGAAAGTAGTTGTTCCCTCTAAATTGTTCTTCTGGAGTTTCAAAATTAATACCATCATCAGGCATAAGCCATTGAGAATTTGATTCAAATCCTCCAAAAAAGCTTCCGTTGTCTTGTGCGAGTAGTAGCCCGCTACATAAAATAGCGAAACTTAAAATTATTTTTTTCATTCAAAAAGGGTTGGTTGGTTATTGGAAATTAGTTTGAATACTCTTTCACTTTTTCAAATAGTTCCAGTTCAGCACCTGGGCTATATCCAGAATGTCTGTATACAATTTTGTTATTCTTTACTAAAATGGTTAAAGGAACTGTAGAGGCGCCAAGAGCACGCTTTAAGTCGTTGTTTGGGTCTAAAAGAATCTCATATTCCCAGCCTTTACCACTTGTTAATGGTTTTACACGTGAAGCTGTTCTACTGTCATCAACAGAGACTGCAATTAGCTCAACATTTGTTTCTTCTTTCCAATCATCCCAAACTTCATTAATGGCATCAAGTTCTTTAATACAAGGAACACACCATGTAGCCCACAATGATACAATTACAACATTGTCACTAGCTGCTGCTTTTTGCATTGTTACTGTATTACCTTCTAAAGTAGTAAGATCTACATTAGGAAGTTCGTTTTGTGCAAATGTGTTGACTGTTAAGAGTAAACATAGAAGAAATACAATTTTTTTCATTTTGAAAAGTTTAGATTAAACAACAATAATAGGTAATAAAATTCATAAAATAAATATATGTCGCTAGATTTCAATTTCTTTTCTCCTATCGAAATAGTATGGTAAAAAACTAGTATTATTGCATATATTATCCTAATATTCATGTTATGAAAACAAAAAAGATGCCAAAATTACTATTCGCTTTATCTTTCATTTTATTGCTTTCTTGTAGTAAAAAAGAGGAGAACACTCCAATCATTAATATTGCGAGTTTGACATTGTCTACAGATTCGCCAGATGATATTTTAGTGATCGGTGAAGCAATTAATTTTACAGTGACGGGAGATGATGGGGTTGAGTATAATGATGTGGCTACCTTTTATGTAGATCTAGCTCCAATTAGCGGCACTTCTCATGCATTTACTACGGAAGGATCTCACGATGTGTATGCTTCTTATGGAGGTGTAAATAGTAATACCGTTACATTTAATGTTGTGAATGGAACAGAGAGCACTTTTATTGTTGAAGAAGAAAAAGTACTAAGAGAGCAAGAAAATTCATTTACACTTATTGATGTTGAAGGAAATGATGTTTCTACAACGGCAAGTTTCTTTGTGAATGGAACAGCAATTTCTAATAATGTTTTTAGTTCTTCTACCACAGGAATTTTTGAAGTATATGCAACATACGATTTGGCAGGTACTACGGTAACTACGGAAACAAAGTCTTTTGAAGTATACATTCCGAAGCGTAAAGTAGTTTTAGAAGATTATACAGGTACTTGGTGTGGTTATTGCCCTGCTGTTGCTGCTGCTATTGAAGATGTACATGAAGTTACAAATGATATTGCGATAGTTGCTATCCACGAAACCTCTTTTAGTTATCCAGATCCAATGCATTTTGATCAAGTTCAGGATTTAAAAGATGCTTTTGGTGTTGATGGATTGCCAGCAGCAAGAATAAATAGAACAGCTACTTGGTTAGAGCCTTATGCAACGGGTGAAGTAACAAGTATGGCTGGACAAGATACTGATACTGCAATTGCAATTAGCTCTCAAGTTGAAGGTCAAAACCTATCGGTTGAGGTGAAAATAATTTCAGAGCAAGGAATTCCTTCAGGTAAAAAATTAGTAGTTTACTTATTAGAAAGTGGAATAATTCACGATCAAGTTAATTACTACAACACTGTGCCTGGAAGTCCGTTTTATGGATTAGGAAATCCAATCCCAGATTTCGTACATAACGAAACTTTGCGTTTGTCATTGTCTTCTTCAATTTTTGGAGATAGTGTTTCAGAAACAGCAGCGTTAACTGAGTATTCTAAATCGCTTAGTGTTGCAATTCCTTCAGACTATGTGGTTGCTAATTTAAGTTTGGTAGCTATGTTAGTGAATGATGATAACAGTGCTATTAACGCACAGTTTGCACATGTTAATGAAGCTAAAAATTACGAGTAATAGGTATTTTATTATTTCATAAAACAAAAAACCCGAAACAATTAAGTTTCGGGTTTTTTTATTTTTACTTCGGAAAGGATTATCCTAAGAAAGGATATCTGTAATCCGTAGGCGTAACAAAAGTTTCTTTAATCATACGTGGAGAAATCCAACGGTATAAGTTAAGCTTACTTCCTGCCTTATCATTTGTTCCACTCGCACGAGCACCACCAAATGGTTGTTGTCCTACAACAGCACCTGTTGGCTTGTCGTTTACGTAGAAGTTTCCAGCTGCGTTTTGAAGTGCTTTAATAGCAACTTCTAATGCGTAACGGTCTTCACTAAATACAGCTCCTGTTAAGGCATATTCGCTAGTTCCGTCTACCAATTGCAATGTTTCTTCCCATTTACTGTCGTCAAACACATAGATGGTTACAACTGGGCCAAATAGCTCCGTACTCATGGTTTTATATTTCGGGTCTTCTGTAACAATCACAGTAGGCTCAATAAAATATCCTACGCTCTTATCGTAATTTCCACCAGCAATAATTTCAGCATTCGTGTCTTTTTTAGCAGCATCAATGTAAGAAGCAAGCTTGTCGAAAGAACCTTCATGAATCACAGCAGTAATAAAATTACTCATGTCTTCTGGCGATCCCATTTTCAAACTGTCAATATCTTTAATTAACTGCGCTTTTACATCACTCCAAATGCTTTTGGAAATATAGCAACGACTAGCAGCGCTACATTTCTGACCTTGAAATTCGAAAGCACCTCTTACAATTCCTGTAGCTACTTGTATTGGATTTGCAGTTTTGTGTGCAACAATAAAGTCTTTTCCTCCAGTTTCACCAACAATGCGTGGGTACGTTTTGTAATTGTGAATGTTGGTTCCAATTTTTTGCCAGATATCTTTAAATACATGTGTAGAACCTGTAAAGTGAACACCACTAAAATCAGGACTCGCTAATACTGTATCGGTAATCATCACAGGATCACCCATTACCATATTAATAACACCTGCAGGAACACCAGCTTCTTTAAAAATGTCTAAAATTATTTTAGCAGAATATACTTGGCTATCACTTGGCTTCCAAACAACAACGTTCCCCATTAAAGCGGCACTTGCAGGTAAGTTAGCTGCAATTGCTGTAAAGTTAAACGGCGTAATTGCATAGATAAATCCTTCTAACGGACGGTATTCTAATCTGTTCCAAGCACCAGAGGTTGAAGCAGGTTGCTCTTTATAGATTTCAGTCATGTACTGAACATTAAATCGCAAGAAGTCAATGAGCTCACAAGCAGCATCAATTTCAGCTTGATAAATACTTTTAGATTGTCCCAGCATTGTAGCTGCGTTAATCTTTGCTCTGTACGGTCCAGCAATTAGTTCTGCTGCACGAAGAAAAATACCTGCACGTTGCTCCCATGGCATTTCAGCCCATTTGGTGCGTGCTTCTAATGCAGTGTCAATTGCTTCAGTAATGTGTTTCTTTTCAGCTTTATGATAAGTTCCTAAAATATGTTTGTGATCGTGAGGAGGCGACATAGTTCCAGTGTCACCTGTCGTTACGTTTTTTCCATTAATATACAATGGTACATCAATAGTGCTGTTATACATTTCAGTATAGGTTGCAGAAACAGTTGCGCGTTCTGGAGAGCCTGGAGCATAGTCTTTAACAGGTTCGTTAACGGCAATCGGTACTTCAAAAAATCCTTTTCCCATGAGTTTGTTTTTTATTTAAATTTCTAATTAATCAAACACCAAATAAAAGATTAGGTGTTTGCGAGTGCAAAGGTACAAATTTAGAAGGAGCTAATCGTGTTAACTAATTAACAATACAGCGAAGGCTCTCTTCGGAAAAAGAATTGGTTTATTTCAACTTTTATAAAATGGTTTTGTAAGTTTCCAACTTCAAAAGAGACGTAAATAATTATGTGTACGGTAACATTTATCCCCACTTCAAATACAAGTTTTGTGTTAACTTCAAGTCGAGACGAAGCTCCCAATAGAAAAACGATTACACCTGAACTGTATTCTGTAAATGGTGCTAACTTGCTTTTTCCTAAAGATGCCGTTGCGGGCGGAACTTGGATTGGAGTTAGTAGTAAAAAACGACTGATTTGCCTGCTGAATGGTGGATTTACTGCGCATGAGCGCGCTGAAAGTTATAGAATGAGTCGTGGGATTATTGTGACCGATTTATTGACCTCGGAAGATTTTGTAACGACGGTTCATGATTACGATTTTACAGGGATAGAACCATTTACCATTGTGTGTGCCGATTGGAACGAGAAGCTTCAGTTGTTCGAGTTGGTGTGGGATGGAAGTACCGTTCATTTTGCTGAAAAACCATTGAAACCTTATATCTGGTCTTCTTCTTTATTATATTCCGAAGCAATGAAAGAAAAGCGAATTTCTTGGTTTTCAGACTTGCTTAAACATAATTCAACCCCTTCTGAAGCGGATATGCTACAGTTTCATAAAACAGCTGGCGATGGTAATTTAGCGTCAAATGTGATTATGGATCGCGGCTTTGTGAAGACAAAGAGTATTACTCAATTTTCAAAAGCAAAAGAAAAATCAATGCGGTATGAAGATTTAGAAACGGGTATGGTTACAGAATCGATTTTATAATTGCAAAGGGAACGCTTCAGAAAAATATTAATTCATTGCGGTAGGCTCGCTAAGTCGAAATGAAGGAATGACCACTTTGAATTTTTTGGTGGTATTAAAGTTTACCATGTTGTAATAGCCTTTCATCGCTCCAAACGGTGAAACCAGTAGGCAACCGCTTGAATAAGTATGCTTTTGTCCAGGTAAAATCACAGGTTTTTTTCCAATAACACCTTCGCCTTCTACGTATTCTTTGTTGTTTAAAGCGTCGCTAATTTCCCAATATCGAGAAAGAAGCTGAACGGTGTCTTTACTTCGGTTTTCAATAGTTACAGTGTAGCCAAAAGCATATTGCATTTTATAGTTTTTATAAAATGTGCCTTCAAAAGTAGTGGCTACGGAAATCATTATTCCCTGTGTAATTTGTTGAACCATATTAATAAATAGCAGCTGTTATCGATAAAAAGAGCACGACCGAAATGGCGGCAGAAATCCCAAAAACAACATTTAAAAATACAAATTTTAATAGAGTAAGCAAGCGATTCTGTTTGTAAAAATTACGGAGTGCTTTGTAAAAATAAAAGGGTGATAGAAAAAGAAAAAGGATTCCGACGAGCAATTCGCTTCCTAAAAGTAAATCCGGAATTAAAAACAACAGCATGGCTAGGAATATAAAGCTGAAAATATGAAAGATGAAAATCATATGTTCAATGTACGTGTGCTTCTTTTTAGAGTAAATGAGCCAAAAGAAGAACGCGAAAAAAGGTGTAAAGAAGAACAAGAAAAACGGAATTTTCTGAAGCAAATAATTCACAAAACTTGAGGGGTTCTCTACAATGCGATCAAACGATTCATTTTTGTCGTATAGCCATCGATTGAAAAAAGTGTTTTCTTGGTTCATTTTATGCAATGCTTCCCGACTGTTTTTAATGTGATGTGTTTCGTAAAAGGTATGGTAATTTTTAGCCTTTTTAAAAAAACTACTATTGTTAGAAAGCGAGTCTAGTAAGAGTTCAGAAAGAACGGCGACTTCATTTGTTTTCTTTTTTTCTTCTGAAATAGAATCTGTAGCGAGACTTTGGGTTGCTTTTACTGAAGCTTCAGAAGTAATAGAATCTTTAGGCAGCGTTGTATTTTCTTCCGAAGAAATATTGGTAGAAATAAAATCTTTTTCGTTTTCAGAAAATGTACCGATGAGTCCTTGAAGAATAAAATAGATAATAGATACACTTAAGAAAAACCGGAACGGGTTTGCGTACTTTAAACGTTGTCCGTCAACATAGTTTCGGGTAATCCTTCCGGGTTTAAATAGTAAGTCGGTAACGGTGTATCGCAAACGCGAATCGTAACTCACGATGCTAATAATGAACTCTTCAATAAAATCCTTGATAGATAGTTGTTTGGTACTGTTTAATTGTGAGCAATACGGACAATATACATCGCTTAGATCGAGAGGATGCTTGCAATTAAGACATTCATCTCCTCGGTAGTTGAGTGCCTTTCGATTTCTAAAAGGTTTTATGCGTTGGTCTCTCATGGTTTTGGGTAGTTAAGACCCTAAAAAGCTACATTACTTTTTGTTAGTTGTTGTTTATGTTGGTGGAGTTTGCAGCACCCATACCGATAATGCGATCGTAGCGAGCTCCAAGATCTCGATAGTACACCAATACGGTGTAATCGTTTTCTGTTTCCCAGAAATTACCATCAACAGCGCCTTCTTCAATGGTGCCGTCACGATCTACTAGTACATATTTATAGTTGTAAAATCCTTGCTTAAAAAGACGTGTGTTTCTATAAGAGTCGCTGTTGGCGTCGTATTCCATATAGGTTGTGCCGTCTATTGTCCAGTTATTGAAGTTTCCGTAGATGTGTAATTCTTTGTCTCCAATGTCTTCATAATACATTAGATTAAAATGCATTCGTACATATTCGGCTTCAATGTTTACGTTTTCAACATCAATATTTCGAACAACAAAATTACCGTTAATATCGGGGTTGTAGGTGTAGGGTCTGTCTTTTCTAGCTGCGTTGGTGTATAAGAAGTTTTCATAAACATCGCTAACTTCAACTCTTCGTATTCCGTTTGAAGCAGATCGAACGTCTTTATTGTCGAAAAAGAGGAATTCATTTCCACCCCAAAAAGCCGCTTCTTGGTCGTACCTATAAATAAGCTGTGTGCCAATAGTGTATTGCGGTTTTAGGTTTGTAATGGCTTTTTTTAAGTTGCTATTTTGAAGTACAACTGTATGTATATTTTGTTTGGGATTTGTAATAAGTAGGTTGGGAGAGTCTATTGTAAACTGAACCACTTGTTTTTCATGAATGTATTTAATGTCGCGAGATCGTTTTATTTCGACGGCAACTGCGGCAATGTTTTCAATCACCATAAACTTTCTAGAAAAGATAAGGTCGTTAGAATCGTTATAGATGCTTAAAAGGTAATTTCCACTTTTCTTAATAGATCTTGTTTCCCTATTTGGGATTGTAAGTTCGTAATGTGAAAATATTTGAAGTGTGTTGTACGAGTTTTCGTAGGTTTCGATACGAACTTCATCAAAACCGTCTAAATATTCTCCTTTTGAGAAATCGCTAGGCGTCCAGTCAAAGTCGTAATGTGTAATTTTATAGTAATAATCCTCTTCGTTTCCATTAATATCATCAAAAGAAAGCATTAAACGATCGCCTAATGAAATAATTGGAAGTTCACTCTGTGCTGTTGTTCCTACAAACTGAATTGTTTTAATATTTTGAGGTTCAATCTTCTCTTCTACTTGTGCGTTTGCTGAAAATAGTAGGCAAACACTAAAAAAAGCGCAAATAAGCAGTCTAGTCATAAATTGGTTTTTTGAATGATAAATATAAACAAATTTTATGCCTTAGTTTAGTGTAAATCACATTTGAAACGAATAAGTAAGAAAATTATAATTAATTATTATGTGAAGCTACTTTTAATTTATAAATTTGCACTCCCGAAATCTATTCGGAATTAAAAGAGAACTTAATGCAAGTATCCTATGTCTAAAGACATTAAGATTAAAAAAGGTCTTACAATTAGATTAAACGGCGAAGCAGCTAAAACTCTTTCTAGTGCACCGCGTTCAAGAACCTTCGCTATAAGACCCTCAAATTTCCATTTAATTACCCCTAAAATGGTAGTTAAGGAAGGAGCCAAACTAGCAGCGGGTGACACCATCTTTTATTCAAAAGATAATGAAGAAATAAAATTTGTTTCTCCAGTAAGTGGAACCTTAACAGCCATTGAAAGAGGTGCAAAACGTGTAATCACCAGAATAGTTATTGAGGGAGACGCTCAAGATTCGTACAAGGATTTTGGAAGTTTTAACCCAGAAACTATGAAGCCAGAAGCTATAAAAAGCTTGTTGCTTTCTGCTGGTTGTTGGCCGTTTATAAAGCAACGTCCGTACGATGTGATTGCAAATCCAGAAGTAGCTCCAAAAGCGATTTTTGTATCTGCATACGCAAGTGCTCCGTTGGCAGCCGACTATGATTTCACTTTAGAAGGGAAAGAAAAGTTTTTGCAAGCAGCAGTGACTGCTTTAAGTAAACTTACCCCTGGAGTTGTACATGTATCAGTAGCTAAAAGCGGATCGTCACCTTTAAAAGGGTTAAATGACGTGAATTTGCATACGGTATCTGGACCGCATCCTTCTGGGAATGTAGGAACGCAAATAGCAAAAATTAATCCTGTTAATAAGGGAGAAGTGGTTTGGACAGTAACGCCTCAAGATTTGGTGATTATTGGAGAGCTATTGCTTACAGGAAAGTTTAATGCTGAAAGAACTGTCGCTTTGGTAGGATCTTCAGTTAAAACACCAAAGTATTACAAAACAATTATTGGAGCTGAGGTTTCAACATTTATCTACGATGCTGGATTAAATGAAGAAAATGTTCGTGTAATTAATGGTGATGTGCTTTCAGGAAATGCAATTTCACCAAAAGGAAATTTAGGATATTACAACACAACAGTTTCTGTGATTCCTGAAGGAAATGATTATGAATTCATGGGTTGGAACAAACCTGTTTTCGATAAAATATCTACTTCAAGAGCTTTAACTTTTTCATGGCTCTTTCCGAAGAAAAAATTCGACTTAACAACCAATACTAACGGAGAGCATAGAGCATTTGTGGTAACTGGGAATTATGAAGAAGTTTTTCCATTGGACATCTATCCATTACAAATTTTAAAAGCATGTTTGGTGGAAGATTTAGATGCAATGGAAGCTTTAGGGATGTACGAAGTTGCTCCTGAAGATTTTTCGTTGACAGAATTTATTTGTGTGTCTAAACAACCACATCAAGAGATTATTAGAAAAGGTCTTGATTTAATGTATAAAGAAATAGGATAACGCTATGGGATTGAAACAAAATTTACATAAGCTAAAAGAAAAATACAAAGGGACAAAAATGGCACCTGCGTTTAACGCAATCCATACCTTTTTGTATATGCCAAATGAAACAACACATTCTGGTAGTCACGTGCGTTCTGCAGACGATTTAAAACGTACGATGAACACCGTAATTATGGCGTTGATTCCTTGTTTAATCTTCGGAATGTTTAATGCTGGATATCAGCATTATTTAGCGTTGGGAGATATTCAAGCTGCCAATGGAGATTTCTTTAGTGCAAATTTCTGGAATTGGAACAACTTAACTGTTGGTCTTTGGAAAGTATTGCCGTTGGTATTAATTTCTTACGGAGTTGGACTTGCAGTCGAATTTGTATTCGCTGTGATTAAAGGGCACGAAGTAGAAGAAGGATACTTGGTGACAGGAATGTTAGTGCCATTAATTGTACCAATTGATATCCCTCTTTGGATGTTGGTTATTGCAGTAATCTTTGGTGTTGTTATTGGAAAAGAAGTTTTTGGAGGTACAGGAATGAATATTTTAAATCCTGCATTAACCATTAGAGCATTTTTGTTCTTTGCTTATCCAACATGGATGAGTGGAGATAAAGTATGGGTACACGGTGCAGTTGCAAGTACTGGACAACCGGATGCAATTTCAGGAGAAACAATTTTAGGGAGTTTAGCCCAAGGAAATCCAGCAGGATACGATTGGTTAGATATGTTTTACGGTTTTATACCAGGCTCGGTCGGGGAGACCTCTACACTTTTAATTTTACTAGGAGGGTTGTTCTTAATCTTCACAAAAATTGGAAGTTGGAGAATTATGCTTTCAGCTGTTGTTGGAGCGTTGGTAATGGGCTTCATCTTTAACGGCGTTGTAGATGCAGGTTGGATTAGTGAAACTTCTAAGTTTTATGGTTTAATGAGTACTGAATTCTGGCAACATCTTCTAATAGGTGGTTTAGCATTTGGTATTGTGTACATGGCTACAGACCCTGTTACAGCTTCTCAAACGAATAAAGGAAAATGGTTTTACGGATTTCTAATTGGATTTATTTCGGTATTAATTCGAGTATTTAATCCAGCATATCCAGAAGGAGTTATGTTAGCGATTCTGTTAATGAATGTATTTGCACCAACCATAGATCACTATGTGTTACAAGGCAATATCAAAAGAAGAATGAAACGTTTAAAAGTTAAAACAGCGTAATCATGGCAAAGAATACAGATAAAAATAGTTATACCATCATATTCGCCATTATCATGGTGTTGGTAGTAGGCTCATTACTAGCTGGAGTAGCTCAAGGATTAAAAAGTAAAATTGACTTGAATGAGCGTTTCGAAAAGCAACAGAACATTTTGTATGCAATGGGTGTGAACCAAAATGAAGGTGAAGGAGATGTTGTTTTTGTTTCTACCGATAAAGTTGAAGCTGATTTTAACACCTACATCAAAAAGCAATTGGTTATTCAAGGAGATCAGGTAACTGAAGATAAAGATGCCTACTTAATCGACTTGAAACAAGAAGAAACCAAAGCAAAAGATCCTAACTATCAAAGACGTTTGCCTTTGTTTGTTGGAGAGAAAGATGGTGAAACTACCTATGTCATTCCAATGCGAGGTAAAGGACTTTGGGATGCAATTTGGGGCTTCGTAGCTATCGATAAAAATTACACCGTGCAAGGTGTGTTTTTTGACCACAAAGGAGAAACACCAGGTTTAGGAGGAGAAATTAAACAACGTTATTTCATGGATGATTTCACTGGAGAGCAAATTATGAGTAATGATGTGTTTAAAGGTATTGAAGTAGCTAAAGGAAATAACGATCCGTTAAATACAATAAAAGACGATAATGAAGTAGATGCAATTGCAGGAGCAACCATTACAGGAAATGGAATTACTGCAATGATTAAGAAAGATCTTAGAATGTATTTACCGTACTTAGAAACATTAAAAAAATAAATCATGGGATTACTATCAAAAAAAGACAGTAAGTTAATTTTAGACCCATTAGCGGATAACAACCCTATTACTATTCAAGTATTAGGAATTTGTTCGGCATTGGCAATTACAGCACAGCTAAAAGCTTCCATTGTAATGGCAGTTTCTGTAATATTTGTATTAGCAATTGGGAACGTGGTTATCTCATTAATGCGAAATATTATTCCATCAAAAATTAGAATTATCGTACAGCTAATTGTAGTTGCTACCTTGGTAATTATCGTAGATCAAGTGTTAAAGGCATTTGCATACGAACTCAGTAAAGAGCTTTCTGTGTTTATTGGGTTGATTATTACCAACTGTATTATTATGGGACGTTTTGAAGCTTTTGCTTTAGGAAACGGTCCTTGGAGATCGTTCTTAGATGGAATTGGAAATGCAGCTGGATACGGTTTAATTCTTGTTATAGTAGGTTTCTTTAGAGAGCTTTTAGGTTCAGGAACTTTATTAGGGATTAAAGTACTTGGAGATCCAATTGCAAAAACAGGATTGTATTCTATCGGATACGAAAACAACGGGTTTATGTTGTTGTCACCAATGGCATTGATTATTGTTGGACTTATTATTTGGGTACAGCGTTCAAGAAATAAAGCGTTAATAGAAGAAAATTAAAAAATAGTGTTGTGTCCTTGGTTTGCTAAGGATTACTATAAAAATAAAACAGTATGTTAGAACACGTAGAATTATTTTTTAAATCGATCTTTATAGATAACATGGTATTTGCAACCTTCTTAGGAATGTGTTCGTACCTTGCTGTATCTAAAAAAGTATCTACTGCAGTGGGGCTTGGAGCCGCTGTAATATTTGTACTTGCAGTAACCGTTCCGATGAACTGGTTGTTGGATCAATACATCTTACGAGATGGCGCTTTGGCTTGGTTAGGACCTGAATATGCTGAATACGACCTTAGTTTCCTTTCCTTTATTTTATTTATTGCAACCATTGCAACAATGGTGCAATTGGTAGAAATCATTGTAGAGAAATTTTCACCGTCATTGTATAACTCCTTAGGAATCTTTTTACCGCTTATTGCTGTAAACTGTGCGATATTAGGAGGATCATTATTTATGCAGTCTAGAGATATTGAAACGTTAGGATTGGCATTAAATTATGGTATTAGTTCAGGGATTGGATGGTTTTTAGCCATTTTAGCAATTGCTGCTATTCGTGAAAAAATTAGATATAGTAACGTTCCAGCTCCATTACGTGGGTTAGGAATTACTTTTATCATTACTGGATTAATGGCAATTGGGTTTATGAGTTTTGGTGGAATGTTGACAGGAGGAGATGAAGCAGAACCAACTTCAGAAGTAAAAACGGCTCAAACTGAACCAGCTTCAGAAGTAGAAGAAATAACTAAAGAAAATACAGCATCAATTGAGGCTGTTCAAGTTTCAGAAATAACACAACAATAGTATGTTTTTAGCAGTAAGCACAATAGGAGTTATCGTTGCAACTGTCGTAGCCTTTTTGGTGTTGACCTTGCTTTTGGTAGCATTATTACTTTTTACCAAACAAAAATTATCTCCTTCAGGACCGGTAAAAATTACCATTAATGATGAGAAGGTAATCGAAGTAGCTTCCGGTGGAACATTACTTTCTACCTTAGGAGCAGAGAAAATTTTCTTACCATCAGCTTGTGGTGGTGGTGGAACTTGTATTCAATGTGAATGTCACGTACTTTCGGGTGGTGGTGAAGCATTGCCTACAGAGACGCCTCACTTCAGTAGAAAAGAATTAAAAGAAGGGGCTCGTCTTTCTTGTCAAGTAAAAGTAAAACAGGATATGAACATTCATATTCCTGAAGAAGTCTTCGGAATTAAAAAATGGGATGCAACAGTAGTGCGTAACTATAACGTAGCTTCATTTATTAAAGAATTTGTAGTAGAAATTCCTGAAGATATGAACTACAAAGCAGGTGGGTATATTCAAATTGAAATTCCTGAATGTGAAGTAAGATTCGAGAATATGGATATTACGGCACACCCTGAAGAACACGAACGACCAGACAAATTTCAAGACGAATGGGACAAATTTAAACTTTGGCCTTTAGTTATGAAAAACACTGAAACAGTAGAGCGTGCTTATTCAATGGCCTCGTATCCAGCTGAAGGACGTGAAATTATGTTGAATGTTCGTATTGCAACACCTCCATTTGACCGCGCCAAAGGTGGCTGGATGGATGTAAATCCAGGGATTGCATCTTCCTATATTTTTGATCGTAAACCAGGAGATAAAGTGGTAATTTCAGGACCTTACGGTGAATTCTTTATCAATCCATCTGAAGCAGAAATGCTATATGTAGGTGGAGGGGCTGGAATGGCGCCAATGCGTTCTCACTTATATCACTTATTCAAAACCTTAAAAACAGGACGTACTGTTACATATTGGTATGGTGGACGTTCTAAAAGAGAGTTGTTCTATTTAGATCACTTTCAACAATTAGAAAAAGAGTTTCCAAACTTTAAGTTTTACTTAGCATTGTCTGAACCTATGGAAGAAGACAATTGGAAAGTGAAAAAAGATATTCATAGTGAAGGTGATGGTTTTGTTGGGTTTATTCACCAAGTGGTAATCGACAACTATTTAAATTTACATGAATCTCCAGAAGATATTGAATTGTATTTCTGTGGTCCTCCATTAATGAACCAAGCAGTACAAAAAATGGGAGAAGATTTTGGAATTCCAGACGAGAACATTCGTTTTGACGATTTCGGAGGATAAACTAAACTCCATTCATATAATAAGAAGCCCGTTTCATTTTTTGAAATGGGTTTTTTCTTTTTTAAAAGTCTTTGGTTTGGTTTTATTTCTTCTTTGTATTAAAATATCTGTTCTACACGTTGCTAATTTCTAATTAAAATGAGTAGCTATTACAACTACTCATTTACTACTCAAATTCACTCAAAGCGCTAACTTTCTCTGTGAGAGGGTTGTTTTTGCAGATTAAAAGTTAATTTTGACCTAGTTTTAATTTAACCTAAGAACTATTCACAAATTAAATGATGCGCAATGAATCTTAAATTTACCCCTTCAAAAAGACCAATATCATATTTGGTTTACATTTCGATTTTTTCAGCAGTATTACTTTCGCTCTTATTCTTTTTCAATAAGAATAATTCAGAAACAGCAGAACAAGTTTCAGAAACTAAAGAAATTTCAGAACGATATTCAGACTATTTACAACATCATCCTTATGTAGCTAGAATGAAAATGAACAAAACGGAACGACGTGCAAATGGACTTCCTCCAAATAAATTTTACGAACAAGAATATTTACTAACAAGTGACCCTGCACTTTTAAGACCTACTCCAGAAAAAGTTTTTGAGCTTCAAGAGGTATTAAAGAATAATCCTCAAATGAGAGCGCCTGGGGCAGGAATAAATAATTGGGAAGAAAGAGGTCCAAACAATGTAGGAGGACGTACACGTGCCTTAATATTTGCTCCTGGAAGCACCACAAAGGTAATTGCTGGTGGTGTGAGTGGAGGTCTTTGGATTAATGAAGATATTACCAATGCATATTCAGATTGGCAACAAGTTACAGGTGTGCCTGCTAATATGGCGGTTTCAGCTATTACAGTAGATCCACAAAATACGAACATTATGTACATAGGTACTGGTGAAGTATATACTGCAGGTAATGTAAATGGAAATGGAGTCTATAAATCTACAGATGGAGGGTATAATTGGACACATATATATGGTCAAAATACGGGACCAGTTGAAGATCGTGTTACCTATATTCAAGACATCATTGCTTGGGTAAACCCAGTAACTAGTTCTACCGAGATATTATTTGGAGCAGATGCTAGTTTTTATAAAGAACAATTAGGAAACGATGTTTTCTTAGGATCAAATACAATTGGAATCTATAAATCTACCGATGGTACTAACTTTAGCAGATTAACAGGGGCGACTTTTGAAAGTTCTCCTGGTACTTATTATGCGCCTAACACATTTGATGTAAATTCAAATGGTACAAAAGTGTGGATGGGAACTAAACAAGGTGGTTCTACATACGAAGGTGGAGGTGTTGTTTTTTCTTATGATGGAACAAATTGGACGAACGTAGTAAATTTAAACACGGATGGTCGTGTAGAGATTGTTTGCTCTAAACAAAATCCAAATAAAATTTACATGCTTTGTGAAGACCAAGTAAGTGCAACACAAAAGGTGCAAATTTTTAGAACTACAGATGCATTTGCAACAGCTCCTACAGCAATGCCATTGCCAGTAGATATTGAGCCAGGTTTACCTGCAAACGATTTTACAAGAGGACAAAGTTTTTATGATTTACAAATTGGAGTAGACCCTAATAATGATGCCACTTTATTTGTGGGAGGTATTGATATTTTTAAATCTACAAACTCTGGAGCTGCTTGGACTCAAAAAGTACATTGGTACGGATTAAATGATTTACCTAATGTGCATTCAGATCATCATAGTATTGCTTTTAGCGGTTCAAATAGAATTGTATTTGGAAACGATGGAGGTATTTATTTTTCAGACGATGGAGGAGATACCTATGGTGTGCGTAATAAAGGGTATAACGTAACTCAATATTACAAAGCGGATATCAATCAGGATGTTTCAAAATTAAAATTAATAGCAGGAGCACAGGATAACGGTGTTAACTTTATTGATAATGCTCAATCTGGAATTAATTCATCAGTAACAATCTCTGGCGGAGATGGAGGGTGGAGCTTTATCGATAAAGATTCACAGTATATTATTACGTCTTATACCAATACTCAATATTATGTACACGATATTAATGGTGTAAAGAAAAATGATTTTGAAGGAAATTCAGGTGCTGAAGGAAGTTTTATCAACGAATGTGGATTGGATAGTGATACTAACTATTTTTATGCAAATTCAAGTACCGCTGCTCCTTTCGGAATTCATAGATGGAAGATAGACCCAGTAGCTTTTACAGCAACCTCAAAAACATTATTAACAAATGGGTTGATTACAGGACAACCTTCATTTTTTGTTGCTTCTCCTTTTACAAGTGATAGAATGTTTATAGGAACGGCTATGGGGGATATTATCAGATTAGATAATGCAAGTACTGCATCACCTACATGGACTAGTAAGTCTATTTCTGGAATGGTAGGTGCTGTTTCTGATATTCGTTACGGTCAGACAGAAAATGATATCATGGTTACGTTCCATAACTATGGAGTTGTAAGCATTTGGGCAACGACAGATGGAGGTGATAACTGGGTGAATAAAGAAGGTGATTTGCCTAATATGCCCGTAAAAACAATTCTTCAAAATCCATTGCGTTTGGACGAAGTAATTATCGGAACTGAACTAGGAGTATGGTCAACATCAAACTGGAGTAGTAGCTCACCAAACTGGGTGCAATCTCAAAATGGAATGAGTAACGTAAAAGTGATGAACTTCGAAATGAGAGCTGCAGATTATACAATTGTTGCTTCCACTCACGGTAGAGGAATGTTTACAGGAGTTTTTGAACCTGAGCATACATTTTGTGCTTCTAATGGGACAACAGCTTCTCATATCGGACTTACAAACGTTACGCTGCACACGATTAATAATTCTGATATCACGAAAAATAGTGGGTATGAAGATTTTTCATCAATCATTACAGAAGTTAGACAAGGAAGTAGTTATGATCTTTCTGTAAAATTAAATTCAGATGGTGCAAATACTGTGCATGTAAAAGCTTGGATTGACTGGAATAACAACAGTGATTTTACCGATCCAGGAGAAGAGTATGACCTTGGGACAGCGACAAATGTAGCCAACGGAACTACTACATTATCTCCTCTTTCAATTCCTGTTTCTGCAACGGCTTCCTTCGGAATAAAAAGAATGAGAGTTTCAGCCAAACAAGGAAGTGCTGCTACCTCTTGTGAAACTAACTTTGATGGTGAAGTAGAAGATTATTCTATTCGAGTGATTTCTCCAATTATATATTGCCCAGCTGGAGGAACAGATAACGGAGGCGATCATATTGCCAATGTAACATTAGGTACAATAAACAATACCTCTAGTGATGATGCAGGTGGGTATGGTGATTACACAACTGTAACTCCAACTACGTTAACCAGCGGAAGTTCACAAACTCTTTCAATTACCAAAGGTGGTGGTTCAGACGATGGTGTAGGGGCTTGGATAGATTATAACGGAGATGGTGATTTTAACGATGCGAATGAAGCGATCGGATTTAGTGCACATTCTTCTACTCCTACCATAACAATTCCTTTTACAGTACCTGCTAATATAACAAGTATTAATACAAGGATGCGTATTGCAGTACAATACCAAAATTCAGCTCCATTGCCATGTGGTTCTGATCTTTATAGAGAAGTTGAAGATTACACGGTTACTTTAGTAGCTGGTGCTTCACCTTGTACAGGAATTACTAAAACATGGAACGGATTATGGGCTCCTGCTGGAGCGCCAAACCCAACAGATACAGTGATTATTTCATCAAATTATGATGCTGGACTTAATGGAAACATAGAAGCTTGTTCACTTACTATTACTTCGGGGGCAACTGTAACGGTAGCTTCAGGAAAATTTATACGAGTACAAGGAGACATTACAGTTAATGCGGGTACAAGTTTATTAGTGCAACATGAAGGAAGTTTGGTTCAAGTAAACGATGCAGCTTCGGTGACAAATAATGGAACAATTAGCATTCAAAAAACAACACCAACACTTGCTGAGAAAAAGTTCATGATCATGGGAAGTCCTATGACTGCAGAAACTAGAGAAGATGTGTACAATGCAGCGTATATAGTGAGACATCACAACACCGCTAACTTTGTTCCAAATCCTGATGTTACTGCCGCTTTTCCGGCTGCTGAAAACTTTGCAGACGATAACGGTAATAACTGGTTAACGCATACAGGAACTATAAACCCAGCTGAAGGATATATGGTATTTCCACAACCAAATACTACAGGAAGTGGAAGTTATACACATAATTATACTTTAGGAACCTTAAATACAGGAACAATTACAGCGCCATTAGCGTATCATACCGATCAGAATTCAAGTCCGAATATGTTAGCAAATCCATACGCTTCAGCAATAGACGCGAATGCATTTTATGCAAATCCAGCCAATGCAGCAATCAATGTGTTGTATTTCTGGGAACATATTACGCCACTTTCTGTAAGTTATCCTGGTTACAATGCAGCCAACTTTAGCATGGGAGATATTTCATTATACAGTAAAGCAATGGGAGGTGTTCAAGCTGGAAACGGAGGAACAACACCAACGGGTATTATAGCATCTGGACAAGGATTTGCAGTAAAAGCAGCTTCGGCAGGAATTACGGCAACATTTAACAATGCAATGCGCGTTACTGGACCAAATGATACGTATAGAAGACCTCTTACTTCGGAAAGAGATCGTTTGTGGATTAATGTGTACAACGACAGTTATGGCTTAGGAAGTACTACTTTAATTGGTTTTTCTGAAAACACAACAAATGCTTTTGAAGCTGACGCAGATATCAAGCGTTTGGCAACACCGGTATCATTGTATTCTGAATTAGGAACAGGAGAAGAACTTGCTATTAATGCGTTAGGTTCTTTTGAAATTGAAGCTTCAGTAGGATTGAGTTTCTCCACACAAGTAAAGGAGTCTCAAAACTACCGTATTTCACTTCAAGATTTAGATGGAATTAACATAGACACGGCGACTGTTTTCTTAATCGATAATTTACTAGGCACTGTGACCAACTTAAGTGAAGGCGATTACAGCTTCCAAAGTGAAGAAGGGACTTATAGCGAGCGTTTCAAAGTAGTATTTGAAAATAGCGTTTTAGGGACAAACGATGTAGCTTTACATTCAATTTCAGTATATCCAAATCCAGTTCAAAATGTAGTGAACATTGTGTCACCAAAAGCGAAAGTTACTTCAGCTACGGTGCATGATATTCGAGGCAGAAAAGTTTCCGAAGTAAATTTCAGAAATCGAACTAACTACCAAATAGACCTATCTAAATTAGAGTCTGCTGTTTATTTCGTAACAATAGTTACCGAAAGCGGAACACTTACAAAACGTGTTATCAAGCAATAAATAGCTAAAAATTGAAAGGCCGTTTAAAACACTAAACGGCCTTTTATTCTTAAAAATTACAGTGATATTATTCTTTCAACAATGCCTTTTTTAATCTAAAGGGTGCTATCGCTGTGTCTTTACCTCAATGAATGAGAAGCTCCTGAACAGATAGTTTGCATTTGGAGCCTAACGATTAATACAAGTTTATAAACAAACCTAAAATGAGAAAAATATTATTTTTTGTATGTAGCATTGCTCTATTTGCAGTATGTACTACATCGTGTAAAGAAGACAAAGTTGTTCATGAAAAAGCCGAACGACCACTTCTGCATTTAGAACAAGCTAAAATCGACCGAAGAAATAATGGAGAGGTGAATCCCGATAAAACAGCACCTTGGACTCCAGAACAGGCGGCTCGACACCAGTTAATTTTAGCCAAGCTTGTGGAGACTTCAGAAAACTTTTCGAATGGTCGATCTAATACAGCGACCTATGCAGATGGAGCTCTTGCAGGGAAGTGGGTGAATAGAGGGCCTAAAAATATGCCAGGTGCTTTTAAATTTGCCGAAATGTTAGATGGCACTGATATCATCTACGGTGTAACTCATAATCACTATGTAGGGGAATACAATTCTACCTCTCATATTTACAAAGGTACCGTGTACAATCCTACCACAGGTGTTGGAGGGGACGACTTTCAAGTACTTACAGCAAACTGGCCAAACAGATACGATAACCTCTTTGCTTTTACGCTTAATGCAGGTGTACGATTGGTTGCTCATATTGAAAGTGGACCAATCTATTATTCAGATGACGAAGGAAGTACTTGGACGGTTGCTACAGGCTTGCCAGCGGCTTTGACTAGCGCTGCAATTAACAGGCAGGACAATAATGCTATTTATGTAACAGACGATACTTCAGTGTATGTTTCAACAGATCAAGGGGTGAGTTTTACTTTGTTTCAGAATTTTGGAAGTTCTGCTCATTCTTCTTTATACACACCTAGGTATGCAATTCAGCCAAACGCAAGTACAATGTATTTAGCACGAAATGGATCTTTTTACTCCCTTACGACTGCTCAATCTCAGTTTGTTTTAAAAGGAAGTTATACAACATCACACAATAATGGGAAATTCAGTGTAGCGGGAGATTCTAGAAAACTATACGTGACAGTAGATAATAACTATTGGGTTTCGGTAGATGAAGGTGTCACTTGGACTCAGAAAACCCCTCATGGAAATTATTACGGAGATACATCAGGAACCATGGATGCTGGAAAATTTTTAGCAGTGAGCCCAGTAGACGAAGATATTGTGATTGCAGGATATGCCCATCCAGTAGTTTCGACAACAGGGTTGAATACCGTATATACCGATCATGCAGGTTGGGGGAATTACCAAAATGGTACAGAATTACCACAACAAGATTATTACAATCGCATCCGATTTAACTATCACCCAGATTTTCAAGCTTCACACTTTTTCTACAATAGCAGTGGTACTTTATTATCGGTACGCTGTACAGATGGAGGGATATATGTTTCTTATAAAGAATGGTTTGATTTCCCAGCAGCAGGTGCAGGATATAATAATTCTGGATATGCCAATGCGCATTTTATTAATGTTACTTTATTAAATACAATTACGCCTTTAGTATATAGAAATGACCTGTTTACAGGTAAAAATGATCCAAATCATATCAATTCTGGAACTCAAGATCAAGGATCGCAAAGCATTATTCCTGGAACAACGGGCGATGTTTTAGACTTTTATCAGTCGATTGGGGGTGACGGACAAAGTATCGATAGTCAGGATGGAGAAAATGCATGGAGATGGAGTCGTAAAGGAGATATGGCATGGTCGCCTGTAAAAGTATATACTGCAGGTGGTGGATTTAGATCAATAGGAGAAATTAATGGTGATTTCAATAGTAGCGCATCGGTAAATTTTAGTCAAAACACAGCCTTAGGTTGGGTTCAGACGTATATAGATCATAAAGATCCTGATAAAAATATATGGTTATTAGCTAAAGATTTAAATCGTGCAAAATGGGATGGAACTAACTTTACAGCGCATACTGTAAGTAAAGGAACAAATCAAGTTTCGGCACTAGCACAAGGAACTGTAAATGGAGACAAACTTTTTATGTTACAAGACGGAAAAGTGTTTGCTTCTAGTGATAGAGGAGATACATTTGATGCAGGAACAACCACTCCTTTTAGTAAAACGACAGCAGATCAAAACATAGGAAGCGGTGTTGTACTTCCGGGCAATGACAATTGGATTTTATTTTCTGGGCCTAGTGAAAATAATGTAGGTTCAATCTTATCTAAAGATGGAGGACTGACTTGGAATGATGTTACTGGAATTTTCCCGGCAGGGAATGATGCGCAAACGGGAGGGATGATTGTTACTCCTGATGCTAAATATGTGTTCGCAGGAACAGATATTGGTCCGTATGTGTTTGACGTTTCAAAAGAAAAATGGTTCTCTATAGCTGAAGGTATCGGATTTATTAACATTACCGATGTAGATTATATCGCATCTATTAATACTGTCCGATTTGCAAGTTGGGGATCTGGTGTGATTGATTTTAATATTGAAGAAATTGTTGGCGGTTGTACAGATACTCCAATTGCACAAAATACGTATACATTGTATTCTGTCGATAGTCAGCAAGGAAGTGACCCTGGTGCGAATGCCTTCGACGGAGATATAAATACTATCTGGCACACACAATATTCTCCTACAACAGATAGCTATCCGCATAGTATTGTTATTGATTTAGGAAGTTCAAAAAATGTTTCGAATATCAAATGCATGCCTAGACAATCAAGTCCCAATGGACGAATTGCTAATTATGAAATATACGTAAACGACGATCCTCTTAACTTTGGAGCTGCAGTAGCTTCAGGCACTTGGACAAATACTACAGACGAGAAAACGGTAAGTTTCACTCCTAAAGAAGGTAGATATGTTCAACTAAAAGCACTATCTGAAGTAAATGGAAATGCATGGGCTTCGATGGCAGAAATTAATATTTCAGAATGTGTTGGCGAATGTTCTGGAGGAACAACCACATACATTAGTGGTGCATGGAGCCATGGAGCGCCCGATGCAACAAAAACTGTAATTATTGCTGAGAATTATAGCACTGCATTGGGAGATATCAATGCCTGTGAGCTTCAAGTAGATCCTATGGCTACCTTAACAATAACAGATGGTAAATTTGTGAAAGTTGAAAAAGACATCGCAGTAAAAGGAAACTTACTTATTCAACATCAAGGTAGTTTGGTGCAGGTAGACGATACTGCATTGGTTACTAAGGACGGAACAATTACTATTGAAAAAACAACACCAACCCTTGCAGAGAAAAAGTTTATGATCATGGGAAGCCCTATGACTGCGGAAACAAGGGAAGGGGTGTACAGTGCTTCGTACATAGTGAGACATCACAATACAACGAACTTTGTTCCGAATCCTGCTGTTGCTTCGGCTTTTCCATCTGCTGAAAATTTTGCAGATGATAACGGTAATAACTGGTTAATACATACAGGCATTGTAACTCCTGCGGAAGGTTATATGGTGTTTCCACAACCGAACTCAACAGGAAGCGGAAGTTTTACACACTCGTATACGCAAGGAACCTTAAATAATGGAGTTGTCATTGTTCCATTAAAATATCATACCGATCAGAATTCAAGTCCGAACATGTTGGCAAATCCATACGCTTCTGCAATCGATGCGAATGCGTTTTATGCAAATCCAGCAAATGCGGCAATCGATGTATTGTATTTCTGGGAACACATCACCCCACTTTCAGTGAGTTATCCAGGTTATAATGCCGCCAACTTCAGCATGGGAGATATCTCTATGTATAGTGAGGCTATGGGAGGAATTCCAGCCGGAAACGGAGGAACTGCACCAACAGGAATTATTTCTTCTGGACAAGGATTTGCAGTGAAAGCAGCTTCCGCAGGAATTAATGCAACGTTTAACAATGCAATGCGTGTAACAGGACCAAATGATACGTATAGAAGACCTGCTTCGGAAAGAGATCGTTTGTGGATTAATGTATACAACGACACCTACGGACTAGGAAGTACCACCTTAATTGGTTTTTCTGAAACGACAACCGATACTTTTGAAGCAAACGCTGACATCAAACGTTTGGCGACACCAGTTTCGTTGTATTCTGAATTAGCAACTGGAGAAGAACTTGCTATTAATGCGCTTGGTTCTTTCGAAATTGAAGATGCTGTAGCGCTTAGTTTTTCTACGCAAGTAAAGGAATCTCAAAACTACCGTATTTCACTTCAAGATGTAGAGGGTGTAAATATAGAATCGGCAACGGTTTTATTAATCGATAATTTACTAGGAACTGTCACCAACTTAAATGAAGGAGATTACAGTTTCCAAAGTGAAGAAGGAACTTATAGCGAGCGTTTCAAAGTAGTATTCGAAAATCGAATATTAGCAACAAACAATCTTGCGTTGAATTCAGTTTCAGTATATCCAAACCCTGCTAAAAACAACTTGTACATTGTTTCATCAGAAGCATTAATTATAAATGCAGTGGTGTACGATTTACAAGGAAGACAAGTGCAATATGCTAAAAGTTCAAACATGACAAACATTCAAATAGATCTTTCTTCATTAAATAGTGCCGTGTATTTTGTAAAAATTACAACAAACGCTGGTGTAATTACCAGACGAGTGATGAAAGATTAAATAGCCCCCTTTTAATCAATAAAACCGCATTTAAGTAAAATTGAATGCGGTTTTTTTATGTGCCAAATTCAATCTCATGTATCTTTGCAATTCGTATGAATGAAGAACTTACAAAACAAGAGCTACACAATCTGGCAATGAATATTGTTGGAAAAGACCTCGAGGCACAAGGATATGAGTTTTTAGGAGTAAATTCTAAACTCAAAAGAGATCCGCAATTTGTGGCCTTAAAAAATAAAAACCTTCACTTTGTCATAGTAAGAGCAGTAGCCTATCCAGACGATGCCAATGCATATGATCCTGTTTTTATGCAAACCATTAAAACACATGCCGAAAAGTTTGAAGCTAAAACTTTTTATGCAGGCGTTGGTTTAGGAAGTGGTACAGATTATGCAAAACCTGTTATTAAAAATGAAGATTATACCATGGTGTATAATGGTTTACAAGAAATTTTATGAGAGCACTTAGTTTTTTAGCAATACTACTAGCATTTTTTTCCTGTACAGAAGAGAATCCCCAAGCAAAACTTTTGCAAGGAAATGCATTTGGAACAACGTACTCCATACAGTTCTATGCTTCGGAAAATTTTAATGCTGAAAGAGGCATCGATTCTGTAATTCACGCAGTAAACAAATCGGTAAGTACGTACATACCTAATAGTGATATTTCAAAAATTAATAATGGCGATACTTCAGTTGTAGTAGATGAAATTTTTAAAGAAGTTTTTGCGATTTCTGAAGAAGTACATAAAAATTCTCACGGCTATTTTGACCCTACAATAGGCGTGCTTCGGAATGCCTATGGCTTTGGAGATGTAAAACCCTTAGAAACAATCGATGCACATGTGTTAGACTCTTTAATGGACTATGTTGGGTTTTCAAAAGTGTCTATTTCAGAAGATGGGAAGGTCGTAAAATTACATCCGCAAGTGTATTTCGATTTTAACGCCGTGGCTAAGGGCTACGGAATCGATTGTATTGGGCGCTACTTAGAAACACAAGGTGTCACGAACTACTTAATCGAATTGGGAGGAGAAATACTTTCTAAAGGAGAAAATACAGCAAAACAAAAACCTTGGGTAGTCGGTATCGAAGCTGTAGATTCAAATCTTGAAAATAGAAGCTACCAAGCAACCATTACGATTCAGAATAAAGGAATGGCTTCCTCTGGGAATTACCGAAAGTTCCGAGTAGATTCTCTAACAGGAAAAAAATACGTACATACTTTAAATCCGCTTACAGGTTCTGCAGAGCAAAGTGATGTAACAAGTGCTACGGTAATTGCAAAAACATGTGGTGAGGCCGACGCATATGCGACTACTTTAATGGCACTCGGACTCGAAAAATCTGTGGCGATGCTGAAAGATTTACCCCAAGTTGACGCGTATATCACCTATAATGACGGTTCGAATAAAGAACAGGTGTTTATGACGGAAGGGTTTAAGAGGTTAATGAACTAACTTCTTGCAAACGGGTAGTAGTTCTCCTTTCGCAAGGCAGAATTTCTCTATTTCTTCGTTGCTTAATGTTTTGGTGTAATCGAGGGCTTCAACTTTAAAACCTATTTCTGCTAACTTTTCAAAGTAATCCATACCATATACGCGTACATGGTCGTATTGGCCAAAAATAGCAGCACGTTCTTTAGGATCGGTAATGGAGTCGTCTTCAAAAGTGGTTTTTCGATCCGCTTCGTAGGGTACTTGCAATATCGCTGTTCCTCCAGGAGCTAACACCCGAAAAAGCTCTTGCATGGCTTTTGTGTCGTCTGGGATGTGTTCTAGCACGTGATTGCAAATAATGAAATCGTAACTATTGTCTTTAAAAGGGAGGTTGCAAATATCCGCTTTCACATCGGCAATAGGTGAGTTGAGGTCGGTAGTCGTGTAGGTCAAGTTTTTCATCTTTCTGAACCGCTTATAAAACGCTTGTTCAGGTGCAAAATGAAGCACTCTTAAGTTTTCTGAAAAGAAGTTGGTTTCATTTTTTAAATACAACCAAAACAAACGATGTCGCTCTAACGACAAAGTACTTGGCGAAAGGACATTCTCTCTCACTTTTTCGTATCCGTAGGGTAAAAACTTCCGAAACGAGTTTCCGTCAATAGGATCCGTGTATTTGGTGCCTCTTAAAAAGAAAGCCACAAAGGGTCTTACAACATAACTCAGTCGAATGAGAAGGGTTCGCGGTATTAAATTCAGAAAAAACTTAAATACTTTTTGCATTCAGGAGGGGTTAAAGCACAAGCGCTTTTTCTCTAAATTCGTCTTCTTCATCACTTTCAATCCCTAAAGCATCGTAGATATATGCAAAAGTAGATAGCAATTCAGGTTTTCCGTTCACAATAGCAACGTCGTGTTCAAAATGTGCACTCGCTTTTCTATCGGCAGTTAGAATTGTCCAACCGTCTTTAAGTTGTTCAATGCGGCGTGTTCCTAGGTTGATCATTGGCTCAATTGCAACCGTCATTCCTTCAACAAATTTCTTGCCTCTTCCACGTCTTCCGTAGTTTGGCATTTCAGGATCTTCATGCATCGTTTTTCCTAATCCGTGACCTACAAGTTCACGAACGACACCATACCCTTCAGATTCGCAATAATTTTGAATGGCATATCCAACATCACCCACACGTTTTCCAACACGAAACTCTCGAATACCAACGTATAAAGACTCTTTCGTAACTTTTAAAAGCTTTTCTATTTCTGGTGCCACTTCACCTACAGCAAAGGTATATGCGTGATCTCCATAATAGCCATTTTTTATAGATCCACAGTCAATAGAAATAATATCTCCTTCTTGTAATGGAGTGTTATTAGGAATACCGTGAACTACTTGCGCATTAGGACTCATGCAAAGTGAATTAGGGAAGTCGTACAATCCTAAAAATCCAGGTACTGCACCTTGTGCTCTAATGTGTTCTTCGGCTAATTTGTCTAATTGTAAAGTGGTTACGCCCGGTTTTACTTCGGAAGCAAGCATTCCAAGAGTTTTGGATACTACTAAAGCGGCTTCGCGCATTAACTCTATTTCTTCTCTTGTTTTGACTATAATCATACGTTGTTAAAAAGAGAACCAGCTCTTCTTTTGTTTTTTAATTATTGTTTCTGGTGGTTTTTGTTCACCAAGAAGTTGCAAATGGATTTCGCCCCAACTTACCAATCCTCCAATATTTCTATCGTCTATAAATAAATCAGCGTTTATTTTACGACTGTATTCAGGGTCGTATTCTTCTTCAGGAAAACTTTTATTTACCGCATAGAAAGTGATTCCGTTTTCTTTGCAAAATTGCACTGCTTCTTCTAAAGCTCTTCCTTTTCTATAGGTCCAAAGAATTAATCGATGGCCATTTTCTTGTAGCTTCAGTAAAGTTTCAAAAGCAAAAAGCTTGGGTTTGCCAATTTTAGGATATTCATCATCCACAATTGTCCCGTCAAAATCTACTGCTATGGTGCGTTTTTCAGTAATCATTTAAAGAATAAAAACGCAAAATTACGAAGAAATATACCGTTTCTAAAGTTTTTAGATTAATAGTAAGGGTTTTAAACGTTCTACAGGGTGCTTATATTACTTTAAATAAGTGAATTTCGATCCATTTCAGCAGGTTTTTCAACCCCCATAAGATGTAAAATAGTGGGAGCAATGTCTCCTAGTATCCCATTCGAAACTTTTTTGATTTCTGGATCTACAACAATCAAAGGCACTGGATTGGTAGTGTGCGCTGTGTTTGGCGATCCGTCAGGATTTTGCATGGTTTCACTATTTCCGTGATCTGCTATGATTAAAGTAGTGTATCCGTTCTCGAGAGCGGCTTCAACAATGCTTTTTGCGCAAGAATCAACGGTTTCGCAGGCTTTAATGGCAGCAGACAATACACCTGTATGGCCTACCATGTCTGGATTCGCGAAATTAAGACAAATAAAATCAGCCGATTTTGAGTTAATCTCAGGAATAATTTTGTCTCGTATATCGTACGCACTCATTTCAGGTTTCAAGTCGTAGGTCGCTACTTTTGGAGAAGGACAAAGCAATCTTTTTTCACCTTCAAAAGGAGTTTCTCTTCCGCCATTGAAAAAGAACGTAACATGCGGGTATTTTTCAGTTTCGGCGATTCTAATTTGTGTTTTATGATTGTGTTCTAACACTTCGCCTAAAGTATTGGTAATATTTTCTTTGTTGTAAACGACATGAATCCCTTTGTAAGAATCGTTGTAATTTGTGAGCGTTACAAAATAAAGAGGAATCGTTTTCATTCCGAAGTCAGGATAGTCTTTCTGCGTTATTACTTCGGTAAGTTGTCTTCCTCGATCGGTACGGAAGTTGAAGAAAATTACGACATCATCTTCAGCAATCGTAGCAATGGGTTCATTATTTTCAGTAATAACGATAGGTTCAATAAACTCATCATAGACTCCATTCGCATAACTTTCTTCGATGCTCTTTACAGCATCTACCGAGTTACTTCCCTTTCCGAAGACCAACAAATCGTACACTTTTTTAACACGTTCCCATCGTTTGTCACGATCCATCGCAAAATAACGTCCCACAACAGAAGCTACTTTTCCTGTGGTTTTTGCCATGTGCTCTTGTAAAGCAGCAATATGTCCAGCACCCGATTTTGGATCTACATCACGACCATCGGTAAAGGCGTGTACAAATACATTTTCCAAGCCTTCGTTGTGTGCTGCGGTAAGGAGTCCTTTTAAATGATTGATGTGCGAATGTACACCACCATCAGAAACCAAACCTAAGAAGTGAATCTTTTTATTGTGGGCTTTGGCATGCGCAAATGCTTTTTCTAAAACTGGTTCGGTGTGTAACGTATTATTTTGAACGGCCAGATTAATTTTAGCTAAATCTTGATATACAATTCGGCCCGCACCAAGGTTCATATGTCCTACTTCGCTATTTCCCATTTGTCCTTCTGGAAGACCAACATTCATGCCGTGGGTAAGCAACTGTGCGTTTGGATATTTAGTGTATAAAGAATCTATAAAAGGCGTGTTTGCCTGAGCAACGGCTGAAACGGAAGGGTCTTGGGTAACTCCCCAGCCATCTAAAATTAATAAAAGGACTTTCTTGTTCATTACACAAAGGTACTAACTCTGCTCTTGAAATTTAAATTTATGGTGTTATTGTCTCGTTAAGAATATGGTTTATCCTCCATATTTTACAATAGAAGCTTCAATATTTTCAATACGATTGTCGGGATCTGGATGTGTGCTTTGAAATTCGGGAACATTACTAGGACCCGCAGCGGCTTTTAAAATTTCCATTACGCCTATCATTTCTCGTGGATTGTACCCAGATTTTATCATAAAACGAACGCCTAAATCGTCGCTTTCAAGTTCGTCGCCACGACCGTTTCCAAGCAATACATTTTGACCAATTCCAGAAACCAATCCGCCAGCATCTGCACCTACAGAAGCACCTTGAGAAACCGTTTGCCAAAACTCAGTATTTGCGATTCGCTCGGCAGAGTGACGTCCTAAAACATGTCCAATTTCGTGCCCTAAAACCCCTGCTAACTGATCTTCATTTTCAAGTTTAGAAAACAATGCGTAGGTAATAAATATTTGTCCGCCAGGTAAGGCAAACGCATTAATTGTATTTGGATCTGCCAATAAATGGAACTCGTATTGGTACGGAGTGTCTCTCGCAGCACTGCTCGAAACCAATTTATTTCCCACCATATCTACATAGGCTTGCATTTTTTGATCTGGATATAAGCCCCCATATTCTTGTGCCATTTGCGGCGCACTTTGTAGTCCGATAGCAATTTCTTCTTCAGGACTCAGCGAGATGACTTGTTCTTTTCCAGTATATGGATTCTCTACAGTATTGGCGCATTTTTTAAAAAAGGCAAATGCTACAATAGCAAGACCAATTAAGATTCTGATTTTCCAGCTACTTCTCATACTGAATGTATTACGGTTAGGAACTAAAGTTACTAAAGTAATTTGGGATTTATGTCTAAAATATTCTCGTCGCGGTATTTTTTGATAAATGCTTCGGAAAAATATTCGTTGCCTAGAACATTTTCTTCTTTTAAGATAGAAGGAATGTCTAGTTTTTTATACTCCTGAAGCATAGGAACTGAAACAGGCGCGTAACTAAAATGCCAAGGCTCATATTTAAACCCTTTGCGATTGGCGTTGTCTGTATAAACTTCGTAAAACCCAAAAGAATTGGCGTGTATGTTGAGCCAGTCTTTAAGCTTGCAAAAAGGACCTTCGCCGTGAAATAATTCAGGTTGTAACACGCTTTTAGGTCTTGGTGATGCATTGGCATCAATAATATCGATGTCGGTACCCCAATGATGGCGAGACGTTCCTGGAATGGTAGAATATTCAATGATTTTCTGAATGGCTTCCGTAGGCGATAATCCCTGATTAGTAAAACGTTTGTACTTGCCTTCAAAAATTTCTTTTTGCCGTTGAAAGCTACGGTACGCAGAAACGACTTCAATGTTGATGTTCTCTTTTGAAGCAGCACGTTTCATTTTCTGAAAAGCTTCAGAAGTGTCTCTGTGCATTTTTGAAGTATAGGTATTTCCAATAATATCGGAATTTCCTTTGCCAATAAGCTGGTTTCTTGTAAAACTTTGTTGCAAGGCTGCAAAAGTTAATTGCGGAATGCAACTCATTCCGAAGGCCGTTAAACTGCTAATTTTTATGAATTTATTTCTATTCATTTTATATCTTGTAATGCTTTAAAATTACTATTATTTTGACAGAATCTACTATTACTTTTCGCATTATCCCACCTGAAGCAATTTTATGTATTGTTCCCTTTTTACAAAAATTGGGAGCGTATTCCGTTTCCGAAGAACTTTTAAACGAGCGCGTGTTAGAAATGGCACAGCAAAACCATGAGTGCATCGGTATTTACGAAGGAAACACTCATATTGGTATCTGCGGAATGTGGTTTCAGACACGACATTACGCTGGAAAAAGTATGGAAGTAGATCACGTGTTTATTGAAGACACTTACCGAAACAAAGGAATCGGTAACTTACTTATGGAACATGTTTATACCTATGCGCGATCTAAAGATTGTAAATGGGTCGAGCTAAATGCGTATGTCTATAATTTTCCGTCGCACAAATTTTACTACAATCAAGGATTTGTAGCAAAAGGCTATCATTTTGTAAAGACGCTTTAAAAGTGACTTAGCGAAGTGCCAGTTTGGATTTCGTACGGGTCTTCGTCTTGTTCAAAAACACGTGCCGATGGAATACCTCTTAACGTAATGTCGTCTCCTTTTACTTCTAACCAGCTTCCTTCTCGAAGTCCGATTATAGGGGCTGAATTTTGTGTGTGATATTCTTTAATTCGGGTTTCTCGTGTTTCGCCCATGTGTTTAATGCCTGGAATAGGGTCTAAATAATGCGGATTTATATTAAATGGAATCGCACCCAATGTTTTAAACGAAGGAGGATACACTATAGGCATGTCGTTTGTGGTCTGCATGGTCAGTCCGCAAATATTACTTCCAGCGCTGGTTCCTAAGTATGGAAGTCCTTTGTAAATAGCTTCTCGAAGCGGTTGCATAATTCTATTTGAATACAATTGCGATACCAAAACAAAGGTGTTTCCACCGCCTGTAAAAACACCTTTTGCGTGTTGTATGGCCTCCACAGGATTTTCGAACGTATGAATGCCTCTTACTTTTTTGTTTATTTTTTTAAATACTTCGGAAGTTTTTTCGGTGTAGTGATCGTGGGATATTCCGCCAGGGCGTGCGTAGGGAATAAAAATAATTTCGTCAGTTTCTGCGAATAAATCAGACACGGTTTCTAAAAGATAATCAAGGTAAGTTCCGCCATAAATGGTCGAGGTACTAGCAACAATAAGATTTTTCATCGAGCATATAGTTTAAAGTGTAAATTTAACAATTGTACTAGTATTTGTTGTGATTTCTCTAAGAAAACAAAGTGTATATTTATAGAATGGGAAAAAAACTACTACTAACCTTATTAATTTGCCTTCCACTTAGCCTTCTTTCGCAAGAAATTGAACGTGTTAAAATTACAGGAAAAATAAAAGCAGCTTTGGCCGAAGATGTTGAAGGAGTTTCAATTTATAATGTTTCCTCTCAAAAGGGAATCATTACCGACGAACAAGGGAATTTTGAAATTGAAGTAGCAGAAAACGACCGACTTTCCATAACTGCCTTACAGTTTAGCACCTTTACAATTGTAGTGGACAAGAGTGTTATCGAAGATAAAAAAATAGGTATTTACCTAAACCCCGTTGTAAATCAGTTGGAAGAAGTTATTGTACGGCAGTATGATTTGTCGGGCGATATTGTAGTTGATGTAAGCAAAATTAAAACGGCAAATGTGGTTCCCGATATGGATTTATCATTCGAGACACTTGAGTTTGATTACGAGTTTACAATTGATAAATTTAGTTCTATTAAAGGAAATAACGCCCACGATGCTTTTCATAACGGACAAGAACAATACGGTGGGGATTTAATAGGGTTGGTTGGAGATATAATTTTAAAGGCGTTTCTTCCGAAGCGAAAAAATAAAAAAACGGTAAGCGCTCAATTCAACGATGCTGTTTTTAGTGCGTTAATGCCTATTGAAAAAAGCAGAGGAACTATTATTACTTCTGAAAGAGAGGCTATAACAGCAGGTTTACGAGATCGTTTTACAAATAAGTATATTTCTGAAACATTTGGTATTGCTGAAGATAACGTAAACGATTTCCTCCTTTATGTAGAAGAGCATGGGATGCAAAAGGAATTGTTGTTTGAAGGGAACGAAATTGAATTACTAGAATTTTTATTCCAAAAAAGTGAAGCTTATAAAAAGCAAGGTGAATAGGTTTTTAATAGGGGCTTTGTGTAGCCTTTTTGGATGTTTTTCAACGCTCTTAGCACAAGAGTTAGAACTTCAGGGAACCGTAACAAATACAAAAGATGTTGAAGGAATTCATATCCTTAACACAACCTCTCGGTACAATGCAATTACCAATCAAGAAGGAGCTTTTTCTATTTATGCAAACAAGCAGGATACCTTGTTTTTTTCTTCGGTAAGTTACCATCCAACAAAAGTAGTGGTCACGGACGAAATTATTGAAACAGGAACATTAACAGTTACGCTCAAAGAATTGATTAATGAATTGGATGAGGTCTTCTTAGGGCCTAATTTATCGGGAAATATCGAGACCGATTTAAAAAATATTAAAACCAAAAAATTACTAAACTTTGACGATGTGGGCATTCCAGGATTTAAAGGTAAACCCGAAGAGAAAATCGTGCCTGTAGTTCCGTATTTGGGACTCGCTACCGCGGTAGATTTGGAAGCGATGTACAAGCATTTGAGCGGTTATTATAAAAAACTACGACTGAAACGTAAATGGGAAGATCAAAATGCAACGGTCGCAAACATTATTCATCAATACGGTTTGGCTTTTTTTAGAGAAGCGTATGCTATTCCAGAAAATAGAGTGTATGATTTTTTACTTTATTGCATTGATACCTCTGAATTAGTAAACGACTATAAAAATGAAAATTTTGCGGGAGTTTTAGATGTCTTCAAAACAAAAAGTAAAGTGTATGTATCGCGATTAACTCAAACAGAATAGTATTTTTGTAACAACAACCTCAAAAAAGCGACTTACATTACTTATAATTCAAAACCCAGTATGAAATTTATCAAATTAGCCTTTTTACCCTTGCTTTTTTTAGTAATTACGGGTGCTACGGCACATAAATTCTATGTGAGTATTACAAAAATTGAATATGTTGCTGAAAAGGAGTCGATTCAGATTATTACGCAGCTGTTTGTAGATGATATCGAACAAACCCTTCGGAAGCGTTACAGAAAAGATGTTTCTTTAGGAACCAAAAAAGAAACTGAAGCAGACGCAAAATTGTTAAAAGAGTATATTCTTCAGAAATTAACAATTAAAGTCAATGGAAAACCTGTCGTCTTACATTATCTAGGAAAAGAATATGAAAACGATTTGGTGAAATCGTATATCGAAATTACTGGAATTAAGGAGTTTAAAGAAATAGAAGTTGAGAATAAAGTATTAATGGATGTTTTTGAAGAACAACAAAATATTATTCATTTGAAGTCAAAAGACCATCGAAGAAGCTTAATTCTAGACAGTGATAATCCTAAAGGATTGTTAAATTTTGATTAAATAAATAAGAAAGCCTTAATAAAAACTATTTTTAACCTTCAATTAATTATAAATCCCAACAAACATTATGAAATTAATTAAATGTCTGTCTTTAGTTGCCTTGTTTCTTTTTGCAGGAACAGTGTCTGCTCAGGATGAAACGACTCCAGCCCGTAAACCTGGACACAAAAATGAAAACCGTTTCAAACAAATGTATGAAGAGTTTTCTACTCCTAACACATACCGTTCTGCAAGTGGTGCTCCAGGACCAGATTATTACCAACAGCAAGCAGATTATGTAATGGATATTGTGTTGGATGATAAAAACACAAAATTAAGTGGGTACGAAACAATTACCTATACCAATAACTCACCTGACGAATTAGAATATCTATGGGTTCAGTTAGATCAAAACGTACGATCTAAAGATTCAAAAACTCCTTTAATTGAGGGTAGTGGTGCCGCTCCAGCGGATATGGCATCAAGTTTTGTGGGAACCTACATGGGAAGCCCTTTTGATGGTGGTTTCAATATTGAAATGGTGAAAGATTCGAAAGGTGGAAATTTACCCTACACGATTAATCAAACAATGATGCGTGTTGAAATGCCTAAAAACTTAAAGCCAGGCGAAAAATTTGTATTTTCTATTAAATGGTGGTACAATGTTAATAATCACGTTATAAACCGTGCTCGTAGTGGGTACGAAAAGTTTGACGACGGTAATAATGGGTATGTAATTGCTCAGTTTTATCCAAGAATGGCGGTGTATAATGATGTAGAAGGATGGCAAAATAGTCAGTTTTGGGGACGTGATGAGTTTGCTTTACCCTTCGGAAGCTTTGAAGTAAACATTACAGTTCCTTCAGACCATATATTAGACGGTACAGGAGAGCTTCAGAATAGAAAAGAAGTATTTAGTAAAGAAATGATGAATAGATACAATGAGGCTAAAAAATCGTACGATAAGCCTGTAATAATTGTATCTCAAGAAGAAGCGGAAGCAGCTTCTAAAGGATTTGAAAATTCAACAAAAACATGGAAATTAAAAGCAGACTTCGTTCGTGATTTTGCTTTTGCTTCATCAAGACGATTTATTTGGGATATGATGGCTGTTAAAATTGGAGGAAAAGATGTGATGGCAGTTTCTATGTATCCGCCAGAAGGAAATCCACTTTGGGAAGACTATTCAACAAAAGCAGTGGCGAGTACGCTTAAATCATTCTCTAGAATGACATTTGATTATCCTTACAGTAAAGCAATTTCAGTACACTCTAAAAATCAAGGGATGGAATATCCAATGATTTGCTGGAACTACGGAAGACCAGATAAAGATGGAAATTATAGCGATCGTGTAAAATACGGAATGATAAGTGTAATTATTCACGAAGTAGGACACAACTTCTTCCCTATGATTGTAAATAGTGACGAGCGTCAATGGACGTGGATGGATGAAGGGTTAAATACCTTTACACAATATGTAGCAGAGCAAGATTTTGGAAGATGGTATCCTGATGCTATTGCTCCTAACAAAGCATACCCGTCTCGAAGAGGACCTGCAAATAAAATTATAGATTACATGGCAGGCGATCAAGACCAAATGGCGCCTATTATGACCAAAGGTTTAAATACCTATAATTTTGGAGCGAATGCATATTCTAAGCCAGCCACAGGATTAAATATTTTACGCGAAACAATTATGGGGCGCGAATTATTCGACTACGCATTTAAAACCTACGCACAACGTTGGATGTTTAAACACCCAACTCCAGAAGACTTTTTCAGAACGATGGAAGATGCTTCAGCAGTAGATTTAGATTGGTTTTGGAGAGCTTGGTTTTACACAACAGATTATACTGATATTGGTGTAAAAGAAGTAAATAAGTACTATGTAACCTCAAAAATGAACAAAGAAGTTCGTGAAATGATGGAAGCAAGAGGAATGAAAGAAAGCGATTTGCCACCATTGGTGTATATGGTTTCTGAAGATAGCGAAGACTTTGAAGAAAGCATGCGTTCTTCATCTTTAAGTGATGTTACGACATTACAAGAATACATTATGGATAATATTCCAGCAGATGAAAGAGCAAACTTGAAAAACCCGAAGTATTTCTACGAAGTAGTTTTCGAAAAGCCAGGAGGAATTCCAATGCCTATTATTGCTGAATATACCTACAGTGATGGTACTTCAAAAAGAGTTACCTATCCTGCTGAAATTTGGAGAAAAAATGATGTTTCTGTAGGAAAAGTAATTGCTTCGGAAAAGGAAATTACTAAAATCATGGTAGATCCAGATGAAGAAACTGCAGATATTGATACTTCAAATAATAGCTGGCCAAGAACAAAGCAAGTGGGCGAATTCGACCAGTTTAAAAATAATATGAAAGGACAATAAACCGTTCTAAAATACCTTAAAAAAACCCTGTTCAGTAGAGCAGGGTTTTTTGGTTTAAAAGGAATGCTAAAAAATATACAACACATGTACAATTACTCACAACACATAAGTATATTTGCAATATGATTTCGCAAGTTATATTCTTATTTATTAGTGGTGCAGAAATTGGATTTATCCTTTTTATTGTGCTCTTGGTTTTTGGCGCCGATAAAGTGCCCGAGATTGCTCGTGGTTTAGGAAAAGGAATGCGTCAAATTAAAGATGCTACCGACGAAATTAAAGGTGAAATTACCAAAAGTGCCAAAAAAAATGAGATCGATTTAGATTTCACCAAAGACATTCGAAAAGAGATTGAAGGTATTAAAGACGGTATTAAAGAAGATATAGATGAGGTTACAGGACCTATAAAAAGAAAAGAATAATGCTAGAAACCCTTAAAGCCTGGGATCGTGAATTGTTTATTTTTCTGAATAACCTAGGAATCGAAAAATATGATGGTTTTTGGGTTTTTGTAACTCAAATTGAAAGCTGGATTCCTTTATTTTTACTCTTCATTTTTTTAGCATTTTATTATTACGGTGGAAAAAAGGGAGCTATAGTATTTCTCTTTACCTTACTTACCTTCGGACTTACATTGTTTTTAACAGATACTACAAAAGAGTTTGTGGCACGTTTGCGGCCTAACAATGTTGAAGCGCTTTCAACCCTAATACGCACCCTTCAGAAACCAACAACTTACAGTTTTTTCTCTGGACACGCATCGTCTAGTTTTGCCGTAACTACATTTGTAGTGTTGGCATTGCGTGATTTCAATAAATGGATTTATTGGGCATATTTATGGCCCCTAATTTTTGTGTTAAGCCGAATTTATGTGGGGGTACATTACCCTAGCGATATTTTTATAGGAGCTTTAGTAGGAACATCGATTGCTTTTGTAGGGCATTGGGCGTGTAAAAAAACGCTTCAAAAACTATAAAAATATTTCCTATCTTGAACGTACAAACCAAAACGTTCATACCATGAAAAAACTTTCACTCGGCATTCTTGCCATCATTCTCATTTCGGTAACTAGTTGTACACGAGATGTATTAGAAAATCCTTCCGAAGAAACAGCAAATAGAGCAGCTCACGTTTCACAAGAATTATTAAGCATAGAAAAGATCAATGCCATTATCGAAAAGGAACTCACAGAGAACGGTTCCTTTAGTTGGGCTACAGTTACAGATCAAGTGCTTTGGAGTGCAACAGTACATGGATCCAACATTCTTACTATTGGCTACGGAAACCAAGGCGAAAGTTTTCGGACTTCGGAAAATCAACGATTAAAGAATACGAAAAATGAAATTTTAGCGGTTGTTGCAACGTCTGAAGGTACAGGGTTTAGCGATGGCTTAATTGAAGACGATGCCATTTTGAATGTTATCGACGTTCAAGTAGCTTCAATACAGACGATTTCTGAACTTCGGAAACGAAACGATATCCGATACTTAGAGCCTAATGGGTATAGCTTTTTTGAAGCCTCTGGAACCTATCCGCAAAATTTTTCTTCCAGCGGATGTAGTAAAAGTGGTGAGACCTTAAATAACAACGATTATAGAACAGTAGCTCCAAATGCTTTGGTAAGTTGGACGTTCGATCAACACAATATACCTGACGCTTGGGCACATAGTACAGGTGCGGGAGTTACAGTTGGACTAATAGATACAGGTGTTTCTCAAAGTCAGCCGTTTTTAGGAAGTAACTTTAACGATGGCTATAGTAGCGGACGTACCATTAGCAAATACGGGACATTCATAGATTCTGTTTGGCCATGGTCTAACAATTATGATGGACCACATGACAAATGTGGACATGGAACTTCTATGGGGTCTACCATTGCTTCCCCACGGAATAATAATTACATGCCTGTTGGTGTAGCATATAATTGTAATTTAGTTTCGTATCGCGCTACCGAAGACGTCGTTTTAAACGATTATCACGAACGAAAAGGAGTGAAGAATGCCTTAGTAGCACTTGGAAACAGAAGTGATGTAAAAATCATTTCTATGTCGGTAGGGTATCCTTGGTCTATTGGTAATGTAGCCGATGGTGTTCGGTATGCATATAGCCGTGGGAAGTTGATTTTTGCAGCCGGAGGGACTTCTTTAGAGCTTACCAATTGGTATCCTGTAATTTTTCCAGCGAGCATGAATGAGGCTGTTGCCGTAACAGGAATAACAGACGATGGTACCTATCAACAATGTGATGTATGCCATGACGGAAGTGAAATTGAATTCACCGTTGTTATGCAGCGAGATGCAAACAGTAATCGCACGGGTACGGTATTAGGTTTTTACAATGGAGATAAAAAATATGTTGGAGGTTCTTCAGTAGCAACTGCAACCACTGCGGGAATAGCAGCTTTGGTATGGTCGAAACATTTAGGATGGTCGCGCAGTCAAGTATTGAATAAAATGAGACAAAGTGCCGAATTTTATCCTTACAAGAATAGTACGAAAGGATATGGGAACATTGATGCCTTACAAGCCGTTCAGTAATAATACATAAAAATAAAAATAAAAAGAAAAGGTTCAGAGAATGACATCTGAACCTTTCTTGTACACACAAAAGTGTACCATGAAAAAAAACTTTTTATTTAATGGTTTCCATAGACTACAAACGTAAAGGCACTATCTCTAGCAACTCCTGCGACTGTTTGAATACGGATTTTAAATGAGTTTGGACCTGTAGGTTCATACCCTGCAATTTCAGGAGTTCCAAATCCAGTCGTAAATGGAGTTACTAATACAACACAGTTGGATCCATTTGTTTCGTGATCTAACACAATATCGTATTCACCTGTCGCAGGATTCGAAAAAGAGGCAATTCCGTAGCCTGTTTGAATGTCGTCAAAGCCTAAGGCAACACTCCCAAATGCAATTGGCATCGAATTTCCGTACACCGTATTTAGCTGTGGAGCAGTTGTAGTTGTGTTAATCAAAGTACGACCATCACCCTGAACTTGAAAAGCAACAGCCCCTCCATTACGAGCTTCAATAAACTGTGCATCTTCCGAGCTACCTGCAGGCATTTCTAAATTAACGATATCATTTGCAGCACCAACGACATTAGTTGCTCTAATGTCCATGATTTCTCCAACAACTGTATTGTCACCGCTAATAGTTACGACATCGGCATTAGATGCTCCGTCACCAATAATAGCTTCCGCAGGCATTGAGTCTGCAGATTTTGCATACGGAACACTTACAAATTCAGTAGTTCCTACTGAAGTCCCATTTAAGGAAACTTCTAAAAAGTGTGCATTGGCTCCCCAGTTTACAGAAAGTGCACTTACAGCTCCTATTTGTGTAGAAAACACACCATTAGCATCTGTGGTTAGGTTTTGCGTTTCAGTAAAAACAGAAGGGCCTCCCGCAGTACCTTCATGAATGTTAAATCCAATGGTTACAGCAGCATTAATTAGTAAGTTCCCACCTGCATCTCTAGCAACTGCTTGGTAGTTTATTAAGTTTGCAGCTGTTAAACGATTGGCGATAGCTCCAGAGTTTGAGCTTTCATCTGCTATTAGTTTTTGACTGTTTTCAGATTGTCTGGCATCTAATAAACGGTTTGTTTCGTAATTAGAATTACTTATAACGCCTTCAGTTCCTTGGGCAAATAAAGTTGAGATTGAGAAAAGTAAGGTGATAATTGCTATATATGTGTGTGTAGTTTTCATAATGTTTTATTTTTTAATTATTTTGAATGTTTTCGATTTAACGGTAGCACTTTGTACTATGGTAAGTAAGTAGATGCCTTGATTGTAATTGTAGAAGTTGATAGTTTCGCTGTTGACATTATTTTCAACTTTCTTCTGAAGGATAACCTTTCCATTCATATCGTGTATTACAATTTCGAAATCTCGTGCTACCATATCTTTAAAGTTTATGGTTAGATAGTCTGTTACTGGGTTGGGGTACACAGTTGTGGTTACTTCAAAAGTGAAGTCGTCATTGCTAAGAACAATTTCTTCGATAGCTCCTAACCAAAATCCTTGGCCTAATTTTTCTCCATTTGAAATGGCACCAATGATAGGTTCTCCTATTGTAAAACTAAGTGTGTTTGAAGCTCCGTTAATCGTATTTCCAGAGGTTGATACTACAGCTTGGCTCAAGCTTTGCGCCTGACTTACTGTTAGAGTAAAAAGCATAAAGAGTAGTATATAAATTGTTTTTTTCATAATTCAGTTTTTAAAAGTTACTTGTTGTGTTTGTTAATGTTTTCATAGGCTTTAATTTCAATTCGTTAAATTATCTGAAGCAAAATTGCTGTAGTTTGTTGTTTCTTGCAAGAGTTAAATAACTGTTTATCAGAATTGTATTCCTGTTTTTAGTGAAGTTTATACACTAAGAGAAAAGAGATTAAGAAACCCTTTAAATAAGGGGGTTTTTCCTGATGCTTTAAAGTGGTTTACTCCTTATATTTTTGGTTATAAGTATGTAATTTGCTAGTGCTTATGTAGGTAATACTCAGTAATCATAAATCACTGAGTATCTTACTGATATTATTTCTAACTTTATGGAAACCTTAAAAATCAAACCATTATGAAAACAGTAGTTAAATCGGTATCAACATTTCTTATTGTAGCGTCGCTATGCATATGTTTTATTTCATGTGATACAAAAACGCAGTTACATGACGCTACACCGCCACAGCAAACAATTACCTATGAGCAAGCAAATGCATTAGAAGAAGATTATATAGAAACACGGTATAAGTTATTGAAAGACACCTTAAAAATTGAAGACACTAGAGATTTTTGGTTCTCCATAGATACATTGAAAAAATACATTGCTTATGTAGAACACGAAGCAGGGGAAAAAGGACTTTCAGGTTTAGGTGTTCGCGTCTATTATGGTTCGTACCCTAAAAAAAGTAACTATCCTAATGCAGGATACTCAACTGTTTTTATAGTACCAACTGCAAGGGATGCCGCTTCTCCGATTAAAAGTGGTTTCGCGCCTATTAAAGCAGAGGATAGTAATATTGAAGGATTGTTGCCATTAAATTATGGCGGAGGTGGAATTCCACCAAATAATTATTAATGGGAACAAAAAGCATGAACGCTACTTTTTTGCCTTATTCTATTCCAATTATTGAGCTTATTGCAGTAATTTTTGCGACAGTTCACTTTAAAAAATATGCTGCGTCTAACGAACGCTATTTTTTATATTTTTTATGGTTTACTTTTTTAATTGATGTAACAGGAACAATTTTAAATCATTTTTCAATTGATAATAAGCTAGTATATGAAGTATTTACCATAGGTAGTTTTTTATTCTATTTTTATTGGTTTAATACTATTTTAAAGAATAAGACTTTTAAAAGGATTGCAAAATTTTCAGCAATCATGTTTTTAGGTGTAACTCTAATAGCGTATATTCTACCCTCTTATGGAGGGCAAGGATATGCATTTGTAACAGGTGCTATCTGTATTTTGCTATTAACATTTTTGCATCTATTTCAGCTATTGAGAGGGGATGAAATATTGGTTGTAAAGTATAAATTGAGTTTTTGGATTACCACCGCATTGTTGTTATTTTATGTAGGGATTATACCTCTCATTTTACTTTCACAATATTTAAATGTAGAAGGTGCAAGTAGAACAGTTATCTTTATAAGCCTTAACATTATATTATACGGCTGTTATATTATTGGCTTTATATGGACGAAAAAGAAGTACAATCGTTTTTAATTATTTTTTCAGTCATTGCTTTTGCTTTAGCACTAACACTTATTCTTCTTTTTATTTTTTTTCAGAAGAGGAAAAATAAATTATTAGGAGAACAGCAAGAAGCAGAGAATAGATTTAGAGAAGAAATAATAGAAACTCAAATTGAAATTAAAGAGGATACCTTACGGAATGTAAGTTGGGAATTGCACGATAACATTGGGCAATTACTCACCCTCTCTAAAATTCAAATGCAAAACGCAAAAGACAATCCTGAAGCGATTGATGAAGCGATCGAAACCTTGGGAGAAAGCTTAAACGAATTGCGAAGTTTGTCGAAGTTGATTAACCCAGATACTCTTACAAACTTAACTCTCGTAGAGGCCTTGCATCTCGAAATTGAACGATTTAATAGATTGAGATACCTTGAAACCTCTTTAGAGTGTTCGGCAAGTTACTTTGCAATTGACAGTAAAATAGAAATTATTATTTTTAGAATGTTACAAGAGTTTTTTACCAATACTATTAAGCATTCTAAAGCTTCAAAATTGTCAGTTTATGTAAATTATACAGGAAAAACATTAACGATAAAAGCAGAAGATAATGGGGTTGGTTTTGATGTTTCTAAAATGGAAAGCTTTCAAGGCATCGGACTCAGTAATATGAAAAATAGAGCAAAATTGATTCACGCAGACATTCAAATTAATTCAATAGAAGGCAGCGGAACCCAACTTTTGTTCACGTATAAAATTTAAAATCATGGAATATTCAGTAGTGGTGGTAGACGATCATATATTGCTTTCGCAAGCAATAGGAGGTCTTGTTGAGGCATTTGATCAATTTAAGGTTATGTATTTGTGCAAGAACGGGCAAGAGTTGATAGATGCTCTCCAAAACCCTAAAAACATTCCAGATATTGTTCTAATGGATGTGAATATGCCTATTTTAAACGGTATTGAAACTACCGCACATTTAAAAGATCATTTCCCAGAAGTAAAAGTACTAGCTCTTTCTATCGAAGAAGACGATGCTACTATCTTAAAAATGCTTCGCGCAGGGGCCAAAGGCTACTTAATGAAGGACGTTAAAAAAGCAGAACTTCAAGAAGCACTTCTCGAAGTGGTTGAAAACGGATATTACCACACCAATACTGTTGCTAAAATATTGGTAAACTCGCTGCGGCATAAGGAAAGCAGTGTATTGTCCCTAAAAGAACGTGAAATTGAATTCATTCAACATGCCTGTACCGAAAAAACCTATCGTGAAATTGCCGATATCATGTGTTTGAGTCCAAAAACAATTGAGGGTTATAGAGATGTTTTATTCGAAAAATTAAATCTTCGGAATCGCACCGGACTCGTAATTTATGCTATCAAAAATAAAATATTCACGCCCTAATTACAGCTTCCTAGAAACGGTAAGTCCGTCGCGAATTGGTAACAATACGGTCTCCAATTGCGGATGTTCGTTTAAAAATTTGTTGTACACTAAAAGCGCTTGGGTGTCAATATCGTTTTTAGCAACGGGTTCTACTACCTTACCACTCCAAAGTACATTATCGCTTAAAATTACGGCTCCTGATGGTAACTTCGGAAGGAGTAATTCTATGTATTTTGGATAGTTGCTTTTATCGGCATCTATAAATACTAAATCGAAAGTTTCTGAAAGCTCCGGAATAATTTCTGAAGCATCACCTACGTGTTGTATAATTTGTTTTCCGTAGGGAGAAGCGTCAAAATACTTACGCTGAAAATCGTACAACTCTTCATTAATATCAATCGTATGCAATGTGCCGTCTTTCTGAAGCCCTTCTGCCAAGCACAATGCCGAATACCCCGTATAGGTTCCTATTTCTAAAATGTTTTTCGGGTGTATTAATTTTGAAAGCATGCTCAAAACCCTTCCTTGAAAATGCCCGCTAAGCATTCTAGGCTGCATTACTTTTTGCCAGGTTTCTCTGTTCAGTTGTTGTAATAATTCCGGTTCTGGTTGTGAATGCGCCACAACATACGCGTCTAATTTTTCAGAAATAAAATCCATTGCACTACAAATTTAATGTACGCCTTCCATCATTTTTTTAATGATTGGCGAAATAACTATGGCAAAGATACCTACAATTACACTGATTACCCCAAAACTTGCATACACAGATACGTACGAAAATAATTGCTGAAAGGCTTCACTTTTACCACTGGCAATTTCGGGAGTTAATCCCGTTATCGCTGTCACAATAGAACCGAAAAAACCTTCAGAAAAAATAGTCGGCTCTCCATTTGAAACAGCCGTTAGTTTCGCGATTTTACCTGCGAAAAAGTGACCGTAAAAGTTCGCCGAAAACCAAACACCCATAATAAAAGAAACGTATTTTATAGGAGAGAGCTCCGTCATTTTAGACAATCCAATAGGAGATAAAAATAATTCTCCTAAGGTGAGCACCATGTATCCAATTACCAAATAGCTCATTGCAGTTCTGGCGGTTTCGTCTACACTATGTGCCGAGAGTGCAAAAACAATGAATCCTAATCCTAAAAATAAAAGTCCTAAGCCAAATTTGATAGCTGAGTTCGGATTGCTCTTTCGTTTGCTTAAAAACGTCCATAACATCGAAAACGGGATGGCAAATAAGATGATAAAACCTGCATTAATACTGTTGGTTCCTGCCGCGTCCATGCCTACAAGATTCACATTTCGGTCGGCAAACAACGTTAACGAACTACCCGCTTGTTCAAAAATAGCGGCAAATAAAGTGTAGAGTATCGTAAAATAGACTGCTACTAACAAACGCTTTTTCTCTTTTACTGAAACAGATTTAATAATATAGATGAGGTACGCCACTAAAAAGGCAGAAACAATCCATACCAAGTAATGTTCAAATTCGTTATAGCGAACAATCAATGCAAAAATAGGAACCGCTAAAAAAGCACCTATAATGGTGAGTGTTCCTTTGGCAAGTCCAAACTTCTTACTTTCATATAACTTCACATTTGGTACAAGGCCTTTGTCACCAAATACCGATGTTTTTAAACCTCTATGGAATACAAACAATCCTAGCAACATTCCGAAGCCAGCCAATACAAAACCATAATGCCATCCATAGGTAATGGCAAACCAAGCACAGGCTAGGGGGGCGATCGCGGCTCCAAGGTTTATTCCGAGGTAAAAAATAGTAAATCCAGAATCACGTCGTGCATCTCCTTGTGCATATAAATCGCCCACAAATGAAGAAATATTAGGCTTAAAAAAGCCATTTCCAACAATAATCAGCGCCAACGACCCATAAAAGAACACGGGCTGCTCTATGGTGAGAAAGAAGTGTCCTAACGACATTAAAATTCCTCCCAGAATGATTGCCTTCCGGAAGCCTAATAATTTATCGGCTAAAATTCCACCAATCATCGGCGTCACATATACCAACGACATATAGGCTGCATAGACACCAAACGCCATGTCGTCGTCAAACAATAAATGTTTGGTCATGTACAGTACCAATAAGGCACGCATTCCGTAGAAAGAAAAACGCTCCCATAACTCGGCGAAAAATAAATATAAGAGTCCTTTTGGGTGTCCAAACAGTTCTTTAGAAGATGCTTCAGGTAGTGTTGCGCTCATGGGTATTTTGTTTTTTGAGCAATATAATTGGAAGCTGCTGCGAAAGAAACGCCTGTATTAAATTATACTAAAAAATAAGGAATTGTAACTAATTGTAACCCTAGCTTAGATCTGCTGTAAACTCTTTGTATTCCTTGTTCTCGGTACTTTCTGAAAATTCCTCCAGCAATGTTTTGTCTATGGAAATATTAGCAGGGATAATTCGCAAACGGTAGCGACTTTCTCCAATAAAAGTAAATAAATCACGACGTTCCAGCTTCTGATTGGCGTCCAGCTGAAGAATGTCATTGATGTTTTCGATGATACGCGTGAGGTACGTTTGGTTTTTAATCTCTCCGCCCGCATTCACCAAAATACTTTGCGAATCACCTTCCCCGTATTTACGTCGAATCGTAAGTTTCAACAGGTTTTTGTATTGCGTGGTTTTAGAGCCAAAATCGATAGTCTGATCAAAAATTCCTTTGGTCGGAATGTTCAGTTTTAGCAAACTCCAATCTAAAAATGAAATTGACATTTCATTCGGTTTAGGCATACTCGCCAGTCGAATCACCCAGGTAGTTGCCAGTACCAGAAAAATAGAAATCAACGATGTTTTGGCGCAAATTTTAATAAAGTTATTGGTGAAATCGCTTCCGAAGTCTAAAAAAACCTCCGAAAGTTGCGATATAAAAGTAAGTACAATCACTACAATTGAAAGCGCTCCTACAATTTTAAGCCCTCGGTACGCAAAAGTTCGATAGAAGGAAACCCCTAATAAGTAACACAGAAAACCTGACAGAATTAAATCAGGAATGTTGCTAATTTTAACCCCTTGAACAATATTGTTTTCCTTCAAGACCATTGGAAGCAAAAACGTTACGACCGAAACCCCAACAATAACAGCGATGATCTTTTGAATGTTTTTCTCCTTGTTGTAAATAAATTGTGGTGCGTAGTAAAAGTAGAACAGCGCCAATAGCATAAACATATTATTCACAATCGAGAATAAGTTCACGCCCAATTGATACCCTTGAGTGTCGAAAAAAGAAAATGCATTTCCAGCGTAACTCCAACATCCTGCTAACACCCAAATAAAAACGGCAAAGCTGAGGTATAGCAATCCTTTGTCAACTCGTTTTTGAGTGTCGTCTTCTTCTAAAAGTTGCTTAAATCGGCTTCTAATATTATACCAAATAGCGATGAGTAACACCGCTCCAATAAAGGAAATAAAGATGTGCGATAGAATATAAAATCGAGCAACGTCGGTCATAATTAACCTAGAATTCGTTTCACAAGTTTGTCTTTGGCAGCCTGATCATCACCGCACAACCATTGTATTACGTTGTCGTCCCAAATAGCATCGCATTCGGTTTCCGTTAAAATTTTTCGCTCTTTGGCCAAGTCTAAAATCTTTCCAGGATACGACGATTGCATTTCACTTTCCATTTCCCCTAACGGATACGGATCGTCCAGTCCCATTACCACTTGTTTAGAGCCTTGATTTTCCACTACTAATTTTAAAGATCCCGTATCGTGTACCAAGGTGTCGAAAAAGATGTTTTTATGTCCAACTGCCTTTCTAGGGTGTGTTTTTCCTTCAAATAAATCGGGGCGACCATCAAACCCTTGAATACGTCTTCCTAAATTCATTTGCGCCAATTGTCCACCGTGTGCAAAACAAGTTCGCATGTTTGGGTATTTATCGGCGTAGCCATTCAGTGTTAAAAAATGATAGGCATCTGCACATTGCGCTAGCATCCAAATAAGGTGAAAACGCCATGCAGTATTCTGTAATTTTATAAATTTTTCACCATCGTATGGATGTATTTCTACCGCCAAATTGTATTTACTCGCCAATTCAAAAATAGGCTCGTTTTCTTCATCAAAAATACAACGCCAGGTTCCAATCGTGTCCATGTAATGCGTTGGCAAACACAATAATTGCATCCCTAATTCTTCCACGCAACGTTCCATTTCCCACAAAGCACCTCGAACAAAACCAGGATGTACTACAAACCCACAGGTAAATTTAGACGGATGCTCTCGTTGCACTTTTGCATTAAAATCGTTCTGAAAACGCAGCGCTTGCTTCATTTCTTCCACGCGCAGACCATTTCCATAAAGCTGCGATAAATTAAGCACTACCGCATGATCAATTTTGTAGCGCTCCATCCACGCCAATTTTTCATCCAAAAAGAAACTCGAATCCGTCACCGGTCGGCTCCAATCTTTTTGAAGCATAAACTTTCGATCCTTATCTACCCAAAAAATACCTTTGTCTTTCATAAATTGAGGAATCTCCTCTGGATACGGAAGCAAATGTGAATGTCCATTAATGCGTAGTTTTCGTCTCATAGTTTTAATTTAAACTCGGTTCTTTTACTGTGTTTTAATATTTTTTGGGCGTTCCCCATTGTGAAAAACAATCGGGCGGGCTTTCCGTTGTATCTTTTTGTAGTACTGCTGGCACTACAAAAAGGATGTCACTGCAATCCCTAACGCATTCTCATCTAGCTAAAGTTACAACAATAACGCTTATAATGATTTTGTACGTCCACCATCTACCGGAAGATTAATTCCGTTAATGTAACTAGCCGATTCGCTGGCTAAAAAAGCAACGGCGTATGCAATCTCTTCAGGTTCTGCAAAGCGTTTGGCAGGAGCGACACTCTTCATCATTTTTTCAGCATCTTCAAACGAACCATTTATCTTTTTAGCAACATTGTGTAAAATATCTGTAAGGCGCTCGGTAGCGGTTGCTCCAGGCAATACGTTGTTTACAGTAATTCCAAACGGACCTACTTCCGTAGCCAATGTTTTACTCCAATTTGCCACGGCACCACGAATGGTATTGCTTACGCCCAACCCTTCAATAGGTTGCTTTACCGACGTAGAGATAATATTAATAATACGACCAAAGCCTGCTTCTTTCATTCCAGGAATGACAGCCTGTGCCAATATGTGATTGCATTTTAAATGCTGTGTAAAAGCGGCTTCAAACTCATCCAAGCCAGCCGTTAATACAGGACCTGCTTTCGGACCTCCAGTATTATTTATTAAAATATGAAAGGTTTTGTCTTGAGTCGCTTTGGCAAGTTGTTCTTGTAACACCTTCGGATTGCTAAAGTCTACAACCAAATAGTCGTGTTGCTGCCCTTCCGAAGTTGGCAATTCCGTTAGTACTGCTTTAAGTTTTTCTTCATTTCTAGCGACCAATGTGATTGTGGCTCCCATAGAAGCTAATTCTAGTGCTGACGCTTTTCCAATTCCTGCGCTACTTCCGCAGACCAATGCATTTCTATTTTGTAAATCTAACTTCATGTTTATGTCAGGTCGAGCGCAGTCGAGACCTATATTTAATATTAACAACCCCTCGACTGCGCTCGGGGAGACATTTTAAGTATACTTTATACACACGTTTTTCGGTTCTGTAAAAAAACGCAAGGCATCAAATCCGCCTTCACGTCCTACACCGCTATCTTTCATCCCACCAAAGGGCGTTCGTAAGTCACGATTTAGCCATGTGTTTACCCATACGATACCTGCTTCTAATTGTTTGCTTAAACGCATGGTACGGTCTAAGTGCGTCGTCCAAAGCGTTGCCGAAAGGCCATACTTTACACTGTTTGCCATTCGCAAAGCTTCTTCCTCTGTTTCAAAAGGCATGATGGTAACCACAGGTCCGAAAATTTCTTCCTGATTTACACGACATTGATCGTCGTAAACCTCAATGATCGTAGGTTCTAAGTAATAACCATTTTCCAATCCTTTTACGGTTACAGGATTCCCTCCGTATAAAATTGTTCCACCTTCTTCTTGTGCAATTTTAATATACGATTGTACTTTTTCGAGGTGTGGTTTAGAAACCAATGCTCCTAAATTCGTGTCCGCATCAAAAGGATCTCCCACTTTTAAAGCGGCAATCTTCGCGATGAAATCTTTTTTGAATTTCTCGTAGATTGGTTTTTCAACAAAAATTCGGCTTCCGCAGAGACAAATCTGCCCTTGATTGGCAAATGACGATTTTACAGTTACGTTTAGCATGGTCTCATAATCACAATCTGCAAAAATGAGATTTGGGTTTTTCCCGCCCAATTCTAACGATAATTTTTTAAACATGGGTGCTGCCGTTCTAGCAATGTGCTCGCCTGTTTTAGTACCCCCTGTAAATGAAATCGCCTTAATGTTTGGATGCTCTACAATCGCTTGCCCTGCTGAAGGACCCGTTCCGTGAACAATATTTAAAACACCTTTAGGCAATCCTGCTTCCGTACAAATTTCACCTAATAAAAAAGCGGTCAAAGGAGTTACTTCACTCGGTTTTGCAACAACGGTATTTCCTGCGGCGATGGCAGGTGCTATTTTCCATGTAAAAAGATACAAGGGTAAATTCCAAGGAGAAATACAACCCACGACACCAAGAGGTTGGCGTAAGGTAAAATTCATGGTTTGCAACCCAATACTTTCGTGTGCTTCGCTTGAAAATTGTGTGATAGCGTTTCCGAAGAATCGAAAATTACTAGAGGCACGCGGAATATCTACGGTTAACGCTAAATTTAATGGCTTTCCATTATCCTTTGCTTCCGCTTTGGCTAAATCGACCATCTTTTCTTCAATGAGATCGGCAATTTTCAATAAAATCCGACTTCGTTCCTCAATGGTGGTGTTTGACCAAATTGGGAAAGCTTCTTTCGCCGCTTCATAGGCGTTTGCAATATCTGTCGCATCCGAATTGGCAATTTGCGAATAAACTTCTCCATTACTCGGATTGTAATTGTCAAGCCATTTTCCGGAGTGAGGTTCGCAGTACGCGCCGTTTATGTAATTTAAGATTTTCTGCATCTTACAAAGGTTTATAAGCCATTGCCTTAATTTCTACCACCAAATTTGGATGTGGCAATTGGTGCACAGCAACCGTAGTTCTGGTTGGGCCTGTCTCTTTGTCGAAATATTCTGCATAGACTGCATTATACCCCGCAAAGTCATTCATATTCACCAAAAAAGAGGTTACATCTACCACGTCTGCCATCGTAGCACCTTCCAATGCTAGGTAGTCTTTTATATTTTCTAATACAGCTCTTGTTTGCTCACGAACATCAAGATGCATGGCGCCCATTTCGTCAATTTGATGTACGCCAGCAAACGTATTGTCGGGGAGTCGGGAACTAGTTCCAGATATAAAAATAAAATCACCAACACGTTTTACGTGCGGATAGGCTCCTCTTGGCGTTGCTTTTCCTTCTACGAGTCTGCTTTTAACGGTCATATCTTTATTATTTTAAGTTTCTTACCACGGCATCGTCGTGTAAAATCTCTTTGGTTTCTTTTTTTACGAGTTCTAGTTTTTCGCGTAACGTCATCGTGTCTTTTAACGTGCCATCGTCAATTAAATTAAGAATGGCTTTGTCTTGTGCGCGCCCTTTTTTCATAGCTTCATCGTACGATATTGCTTCGTTAAAGGTAACTAATGAGTATTTTGAATAGTATTCTTTTGGAAACTCAGCTTCAAATGCAGTTTCCAGTTTTCTTTTTTGCTGAAACAATTCGCTAGCCGTATGCTCCTTCATTTCATGGAAATTATCAACCGCTAAATCGGCAATTGCATTGGTATCGGCTATTCGGTTCTTTTCGTATTCGTGAAATACTTTGGTCCAATCTCCTTCATGTTTGTCTAAAATAGCATCAAAAACCACTACGTCTTCAAAAGAAGCATTCATTCCTTGACCGTAAAAAGGGACAATGGCATGTGCAGCATCTCCTAAGAGCAGGGTTTTTCCGTAGCAATTCCAAGGAGAACATTTTATGGTTCCTAAAGGGCCTGTCGGATTTTGGAAAAATTCTTCTGCAAGATTCGGCATTAACGCAACCGCATCTGGAAACTCTTTGGTGAAATACTCCAACACCATTTCGGGAGTGGTTAAATTATCGAAACAGTAATCGCTATTTGAGTAAGGTAAAAAGAGGGTTACTGTAAAACTACCGTCCAAATTAGGAAGTGCAATTAACATATCTTCCCCACGAGGCCAAATATGCAAGGCACCTTTGTCTGTTCGGTAGCCGCCTTCTTTGGTCGCCGGGATTTCAAGTTCTTTATAACCGTGTGTTAACCACTGTTGCGAAAAGCTAAAGAGAAATTTGCGGTGGTTAAACATACTTTTTCGAACGGCAGAACCCGCTCCATCCGTTCCTAAAAGGATGTCGCCACTAAAGGATGTTTCAGCTCCCGTTTCATAGTTTTTAAACGTAGCCGACGCATTTTCTAAGTCAACAGTTTTACAACCGTGATTAAAAACGAGCGTAACATTTGGCATTTTTTCCGCAGCATCTAACAACAACATATTCAATCCTGGACGCGAAATAGAGTTGATGTATTCGTTATTTCGTCCGCTGTACTTGCTTAAAAAAGTATTTCCTTGCTTGTCGTGAATCATTCGACCGTACATGGGAATGCACAATTTTTTGGCTTCTTCTTCAACACCAGCAAGACGCAATCCTTGCAATCCACGATTTGAAAGTGCCAAGTTGATAGAACGACCTGCATCTTGTTCTGTTTTACGTAAATCTGGGCGTTTCTCTACCAACGTAACTTTGTAGCCTCGTTGTGCCATGCGTAACGTAAGAAGGCTTCCGCAAAGGCCAGCGCCAACAATGAGTATGTGTTCTTGTTTTGTCATTTGTTTAGTTAAGTACTTTTTTAAGTCGTTGTGTAAAGTGATAAACGTCTTCAAAACTATTGTAAAGAGGAGTAGGGGCGATTCGAATAACATCGGGCTCGCGCCAATCGCTAATGACACCTGCTTCTGTAAGTTCTGTATGTAAGTTTTTATCGGCACTTTTTACTTGTATCGATAATTGACAGCCCCTTTCTTCCGGATTTCTAGGGGTGATGATATTGATTCTATCGTCCTTTAAATCGTCTACAAGGAATTCTAAAAAGTTGGTTAGCTGCACTGATTTTTTTCGAAGATTGTCAAATCCAGCAGCAGCAAACGTATCTAAAGAGGCTCTAATTGCCGTCATTGATAAGATTGGAGGGTTGCTCAATTGCCAACCTTCCGCTCCTGGTAAAGCATCAAATTCGTGACGCATATTAAAGCGCGTTGTCTTGTTGTGTCCCCACCAGCCTACAAAACGTTTTAAATCGTTGTTGTTCGCATGACGTTCGTGCACGAAGCAGCCACCCAAACTTCCAGGGCCACTGTTTATATATTTGTACGTACACCAAACGGCAAAATCGGGACCGTTTTCGTGTAAATTAGGTTGTATGTTTCCAGCACCGTGGGCAAGATCAAACCCAACTTTACAGCCGTGTTTGTGTCCTAAATCGGTGATTTTCTTTATAGGAAACGATTGTCCTGTATAATAATTTGTGCTTCCAATGAGTACCAAAGCGACTTCATCTCCGTGTTCTTTGAGCAGGGTTTCGTAATCTTCAAAACGGCATAATTCTTCTCCTTCGCGAGGTTTCCAAAGAATTAATCCGTCTTTTGGGTCGATATTATGAAATTTTAACTGACTTTCAACCGCGTATTTATCACTTGGAAAGGCATCGCTTTCCACAATAATTTTATAGCGTGTTTTGGTCGGTTGGTAAAACGTAACCATCATTAAATGAAGGTTGGTGGTAAGGGTATTCATCACCACCACTTCGGAAGGCTTTGCGCCTACAATCGTAGCCATGGTTTTAGTAAGATACTCGTGGTAAGGCAACCAAGCGTGTTCAGCTTCAGTATGACCTTCAACACCATAAGCAGCCCAATCGTCTAACACTTCTTGAATATATTCTGAAGTTATTTTTGGTTGTAATCCTAATGAGTTTCCGCAGAGGTAAATCAAGTCTTCTCCGGAAGAATCTTTAGGGATGTGAAATTTATTTCTGAAAGATGCTAATGAGTCTGAAGCATCTTGCTTTTTAGCGAATTCTAAACTGTTTTCGAACATTCGTTTTCTCTTAATTTTCGGCTTCTAACAAAAATAAGAATTATAAATTGGGATTAGTGGTATCTTTGAAAAAAAGCATAATGAGAAGAATCTTACTTTTCGTTTTACTATCTATTGTCACTACTCCCTTGATTTCACAGTCGGTCGCGCGACAATGGAATGAAGAGGTGCTACACGGAATTCGGAATGATTTTGCACGACCTACCGTTCACGCGCGAAATTTGTTTCATAGTTCGGTAGCGATGTATGATGCTTGGACTGTATTTGATAAAAATGCAGATTCCTTCTTTTTAGGAAAAACGGTAGGCGTATTTCATTGTGATTTTGATGGATTTGAGGCTTCCGAATCTGTTTCCGAAGCTCGACAAAAAGCAATTAGTTATGCCGTGTATCGCTTTATGCGTCATCGGTTTGCAACCTCTCCAGGACAAGAAGAAATTTTTCAATCTATTGAAGCATTGATGCAAGATTTCGGATACGACACTTCTTTTACAAGCACCGATTATCATACGGGAAACGCCGCCGCATTAGGGAATTATATTGCAGCACAGTTGATTGCTTTTGGGCTGCAAGATGGGGCTAATGAAGCGTTAGGATATGAAAATCAACACTACGAGCCTTTAAATGCGCCTCTGAATGTGGATATTTCTGGAAACTTAACAATGACACATCCCAATCATTGGCAGCCGTTGAAGGTAGAAAATTATGTAGATCAGAGTGGAAATACCATTCCAGGAGGTCAGCCTCCGTTTTTAGGACCCGAATGGGGGAGTGTGACTCCTTTTTCGTTTCAGGAAGATCAAAAGACCGTTTTTTCAACTCCTGATTTTGACTATATCGTTTACAATGACCCAGGACCCCCTTCGTATTTGCAAGAAGGTTTAGGAATTGAAGATGCCTACAAATGGGGTTTTTCATTGGTGGCTGCTTGGAGTTCGCATTTAGATCCGACCGATGAAGTGCTCATCGATATTTCTCCTGCAAGTATGGGGAATCTTGATATAAGTACCTTTCCAGAAACGTTTGAAGAATACACTGCGTTTTACGATTATGTGAATGGAACAGACCCTAGTTCGGGGCGTGCTTTAAATCCTAAAACACAACAACCGTACGAACCTCAAATGGTGCTACGTGGGGATTATACGCGCGTACTTGCCGAGTTTTGGGCAGACGGACCCGACAGTGAAACACCTCCAGGACATTGGTTTACTCTTTTAAATTATGTGAGCGACCAACCCGATTTGGTAAAACGTTTCAAGGGGGAAGGACGGGTGTTGTCCGACTTAGAATGGGATGTTAAAAGTTATTTTATTTTAGGTGGAACCATGCACGATGCTGCAATTAGTGCCTGGGGAATTAAAGGGTATTACGATTACGTTCGGCCGATTAGTGCCATACGTTACATGGCAGATAAGGGACAATCTTCAGATCCAAATCAACTGAGTTATAATCCGCACGGTTTGCCATTAACACCTGGATTGATTGAAGTAATTGAAGAAGGAGATCCAATGGCAGGTGCTTTTAATGAAAATATTGGAAAAATTAAACTGTACGGTTGGCGGGGTCCTGGTGTTATTGCAAATCCATCGACAGATGTGGCAGGCGTAGGTTGGATTTTCGCAAACGAATGGTTTCCGTACCAACGACCGTCGTTTGTAACACCTCCTTTTGCGGGCTATGTGTCTGGACATTCTACGTATTCAAGGGCTGCTGCTGAAGTATTAACGCAGTTAACAGGCGATCCTTTTTTTCCTGGAGGCATGGGGACTTTTGAGGCGCCTGCCGATTCATTTTTAAAGTTTGAAAAAGGACCTTCTATGCCAATTCAATTGCAGTGGGCAACGTATAGAGATGCCAGCGACCAGACGAGTCTGTCTCGAATTTGGGGTGGAATTCACCCGCCAATCGATGATATTCCTGGGCGTTTTTTAGGAGAAAAAATTGGAAAAGAAGCCTTTGCTTTTGCGGAAGCCTATTTTACAAAAAAGAGTGCGCAGCAAGGTGTGTTGTTTCCAAATCCTGTAGGCGATGAGGTCGTGTTATTGTATGAGACAACAGCCCCGATTCAGTTGGAAGTGTATGATGTGTTGGGCAGAAAAGTACTTTCAGAAGCAGCTGTTTTTGATGCAGAAAATACCTGTACAGTAAATACTTCAATGTTAAACCAAGGACTCTATTTTATGCGATTGCTTTCAGACCGAAAAACGGTAGTTGTGTGTAAATTTTTAAAGAAATAAAACCTACTTCACTTTAATGTTGGTAAAATACAGTTTGAAATTACCTGTCTCGTCCTTGTGCATTTTCGCGATGTTTAGACCGTTGAAGCCTTCGTAATCTTCCCACGTAGTTGTCATAGATGGAACGCTGTCATTTCCTTTGCGATACACCCATTCTTTGATAACGAAATCTTTTCCGAAGTAAAAATCATACGCATCACCAGGCGTGTAACCACCATCGTTTCCATAAACAATTGTGAGTTGATTTAACGTGTCTTTAGAGATAGGAGCAATTACATTTTCTTTTTCTGAAGTTTGAATTCCGTTGTCCCAAACCAAATTATAAGGAGCCAATAACCAATATTTATCATTTATGAAAGATGCATCTGTTTTTTGAGCAATGGTATCCATAATAGCTCGGTTATAACTAATGGTGTCTTGTGCAGATTTCATCGTTACAGCGTCAGTTTTAGGATTCCAAGTCCAAGAACGCTCAAAATGGTTTCCGTTGCGGTCTACATTGAAAGTAAATTGTATTTCTGAAACATTTTTCCAGTTTTCAAATCCGTTTTTGTAAGCGATAGTTTCTGCAGTAGTACGATTTGAATTCACTTCTAATTGTGAAGAGGAGTCTTCTGAGTTCTTTTCTTCGGAAGATTTTGAAACTTCTTTACATGCTGTGGCAAATATGATTAAACTAAATAGCAGTATGGCTTTTTTCATGGTGTCAGAATTTGATTGTGTAAAAATACATAAAGAATCATTGAAGTGGGTGTTTTGCAGGCCACGAAAAAACGTCCGTCTACATATTTGTAAACGGACGTTTTGTGGGATTATACAAAGTTAGGTATTAATCTACTGCATCTTCTACATCATCGGCAACCTCTTCAATTTGGTCACCTACTGTTTTTTTCTCTCTACAACTTGTAAAGCTTGTTGCAAATAATCCTGCTGCGAATAATATTAAAATTACTTTTTTCATAGTTTTTGTTTTTTTAAAGTTAGTGTTTACGGCCTTCTACCAGTTGCTAAACGGTATAGAATTCCAATTACTGCTAATACTAATAAAATGTGTATTAAACTACCTACAGCTTCTCCGAAGCCAAAGTAACCTACAAGCCATCCTATTATTAATAGTACTACGATTAACCAGACAATGTCTTTCATGATTTGTTGATTTTTTGTGATTAGTAATGACAATATAGCAACGATTAGCTTTGATTTTTAAGAATTTAACCAAGTTTAACGAGAAATGTTAATTCGATATTAAATCTCTTATTCTACTTATTTTTATATTTTTACTGAAAATACTACCATGGATTTAAAAGAAGCTTTTGATACTAACCGGAATACTTGGAATCAAAAAGTAGCGGTACACGCTGAAAGTGATTTTTATAATATGAAAGCATTTAAGGAAGGTCAAACTTCTTTAAACAGGTATGAGATTGAAGCGCTAGGAGATCTATCTGGTGAGTCGTTACTGCACTTGCAGTGTCATTTTGGACAAGATACCTTAAGTTTTAGTAGAATGGGCGCAAAATGCACGGGAGTGGATCTTTCTGATAAAGCCGTTGCTTTGGCAGAACAGCTCAATACAGAGTTGGCATTAGATGCCCGTTTCGTGTGTTGTAATGTATTAGATACGTCGAAGCATATTTCTGAAACTTTTGATGTGGTATTTACAAGTTACGGTACCATTGGTTGGTTACCCGATTTACGACCTTGGGCACAAATGATTTCTGAAAGATTGAAGGTAGGAGGAATATTTTACATAGTAGAGTTTCATCCCATCGCTTGGATGTTTGACTATACTGTATCTCCACCTGAAATGAAATATGGGTATCATCAAAAAGAAGCAATCTATGAAGAATATGAAGGAACGTATGGCGATACTAATTCGAAAATGACAAGTAAAGAGTACGGTTGGAATCACAGCTTGAGCGAAATAATAAGTTCCTTGCTTGAAGCGGGATTGGAAATAACCAATTTTAAAGAGCACGATGCTTCTCCATACGACATTTTTCCTGACTTGGTGAAAAATGATGAAGGCTTCTTTGAGATGAAGACCAAACGCTACCCTTTATTATTTGAAATAAAAGCTGTAAAAAAATAAACCTCGCAATACAATTATTTTGCGAGGCATATTCTATGTTTTTTTTGATGATTTAATGTGCTCCATCTTTTTTTAATAATTCTGGAAACTTTGCTTTAAAACGATTCAGTCTAGGAACCGACACATTCTGAATGTATGGGTTTTCAGGGTGTAAGCGTTCGTAATTTTGGTGATAGGCTTCTGCTACCCAGAATTTTTCAAAAGGCAATACTTGCGCAGCTACTTTTCCTTTTCCAACCTCTTTTTCTAAAGTCTTAATTTTAGCGTCGATACTCTTTTTCTGCGCATCATTCTGATAGAATATAATGGAACGGTATTGCGACCCGAGATCACCACCTTGTCCATTTACTTGTGTTATATTCTGAGAGCCAAAATACACGTCTACCAACTGACTAAAACTAACTTCTTTTGGGTTGTAAATAATTTCTACAGCTTCGGCGTGGCCGGTGCGTCCCGTATTGCTAGACTCGTAGGTTGGGTTTTTAGTGTGACCCCCACTGTATCCTGAAATAGACTCTTGAACGCCCTGAACACTTTCGAACACTGCTTCAACACACCAAAAACAACCGCTTGCAAAATAAGCGCGATCTAGTCCGTTCTCACTTGGAACCTGAATTGGAGTTATTTCCTTTTGTGCAATTGCTTCTGCTTCTTTATTTTTTTTATGTGAAGGTTGACAAGCCGCTTGGATTCCAAAAAGAATAAGGGCTGTAACAATAATTGTATGTTTTTTCATAAAAATACTTTTGGTAGGTAGTCGTGTTGTGGGTTGTAAACTTTCAGAATAGCGCAAAAAAAAACCTTCATAAAAATGAAGGCTTTGTAATATATTGGGATGGGTTCTATTTAAGCTTTGCAAAAATACCTTCCATTTTTTCGCGTTCTTCAGTAGCCAATTCTGGATCTACTAAGATACGTCCACTGTGCTCATCTGTAATAATTTTTTTACGAGAAGCAATTTCCATTTGTACTTGTGGTGGAATTGTAAAGAAAGAACCTCCAGAAGCGCCACGCTCTACAGGAACTACTGCTAAACCATTCTTTACGTTAGTACGAATACGTTTGTAAGCGTTTATTAAACGGTCTTCAATTTTCTTTTCGAAGCTTTGAGACTCTTTAATTAAAGATTGCTCTTCTTTTTCTGTTTCAGAAAGGATTTCATCTAACTCACCTTGTTTGTGTTTTAAATGTTCCTCACGAGCTTTTACGCGTGCTTTTGTTTCATCAATTACTTGATTTTTTTGCTCGATTTGCGCTTTAAATTCTTTGATGTGCTTTTCAGCCAACTGAATTTCTAACTCTTGAAATTCAACTTCTTTACTTAAAGAGTTGTATTCTCTGTTATTTCGAACGTTATCTTGCTGCGTAGTATATTTCTTAATTAAGGTTTTAGATTCCTCAATTTGATTTTTCTTCGCTTTGATATCGTCTTCGATAAGCTCAAGATCATTTTTCAATTTTGTAAGACGAGTGTTCATTCCCGCTACTTCATCTTCTAAATCTTCAACTTCTAAAGGAAGTTCTCCGCGAACGTTTCTAATTTCGTCGATTCGAGAGTCGATTAATTGAAGATCATATAATGCTCTTAATTTCTCTTCTACAGTAATTTCTGTCTTTGCTGCCATAATTTAAGAATAGCTAATAGGATTGGTGTTTGTTTGTGATAAAACGATTGCAAAATTAGTGATTTTTTTGTTAAGGAAAGAATGTAAAAGCTCTTTTGTGTATTGTTCGCTTTCATAATGTCCAATATCTGCTAAAAGGATGGTGTTTTCAGCCTTAAAAAAATCATGATATTTTAAGTCGGAAGTCACAAAAGCATCAGCGCCAGCGTGTTTAGCAGCTTCAATGGCAAAACTTCCGCTTCCGCCCAGTACGGCTACTTTTTTTATGGGTTTCGAACTTATTTTAGAATGACGTACACATTCAGTATTCATTGTTTGCTTCAGATGTAGAATAAACTCAGAAGCGGTTTTTTCCGAAGAAAATTCGCCTATCATTCCCATTCCAATATGCTGATCGTTGTTTTCTAACGTTGTAATTTCATGGGCAACTTCCTCGTATGGATGTTCGCTAAATAAAGCGGAAAGCACCTTAGATTCAAGGTGTTTTGAGTACGTAACCGAAATTTGTGTTTCTTCTTCAAAATGAAGTTCGCCCTTTTTTCCAATGACAGGATTTGCTTGGTCGTTGGCTTTAAAACTCCCTATTCCGTTGGTGGTAAAACTACAATTACTGTAATTTCCAATGCCTCCAGCACCCGCAGCAAATAAAGCTTCTCGTACCTTTTCTGCGTCTTTTATAGGAGCAAACGTGATAAGTTTTTTGATGGTGCCTTTCTGCGGAATTAGAATTTTTTTGTTTTCTAAGTGTAGCTTTTCGCAAATCATTGCATTCACACCTTGAAAAGAATTATCTAACGCAGTATGAATCGCATAAATAGCAATATTATGCTGTATGGCTTTAACGACAACACGTTCTACGTAGGTTTCATTTGTAATCTTTTTTAAACCAGAAAAAATAATGGGATGAAAGCTTACAATGAGATTGCATTTATTTTCAATCGCTTCATCGACCACACTTTCTAGCGTGTCTAGTGTGACCAGAACACCTGTGATAGTAGTGTCTTTATTTCCAACTAAGAGCCCTGTATTGTCAAAACCTTCGGCGTAGCGATTTGGTGCAAGCTCTTCTAAAACGTGAATTACATCTTTAACCTTCATTGTTTTTATTTTACGGTAAAGATAAAAAAGTTACTTTCGTTAAATGAATTTGCTACGGAAAATACTGTTTCCTTTTTCACTGATTTACGGTGTAATTACTGCCGTCCGAAATTATTTTTACGATAAAGGTTGGTGGGAGAGCAGGACGTATGACACTCCTATTATTTGCGTCGGAAACCTTTCTACTGGCGGTACAGGGAAGTCTCCCATGATTGAATTTTTAATCGATTTTCTTCGGAAAGATTTTCGAATAGCTGTATTAAGTAGGGGATACAAGCGAAAAACTACTGGATTTCGTGAAGTTTTGGTAACAAGTACTGCTGAAGAAGTAGGAGATGAGCCGCTTCAGTTTAAGCAGAATTTTTCAGACACTACCATTGCAGTGTGTGCAGACCGACGTACAGGAATTGAGCAATTGGAAGCTAAAGCAGATGTGATATTGCTAGACGATGCCTTTCAGCACCGAAAAGTTAAAGCATCAACCTATATATTACTAACACCTTTTAACGACTTGTATAGTAACGACTACGTATTGCCAATGGGAAATTTGCGTGAGTTTAGAAGCGGAGCGCAGAGGGCAGATATTGTTTTGGTGACCAAATGTCCAGAAGGTGTTTCGTATGCAAAAATGCAGGAAATAGAAAAATCGTTACAGCTTACAACTAATCAGAAAGTGTATTTTTCAAAAATAGGCTATGATGATTTTATTTTTGGTCCTTCGGAAACCCTTCCGTTACAGTACCTTCAGAATAAAAAATTCACATTGGTAACTGGAATTGCAAATCCGAAGCCATTGATTCATTTTTTGAAGCGAAATGAGTTTCAGTTTACGCATGATAAATTTCCTGACCACCATCATTTCTCTGCTTCGGAAATAGCCAAATTGAAGAAGAATGAGATTATTCTCACCACCGAAAAAGATTATATGCGACTACAACCTAAATTGGGGAAGTTTGCCATCTACTATCTTCCTATCAAAACAATTATATTGAGAGAGCAGGAAGAATTTTTGAAAAAAACAATACTAGAAAAGATAGATGAAGCTCGTTTTAGTTAGAGTCTCCAGGTTCTAATTTAAAGTGAATTACCTTATAGATTTTCTCAAAAAACTCTTCAGGTTTAAAAGGCTTCGGAATGATTTCATTAAAGCCTGCTTGGTAGAAATCGTCTAAGTTTTCATCGATAGTAACAGCAGTTAGTGCAATAATTGGAAGCGTTGTGTCGAAAGCGCGTATTTTTTGAGTGGCTTCTATTCCGCTAATTCCAGGCATGTGGATGTCCATCAATACAACATCGTATTTATTGTTTTTAACCAGTTTGACTGCCTCCATACCGTTGTCGGCTACCATACAAACCATCTTATTTTTCTCTAAGATTTTTTTGGTAATCATCTGGTTGATTTTATTGTCTTCTACAACCAGTACTTTTTTGTTAACAAGCGATTCTAAATCTACTTCCAGTCCTCGATCTGCAGCAGTATCTACTTCAACACTATTGTCGGAAACAAGGAAGTTGATATTAAACCAAAATTTAGATCCTTTCCCTAAATCACTTTCAAGCTGAATTTTACTATTCATCAACTCTAAGAGGTTTTTAACAATGGAAAGCCCTAATCCAGTTCCGCCAAACTTTCTGTTGATTTGCAGTGAGCCTTGGGAGAATGTTTCAAATATACTTTTTTGCTTTTTCTTAGAAATACCAACCCCATTGTCTTCCACTTCAAAATGAAGCATTACTTTGTTTTTGCTTAGGTCTAATTTTTTAACCCGAACATATACATCACCATTTTGGGTAAATTTTACAGAGTTACCTATTAAGTTGATGAGAATTTGTGATAGTTTTAATGGGTCTCCAACAAGTCTGTCAGGCACGCTATCATCAAATTCTAAATGTAGTTTTGTTTTCTTGTCATCGGCCGATTTCTTTAAAGCAATTAACACGTCATTGATACGCTTTTTAAGATTAAAAGTAGTTTTTTCTACTTCTACCTTGTTGGCTTCTAGTTTGTTTAAATCTAGGATGTTATTGATTAGAGATAAAAGGTATTCTCCTGAAAACTTCAACGAATTTAAATGCTCTTTTTGGTACTCTTTAGGATTTTCCTCCATTAATAAATGGGTTAGTCCTGTTACTGCGTATAATGGAGTACGAAGCTCGTGTGTAATCGTTGAAAGAAATTGTGCTTTCGCTAGTGAAGCTTTTTCGGCTTTTTCTTTTGCGAGCTGTAATTCGTTGTTTTTGTCTTGCAACAACTCGTTCGCCTTGGCTCTTAAATTATTGTTTTTGTAAAGCGATAGCGTTAGAAGGGATAGTATAACAATTAAAGCAATGCTTAATCCATTCGTCATTTTACCGAAGTTAAGCGATTTCTTCTTTTTGTCTAAATCGTTTTTTTGTTCTTCAATGATTTGATTTAAATCTCCTAAATTGGACTCGATGTCTAATGCTCTTGAACTAGTTTTTATATACTCTTTAAAGATGGAATCTTTTTTAGTTGTATATATTATTAGGTTTTCTTGTGCTTCTTTTAAATTGTTGTCTTTTTTGGCGATTTGGTATGCTGTATTATAACTTTCAATTTTTAAGGAAGCATAGGAGTTTGTGTCTATAATTGCAAGCGCTTTTTTATAAGCTTGTTTTGCCAATACAATGTTTTGGTAGCCAACTTCATTTTCTAGTTGCAAAAGAGCGTCTGCTTTGTTAAGTTGCGCATATGCTTCTTGGTACGTTAAATGGAAGTTGTCGTAAAGCGGAATTCCAGCATCAAAATAGTTTACAGCCCTTTTTGGATTTCCTCTTTTTAACTCAAGAACTCCAAGACCAATTAAAACATTCGATTGGGTTTGCTCATCATTCAGTTGTGTAAATAATTCATCGGCGTCATTAAAATAACCTTCCGCTTGGTTAAATCTTCCTGTTTGCGTTAAAATGAGCCCTTGCATGGTATATGCTTTGGCAAGACTCAATTTGTCGTCGTTTTTTTGAAATAGTGTGATCGCCTTTATGTTCTCCGAATCTGCTTTTTCGTAATTTTTTACGGCATAGTACAGAAAAACAAAGGTTTGCAATACCCCACCCTTTAATTGATTGTTGTTGATATTTGAAACAAGAAAGTTTGCTTCGGTTAAGTTGTCAATTGCTTTATCGAAGTTTTGAGTTGCAATATTTAGTTTGGCTTCTTGACAATGTCTAATAACACTTGCAATACTATCTTGATTAGTTTGCATGCCAAAGGCCACTCTTGATAGTAAGAAAAATATCAAAAATGGGGCTAATATTTTGTATGTAAAACCAACTTTACTCAAACAGGGTGTGTAGTTAAGCGATAAATATAGTTATTTCCTCGATATCTTGGCGATTAAATCAACTATTCTCGATGAATACCCTCTTTCATTATCATACCAACCAATAATTTTAACCATTTTGCCTATCACTGAAGTCATTTCAGCATCAAAAATACACGAATGGGTGTTTCCAATAATGTCAACAGAGACAATTGGGTCTTCCGTATATTGTAATATTCCTTTTAAACTCCCTTCGGAAGCTTTCTTAAATGCTTCATTTATAGTGGCTATCGACACTTCTTTTTTTACATTGAAGGTGATATCGGTTAAAGAGCCATTCGGAACTGGAACCCGAATTCCACAACCTCCAATAGCATCTGCTAAATCAGGAAATATTTTAGTTAACGCTTTTGCAGCTCCAGTAGTGGTGGGTACAATAGATTGTCCAGCAGCACGCGCACGACGTAAATCTCTATGCGGTTGATCGTGTAGGCTTTGGTCGGTTGTGTACGAATGTATGGTTGTAATGTACGCTTGCTCAATACCACAAAGTTCATTAATTACTTGTAGCATAGGTGCGGCATTATTAGTTGTACACGAAGCATTAGAAATAATAGTATCACTATCGTCTAAAATGGAATCGTTTACTCCTAAAACAACTGTCTTTATATCATCTTCAAGAGGAGGGACAGATAAAATCACTTTTTGAACACCTAGTTTCAGGTGTTTTTCTAATGCTTCTCTTGTTTTAAATTTTCCAGTGGCTTCTACTACAATATCTACATCTTTCCACGGAATTGCTTCTATGTTTTTTTCCGAAGAAAAAGCTATTTTTTTACCCGCGACAATTAGTTCATTTTCAGTATACGAAATGTCTTCGTGTAAAACTCCGTGAATGCTATCGTACTTTAGTAAATGACTTAGTGTTTTCGCATCGGCAAGATCATTAACGGCAATAACTTCAATGGTGGGATGATGCAAAAGAATTCTAAACAGGTTTCTGCCAATACGTCCAAAACCGTTAATTCCAATTTTTACTTTTGAAGCCATTTTAGTAACCTATGTTAAATGTTTTTGTGCTTTGTATGACGAACGAACTAAGGCACCACTCTCTACATGACGGAAGCCCATTTCTAGGCCAATAGTTTCGTATTTTTTAAACTGCTCTGGAGTGATAAACTCTTTTACTGGTAAATGTCTTTTAGAAGGTTGTAAGTATTGTCCAATCGTAACAATATCAAGGCCTACAGAGCGCAAGTCTTCGAGTGTTTGAATTACTTCCTCTTCTTTTTCGCCCAACCCTAACATAATTCCACTTTTGGTACGATTAATTCCTTGCGCTTTTAAGTATCGCAACACTTCCAAACTTCGCTCGTATTTTGCTTGAATACGAACCTCTCTTGTTAATCGTTTTACGGTTTCCATATTGTGCGAAACCACTTCAGGTTTTACAGCAATAATACGGTCAATATTACGAGTCTCTCCTTGAAAATCGGGAATTAAAGTCTCTAAGGTTGTTTCGGGGTTCATTCTGCGAATCGCCTTTACGGTTTCGGCCCACATAATTGAACCCATATCTTTAATATCGTCGCGATCTACTGAGGTGATCACGGCGTGTTTAATATTCATGATTTTAATAGAACGCGCTACTTTTTCAGGTTCGTCCCAATCTACGCTTTCTGGGCGTCCAGTTTTTACACCGCAAAAACCACAAGAACGGGTGCAAGTATTTCCTAAAATCATGAAAGTTGCAGTCCCTTCTCCCCAGCATTCACCCATGTTTGGGCAACTTCCTGATGTGCAAATAGTGTGCAAGTTATACTTATCTACTAAGCCTCTTAACTCGGTGTATTTTTTACCCGTAGGAAGCTTAACGCGTAACCATTTTGGTTTTGGTGTGCGTTTCTGAATGTCTATAGTTTCTGTGCTCATATTGTTTTACAAAGGTACAACTAAAATGATTTTAATTTCAAGCAGAACGGTTCAAATAAACCAATTGATTTGTATTCGAATTCTAGATTTTGTGCGGTTTGTTTTTTCTGAAAGGTAAGGTTGTAAATTACACTTTGCGGTGTTGTGTAATGATTTCGGCCAATAATTTACGGGCTCTTAGCAGTCTAACTTTAACGTTGTTAAGAGGTTCGTTGAGCGATTCTGAAATTTCATTATAGCTCATCTCGTTAAAATATCGAAGATTGATTACTTCTTGGTAGTGGGGTTTAAGTCGTTTTATGAATAGTAAAAGCTCTGCAAGATTTTGTTCTGTAATCAGAATATCTTCTGGTGTAGGAGAGTCGTCCACAATTTTCTGAACGTGTTCATCACCTACATCGGCGGTCTGAAGGTACACCGCTGCATTTTTCTTTCGAGATTTATCAATTTGAATATTTTTAGAAATGGTGATAAGCCATGTTCCGAAGGTGTAATTCTCGTCAAAAGTATTGATCTTGTCAAAGGCTTTCGAAAAAGTTTCGATGGTAATATCTTCTGCTTCGTATTCGTTTTTAACGCGTTTTAATTGGAAACCAAAGACTTCATTCCAAAAATGATCCAGTAAAAATTTAAAGGCACCTTGTTTTCCGGCTTTTGCTTTTTGTATTTGGGTAAGAAGTTCGCTCTTTTTTAATTCCACTTAGTTTGTTTTGAAACGCTATTAGAAATAAAGATACTCATTTGAATGAAGACTAAAAATAAATCTAAAAACGGAAGAAAAGGAATCAAGTTATTCTCTTTAAGTTTTGAAGCGGCTTTTCCTATGGTAATCCATTGCACTAAAAAACGGAAGCTAATAAGTATTGCTGGAATTTTCCAATCTAGAAACACAAAGCTTGCTGCAGCAACGATCCAAAATAATAGGTTTAAGAAATAGTAAGTTCCGAGTAAAAATTTATGAGTGGGTTTGTACAGTTTTGCAGTAGAAACGTGTCTTTTTTTCTGAATAAACCATGATTTCCAAGTTTTCTTCGGAAGGGAATACGTAAATGCATTTTCTGAATAACAAAGCGCTGTGTTTTTTGAAGTTGCTGCTTCATTTACAAATAAATCGTCGTCGCCTGAAGGTATTTTAATGTGCGACATAAACCCGTTGTTCGCGTAGTATAAATTACTAGTGTACGCGAGATTTCTGCCCACGCCCATATAAGGCATTCCTACTTTGGCGTACGAAAAATATTGTACTGCAGTAAGAAGCGTTTCATACCGAATAAGACTGTTTAATAAGCCAGGAGCTTTTTCGTAGGCACCATATCCTAATACAAGTTCTTTTTCTTCAGTAAATGAACCTGCCATTAGAGCGAGCCAATTGTTGCTTGCGGGTTTGCAGTCTGCGTCTGTAAACAACATGCGTTTGTTTTTAGCACGTTTAATTCCTAACGTAAGTGCGTATTTTTTGTTTCCCCAAAAAGCTTCATTGTTTTTCACATTTACAATTTGAATGCAATCGTTTTCAGCAGCAAATTGCTCCATGATTTCTAAGGTATCGTCTGAAGAAGCATCGTTAATTAAAATAATTTCAAAATTTGGATACGCTTGTGCCAACCACAAAGGGATGTTGTTTTTAAGGTTCTCAGCTTCATTCTTCGCGCAAACAATCAGTGAAATCGCATGATTTTCCGAAGAAATAGGATCCAAAGTTTTGGAAAAAGAAAATTTAGAGAATACTAAGAAATAAACACAGTTTAAAAAAACAACAATGCCTAGCACGTAAAGTAGCACCATAAAATTAAATTAAAGGTTACGGGGATGTAGGTTTGTAGGCCGTTTTAAAACGGCACAACAGACAGAAGGAGGTTGGTTATGCTTTGTGAGTGTCTTCGGTACAATTTTCAAATTGATCCGGAGTTTTTCCGCAGAAACCACAAGCTTCATTGTCCTTATTTAGAAAAGGACTCTGACTGGCACAAGTACCCGCAAATTTACCGTCTTTTTTACCCCATATTTTGATAGCAATACCAGCTACAGCAAGTAATAATAATGCAAAAGTGATAACTAAAATTTTCATACGCTTAATTTGAGCTACAAAAATACAATCTTTCTTGGTGTTGTGAAGGTATTTTGGTTATTTTTAGCCTAAATTATTAAGATTTTAACTATGAAATTGATCTATCGTACTCTCTTCCTTTTAGGACTTACAATTGTTACGTTCTCGTGTAAAAATGAAGTTAAAAATACTTCTGTGGAAGCTGAAACAATTGTGGCTAAAAAGAATGAATCTACTTCTCAAAAGAAAAAAGATCTTTCTGAAGAAGATAAGAATCAAGTAAACAGTGTATTGATGAAGGCAATGGTTACGCCAGAGTTAAAGTCTTTTGTAAGCTTAATGGTGAGTGCCGGAGTTACGGATATGTTAGCAAAAAATAAAGGACCCTTTACTATTTTTGCTCCGTCGAACGATGCACTAAAAGCAATGGGAGATGAGGCAATGAAGAGTCTCTTAAATCCAGAAAATAAAGAAACTCTAGCAGCGTTTGTGAATGCTCATATTATAAAAGCAGATTTAAAATCTACTAATTTGGTGCAGGAAATTAAAAGCGCTAAAGGAAATTATGCACTAACAACACTTTCTGGAGAAACGATTACTGCTTCAAGAGAAGGGACTAAAATTGTACTTTCTAGTGCAGCTGGTAAAAAAGCAACTCTAGGTAAAAGTGATATTGTTGGTGGTAATGGAGTGTTGCACGTACTAGATAACGTGTTATCTTCTAAATAACATTCACTTCGGGTTCAATATAAATCCCGAATTTTTCTTTTACTTTTTTCTGAATCAATAAAGCAAGTTCCCAAATTTCGGAGCCTGTTGCGTTTCCGTAGTTTACTAGAACGAGTGCTTGATTTTTATGAACACCTGCTTCTCCAAACTGCTTTCCTTTAAATCCAGCTTGTTCAATAAGCCAGCCTGCCGGAATTTTAAATTCGGTAGGTGATACCTCGTAAAAAGGAGCTTCAGGATTTTGTATTCTGAATTTATTAAACACCTCGTTATTGACCACAGGATTTTTGAAAAAACTTCCGCTATTTCCTAATTTTTTTGGGTCAGGTAACTTCGATTGGCGAATGGAAATAACTGCTTCAGAAATATCTTTGATAGAAGGGTTTTCTATGTTTTTTTCTGAAAGCTCTTGCTGAATAGCCCCGTAAGAAGTTTTGTAAGCGTGATTCTGTTTTGTCAGATTGAAAACAACGCTTGTAATAATATATTTTCCTTTTGCCTCGTTTTTGAAAATAGAGTTTCGATATCCAAAATTACATTCAGCTTTACTGAAGCTTAGCTCCAATTGGTCTTCAATAGAAACTGCAGTGCAACGAACAAATGAATCTTTCAACTCAACACCGTATGCGCCAATATTCTGAATGGGTGCCGTTCCGACGTTACCAGGGATAAGCGACAGGTTTTCGAGTCCGCCATATCCCTTGTCAATACATGAAGTTACAAATTCATGCCAGTTTTCACCCGCCATAGCTTCGAGTTGAATGGTATCTTCATCCTCGCTAATTACGGTTGTTCCTTTCAGATTTAGATGAATTACCAACGCATCAATATCTTGTGTTAACAACATATTACTTCCGCCGCCTAAGATGAATCGATTAGGATATTCTTTATTGGCTAGAATTTCTTTTAATTCTGAAACGGATGAAATAGAAACGTAGTGTTTCGCTTTACAGTCAATTCCGAAGCTGTTCAGATTTTTAAGGGACTTGTTGGTTTCAATCAGCATTAGTCTTTGTATTCTTGTAATGCGATTCTTAGTATTTCAACGGCTTTGATAAGACTCTCTTTGTTTAATACGTAAGCGATTCGTATCTGATTTAATCCAACGCCAGGGCTAGAATAGAAACCTCCAGCAGGCGCTACCATAATCGTTTCGCCATTTACGTCAAACTCTTCTAATAGCCATTGCGCAAAAGCATCACTATTTTTTACAGGCAATTCTGCGATGCAATAAAAAGCACCTTTAGGAACTCCAACTTTCAGCCCTGGAATTGCTTGAAGGTTTTCTACCAATGTGTTTCTTCGTTCTTGGTATTCTTCAATCACTTCGTCAAAATAACTTTGTGGTGTAGAAAGTGCAGCTTCACTAGCAATTTGAGCAAAGGTAGGAGGGCTTAACCTAGCTTGTGCAAACTTTAAAGCTGTTTTAATTACTTGCTTGTTTTTAGAAACCAAACAACCAATACGTGCGCCACACATGCTGTATCTTTTAGAGACAGAGTCAATAATAATAGCGTGCTCTTCCAAGCCTTCAGTCTCAAGGATAGAAAAGTGTTTTAGGCCATCGTATGTAAATTCTCTATATACTTCATCTGCAATTAGAAAGAGGTCGTGTTTCTTTACAATGGCAGCAAGTTTTTCAATTTCTTCTTTTGAATATAAATACCCTGTTGGATTTCCAGGGTTGCAAATTAGAATTGCTTTGGTTTTAGGAGTAATAAGTTTTTCAAATTCTGAAATAGGAGGCAACGCGAAATTGTCTTCAATTTTAGAAATAACAGGAACGATATTTACATCTGAAGCTGTAGCAAAACCATTGTAATTTGCATAAAATGGCTCTGGAATGATAATTTCATCTCCAGCATCTGCAATACTTCCCATGGCAAACAACAAAGCTTCACTACCGCCGGTAGTTACTATAATTTCATTTGCTTCTACAGGGATGTTGTTGTTTTGGTAATACGTTGCAATTTTCTCACGGTATTCTTGCGAGCCTTCAGAACGTGTGTACGCTAAAATTTCTAGCGAATGATTGGCAACAGCATCCATTGCTAGTACTGGCGACTTAATATCTGGCTGTCCAATATTTAAATGATAGACAGTCTTTTTCGCTTTATAGGCCTTTTCTGCAAAAGGAACTAATTTACGAATTGGCGATTCAGGCATGTGTTGCCCCTTTACTGAAATGCTCGGCATAGGATGTATATTTAATGGAGGCAAAGTTGCAAAATATATTTAATAAATCAATACCTCTTTTCGCCTCTTTCCGTAATTTTTTACTATCTTAAGTAAGTTGAAAGCAATCTATAAAATATCGTTATTATATATTTTTACGGCAATTTTTTTTTGTTGTACTGCTACTTCTTTTTCACAGGAAGGACTTGTATTGCCCACAGGAACTCATAAAGATAAAATCTCCTTTGAACTTGTTAATAATTTAGTAATTATTCCTGTAGAAGTGAACGGGGTGCCTCTTTCTTTTTTGTTAGATACAGGTGTAGATGCCACTATTTTATTCGGAATTACAGAGTCGGATACTTTATTAATCAATAAAGCAACTCCAGTCAAAATGCGCGGCTTGGGTGCAGGCGAAGGTGTATTGGCTTTTAAAAGTGCGGGTAATAAAATAAAAGTGGGTGAGGCTAGTGATGATGATCATTCTGTGTATTTAATATTTGATACCTCTTTAAACTTTTCTACTCGAATGGGAGTTCCCATTCACGGAATTCTGGGCTATGAGTTTTTTAAAAATTTTATAGTAAAAACAGATTATGTTTCCAAAAAGGTAACTTTTTATAATCCCAAAAACTATTCTAGAAAAAAATGCAATGGTTGTGAAGTTCTCAATTTAGTCTTTTATAACAACAAACCCTATGCAGAAATATCGATGGCAGATTATAATAATGTAAAGCAGTCTATAACTCTTCTGGTAGATTCTGGTTCAAGTGATGCTTTGTGGTTATTTGATGAACCTGAATCATTTTCTAGTACAAATGAATCTTATTTTAAAGATTATCTAGGATTGGGCTTTAGTGGGAATATCTTCGGAAAGCGATCAAAACTAAACGAAGTTTGGGTGGGAAGTCATCATTTAGAAGATGTGAAAGTTGCTTTTCCAGACAAACAAGCCATAGAGGGAATCAACTTTTTTAAAGATCGAGACGGAAGCATAGGTGGGGATATTCTAAAGCGGTTTACTGTTTGGGTAGATTATGAAGCCAAAACCATGACCTTACGTAAAAACAGAAATTTTAACGAGCCTTTTTATTATAATATGGCTGGATTAACAATTGAACACGATGGTTTGGATGTAGTGACAGAACGTGCCACCTGGCAAAAGTTAACGTTTGAAAACTCAAGAGAGGTAGGGGCTAATACACCAATTAAAATTGTAACAGATGCAAGTGTTTATACTCAAATTATTTTAGTGCCTCGTTATATTGTAGTTGAAGTTAGAGAAGGGTCTCCTGCTGCTTTGTCAGGAATTGTAGCTGGAGATGAAATTGTTCAAGTAAACGGGATGGCTGTTTACAAAACAAAACTTTATGAACTAAATACCCTCTTTTCTTCTAAAGTAGGGAAGAAAATAAAACTTTTAATTCGGAGAAATAATCAATTGTTGAAGGTGAAGTTTGCGCTAGAAAAGGTATTATAATAAAAAAAGTCTGGTTTTAAACGAATGTAAAACCAGACTTGAATACTGTAATGAGTATATTATTACTCTGTTTTTTCTAGAACACTTTTACCTTCAGGTAAAATTTCTCCTTTAATTTTTAAGGCTTTAATTGGTTCGTCTGCATTAGAATACACAGTGATTGTTTTTCTAATGGGACCCACGCGGTTGGTGTCGTATTTTACCTGAATTGTACTCGTCGCGCCAGCAGCAACAGGGCCGTCTGGTTTTTTTGGAACAGTACAGCCGCAACTCGATTTTACGTCAGAAATAATTAATGGTTGATCTCCTGTATTTGTAAATTCAAATACACGAATTCCATCACTTCCTTTTGCGATTTCGCCATAATCGACAGTTTCAGTTTTAAAACTAATTTTTGCTTGTGCATTAGCAGCAAAACTTACTAGTGTCACTAATGCGATAAGTGCTAATTTTTTCATGGTTTCAATTTTTTTGATAATTGCTAATTTAGGTAACTTTACTTCTATCTGCAAAATAAGTTATTCACTTTTATAATCCTGTAGATATACCTACTTTTGCCGATTATAGTTCAAAAATTAGACCAAAAATGGCTTTAGAGGCAAAATATAGTTCGAAAAACGTTGAGGATAAGTGGTATAGCTACTGGTTAGAGCATAATTATTTTCATTCAGAAGTGGATGAAAGGACTCCTTATACCATTGTGATTCCGCCACCTAACGTAACGGGAGTATTGCATATGGGACACATGCTTAATAATACGCTTCAAGATGTATTAATTCGTCGTGCTCGTTTAAAAGGATTCAACGCCTGCTGGGTACCTGGTACCGATCACGCCTCTATTGCGACCGAAGCTAAGGTAGTTGCGAAACTTAAAGCTGACGGAATAGATAAAGCTACGTTGTCGCGCGAAGATTTCTTAGAGCACGCGTGGGAATGGACACACAAGCACGGAGGGATTATTCTAGAGCAGCTTAAGAAATTAGGTGCTTCTTGCGATTGGGAACGAACGAAGTTCACCATGGATGACGATATGTCTGCTTCTGTTATTAAGGTTTTTGTTGATTTGTATGAAAAAGGAAATATTTACCGCGGGTATCGTATGGTAAATTGGGATCCTGAAGCAAAAACAACACTTTCAGATGAAGAAGTGATCTATGAAGAAAAACAAGGAAATCTATATTATTTAGAATATAAAATTGAAGGTAGTGACGATGTATTGACCATTGCTACTACACGTCCTGAAACTATTTTAGGAGATTCAGCTATTTGTATCAATCCGAACGATGAGCGCTTTCAGCATTTAAAAGGGAAAAAAGCTATTGTGCCTATTTGCAATAGAGTGATTCCAATTATAGAAGACGAATATGTAGATATTGAATTTGGTACAGGGTGCTTAAAAGTAACGCCTGCACACGATGAAAATGATAAGGCCTTAGGTGAAAAGCACAATTTAGAAGTCATCGATATTTTAAATGACGACGCTTCTTTAAATAGCTTCGGAATGCATTACCAAGGGAAAGATCGTTTTGTAGTTCGTAAAGAGATTGTAAAAGAGCTTCAAGGTATGGGGGTGGTTTCTAAAATTGAAACGCACATGCATAAAGTAGGAACCAGTGAGCGTACGGGTGCAGTTATTGAGCCTAAATTAAGCGATCAATGGTTTTTGAAGATGAAAGAATTGGCGCAACCTGCTTTGGATGCTGTCTTAGAAAAAGATGTAAAATTAGTTCCTGAAAAATTCATAAACACCTACCGCCATTGGATGGAAAATGTACGTGATTGGAATATTTCACGTCAGTTATGGTGGGGACAACAAATTCCGGCCTACTTCTATGGTGATGGGAAAGAAGATTTTGTCGTTGCTGAAACCTTAGACGCTGCGGTTGTGAAAGCACAAGAAAAAACAGGGAATAAAGCCCTTACAGCTTCAGATTTAAAACAAGACCCAGATGCATTAGATACTTGGTTTTCTTCTTGGTTATGGCCTATAAGTGTGTTTAACGGGATTTTAGAGCCCGATAATGATGAGGTTAATTATTACTACCCAACCAACGATTTGGTAACGGCTCCAGAGATTTTATTCTTTTGGGTGGCGCGTATGATTATTGCTGGGTATGAATACAGAGGTGAAAAACCATTTACCAATGTATATCTAACAGGGATTGTTCGTGATAAGCAACGTCGTAAGATGAGCAAATCCTTAGGGAATTCTCCCGATCCAATTGATTTAATAGGTCAGTACGGTGCCGATGGGGTGCGTGTTGGGATGTTATTAAGCTCACCGGCAGGAAACGATTTAATGTTTGAAGAAGACTTGTGTAAGCAGGGTAGTGGTTTTGTAAATAAAATATGGAATGCCTACCGTTTAATTGATGGTTGGGAAGTTTCCGCAGAAAAAGAAGAAACTGAAACAGCTGCAATCGCTATAAAATGGTACAAGAGTAAGTTTCAGAAAACATTGGTGGAACTTGAAGATCACTACGGAAAGTACCGTATTAGTGATGCGCTAATGGCTACGTATAAATTAATTTGGGACGATTTCTGTTCGTGGTTCTTAGAAATGGTAAAACCTGGATATCAGGAACCAATTTCAGAAAAAACCTTCAAACAGATTATTGCTATTTTAGAAGATAACTTAAAAGTGTTACATCCTTTTGTTCCTTTTATTTCTGAAGAAATTTGGCAACATATTACTGATAGAACTCCTGAAGAAGCTCTTATTATAGCAAAATGGCCTGCTTCAGAAGCATACGATACACAGCTTATTTCTGATTTTGAATTTGCTTCGGAAGTGATTTCTGGAATACGAACCATTCGTAAAGAGAAAAACATTTCATTTAAAGATGAAATATCACTTTCGGTATTAAATAACGACAATGCACCGACGTCTTTTGATGCTGTAATTGCGAAACTCGGAAACATTTCAGAAATAAATTACATTACGGAAGCTTTAGAAGGAGCTTTGACATTTAGAGTAAAATCGAATGAGTATTTTGTGCCTATCTCTGGAACTATTAATGTAGAAGAGGAAATTGAAAAACTTTCCGCAGAATTAAAATACACGGAAGGTTTCCTAAAGAGTGTTCAAGGAAAACTTAAAAACGAACGTTTTGTAAATAGTGCACCAGAAAAGGTGGTGGCTATTGAGCGTCAGAAAGAAGCTGATGCATTGTCTAAAATAGAGATGATAAAAACGAGTTTGGCAAGTTTAAAATAACAGAAACAAAGGCCTGTTATTTTCTATACAGGAAATAATGGGTCACCGTTTCAATGTATAATTCTTTAGCTTCATCAGAGCTTAAATTTCGCGTTTGGAAGAGTGCGTTGGTTTTAAAAGCACTAATTAAAGGATTGCTGCTGCTAGGTTGGTCTTGTGAGTTTGTAGCCTTTTTATAATACGAATACAGCCGAAGTAGCAAATCTGCAGGAAAAGGCTCCGTGTGATCATTAATGCTCTTTACGGCATTTAAAAAGGCAGTATTTAGTTCTTCAGAATTCATTATTTTTCAGCAAGTACGGTGATTCCTCCTTTTACAACTTGATTCAATTTTACGTTAACTTTTGTGTCCAAAGGTAAGAATACATCTACCCTAGAACCAAATTTAATAAATCCACTATCATCAGCTTGATTTACTTCTTGTCCTTCTTCGGCATAATTTACAATTCGTTTTGCCAAAGCACCTGCAATTTGACGGTGTAATACATCTCCAAAAATAGGCGACTTTACAACAACAGTAGTTCGTTCATTTTCTTCAGAAGATTTAGGATGCCATGCCACTAAGAATTTACCGGGATGGTATTTGCTAAATACAACTTTTCCACCTACTGGATATCGAGTTACGTGTACGTTTATGGGCGACATAAACACAGAAACTTGAAGTCTTTTTTCGTTAAAATATTCCTTTTCAAAAACTTCTTCTATCACAACTACCTTTCCGTCAACTGGCGATAGTACTTGGTTTTCATTGAGTAAGAAGTTTCTTTTTGGATTTCTGAAAAACTGTAGCACAAGAAATAATAGCAGTATAAAAACACCGATAAGCGTATTTTTTAAAATTACATTATCAATAAAATGATTGAGTAGTAATGCTGCTGTAATACAGATAGCAAGCGTTGCTATGATAATAGTATTTCCTTCTTTATGAAACATAATTTATTATTTCTAAAAATGCATAAATAAACGGACTTGCATATATAATACTGTCCAATCTGTCGTACAAACCACCATGTCCTGGCATAAGTTTTCCACTGTCTTTTACACCTGCTTGTCGTTTAAACTTAGATTGTATTAAGTCTCCAATAGTACCAAAAACAGAGCTAATTAAAGCAAGTATGATCCAAATGTAAAAATCGTAATCGCTTAGGTATTTAAATATAAAAAAACTAGCGATAACCGCGCCTACTAAACCTCCAAAAAAGCCTTCAATGGTTTTTTTAGGGGAGATACGTTCTAGTAATTTATGTTTTCCGAAACTTTTACCAATAATATACGCAAAGGTGTCGTTTGCCCAAATAAGGATAAAGATACCGATTACAATGCTTGGGGTGAACTCTCCTTTTTGCATTGGGATGAGCGTAAGAAATACAAAGCCGCTAATAATGTAAAAAATTACAGCGACGTATTTCTTCTTTTCAAACATGGGTATTTTGCTAACCCAGAGTAAATCATTAAAAAGAAATAGGTTTACAAAACACGATAGTATGAGTAATAAGTTAACTGCATTTATTTCGAAAATGGAGTAACTTAAAAAGTAAAGAGATAGTGCTAGTAAAAAATAGGCAAGGTAACTTGTAAGATGAACCAATTTTAAAAACTCACGCAAGGTGATGATAGCAAGTGCAAAAAAAAGACCCATGAACCATTCGCGCGAGGTGAACATAGAAAAGATAACTATAGAAATGTATAAAACACCCGATATAGTTCGCACGATAACTTCCTTCATATTATAGGTCTTCCAATAGCAGCAAATATAGGTTTTTTGTGCTACTTCCGTAACTCATAAAGTCCTTTTCTTTTTCAGGCTCAAAGTCTTGAATAGTAGTAATATTACTTGGAATATAATTAGTACTTTGGTTTTTTATGTTTCGAAGTCCTTCACTAATCGATTCTACTAATTGACTCGTAGTGGCAAAAACAACAAAGTTGGAAGGGAGTTCTTTTAGCTTTTTCTCTTTTATCTGATTTGATGAAAGTAATATAGCGCCATTGTTAGCAACTAATGCTTCACAGGGTAATAGAAAAAAAGTAGCGTCGGGTTTTTCAATAAAGTTTAAATTGAAGCCGTCAAACCTAGCGGTAAGTAATTCATTTAAACAGAACACATCCCGTTCGTACCAATCATTTTCTAAAAGTATATTGTCGAAAGCTTCCAAAACCTCTGTCATGTTTTCACAATACAGAAATTTACCTCCATTTTTATTGAAGTTATAGGTGAATTTTTCATCTATAGGAAGCTTCTCTTCTGGGTAATATTTACCATGTTCAGAATCCTTAGCCTTTTTGGCTTTTTCATCTGACTTGTATTTAGGGTTTAGAAGTCTTTTAAATAGACTCATTTAGTCGTATTGAAGAGTTTTATAATTAGGCTTATTCAAAGATATAAAATCTCTACTGAAGTTTTGTTATCATAAAACTAAAGTTTCGGCAAATAATCAAAAAGGATTACTTACGAAGTAGTCGCCGTTTCTGTTTCTTCTTCATCTTTTTGAAAAGGTCTGTTTCCGAATATCTTCTGAAGATTGTCTTTAAAAATCACTTCTTTCTCTAACAATACATTGGCTAATTCTGTAAGCTTGTCTTTATGAAGCTCTAACAGGTCGATAGCACGTTGGTATTGTGTTTCGATAAGATTTGAAATTTCTTTATCAATCATTTCAGCAGTTTTCTCGCTATATGGTTTTGAGAATCCATATTCATTCTGACCACTAGAATCGTAATACGTTAAGTTTCCAATGCTATCATTTAAACCATAAATGGTTACCATAGCTCTTGCTTGTTTCGTCACTTTTTCAAGATCGCTTAATGCGCCTGTCGAAATTTCATTGAAAATTACTTTCTCAGCAGCACGACCACCTAAAGCAGCACACATTTCATCAAGCATTTGATTTGGACGTACAATTAAACGCTCTTCAGGAAGATACCAAGCAGCTCCTAACGACTGTCCACGAGGAACGATAGTTACTTTTACCAACGGAGCAGCATGTTCTAGCATCCAGCTAACAGTTGCATGTCCAGCCTCGTGATAAGCAATTGCTTTCTTCTCGTCTGGAGTAATGATTTTATTTTTCTTTTCTAAACCACCAACGATTCTATCTACTGCATCAAGGAAGTCTTGCTTTGCAACAAATTTATGTTCATTTCTAGCAGCAATAAGTGCAGCTTCATTACATACATTGGCGATATCAGCTCCAGAGAAACCAGGAGTTTGTTTTGCGAAAAAGTCTAAATCTAACGATTCGTCTGTTTTGATAGGACGTAAGTGTACTTCAAAAATTTCTTTACGTTCTCTTACATCTGGTAAGTCCACGTAAATTTGTCTGTCAAAACGACCTGCACGCATTAATGCTTTGTCTAATACATCGGCGCGGTTGGTTGCAGCAATAACAATAACGTTAGAGTTTGTTCCAAAACCATCCATTTCAGTTAATAACTGGTTTAGGGTGTTTTCGCGTTCGTCATTCGATCCAGAGAAATTATTTTTACCACGAGCACGTCCAATAGCATCAATTTCATCAATGAATATAATTGCTGGTGCTTTCTCTTTAGCTTGCTTAAATAAGTCTCTAACTCTTGAAGCTCCTACTCCTACAAACATTTCTACGAAATCTGATCCAGATAACGAGTAGAAAGGCACTTTAGCTTCACCAGCTACAGCTCTCGCTAGTAACGTTTTTCCTGTACCTGGAGGCCCTACTAATAAAGCTCCTTTAGGTATTTTTCCTCCTAAAGAGGTGTATTTATCGGGTGTTTTTAAGAAGTCTACTATTTCTTGTACCTCTTCTTTAGCACCTTCAAGACCTGCTACATCTTTAAATGATGTTTTAACGTCTGTCTTTTCGTCAAAAAGTTTTGCTTTAGATTTTCCAATATTGAAAATCTGTCCGCCAGCACCGCCGCCACCGCCAGATGACATACGACGCATAATAAAAATCCAAATACCAATAATAATTACAAACGGTAATAGGCTAATTAGAATTTCGCCCCAAACATTAGATTCTGTATTCCAAACAACTTGAGTGCTAAGGTTGTTTTGTTGTTTTATGGTTGCAATACTGTTTTCGAAATTTTGAAGATCACCAAACTCAAACTGATAATTTGGTTCGCTGGCTCCAGCGTCTAGAATACTATTTTTCTTCTTATTCGCATGTACAGCTTTCTCCTTAGCTTCCTTTGTAAGATATACTTTGGCTACTTTTTTGTTTACAACTTCAACTTTTTCAACATCGCCATCTCTTAAGAATTGCTCAAACTCAGCTTGTGTTGTTTTCGCAGGTTGTGCCCAGCTACCGCTTCCAAAAAATTGGATACCTATAAATACTAAAAGAATTGCACCATATATCCAATATGCATTAAATTTAGGTTTTTTAATCTCGGGCTTTTTGTCTTTTTTATCGTCTGCCATGTGGCTATTTTATTTTTTTAATAAGTAGTTTCTATTTTAACTGTTTTCGCGTCACCCCATAATCCTTCTATGTCATAAAACTCGCGAATATGTTTTTGAAATACATGCACCACTACGTGTACATAATCAATCAATATCCACTCAGCATTATCACTACCTTCAATGTGCCAAGGTTTTTCTTTGAGCGCTTTGCTTACAGTTTTTTGAACTGAATTTACAATTGCATTCACTTGTGTGTTTGAAGTACCATTGCAGATAATAAAATAGTCACATACGGTGTTTTCTATTTCTCTAAGGTCAAGAATATCAATGTCTTGTCCTTTTACTTCTTCAATACCTTTTACTATTTGAGTAATAAGTTGGTCGGTTCCTTTTTCTTTCTTCGACATTAAAAATTTTTATTTGTGCAAAGTTATTACTTTTTTGTTTCTTTAAACACTTTGCCAACATAATAGTAATACATTCTTTTTCTCCGTGAAGATAATCAAACTTAATGCCATTGACTCCACAAATACCTACCTAAAAGACTTAAGTAGGAATGTAACGGTACAAGACGGTACCATTGTAACAGCAGAAGCACAGACGCAAGGTAGGGGGCAAATGGGCTCAAAATGGCAATCTAAAACAGGGCGAAGCCTTACGTTTAGTGTGTTTAAGCGATTTCACGGGCTGCCAATAACTCAGCAACCTATGATTGCTTTTGCAGTGGCATTAGCACTGCAGAAGGCGCTTCAAAAGCTGCAAATTCCAATGGTTTCTATTAAATGGCCTAACGACATAATGTCATATCAGAAAAAAATATGCGGCATTTTAATTGAAAATCAGTTGGAGGGTTCTAAAGTTATAGCTTCCGTAGTCGGAATTGGCTTAAATGTGAATGAAACTGAATTTATTCAATTACCACAAGCCACTTCAATGCGATTGGCTTCAGGAATACAATTTAATTTGGATGAAGTACTGGTTCTTGTTTCTGAAGAAGTTTTTAGGCAATTACAGGCTTTAGATGAAGGAAATTCAGAAGTACTAAAACAAACCTATGAAGCGTCATTATTCCGAAGAAATAAGGTGACTGCTTTTGAAAGTAAAGATGGAGTGCAATTTAATGGAATTATAAAAGGAGTTGCCGATACTGGGGAACTCCTTTTAGAAATTGAAGACGAATCGCTTCAAAAATATGAGGTGAAACAATTGAAAATGCTCTTTTAAAGCTTTCCTAGGTTTTCTGAAAGTGTTTCTATAAATTTTGAAATAGGTCCTTTAATCATCATAGCCATCATGCTGTTAAACTCTCCCGAGAATAACAATTCAGCTTCCGAAGAAGTTTCGTCTATGGCTTGAATGTTACTAGTTAGTGTAAAGGGGATTTTATCACTAATTGCACCAAGAACAACTTTTTCTGGCGCTTGAACTTCTTTTACTTCTAATGCGATTTCTGGCATTCCTTTTAATGCAAATACAAAAGCGTCGTCTCTGATAACTTCAAACTTGCTAATATTCTCTGGCATTAATTGTTCAAAATTCTTAACGTCACTTAAAAAATCACAAAGTGCCGAAGCAGATTTTTGAACGGTTACTTTTTTACTATTTAGTTCCATAGGAAAGATTTGTTTTTTTATATGACTATTTAAACAACAATTGTGCCTAGTTATTTGTGTCTGGATTCCAGTTCGCAGGATCTGTTTTCCATTGGGATAATAACAAAGCTTCTTCAGCCGAAATGTAATTTGTGTTTTCTGCTTGCACTAACAAGTTAGAATAATCACTTAATGTGTTTAACTGAACGTCGTGCTTTTTAAAATTTTCTTCAGCAATATCAAAACCATAGGTAAAAATGGCTACCATTCCTTTAACGTTTACATTCGCTTCTCGAAGGGCATCCACGGCTAACAAACTGCTTTTTCCAGTGCTGATAAGATCTTCTACCACCACGACATTTTGATTCGCTTCAATATAACCTTCAATTTTATTTTGACGTCCGTGCTTTTTCGCTTCCGGACGAATGTAACAGAAAGGTAGGTTCAAATAATCGGCAACAAGAGCACCAATACCAATGGCTCCCGTAGCAACTCCTGCAATAGCATCTGGCTTTCCGTAGAGCGTTTCAATTTGCTTTGAAAGCTGCTCGCGTAAGAAATTACGAATCGGCGGATATGACAGTGTTATACGGTTGTCGCAATAAATTGGCGATTTCCAACCAGAAGCCCATGTAAAAGGTTTTTGTGGTTGTAATTTAATTGCATTAATTTGCAGAAGTAATTCGGCAGTTTTGTGTGCCGTTTCTTTGTTTAATATCATACTGCAAATGTATAAAGTTTTTGTCAAAGAAATTCCTATCATTCTCTCAACAGAGAAAAAAATTGGTAGTAAATATACCTCTATCCCATTGAAGGAGGTAAAATTTAAAAAATTGATAGAGAAAATTAACAACGGCGAGCTGCTGTATGTTAACATCTATCATAAGAACGAAGAGAAGTTAGAACAATTTCTTCGGAAGAAACTTCCTGTGGTTGAAGCAGGCGGCGGAATGGTATACAACAACAAAAAAGAAATTCTTTTTATCCGTAGAAACTCAAAATGGGACCTTCCGAAAGGAAAGGTTGAAGAAGGGGAAAGCTATGAAGATGCCGCAGTTCGTGAAACGATGGAGGAAACAGGTGTTAAAAATCTGGAAGTCCGCCGTTTTATAAAAAAAACCTATCATATTTTTCAACGAAACGAAAAGTTTAAACTGAAAATCACGTATTGGTACGAAATGTACAGCGATTACGATGGTGTTTTAATTCCAGAAGAAAAGGAAGGTATCAAAAAGGTAAAGTGGAAGAATTTCGAAAAATCCCAAAAAGCACTTCAAGACTCCTACGAGAACATAAAACTTCTTTTTCCGAAAGAATATTTACTCACGCACCCGAACGATCGGATATCGTAAATGCGCTTTTTCGTAATTAGGCGATTGTTTGTGGATCCAATCTAGTTGTGCATACCAATTTCCTGCAAAATTAGGGTCTGTCGCCTTTTTAGTTTCAAACTGCGCTTTAATTTCTGGGTTATTTGTCAAAAATATGTCGGCTTGGTCTTCCCAAACATACGGAGAGAAGCCTTCTTTTTGCTGTAAAATTGGATCGAAAAAGTTCCAGTTAAAAAAGGAATCTACGGCTGAAGGTTCTAAGGTTTCTAGAATATATCGAATTCCTTCCTGTTGGGTATCCACAATGTAATCACCCTTTCGAACCGCTGTTTTTTCTGAAAGTGTCGTTGTTGTGGTTTTGTAATGCAAGTAATGACCTTCGTAAGGACTATTTCTAGTTTCATAACTTTTTATAGCATAGACTTCAGTTTCTATAATAGTGTCTTTTTTTAATTTGGTGAACTCTATGTCATTCAGCTTTAAAAGGTCGATTACGTTCCAATATCCCTGCGGAATTATATATGCTTTTGGGATTGTAATGCTGTCTGAAGCTTTAAAATAGTTGTAGTATGTAAGCTCTTTGGTAAAAGGTTTGTTTCGATCGTATTTTAGTCTGTTAGTACCTGTAATGGTGCTCGGTATTTGTTCGCCTTCGTATCCTTTAAATTTTAGCGTGCTCGTTTTAGAACTGTCAACTTTCCAAGCAATAGGGTAGTAGTTGTTTGTTTTGTAGTTTAAAGGAGCGTTTTTCCGAAGTTCAGTAACCAATTCAGCATCTTTATCGGCAATATTGATGAAGCTTTTCATGAGTTCGTAGGTTCCTTCTACGCGTTGTTTGTAGGGTTTCAGCATGTGCGTTTCCACCATCATTCCAACCGTGTTAAATAATGTAGTGTATCCTGTAGAATAACGAGGCGAGTCCATGAACTGAGAAAAACCACCTTCAGGTGTTCTGTTAAATACATTTACATAGGGTGTGATGTCCCATTTTTTAAGTTGTAATGAGTCTTCAAGTTGTGGCATTAAGGACGTGTGAACGTAATTTCCTAATGGTCCGCCAAGTTTGTTGTGCTGTGTAAATAAATGGGTTAATGCATATTGATAATCAGCACCATTACTTACGTGATTATCAATAAAAAAAGCGGGTTTTATACTTCTGAAAAGTTCTTTAAAAGCACGCGCATTTTTAGTGTCGGCTTTAATAAAATCTCTGTTAAGGTCGTAATTACGGGCGTTTCCGCGAAAACCGTATTCTTTCGGGCCATTTTGATTGGTACGCGTGGTGCTATTTCTATTTAAGGCGCCACCAATATTATATACTGGAATGACTGCGATAATTGTGTTTTCGGGAGCGCTTAGTTTTCCTGTAGCAAAATCTCTTAACAGCATCATGGAGGCATCAATCCCGTCACTTTCGCCAGGGTGGATTCCGTTATTGATTAGAAAGATATTTTTTTTATTTTCTTCGGAAAATTCCGATTCAAAACTGCGATTTGGGTTAAACGTAACTAAATGAAGCGGTTCTCCACTATCTGTTTTGTCCATCGTGTAGATTGAAATAGACGTATATGCTTCAGAAAGATGCGTGTAATATTCAATAACTTCAGCATACGTTGCCGTTTCTGTTCCTTCTGAAATTTCAAAAGAGGTTGTGAAGTTAAATGTAGTTTCTTTTTTTTCCGAAGAACAAGAAAAAAGAATCAGGATTGAAAGTGAAAAGAATACGTTTTTCATGCTGTAAATTTTAACAAATATAAGGGATTGTATTTGATAATTATTAAAGCGCTGTCAATGAGGCATTGGTGATTAAGGCTGCAAAAATTTTTCTTTATTCTAAATTTTAACACTTCAAAATCGTGGATGCAATTCGCTGTTTATTAGTGTTTTAATAATGAGGGTGAGGTGTTAAGTTGAAAATGATATTTTTTATAGGCTTTTTTATAATTTCATTTTAATATATTCGCTACTCATTTTAAAAAAATAGTTATGAAAAAAATTACTTTATTAGTAGCTGCATTAGCAGTTACTGCGTTTGTGAATGCACAAACTACAATGTCACATTCAACAGATCAAACTGATATTACAGGAAGTGTAGCATGTGCTGATAACACATCTGGAATTTCAACAGATAATAGTTTTTGGAGATCTTATACTCCTGCAGATTTTGGAGTGACTGATGAAATGGCTGTTACTCAAGTAGAATTTGCAGTAGGTTCTTCAGATTTTGCTGTTGCACCTTATGCAGTAACAGTGAATCTTTATTCTTCTGATGCTACTTTTCCAGCTGGAAACTTTACATTATTAGCTACACAACAGGTTCCTGTTTTAGAATCTGATGCTGGTACTATTTTAACTGCAACGTTAGATACTCCTTTTAACATTGATTCAACTTCTGAAGTTATTGTTGAGGTAGCTGATGTTGATGAAACAGTTAACTTCCGTATTGGTCAAAACACTTTAGGTGAAACTGCTCCTTCTTATTTAACATCTGTAGGTTGTGCTATTACTGAGCCAACTACTACTGAAACAATCGGATTCCCTGATGATTTCATTATTAATGTAGTACTTGATACTGCTCTTGGTTTAGATAACAACAGCCTTGCTGGAGTTTCTATCTACCCAAACCCTGCTTCTGATGTATTAAACGTATCTGTTCCTTCAACTGTTGAAGTAACAAGTGCTGTTTTATATGATGTATTAGGAAAAGACACTGGTGTAAGTTTAGTAAACGGAGCTATGAATACTGCAAACCTTGCAAGAGGAGTTTATATTTTAAGTATCAACACTACTGCTGGTTCACTTACTGAAAAAGTTGTAAAAAACTAAGTAGTATTTAAAACTAATATTACTAGAAAAGCCTCACGAAAGTGGGGCTTTTTTTTTGTGTATTAACTACTGTGAATTGGTTGGAAAAAGAATTGTAATTTTTAGAATAAAATGGATTTTTTTATTTTTTTTGGTACGACATGATAATTAGTTACTTGTGGTTTATTATCTTTATTTGATATTAATCTTTAAATAACTAACATAATGAAAAAAATTACGGTAATCTTTTTATTCGCATTTGGTACTACATTTGCGCAACAAGCAGAAAGTTTTAGTGAGGTTCTTAGTAATTCTTCTACAACAGTTCAAACGACTTCTAATCAGGAAGCTGTTGTTATTAGCGGCGGTGATGGAGCTGAAAGTATAATTGATACCTATACAACTCTTAATGGATTTAGTGATGCAGTAGGAGATAATTGTTCAGATACGACATTAACATCAGAAGATTTTGCAGGAGGTCCTAGTGGAATCACAGAATGTGGAATTGTAATAAGTAATGCAGGTGATGGATGTTATGCTGCTGGAGAATTAGAACTTGGCTTTGATGTGATGGCTTCTAATAGTACGAATGTAATTAGTATTCCTGGAGGAGCTATTGGTAATGTTGATCCGCTTGTGGGAGCTAATACTTTTACAGAATATACTATTATTAATTTTGCACCAGATGTATATGCTGTTGGAATGGATCTTTGGGAAAACAGTGATCCATCGGTTGATATCAGAGTGTTTGGAACTGGAGGTGCTTTAATAGATGTTTTAACTATAGCTGTACCAGTTGGAGTACAAACATTTTTTGGTGTAATTGCTGATGAGCCAATCACAAAAATGGAAATAGAAGGTATTAATGGAAGTGGAGAGCTTTTTGGAAACTTCTTATTTGGTGCGGACTGTGGAGTAGCGGGTGTGAATGATACTTTGTTATCTCAAGTGTCAGTGTATCCTAACCCAGCTTCAGATGTATTAAACGTAAGAGTTCCTGCTACAGTAGAGGTGAAAAATGCTGTTTTATACGATGTATTAGGAAAAGATACGGGTGCTAGATTAGTAAATGGTTCTTTAGATATAGCTGACCTTGCAAGAGGAGTTTATATTTTAAATATCAACACTACTGCTGGTTCACTTACTGAAAAAGTTGTAAAAAACTAAATAGTATTTAATACTATTAGTAGTAAAAGCCTCACGAAAGTGAGGCTTTTTTTATGCGGTATAGGCTGGTGTGTTGCTAGAAAGAACAAAGATTAGTTCTAGCTATTGTACAAAAAAAGCGTCAATTACAAGGTGTAATTGACGCTTTTCATATTCTAAATAGAATGGTTTAAATTATCCGTTCATGGATATTAAAAACTCTTCGTTGTTTCTTGTATTCTTGATGCGGTCATTGATAAATTCCATCGCCTCTACAGGATTCATATCGGCTAAGTATTTGCGAAGTACCCACATACGCTGAATTGTAGTTTCGTCAAGTAATAAGTCGTCTCTACGTGTGCTTGAAGAGGTAAGGTCGATAGCAGGGAAGATTCTTCTGTTAGATATTTTACGATCCAACTGAAGCTCCATATTACCAGTTCCTTTAAATTCTTCAAAAATAACTTCGTCCATTTTAGATCCAGTTTCAGTAAGAGCCGTAGCAATTATAGTTAAAGACCCACCATTTTCAATATTACGAGCCGCTCCAAAGAAACGTTTTGGTTTGTGTAATGCATTTGCATCCACACCACCACTTAATATTTTACCACTTGCAGGTTGTACGGTATTGTAAGCACGTGCTAAACGAGTAATAGAGTCTAAAAGAATAACTACATCGTGACCACATTCTACCAAACGCTTTGCTTTGTCAATTACTAAATTGGCAACGCGTACGTGTTCAGTAGCTTCTTTGTCAAATGTTGACGCGACTACTTCACCTTGTACATTACGCTGCATGTCGGTAACCTCTTCAGGACGTTCGTCAATTAATAAAATAATTTGGTATACTTCAGGATGATTTGCTGCAATTGCATTTGCAATATCCTTAAGCAACATCGTTTTACCTGTTTTAGGTTGCGAAACGATCATACCACGTTGTCCTTTTCCGATAGGTGCAAATAAATCTAAAATACGTGTCGAAATAGTACTTTGTCTGTCTGCTAAATTGAATTTTTCCTGAGGGAATAAAGGAGTTAAGTGCTCAAATGAAACACGATCACGAACCACATTTGGGTTCAAACCGTTTATTTTACTCACTTTAATAAGAGGGAAGTATTTTTCACCTTCTTTAGGAGGGCGAACTTCCCCTAATACAGTATCTCCTGTTTTTAGTCCGAACAAACGAATTTGCGATTGTGATACATAGATATCATCAGGAGACGATAAGTAATTGTAGTCACTAGAGCGTAAAAATCCATAACCATCTTGCATGATGTCTAGAACACCTTCGCTTTCAATAATCCCATCAAACTCAAAATCCGGTTCTCTATAACGATTACGAGAATCTTTATTTCCGTTATTTCTATTGTCTTTATGGTTGTTGCTTTGCTTATTATGATCTCGGTCTCTTTGTTGTTTTTGACGTGGCTCCTTAGAAGAGTTGTTATTGTCTCTTTTGTTAGGTTGCCTTTTATTGTCTTGTTCTTTTTGAGGTGCTGCAGGTTTAGCATCTTCTGTTTTAGAAACAGTATCAGATGTCGTTGCAGTTGTTTTTTCTTCCTCTTTTTTTGGAGCTCTTGGCTTTGGTGTATTTTTTTGACGGTTGTCTGTACGTGGCTCACGTTTGCGCACTTCGCGTGGTTGTGGCTTTTTGTGAGTACTTTCGGTTGCGTCTTTAGGAGCAGTTGTTTCTTGTTTTTCTTTTGGCGTAGCTGCCTTTTCAGCTGGTTTTGCTGCAACAGGCTCTGCTTTAGCTTCTGGAACAATAGCTTTTACGGCTTTAGGATTGGTTGCCTGGTAATCTAGAATTTGATATACAAGGTCTAGTTTTTTTAGGGACTTAAATTTTGGGACATTTAAGGTTTTAGCTAATTCCTGAAGTTCGGGAAGCTTTTTTAATTTTAATTCTGAAATTTCAAACATTTAAAATACTATAAGTTAATGGATATACTGTTTCCCGTTGGGAGATGTATCGTTCTGAAAATTAATTGAAGACTAAGTAACCTTGATTGAAGTGGTTACGAATTGTTACTGCAATTATACAACAATAAATTATATTCTTCATTTATATTTTTAAAAAGAAACTGTATTTTTGCTTTTAATTAACAACATTGTCAATGTTACAACGCATACAAACTATATACCTTATTATCTCTGCGCTAGTCATGGGATCGCTTTATGTGTGGTTTCCTTTAGTTCAAGATGCAGCTGGCGTAGTTATTATAGATCGAAGTGAACCATTAGTTTTTGGACTGATTTTTATTTCTATTGTTTTGATAATTATATCAATTCTAAGTTTTAAAAAACGACAATTACAATTTGTATTAAATCGTTTAAACATCATATCAAACTTTGTATTACTGGGAGTTTTCGTTTATAGGTCGCTAACATTATCCGGAGAAACTTTGGTTTCTGAGAAGGGTATTGGGGTGCTACTTCCTATCATTTCTATCGTTTTTTTAGTGTTGGCCAATAAGGCTATTAAAAAGGACGAGGATCTCGTAAAATCTGTTGACCGTTTACGCTAAACCGATCTTAGTATATTAGTGCGAACCCCTTTAGGATGCCACCTAAAGGGGTTTATTGTTTTAATTAACAGTTTGTAGCGAGTAGTTTTAGGACGCTTCACATGTTGAGAAAAGAATGGAGTATTTATTTTTGTGCAACAAATAAATTAAATTTTTCACAAGTCACAAGTCACAAGTCACAAGTCACAAGTCACAAGTCACAAGTCACCGCTTAAACTCTATCACTTCTAAATTCTGAATGTTTTTCCCATCTATTTCAAAACGAAGCATGGTTCGTACTTGATGAAACCCATGTGTGCCTATAGCACCTGGATTCATATGAAGAATCCCTCTTTTTTTATCATTCATTACTTTTAAGATGTGCGAATGACCCGATATAAAGATGCGCGGCGGATTGCTATAAATTTCCTCTCTAATGGCGGGACTGTACCTTCCTGGATAACCGCCAATGTGTGTAATGAGCACTTCTACATCTTCACAATAAAATCGATTGTTCAACGGAAATTCAACTCTTGCCTTTGCATCATCAATATTTCCATATACAGCGCGAAGCGGTTTTAGGGCCTTCAAAGTATCGGTCACTTTTAAATCGCCAATATCGCCAGCATGCCAAACTTCGTCGGCTTGTTTTACATACGAAATCACTTTGTCGTCTATATAACTATGGGTGTCACTAAGAAGGAGTATTTTTTTCAAAAGAATAGGGTATTAAGCGACAAAGTTACATCAATAATCTCTTAGAATTTTTGGTTCTACTCACTTTCCGAAGGACTCTGAATAATACTTTTAAAAAGGATGACGGACGATGAGTATTTTGTAAATTTGAACTTTACAAAAAAGATTTGCGATACTTTATTGAAATTAGCTACAAGGGAACCCATTATTTTGGGTGGCAAAGACAACCGGATGCAATTAGTGTTCAGGAGGTTTTAGAGCAGGCCTTATCTACATTGCTTCGGAAAGAAGTTAAGGTTATGGGAGCTGGGCGTACCGATGCAGGTGTGCATGCAAAGCAGTTGTATGCCCATTTCGATTTTGATACCATTGAAGATTCTTCAGCGTTGGTATTTCGGCTTAATTCGTTTCTTCCGAAGGATGTTTCAGTAAAAACTATTTTTCAAGTAGCTGAAGATGCACACGCACGCTTTCATGCTTGTGAAAGAGAATACGAATATATTGTGACGCTCGGGAAAGACCCTTTTTCTGAAGGATTTAGTCATCAACTACATCACAAACCCGATGTAGCTTTAATGAATACAGCCGCCGCTTTGTTATTAGAGTATAAAGATTTTCAATGCTTTTCACGTTCCAATACAGATGTAAAAACTTATTTTTGTATTGTAAAAACAGCATATTGGAGGTTGGAGGATAACCAGTTAATTTTCACTATTGCTGCCGATCGTTTTTTACGAAATATGGTCCGTGCCATTGTAGGTACTTTATTAGATGTTGGTTTTCAAAAAACAACATTGGATGAATTTAGAACCATTATAGAAGGTAAAAACAGAGTGAATGCGGGCGCTTCGGCACCTGCGAAAGGACTCTTTTTAACCAAAGTGTTATACCCAGAAGAAATATTTAAAGTTTAAACAGATACCCAACTACGCGGTAATACTATGGCAGATTCAGGCAATGCATTCGATTTTAAATTATTTAAACGGTTATTAGCGTTCACAAACCCGTACCGTCTTATTTTCTTTTTAGTAGCATTCACTGCTGTGGCAATGTCGGTGCTTTCGGTGTTGCGTCCGTATATTTTACAGAAAGCCATAGACGAGTCTATTGTGCCTAAAGATTATGAGAATTTCATGTTCTTCTTAGGGATTATGCTCGGAACACTCTTGTTGGAGGTAATTTTTCAATTTGTATTTGTTTTTTATACCACGTGGCTCGGACAAAATGTAATCAATGATTTACGAGTAAAGCTTTTTAAACTCATGACGGGTTTTAAAATGCAGTATTACGATAAAAGTGCGGTGGGGCGTTTAACGACGAGAGCTGTAAACGATATTGAAACCATTTCGAGTATTTTTAGTGAAGGCTTATTCATGATTATAAGTGATTTACTGAAAATGGGGGTGATTGCAGGGTTTATGCTAACACAAAGCTGGCGATTGTCTCTGATTGTTTTCGCAATTCTACCTGTTATTTTATATGCAACGCGTGTGTTTCAAAGAGCGATGAAAGTGGCTTTTGAAGATGTACGGAATCAGGTGGCGAATTTAAACTCTTTTGTGCAAGAGCGTATTACAGGGATGAAAATTGTACAGGTTTTTGTGCGTGAAGACACCGAATACAAGCAGTTTAAAGAGATTAACGAAAAACATAAAAAAGCGTGGATTAAAACGGTGTGGTACAACTCTATTTTCTTTCCTATTGCTGAAATGTCTTCGTCGGTTGCCATTGGTTTGTTAGTTTGGTATGGTGGTTTAAACGCAGCACAAGGCGGTGTTGTTTCGCTGGGTATGATTGTCGCTTTTATTGAATTATCTCAAATGCTCTTTAGACCCTTACGTCAAATTGCCGATAAGTTCAACACTTTGCAAATGGGAATGGTTGCTGCCAACCGTGTGTTTGCAATTTTAGACACCAAATCTCATATTGCAGATGAAGGGACAAAGGTTTTAAAAGAAACAGAAGGGCATATTGAGTTTCAAAAAGTCCGTTTCGGCTATATTGAAGATGAAGAAGTGATTAAAGATATTTCGTTTTCAGTACAACCAGGAGAAACCATTGCAATTGTAGGGGCTACAGGCGCAGGGAAATCGACCATTATTAATTTATTGAATCGTTTTTACGAAATAAATAGTGGTACCATTTTGATTGACGGAGTTTCAATTAAAGAATATACTTTAGCATCATTGCGAAGTCATATAGCGGTGGTATTGCAAGATGTATTTTTATTTGCAGACACCATTCTGAACAACATTACGTTAAATGATCCATCAATTTCTGAAGCAAAAGTAATTGAAGCAGCAAAAGAAATTGGAGTGCATAAGTTTATTGAAAGCTTGCCAGGGGCATATCATTATAACGTGAAAGAACGCGGTACGATGTTGTCTTCAGGACAGCGTCAATTAATTGCTTTTTTACGAGCCTATGTTAGCAAACCAAGCATTCTTGTCTTAGATGAAGCAACCTCTTCTGTCGATACCTATTCCGAAGAAATGATTCAGATGGCTACCGATAAAATTACCAAAGGAAGAACCTCCATTGTGATTGCGCATCGTTTGGCTACTATCAAAAAAGCCGATAAGATTTTAGTAATGGATGCTGGTAAAATAGTAGAATCTGGAACTCACAAAGAACTTCTTAAAAGAGAAGATGGGTATTACCGAAACCTTTACGAAGTGCAGTTTGCAACCGAAACAGCAGTCTAGCTCAGTTTAACTAGGTTGCAGTGATCCCGTTAAAAACATATAAATTCCGATGCAAATAATAATCGCAAGATAGAATAAGAGCATAATCGGAATAAATAAAAGCGTTTTCAAAATTGTTTTTATAATACTAAGGCTGTATAATCTTTTCAGTACAAAGGAATAATACAAAATGATAGCGGGCACGGAGACAATCGCAATGATGGCGAATAGCCCTTTAAAAGGAATGGTTAGAAAGTAAATAAGTGTCATCACAATGGTTCCATGTGAGTACGCATACATGTTAATTAATAAGTGTTCTGCAAAGTTGTATTTTTTGTTTTTTAAGAAAACGATTCGAGAAATGAGTGCTAAAAGAGGAATTGAGGCAAAAGAAATTAATGTTTGGTATTCTATCGTCGCTTGTAGTACGTTTTCAGAAACATCAGGGTCATTAGGGTTCTGTTTTGCCATCAAGCTTCCTAAACTTTCTAATGAAGCTGGGAAAAAATTACTAAATACAAACCAAAAGAAGGAAGAAAGCGTAACGGCAATGGTAAAATAACCAAATGCGTTAATATATTTTTTTCGAGTGCCGTCAATGTAGCTTCCAATGACAACTTCAGGTTTGCTAAAAAGACCTAAAAAAGTACGAATGGGTTTGCTTGAATCAATGCTTAAAAAGCCTTCATACACTTCCGAAGCGATATAGCCTAGGGTGATTCTATTTGTAATAACTTTTGCGCCGCAATTACTGCAAAACTTGTCGTTTGAGGAAAGTGGAAATTCACAGTTTTTACAGTTCATGCTTCTATTAGCTTAAATCTTTTGTAATTACTTTTGTTAACTCTTCAAGTGTTTCATACAACACAAAATCTCCGTCTTTTAAGTATGAAATTTGTCCGTTTTCTTCAGAAACCACCAAGCAAACGGCATCGGTTTTTTCAGTGATTCCAACGGCAGCTCTGTGTCGAAGTCCGAAACGCAACGGAATTTTACGATCGTTAGAAACAGGCAAGATAACCCGTGTTGCTGTAATTTTACTGTCTTCAATAATCATGGCACCATCGTGCAGCGGACTGTTTTTAAAGAAGATGCTTTCAATAATAGGTTGGTTGACTTCAGCGTTCATTTCGTCTCCACTATTTTTCACAAAATCGAGACTGTTGTTGCGCTTCAAAACAATAAGTGCTCCTGTGTGGGATGCCGACATTTTTTTACACGCTTCCATAAGTGCTTTAATGTTGGTGGACGATTTTGTTTCTTCGGAAAGGAATTTAAAACGATTGAAAAAGCGACGTCTGGCATTAAAATTTGTAGAACCTAGCATCAATAAAAAACGACGAATTTCTTGCTGAAAGACAACAATTAAGGCAAACATTCCAACTCCTAAGAAGCCTCCTAGAATTTTACTTAAAAGCTCCATTTCTAGAATTTCGGTCAATCTCCAAATTCCGTAGATAATCACAATTCCAACAAAAATATTGATGGCTACCGTCCCTTTCACCAATTTGTACACATAATACAAAAGCAAAGCGACAAGCACGATATCAACAATGTCTATAATTCGTATGTCTAGAAATTCCAAAAGAGTGTGGGTTTTTGTAAAAGTACTTTAAAATTATTGAAAATAGTAAGATCCTTATTTGAGGTTTTGCGTTAATTTGATGCATTCGACCGCTTCAGAAACATCGTGTACACGAAGTATGTTAGCACCCTTAGATACAGCAATCGTATGTAAAACGGTGCTTCCGTTTAAGGCGTTGTCTGGAGTAGTTTCTAAGGTTTTGTAAATCATAGACTTTCTCGATACACCGACCAAACAAGGGACTTCAAGTTGTTTAAAAAGATCTAAATGCTTCAGTAGTTCAAAATTTTGATCTTTAGTTTTTGCAAACCCGAAGCCTGGATCTATAAGTATATCGTTTATTCCTGCAGCTCTGGCTTCTGCAATTTTTTCAGAAAAAAAGAAGATGACTTCTTTCGTAATAGTTTCATAATCGGTTAATGCAGCCATTGTTTGTGGTGTTCCGCGCATGTGCATCATACAATAAGGAACGTTGAGTTTGGCTACTTCGGAAATCATTGTTGGGTCTATTGTGCCTGCCGAGATATCGTTTACTAGCGCAGCTCCAGCTTCCACAGCTTGTTTTGCTACTTCACTTCTGAAGGTGTCGATAGAAATAAGTGCCTCTGGAAATTCGTTTAAAATGGCTTCGATAGCAGGAAGTACGCGTTGTAATTCTTCCGCTTCAGAAACCTCTTCGGCGTTGGGACGCGAGCTGTAACCGCCAATGTCTAAAAAGGTGGCGCCTTCGTCTAACATGGTTTTTGCTTGTGCTACAATTTCTCTCGAAGCAGTTGTTTTTCCGCCGTCGTAAAAGGAATCTGGGGTTACATTGATAATGCCCATTACTTTTGGATAGGACAGGTCTATTAACGTACCTTTACAATTAAGTGTTCGCAATTTTTTAATTTAATTTATTTAAGCGAAATTTACGCAAAATCTTACACATTATTATGGCAGATACTTCAAAACAATACAGCGCGGTAATTGAAACCTGTAGAGCGTTGTTTGTCAATAAAATGAAAGACTATGGAAGCGCTTGGAGAATCTTACGTCTGCCTTCATTAACCGATCAAATTTTTATAAAAGCACAGCGTATTCGCGGTTTACAACAAAATGCAGAGCGCAAAGTAGATGAAGGAGAAAGTGCCGAGTTTATTGGGATTATTAATTATTCTATCATGGCCTTGATTCAGCTAGAGCTTGGTGTGGTAGAGCAACCCGATTTAGGTATTGAGGAAGCAACCCGTCTGTTTGATGAAAAAGTGGCTGTGACCAAACAATTAATGCTCGATAAAAATCACGATTACGGAGAAGCTTGGCGCGATATGCGGGTGAGTTCGTTAACAGATTTGATTCTTCAGAAATTGTTACGTGTAAAACAAATTGAAGACAATCAAGGAAAAACGTTAGTTTCCGAAGGAATAGATGCCAATTATCAAGACATGATTAATTACTCAGTATTTGCGCTAATTTTATTAGAGCAAGAAGCATAAAAATAAAAAAACGCTATTTAAAAGAACTACTATGAAGCTACTCGTTGCCATTTCAAGATTTCTCGTCGGAGCCTTATTTATTATCAGCGGATTAATAAAATTAAATGATCCCGTTGGTTTTTCGTTTAAACTGAAAGACTACTTTGCTCCCGAAGTTTTAAATTTAGAGTTTTTGGTGCCATACGCATTGGTAATCGCAATTTTTGTGGTGATTTTTGAAGTACTTTTAGGAGTGATGGTACTGATTGGCTATGCTAAAAAGTTCACGGTTTGGAGTTTATTGTTAATGATTGTGTTTTTTACGTTCCTAACCTTTTACTCAGCGTATTTCAACAAAGTAACCGACTGTGGATGCTTCGGAGATGCGATCAAACTAACCCCTTGGGAGTCGTTTACCAAAGATATTATACTGTTGGTATTCATCCTTATTTTATTCTTCGGAAGGAAATACATTCAGCCTATATTTTCAAAGAACATCAATAGCATTGTCGTATTTGCATCATTTGTAGTTTGTTTGGCAATTACCTATCATGTATTACAGCACTTGCCAATTATCGATTTTAGACCCTACAAAATTGGAAACAATATCACGGAAGGTATGACGGTTCCTGAAGATGCTCCAAAACCTATTTTTGAGTACGATTGGAAGTTTACTATAGATGGCGCTGAAAAAGTGATAACAACCAATGGAGATTATCCAAAAGTAGATGGTGAGTTTGTAAGTGTTGATACACGAGAAATTCAGGCGGGATACGAAGCGCCAATTCACGATTTCACGATGGAACGTGAAGATAAAGATTATACAGCCGAGTTTTTAGCAGAAGAAAATCTTATTGTTGTGATTGCGTATAATTATAGTATGACCGAAAAAGAAGGGTATGCTAATGTTCGTAAAGTAACCAATGAAGCCATTAAAAAAGGATATAAAGTAATTGGGTTGTCAGCTTCTTCGCAGGCGATTATGGAAGACTTGTCGGAAGCATACAAACTTAATTTCAAGTTTTACTTTTGCGACGAAACTACTTTGAAAACTATTGTTCGAAGCAATCCAGGAATTCTAGAATTGCAAGAAGGAACCATCATGCAAAAATTACATTGGAATGATGCATTGCAATTACAATTAAACACCTTAGAAAATGCAAAACCAAACTTAGATTTTGATGTAAAACGTCGTTTGGATAGTATCGCAGTATTAGATCAAAAATACCGAAGATTAATGCAAGCAAGTTCTCCAGAAGCTCTAAAAGAATTAGGAGAGTCTATGGGATTAAGCAAAGAGGAATACACAGGCGATCTAATGCAAATGCAAAAAGCGGTAGATGGTTCTAACATGGCATTTGTTGAAGATTATTTTAAAACCAAAGGCTATCCTGGGAAATCGGTAGTAGGTGAGGAGTCAAGTTTGGCTGCGTGGTATGTACTACAGCACAATCCTGATAAAATAGAAACGTACTTGCCATTGATTAAAAAAGCTGCGGAAGCGGGAGAAATTTCAAAACGTTCGGCAGCAATGATGGAAGATCGTTACTTAATGAACGAAGGGAAGCCACAAATTTATGGTACACAAGGAATGACTTTCGATGATGAAAGAGGATCGTTTATTTGGCCTATTGAAAATCCGGAAACTGTAAACGAACGTCGTGCGGCTGTAGGATATGACGAAACAATTGAAACTTATGCGAAAACATTGTTTGGAGAAGATTTTGAATACAAAGTAGTATCCATAGATGATGTAAAACAATAACGGGTGACAGGCTACATACTTCAGAAAATAGGTTATGCGTTGCTTACTTTGGTTGGAGTAGTTACTGTTATTTTTTTCCTGTTTACAATTCTTCCAGGAGATCCTGCGCGGATGATGCTGGGACAAAATGAAAGTGCCGAACAAATTGCTGTTGTAAAAAAGAAGTACGGATTCGACAAGCCTGTTGGAGTTCAGTACCTACAGTATATGAATGATTTGTCGCCACTTTCTTTTCACAGTACAAATCCTGATGATTATACGTTTCTTTCCGAAGAAAAATACAGCGCAACGCAACTTTTTACAGTCGGAAACACTACCGTAGCCTTGAAATTTCCGTATTTACGAGAATCGTTTCAGAAGAATGGAAAAAAAGTAAGCTCGGTAATAGCTGAAACATTACCCAATACAGTAGTGTTAGCAGTTTCGGCAATTTGTATCGCGATCTTTTTAGGAATCCTCTTAGGAATTGTCTCCGTACTCTTTAAAGACGGTTGGATCGACAAGTTGATACAACTCGTGAGCACCTTCGGAATGAGTGTGCCTTCTTTTTTTAGTGCCATTTTATTTGCGTGGCTGTTCGGTTTTGTGTGGCATACATACACAGGACTAAATATGACAGGTAGCTTGTACGAGGTAGACGATTTTGGGGAAGGACGTTACATACAATGGAAAAATATTATTCTGCCGGCTGTAGTTCTAGGGATACGTCCCTTAGCAGTTGTGAGTCAGTTAATGCGAAATTCATTGTTAGAAGTTTTAAACCAAGATTACATCAGAACGGCAAAAGCGAAAGGCTTGTCTTTTTTTACAATCATTTGGAAACACGCTTTGAAAAATTCCTTAAATCCTGTGGTTACGGCTATTTCAGGATGGTTTGCTTCCATGTTGGCAGGAGCTGTTTTTGTTGAATACATTTTTGGATGGAATGGTTTAGGGAAAGAAATTGTAGATGCTCTAAATACCTTAGACTTACCTATTATTATGGGCGCGGTGCTTGTGATAGCTTCCTTATTTATTATCATTAATATTTTAGTAGATGTTATTTACGGTTGGCTCGATCCTAAAATTAGAGCTTAAGTAATATTTAACAGCTATTTTTTAAATAACTCAATACCTTTGCAAGATGAAATTAATCCTAACTATTTGTATTGTATTTATAAGTCTTTCAGTGCAAGCGCAAGAAGAAGTTGCTTTTCAGAAAGAAGCTTTAGAAGATACTTTTTTAAGTCTTGAAGGCGATTCAGTTTCCTTTGGAGATATCTTAGAAAAACACGTTGGTAAAACCATTTTAATAGACGTTTGGGCTTCTTGGTGCAAAGATTGTATTCAAGGGATGCCTATTGTGAAAGCCTTGCAAATTCAACATAGTGATGTGGTTTTCTTGTTTCTTTCGATGGATAAAAATGTGCCAAGTTGGAAAAAAGGAATTGAAAAATACGATGTAACAGGCGAGAACTATTTTGTGAAATCTGGATGGAAAGGTCCTTTTGGAAGTTCGATCAAGTTAGATTGGATTCCGAGATATATGGTAGTGAGTCCGGAAGGCGATATTCGTTTGTATAAAGCGATAAAAGCCAACGACAAAAATATTACAAAAGCATTAAAACAATAAACCACCCTTTAACAATTAGTATATGAGAAAGCAAATCGTAGCTGGAAATTGGAAAATGAATAATGATCTTTCAGAAACAGAAACTCTTTTAAACGACCTGAAAAAACAAGTGATTCCGGAAAATGTTTCGGTACTTGTCGCACCGACGTTTACAAACTTGTATGCTGCTTTTAATTCGGTAATAGATCATCCTATCGAAGTGGTGGCGCAAAACATGCATCAAGCAAAAAACGGAGCCTATACTGGCGAAGTTTCGGCACAAATGCTTCAAAGTGTTGGTGTGAAGACAGTGATTCTAGGACATAGTGAACGTCGTGCTTATTTTCATGAAACCAATGCATTGTTGGCTGAAAAAGTAACGGCTGCGTTGGAAAACGAGATGACAGCTATTTTCTGTTTTGGAGAAGAGTTGGAAGACCGAAAGTCGGGAAATCATTTTGAATTGGTAGCTTCTCAATTAAAAGAAGGATTGTTTCACATTGCTGAAGCCGATTGGAAACAGATTGTGTTAGCGTACGAGCCTGTATGGGCGATTGGAACAGGCGAAACTGCCAGTCCGGAGCAAGCACAAGAGATGCACGCATTTGTACGTAAAACAATTGCGGAAGCCTATTCAGAGTCAGTAGCAACTAATGTTTCTATTTTATACGGAGGGAGTGTAAAACCTGCCAATGCTTCAGAAATATTTGGAAAGCCAGATGTTGATGGCGGATTAATTGGTGGCGCTGCATTAAACGCTGAAAGCTTCATGGGAATTGTAAATGCATTCGAAACGAAGTAAAACATTCAGCATAAAAAAACATAGAAAGTACTTAAAATAGCATATGTCACAAATATATATAGGATACGAATTTACAGTAACACCCCTTCAGCCAGGAACCGAAATTTTGATTGCTGAATTGGGATACGCAGGCTTTGAAAGTTTTGTTGAAACAGAAGAAGGTGTAACGGCGTACATTCAGAAAGACGAATGGAACGAAGCTATTTTAGAAGAGATACAAATTCTTTCTTCGGAAGAGTTTGCAATTACGCACACTTTTTCAGAAATAGAACAAGTAAATTGGAACGCGGAGTGGGAGAAAAATTTTGATTCTATTGAAGTAGACGGAACTTGTATTGTAAGAGCGCCTTTTCATCCAGAATCCGACGTGAAATACGAGATTGTTATAGAGCCTAAAATGTCGTTTGGAACAGGACATCATGAAACCACTTTTATGATGATTCAACATGTATTAGAAAACGATTTTGAAGGAAAAACTGTATTGGATATGGGCTGCGGAACGGCAGTGTTGGCTATTTTGGCTGAAATGCGAGGTGCTTCAAAACTAGATGCTATCGATATTGATCCGTGGTGTTTCGAAAATTCGGAGGAAAACGTAGCGCGTAATAATTGTAAAAATATTACTGTCGGTCTAGGGGATGCTGCTTTACTGAAAGGAAACCAGTACGATATTGTAATAGCAAATATTAACCGTAACATTCTATTAAACGATATGGCGATGTATAGAAGCTGCTTAACAGAAGGCGGATCGTTGTATTTAAGTGGTTTTTATAAAGAAGACTTGCCAATCATTACCGATTGTTGCAATAAGTTGGGATTCACTTTCGTTGATAATAAAGAAAAGAATAACTGGATTGCGGCAAAATTTGTAATTTAGTAAAAGTGTTTAAAAAATTCTTTTTATTATGAGTTTTAAAGAGAAAATACAAGAAGAAGGTTCGGTTGCCGAATTAGAAAGCAATCAAAACGAAATAGTACTTTATAATGATGAGGTTAATACCTTCGATCATGTAATTAATGTACTTATGTATGCCTGTGAGCATACACCCGAACAAGCAGAGCAATGCTCTATTATTGTGCATTACAAAGGAAAATGTACGGTTAAAACAGGTGCTTACGACGAGTTAGAACCAAGGTGTTCAATGTTATTAGACGCAGGTTTAAGTGCAGAAATACACTAAATAGTATAAAATTTTATTCTGAGATTGTAGAAGAAGTGTTGATAGTCTATTTAAAAACTTCGAAGCGCTCAGTTTGACAAAAGGCTTACCAAATTTGGTAAGCCTTTTGTTTTTTAATACATCGTATTTGGGTTTTTGGAGTGCTTAGGGATTTGTTGAATGGAATCCCAATGTTCGCAAATTTTACCGTTTTCATCAAATCTAAAAAAGTCCATCGTGATGTATTGGTCATCATCTGGCCATATTTGATGCGTGTGTAATGCGACCAAATCGCCTTCAGCTATGCAACGTACAAATTTAATAGATTTTTGAGGATATTCGGCTTGCATCCTTTCGAAGTATGAAATAAAACCTTGTATGCCGTTTTCAACATCCGGATTGTGCTGGATGTATTCTTGTCCAACATATAACTGAACCGCTTTTTCTGGGTTTCCTTCGTAAGCCATTTTGTAAAAAGCAATGGCATTTTCTTTGTTTTGATCTAAAGACATGGGTTTTTTGAATTATAACTATGGAAAGTTAAAAGTATAAAATTTCAAGCTATACTTGAGTTAATACGTCTCTTTAGTAATTCTTGAATAAAAAAATAGAATAATGTTTTTTTATTACTAAACGATTGGTTAGTTTTGTACTGTATTAAGTAACATGGCACGGAAAAAACAATATAAAGAAGATGAGGTTATAGACAAAGCAATGCATTTGTTTTGGCGGAATGGGTATGAAAATACTTCTATGCAAATGCTTGAGAAAGAAATGGGAATTAATAAGTTTTCTATTTATTCAAGTTTTGGAAGTAAGCATGGTGTTTTTTTGGAAAGCCTAAAATGCTATAAAAAGAACATTAAAAGCATTTTCGATACATTCAAAAATGGGACAGAAGGGGTGGCAGATATTAAAAAGTTCTTTTATGATTCTGTAGCGATTACGTTTCAAGGAAAAAATCAAAAAGGGTGTTTGGTAACTAATACCTACAATGAATTTTCAGAAAGTGATGATCAATTAATAAAGGAACAAATGGGTTCTTTTATGGACAATCTTAAAGAGTTAATTATCGAAAAATTAAAAATGGATCCTTCAAAAGATGAAGATACCATATTAAAACAGGCTAATTTTTTATTACTAGCTAAGCATGGCCTAGCAGCGGCATCTAGAGTAAACAGTCAGAAAGAAATTGAAGATTACATAGAAATGACCTTCCAAAACATCTAATCCTTTTTTTTACAAAATAACTAAACGATTGTTTAGTTTAGAACAACAATTATAAATATTTAAAAATTCAGAAATTATGACAACATTAAAAGTTCACAACATAGAAACTGCACCAGAAGGTAGCAAAGCACTATTAGAAAACTCTCAAAAAGCCTATGGGATGATTCCAGGTTTACACGGTGTACTAGCGGGAGCTCCAAAAATTTTAGAAGCCTATCAAACACTACACGAGTTGTTTACACAAACTTCTTTTAATGAAGAGGAATTAACGGTAGTGTGGCAAACCATTAATGTAGAACATGCTTGTCATTACTGTGTTCCTGCACATACAGGAATCGCAAAAATGATGAAAGTAGATGATGCCATTACTGAAGCTTTACGAAATGAAACTCCTCTGGAAGATTCAAAATTAGAAGCGTTACGTACTATGACATTAACGATTGTTCGTAATCGTGGAAATGTTGCACAAGAAGATTTAGATGCTTTCTATGCGGCGGGTTATGGTGAACAACAAGTATTAGAAATCATTTTGGGATTGTCTCAAAAAGTAATTAGTAATTATACAAATCACATCGCACATACGCCTGTAGATGCTGCATTTGAAAAATTTGCGTGGAAAAATAGCGTTGTAACTCCCCAATAATACAGGTTACTAGCTGTAGGCCTTCCGTTAGAGGACGGAAGGCTTTAATTAAATAAAAAAACAAATGATTAAACTAACAGTATTGTATCCGAATAATGCGGATGTAAAGTTTGATAAAGAATACTATACAAAGCAACACAGTCAGTTGCTTTCAGAGCTTTTAGGTGATGCAATCGTAGCGTCTGACGTTAACTTTGGACTAACGGGTGCCACACCATATATAGCGGCTCCTTATGTTGTAATTGCGAACCTAACATTTGCGTCATTAGATTCCTTTGAGAAATCTTTTGGAGCAAATGCAGCAGCTATTTTAGCAGATCTTCCAAATTTCACAAATGCACAGCCATTAGTTCAGATTAGCGAAGTAGTATAACTTCTTTCAGAAGTAGATTTAATGAAAAGGTAATTAGAACACCGAAATGTAGTTTTGTAAATTTGGAAAATTATAGTTTTTCTGTGTTCATTCAGAATTAAAAAAAAAGAACAAGTAACTAAGATGGAAGCAACAAAAAATAAAGGGGAATTAGACGCATTGTTAGACGTAAAGCGCAAAGAAGGAATTGCAAAATATTCCGAAGAAAAAAATCAAATTTATACAGAGGGTATTGCTGCAGTAGCAACTTCTGGAATCCTTGATAAGGCTATTAATGTAGGCGATAAAGCACCAAATTTTAATTTAAAAAATGCGTTAAATGAATCTGTTTCATTGTACAATGAATTAGAAAAAGGCCCTGTAGTTTTAACATGGTACCGAGGAGGATGGTGTCCGTATTGTAATATAACATTGCAGTATTTGCAACAAAAATTACCAGCGTTTAAAAAAGCAGGAGCAACCCTAATCGCATTAACACCTGAGTTGCCTGATAATTCTTTAAGTACTTCGGAAAAAAATAAGTTAGAGTTTACTGTTTTAAGTGATGTCGGGAATACCGTTGGAAAAGAATACGGTGTTGTGTTCAAACTAACAAACGAGGTAGCGTCTATTTATGAAGCTGCGTTTGGTTTGAATGAAAAAAATGGTGATGAAAGCAATGAATTACCCTTAGCGGCCACCTATGTCATTGATGTAAACGGAATTATTCAGTATGCATTTTTAGATGCAGATTATAGAGAAAGAGCAGAATTGACTGAAATTATCGCGGCATTAAAAAAACGGAAATAAAATACTATTCATATTTAAATAAAAAAGGAACATGGAATTAAAAAATAAAAAAGCCATCGTTACAGGTGGAAGCAGAGGGTTGGGAAAAGCCACAGCCATAGCATTTGCCAAACTAGGGATCGATGTCGCTATTACGGGTAGAAATGAAGCTAATTTAACTGAAACAGTTTCAGAGCTTAAGGCATTAGGGGTAAATGCGTTTTATGAAGTATTTGACGTTGGAAATTACGATGAGGTTAAAACTGGGATTAAAAATATAATTTCAAATTTAGGGACGGTAGATATTTTAGTAAACAATGCAGGTATTGCTGCATTTGGAACGTTAAATGAAATGGACCCTACTGTATGGGAAAATATCATTAAAACCAACGTTCTAGGAATGTATTATGTAACTAAAGAAGTACTTCCATATTTAATAGATAAGAACGAAGGAGATATCATCAATATTTCTTCTACCGCTGGTTTAAATGGAAATGCAAGTACTTCTGCGTATTCTGCTTCCAAATTTGCCGTTATCGGTTTGTCACAATCCTTAATGAAAGAGGTTCGTAAAAACAACATTAGAGTCAATACGTTGACGCCAAGTACAATCGCTACAGATATGTCGTTAGAATTAGGAATTACAGATGGGAATACAGAATCGGTATTACAACCAGAAGATTTTGCGCAATTAATAGTTGCAGGGTTGCAATTGCCAAGACGCGCAATGATGGCTAGCGGATCATTATGGTCTACGAATCCTTAATAACGTTTCATCATACCTTCAGATATAAAAACACTTTCTAATGGAAACTAAAATCAGACCCAAAGTATTATTTTTCGACGTCAACGAGACATTGCTAGACCTTATTCAAATGAAAAAGCAAGTTGGAGAAACTTTAGGCGGAAATGAAGACTTGCTGCCCTTATGGTTTACAACAATGTTACACTATTCCTTAGTGGTTTCGGCAAGTGGTCGCTATGAGTCTTTCGGACATATTGGTGCTGCAGCTTTACAAATGGTGGCAGCGAATCACGATATTGAAATTTCCGAAGAAAAAGCGCGAAGTGTTATTTTATCTGGTTTGCGAGGATTGCCGGCACATCCAGAAGTTAAAGATGCATTGACACAGTTAAAAGAAGCGGGATATACTTTGGTATCTTTCACAAACTCATCGAACGAAGGGGTTACAAAACAATTTGAAAGTGCTGGTTTAACGCATTTTTTCGACGAAAGATTAAGCATTGAAGATGCGGGTAAATTTAAACCCTTTACCGATTCCTATGCTTGGGCAGCAAATAAATTAAATGTAAAGCCCGAAGAGTGTATGTTGATAGCAGCCCATGGTTGGGATGTTGCCGGAGCACTTTGGGCAGGATGGAGAGCTGCTTTTGTAAGAAGACCTGGACAACAAACATTTCCGTTAGCACCAAAAACTGAAATAGAAGCATCCGACTTGAATAAAATAGCAGCAATTCTTGTTGCTTATTCATAAGTATGCAAAACCAATAAATTATGAACAAGATGAAAGAGAAATTAAAAATAGATATAGTTTCAGATGTAGTGTGTCCTTGGTGTACCATTGGATACAAACGTTTGGAAAAAGCAATAACAGAACTTGGTATTGAAGACCAAGTAGAAATAGAATGGCAACCGTTTGAGTTAAATCCAAACATGCCTGCGGAAGGTCAAAATGTACAGGAACATATTGCTGAAAAATACGGTTCTACCTTAGAACAACAAAAAGCTTCGCAACAACACATGACGGAAGCTGGAGCAGAATTAGGCTTCACGTTCGATTATTTTGATGAAATGCGAATGGCAAACACCTTTGATGCGCATGTACTCTTAGAATATGCGAAAGACTTCGGAAAACAAACCGAATTAAAAATGCGTTTAACAGCTTCTTTCTTTAGTGAACGAAAAGATGTTTCTAAAAGAGACGTTTTAAAACAAGCTTTATTAGATGTTGGTTTAAATGCAGAAGAAGCATTAGCAAAACTTGACGATGAGGAAGCGCGTAACGAAGTGAGAACTAAAGAAGGGTATTGGCAACAATTAGGAGTAAGTTCTGTGCCAACAATAGTGTTTAACAGAAAAAGCGCTGTAACAGGAGCCCAGCCGGTCGATGTGTTTAAACAAGTGCTCTCTGAATTAGTACAAGAATAAGGATAAAAGCCTCGAAGTAATATTGAGACTTGTATTGTTCTAAAAAAAGAAAACCACGCTCTTATAAAAAGCGTGGTTTTTTGTATTTCGTGACCTCGACAGGATTCAAACCTGTAACCTCTTGAGCCGTAATCAAGTGCGCTATTCAGTTGCGCCACGAGGCCGATTGTATGCTCCAAAACAAAAGAAACAGAAGTCGCAATTGTTTCGGGGTGCAAATATATTTCTTTTTACGGTTATAGCGCAATACTTTCTTAATTTTTTTTCATGGCTTCGGAAAGTTCCCTTTATTTAAGGATGTGTCTGCATTTTTAACATTATAAATGTAATGAGGGAGCAAGTTGTTTCTTATATTTTCAGTAATTTAAGGCATCCTTTTAAACCAACTCCTATGAAGTCATCAGAACGATTAGAACAGGCGATTAAAAAACTGTATGTTGCTTTTCATAACGATACATTGCATCCCGAATGTTGTAAAAGCTGTGCGGTAGGAAATATATGTGATACTTCAGAAAGCTGGAAATATCTAACAGACACGCACGGTTCTTTGGAGTTGAACTATATAGGAACTGTACACCAACGTTTTGGACGGAAAATGAATGGATACGCACCCAAAGAACTATTGCAAATTGAAGCCGTTTTCTTAGAAGGTTGTGGTTACAGTGTCCCTTTGATTCGAAATTCAAAACGACCTGAAAATCCTACCGACAAGGAAGTGTTGTTTAACGGACTCTCTGCTACGGTCGCTTTTTTGTGTCAATTAGATGGTATTTCAAACGTGATGGACTATTCCAAGCTATTTGAATTTGAAAATAACAAACCCAAACATGAATTAACGTTTGCCTAAAATGTGCAAACACTCCTAAAAACAAACAATGATCCAACTACAAGACTATATTAGAGATATTAAAGATTTTCCAAAGCCAGGCGTCTTATTTAAAGACATTACGCCGCTATTGGCAAATAGTGAAGCTTCAGCACTTTGCTTAGAAGGTCTGTTAAGTTTGGTAGAAGACCAAAAAATAGACAAGGTAGTTGGGATAGAATCTAGAGGTTTTTTCTTCGGAACACTATTAGCACAAAAGTTAAATGCTGGATTTGTACCCATTCGTAAATCTGGGAAACTTCCGTACTCAACCATCAAAGAACCCTATTCGTTAGAGTATGGAATTGATGTACTGGAAATGCATGACGATGCTATTAAAAAAGGGGACCGAGTATTGTTACACGACGATGTGCTTGCTACTGGCGGAACCGCAAAAGCGGCATGTAAACTCATTGAGCAACTCGGCGGAATTGTAGTGCAGTGTAATTTTATTATGGAAATCGAATTTTTAAAAGGAGCTCAAAAACTAGATCAATACGAACTGAGACCGTTAATAAGCTACTAGTCCAAGGCGTTTTTAGTTACCCAAAGCTTATAGCCAAACAACGCCATTTGAAACTTGGAGGCATTGGCAAGATCCAACCTCTGTTTCGTAAAACTAGGAAGCACCTTCTTATTAATTTTCGCCAACATTTTAAAAAACTTCTTTTTCATCTTATAAAAATACAATTTAAAAATAGAAGCTGTGTAAAATCAACAGATTGCACAGCTCTTTTTTTAATCTATATTATTGATCTCTTGTTGATAACAGTGTCGCATTTTCATCTGCACCAACAACAATTGTAGTAATAGGCGCATCGCTTTTTGCATACGTCGAAGAAGCCACCGAGCCATTATTATTGTCAATTTTCAGTTTTATTTTGGTGATTTCGTTAGCGTCATTTCTTCTAATGCCACTATAGGAAAACGAAATTCCAGCAGCTTTAAACTCGCTTTTAAACGCTTTTAGCTCCGCTTCTGTAGTAGTTTTTGTAATTTGCTTTGTGTTTTTTGGCGCAGCAGTAACGCTACTTCTAGCTGTTCTAGTGTGCAAATTAGATCGGTCTTGACGTGCCGATTGCCTTCTTGAAATACTAGTATCGAGTTGCGAAAATCGATGGGTAAGACTGTCTGTTCTATGGTTTGCGTTGTTTTGTAATCGTTTACGTAGTTCGTTCGATCTCGCTTCAAATTTTTCACGTCGTTTATTAGATGCTTCAATCATTTCTTCACGACGTTTCTCCATTTCTTCGCGCCTTTGTTCCATTTTTTGGCGCATCTTTTCACTTTTCTCTTCTCGTTCTTCGCTCGTAACGGTGATTTGTTGTGTGTTTGAAGTGCTAGAGTTTCCGATAGATCGTACCGAAAGGCGAGTGCCTTCAGATGCGATAATAATGGTGTTTATAGGATCGTCGCTGCTTACACCATACTTTCCAGAGTTTCCATTGGCATCTTTGTAGGTAATTGTGATAGCAATAATCTCTTGTTTGCTATTGTACGAAACATTCGAGTAGCTAAAGGTAAATCCTTTGCTTTTCAACTCTTTTTGTAAGGCGTCAAGTTCTTCTTTGGTTGAATTTTTGGAGATCTGAAACACAATTTCTTGGAACGATGTTGCAGTCGAACTAACTGTTTTTGCATCGGAAACTCCTTCAGAAAGGGGGGCGGTTTCTTTTGTTGAAGGGGTGTTTTCTTCTAAATGTTCTTCGGAAGCATTTACATCTTCCTTTTCAATATTAGATTCAGTTACGGCTGCTTCCGAAGGAGAAAAAGAAGGAGAGCTTTTGGGTACTTCTGAAGCTGAAGTAGTTGTGTTTTCGGTGTATGTAACCACTTCTTTCACGTTAAAACTCCATAAAAAGAGCGCTAAAAAAGGTAGAATAATACTTAGTTTCCAAGTATTGTTTCGATGTGATTTTCTTTTGTTTAACATAATGATTCGTTTTTTAATAAATGATTGATGAAAATTTGTGGCAAGTCCCGTAATTGTTGAGGCTGATGAGGCCTTTACGAGTGCCAATTGGTATTGTTTTAATGCGTTTGTTTGTGCTACAGTTGCTTGATCTGCGATGAATTCTAGATTTTCTTCCATACTTTTTTTGTACCGCCATGCCAACGGATTAAACCATAGGAACACAAGAAGCAAGTTGGCAAGTAGGGTGTCTATCGAATGTTTTTGAAGGGCATGAACTTCTTCGTGTTTCAAAATCATTTCGAGGTCTTCTTTTGTATGCAAATTTGGATTGTACACAATGTAATTGAAGAACGAGAAAGGAGGTGTTTCGAAAGAAGTTTCAATGTAAGAGTAGCCGTTCTGCTTGGTAATAGACTGTCCGTGTAAAAATGAAACCAGTGAAACAAACTGTTTTAAAAACCGAAGTAAAAATAACGATGCACCCATCAAATAAAGGGTGAAGGCAAGCTGCTCCCACGAAAACAAAATGGCTTCTTCGGGAGTATGTACCAGCGTTGGCAAAGATTCCGCAGAAAAAACAGGTAGTTGTGAAGGAAGTTCACGATAGATGGTTTTAGTAATCTCAATAAAAGGAACTGCGATGGCGGCTAGAATTCCGACCCACAAAAAATGCCTTTTTAAAGTAAAAAAAGTTTCTCTTTTAAGTGCAAACTGATATACACCATAAAATAGTGCGATGATAAGAGAAGCTTTGCCTAAGTAGAGTAGTGTGTCCATTATTCTGGATTTTCGATGAGCGCTAAAATTTCACGTAGTTCGGTAGCGCTAATTTTTTCTTCTTTGGCAAAAAAGGAAACCATGTTTTTGTAATCTCCATTAAAATAGCGTTTGGTGGCCATGTTCATAAAGCGTTTGGCGTATGCATCTTTAGTGATAATGGGAAAGTATTGGTGTGTTTTCCCGTACGCAATGTGCGATACAAACCCTTTTTCTTCCAGATTTCTAACAATAGTAGAAACCGTATTGTAATGATTGTCGTTTGCCAATGCTGCTACAATTTCTTTTACAAATGCTTTTTCTAACGACCAAAGCGCTTGCATTACTTCTTCTTCTTTATTGGTTAATTGTTCCATCTTTCAAACGTATAACTATTTTTACAGTTTTACAACTATTTTTGTAGTTATATAACTTGTTTTTTAGTTTTGTATTGTTTTCAACAGTAAAATTTTACAAAACCTTTCTTTCGTAAATGGGTTTTCAATTAAGTATATTTGTGTTCTAAAATTAATTTTATGAGTTTACTTTTTATCTTTTTGGGATTAGCGTTATTGGTAGTAGGAGGTGAGTTTTTAGTTCGCGCTTCGGTAGCATTATCATTTCGATTTAATATTTCCAAAATGGTGATTGGTTTAACAGTAGTCTCTTTTGCGACTTCGGCTCCAGAATTATTGGTGAGTATTCAAGCTGCGATGGAAGGATTCAGCGATATTTCTTTAGGAAATGTAATAGGATCTAATATTGCCAATATTGGGTTGGTGTTAGGGATTACTGCGATTATTTCTCCATTAGCAATCGATAAGGATTTTTACAAATTTAATTGGCCCGTAATGATGTTGCTATCGGTAGGGCTCTATTTTATATTAAAAACCGGAGGGGTCATTACCCGCATGGAAGGTGTCGGACTACTTGTAATTTTAGTAATTTACTTATACCTATTAATTAACCGTGCAAAAAAGGCACGTGTAACAGAAGCCGTAGATGAAAGTGTTGATGATAGTTTGGCAACAGTTTCTGGTTTTAAAATTAGTATTTGGTTGTTAATTGGCGCTGTTACTTTGTATTTTGGAAGTGAGTTATTGGTAGATGGCGCTGTAGAATTAGCAGTTACTATGGGGGTAAGTGAACGCGTTATCGCGGTAACCATGATTGCTGTTGGTACTAGTGTACCCGAATTGGCAGCCTCTGTCATTGCCGCATTGAAAAAGGAAAAAGCACTTTCGTTAGGGAATTTAATAGGATCGAATATATTTAATATCGCTTCCGTACTAGGAATTACAGCGATTATCCAACCTATTTTTGTGAAAAGCCCCGAGGTATTAACCAGCGATATTTTTTGGATGCTTGGTTTTGCCGCGATTTTAATTCCGATGGCATTCTTGCCTAAACGCTTCGAAATTGGTCGTGTAAAAGGGATTATTATTGTTGCTGCTTACGGAGTCTTTATTAGTTTGGCGTTGTTAAGCTAGTCTGTTTCATTTTAAAAAATTAATGGTGTCTTTTTTTTTTCTTCGGAAAGCCACGTGTGCCTATTTCTGTTTACACTAATGCAGTAGCTTCAGAAGTAATACGATGTGCTATTTTTTGAGGCGTATCTTTCTGAAGCATCTCGTTAATATTGTATAGGTGTTACCGTTGAAGTCTAACTATATCCTTTTCCGAAGTAAAAAAGCAATACAAAACAATTTCACAAAAAGCTTTGGGTGTGTCGATGGATAGGCGTCTTTAAAAATAGGGGTGTTCTCGACAAAAGCCACTTTTTTTGATAAGTTATCGTTAAAAAATAGGGGGTGTTATTAAAAATAATTTACTTTTGCACTGTTTAACTTACAAAACACTTAAAAAGTACACTATGTCCACATTAAGATTTTATGCGATTCAAGAAACATTAAACCGTAAAACAGTTCATGTAGAAGAGCCAGAACGTCGTTCTACTATTTTCGGTCAAAACGTTTTTAATGAAGGTTCAATGCGCCAATACCTAACAAAAGACTCTTATCAGAGTGTGATGAGCGCGGTTGAAAAAGGAACTAAAATTGAGCGCCACATAGCAGATCATATCTCTACAGGTATGAAAGAATGGGCGATTTCTAAAGGAGCAACGCATTACACACACTGGTTTCAACCTTTAACGGGAGCAACTGCAGAAAAGCACGATGCTTTTTTTGAAACAATGAGTGATGGTCATGCCATCGAAAAATTTGGTGGTGGACAATTAGTACAGCAAGAGCCAGATGCTTCAAGTTTTCCAAACGGAGGAATTCGTAATACTTTTGAAGCAAGAGGATATACTGCTTGGGATCCAACATCTCCAGCGTTTATTTACGGAACGACACTTTGTATTCCAACAGTTTTTGTTTCCTATACAGGAGAAGCATTAGATTATAAAACACCATTACTTCGTGCCTTGCAATCGGTTGATAGTGCAGCTACAGATGTGGCGAAGTATTTTGATAAAAATGTAACAAAAGTAGTTGCAACATTAGGTTGGGAGCAAGAGTACTTCTTAATTGATAGTGCTTTGGCAGCCTCTCGCCCAGATATTAGTTTGGCAGGAAGAACCTTATTAGGACATTCTTCTGCGAAAGGACAACAATTAGACGATCACTATTTTGGTTCTATTCCAGCACGTGCACTTAATTACATGCGTGATTTAGAAACGGAATGTATGTTATTGGGAATTCCAGTAAAAACGCGTCATAACGAAGTAGCGCCAAATCAATTTGAATTAGCGCCTATTTTTGAAGAAACGAATCTTGCTGTAGATCACAACTCCTTATTAATGGATGTGATGCATAAAGTAGCAGAGCGCCATAGTTTTAAAGTATTATTCCACGAGAAGCCATTTGCAGGTGTAAACGGTAGCGGAAAACACAACAACTGGTCATTAGCGACAAACACAGGGGTTAATTTATTAGGACCTGGAAGTACTCCAATGAAGAATCTTCAGTTTTTAACGTTCTTTATCAATACGATAAAAGCAGTTAATGAGCATGAAGAGTTATTGCGTGCTACCATTGCAAGTGCAAGTAACGACCACCGTTTAGGGGCTAACGAAGCACCTCCGGCAATTATTTCAGCATTTATTGGGTCACAATTAACAGCTGTTTTAGATGAGCTTGAAAAAGTAACCAACGGGAAGTTATCTCCACAAGAGAAAACAGACCTTAAATTAAATGTAGTTGGTAAGATTCCAGAAATTTTACTAGACAATACAGACCGTAACCGTACGTCTCCTTTTGCTTTTACTGGAAACAAATTCGAGTTTAGAGCCGTAGGTTCTACAGCAAACTGTGCAAATCCGATGACTGTATTAAACGCCATTGTTGCAAAACAGTTAATCGACTTTAAAGCGAAAGTAGATGCTTTGATCAAGGATAAGAAGATGAAGAAGGACGACGCTATTTTTAATGTGCTTAGAGAGTATATTAAAGATTCTAAGCGTATTCGTTTTGAAGGTGATGGGTATGGTGAAGCATGGGAGAAAGAAGCTAAAAAGCGCGGATTGAGTAATAATAAAACCACTCCAATTGCTTTAAAAGCGAAAGTTTCTAAAAAGACCGTTGAATTATTTGAAGGTCTTGGTATTATGAGTAAGATAGAAATTGAAGCTCGTTACGAAATTGAATTGGAAGAGTATGCAAAGCGTATTCAGATTGAAGGACGTATCTTAGGTGATATCGCTAGAAACCACGTAATTCCAACAGCTATTAAGTATCAGAACATTTTAATTAAAAATGTAAAAGGTCTTAAAGAGATCTACGGAAAAGACTTTAAAAACTTTTCGGGAGAGCAATTGCGATTGATTGAGGACATTAGCGGTCATATTTCAAAAATTAACTCAGGCATTACCGATATGATTGAAGCTCGTAAAAAAGCAAATAAAATTGAGGATACTGAAAAGTTAGCAATTGCCTATTGTGATGATGTAAAACCTTTCTTTGAAGAGATTCGTTACCATTGTGATAAATTAGAATTGTTAGTAGATGATGAGCTTTGGCCATTAACTAAGTACCGTGAATTGTTATTTACAAAATAAACGGATACCTATATATAATCACAAATCGCCTAGTGTAAGCTAGGCGATTTTTTTTGTTTTAACCTGATTTGTCGCTCTGTAAGACAAGTGCTTTATTTGTTGATTTAAATCGTAACACATTGTTTTTTAAATAAATAAGTGTTAATACGTATTTGTAATATAAAAAATTAAGCTTATATTTGATAGTAACATAAATGAAGTCCCAACTTCTACTCCAATCTCTATTCCCTTTAGAGATACTTATTTTACTTATCCCCTAGCTATTTAAATTTGATCAAGTTTTAACGAATTTAAATTACTCTTATGAAACATCTTTTTTTATGTGCTTGTACTTTTTTGTTTTCCGCGCTTAGTTTTTCACAAAGCTCAGGAGGGGAGAATGTTAGTAATTCAACACAAACTGGCACTAATAATGCCACGGTAAATCAAACTGCTTTGGGAACCTATGTAAACTTTAGTGACTTACTTCAAACAGGGACTAACCTTGCAACTGTAAATCAATACGGGGCAAATTCTTCATTAATCACACAAACAGGCTCAAATTGGTCTACTGTTAATCAGAATGGAGGTGATGGACATTGGACTGGATTTGATATTACACAGACTTCTGATATAGTACAAAATGGAGTTTTAAATAGAGCCTTTATAGAACAATTGGGTGATGGACAAAGTTCAATTGTTTCTCAAGATAATGATATAGGTGATACAAAGGGTAGTAAAGCAGATATTAAACAGTATGGATTAAATAATACATCCGATGTAGTTCAAATAGATGATGCTAACTATGCATTGGTTGTTCAGGATGGTGATCATAATGTTTCAGATACAGATCAACAAACTTATGACGTTGCTGTTCCGGTACATGCCTCTTTGTTTTTACAAGGAAACTTAGTAAATCAAACAGGGTCGTATAACTTCTCTAAAGTAGAACAATATGGAGACAACCAACGATCTGATGTGACACAAGAAGCATTAGGTGGAGGTGTAGCTGCAGATCCCTATACGAATGAAGCTAATGTACTTCAAAATGGAGAGATGAATTGGTCTATTATTAATCAGAGTGATACTGTAGGAGTAGATGCTAATAATTCTGCAAGTGTTACAGAGACCAATTTGGTAGGTGGTCCTGGAAATTTGAGTACAGTAAATCAATTTGGAGCAAATTCAATAAATGTAAACCAAACAAATTTTTAATTACTTTCTTCTAAACTATGGTTTTAAAGTGCAAAATCAAATCGATTTTACACTTTTTTTATAGAACTAAATTTTCAATAAATTTTGTCTTTGAAATTAATTGGGTTTCAATAATGTATTGATTTGCAAATAGTTAATATTAATTTTGATTGTTTTTGATTATTTGTTAAACAAAACTGCTAAAATTATTTTTTCTTTTTAACATAAAATTAACATTTAGCAATAATTGTTAAAATGAGTATTTCAACCCTTAATATTTTTCCTACAACAGGAATTAAGCATTTTTAAATGAGGAATTTTCCTACAAATATTTAAAAAATCACACTAGTACGTGTTAGTACGTATATATAAATCTTGTATAATTATCTATTTTTGATTCAGATTACTAAATGAATAATAGCAGTTAGTAATTCATAACCGTCCCAGGTTCTACTTTATATTATTTTAATTGCGATATATATAACCGTTATAAAGCTTTTAAAAAACTTACTTCCCTATATTTTGTAAATGGTGTGAACATTTATAACCAATTTATTAATACATATTTAATTTAAAAAAAACAAAATTATGAAGAAAGTAATGTTAAGTGCATCAGCATTTTTATTCGTAGCAGCTACTATGGTTGCTCAAAATGTTAGTGAAGTTGATCAATCTGGAGCAAATACTGGTAATGTAACACAGTCTAGTTGGGGAGCATTAGTAAACTACAGTGATTTAGATCAGGTAGGAACTAACCTTGCAGATATTGAGCAAGCAGGATTAAATAGTTCAACAGTAAATCAAACTGGAAATAACACAGCAGATATTGACCAAGTAGGTGGTGATGGATTTTTTGGACCAGGAGGAGCAAACAACTCAGTAGCGAACCAAACGGGTAATTTGAATATGGCTGTTGTTGATCAATTGGGTGACGCTAACGTTTCTACTTTGGATCAAACAAATGGTGCTGCAGATTTAAAAGGTAACAGTGCTGCTGTAGATCAAGATGGATTAGCAAATAATTCTGATATAGATCAAACTAACGACGCTAACTTTGCAAGAATTACTCAAAGTGGTAATGGAAACGTTTCTGTTTCAAGCCAAACGTCAGATAACTTAGCTGCACCTGTTCATCCAACGGGATACCTTCAAGGTAACATCGTAGGACAAACAGGATCATTAAACTACGCTGGTGTTACTCAAAATGGAGATAACCAACGTTCAGATATCGTTCAAGATGCAATTGCAGGAGGACCTGCTGCAGATCCTTACACGAATGAGGCGTATGTTTTACAAACAGGTGAAATGAATCAGTCTACTATCCTACAAATGGACGGGATAACTATGTCTGCTAATAACACTGCTAATGTAACACAAGAGAACATCGTTGCTGGACCTGGTAATGTAAGTACAGTTTCTCAAAATGGTGCAAATACTGTAACCGTTAATCAAACAAACTTTTAATATAAACCCTCTATTTAACCATAGGGTGTTTTAGCTTTTAAAAAGCACCAATCCTAATATTTTTGGTGCTTTTTGTTTTTCTAGATTTGAATAAGTTTAATGAAAATGTTCAATTAATCTAGAGACTTCTTATGCAGTTTTTTCACTGCTACTATGGAATAGGATTCAATGTTAACCAATATTAATTTAAACTTATTAATTATGAAAAAAGTAATATTTACTGCAGCAGCATTTGCAATGACAATAGTTGGATATGCTCAAAACGTATCTGATGTAGATCAATCGGGGTCTAATAATGCAGATGTAAATCAAACTTCAACTGGAATTTATGTTAATGCAAGTGATGTAGATCAAGATGGAGCTTCAAATGATGCACAAGTAAACCAAATTGGGAACAATAGTTCTACAGTTGATCAAGTGGGTACTATGAATATGGCTGACATTAACCAAGTAGGTGGTAATGGTGGTAGTGTAACGTATCAAAATACAAACACTTCATTAGCAATCCAAAATGGTACAGGTAACGTTATTGATGTAGATCAAGTTGCTGCTTCAGGAAATCCAGCTAGTGGAAATACTTCAGAAATAAATCAAAACAATGCTGTTACAAATGGAGATGGTAACTATGCAAAAGTGTTACAAGGAGCTTTTGCTAATGAGTCGTATGCAAACCAAACGGGTGACGATAACTCTGTAGATATTGACCAAGCTGGTGCAGCAAACGTAAGTTATAGTGATCAAACATCAGACGGTGCTGTAGGTTCTACAGTAGGTGCTGGTTATGCACAGGAATCTGTAGTATTACAAAGAGGTAGAAGAAACTTTTCTGATGTAGATCAGATGGGAGATATTAACTCTTCAGATATAGATCAATCTTCTACAGCTGCTTGGGGTTTAGCAGGTCCTAAAAGTAACGAAGCTATGATTTCTCAAAATGGATATTACAACACATCTACTTTAGTTCAAGCTGATTTATTTGGTGCTGATGGTAACAACACAATGACTGTCATGCAAACAAATGCTTCAATTACCGGTCCAGGAAACGTAAGTACTGGTAACCAAATGGGAGGTAACACTGCAACAGTTACGCAAACTAATTTATAATATCAAAACCTACTATAAAACTTATAGTGTGATTTGATGTTTTTAAGCACCATTTTTAAAATTTGGTGCTTTTTTTAGACATAATTTTTTTGACACCCCAATTTTTAGGTTTGTTTCTAAAGAGGTGAAATTCATTGCTTTTATGAAATATACTTTAGAGTTTCTTAATGTAATATGCTTTTTGCTATATCATTTAGAAACTGGCTTTTAACAAAATATAAATTTAAATATATCTAAATATGAAAAAGGTAATTTTCACAGCAGTCGCTTTAACAATGACAATAGTAGGATCTGCTCAAAACGTATCTGAGGTTGATCAATCAGGAACTAACAATGCTGATGTAAACCAAACTTCAACAGGAATGTTTGTAAACATGAGTGATGTAGATCAAAATGGAGCTTCAAATGATGCGCAAGTAAATCAAGTTGGTAACAACAACTCTATCGTTAATCAAATGGGAACCTCAAATATGGCTGATATTAACCAAGTAGGTGGGAATGGTACTAGTATTTATGGGAATACTAACTATTCAACAGCAAACCAAAATGGTGTAGGGAATGTAATAGATGTAGATCAAATCTCCACAGGACATCCTGCAAGTGCAGATGTTTCTATAGTAAACCAAGATAATGCTGCAAGTGCTGGTGATGGAAACTACGCAAGAATTTTGCAAGGAGGTTGGAATAACCAATCGCTTGCAAATCAAAATAACGATGATAACTCTGTATTTATTGACCAAACAGGAGGACATAATCAAAGTATCTCTAACCAAACTTCAGATGGTGGTATTGCTTCTGTTGGAGCTGGATTTGAGCAAGAGTCTACAGTAAAACAAAGAGGTAGATGGAATCTTAGTGATGTAGCTCAAGATGGTTCGAATAATGATTCTTCTGTAGATCAAAGCACTACGGCGAGTTGGGGTACTGCTGGACCAATAAGCAATGTAGCTATGATCGATCAAAATGGATATTCTAATTCATCTATGTTAGTTCAAGGAGATTCATTAGCTGGAGCCGACGGAAACAATACAATGACAGTTATGCAAACAAATGTTTCTATCACTGGTCCAGGTAACGTAAGTATGGGTAATCAAATGGGAGGTAATACAGCAAATGTAACTCAAACAAATCTTTAATTTAAATTCTACCAACTCTGTACGTGTATAGAGTTGGTAAATTTTTACAACCAATTTTAAATTTATCTATTATGAAAAAAGTGATTTTAAGCGCAATAGCGTTAACAATTGGAGCGGTTAGTTTTGCTCAAGTTGGAAATTCAGGAACAGTGACTCAAACAGGGAATAACAATGCTGGAGTTGTTACTCAAACGGGTGACGAAAATACAGCTACCATTACTTCTGAAGGAAACAATTTTAAAAATAATATTTCCAAATATGGAGTATGGAGAACTGCTGGTGCATCAGGGACAATGATGGCACATGGTATCACTCAAGAAGGGAATAAAAACCAAGGAACTATTACACAAGCTGGTTATGTAGGTGTAACTAGTGGTTCTGGTAGTGCTGGTATTGGTCAAGATGGTAACGAAAATAAAGCAACGATCACTCAGAGTGAGTTTTTAGTTCATGGTTGGAGTGGTTCAAATGCTGCGTTTGTTGACCAAATAGGTAACGAGAATGAAAGTTTACAAAACCAAACGGGTCGTGCTGGTAATAGTTACTTCAGACAAGCAGGTAATGAAAACTATGCAGAATCTCAACAAAATAGTCAGTCTACTGCTAAATTAGAGCAAGAAGGTAATAACAACTACTCTCTTCAGACGCAAGGGGTAGGGAATCTTCAAAAATCAGATACGTACCAACTAGGTGATGATAACCGAGCTACAAGTGACCAAAGTGGAGGGATGAGCAATTTATCTACAATCTTACAAGATGGTAATACAAATATAGCAGGAGTTACACAGTTTGGTGTTACTAACACAGGTACTATTACTCAAACGGGTGATAATAATGAAGGTATGATTACATCGAATGGAACGAACCACTTAGGTGGAATTGTTCAATCTGGTGCAATGAATGAAGCTGTTATTACTCAAAATCAATAAAATTTTTAGCTTAAACAAAGGGGAGAAAACTCCCCTTTGTTTTTATTTCTTTATTTAATACGTACTCTATAGTAATATAGCGTATTTAAACTTTTATAACAAAAAATTATTTATAATGAAAAAAATACTTTTAAGCGCAATAGCGTTAACAATTGGAACAGTTGGTTTTGCTCAAGTTGGAAATATTGGAACTGTGACTCAAACAGGAAATGACAATGCTGGAATTGTAACTCAAACGGGTGATGACAATACAGCGGCCATAACTTCTGATGGTAACAGATTTAAGAATAATATTACTAAATGGGGTAGCTGGAGAACTGCTGGTGCATCAGGTACGATGATGGCAGAAGGTGTGACTCAAGTTGGTAATGGTAACGAAGGAACAATTACACAAGCTGGTTATGTTGGTGTAACTGGTGGTTCTGGTAGTGCAGGTATTGGACAGTTAGGAAATGATAACAAAGCAACGATTACTCAGAGTGAATTTTTGGTTCATGGCTGGAGTGGTTCAAATGCTGCGTTTGTAGATCAAGTAGGTAATGAGAATGAGAGTTTACAAAACCAAACGGGTCGTGCTGGTTCAAGTTATTTCAGACAAGCTGGAGATAATAACTATGGTGAATCTCAACAAGCTAGTCAGTCTAGAACTAAATTGGAACAACAAGGTAATAGAAACCGCTCTGTTCAAACTCAAGGTGTAGGAAATCTTCAAACATCAGATACATATCAAAATGGTGATGATAACATTGCTACAAGTAACCAAAGTGGTGGTCTCTACAATGGATCTGTAATCTTACAAGATGGTGATTGGAATACTGCAGGAGTAACACAAATGGGAGTTTCAAATACAGGTACTATTACTCAAACTGGTAATGATAATTTTGGAACAATTTCATCAATTGGAAATAACCATGTAGGTGCAATAACTCAAACGGGTGCTATGAATGAAGCCGTTATTACTCAAAATCAATAATATTTTTTCTAAGATTGAAAACTGAATATTATTTTTTATCATAAAAAAAGGGGGGCTTTCTCCCCTTTTTTCACTTTTATGTCGTTTTGAACTATCGAGCGCATTTTTAAAATATATAATTTAAATATAAGTTGTTTTTCATAAAGTACGTGTATGTACGTATTTTAGAATTTATAAAAAAGATATACATTTGTTTCGTATTAATGTAACGTTTAATACTAACCGTCCCAGGTTCTACTTTTTTCTAAATTTTTATGCTCAGTTCTTGAGCATTAATTTAATATAGATTCTCTTACACCTATTTTTTAATTTGCTATGAATTTTTAGGATTCAACTATTAATTATTACCATCTATTATGAAGAAAATAATTTTAAGTATTTCTGCCTTATTACTTCTAGGAAGTGTTTATGCGCAAAGCGGGGCTGCTACTTCTAACTTAAGTGAAGTAGATCAGTCGGGGGCAAATTTTAATACTACTGTGGATCAAATAAGTTTTGGAACTTTAGTTAATTACAGTGACTTAAATCAAAGTGGTACAAATAGTGCCGATATTGATCAAGTCGGTGCCAACGATTCATACGTAACCCAGACAGGAGCAAATTTTGCACGTGTAAACCAAGATGGAGGAGATGGATTTCATACGGGAAGTGCTAGTTATCAAATTTCCCAAGTTAATCAAACTGGGCAAAATGATGCAAGAGTGCGACAAATTGGAGATGGTAATCAATCTAATGTGAATCAGACCAATGCACCTGGCGAAATAATTAATAAAGCACGTGTTAGACAAGGGCTTAATAATAATGACAGTTCTGATAACTTGGCTACTATAAATCAATTAAGTAGTAACAATTTCTCACGAATAGATCAGGATGGTGATAATAACGTTGCAAGTTCAGATCAAGATTCTACAGGAAGTACTTCAACAACTGGAAACGGATATTATCAATTGTCAAGAGTTTGGCAAACGGGTGATTTAAATTTTGCTGATATTGATCAAACAGGAAGTGATAATATTTCTCGAATTACCCAAGATGCAGATGCGCCAGGAACTTCAGGAGATCCTTATACGAATGAAGCTTATGTTATACAAAATGGAGAGCATAATACTTCTAATATAACGCAAAGTGATTTATTTGGGGGAGATGCAAATAATAAAGCTACTGTGACACAAACAAATCTTGTGGGTGGATCAGGAAATAGAAGTAACATAACTCAAACGGGATCAAATACCGTTGTTGTGACACAAACAAATATGTAATTATATAAAGATTTTTCAATACATAATTACCCATAAAAAAAGCGCCCATCTTAATTGATGGGTGTTTTTTTTATGGGTTAATTTTTTAACTATTTAATAGTTGTTCTTTGTTCTATCGTATTTACAGAGTGTAGTTTTAAATAATCTAATTCATTGAGGTTTAAGAAGGTGGATATTTATGTTGTTGACAAAATTTTAACTTTTATGAAAATGCACGTTTATGGTGTTTTAATCCTTAATTTATGGGGAATAACCTGTTAATAATACAAAGTTGAAAGCTTTTTCTTTCAAAATAAACTTTTAATTGTGGTCTACGTGTATATACGTATTTTACAAACGAATAAATTAAAATACATTTGATTCATTATCAAAATAGTATCATTTTTTTTTTGATAATAGCCGTCCCAGGTTCAGCTTCATAGAATTAAAAACGCTCCATACCAAAGTGTTTTTTTTGAACTTGTTAGAATAAAGATTTCCTCATTTTGCTATCAGTACAAAGAATTCAGTTTTAACCAAATATAAATTTATTCATTATGAAGAAAGTAATTTTAGGAGTTGCGACGTTATTATTAGTTGGAGGAGTTTATGCTCAAAGTGGAGCCAACACAGCGAACTTAAGTGAAGTTGATCAATCAGGAGCAAACATCAATAACACTGTAGACCAAATAAGTTTTTCCGCTTTAGTAAACTACAGTGATTTGAACCAAAGTGGCGCGAACTATGCGGATATTGACCAAATAGGAGCGAACGACTCTTATGTAACTCAAACAGGGTCGAATATAGCGAATGTTCATCAAGAGGGGGGTGGTGGTATTCACACTGGAACTGCTAACTATCAAGTTTCACATATTAACCAAACGGGACAAAATTCAGCGTATGTTATTCAATGGGGTGATGGTAATGATTCTGATATAGACCAAGTTAATGCGCCAGGAGAACTACCAAATTATGCTGAAGTAAATCAAGGAACTTTTAATCATGATAGTTCAGATAACATGTCTACTATAAATCAGTTAAGTAATTTTAATTATGTACGACACTTTCAAGATGGTGATAATAATGTCGCTGATACGAATCAAGATTCTACAGGAGGATCTTCAGGTACAATTTATGGATTTTACCAAGTGGCTTTGACTCAGCAAGGAGGAGATTTAAACTGGGCAGATGTTAATCAAACAGGTAATGATAATATTTCATCTGTTTACCAATTTGCATATGGACCAGGGACAATGGGAGATCCTTATACAAACGAAGCAACTATTGTACAAGATGGTGAGCATAACTTATCTAATTTACATCAAGAAGATTTATTTTCTGGAGATGCTAACAACACTGCAATGGTTACACAAACAAATCTTGTAAGTGGACCAGGTAACACAAGTGATAAAAATCAAGTAGGAGCAAATACTGTTGTTGTAACACAAACAAATCTATAGAAATCAATTAATTATTTAATTATTGTTTTATAAAAAGCATCAAGCATTAGGTTTGATGTTTTATTTTTATAAATAAATGATATCAACTTCAACTGACTTTTTATTAATCTATCGGAATTATAGGATATAAACATAACCATTTGATAATATGAATGTTAATGCTTGTTGGTGTTTTAAGGCAAAAACTAATTTTAACAAAAAATTAACATTTAATAACAGGGCTTGTAAGTTGCATTTTAACGTTAATTTAACAAGTTATACCCTTTGCTGGTAAACTGACTTATAGGTTTTTTCCTACAAATTCAATTTTTGAATGTTTACTACGTGTAAGTACGTATTTTACAATTGGTTAAAAAGAAATATATTTGTCTAAGTATCAAGGTGATGTTAGATTATTTTGAGAATAACCGTCCCAGGTTCTACATACTGTTTAGATTGTGAAAACTCATTCCCTAGTAGTGATTTAATCTAAATACACTTAATGTCCTCCCCTTTGCTATTATTAATAGGAATCAAATTTTAACCAAATATTAATTTAAATTTATCTATTATGAAAAAAGTAATTTTAGGCGTTGCAACGCTATTATTTGTCGGAGGTGTTTATGCTCAAAGTGGAGCAAATACAGCAAACTTAAGTGATGTTAATCAATCTGGATCTAATACAGGTACAGTAGATCAAACAAGTTTTTCAACCTTAGTAAACTACAGTGATTTGAACCAAAGTGGGGCAAACGATGCTGATGTAGATCAATTAGGAGCTAATGACTCTTTTATTAATCAAACAGGAGCTAACCAGGCGGTTGTCTATCAAGATGGTGGTGATGGTGCTTGGACTGGAACAGCTGGGTATCAAATTTCACATATTGATCAAATTGGAACCAACTATGCTGATGTAATTCAATGGGGTGATGGTAATGAGTCTGATGTAAATCAAACAAATGCTCCTGGAGAAATTACAAATTATGCTTTTGTGAGACAAGGAACATTTAATAACGATAGCTCAGACAACATGGCTACAGTTGATCAATTAAGTAATTTTAACTATTCGCAAGTATTTCAAGATGGTGATAATAACGTTGCTAGTTCAGATCAAGATTCTTCAGGGAGTACTTCTGGTAGTATTTATGGTTACTACCAAGTGTCTTCTATACAACAAGTAGGAGATTTGAACTTCTCAGATGTTGATCAAACAGGAAGTAATAACGTATCTTTCGCTGTGCAAACTGCAGATGCTCCAGGACCATTAGGAGATCCTTACACTAACGAAGCGTATATTACGCAAGATGGAGAGCATAACTCATCTGATTTAACTCAAACAGATTTATTTGGTGGAGATGCTAATAACATCGCTACTGTAACACAAACAAATCTTGTAGCTGGACCAGGTAACATTAGTAACAAAGTACAACAAGGTGCAAACTCTGTTGTTGTTACACAAACAAATTTATAATAATTAATACGTCACTTTTTTAGTGAATGCTATTTATTTATAGTAATTTTATGGGTGCTAACCAACATTTTTGGATAGCACCCTTTTTAAACTAATAGATCATGAATTATAAAATAATACCTTATTTGTTTTTGTTTTTCTGTGTGTCGTTTGGGTTTGCTCAAACAACTACTGAAATTGATGATTTAAAAGGAACTGGACAGCTTGATCAGTATACAAAAATGATGAGTCAAGTCGATGCTAGGCCAGTTGTGGCTCCTGGAAATAGTGTGTTTGTGGAGCAAATTGGCACAAATAAAGCCATCATATCTGTAACTTCATCACAATCTAAAGTTGAAGTTTTTCAGAAAGGAAACAACAACGCTGTCGATTTAAATTATAACACATCTGAAATAAGCTCATTAGTAATTCAAGAAGGAGATAATAATGTTGCTACAGATTATGTGCATAATTCACAAGAACCCTCTAATACTGTAATTACTCAGTATGGCGATAATTTGAATGTTCAGAAGTTTGGAAGTAATTCTATTACAAACGGACTTCAGATTAATATGACGGGTGTTAATAAAACAATTATTGTAAATAGTTTTTAATTTTTCAAGTTTTGAAAATTTCTTCAACAAGAACTATTTTAATGCTTTTTCTTTTTATTCCTTTTTTAGGATACAGCCAATACAATGCTGATGTTTCAGCAGAAATTCTAGTTACTGAAAACACTGAATTTACAGAATTAAGAGCAAAAGCGTCCAATGCTACAGAAGTGAATCAAGATTTACGTTTTGTTTTTTCTATATTTCGTAAAGAAAATGAAGCAGCAGAACAAACTACAACCAAAAAGGAGGGTAATTTTTCATTAGACTCTTTCAAGAGTGAAATCCTTTCAGAAGTAACCATTAATAAAATAGATACTGCTCAAGTTATTGTCTTGTTTTTGGTGTACAATAGCGAAGAGAAATTACTTGGGAAAGCAAGGTGGTCGCAAAATGAAGCAGAAAAACAAGAGCCTATTGTAGTTGAAAAAGAAGTATTTAAAGAAGTTACATACGATGCCGCAATCCTACGAGGCATTGTAACTGAAGATACCAGAACAAAACCTGGAAGAGATTTTTACAGGTATTTTTACAACGATTACGATGATAGTCAGATTAACGCTGAGGAAACTGTATCTGTAAAAGAATTTTTAGCTTTAGGAAGAAACACTAGAATTGAAGTTAGAATTGGGAGCACATTAGTGAGCCAGTTTTATTTGAGGCCTAAAGACGATTACTTAAGAAATATGTCGAAAGTAACCCTAAGTAATATTGCAAGATATATTCAAAATCAGAAAAATATGAGTCAACAAATTGAGCGATATTAACTGTTTGTGAGTGTTATCCTATTAAATTTTAAGTAAATTTGTGTATATTTAACTACTAATCAATTAACTATTAATCGTGAAAAAGTTACTCTTTTTATTTGCAGTACTTTCCCCTTTATATCTTTTTTCTCAGCAACTGGTCTACAAGCCTGTAAATCCGTCATTTGGAGGAGAAACATTCAATTATCAATGGATGTTAAGCTCTGCCACAGCGCAAAATGGATTTACAGATCCTTCTATTGAAGAGGGGGTAGACAATACTACGTTGAGTAGTTTTACAGATAATTTAAACAGACAATTATTAAATAAAATTTCTCAAGAGTTGTTTACGCAACAATTTTCTGGAGATGATTTACAGCCAGGTTCCTTTACTTTTGGATCGTTAGAAGTTGAAATTTCTCAAGGACTTGAAGGTTTAATAATCAATATTCTCGATACTACTTCAGGAGAACAAACACAAATTATCGTACCAAATTAATAAATAAATAATGAAAATAGTATTTAAAATTTGTGCGCTTATTATGGTGTTTTTAATAACAGGTTGTGGTTCCTATTTTAACCAACCTGTAGGAAAACAAGAAGCTAGACTTGGAGAGCTTACTTCGCAAACATCAAGTATTAGAAATCTGCCTGAGCCAGAAAAAAAGGTTGTTGTTGGGGTTTATAACTTTAAAGACCAAACGGGCCAATACAAGCCTGTTACAAATGGAAGTACCTTTAGTACTGCCGTAACACAGGGTGCAACTACAATTTTAGTGAAAGCGCTTGAAGATTCTAAATGGTTTAGGCCTATAGAAAGAGAGAATCTTTCAAATTTGTTACAAGAACGAAAAATTATTAGTGCCACTAGAAGTGAATATAGTGAAGACCCGACTAGGGTTCAAAAATTGACACCATTATTGTTTGCGGGTATTATTTTAGAAGGTGGGATTGTTTCGTACGATTCGAACATATTAACCGGTGGGGCAGGGGCACGGTATTTTGGTGTTGGAGGTTCTACACAATATAGACAAGATAGAATTACAGTTTATTTAAGAGCTGTTTCTACTTCTACGGGAGAAGTTTTAAAAACGGTGTATGTTTCAAAAACAATACTCTCGCAAGGGGTTGATGCTGGGTTATTCAGGTATGTAAATTTTCAACGTTTATTAGAAGTTGAAACTGGATATACTAAAAATGAACCTGCAGAAATTGCCGTAAAAGAGGCAATTGAAAAAGCAGTTGAAAGTCTGATATATGAAGGTATAAAAGATAGACTTTGGGCAGCTGCTGGAGGCGTAGAAGAGAATGAAGCTATTACAGAGTTATATTTAAAAGATAAAGAAGAAGAAGAAGCTGTTGGTTTGTACGATAGAAACTTTAGAAAAGGGGTAAAGCACAGTATTAAAGCAGCTGTTGGGAGTGCAATTATAGATGGTGATTTAGCGACAAGAGAGCCTGATTTTTCTGCTGCAATTGGATATAGATATCATCTTACCAATTCTTTTCGAATAGGTGTAGATGAAAAAATATTTAGACTGTTTTCTGCTCCAGATAATAAGTATTGGTATATGGCTACTGACTTTAATCTTGAATATAGAATTTTGGCAAATGATAAGTTATCTCCTTATTTATATGGAGGAGCAGGGCTTATTTATTTTGTAGATAATTCTCCGTTTAAATATCTACAGAAAGGAGACTCTTTTGGTAAAATTCAATACGGTGTTGGATTGGAATATCAGGGAGCAGATCGTTTTTCTTTCTTTTTACAAGGTGATTTTAATTATTCTTTTTCAGATAAAATTGACAATATTGTTAATGGAAAAAGAGATGATCATTATTATAATATATCCTTAGGAGTTAATTACAACCTTGGATTTTAATACAGCGTATTATGAAACTTAATAAATTATATATATATAGTCTTGGATTGTTACTTCTTGTTTTCGCTTCTTGTAGTGAAGATCGTATTGATGGATTTCAGACAGGAAGTATTAAAGGAATAGTTGTTGCTTCAGGAAGTAATGAAGTGTTGCAAGATGTTAAAATATCGACGCAGCCAGCGACAAGTACCGTTTTTACAGATTCTCAGGGAATGTTTACTCTAGATAATGTGCCAGAAGGTACTTATTCTGTGCAAGCAGACAAGGAGGATTATTTGTCAGGTTTTGAAGCTGCAAATGTACTTGCAAACGGAGCCGTTGAAGTTATATTTGAATTGAATTTATCAAACAGTTCTAATACCCCTCCGTCGACACCGCTTCTGATAGCACCTGAAAATAATTCTGAAGATTTAGCTTTAGAAGTGGAATTTGAATGGGAGGCAACAGACAATGATGATACAGATACTTTAGAGTATACATTAATACTTTATAATGATAGCAACTCTGATGTATTGGAGTTTACGGGGATTGAAGAAAATACCTTTACAGTAGAAGATGGCTTAAATTTTGGAACCAAATATTTTTGGCAGATTTCAGTTGTAGATGGTGTTAATCCACCTGTTTTAAGTGAGTTGTTTAGTTTTAAAACAACGACATCGCCAGAGTTGGATTATTTGTTTGTTCGGAAAGTTGGCGATAATAATGTAATTTATTCGGGAGATAATTTAGGAAACGAATTTGCATTAACTTCTAGCGGAACTAATAGTTGGAGACCTAGAAGGAATACGGAAACAGGTAAAATTGCTTTTTTGAGAAGCGTTGGTGGAGCAGTTCATTTATTTACCATGAATGAAGATGGTTCAGGTCAATTTCAAGTGACAAATTCTGAACCTGTTAATGGGTTTAATTTTGACGAAGTAGATTTCGCGTGGTCGCCTTCTGGAGATAGATTTTTATATCCTTCATTCGAAAAATTATATATCATTAATGCAGATGGAAGTGGGAAAGCAAAGTTTTATGAAACTTCAAATGGTAATTTTATAACTGAGGTTGATTGGAGTAGGTTTAACGACATAATCGCAATAAAAACAAATAATCTTTATGGGTATAATGTAGAGATTTATACAATTGATATTTCAGGTAATCTTCTATATACAGCGCTTACAGGACAACCAGGTGGTGCAGGAGGATTGGATTTAAATGTAGATGGAAGCAAACTGTTGTACTATTATGATGAATCTGGAAGTCAGTTGCCAGAGTATTATTTGCAAAAAGCTAGATTGTATATTTATGATAATAATGATCCAACAAATCCGAGAGATTTAGATACAGGAGTTGAAGTTGGATTTAATAATATAGATCCTAGGTTTTCACCAAATGAGAATGAGGTGATATACACGCAAGTAGGTGTAGGTATAGGCTCGACTAAAAATATATACTTCCATAATTTTGAAGTACTGGAGTCAAATTTTGAGCTTCTTTTTCAGAATGCTTCTATGGCAGATTGGGAAAATTAATTATTTGATTTTGTTATATAATGGAAAGCTCACTTTGGTGGGCTTTTTTTAATGCTTACTTTTGCTAAATAATAGCTATTTCGATGAGTCAAGAAGTTTCAAAACGATACGCACTGCGTGGTGTTTCAGCCGGTAAAGAAGATGTGCATAATGCAATTAAAAATGTAGATAAAGGATTATTCCCAAAGGCATTTTGTAAAATTGTTCCAGATTATCTTACAGGAGATGAAGAGTATTGCTTGATAATGCATGCAGATGGAGCAGGAACAAAATCTTCATTGGCGTATATGTATTGGAAAGAAACGGGTGATATTTCCGTTTGGAAAGGCATTGCGCAAGATGCGCTAATCATGAATGTAGATGACTTGTTGTGTGTAGGAGCAGTAGATAATATTATATTGTCTTCAACTATTGGGCGTAACAAAAATGTGATTCCTGGTGAAGTAATTTCAGCAATTATTAATGGTACCGAAGAGTTGTTGAAAGATCTAAATGAATTTGGAGTTTCCATTCATTCAACTGGAGGTGAGACTGCAGATGTTGGTGATTTAGTGCGAACCATTATTGTTGATTCTACAGTTACTGCTCGTATAAAACGCGCAGATGTTATTGATAATGCGAATATAAAACCTGGCGATGTTATTGTTGGATTGGCTTCTTTTGGACAAGCCACCTACGAAACTGAATATAACGGAGGTATGGGGAGTAATGGATTAACTTCTGCGCGTCACGATGTTTTTGATGTGTATTTGGCTTCAAAATATCCTGAGAGTTTTGATCAATCTGTTCCAAAAGATTTAGTCTATTCTGGAAGAAAAAAACTTACTGATGTTATTTCGGATAGCCCTATTAACGCAGGGAAATTGGTGTTGTCTCCAACACGAACCTATGCGCCTATTATAAAGAAAATCCTTTCAAAATACAATAATAAAGACATTCATGGGATGGTTCATTGTAGTGGCGGTGCTCAAACCAAAGTGCTGCACTTTGTAGATCAATTACATATCATTAAAGATAACCTTTTCCCAGTGCCTCCATTGTTTAAGTTAATTCAGGAGGAAAGTAAAACAGATTGGAAAGAAATGTATCAAGTGTTTAATATGGGGCACCGTATGGAGCTATATGTTTCCGAAGAAATAGCCAATGATATTATTGAAATTTCGAAGAAGTTTAATGTAGATGCGCAAATAATTGGACGCGTGGAAGCTTCGGAATCAAAACAATTAACAATTACTTCAGAGTATGGGGAATTTATCTATTAGATCTTTTTTTGTTTAATAGGAATATTCCTATCTTATGTAAAAGTATAAATACATATTGAAGGTTCGTTTGATACAAAAAGAATACAAAAGAGTTTTGGCAATTGTTGCTTTAATCTTGCTTGCTTTTAGTATTGGAGTACATCACGAAGAAAATTATTTTTTATACCGCATGCTTCGAGCGGTTTGTTGCTTTGTCTTTCTTGGGTTTCTTCTGTATTTTAAAAAGAGAAAAGAGAATCCTCTGTTAGTTTTATTTCTTCTATTTTATGGATTATCAAGCTTCATTGTAGTTTGGTATGAAAAAAATACATTGGCAATTATATCTCTAATCTTTAATTTAATTGCCGTTTTAATACTAATTCGCGCAATTTTCCCGAAAGTGAGTTTTAAGAAAATGAATTCATATTTTATAAGCTTGCTAACGGTTTTAGTTCTTTTCAATGGGTATTTGTTGTATGAGTTTGTTTACATGACAAAAGATTATACGTTTAGTAGTGCTCACTATGCATTAATACTTGTAGGCTCTATGAGTTTACTGGTATTATGTTTTTTAGCCCTACTTTATAATTTTTTACATAGTACAAAAGCATCTCTTATATTTGCGCTTTTCGTATTTGCAATTCTTTTTGCTGAAATATTTAGAGCTATTGGTTATTATGATTTTGCATATGGCAATGCGGCGGTTTATATCTCTAGGTTTTTATTGCTTACCAGTCTTTATTTATTAGTAAACTACTGTATGATAGAGAAGGTTGAAAGTGAAAAATTGAGTCAACGTATATTTTAATTATTCTATTTTTTCTTTCTATAAAATCAATAGATTTCATTTTAGTTTTCTTTCCTTCAGTTATAGTTATTTATCGTAAATTTGCTACGATTATAAAATTTTTATGTTAGAAAAGCTTCAAATAGTAAAACAACGATTCGATGAGGTAAGTGACCTTATTATCCAGCCAGATATAATAACAGACCAGAAACGGTATGTTCAGCTTAATAAAGAGTATAAAGATCTTCGCACTTTAATGGATAAGCGGGGAGAATATTTAGAACTTACAAATAATATATCCGAATCTGAAGAAATTATTTCTGACGGAAGTGATGCTGAAATGGTTGAAATGGCCAAAATGCAGTTAGAGGAAGCGAAAGCTAGAATCCCGCAACTTGAAGAGGAAATAAAATTTTTATTAGTTCCTAAAGATCCAGAAGATGCTAAGAATGCAGTGATGGAGATTCGTGCAGGAACAGGTGGAGATGAGGCAAGTATTTTTGCAGGTGATTTGTATAGAATGTACACAAAGTATTGTGAAAGTAAAGGGTGGAAAACCAGTGTTGTAGATTTTAGTGAAGGTACGAGTGGAGGTTTTAAAGAAATTCAATTTGAAATAGAAGGTGATGATGTTTACGGAACGCTTCGTTTTGAAGCAGGGGTTCACCGTGTGCAACGTGTACCACAAACCGAAACACAAGGACGCGTACATACTAGTGCTGCAACAGTGATGGTTTTTCCTGAAGCGGAAGAATTTGACGTTGAAATTAATCCGAAAGATGTGCGTATAGACTTTTTCTGTTCATCAGGACCAGGTGGGCAATCTGTAAACACAACTTATTCTGCAGTTCGATTAACACACGTTCCTACAGGATTGGTTGCGCAATGTCAAGACCAGAAATCACAACATAAAAACAAAGAGAAAGCATTTAAGGTGTTACGTTCTCGTTTGTATGATATGGAGTTAGCCAAAAAACAAGCCGAGGATGCGCTTAAGCGTGGTTCTATGGTAACTAGTGGTGACCGTAGTGCTAAGATTAGAACGTATAATTATCCGCAAGGACGTGTTACGGAACACCGTATTGGGCTAACATTATACGATTTAAGTAATATTATTGATGGCGATATTCAGAAAATCATTGATGAGCTTCAGTTGGTGAGTAATACTGAAAAGTTAAAAGAATCTGGAGAGACGTTTTAATTAGGAGCTATGACAACCAGCGATCTTGTACAACAAATTCAGAATAAAAAATCATTTTTATGCATCGGCTTAGATGTGGATATAGACAAGATTCCAAAACATTTATTAGACGAAGAAGACCCTATCTTTGCGTTTAATAAGTCTATTATAGATGCGACACATCATCTTGCAGTTGCTTATAAGCCGAATACTGCTTTTTATGAAGCCTACGGATTAAAAGGTTGGAAGGCGCTTGAAAAAACCATACAATACTTAAATACAAATCATCCCGATATTTTTACCATAGCCGATGCAAAACGCGGTGACATAGGCAATACATCTACCATGTATGCAAAAGCATTTTTCGAGGACTTGGGCTTTGATTCTGTTACGGTTGCTCCTTATATGGGTAAAGACTCTGTAGAGCCTTTTTTGGCTTTTACAGATAAGCATACAATACTTTTAGCACTTACCTCTAATAAGGGAGCATTCGACTTTCAAACCAAAATGGTGGAGGGTACAGAGGTGTATAAAACAGTACTAGAAACTTCAAAAACGTGGGTTAATAGTAAAAATCTAATGTATGTTGTTGGTGCTACTAAAGCTAAATTTTTGGCAGATATTCGAAAGATTGTTCCAGATAGTTTTTTACTAGTTCCTGGTGTAGGAGCGCAAGGTGGGAGTTTATCAGAAGTTTGTAACTACGGAATGACAAAAGATATTGGATTGTTAATTAATTCTTCTCGCGGAATAATATACGCTTCTTCAGAAACTAATTTTGCGGAAGCTGCTGCAGCGGAAGCAGTCAAACTTCAACAACAAATGGAGGCTATTTTAAATGCTCGTTAAGGACCAATTAAATAGAGCTGTTGATCTTCCTGAAATTCCTAAAAGAATTGTATCTCTCGTCCCTTCTCAGACAGAATTATTAGTTGATCTTGGCCTAGCTTCAAAGTTAGTGGGGGTGACTAAATTTTGTGTACATCCTCATAATTTGCGAAAAGAGAGCACTGTTGTTGGGGGTACTAAAAAAGTAGATTTTGATAAAATCCGAAAACTTCAGCCCGACATTATTATTTGTAACAAAGAGGAGAATACCGAAGAAATTGTAGCTTTTTGTTCGGGTATTGCGCCGGTATGGGTGAGTGATATTTTTACTTTAGACGATGCGTTAATGATGATTTCTCAATTAGGTGAAATTTTTAATGTTTCTGAAAAAGCTTCCGAAGTTTGTGTTACTATATCTAAAGAAGCGGCTTTGTTTTCAGTATATATGAAGGATAAGCCCGTTAAAAAAGTGGCATATCTTATTTGGAAGAATCCTTATATGATTGCTGGAAAAAATACGTTTATCAATGCAATGTTAGCGCAAAATAAATTTGAGAATATTCTTTCCGATGCAAACACAAGGTATCCAGAAGTGTCACTTTCAGAATTAAGAAAAGTAGATTTGGTGTTACTGTCTTCAGAGCCGTATCCTTTTAAGAAAAAGCATATTAAAGAAATTAAAAAAGCACTTCAAAAAGAAGTGCTTTTAATAGATGGTGAGTATTTTAGTTGGTATGGTTCAAGATTGCAAAATGCTTTTACTTATTTTAAAAGTTTGCATTAATCTTGAAGCGCAAATACTTGTTGTAAGAGCGTTGTAGTTCTAGATGATAAGTTTGTTCTTATTTGTTGTTCTTCTACGCCTATCATCTTATAAACCCCTTTTAAAGCTTCTGTAGTAACATAGTCAGTTAGGTCTGGATTAACTTTTTGTACAAAAGGAATTGTATTGTATTTGGTAATAATATTTGTCCAAACTTGATCTGCTCCAACCTTTGAAAAAGAGTTTTTAATTACGGGGTTAAATTTCGAGTATAGAACTGTGTTGGTTTTTCCTTCTAAGTAGCTAGTTGCTGCTGTGTTATTTCCTAATAAGATGTTTTTTGCATCCGCAAATGTAATTTGTTTTACTGCGTCTACAAAAATTGGGGTTGCTTCACCTACAGCATCTTCTGCCGCTCTATTTAAGACCTTTAATCCTTCGTCTGCAAGACTTCCAAGTCCAATGTCTCTAAGTGTCTTATCTACCTTTTGAAGTTCTGCGGGCAGCAAAATTTTAACCATTGAGTTTCCGTAAAAACCATTTTCTTGGGTAAGTTTACTTACTTGTTTGTCAATACCTAGATCTAATGCTTGGCGTAATCCAGCCGCAATGTCTAGGGTTCCGGTTCCTGTTTGTCCATTAGGTAAAGTGTTTACAACTTGTTGCAGCTCAGCACAAGAGACGCTCATAAAGCATAGGCAGATTAACGCAATTTTTTTATAAAACATAGTGTGGTAATTTTAATGTAAAGGTAAAAAAAAGACCCTTCATTTTGAAGGGTCTTTATAGTTTATAAGTTTAAAAATAAGAAGTCTTATTTAATAACTTTGATAGTTTTAGAAGCATCTCCGATAGTTACTTGTACTAAGTAAGCACCAGAAGAAAGAGCGCTCATGTCAACTTTTGGAGAAATAGCAGCTGGTTGTGATTGAGCTACAACTTTACCAAGAACGTCATAAATAGTTACTGCGTCAACAGCTACTTTAGAGCTAATGTTAAGTACATCTTTTACTGGGTTAGGGTAAACACTAAATGAATCAGCGTCAAAATCACTAACACCACCTTCAGCAGAAAGAGTTACATCATCTAAGTAGTACTCATTGTTTGCGTCGATAGCGAAAAAGTCGATACCACCAGCAGTAACATCAGCATCAAATGGTTGAGGAGCTAAAGTAGTTCCATCAACAGTCATTGTCCATTGTAGGTCAAGTAAGTTGAATTCAATACTAATTTCAAACCAAGTATTTTCTGGGTAATTCCACTCGTAAAGAGCAGTTGGGTCATCTACGTTACCGTATGCACCACCTAAACCAGGAGCTCCAGCAGCAGATTGTGTGTTGTTGAAAACTAAGTTTGGAGAGTTAAATACTCCACCACCACCACCACCAGCTCCGCCGGTTGCGCTTGTTTCACCTTGTAAGTTAAAGTATCCAGTTTTTCCAGTTGGAATAAACATAGAGAAAGTACTAGTCCAAGTACCTGTTGTTTTGTTTCCGAAAAGTAACATTACATCTTGTGGTCCTTCACCAGCACCAACATATCCAGATTGGAATCCAGATTGAGCTTCGATATCTACAACAGTAAGATCTTCTCCTGTGTTTGGATTACCAGACCAAGTGTCCCAATGATCAGATTGAGATCCCATTTCACCTAGGTTGTATGATTCCATATCATCATTAAACTGAGCGTTTGCTGATACAGAAAATGCCATTACAGTAATAGCTAATAAGTAAATTTTTTTCATAATGTTGAAATTTTTAATTGTTATAATAATGACTTGCAATATACAAAAAAAAAACAAAATAATACCATTAGGGTCTGTTTTTTTTCAGACTGATAATACGATAAACAATAGGACAAGTTATTAGCTTTTATGTAAATTTGCAGCTTCAAAAGCTATATCTTTTAACAATGCAACAAGAAACACCGTATATACCTAAAAATAAAGTAAGAATTGTAACTGCAGCTTCTCTGTTCGATGGACATGATGCCGCTATTAACATTATGCGCCGTATCATACAGTCTACGGGTGTGGAAGTGATACATTTAGGACATGACCGGAGTGTAGAGGAAGTGGTGAATACAGCCATACAAGAAGATGCAAATGCTATTGCTATGACTTCCTATCAAGGAGGGCATAATGAGTACTTTAAGTATATGTATGATTTGCTAAAAGAAAAGGGAGCAGAGCATATCAAAATCTTTGGTGGCGGTGGCGGTGTCATTTTACCTTCTGAAATTGAAGAATTGATGGCTTATGGGATTACCCGTATTTATTCGCCAGACGATGGAAGATCTTTAGGATTACAAGGAATGATTAATGATTTAGTCAAGACCTCCGATTATCCAATTGGAGATGCCTTACATGGAGAAGTTGATAAACTTTCAGAAAAAGAACCAGGTGCAATTGCTCGTGTTATTTCTGCTGCTGAAAATTTTCCTGAAATTGCGAAAGATGCGCTTCAAAAAATTCATGAAAAAAATAAATCTATTTCAACACCAGTCCTTGGAATTACAGGAACAGGTGGATCGGGTAAGTCGTCATTAGTCGATGAGTTGGTACGTCGTTTTTTAATAGATTTTCCTAAAAAAACTATTGGTTTAATTTCGGTCGATCCTTCCAAACGGAAAACAGGAGGAGCATTGCTTGGAGATCGAATTAGAATGAACGCGATTAACTCACCACGTGTATATATGCGTAGTTTGGCTACAAGACAGAGTAATCTAGCTTTGTCTAAGTATGTGGCTGAAGCAATTCAGGTGTTAAAAGCAGCGGAGTACGATTTAATTATTTTAGAAACATCGGGTATTGGACAAAGTGATACCGAAATTTTAGAGCACAGTGATGTCTCGTTATATGTAATGACTCCAGAATTTGGAGCAGCCACACAGTTGGAAAAAATTGACATGCTCGATTTTGCTGATTTAGTAGCGATTAATAAATTCGATAAAAGAGGTTCGTTAGATGCGTTGCGGGATGTTAAAAAACAATACGTGCGTAACCATCAATTGTGGGAAACTCCGCAAGAAGAGCTGCCTGTGTATGGAACCATTGCTTCTCAGTTTAATGATCCTGGGATGAACAAACTGTACAAAGCGGTCATGGATGAAATTGTTTCTAAAACAGCTTCAGACTTGGTGAGTAATTATGCAATTTCAGATGAAATGTCTGAAAAGATTTTTGTGATTCCTCCAGCACGGACACGTTACCTTTCAGAAATATCTGAAAACAATAGAGGGTATGACAAAAGAGCTGATATACAAGCTGAAGTTGCTCAAAAATTATACGGAATATTCAAAACCATTGAGTCTGTTTCAGGAGCGATACCTACATTAGATAAAGCAGGAATCGTAAGTGAAGCTATACCTACTTCCGAAGAAAATAAAGACCTTATTAAATTACTTTTAGCTGAGTTTGATAGAGTGAAACTGAATCTTAATCCGTACAACTGGGAAGTAATTACAGGTTGGGACGAAAAAGTAGCAAAATATAAAAATCCTGTTTATACCTTTAAAGTTCGTGGCAAGGAAATCAATATAAATACGCATACCGAATCACTTTCGCATTCACAAATTCCGAAGGTTGCTTTGCCTAAGTACAAAGCGTGGGGTGATATATTGCGTTGGACGCTTCAGGAAAATGTTCCCGGGGAGTTTCCGTATACTTCAGGGTTGTATCCATTTAAAAGAACAGGTGAAGACCCTGCACGTATGTTTGCTGGGGAAGGTGGCCCAGAACGTACCAACCGTCGTTTTCATTATGTGAGTATGGGAATGCCTGCAAAACGACTTTCAACAGCGTTTGATAGTGTGACATTATATGGAAATGATCCAGATCTTCGTCCCGACATCTACGGAAAGATAGGGAATGCAGGAGTTTCTATTTGCTGTTTAGACGATGCAAAGAAGTTGTATTCTGGTTTTGATTTAAGCCACGCAATGACTTCAGTAAGTATGACGATTAATGGACCCGCACCTATGTTATTAGGGTTCTTTATGAACGCGGCTATCGATCAGAATTGTGAAAAATACATCAAGGAAAACGGTCTTGAAGACGAAGTAGAGGCTAAAATAGCCAAACTATTTAAAGATAAAGGGATTGACAGACCGGCATATCAAGGTGAAATGCCTGAGAGTAATAATGGTTTAGGTTTAATGCTGTTAGGCGTTACTGGAGATCAAGTGTTGCCACAAGATGTGTATAATAAGATTAAGGTTGAGACCTTAATGCAAGTTCGTGGAACGGTTCAGGCAGATATTTTAAAAGAAGATCAAGCACAAAATACCTGTATTTTCTCTACGGAATTCGCGTTGCGATTGATGGGAGATGTACAGGAATATTTTATAGAAAAGCAGGTTCGTAATTTTTATTCGGTTTCAATTAGTGGATACCATATTGCTGAAGCGGGTGCGAATCCAATTACGCAGTTAGCGTTTACACTTTCTAACGGATTTACGTATGTGGAGTATTACTTAAGTCGTGGAATGGATATCAACGATTTTGGTCCTAATTTATCGTTTTTCTTTAGCAATGGAGTAGATCCAGAATATTCTGTATTTGGTCGTGTGGCTCGTAAAATATGGGCGAAAGCATTGAAAGAGAAATACGGAGCGAATCCAAGAGCGCAAATGTTGAAATATCACATTCAAACTTCAGGACGTTCGTTGCATGCCCAAGAAATTGACTTTAATGATATTCGTACAACGTTACAGGCCTTGTATGCAATTTACGATAACTGTAATTCGTTACACACGAATGCGTATGATGAAGCAATTACTACGCCTACTGAGGAAAGTGTGCGTCGTGCGATGGCAATTCAGTTAATTATCAATAAAGAACTAGGATTGGCGAAAAATGAAAATCCGATTCAAGGATCATTTATTATTGAAGAACTTACCGATTTGGTAGAAGAAGCTGTTTTAAAAGAGTTTGATAGTATTACAGAACGTGGCGGTGTGTTAGGTGCTATGGAAACCATGTACCAACGCAGCAAGATACAAGAAGAGAGTTTGTATTACGAAACATTGAAGCATAACGGTGAATTTCCAATTATTGGAGTGAATACTTTTTTAAGCAGTAAAGGATCTCCAACGGTATTGCCTGCGGAAGTAATTCGTGCTACGGAAGAAGAGAAAATGTATCAAATTAATATGTTGAAGAACCTTCAAGAAGGAAATAGTTCTTTCACGGAAGCTGCTATTCAAAAGATTCAGCATGCTGCCATTCATAATGAAAACATATTTGAGCAACTTATGGAAGCAACAAAAGTGTGTTCATTGGGTCAAATTACATCGGCCTTGTTTGAAGTAGGAGGTCAGTATCGCAGAAATATGTAATTATGTATTGCTTCGGAAAGTTGTAAGACGAAGTAGTTTCAGAAGTAATAAAGAGGGGCTTTTAAATACTAAAAGCCTCTCTTTGTGGTTTTTGTAGTTAATGTTTGTGTTAAAGTAGTAGCGCGAAAACAATAATAACGACAAAATTTTGTATATTTGTGACAAATGTCGTGATTATGAGAAGTCTGAAAATTCAAAACTTGGTAAAAGAGCCCAAAGCATTCTATGGGTTGCAAAATAAATACGATCGAATTGTTAGTGTGTTAGGAGGAAGTGTTAATGTAGGGCACGCAATTAACAACGATATAGATCTAATCGAAATAACACGTAAAGGCTTGCCTAAGTCTGTAGTGGCAACCATTGGTAGTATTTTGGGTATTTCTATGGAGCGAATGAGTAATCTTATTCATGTGTCGCACAGAACTATTCAGCGTAAGCATGACGATGAGCTTCTTAATGTGTACAGTACAGAGCAAATTCTAGAAATAGCCGAAGTTATATCAAGAGGGATAGAGGTGTTAGGTTCTATTGAAGCGTTTACAGCTTGGTTGCACAAAGATCTTAGAGCTTTAAACTATGGCAAACCTCTCGATTTTTTAGATACCAGTTTCGGTACAAATCTTATTAAAGATATTCTAGGTAGAATAGAACACGGTGTTTATTAATGGCTGCTATTTTGAAGGTATATCGATTGGCTAAAAATAATTTCATTAATGATTTAACGGGTGAAGGTGCTCGTTTGTATGGTGGTCGATGGAACAAGAGAGGAGATGCGTTGTTGTATTTTTCTGAACACTTGTCATTATGCGTGCTAGAGCTTCTAACGCGTATCGACTATGATTTAATTACAAAAGAGTATTCGTATATAGAAGCTGAAGTTCCATTAGGATTAATTGAGTCGCTTACAAAACCTGAAAAAGTGGTTAAAGGGTGGCGTGACAATCCGCCCGTATCACGCACACAAGATTACGGTTCTACTTGGATAAATTCTAAGAGTAGTTTGGGACTAAGTGTTCCTTCTGCTGTATTACCTAAAGAGTTAAATATTTTAATTAATCCGTTACACAAGTCGTTTTCAAAAATAAAAGTATCAAAATCTTTTCCTTTAGATTTAGATGCTCGTGTATTGAATTCAAAATAAGTTTAGAGGGTTAACATCCAGTTACGGTGTAGTTTTCTAAATTTTTTCAATTCTTTTCGTAGAATTGGCAGAAAATCTTTTCCATTGCTGTGACTGTGCTCTAGGCGTTCACAATTTTTATACAATGAATTTGTAAGACGGATAACTGAAGCCGCATATTTATGTTTTTCTTCAGCAAAGGGTTGGCTCTCCGCTTTTAAAATCTGTGGTGCTAGCGAAACAGATTGTTGTACAATATCTCCAGTAAAATAAATACTAGGATCGTCTTTTCCATTTTTGTGTAATGGCGCAAGATCGTGCACTAAGTACGAAGAAATGCTCCTTGAGAGCATGAAAATCTCAAGTGCCTTCTTGTATAGCGGCGATTGCGGAAAATTGTTAGGTAGGGCAGGCATCATTTGTATTCTTATTCTTGTTTCAAAGCATCCCAAATTTAACAACAAGACTTGATAATAAACTATCGATTTTAAAGTAAAATTGTATATTTACTTTAAATAATATGTTTTATTTTATTAATTCATTAAAATGAAAATAGATTCACTTAACTGGAATATTTTAAATTGTCTACAAGAAAATGCACGTATGTCGAATGCGGAAATTGGGAGAAGAGTAGGTATTAGTTCTCCAGCTGTAAACGAGCGTATTAAAAAAATGGAGGATGCTGGAATTGTGAATGGATATAAAACGGTAGTCTCTCCTTTTGAAACAGGATATCAGCTAAAAGCGATTATTACATTACGTGCTTTTATGGGGAAATTAAAACCTTTTTTAGAGAAAGTGAAAACGTATGATGAGGTTCTCGATTGTTATCGAATAACGGGGAATGAAAATATTGTGATGGTAGTTGTTTTAAAAAACCAAAAACATTTAGAATCCTTTATCGATCAGTTAATTTCTTACGGAGAAACCAAAACTCAAATCGTGTTATCGCATGTGGTAGCCAACAAAGCGATTAAACGAATTTTCTAACAACCTTTTACGATGTAAATATTCAGTTGTAGTACACATATTATTTTCTTCGGAAGCAGCTTTAGAGCTAAAAATACTTCCGAAGAAAAAGAAATACCACACATTTTCTTACGAATTAAGTGGTTGAAAATTTTGGAGAATTTTTCAGCAATCGATACAACCATAAGGTCAATACTGACACGGCTATTAAAAACAAAAAGATATACAGCCAAGTTTTGTCGAAGGAGAAGTATTCGACCATATTCATTCCAGCATTATGTCCAAAAATGTGTGAAAAAGAAAAGCTCATACTATACAAACCCATATAGCTTCCTTTTCTTCCTTTGGGTGCCATTTCTAGCGCCAATGCATTAGAAAAAGGAGAACCAATCATTTCGCCTAAAGTCATCAAAATCATAGCAATTACTAAAACGCCACTCCAAGAAGTAATATTAAGAACAATAAAACTTAGGGCAAGTAATAGAACGCCCCAAAAGGTAGCGATTGATTTAGAGATTTGTTTCTTTTCAAGCCATGTAACGAGCGGCATTTCAAAGATGACAATAAGGGCTCCGTTTAAGAAAAACAACCACCCAATGAGATCCTCTGTTAAAAAATGCACCTTTTCATAATATAGAGGCATGACACTAAAATATTGAACAAACATAATCCCGTTTGCTACCATTATGATGAAAAACAACATAAAGAATCCATTTCGATAGGGTGAAACACCTTCTTTAATTTTCACTACTTCTGAAACATCTTCTTTCGATTTTTTAGGTTTCAATAATAAGAATAAGCTTATTGAAGCGACAATGCACGTAAGTCCGTCAATCCAAAATAAGGAAGCATAGCTAATTGAAGCAATTATAATTCCGCCAATAAGTGGCCCAATTGAAAAGCCTAAGTTAATGGCCAATCGAATTAATGTTATGCTTCGTGTTACATTTCCTGGTTTGCTGTACGCATCTGCTGCTACGAAAATAGCAGGACGATAGGCGTCTGCAATAAATATTAAAGAGAATATCGCAGCACAGAATCCGTAAAAAGTATTAATATACTGAAGTAGTACAAAGCCAATCCCACTCAGAAATAAACTGGCAACAATTACTTTGTAAAAGCCAATGCTATCGGTAAGCTTTCCCCCAAGCCAAGTGCCTGCAAGAGAGCCTAGTCCAAAGGAGGTCATAATCCAACCTACTTGTGGTAACGTAAATCCTTTTGCATTTACTAAATAGAGCGATAGAAAAGGAATTACCATCGCACCTGCTCGATTTATAAAAGTAACTAACGATAGGAACCATATTTCTATAGAGAGCCCTCGAAAGTTGTTTATGTAGTTAGTGTATATTTTTTTCATGGTTGGTTAGTTAGGTATAAAAATAAAACGTCCGGCGATTAGGCCGGACGTTTTTATATTGAAATAATTTATTCAGTTATAACAAATACAAACAACTCCGGCCTCTAATTGAGGTTACAGAATACTTTCTATTGATATATTGAATACGAATCATTTATCTTCTTGGTTTATAGCAAATGTAGCAAAAAAAGTAATTAGCCGATAAAAAAATAAAAAATGTGTTAATCTAGAACTCTTTTTAAGGCTTGTGAGAGTTTATAAGCTCCTTTTACATAGGCTTTACCCACTCGTTTAAAACTAGGCCAGTTAGACAAATCATAGCTTTTGTTATTAATTCCCATCGCTCTTTTAATTGTTGTGTTAAATAATACTGTTGTTGGTGTTGCGGTTTCATAAAAAGAAACATCCATAGAAACTTTAGCGGGTACTTTTCCAATAACAACATTGTATCCAAAATACATCCAAACAGTGTTTATTTTCATGGTATACTTGGCGGAGGGATTGTTACTGCTAAACGTGGGATGATTTTTATAGTTAGCTGTTCTTTCATTAAGGGTTTCAATAAAAAGTCTGGGCCAGGCTTCTTTTTTAGATGTTTGATAGGTGCTTACCCATTGCGCAGCAACTGTTTCATCTTTCCGTTCTGAAACTTTGTCGAATTGTTGTTTTAAGAAGGCTTCTTCGGTAATTGGGTCTTCGTAAAATTCGGTACCTTCAAAAGAGAAGACAACGTTTACGTTTTCTTCCGAAGCCAGAAAAGCAAGTGCTTTTTTATCTATATCAATGTGTTGGGCGATGCTTATTTTCGAAATGAATGCAAGCAAAAGTAGGAGTAAAATAGTTTTTGTAGGCATTGTTATTTTTTTACAACCCTCTTTAAGGCTTTGGCTAAATTAGGAGCAACTCTTTCGTATACATTTCGCATGCTTGCAAGCGACGGTCTAGGCCATTCTTTATTTCTGTACCGACTATCGTTGTAAAGTCCTTCTCTTTTTTTAAGCTTCGATAGGGAAAGGTAGTTTTCAGCATCGGATGTTTTATAAAAGTAAATGTCCATAGATGCTTTTGCGGGTCTTTTTACAATTCCGGCATCGTATCCAAAATTCATCCAATGTGTATGCACCACAACAGTGTACTTGGTTGTGGTATCATTTAAAACAAAAGCTGGAGCATTTCTTAGTTTTCCAAGATCGCTATTCAATTTAGAAATAAATGTTTCTGGCCAACTTTGTTTCTTCGCTTTTTTATAATCAGCAACCCATTTTTCAGCCATTTCAAGATCTCCATATTTCGTGACTTTTTCATGAATGTGCTGTAAGAATTCAGCCTCAGGTAGGTGTTTTCCGTTGAATGATAGTTCGTTGTACGAAAAAATTACGTTAATTCTTTCTTCGGAAGCTAAGCCAGCGAGGGCTCTTTTGTCGATACCTATGTGTTGCGCAACCGCATATTGAAAGGCAAGTAGTAATGTAAAAGAAATGAGGTATTTCCAACTGAAAGTCATTGGTGAGGTTTTTTCAAAAATAGAAATAAAACTGAAGTATCAAATACTTTAGTAATTTTACTTTAAATTGTACTTCTATGAAATATGTATTATTCCTTTCGGTTTTTTTTATTTGTTTGTCATGTGGAACTGCTAAAAAAAGATTTTTAAAAGAGTCTGTAGCGCATCAAGCTTCAGAAAACAAGGATTTTTTAAATTCTGAATCGACCATTTTAACTGCGGAAGACTTTAAATCTTTTAAGGGCTTGGAGTTTTATCCTATAGACCTTGCGTATTGTATTGAAGCTGATTTTGTACGAACGCCAGATGAAGTGCCTTTTTTAATGCGTACTACTACCGATAGATTGCCAGAGTATGTAAAATATGGAGAAGCACATTTTACGCTTCAAGGAAAACAACTAAAGTTAAATTTATTTCAAAGTACTGCTCCGTATGATGAGCCTGGTTATGAAGATTATCTCTTTTTGCCTTTTACCGATTTAACAAGTGGGGATGGGTCGTATGGTGGTGGTCGATTTTTAGATGCTAGAATTCCGAAGGGAGATAAAATTATATTAAACTTTAATAAAGCGTACAATCCGTATTGTGCGTATAATTCTAGGTATTCGTGTCCTATTCCTCCAAAAGAAAATGATTTGTTAGTTCGTATTGAAGCGGGTGTAAAAGATTTTGGAGACCATCATTAGGCAAAACGCGTAAGCCAAATCCCTAAAAATACAGCTGCAAAGCCAACGACAAAGCTTCCGCAAGTATAAAGCGCAAAGGTCATGAAATCTCCTGATTTTAAAAATACATGATTTTCATACGCAAAGGTTGAAAACGTTGTAAAACCGCCACAAAAACCGGTCGCTAAGAATAAGACTGTATTTTGGGAGAGCGTATTTTGTTTTAAGGCCAATCCGAGAATAATACCAATAAGTAAGCTTCCTAAAATATTAGCAGCAAAGGTGCCATAAGGGATTCCAGTTTCAGAACTATTTAAATATCGTCCTATCCAGTAACGTAATGTACTACCTAATCCGCCGCCTAAAAAAACGAGTACTAATTGCTTCATAATACTTAATTGGGAGCTCCTTCAGTTACAATGGGCATGTAAATTTCGGTCACCCAATCGGCCGGATTTGGTACAAGACCAGGGTCGGTACTATATACTTCAAACATTTTAGCCGTAGGATGTGCAATCAAATTGTTGGTTGCCATGTACTCCTTCGCTTTAGCATACGCTTGTGGTAGGTTGTCGTAGTTTCCTTTTAAAGTGGTTTTTAGGGCAGTTACAGGTTCCATAGCGCCACATAAAACAGGGCTTCCTTGGGGTGTAATTATTTTTTCTGCGACAGGAATACAAGCAGAGAATATCACCGTTCCGTTTGCTTCGTCTATCTGATTGTAAATGGTAAAAGGCATTCCGGCCATTGTAAGATTGTTTTCTTCCATATACCCAGAAATTTGCCCGAGCATGGATCCCATTTTCTCCCCAACTTCATTGAGTTTTGAGGCTGTAGTATTGAACATATAATAGCCGCCATTATAAGTCGTAATTCCATCCACATTAACAGTGAACTTTTTCATTTCTTCAGTAACTACTGCTTCCAAATTGGTTAATCCTTCTTGAAACATTTTTGAGATGCCAGTTTCCATATCATCTTTTTGAAAAGCCATAAATACTTTTTCCATAAAAGATTGTTCTCCTTTCATTCCCCAAGTGACTTTGGTTATTCCTGGAGTTTCAGAAGTATCAAACCTCCAATAAACATCACTTTTAGAATCTCCAATAGGAGTGTTGAATGTGATTTTTTGATCAATTTCTTTATTTGGAATTACCTTAACGGTCTCCATAGCTCCTTTTCCAACCTGCATATGATCACTACTCCATGAGTAAGCAGCGCCTTCACCTTCCGTTTTTTCGGCATAGGTAACTTTGGTGTTTGGGTCTAATTTTGCCCAAGGACCCCATTCTTGCCAGTTTTTATAATCTTTTACATTGTTGTAAACTACTTCGGCAGGAGCATTTATCATTTTGCTTTCTGCAACATCAAAGCTTCCGTCTTTAGTGCCAAAATATATAGCGCCACCTATTACTACAATAAGAATAAGGAATAAAAGATATTTTAAAATTTTCATGCGGGTAGGGAAATTTGGATTATTTGTGTTAAAGATACTTAATTTTTATATGCAATAGGAAATTTCAGAGTCGGTTTGTAGTAAAGATGGTTCCTTCAGACTATTTTTTAGAATTGAAGCGGTGAACTTTCAGAAGTGAAAAAAGCAGCTTTAATTTTGTTACATTTGTTGAAAACTTAAACTATATAAAATGAAGAATACTTTTTTTATAGCAGCCGCTATGAGTACTGTTTTGTTTTTCTCTTGTAAAGAAGTACAAAAGGACACGCCTGAAGCAGAAGTTGCTGAGGTTAAAACAGACGATTTTGATTATCAAGTAGAGCAATTTGCAGATATTAAAATATTGCGTTACCAAATTCCAGGATGGGAGAATTTAACGCTGAAGGAACAAAAATTAGTGTACTATCTTACCCAAGCTGGATTGGCGGGACGTGATATTATGTGGGATCAAAACTATCGCCATAACCTTACAATTAGAAAGGCATTAGAAAATGTGTACACTACGTATAAAGGGGATAAAACTTCTGAAGACTGGAAGAATTTTGAAATCTATTTGAAGCGTTTGTGGTTTTCTAACGGAATTCACCATCATTACTCAAATGATAAAATGAAACCAGATTTTTCTTCAGACTACTTAAATGGAATTTTAGCGGAAACAAATACAACCTTAGAAGGGGAAGCGTTCGACGTTTTGTTTAACGATAAAGATGCTAAAAAAGTAAATCAAGCAAAAGGTGTGGACAACGTTGCACAGTCTGCCGTTAATTTTTACGGTCCGAATGTAACCAATGCAGATGTTCAGAAATTTTATGGAGCTAAAAAATCTCCAAATCCAGATAAGCCTTTGTCATATGGTTTAAACTCTCAATTGGTAAAAGAGAATGGCGTTTTAAAAGAGCGTGTGTATAAATCTGGAGGATTATACGGAGCAGCTATCGATAAGATTGTAGAATGGTTAGAAAAAGCACACGGAGTAGCCGAAAACCAAGCGCAAGCAGATGCTTTGGCTTTATTAATTAAATATTACAAAACGGGAGATTTACAAACTTGGGACGATTATAACGTTGCTTGGACTGCTGCTACGGAAGGTAATATAGATTACATCAACAGTTTTATTGAAGTTTACAATGATCCATTAGGGTACAGAGGTTCGTATGAGTCTATTATCCAAATTAAGGATTTTGACATGTCTGAAAAAATGGCGGTATTGTCTGAAAATGCACAATGGTTTGAAGATAATTCACCATTAATGGAAGCGCATAAAAAGAAAAATGTAGTAGGTGTTACTTACAAGGTTGTGAGTGTAGCTGGAGAAGCAGGAGATGCATCACCAAGTACTCCAATTGGAGTTAATTTACCAAATGCAAACTGGATTCGTGCTGCCGTAGGTAGTAAATCAGTATCATTAGGAAATATTATCAATGCGTATAACAATGCAGGAAATTCTGGTCGTTTAAAAGAATTTGTAAATGACGAAGAAGAATATGCATTAGAAGAAGCATACGGTCAAGTAGGAGATAAATTACACACAGCATTACACGAAGTAATTGGTCACGCTTCTGGGCAATTAAATCCTGGAGTTGGTGAAACAAAAGAAACGCTTAAAAATTATGCATCTACTTTAGAAGAAGGGCGAGCAGATTTAGTAGGTCTTTACTACTTGTACAATCCAAAATTACAAGAACTTGGTTTGGTTGATGACTGGAAAAAAGTGGGAATGGCTGCGTACGACGGATATATTCGTAACGGTTTAATGGCTCAATTAATTCGTTTGAATTTAGGAGATGATGTAGAAGAAGCACACATGCGTAACCGTCAATGGGTTTCTGCTTGGGCGTATGAAAAAGGAAAAGCAGACAATGTAATTGAAAAGATTACACGTGATGGTAAAACGTATTACAATATTAACGACTATGAGAAACTACACGGTTTGTTTGGTGAGTTATTGCGTGAAACGCAACGTATAAAATCTGAAGGAGATTATGCAGCTGTTGAAGCATTAGTTGAAGGATACGGTGTAAAAGTAGACCAAAAATTACATGCTGAAATTTTAGAGCGTAACAAGCAATTTACATCGGCACCTTACAGTGGTTTTGTAAACCCTGTGTTAGTTCCTGAAATGGATGAAAATGGTGAGATAGTAACTGTTAAAGTAACACAGCCAGATTCATTTGAAGGGCAAATGTTAGACTATTCTAAAGGGTACAGTAATTTACCTGCAGTGAACTAGTTTTAAGAAACTACCTAAAATTAAAAACCTCCTTGATGCTAATTCGAGGAGGTTTTTTTATAAAACAAAAAAATTGGTTAGTTGTGTAATTCTGATTTTGTGTAAAAATACTTTTATGTTAAAACTAATACCATCCCTAGTATTGGGTATTTATCTGCAAAATTGAAAGTACTCACAAAGTGATTCGTCAATTTCTTCGGAAGAAAACCCGTTCGATTTTAATTCTTCAATTACGATAAAATAATCTTTAGAACGTTCTTCTTCTTGAAACTGATTTAGATAATCGAAGGAGTTAAATTTTACGCGATTAAAATCGGGGTATTTTTCATAGGCAATTCCCCATGCATACGATTCTCCTTTTACCAATAAGGAGTTGTTTTGGTACAGAGTAATGCTCGTTCCTTCCGTCTTTATCTTTACCATGGTATTATTTCGCTTGTTTTTCAGAAAAAAATAAGTGTATGTTTCTTCTGTGTTTTCATTCCAAACAAAATTAATTTCGTTAGCAGCAATGGCAGTGCTGTCTAAAGGAGTAATGAGGAAATCCATAATACCTTCACGATATACATTTCCTGTATGGTTTTTCGTTCTATTTTTATCGTTTATTTGCTTCCAAACATAGGAGAAATACTTTTTTGAAAGTCCTTCTTTATCTTCGTCTTTCTGATATTCTTTTACTTCGGAAACGGTGTACTTTTTAGCTTGATCTAGTTGGTACATGAGTCCTTTCGTGTCTAATAGAATGACAGTGTCCTTAGCCTTTAAGATTAAGTTCCCTTCCGAAAAAACGGCCCCTTTTTTAATTGGTTTTGTTGTGTTTTTTATGGCTAATACAGGAGCTCCTTTTGTTTTAAAAACCGCATATTCTTGTGCGCTTAACTGATTAGAAGTAGCAACAAGAAGTACAAATATTACTGAAAGAAATAGCTTTTCCATTTGTATTTTTTATTAAAATAGTTTGCAATGATTTTATATAATCCAATTAAATCGACACTTACTACCACGATACTAATTATCACTTCTGGTTTGAATAAAATATGGTGTTTGTACAACCATAATGAAAACCAAAGAAGGAGTACTGTAAAGAGTAGCTGTGTTAGTTTTTTACTCAACGTATAACTTGCTGGGTTTTTGGTGCTAGAAACCATGAAAATTGCCAGGAAGAAAAATGTTAGCACAGAAGAAATAAGCAATACAAGCCAAAAGGGAGTAGTGGCAATAAACTCTTCATGCAATAACATATTAATAATATTTGCATGCACTAAAACACCAAACATATCGGGAGCGCTCTTACCTACTAGTCCTTTGTTTAAAGGAGTGAAAAATTTGTCTTCTATGTCGTAGTCACTTCCATGCGGCGTACCCAAATAGCCTAACAATACAATCTTATCTTTCAGAAAAGGAATGCGTTCTTGCTCCATGCATTCATCGTACGAAAATGTAAAAAAATCATCCTGCGTTCCTTGGTAGCTAATAGGGGTTGCCTTTTTAAGTCTTTGTTCTAATCTCTTGTTGTAATTAGAGTCGTTTTTAAAGGCTTTTGCGACTAGCGTGGAGAAAGAGTATTCTTTGGTGTTGTTTATCGTTTTAATGCCTTCAAACGTTCTAATTACATTGTTTTTACGGTCAAAGTTGAGGTTCGAATAGCCTAATTCATTTTTATTCTGGTTAAAGATAGGAGCATTATACACCCAATGGTCTGTAATAAACGCTTTGGAAAGGATGACGTTGTCTTCAGAAAAACTTTCAACCAAAAGCGAATCGATAAACGGTTCTCTTTCTTCAGCAAATATAATATCGAGTCCGATTACCTTAGGTTCTTGTTGTTTTATATGCTGAAGGAGTTCGTAAATTTCAAGTCTGTCACGTTGTTCTATATTAACAATGACAATGTCTTTTAGCGGCTCCTTTTTCTCCATTCTTTCTGAATAATACAAGTCTAGAAAAGAAAAATCTTTGAAGGCTCCCGTAAACGGATTGAAAATGGATAAGTTGAGAATAAGATTTGAAACACCCCATAGAAACACTAAGGACAACAAAAGACAAAGAAACGCATCTCTAAAAAGAAGTTTGGTTTTACTCATCTGAAGGTGTGTTTACTTTGGTCGATTTAGACAAGGCTGAAGCCACAATTCCCGCTGGAACCGTAACAATACCTAAGCCAATGATAAGAAGGAAAAAAGTGAAAATTTTCCCTCCTAGTGTTATTGGATATACATCTCCATATCCTACCGTTGTTAGGGTTGAGATAGCCCACCATAAACTATGAAATATGGAAGAAAATTTATCAGGTTGCGCTTCATTTTCAAAAAAGTAAATGCCCACTGCCGATAAATACAGAAGGATGAGTGTGACTAATAAAAATAGAATAATCTCTTCTTTGGCCTCTTTCGCAGCATCTTTAAAATGATTGAGTGCTTTGTTGTAACGCATCAATTTGAAGATTCTAAAAATTCGAAATACTCGAAATACGCGAATAGATCGTAAGTCTATACCCAAAGTGATGTAAAACGGAAGTATGGCTAGAAGGTCTATAATTCCGTAGAAACTAAAAATATAATGTAGTTTTTTAGGAGCGTAATACAGACGAAGTAGGTATTCTATAGAGAAAATAACAATGCAAAATACTTCAAAATAGCGCAATGCTTTTCTAACATCAGGACTTAAATCTGGAAGTGTTTCAATCGAAAAACTGACCAAAGAAAGAATAATAAGTATTTGGATAAAAAGAGCAAATTGCCTTCCTATCTTCGTATCAAGATTGGTTATCATGTTTTTTAAGTTGTGCATTATTGGGGTTGTTTAGCACTACTGTTTTACCATTTTCCTAAGCGAGTGAGGTAATTGATAGAATCTGCATGTCCTTGTCTGGCTGCTTTTTTCCACCAATCGTACGCTAGGTTTTTGTTTTTTGAAACACCTTTTCCTTTGTATAACATCCAACCTACTTTAAATTGAGAATGCGCATCTCCTTTTACAGCAGCTTCCATGTATAGCGAATAAGAATCGGCGTACATATCATTGTTAAAGTACGAATCGGCTTTGACTATTTTCTTGGCAAGACTTTCAGAGTCGCTCTCAATCACTTCTTTTTTAACGACAGGCGTTGGTTTATTAGCATTCTTTTTTTCAATGTCGTTTAATTTTGAAAGTTCTGCGGTGGCTTCAGAAAGATTGTTTTCCTCTGCTTTTGTTAACCAGAAACGAGCGTTGTCAAGGTTTTTTACAACTCCAGTTCCATTCCTATACATAAGTCCTAATGCGTATTGTGCTTTCGCATTATTAGATTGTGCAGCTTTAATAAATAATTCGGCAGCCTTTGAAGCATTTGCCGTTGTTCCTTTTCCTTCAAATACTAAATACCCTAATAAATACTGTGCTTCTGTATTGTTGTTGTTCGCTAACGGAGAAAGTAGATCTACCGCTTTTGTGTACTCCTGATTTTGAATGTGTAATTCACTTTGTGTTATTGCTTCGGAAGGTGTTAAACCCGCTACTTCATTTTCGATTTTCTCGAATTCACTCGTTGCGATGATTTCAATAATATCACGCTTTTTGTTTTCATCTGTAGATCGCGTTAAAAACTGATTTCCTAAACTAATGGCATTGTCGTATTCTTTGTTTTTGTAATACACTTTACTCAGGTTGTACACTACAAGAGGGTTTGCGAAGAAAGCAGTACTTTTAGAAGGTGATTCAGCATACAACGTGCTAATTTGCTTGATACGGTTAGATTTGTCTAATCCTTCAATGCTGAGGTAGTTAATGTACGAATCCATTGCTTTTTCTTCGTTCTCCATTCCGTAGTAACAAATAGCTTCAAAATAACGAATGTCTTCTGTGTAGCCCTTGTAGTACTTCGGACCTCTTGCTAAACGCAATTGCTTTAATGTTTTTTGATAATCTTCCTTAGTTAAATTACTGCTAGACGAAAGTTTTTCGTCAATTTTAGAAACCAATATTTTAGCAATTTCACTTACTTCTTTGTCTTTTACCTGAATGGTAAGTTGTTTGTTCGAAATTGACTTCCAACCTGCTTCTGCTTGTGCAGCTCTATCCGCTCTTGCAGGATGTGATGACGTAGCATTTGTGCCCATTTCATTAGTTACGGCTAATGTTTCTTCTAGAGTGGCGCCAAGATTTGCTAGAGCTCTTCCAGCAAAATAATCTGCTTCCAATTCAAATTTATGATTACTAGTACCATTGTTCAAACTATGACCGTTTAGATGGTGTCCAATTTCATGCGCTAATACAAATTGTCCAGACCAATCGTTAGACGTATCATCTACAATACTTTTCAACCATTCGGCATCATAAATAATGTATCTAATTTCGTCTCCGTTTCTATTCGGAAGCATTTTTGCAATCGCATTGCTTATGTTAGAACACTGCTTTAATTGAAATCCACCGTTAGAAACTCCAGCAGTTTGTACAATTTGATTTACAATATTTTCTACTTCTTTTGGCGTATCCATGAAGGCTGCTCCAGAGTACACCGATTTACAAATCTCATCTACTTCTTCTTCATCTTCTGCCAGGACTACATCTTGGAAATTTTGTGCAATAAGTATTGGGCTTGTTATGAAAAAGGCGAAAAACCAAATAAGCGCTAATTTTTTCATGGTGTTTTGTTTAATTAGTTAGTTGAAGTTTTAAAAAGGCAGCTAATTCTTCCGAAGCATTTACAACCTCTTGACCACTTCTATTTATAAAACCTATTTTGTAATTTTTTTTGTCGAATAATACTGATAAATCACATGTTTCAGCACAGAATTCAAATAGGGTAGTAGGATTAAAAGATGCTTTTGAGTTACCAGCAACAGGATAATTTTTGCTTTCTGAAACCATTTTTACAAAATCTGAAACGTGTGTTGTTTGAAGCGAATCTACTTTTGTTAATTTTCTACCGTATTCGTTCGTATGCGTATCAATAAGTAAGCTGTCAACACGATAAATGTTGACAGCTTTGGTATTTTGAATATGATTCCATTTATCGGAACCAATAACTTCTTTTAATTGTATGGTTGCTACAATTTTGGGTTCCACGTCCTTTTTAGTATCCTCCTTTTCGGGTTCGTCTTTTACAACATCTTGCGAGCTGTAGGTCATCGTGTCTTGGCTTTTACAACCATAAACCGTTAGGATGAGAAATAAGAAGAGCGTGCACTTTTTCATTAGCTTCTTTTTATGTCTAACACCATCATTGCTAAAGAACCTTCTTTAAACTTTGAGGTGAACTTCATTTGGTCGGGTTGAAGCGTGATAACATCTTTGTCAATTAATTTATCATTAAAAATAACATAGAGTTTATCAAGTAACTCACCTTCCAAAGTATTCATTTGAGTGTTGATGCTTTCCGTGTCTAATTCTTCCAAAGAGAAAACTATGATGGTATAATCAGATTTTACATCACTGTTTAATCTGAAAAAGTACTTTTCACCTGGAACGACAAGTTCCGATTCTGTATTGTCGAAGTACGGACTTACATTTTCTTCGTGCGGAAAAAGAACACCATTATCGCCTGCTGAATCTGCATAAAAAACATACATGTAAGAAGGCTGATCAACTTTGGCGTAAATTCTATATTTTGTTTCTTTTGGGTATGCCTGAAGCGTACGATAGTCACCAATAGTCTTTTCGTCTGTCTCATCTTCTTTTACGACATCTTGCCATCCTAAAACCGATTTTTTGAATTTGGTGTCACCTTTTGCAACTTGCATAGGTGCCCCGCCTTTTAATTCTAATCTAAGTTCTCCAGCAAGTGTTTGGTAAACCTCTTCAATAGGCTTCACTTTAGGAATCATCTCTAGGGCATAACGCGTGTAGGTAACAAAATCTTCGTACTTGATCCAGAAGTATCCTGCATTTCCCCAATCGGTTCCCCAAGAGTTTACAATTTCGAAAGCACCACCATATTTTTCATCGTCAAATCCAACCACTGTTAATGCGTGTCCGCCGCCTGTTCCTTGACCGTCTGGGATGTATAAGTTTTTAGTTACGTGTAAAGATTTTTCGACCATGAAACCAATAATTACTGGGTTTCCTTTGTGAATTGCTCTTTTAACGTTTTCAATGCGTTCTAAGCTTGTTTCGGCTCCTGTAATCACACGATTGTAACGTTCTATAACGTTTTGTTTTGCCTTCTCTTTAACGGCTGAAGGGATGTTGTCGTCGCAGAATTGTGCTTCGGTGTAATCTTTAAAATAAGGAGAGCCATCGTTTGCTAATGAGTTCAGTGCTCTGTCTAAAGTTGCTCCTCTTTGGCAATTTACTCTGTTCTCTTCGCTAGCTGCATTGAGGTAAGTGAATATTGGCGAAAAAGCAATGTCATTTATATCCTCTTGATTTGTTAACCCTAGTTGTTTTGCTTCCAAAATGGTGCGTCCATAGTAGGCACTTGCCCAGCCAGAGCAAGTTCCGTAGCCACCTTGACTTCTTACTACTGGAACGTATTGTTTAATTGATGCACTTGAAATATCGGCAAGGTCATCGAAAAAAGATACGTTCTTAGGCTTTGATGGTATTTCGGCGTATGCCTCATCATCAAAATCTAGTCCAGTTGCAAATTCAGATTGTGCAATTAGTAGAGGACTAAAAAATAAGATAACAAATAAAGAGGTTATAAATGTTTTCATAAAAGTTGTGTCTTGGTTATTGTCTTTCTGCTAAACCGTCTTCGTCATTAAAAAGCGTAGCACTCAAGTCTGAAGTACCTTCAATGTTTGGCACAAAAATATCTTGGTATCCTAGAATACCATCAAAAGTGATTCGACCAGAAAATACAGTTGCATTTGTTCCGGTAGCGCCGCTTCCTTTTACAATTACAGAAAAATTACCAGCAGCATCTCCAGATATTAATCCAGATCCGCTTTCTTCAGAACTAACATTACCTTCAAGGTCAATTTGTCTTCCGTAGTAATTAATTGTTAACGTTTCATTGTTTTGGTTTGAAAATGTAATGAACCAAGGAGTATAGTTACAACCAATATTCGCATTAGGATTGGTTGAGTTTACAGCGCAATAAGGATTTGCACTAAAGGTTCCTTCTAAGTTTACAGGTTCAGATCCAGGATTGATGTTTAGTCCTAAATCGCTCATTACATTGTACACTGGAGATGTAAGAAACTCTTCAATGTCTGCGCTAGATCCTGTAAAACCTAGGTCTCCACTTAAGTCTAAAAATGATACTTCAGATTCGGCACAAGACGAAATGCTTAGTGCTGTAAAAGCGATCATTACTATGTATATAAATTTTTTCATTTGTCTAATTTTAGATGTTGATTTATTTAATTTTAAAAGATGCTATAACGTAATGAAAGGTTGAATTGCGCAATAAACTCGTAGTTTATTTTAGCTTCATCAACTTGATCTTCAACACCTAATAATTTTTCAGCATTAAATACAGCAGGAACGGTTTGTACATCTGCTCCTAAAAAGAAGTTATTTGCAAAACGCCATGTAGCTCTAAACCCTCCTGAAACGTAAGCGGAACTACCAAGTGTTTTATCTTCTACTGTTTCTTGAAAGGATAAGGCTCCAATTCCTATTAATGGTGAAATTTCAAAATTAGTCTCTGCTCTATCTCCTAATGGAATATCGTATTTTAAAGCTATAAAAGCATCATTTGCACGTAAATCCTGATCACCACTGATAATTGCATAATACGCAATGGTACCAAACCCAAAACCTGATGCATTAAAATCTGCATTCAATGCAACTCCTAAACCAGTACCAAATAACTTTTCGTTGTTATTTTCTAATGTAGTAGTAGTAGCACCTTGCGTAAACTCAATGTTTGATATGTTTAAAGGAATAGGCATGAATAAAATTCCTATCGATTCTTCTTTAAATGTTTTAATTCTATCGTCGACAGCCATCCAAGTTGGGTTCTCTTCTATTTGCTCACCAGGGGAACTAGCAGCAGTAAGAAATTCTTGTGCCATTATATTCGATGTTGCTAGCAACAAGGCGATTATAATTAGTGTTGAGATTTTTTTCATAAAGATTAGTGTTGGGTTAAATTTTCAGTCTGGTTTAAATTGTTTTTTTATGTTAACAAACTTACTTTATATAGATATCGTAAAAAATACCCATTGTAGGGGATTTTTTACAAGCTTTAATCGTTTGGTTGTAAGTATGTTTCGAGGAATAAGATGTGAATTTCATCAAAGAGAGTGGTTACTTATTTAGGCAAAAACTTTGTGTTGTATATATTGAAAAGATAATTTCTGTAGTTGCCCAGCTCCTTTGATGTTTAGTTTTTTAATGATGTTTTTTCGATGGGTACTTACAGTAGATTTGCTAATATTTAATTCGATAGCGATATCGTTGGAGTCGAGTCCCATTCCAATAAGTGTAAAGACTTCGTTTTCTCTTTTGCTTAATTTTAGGAGATTTCCTTCTTTACTTTTAGTAAGAAACACTAAATAAATAACTTTTTCAACAAGGGCTTTGTTAGAAGAAATATGCTTTACAGCGTTAAATACATCTATTGTTTCCTCAAGACTTAGCGTTTTTGATTTTTTCTCAGCTTGATTTACAATCTGAACAATCTTTTGCAATACATCCATAGGGTCAAATATATCTGACCTAGGAGTGTTCTGAAATACCCATTGTAGGGGATTTTTTGAATGATTGCTTTTTTTAAATTTTTAAGAATGAGTTACTGTTTTACGTAACTTTTTATAAGTAGAAGAAGGCCAATGAAAACGACAAAGCCAATTAGGATCCAAAAACTTCCTTTGTAGTATTTTTTATGTAAGTTTTTATCTTTCCGATAGGTGAAAATCATTACAATAACGAAAGCAACAACGAAAAAAATCGCAAAAATTAATTGGTTAGGACTGAACATGCTTACGTAGTTTTATGAGCCACAAAAATAATATTAAATGCTTATATATTCAGTATTGATTTAATATTATTTATTTTCGAAATGTAAATTTAAAGAGAAATATTAATTAGTAAGTAAATAAGAATATGAAAAACAAAATAGCTGCCGTTCAGGAATTTCATGATGCGTTCGGATTAGGAAGTAAAAATAGTCCTGAAGCTGATTTAGGAATTAAGAAAAACTTGTTGCGCTATGAGTTAATGCGAGAAGAAAATGAAGAGTATCTAGAAGCTGCAAATGCAAATGATTTGGTGGAAGTTGCAGATGCATTAGGGGATATGCTTTATATTTTATGTGGTACGATTATAGAACACGGAATGCAGCATAAAATTGAGGAAGTATTTAATGAAATACAGCGTAGTAACATGAGCAAATTAGGTGCAGATGGAAAACCTATCTATCGCGAAGATGGAAAGGTGTTAAAAGGGCCTAATTACTTTAAGCCGAACATCAAAGAAATACTTGAAAAGTAATAAATAGGGTTGGAGATCGAATTAGACTTCGTATCTCCAACCAAATGGATCTTCACTAATATTGTACTGAATATCGGTTAATTCTTTTTTAAACTTAGTTGAATATCCACCAGCAGTTGGAGGTAATTCATAAGTAACGTCTTTGTAATTAAATGTGCTTACTGGACTAATAACAGCAGCTGTCCCCGCACCAAAAATTTCTTTTAAAGTTCCGTTTTTGGAAGCTTCAACAATTTCTGAAACTAAAATAGGTCTTTCTTCCACAGGAATATTGTCTTTCTTAGCCAATGCAATCACACTTTTACGTGTAATACCATCTAAAATTCGATCACTTGTAGGAGCGGTGTAAAGGGTGTCATTTATTCTGAAAAACACATTCATAGTACCTGCTTCTTCTAAGTACTTATGCTCATTCGCATCGGTCCAAATAACTTGTTGAAATCCTTTTTCTCTCGCAAGATTGGTTGGGTAAAATTGAGCACCATAATTTCCGGCAGCTTTTGCAGCACCAACACCACCATTGGCAGAACGGCTGTACTCTTCAGCAACCACAACTTTCACATCGCCTGTGTAATATGCATTCACTGGCGATAATAAGATCATAAATTTATACTGGTCTGAAGGAGATGCCGAAACACCTTCTTGCGTTGCCATTACAAAAGGTCTAATGTATAATGAATTTCCATTTCCAGGTTTTACCCAATCTCTATCAAGGTCGATTAATTTGTGTAAGGCTTCAAAAAAGATATCTTTCGGAAACTCAGGAATTGCCATACGTTTCGCCGATTTATTGATACGCGCATGATTTTGGTCGGGTCTAAAAAGAAAAACCTTTCCGTTGGCGTCTTTATAAGCCTTCATACCTTCAAAAACCGCTTGTCCATAATGAAATACTTTGGCAGCAGGTGATATTGTTAATGGACCATAAGGTCGAATGGTTGGGTGTACCCATTCGCCATTTATATAATCACACTCAAACATGTGGTCCGAAAAGTCTTTTCCAAACGTAAGATTGTCAAAATCTACTTCGTTTATTCTGGATTTTTCTATCTTTTGAACGCTTATTTTATCTGATGTAGTAAAATTCATGGAATGAGGTTATTTTAAAAAACAAAAATAGCGAATTTTTTAGCGACAAAAAATTTAAAAAAACCTTAAAATTGCAGTATATTATATTTTATTAATTTCTGAAAACCTTCAAAATGAAAAAAATACTTTTAGTGCTCGTAGTAGCAATGATGGCTGTTAGCTGTAATAATACTGTAAAAAAAGAAGCTTCCGAAGAAAAAATGGAGACCTCTAAAATTGAATATAAATCCTTTGGAGATGTAATTACAGACGAAAATGTAGTTTCTAAAGAGGCTATGCAAGAAAAATATGCTTCTTTAAAACCTGGAGATACTGTAGCTGTAAAGTTTAAAACGGAAGTAAAATCAGTTTGTCAAAGCAAAGGATGCTGGATGCGAATGGATCTTGGGGAAGAGGAAGCCATGGTAAAATTTAAAGACTATGCGTTCTTTATGCCGAAAGATATTGCAGGACAAGAAGTGATCGTAGATGGTGTCGCTTTTGTTGAAGAAATGAGTGTAGATGAGCAGCGTCATTATGCTGAAGATGCTGGGAAAACACCAGAAGAAGTGGCTGCAATTACAGCACCGAAAAGAACACTGTCGTTTATGTCGAACGGGGTTCTTATTCCTGTTGAAGACAAACAATAAATTTTGAAACGCGAATTTCTTACTACTGGCGACGGATCGGTAACCATTCATTTGCCAGAGTGGGATGAGCAATACCATTCTAAGCACGGCGCAATCGCTGAGGCAATTCACGTGTTTATTAAAACGGGATTACATCATTATATAAGTCTGTTTCCGCAAAAGCCAATTTCAATTTTAGAGATTGGCTTCGGAACAGGATTGAATGCCTTTTTAACACTCCAGGAAGCCGTATCACAAAACCTTCAGATAAGTTATACAGGTGTGGAGGCATACCCAATTCAAGCTTCAGAAATACCGCAATTAAATTACGCGGGTTTACTTGCTGCTTCGGAAACTGATTTCTTGACCTTACACACTTCTCCTTGGGAAGAAGCTTCAGAAGTAAATTCTAACTTCAAGCTTACAAAACGAAAACAATTTTTTTCAGAAATAAAAGAAAGCGAGACTTACGATCTTATTTACTTTGATGCGTTTGGTGCGCGAGTACAACCTGAACTTTGGACGGAAGCGATATTTGAGAAGATGTACAAGGCCTTACTTCCGGATGGTGTTTTAGTAACTTATGCAGCAAAAGGTAGTGTGCGAAGGGCTATGCAAGCTGTCGGATTTGAGGTAGAACGTTTGCCTGGGCCTCCTGGAAAACGTGAAATGTTACGAGCGACTAAAACCTAGCAATAGCATTCATAATATTGCGTTAAGAGGCATCGTGATTTCTATTAAAACTCGTAACTTTATATAAAAAGGAAATGAAAGTTTTAATTACAGGAGCCACAGGTCTTATAGGTAGTGCCTTAGTGAAACTATGTCATAGCGAAGGAGTTGTAGTACACTATTTTACGACAAGAAAAGAAAAAATTGAAAACCGCGATACTTATAAAGGGTTTTATTGGAATCCTGCAAAGAATGAAATCGATGCTAGAGCGTTTGAGGGTGTTACTGCTATTGTAAATTTGGCAGGAGCAACAGTTTCTAAACGATGGACATCGCGTTATAAAAAAGAAATTTTAAGCAGTAGAACTGAGCCTGCAAAATTAATCTACGACACGCTTAAAAATACCGAGCATACTATTACTCATTTTATTTCAGCTAGTGGGATAAGTATTTATCCTGCATCCGAGACACGACTTTATACTGAAGAAAGCAGTGAAGAGGATACGTCTTTTTTAGCGACAGTAGTAAAGGCTTGGGAGGCGTCTGCAAATCAATTTAGAGATTTAGGAATGGATGTGGCTGTGGTGCGCACAGGTATGGTGTTGGCGAAAGATGCAGGAGCATTGCCAAAATTAGTCAAAACGATTAAAATGGGGTTTGGAGCTTGTCTTGGAAATGGACAGCAATGGCAATCTTGGATACATATAGATGACATTGCTCGCATTTATTTTTTTATGTTAATTAACGAACTTGAAGGTGTCTATAATGCGGTAGCGCCAAGTCCGGTTACCAATCAGAAAATGACAAAATTATTGGCCAAAAAATTGGATGCGCCTTTGTGGCTGCCAAATGTTCCGGCTTTTGCATTAAAGTTATTGTTAGGAGAAATGGCTGTGTTAGCGCTAGAAGGTCAATTGGTAAACTCTAAAAAGATAGAGGCAAGTGGTTTCTTTTTTACATATTCAAGTATTGATGCCGCTTTAAAAGATTTGTTATAAAAAAAGGGGTGAACTTAAAAAAGTTCACCCCTTACTTTCTTGTTGTTGCAAAATATTACTTGGTCGCGTGTAATTCTACAGTTAACTCAATATCGTCGTTGATAAACTTATCTCCTAAGTCACCAAAAATACTTTTAGAGCCATAGTTAACGCCCCATTTCGTTCTGTCAATAGTGAAGGTCTCACTTTTTAACAACATCGTGTCACCTGGAAACGATACCGTTGCTGGAAATTCGATAGCATTGGTTTTGTCTTTAATGGTAAGATTTCCTTTTACGGTTACTGTACCATTTTCCCCTTCAATACCTGTAAGTTCGAATGTAGCGTTTGGATATTCTCCAACATTAAAGAAATCTCCTTCTTTACCTTCAACAGTTCCTTTTAAATGCGCTTCAAGATTGTTTTTCATATCGCCGTCTAAATCTTCAGAAACGATAGAGTTCATGTCGATAACAAAATTACCCGCTTGTACATTTTTGTCAGCAACTGCTAATTCTCCAGAGCTAATTTTAATAAAACCATTGTGAGATCCTGTTGGTTTTTCACCTTTCCATGAGATTTTTGAAGTAGCAGTGTCTACAGTGTATTTTGTAGCCATGTCTGTCGCTTCGGCAGCTTCTTCAATAGGAGTTGATGCATCTTCTTTTTTCGCGTCTTTACAAGACACAGCTCCAAGTGTTACAAAAGCAACAAGAGCGATATTTAAAATTGATTTTTTCATAATTTATTTACGTTTAGGTTTCTGAGTGCAAATGTAATTAGCTTGTTACTAATTTACTCTTAAACATTTATTAAAATAATACAGTGACATTTTGACATTTTATAAGAAATGGCAGTACTTTTGCAACCTTCAGAAAAAACAAAATAGTACACATTAATGAGCAAAAAAGATAAAAACCCAGAGGTGGTTGTTGACGAAGAAGTGCAAGGAAACGCACAGAATAATTCCGAAGCGCAAACTGAGAACGTAGATGTTGTTGCGCAGTTACAATCTGAATTAGGAACCGAAAAGGATCGTTATTTACGCCTTTTTGCAGAGTTTGAAAACTATAAAAAACGCACAAGTAAAGAGCGTATTGAGTTGTTTAAAACGGCAAGTCAGGACGTAATGGTTTCTGTGCTACCTGTGTTAGACGATTTTGATAGAGCGTTAAAAGAGCTTGAGAAAAACAGCGATGAAGGCTTATTTGTTGGTGTAGAACTAATTAATAACAAGCTTAAAGAAGTGCTTAGAGTAAAAGGCTTAACGGCTGTAGATACGAAGCAAGGAGATGTTTTTGATGCTGAAATTCACGAAGCAGTAACACAAGTCCCTGCTCCGTCAGACGATTTAAAAGGAAAGATTATCGATGTGTTAGAAAGAGGATACACATTAGGAGATAAAGTAATACGTTACCCAAAAGTTGTTATAGGTCAATAATATGAAGCAAGATTATTACGAAATATTAGGGCTTTCGAAAGGAGCAACAGCTACAGAGATTAAAAAAGCCTACAGAAAAAAGGCGATTGAATATCACCCTGACAAAAACCCAGGAGACGAAAAAGCGGAAGATCGCTTTAAGCAAGCTGCAGAAGCTTACGAGGTATTAAGTGACGAGAACAAGAAAGCAAGATACGATCAATACGGTCATCAAGCCTTTGAAGGCGGTGGCGGTTTCGGTGGCGGCGGCATGAATATGGACGACATTTTTAGTCAGTTCGGAGATATTTTTGGCGGCGGTGGCGGCGGTTTTGGCGGCTTTAGTGGTTTTGGTGGCGGCGGAGGTCGTAGAATGGTAAAAGGAAGTAATCTTCGTATTCGAGTTAAGTTAACACTCGAGGAGATTGCAAATGGCGTAGAGAAAAAGATCAAAGTTAAGCGTAAAAAAGTTGCACAAGGAACTACGTACTCTTCCTGCGGAACATGTAACGGAAGCGGACAAGTAACGCGTATTCAAAATACAATTCTTGGACGTATGCAAACTTCGGCGACGTGTAGTACATGTGGCGGAAGCGGACAGATTGTAGATAAAAAACCTGCCAACGCAGATGCGCATGGTATGTTGTCGACTGAGGAAACGGTATCTATTAAGATTCCTGCAGGTGTAGTAGATGGAATGCAATTGAAAGTTACAGGAAAAGGAAACGATGCACCAGGAGACGGTATTCCAGGAGATTTATTAGTCGCTATTGAAGAGTTGCCACATGGAGCATTACAACGTGAGGGCGATAATTTACATTACGATTTGTACATTAGTTTTTCTGAAGCTGCCTTAGGCGCATCTAGAGAAATCGATACGGTTACTGGAAAAGTTAGAATAAAGATAGAGGCTGGAACCCAAAGTGGAAAGATTTTACGTCTTAGAAGTAAAGGAATTCCGAGTATAAATGGATACGGAACGGGAGATTTGTTGGTACATATTAACGTATGGACACCAAAGACCTTGTCGAAAGAGCAAAAAGAATTTTTTGAAAAAATGGGCGCGGATGAGCATTTTCAGCCGAAACCAGAGAAAGAAGATAAGTCATTTTTTGAAAAAGTGAAAGATATGTTTTCTTAAATAAACGTTAATAAAATTATTTTACTTATATTTGAGTATCACTACTTTTTAGTGGTGATAATTTTTCTTTTTCATAGCAATTTTTTTCCCACCCTTCAATTAGTTTTGAGGGTGGGTTTTATGTTTTATGACCTTTTTCTTCTGAAACTTTAGTGTTAAAATTAAATACTTCTTACTGTAACAAAAGGGGTTTAAGCGCTACAAATAGTTTTAAAATACTCTTAATTTAGAGAGTCCTTCTTTAACAAATCAATATATTTACAATTCTTATTATTTACTATGGAAAAACTTTTAGTGGCGAACAATGTTTCCAAATCGTTTGGTGACTATAAAGCGTTAAACGATGTATCAATTGAGGTGCCCAAAGGAAGTATATTTGGATTGTTAGGGCCTAACGGTGCAGGAAAAACAACATTCATCCGAATTATCAATCAAATCACAATGCCCGATTCTGGGAGTGTTTTTTTAGACGGACAACCATTGCAACCTAACGATGTGCAGCATATTGGCTATTTGCCGGAAGAAAGAGGCTTGTATAAATCGATGAAAGTAGGAGAGCAAGCTTTGTACTTGGCACAGTTAAAAGGATTGTCTAAGCAACAAGCAAAAGAACGCCTAAAGTATTGGTTTGACCGGCTAGAGATTGGCGGTTGGTGGGATAAAAAAATCCAAGAGCTTTCGAAAGGAATGGCGCAAAAAATTCAGTTTGTCGTGACGGTGTTACACCAGCCTAAATTGTTAATTTTTGATGAGCCTTTTAGTGGTTTCGATCCAATAAACGCAAACTTAATCAAAGACGAAATTTTAAAACTTCGTGACGATGGGGCTACGGTAATTTTCTCGACCCATAGAATGGAATCTGTTGAAGAAATGTGCGACCATATTGCGCTTATTCATAAATCGAATAAAATTTTAGACGGAAAGCTTATCGATATTAAAAGAGCGTACAAGTCGAATACCTTTGAGGTAGGTTTAATTGCTTCAGAAGCAACCATGGTAGATGCCGCAATTAAAGAGCGTTTCGACGTGTCTCCAGCGACATTTAAAACCATTAATGACGAATTGAAATATCGTATTAAATTGCCAGAAAACACATCGGCTAACGACCTGGTGAGCTATTTAACGTCAAAAGGACAGCTAAATCATTTTGTAGAAGTGATTCCTTCAGCAAACGATATATTTATTGAAACTATTCAAAATAACTAAGGAAAACGTATGAATCATCTTTCCCTCATTATCAAAAGAGAGTACATCAACAAGGTGCGTAATAAATCATTTATTATCATGACCTTCTTGAGTCCCGTTTTAATGGTTGGTATCTTTTCATTGGTAGCCTATCTTTCGCAGTTAAACAATGATAGTATTCGTACCATTTCAGTATTAGACGAAAGTGGTCTGTTTGTAGATCAGTTTCAGAACAAAGAGCATGTAAAATATAACATTCTTACCAACGTAGAACTTTCCGAAGCAAAAAAAATAAGTGAAGAAGCAGAATACTATGGATTGCTTTATATTCCGAAGGTTGAAAGCTTAGATGAACTTTCAAAATCGGTGACTTTTTATTCTGAAGACTCCGCGTCACTTCAAGTAATGGAAAGTGTTGAAGATGCTATTGAAGGAAAAGCAAATGCCTTAAAACTGAAGGATGCCGGAATTGATGCAGAACGAATTAAGGAATTAAGAATCCGAATAAACGCAAAACAAGAAACATTTCAAGGAAAAGAGACCTCTAAAATTGGCTCTATTCTAAAGCTTGGTTTTGGAGGTGCTGCGGGTTATTTGTTGTTTATGTTTATCATTATTTACGGTAATATGATCATGCGTAGCGTAATTGAAGAGAAAACAAGTCGTATTATTGAAGTGATAATATCTTCGGTTAAGCCTATAAAACTGTTGTTGGGTAAAATTATTGGAACCTCATTGGCTGGTATTACGCAGTTTTTAGCTTGGGTAATTTTATTAGGGATATTTAGTTTTGTGTTAACCTCCATCTTTAATGTAGATCCGACGACTGTGCAATCGCCGCAGCAGGAAATGTTGAATCAAAGTGTTGAGGGTGGAACTCAAGAAATTGTACGGAATTTAATTATAGAAATTAACAACTTACCGATTGCAAACTTGGTGATTATGTTCCTATTTTTCTTTATTGGAGGGTATTTATTGTACGCTTCGTTGTATGCTTCTATTGGAGCTGCAGTAGATAGTGAAACAGATACACAGCAATTTATGTTGCCAATTTTAATGCCGTTAATCTTGTCTATTTATGTAGGTTTTTTTACAGTTATCGAGAATCCGCACGGAACCGTATCGCAAGTATTTTCGTATATACCTTTTACATCGCCAGTAGTAATGCTAATGCGAATCCCATTTGGTGTCCCAATATGGCAACAAATTCTTTCGTTAGTAATATTATTTGCTACATTTATAGGAACCGTTTGGTTTGCAGCAAAAATATACCGAGTGGGTATATTAATGTATGGCAAAAAAGCTAGTTATAAAGAGATCTTTAAATGGCTTAAATACTAAGACAGAAATGCAAGAAGATGTTACAGATAAGATTACACACGTTGTAAAAGATGATATTTGGGGAGCTATTAAAGACTTTCTCAATTTAGGGTTTCATTATGGAGAAGGTGATAAACGAATAGCAATCACCGTAGGATTGCTATTGTTGGTAGTTTTGTCGTTCATTATTGCAGGATTTTTGTTAAAATGGATTCGTGTTCTTTTTACCCGCAACATGGATACGACTGATAAAAATAAGTTTGTAAGTGTCTTTAAGTTTATAAAGTACATTACCTATATCGTTGTTGTATTTATCGTACTGAGTTTAGCGGGGATTAATGTAACTCCTTTTTTAGCGGCGTCGGCGGCCTTATTAGTAGGTTTAGGATTAGCATTACAGGAACTTTTTCAAGATATTATTGGTGGGATTTTTATTATTTTGGACAAGTCACTTTTAGTGGGTGACATTGTTGAAATAAATGGAAAAGTAGGAAGGGTGATTGAAATAAAACTGCGAACTACTAGAGCGATTACACGTGATGACAAGATTGTCATTATTCCGAACCATAAATTTATTACGGAAGTAATATTTAACTATACTCAAAATCATAAAATAACAAGGGAAAACGTTAATGTAGGTGTCGCCTACGGAAGTGATACGACATTAGTGAAAGAGTTGTTGCTGCAAAGTGTTGATAATCAAAAGGGGGTGTTGAAAAATCCAAAGCCATTCGTTATTTTTGAAGACTTTGGAGATTCGTCTCTAAACTTCGGAATCTATTTTTTTATTAATAATAGTTTTATCGATCCTGGTATTAAAAGTGATATTAGATTTAAGATTGATGCGTTATTTAGAGAAAACAACATTAGTATTCCTTTCCCGCAGCGCGATGTACATTTATTTCAAGCAACTCATAAACCATAAGCCTATTTTGAAAAACCCTCAAATCGTCGCGATTAAAAAACACCTAGCTTTAGTAGTCTGCTGCTTTGCAGTCTTCGTTTCGTATGCGCAAACTTCAGATTTAGCACGTATTGAGTATACTTACATTCCGCAAACAAATTCGGATAACTCGATTAATAGGTTTCGTGCTTTTATAAATTTCCCTATTGAATTAGGATGGGATGGCCATTATCTAATACCGGGTGTTGAGTATCGAAATTTTGATTTAGATATTAAGGATCCTGTTCCTTTTGATATTAATGAACTTGGAAAGTTTCAGTTGTTTCGAGCTTCAGTAGGGTACACCTTTAAGTTAAAGAACAATTGGCGTTTTGGAGCTAAAGTAGGAGCTGAGGTTGCTTCAAATTTTTCAGAAAATAAAATTTTAAATGGCGATGTGAATTTTACAGGAGCTATTTTAATGATAAAAGATAAAACAGGTGATGGGTTTGAAAAACCAAGCAGGCTGCTTATCGGTTTAAACTATTCGACCAATGCAGGAAGACCATTTCCACTTCCTATTCTAAATTACTACAAAGAGTTTCATCCTAAGTGGTCTTATTCAGTAGGGTCTCCAAAAACAAATCTAAAGTATTCAGTAAACGATAAGAATATTTTGCAGGCTTTTATTTCCCTAGACGGTTTTTACTCAAATATTCAAAATGATAGAGAAGTGTTTGAGGCTGATGGAACGGCACGACCTGCGTCTAACATTTCGATGACTTCTGTTTTGGGAGGGCTGGGATATGAGTATGCGTTTACAAAGCATTTAAGATATTATGGGTATGTTGGACATACATTTTATCACGAAATAAGATTGCGTGATTCGGATCGGAATACCTTGTACCGTTTGAATGACGAAAATACTTTTTATATTAGAACAGGAATTAAATTTAAATTTTAAGGGGCATGTCAAAAATATTAATTATTGAAGATGAAGCAGCGATTCGTAGAGTGTTGGTTAAGATTCTTTCTGAAGAAAACGATTCATACGAAGTAACTGAAGCTGAAGATGGCCTTGCAGGAATAGAACTTATAAAGAAAGAAGATTACGACTTGGTATTGTGTGATATTAAAATGCCTAAAATGGACGGTGTTGAGGTATTGGAGGCTGCAAAAAAACTAAAGCCTGAAATAACAATGGTGATGATTTCTGGTCATGGCGATTTAGATACCGCTGTGAATACAATGCGACTAGGCGCTTTCGATTATATTTCGAAACCACCAGATTTAAATAGATTGCTGAATACGGTTCGAATTGCACTAGATAGAAAAGAACTGGTAGTAGAGAATACCTTACTTAAAAAGAAAGTGAGTAAAAACTACCAAATGATTGGTGATTCTGAAGCGATTTCTCAAATTAAAGATATGATCGAGAAAGTAGCGCCAACCGAAGCTCGTGTGTTTATTACAGGACCTAACGGAACTGGAAAAGAACTAGTAGCACACTGGATTCATCAAAAAAGTGATCGGTCTAAAGGACCTATGATTGAGGTGAATTGTGCGGCAATTCCGAGTGAGCTGATTGAGAGTGAATTGTTTGGGCATGTAAAAGGTGCTTTTACATCGGCAGTAAAAGATAGAGCGGGTAAATTTGAAGCAGCAAACGGAGGGACTATTTTTCTAGATGAAATTGGAGATATGAGCTTGCCTGCGCAAGCTAAGGTGCTTCGAGCGCTTCAGGAGAACAAAGTGCAGCGCGTAGGAAGCGATAAAGATATTAAGGTAAACGTACGAGTTGTTGCGGCAACCAATAAAGATTTAAAGAAAGAAATAGCGGAAGGAAACTTCAGAGAAGATTTATACCATCGTTTGGCGGTCATCCTTATTAAGGTGCCAGCATTAAACGATAGACGAGAAGATATTCCGTTGTTGATTAACTATTTTACAAAAAAGATAGCGGAAGAGCATGGAACGGCTCAGAAAACATTTTCAGAAAAAGCAGTAAAGCTTTTGCAAGAATACGATTGGACTGGAAATATTAGAGAGCTTCGCAATGTAATAGAACGATTGATTATCTTAGGCGGTGCTACCGTTAGTGAGGAGGATGTAAAGTCGTTTGCTAGTAAATAAGATTCATATGAAAAAGATCACCATAGACGATTATAAAGTTTCAGAAGGATTTCAAATTTCAGAAGCGGCAACCTACGTAGATTTGGATGCTTCCGAAGATAAAATAGAAGATGAGTTGGAAGATACTCGTGAAAAATTGGGCGAACTTCAAGATACCCTTTATGCGCATGGTAAGTATGCGGTTTTAATTTGCTTGCAGGGAATGGATGCTGCTGGGAAAGATAGTTTGATTCGAGAAGTGTTTAAAGATTTTAATGCTCGAGGTGTTGTAGTGCATAGTTTTAAAGTGCCTACCGATTTGGAAAAAAAACACGATTACCTGTGGCGTCATTATATTGCTTTGCCAGCAAGAGGGAAATTCGGAGTTTTTAACAGAACTCATTACGAAAATGTATTGGTAACGCGTGTGCACCCTAATTATATCTTGGGTGAAAATCTTCCACATGTAAATTCTGTGGACGATATTGATGAGGAGTTTTGGGACAAGCGATTTGAACAGATTAATGCGTTTGAAAAAACAATTGCCGCAAATGGAACTATTATTTTTAAGTTCTTCTTGAACATGTCTAAAGATGAGCAGAAGCACAGGCAGCTGAGACGACTTAATAAACCAAACAAGAATTGGAAGTTTTCTCCAGGCGATCTTGATGAGCGCGAACTTTGGGATAACTATATGGAATGTTATCAAGATGCGATTGCTAGGACTTCAAAAAAGCACGCACCTTGGTATGCGATTCCGTCAGACGATAAGCCAACCGCTAGATTACTAGTGGCAACTATTTTGTTAGAAGAGCTTCAGAAATATAAAGATATTAAAGAACCAGAGCTAGATCCTGAAGTGAAAGCACAGATTGAAGATTATAAAAAAAGGCTTGCCGCCGACTAGTTTTTCTTCGGAAAGAATCTACTAATTTTAACACCTATATATAATGTATAAAATTTACGTATTACTAATTGCCCTTTTTATTACTTCGGAAGGTTTTTCGCAAACCAATCATGAGAGGGATTCTTTAACCATACGTAGTATTTACGACATGGCTTTGCTGAATGGAAAAAGTTACGATTGGTTGGATTATCTATCGAATGAAATTGGAGGAAGATTGTCGGGAACACTTAATGCTGAAAAAGCGGTAAAGTACACCCAGGCCGAATTGGAAAAATTAGGATTGGATAAAGTTTGGTTGCAACCTGTAATGGTTCCAAAATGGACACGTGGTTTCCCTGAGTATGCATATATCGAAACAGGGCCTGGAAAAACATTTATTACAGATGTTTGTGCTTTGGGCGGTTCGGTAGCAACACCCGACTTAGGAATTAAAGCCGGCGTGATTGAAGTTCAAGGAGTGGAAGACTTAGCAAAATACGGAAAAGAGCAGATAGAGGGAAAGATAGTATTTTTCAATCGCCCGATGCAAGCAGATTTAATTAATACATTTCAAGCGTATGGTGGTTGTGTAGATCAGCGTTATGCAGGAGCAATGGAGGCTGCAAAATATGGTGCGGTTGGTATTATAGTGCGATCTATGAATCTTCGTCAAGATGATTTACCTCATACAGGAACGATGAGTTATGGAGATACGCCGGTAAATCAGCGAATCCCAGCATGTGCTATCAGTACTAATGGAGCAGACTTATTGAGTAATACTTTAAAGTTGTTGCCTACGCTACAATTCTATTTTAAACAAAATTGTAAAGTGTATCCAGATGTACAGTCCTATAATGTAATTGGAGAAATTACAGGAACTACCTATCCAGATAAGTATATGGTTGTTGGAGGACATCTAGATTCATGGGATTTAGGAGATGGTTCGCATGATGATGGTGCGGGCTGTGTGCAATCTATGGAAGTGCTTCGTTTGTTTAAAGAAATAAACTACAAACCAAAACATAGTATTCGTGTAGTATTGTTTATGAATGAAGAAAATGGATTGCGTGGCGGAAAGAAGTATGCGGAAGAAGCCAGGCAAAAAAAGGAGAAACATGTATTTGCTTTAGAAAGTGATTCGGGAGGGTTTTCACCTCGTGGATTTTCTTTCGACATAGATGATGCAAATTTTGCGCAAGTGAAAAGTTGGGAATCTTTATTTAAGCCTTATTTAATTCATTATTTTGAAAAAGGCGGAAGTGGTGCTGATATTGGTCCTTTGAAAGAGTCGGGGATGGTATTGGCGGGACTTCGACCAGACTCACAGCGCTATTTTGATTACCATCATGCCGCCAATGACACTTTCGATGCTGTTAATAAAAGAGAATTAGAGCTTGGTGGCGCAACCATGGCGAGTTTAGTGTATCTATTTGATACATATGGAATGGCGAATGGAATTCCATCTGTGAAAAAATAAATTTATATTTTAATTAGAAGGTAACGCACTGATATACTTAAATTTAGGAGGATTTTGAGTGCAAGTTTTATTTTTTTATTTATTTTTAAGTGTTCTTAATAGTGTGTATAGCGCTTTTTTGGTCTGATTTTCAGTACTTAATTAAATAAATGTTAATTAAAATAAAATTAACTGTTATTTAAAATTACTTTATAAGTGCAATTTTTTTAGTATATTTCGCCCTTTAATAAAGGCTTGTAGTGTTGTGATAGTTATAAGGCAATTACGAATTTCTTAAATTATTATGAATTTTCTTCAAGTCTTTGCAATGTTTAATTTAATTGATTAATAATTAAAAATTTTTTTATGAAAAAAAGTTACTATTTATGGTTAGTGCTTATATTTTTTAATATGACCGCGGTGCTAGCACAGGAAAAAACAGTAACAGGTACTGTTACAGACGATACCGGTCTGCCTTTACCTGGGGCTAACATTATAATTAAGCAGACAAATACTGGTACACAATCAGATTTTGATGGTAATTATACAATTTCAGTGGCTGTAGGTCAAACATTGTCCTTTAGCTATGTTGGTTTTCAAAACCAAGAAGTGAAAGTTGGAGCAGCAGATAAGATAGATATTTCTTTAAAGCCTGGAGCACTTCTTGAAGAAGTTGTTGTAACAGGATACTCTACTAGAAATAAAACAGTACAGTCTTCAGCAGTAGTTTCTATTTCAGCTTCAGAAATTTCTGAACTTGCACCAACAACAAGTGTTGATAACCTTTTACAAGGTAAAGCAGCAGGGGTTCAAGTAACAGCAGCAAATGGTAAGCCAGGTCAAGGGGCCTTTGTACGTATTCGTGGTACAGGTTCATTAACTGCAGGTGGAGCATCTCCTTTATATATAGTTGATGGAGCTCCAATTCGTGAAGAAGAGCTTGGAAATATCGCAACTAGTGATATTGAAACTATTGATATTTTGAAAGATGCGTCAATGACAGCTAGATATGGTTCTCGTGGAGCAAATGGTGTTGTAGTTATTACTACTAAAAGAGGAAAGCGTAACAATGATGCTAAAGTAAGCTTTAGCTCAAGATACGGTGTAACTTCTAGAGTAGATTTAAACTACACAATGATGGATGCTCAACAAAAACTACAATATGAAACGGAAATGTATGCATTAGGAGTTGGTGGAGCAGCAGCTTTACCAGGGGTAACAACTTTACCTGGATCTCCTGAGCGTCAACGTTTGTTAGACAACTCACTAGATTGGGAAGAATTAGTTCTTAAAGATGGGTATGTTCAAAACAATAGTGTTTCTATTTCTGGTGGTGCAGAAAAAATGGATTACTTTTTCTCTGTAGGACATGATAAGAACACTGGTATTATTGACAAAATTGATGGTTTCGAAAGATTGAATGCAAGGTTAAACCTTAACTTTGACGCTAAAGATTGGTTAACTGTTGGTGTAAATGTTGGTTTTGCTAGATCTACTAGTGATGAGCCACGTGATAGAAACAACTCACAAAACCCATTCCGTCACATGTTGGATGTAAATCCTTATGAAACTGAATATATTTTAGATGAAGATAATAATGTTGTGTTAGATGCGAATGGAAGTCCTGTGTATAACACTACAACTACTGGATACCCAGTTAGACGTGCATTGGAGACAGAACCAGCTTTTGACGTTGAAAACATTACTTTAGCGAATGTTGAAGCAATAATAAAATTATCTAAAAATTTCTCATACACTTTCGGTATGGCTGTTAATCACTTAAACAGACACACTGAGTCTTATTCTAAGCCAGGTGGAGTTTTAGATGATTTAATTGGTAATGCTGATTTTCCAGGTAGAAAAACAGATTCTAATACACAACGTTTAGATATGACTGCTAGTAACAGATTAACCTATAATCTTTCTACAGATAGTCACAACCTTAATGTATTAGGTTTATTTGAATACAACTTTAATGAAATTAACTTTCTTTATGCTGTAAGTAGAGGTTTTAGTACTCCTTTATTAACTACACAAAGTAATGCTGGTTTCGTAGATCCTGCAACTACTACTACTAGAAGTAGATTAACATTAGTATCGTACGGTGCATTTGCTGATTACGATTTCAAAGAAAGATATTTAGCTTCTGCTTCTATTCGTCGTGATGGTTCTTCTACGTTTGGAGATGATGTAAAATACGGAACTTTTTATAGTGGGAGTATAGGATGGAATGTTGCAAAAGAAAACTTTTTCAATGTAGACTCTATAGATGATTTAAAGCTTAGAGCTTCTTACGGAACAGTAGGGAATAGATCTGGTATTGGAAGATACGAGTCTCAAGGTTTAGTTGAGTTTAATCCTTATCCTGGAGGTTTAGGTACAGTGCCTTCAAACTTTGAAAACCCAGAATTACAATGGGAAACTACTAAAACTTCAAACTTTGGTGTAGAGTTAAGTATGTTCAACAGAAGATTGAGTTTTGTAGCAGATTATTTTGTTCGTAATACAACAGACTTATTATTTGCAATTCCAAAAGCTGATGAATCTGGAGTTGATTCTGTAACAGGAAACGATTCTGAAATTAAAAATGCTGGACTTGAAATCGCTTTACAAGCGGATATCGTAAGAAACGATAACTTAAAGTGGACTGTAGGAGGAAATATTCTTTTCTTAACAGAATCTGAAATTGTAACGTTACCTGATGGACTTCCAGTAGATGCACCAAACACCTTTAATATTCGTTGGGAAGAAGGTGCAAAAATTAATGAGCACTATTTAATTCCTTACGCTGGGGTTGATCCTAATACAGGAAGACCTTTATTTTATGGTGCTGATGGAGGTGTTTATACAGCAGATCAAATGCCAGAAGGTGAAAACAGACAATTACAAGGAAAATCTACAATTGCTGATAAAGAAGGTGGTTTCTTTAATAACATAGTGTATAAAGGATTTGGATTACGTACTGATTTTGTATTCAAGTATGGTAACTGGATTAACAACTATGTAAAAAGTAATTTAGTTTCAGATGGTTTAGCTGTTGATGCTAACCAAGCTGTTGAGGCATTTAACTACTGGAAAGAGCCAGGAGATACAGATGTTCAACCTAGTCCAATTTATAGAAATGATGCAGGTGAATTAGCTTCTGAAAGTGATCGTTTCCTTGAAAGAGGGGATTACATTAGAATGAGAAATGCAACTCTTTCATATAGCTTCCAAAAGAAAACTCTTGAAAAGTCTCCATTTAGTAACTTAAGAGTTTATATTCAAGGACAAAATTTATTAACATTCACTAAGTTCTTTGGTGATCCTGAGGTTGGATTATCTTCTGGAGAAACAATTTCTTTTGCTGATTCTGTTGCTCCTGGAGAAGCGACATTATATAGTTATCCAAATACCAAATCTATTCAGGTTGGTGTGGATGTGAGTTTCTAATAATAAAAAATAAAAGTAAAATGAAAAAATTAATATATAAAATTGCAATGTTTGTCGTTGTCGCAACTACTTTAGTTTCTTGTGATAAGCAACTGGATCAGTTGGCATTTGATGGACTTGCTACAGACAACGCTTTCGTTACAGTTTCCGATTTTGAAAATGGTATTCGTGGTGTTTATTTAGGACTATGTTATGTAGAGCGTGATCTTATTACTTCAACTGGATACTATGGAGCAAGTGATGCTGGATCTTTATTAAGTGCTCCAGATGTGATGACTGATAATGTTACTATGGCTATATCAGGTCGTACAACTAAATCTAACTTACATAATTGGCTTTTATCTCCTAGTCAAGGAAATATGAGTGGTTTTTATACTGATGCATATGCTCTTATCTATCGTGCAAATCTTCTTTTAGATTATGCTGAAGGTTTTGAAGGTGAAAATAAAGAGAATGTTGTAGCAGAAGCGAAAGCGTTACGCGCAATGGCTCATTTTGATTTGGTTAAAACCTATGGAAAGATCCCTACACAATCAGCAGATGCTAATGGAAGTCTAGGTGTTGCTTATGTAACAGAAGCAAATCCTAATATTCTACCTGCAAGAGAAACTGTTGGTGCTGTTTATGAGAAAATTCTTATTGATTTAATCGATGCTGAAGCGTCAATTAATACGAACAATGGTCCTGGTAGATTAAGTAAAAGCGCTGTAAACCTTTTATTATCTAGAGTGTATTTATACATGGGTCAATGGCAAAATGCTGTTGATGCTGCTAATAAAGTAACTGAAGCTGTAGCGCCTCGTGATGCTATGGTAGGAATTTGGGATGATACTAATTCAGATGGATTAGTTTTTACAATTCCTAATACTGCAGATGCATTGAATCAAGGTATTGGTGTAACATGGAGTCAAGGTCCTTTAAATGGAACTTTCCTTCCTGAATATGCTGCATCTTTTGAGTTATTTAATTTATACGCAGATGACGATATCAGAAAAGAAGCTTACCTTACTTTAGGTGTAGATTCTAATAATAAAGAATACAATGCTATCAGAAAATTACTTGGTAAAGCAGGTCAAACAAATGGAGTTGTAGATTATAAAATCTTTAGAGCTGCAGAAGCACAATTAAACAAAGCAGAAGCTTTATTTAACTTAGGTAGTGAAGGTCCTGCAAGAGCTGCTTTAGATGTTGTTAGATCTAAAAGATATATTACTCCTCCAAGTGGAGAAACAGGTACTGCTTTACGTGATGCAATTCGTTTAGAAAGACGTTTAGAATTTGCTTTCGAATACCAACGTTTCTTTGATCTTAAAAGATGGAATCTTCCAGTTGAAAGAACCAATGCTGGTGATGAGTCTGATGGAAGCGGAGTTCCTTCTGATCAATTAACGCTACCTGCAGGTAGTAATAAATGGCAGTTGCCAATTGATCAAGGTATTATTGATACAAATGAAAATATCGTTCAGAACCCAGGTTACTAATCCTAAAAAAAATACTGAGATGAAAAATATAAAAATATTATTTACTGTTTTGATCCTTGCGGTTGTAGCTGTCTCTTGTGATAGATATGATGATGCACCATCAGAATTTAGCCCAATTATTGGATTTACTACAGGTGAGTCTATTATAACAATTCGTGTGGGTGACAATACTGGTACTTCTACTGTTAATTTGTTTGTGACTGATGTATCTGATTCAGATAGAACTTTTACATTATCTGTAGTTCCTGAAGGAACTGAATTAACAAACGCTAGTTATAGTTTTGAACCTTCTGTTGTTATTCCAGCAGGAGAAAGACAAACAACTTTTACATTTACTGCAATCGATGTTGATTTAACTGATGAAACTAAAACTGTTGTAGTTGGTGTTGACCCAGTTCCAGGATTGACAATTGGACAAAAAATGAATTTCGAGTTGAAAACTAGAAATTAATTTTAAATCTATATAGTTTAAAAAGACCGTTCGAAAGAACGGTCTTTTTTTTTACCACCAAACGACAAAAAAACGTTCTATCGTATTCTGCCTCTTTTTGTAAACTAAAGGAGATTTATTTTGGTCTAACTGTAGTTTTATTTCATTTTGAATTTCTGAAAATGATACCCATTCAGTTGTGTTTTGTGAAGCGATTAGCCATTCTTTTTTCTTCGGAATAGCATACAAAGCTGTTTCACTTTCAGAACTAAATTCATGAAAACGAATCCAATAACCTATTATACAATCACTGTATTCTTTTGGAAAAGATTCTTTTTGTAGGTGCTTCGGAATAAAAAGAAATGCTTTTAAACATACCTGTTGAACTATTGAATCTGTTTCAATTCCTAGTGTGGCTAGCTTTTTTTTAGTCTCTGACTTAAATAACAACGGAAACTGCTTTTCCTTTAATTTTCCCAATTTATCAGATAAAGTATCTTTTCTGTTTGGACCTATCCAATGCGATTCTTCATTTGTGTCATAAGAAACATCATGCACGTAAAACTTGCATGCTAACTCTATATGAAGTATTTGTTTGTTGTTAATGCTATATACCAAGTAATCTAACTCACCTAAAGTTTCAGATGTTCCTTGTATTTGAATGTTTGCAGTGAGTATTTTGTAATTCTCTGTGCTTTTTAAATAGGTTTCAAAACAAAACTCTGCTTGTTTACCTACCATTGCATTCGTTGGGTATTCAATATCTTCAGAGATTGATACATTGTTTTTTACACAAGTAAAACTTGAATACGGATACACTTCCGAAGAAAGAACTAATTCCGGAGTGTTTATAAAATTTAAAATAGTGTCTTTTGCGTTGATAGCTTATTTTTTTACAACACTTTCATAGCGCTCTATCCACTGTTCCGCAGTCATTTTTGAAGCTAACTCACCTAATAATTCAAAAGGGATTTTCTTCATATTTTTAAATCGAATACAACTTTTTCCCATGTCTAATTTTCCCGAAACATATTTTGGATATTCCGTAGTAAACCATTCCAGCAAGTTTGGATCACTGTAAATACCCATATGATAAAATCCAATATGATTCTTTTGAGAGGCAATGTTTATAAAGGGGAGTGGAAGCTTTGGATCGCAATGATAGCCGTCAGGATATTTTGAGTGCGGTACGACATAGCCTAGCATGCCGTAGTTCATGGTTTCTTCAAAGCCTTCAGGCAGATTCGAAAGTATGGTATCGCGAAGTTTTGTAATTACTTCTTTACGATCGTCAGGAAGTTCATGTATATACTCTGTTGGCGTGGTTGCTTTCGATTGCATGTGATTCTAAATTTTCATTAAATATAAGAAAACTTTATGCGTATATACAGATAGGTATTTTTTACCTTTGCGGCTTAATTTTTAAGATGTCAATTTCTAATTATACCAACGAGTTTAAAACCAATCTTTCGTTAGCAACCCCTGTTATAATGGGAATGCTAGGGCATACTTTAGTGGCGTTGGTTGATAATATTATGGTAGGTCAATTAGGGACCGCCGAACTTGCAGCAGTATCGTTAGGAAATAGTTTTATGTTTATTGCAATGTCGTTGGGAATTGGTTTTTCTACGGCGATAACACCTTTAGTTGCTGAAGCGGATAGTGAAGGTAATTTCGATGCAGGAAAGTCATCTTTTAAACACGGATTGTTTTTATGTACGGTCTTAGGAATTGCACTCTTCCTTATGGTCATGTTTGCGAAACCTCTCATGTACGCCATGAAACAACCCATAGAGGTGGTCGATTTGGCAATGCCGTATTTAAATCTTGTGGCTGCATCGTTAATTCCTTTAATCGTATTTCAAGCTTTTAAACAATTTAGCGACGGAATGTCCATGACGCGTTATCCAATGTATGCTACCATTGTGGCAAACTTGATAAATGTGTTGCTTAACTATATGTTTATCTTCGGAAAGTTTGGCGCTCCCGAATTAGGCATTGTAGGTGCTGCAATAGGAACGTTAGTCTCTCGTGTTATTTTAGTCGCATATCTGTGGTTTATGCTTGCACGTCATAAAAAGTCGAAAGCATACGTATTGCAGATTAAGTTTTTTACGCTTTCAAAAGCAATGCTTAAAAAGTTAATCGGACTCGGTTTTCCATCCGCAATGCAAATGTTTTTTGAAGTAGCTGTTTTTACGGCGGCTATATGGCTTTCTGGAATTTTAGGCAAGAATCACCAAGCTGCGAATCAAATAGCCTTAAACCTCTCGTCAATGACCTTTATGGTGGCGATGGGACTAAGTGTTGTGGCGATGATTCGAGTTGGAAACCAAAAAGGATTGCGAAGTTTTAAAGAGTTACGACGCATCGCCTTTTCAATACTATTACTCACGACCTTATTAGCGAGTGTATTTGCACTGATGTTCGTGTTATTTAATACGGTGCTTCCAAAAATGTATCTAGATCTAGACGATGTGGTGAACTTTGTAGATAATTCGGAAGTAATCTCAATCACTTCAAAATTAATGCTAATAGCGGCAGTATTTCAGATTTCGGATGCCATTCAAGTGGTTGCTTTAGGGGCGCTTCGCGGAATGCAGGATGTGAAAATACCTATGTTTATTACCTTTGTAGCGTATTGGTTGATTGGATTCCCTGTTTCTTTTTACCTAAGTATGTACACTTCTCTTGAAAGTGAAGGTATTTGGTACGGGTTGCTTGCAGGACTTACTGCTTCGGCAGTGATGCTTTTCATTAGATTTAATTACCTTTCCAAAAAAATGATTCGTGAGAAAGAATCAAAATTAATAACTACTTAAAAACGAACTTATGGATTTTCCTAAATATTTACTAGGGGATAACAGTGATTATCCAACCGCCATTTTTATTATTCATACTGAATTTCCTCGTTTTATTATCAACCTTGAAGACGACGAAGTAGAGTGGTTGGAAGATTTTGATGTACACGACCAAAAAGAATTGGAAACGGAAACGGAAAATTATATCAAAGAAGCTACCGAATTTTACGATCGCGAAATAGCGCTTTACGAAGATGATTGAAGAACTATTAAAATATGATACCGACCTTTTTTTATTTCTGAATACCCTTGGAAATGAATCTTGGGACGAATTTTGGCGAATCGTAACTGAAAAGTGGTCGTCCATTCCTCTGTATATTTTTTTACTGTATCTAGTTTTTAAGAAACTAGGCGCAAAAGGAACACTTATCGTTATGGTTTGTGCGGCGATATTAGTACTAGCAACCGATCAATTGGCAAATTTATTCAAGTATAATATCATGCGCCCTAGGCCGTGTCGTGTCGAAAGTTTACAGGGTGTTATGCGTTTTGTAGCCGATGGTTGTGGCCGATTTGGATATTTTTCGGCACACGCAGCAAGCTCGATGGGAGTGGCTGTGTTTTTAGGTTTATTACTGAAAGACAAATATAAGTACTTGCCTTTTTTACTTTTATTTTGGTCTGTAATGCTAGGGTATAGCCGAATTTACTTAGGTGTTCATTACCCGTTAGATGTAATTACAGGAATGTTTTTTGGCGGATGGATTGGTTTTGGGGTCTACAAACTTCAAACGTGGGCAAACCAGAAATACAATGCCCAAATCTAATTGAAGTAATTTTCTTCAGAAAACTACAATCGTTTTACCAAATATAAATCTCGGTACAAACGCGTCTTGTGCGAGCGATTCTCTTTCCCTTGTGGATTCATATCGTAGCGCGTCACTTTCTCCACTGAATAGTCTTTAAACGTAGTTTTAAAGCGTTCTGTTTCTTCTTCGCCAACAAGAATTCCAAAAGCATTTTCAGAAGGAATATTAATTTTTCCATCTACAGCAAGCACTTCAATAGTGTCGCCATAGTCCCAAATAAGTTCTGGGGTGAAATACGTAAACTCGTAAGCTTTTAAATTAGTTTCTGCTTCCCAATTGTTTAAAAGGGAAAGTGGTTTGTATTCCGGATTTACTGTGATTGCGTTTACTAAAGGCAATCCGAGGGTGGTTACTGCTGCTATAAAAGCAATTGTTAAATAGAAAACAGGACGTATGTTTCTTCGGAAAAGATTCCGAAGCATTAAAAATCCAATACCAAATAAAGCAACCGACAGTAAAACGAACCAAGCCCAGCTTCCGGCAAGTGTATCTTTCAGAAAAATATAGCCTGCAATTGGAAATGCCAATCCGATAGTTGCAATAAGTCCGAAATTAAAATACACAGGAATGGTTTCTCTCTTATCTTTTAATTCAGCAAACTTTAAAATGAGGTACTCGATATAAAATCCGCAGTTTAAAGCCAACGGAATTAATACAGGAAGCAAGTATCTTGATTTTTTTTCAGGTATAATCGATAGTAAAACAACCGATGTCATGGTCCATAAAAAGGTAAATAAATACGCTTTTTTATCAGAAACACGATTTTTGAGATAGGGATAGAGCAAGCTTATAAAGGCAGGGATAGTCCAAACGCCACTTTGAATAAAGAAGCTCCAGTAATAATAAAACGGACGTACATTATATCCAGTCCAATTCGATGTTTCTCTTTGGGTAATCTCCGCAACCGTTTCGGCGTCGAATGTGTAGGTGTACCAATGCCACCAACCCGATAAACACAATCCAACCACCAAAAACACAAGCAATGGAAGGATTCTCGACTTCATGTTCTTGAACTTGTAAACGATTCCGAAGGAAATTAAAAAAGGAAGCAATAATGCGTAAAAGGAAACGGGACCTTTACTCATAAATGAAAATCCAAAAAAGAAAGCCGCAGCAATCGCTACTGCATACTTTTTGTGTTCTTGCGTAAAAAATAAGTACAACAAGTAGATGCAAACCATCATAAACCCGTGAGTAAAAATGTCCCATTGGCCATCTCTACCAGACGCAACGATGTAAAAAGAGGTGACAAGAACTAAAGAGCTTACAAGCGCATACGATCTGTTTTGCGTGAGTTTTTCTGAAAGTTTATACGAAAACAGAACTAGGATTAATGCTACTATCGCAGCTGGAAGTCGTAAAGCTGCAACGCTTTTAATGCCAAAAATTGCTCCTGAAAGTGCCGTAAGCCAAGTAGGTAATGGCGGTTTTTGATAGCGTGCTTCTCCGTTAAGGGTTGTAAATAGCCAATTTCCATCATTTAGCATTTCTCGTGCTGTTGTGAAATTTCGAGCCTCCATAATGTTTACTGGAAGTGCGTCAAGATTCATAAAGAAAATAGCGACACAGGTAAGTACTAAAAGGAGTAAGTAATTGTTTTTAAGTGTTTGCATCTACTTGTTTTTTCCAGATAAAAATATTTCGAACATAGATAATAAGACCTGCAACATGTCCTACAAATAACACAGGATCTTTTCTAAAAATAGCATACGTTAGAATAAGTGAAGCTCCTAAAACACTCAAACGCCAAAATCCGACAGGCAATTGCGAAGTTTTTGTCTTTTCAGAATACATCCATTGGTAAATAAATCGAAAGGTAAACAGCAATTGCGAAACTATACCAAGTAATAACAACCAAAAAGGGATGGCGTCATTCTGAAACAGTTTTTGCAAATCGTATTCTCCATTATTATAGGCGTAAACAACAATGAGTATTGGAAATAGAAACAGGAACCATTGTAAAACCTTGGGTGCTTTTTTCCATTCGCCTTGTAATTGTAAGTTCCGAATGTAAATGTAATAAGTAAGTGCTTGTCCTAGCATGATCGCAAAATCGTCGCGTAAATGGCCGTACACAAACAATAAAAATGAAGCGAGTAAACTTAATTTCCAAAATAGGGAAGGAGTGACTACTCGTTTGCTTTTTTCAGATAATATCCATTGCACGATAAGCCTCCCAGAAAAAAGAAGTTGTGCTAAAAATCCGATGCCAAATACAAGCCAGTTGCTCATCCTTTGTCTTTAATCTCGTAGTTGATGTATTTTTTCTTCATCCAAAGGTAGGCAAAGCAATCCATCAAAGGACCAATTAGGCGATTCCACACACCAAACTTGGCAGTTCCCGCGATTCTAGGAAAGTGTTGCACCGGAATTTGAATTATTTTTCCATTCTGAAGCAAAATCATCGCAGGTAAAAAACGATGTAATCCTTTAAACATTGGAATACGTTTGGCATATTCCGTTTTAATAACCTTTAACGGGCAACCTGTATCGTCCATTCCGTCGTGCGTAAAAGCTCTCCGAATTCCGTTAGCAATGGTAGACGACATATTTTTTACAAACGAATCTTTTCTGTTCGCACGAACGCCAGTCACCAAATCGTAGGCGCCAATGTGTTGTAAAAGCAGATTAAAATCTTCAGGCGCTGTTTGCAAATCGGAATCGATATAACCTACTAATTCAGTTTCAGTATGATCGAAACCAGCTTTAATAGCCGCACTTAAACCGCGATTTTCACTGAAATTTATAAAATGAAACATCTCATTGCGTTGGCAAATTTGTGCTATAAGTTCCTGACTTCTATCCTTAGAGCCATCATTTACAAAAAGAATCGCTGTTTTTTTAGTAGCAATTTTCGTGAAAGCGAGGAGCTCTTTTTCAACCCTTTCTAGGTTGTCTTCTTCATTATATACGGGAACAATTATGGTAAATTCGTACATTTTGTATTGGCTAATTATTTATGCAAAAGTATTTCTTTTTTCAACAATCTTCCGATTTTAAAACAGAACCATAAAAAAGATAGTATTTTTGAGTTCAAAATGTTATAAATATTGAAAGTACTTGTCACAGGAGCCGCAGGGTTTATAGGATCTCATACTTCGGAAAGATTAGCAGAAATGGGACACGAAGTTGTCGCGATTGATAATTTTTCTGATTACTACGATGTTTCTTTAAAACAGTTAAACGCTGAAGCATTAGCGAAAAAAGGAATTGCAATACAAGAAATTGACTTGCGGTTAGATACCCTAACCACTGTTTTAACGGAAGGTGTTCAGGCTATATTCCATTTTGCTGCACAACCAGGAATTTCTGCAAGTAGCACCTTCGATGATTATCTTTCAAACAATTTTTTAGCAACACAACGACTACTAGACACTATAGAGTTGTTAGAGAATAAACCCTTTTTTGTTAACATAGCGACCTCTTCCATTTATGGATTGGAAGCAACATTAACCGAAGACCAAGCACCCCTTCCAGCTTCTTGGTATGGTGTTACTAAATTAGCGGCAGAGCAATTGGTGTTGGCATACTCTCGTAGAAATTTACTACAAAGCTGTTCCCTTCGGTTGTATTCTGTATACGGACCAAGAGAACGCCCAGACAAATTATACACACGTTTAATAGACTGCGGACTTAACGATAAACCTTTTCCATTGTATGAAGGAAGCGCCGAACATTTAAGAAGCTTCACCTATGTGCAAGACATTGTAGATGGTATTGTAAGTGTACTTGGCAATGAATCGGTTTGCAATGGTGAAATTTTTAATCTTGGAACTGAAGAAGAAAACACTACAGCAACGGGTATTGCTATTGTAGAAGAAATTCTTCAGAAAAAAATAAAAATAAAGATGAATCCTGCACGTCCAGGCGATCAATCGCGCACTAAAGCGAATATTGACAAAGCGAGAAGGTTGCTGAACTATAATCCTTCAACAGGACTAAAGCAAGGACTTGAAGCGCAAGTGGAGTGGTTTGAAAGTAATTTTTAATGAAGATTATGCAGTTATAAGGTGTAATTTGGATTAAAGTTCTATTTTTAACAGGTTAAATTCTTCTTTTTTGAGGTATTGTTAATTTAGACCACCACCACCTTTATGCTAATACCACGATTGTTTCCATCCCGTTTTAGACTATTGGGGTACTTCATTTCTATATTTTTAGTCTTATCGAGTTTGGTTCGGATAGCACTATTAATTTGGAGTTTTTCTAATGTAGATACGTCTCTTTTTAAATTAGGGAATACCTTACTTATTGGTTTCTTATACGATATTGGTACCGTTTCTTTTTTTGCACTTCCTTATGGTTTATATCTTTTGCTTTTTCCGAAGAAATGGGTGGGTTCTGTTGTAGATAAAGGTGTTACTTATTTCGCCTATACCTTGGGCTTGATTATTTTTATGTTTTCTTTTTTAGCTGAATTTACCTTTTGGGAAGAGTTTCAAAGACGCTTCAATTTTATCGCTGTAGATTATTTGGTGTATACGTACGAGGTGGTATCAAACATTAATGAATCGTACCCAATTCCTTTACTTGTCGGTATAATCTTGGTTTTCGTTATTGCACTTATAGTTCTTACCAAGCGAAAGGGGATTTTTAAAACGACTTTTACGAGTACAAATACCTTCAGACAAAAACTAGTGCCTTTTGTAGTCATTGTTGTAATTGCGGCCATCTTCGGACTCTTTGTTAAAAATGAATCTGCAGAGTTTTCAGAAAACAGATACAACAACGAATTAGCGAAAACGGGGATTTATTCTTTTTTTGCTGCCTTTCAGAATAACGAATTATCCTATACCGACTTTTACAAAACGCTTCCAGTTTCCGAAGCATTTAGCAAATTACAATCTCAATTTGTTGCCAATGGGGACCAATTAAAGTTCCCTAATAAAAATTCAATTTACAGAACGATTACGGCAAAAGATACAGTGCCAGCTCAAAAACCGAATGTTATTTTTATTTGTATTGAAAGTTTGAGTGCCGAATTTTTAAAAACGTTAGGCGGAGAAGATTTTACACCACATTTGGACGCATTGGCAGAAGAGAGTTTGTTTTTTACAAATGTATTTGCTACAGGTACCCGTACGGTTCGAGGTATGGAGGCAATTACGTTGTCTATTCCTCCCACACCCGGACGAAGTATTGTAAAACGGAAAAACAATCAAGAACTTTTTACCATAGGACAGGTTTTTAAAGAACAAGGATATAGTCGAAATTTCTTTTATGGCGGTGATGGTTATTTTGACAATATGAATACGTTTTTCGGCGGAAATGGTTTCGATATTATAGATAGAGGGCGTGGTTTTTTATTAGATGCGAGCGTAAAAACTAAGCGTACTAATATTGAAGATGATGAAGTTACTTTTGAAAATGCGTGGGGTGTTGCAGATGTAGATATTTATAGCAAAGTGATCAAGGAAGCTGATAAAGCCCATGAAACGGGAACCCCTTTTTTCGATTTTGTAATGACGACTTCCAATCATAGACCGTTTACATTTCCGGATGGAAAGATTGATGTTCCGTCAGGAACCATTCGTGAAGGGGGTGTAAAATATACCGATTATGCGATTCATGAGTTTTTAGAAAAGGCAAAAAAGAAGCCTTGGTTTAAAAATACAGTCTTTGTGATTATGTCAGATCATTGTGCTTCAAGTGCGGGCCGACAAGAATTAGACGTCAAAAATTATCATATTCCGGCGTTTATTTATAATGTTCAGGGAGTGCCATCTCAAAAGATAGATAAGTTGGCATCGCAGATAGATGTGTTTCCTACCCTGTTTTCGTTGTTGAATTGGACGTACGATTCTAATTTATTCGGAAGAGATATTCTAACAATGAAACCTTCCGAAGAACGCGCTTTTATTGGAAATTATAGAAAGTTAGGACTTCTGAAAGATGATAAAGTAATGGTATTAGGCGTGCAGAAAAAAGCAAATTTCTATTCTTGGGAGCGTGCTACAAACGAGTTAATGCCTTTGCCTGAAGACGCTTCTTTTCTGAAAGAGACGATTTCCTATTACCAAGTAGCAGATTATTTATTTTCGAATGGCGGACTCCAATTAAAAACGGTGGTACTTGATAACTAACATTCATTTTATCGTAAACCCAGTAGCGGGCTGTGGCAAAAATAGTTTGTCGGAAGACTTTCTGAATGGGTATTTTGAAGCTGAAAACTTTCAAGTAGTTGTAAAAGAATCAGCATACGCTAAAAATGCCATCCAATTAGCAAAACAATCTGTAGCCGAAAAAGCCGATATTATTGTGGCTTGTGGCGGTGACGGTACGATTAATGAAGTGGCTTCAAGTTGTGTCCATACAGAAGTTGTATTGGGTATTATTCCGATGGGGTCTGGAAATGGATTGGCTTCAAATTTGAAGATTCCGAGAGATATTTCGAAGGCATTAGCAATCATAAAAGCGAAAGCGTTTATCGAAATAGATACAGGAATGATTAATAATGAGTTATTTTTTAGCAACACAGGAATCGGTTTTGACGCTTTTGTGATATCCAATTTTGAAAAAAAACCAACACGTAAATTATTTGGATACGTCCGTTCTGTAATTACTTCGTTACGAAAATATAAATGTGAAGAAGACATAGAGATTTCTTACCTCAGCACAACAAGAACCGTTTGTCCCTTTTTATTGTTTGTTTCCAACTCTAATGAAATGGGTTATAAAATGAGTTTAACGCCAAAAGCATCTTTGCAAGATGGTTTGTTAGATGTTCTTATTGTGCCAAAATTATCGTTTTTTAGAATGATGATTTTTGCGTTTCTTTTCTTTTTAAAAAAGCACCATTGGCTAAAAGGTGTAGAAGAAATTTGTACTCCTTCCATAGCGATGAAAAATGTAAAGGGTGCAAATTTTATGATACAGAAAGATGGTGAAGCAGTGGTATTAAAAGAAAATACCATTGAAATTAAATTACTGCATAAGGCATTGAAGGTAATAATTGCTTAATCATTATTGGTAAAGTTTATGAAAAGCAATTTTTCAGTGGTATTATTTATTCAAGTTTAGTAATAATTGAGCGGCTTCAAAAGGGCTCGTCTCATTAGAGTTAATCAGTTTCAGTTGTTTTTCAAGCTCTTTTTTAACGATTTCATTTTCATAAAAGTCAGATTTTAAGCGACTTTCTATGGTTTGTAGCAACCAAAATTTATTTTGTTCTTTTCTTTTCTTCGGAAAGTAATCGTTTTCAGTAGTTTCAGAAATATAAGAAGTAATTAATTCCCACACATCTTCTATTCCTTCATTTTTCAAGGCGCTACACGTAAGTGTTTTAGGGCTCCAGCCACTTTCCTTTGGAGGATATAGGTGCAAGGCTCTGTTAAATTCTGTTTTGGCAAACTTCGCTGCTTTTTTGTTCTCTCCGTCGGCTTTGTTAATGACAATCGCATCTGCCATTTCCATAATTCCGCGTTTAATTCCTTGAAGCTCATCGCCAGCACCAGCTAGTTTTAGCAATAAAAAGAAATCGGTCATGGAGTGAACAGCGGTTTCACTTTGACCAACACCCACCGTTTCAATAATAATAGTGTCAAATCCGGCGGCTTCACATAAAATAATTGTTTCACGGGTTTTGCGAGCTACTCCTCCTAACGAATCGCCACTTGCCGAGGGTCTAATAAAGGCATTTGGCTCTTTTACCAGATCTTCCATTCGGGTTTTATCACCTAGAATACTTCCTCTGCTTAAAGAACTACTTGGGTCTACCGCCAAAATGGCTACTTTTTTATTTTTAGAGATAAGGAGTTTTCCAAATTCTTCAATAAAGGTGCTTTTTCCAACGCCGGGAACTCCTGTAATTCCAATTCGGATGGATTTATTGGCGTGTGGCAAACAAGCTTCAATAATTTTTTTTGCCTGTTCTTGGTGTTTTGGAGCCGTACTTTCAATGATTGTGATGGCACGACTTAAGGCTGTTTTATCTTTCGCTAATAAAGCGTCTGTAAGCTGTTGTGTGGAGGGTGATTTTCTACGGCTTTTTTTAACAAAAGAAGCCACTTTTTTACTTAAAGTCTCAGGTTTTGAGACCCCTTCTTTTTCCTCTAAAGCACTTGTATTTTTGTTCTCTTGTATCACGTAGTGAATTTATGACAATTTTATGAATATAGTTTTTAATAACCCAGTTTTCGGTGGTATATTGGATTAATATAACTTAAAAAACAAACAAAATGAAAACTTTGTATGAAGCAACTTCAACAGTTGTAGGTGGAAGAAACGGTCACGCATCTACTGAAGATGGTACCTTAGATTTAAATCTTTCTGTTCCAAAATCAATGGGAGGCGACGGTAGCGAAGGAACAAATCCGGAACAACTGTTTGGATGCGCCTATGCTGCTTGCTTTGGTGGTGCCGTTCAAGTTATTGCTAAAAAGAAAAGAATCGAGTTGTCTGACGACTTTAGTGTAACAGCAACAATAGGTTTCTGTGAAGACGAAGACGGAGCTTTTTTAGAAGCAACGTTAGATTGTTATTTGCCAGGAGTAGATGTGAAAACGGGAGAAGATATTCTTAATAAAGCACATGAGATTTGTCCTTTCTCAAAAGCAACTCGCGATAACATTACTGTAACGCTTAATTTACTTCTAGACGAGTAAATAGTAATAACATAAATATATATCAAAAGCGCTTTTTTAAAGGCGCTTTTTTTATTGTACCAATTTCTCTACCTCTGTAATGTACTGAGTAATTTTAGTACGTTGACGCTCTAACATTGTTAAGATAGAGTCGGGAAGATCTTTACGCTCTAGTAATTCGTCGTAGCGTTTTACATTGTTTTTGTCTCTAGACAAACATTGTGCGATGGCAACTGAAAAGGCTACAGGTTGCGGATCAGTTTTGGAATGATCTAGATTTACTTTTTCCACATCTTCCTTTAAAGGCTCAATATCTCTAGAATGAAGTTCGTTAGAAATGTCGTGACTCATTCTATTTCGTTCCACAGACATATAATTAAGAAAACGTTTCATTTCAGTTTTCTTAGCTTCTAAGGCCGCATTATAATAAAGCTTCTCCGCTTCAAAGCTGGCAACCAGTAATCGGTTTAGTTTTTCGAAATCGTGATACTTTTTCATAGTTGTTGAAAATACAGGTCAAAATTAATGCAAATCTGAGAAACTTAAATTTCTTTTGTCGAATTTTATTAAAAATTTCGACCTTTTTGAAACACTCGTTCTTTTCTGTCGTCTTTTAATCGAACAGCAACCAAAAAAACCATCTATAGTGTCTAATTCTTTACTTGTAGAACAATGCAAAGATAACAATCCGAAGGCGCAATTACAGCTTTATAAGCAGTATTGTGACGGAATGTTTATAGTAGCACAGCGATATTTAAAAAATACCGCCGCTGCCGAAGACGCTATGCAAGAGGCGTTTATTAAAGCATTTCGGAAAATAAACCAATACAAAGGGGACGTCACCTTTGGTGCTTGGTTGAAACGAATTGTAATTAATACGTGCCTCGACACAATAAAAGCTAAGAAAATTGATGCCGTAACCATGAATGAAGAAACAATGCATATTGCCGACGATGAAAGCGATTGGATTGTAGAAGACGAAACAACAGCTGAAGAAGTTATGGCAGCCATCGACAAACTTCCAGAAAATTATAGGGTCGTAGTTAGACTCTTTTTAATGGAAGGATACGACCATCAAGAAATTTCGGAGATAGTTTCTATTTCTGAAAATGCTTCGAGAACATTATTACATCGGGGGAAAGCACAATTAAAAGAATCATTAAAACATTTGCGTTATGGGACAGGATATTAGAAAAATGATGAAAGAGCACATTCCTACAGATGCTCCAAAATTATCGGAAGGACACGAAGCTCGCTTTGAAGCACTATTGGCAACATCCTTCCCAGAAAAGAAGAAAAACAATGCTTCTTTCTTTTGGCTGAAAATTGCTGCCGTAGGAATTGTATTGCTTAGTTTGGGATACTTCGGAATGCAACAACTTTCATCTAACGACGACATTCTAGATACGACCATTGTTGACGCAACTAAAACACCGGAGAAAAATCCAGAACAGTTTACATTGGGTGATATTTCTCCAGATCTTAAAAAGGTAGAAGAGTTCTACCTCACAGGGATTAACGTACAGATAGCTTCTTTAAAGATAGATGATGAAAATAAAGAACTAATGGATGGATATATGGTTCGTATCAACGAGCTAGACAAAGAATACGCATTACTTAATGATGAAATGAATAAAGTAGGGCCTTCCGAAGCAACGGTAACTGCTCTTATTGATAATTTGAAACTACGTTTGGAATTGCTGTTCAAACTAAAAAACAAATTAAAAGAACTTAAAGAAATTGAAAATGAAACATATACTAGTATTCAATCATAAATTAACAGTTGTCTTTGCACTGCTGTTTTCAGCAATCCTATTTGCTCAAGATAGTTATAAAGAGAGTTTTTCTGTAAGTAAAGACGCTGTCGTTACCGTAAATGTATCGTATGCCGATGTGGTTTTTGAAACATGGAATAAAAACACAGTTGAAGTTGAGGCCTTTATCGAAGGAGTAAATCTTTCAGAAAAAGAAAAGAAAGACATCTTCAATAATTGGAATTTAGACGTATTAGGAAACAGTAAAAAAGTGATGATTACTTCTAAATCTGGCGATGTTTGGGATGGATTAGAATCTTCTACCTCTATTGAAAGTCGTGCGTTGGAAGGATTAAAAGGGTTGGAAGCATTAAAGGATATGCCAATCTTAAAAGAACTTAAAAATATGGATTGGAATGTAACGATTCCAGATGTTCCAGATTATGAAAAGTTCCCTAATTGGCCATTTACCAAAGAACGTCCAAAGGTTACTTCTGATGCAGGAACGATAAATTTCAACTTTAACGATCACAATGGTTATACATTTAATAGATCCGTATATGAAAAAAATAAGGAAGCCTATGTCGCAAAGCTGAATAAAAAGTACAATAAGAATGTAAGCGTTCGTGAAACGGATGCTTGGCTGAGAGATGTTGATTCTTGGGCAGAAGGTTTTGAAAAAGTAATGGAGAATTGGGGCGAAAAATTTGGAAAAGAGTTTGAAGTTAAATTTGGTCCCGAGTTTGAAAAACAAATGGAAGAATGGGGTGAAAACTTCGGAAAGTCGATGGAGTCTTGGGGAGAAAACTTTGGGAAATCGATGGAAGCTTGGGGAGAAAATTTTGGAAAAGAAATGGAGAAATGGGCAGAGCAATTTGATGAGGAAGGCAATAACTACTCGAAAGAAGTAATTACTGACGCGCATGGAAATAAAACCATTAGTATTCAAACGTCTAAGAGTTCAAGTCGTAAAAAGAGTAAAGCCAAGAAGAAAATCATAATTAGAATGCCAAAAGGAACCAAGACCGATATAAATATTCGTCATGGGGAAGTAAAAATGGCCGATGTCTATAATATTAATGCAACGCTTAATTATGCGCCATTTGTGGCTAATAGTATTGATGGGGGAGAATCCCTCATCAATGCTTCTTATGGCCCTGTTTCAGTGAATAACTGGGTAAACGGAGTGTTGAAAGTAAATTATGTGGAGGATTGTAAATTGAATACTGTGCGTGACATTAATTTACAAGCAAACTCGAGTAATGTCATTGTAAATACATTGGAAAAGACCGGTATTTTGGTAGGTTCCTTCGGAAACTTATTTATAGGGAAAGTAGCTCCCGATTTTAGTACGGTAGATATTTCGTTAGAGAATACAGATGCAACGTTAAGCATTCCTAATACAGCGTTTTCTTTCTATTTTAATGGTAAAAAATCCCCGTTTTCGGCACCTGCTTCTTTAGAAATAGATAAAAATGTAAGTGGCGGTCGTGTATTGCTTAATGGGTTTTATAAAGCCAGCAACTCACTAAAGAAATTCAATATCAATGCTAGCTATAGTAACGTAACTCTTCAAAATTAGAAAAGTCACCTTGAGCGCAAACTCAAGATGACTTTTCAACTAAAAACAGCTGTCTTTAAGCGTCGCTGTTCAATTTTTTTGTAAAATAAAACCCTGCAAAAAGTCCAATTCCTGCCATTAAAAAGATTGTTCCTGGAAACGCAATTTCTTCATCTACATGGAGTACTTCACTTAAAATTGCTGCGATAAAAATTCCAAGTCCGATTCCGATAAGTAGTAATGCCAAGTTAATTACAATAACCTTCCACATCGGTGTTGCTTTTCGATCCTTTCCGTAGAAAATAGAAGCATCTGCTCCTTTCTCAATAAGCGCAAGTCGCTCTCTGTTTCTTGCCGTAATAAATAAATAAAATATTCCGAAGATAAGTCCGAAAATGACTGGTACTACAATGACTTCTGATCCCATACTGTTTAATTTTAAAGTTGATTAATGATTGATTAATGAATGTTTGCTAGTAGGACGAAGGATGTAAAGGTTCGGTTACAAATTCTATTCATTATTTTTTCTTAATGTTTTTTGTAACCATTATTGTACTCGCATCGTCTTATGTCTAAATGAACACAACCAACGACCAAGAATACATACAGCAAACGCTGCAGGGAGACGTGCAGTCTTTTGGGTTTTTGGTAGAAAAATATCAAGACTTTGTGTTTACCATTGCCTATCGCGTAGTGAAAACAAGAGAAGAAGCTGAAGAAGTAGCACAAGATAGTTTTGTAAAAGCGTTTCAGTCGTTAGCGAGTTATCGTGGCGACGCAAAGTTTTCCAGTTGGTTGTACAGTATTGTATATCGAAAGGCATTAGATTCACTTCGGAAAAACAAAAAGTATCAAGCTTCAGAATTGATAGAAGATATAACGGAAGGAGATGCGCTTAGTGTGGACAACGCGCTGCATTATTTAGAAGCTGAAGAACGAAAGAAGGTCATTCAAGAATGTATTTTAAAACTTTCAGAAGAAGAAGCCGTTATTGTAACATTGTATTATTTTGAAGATCAATCGGTGCGAGAGATTGCCGTAGTTACAGCACTTTCCGAAGAAAATATAAAAGTTAAGCTATACAGAAGCAGGAAAAAATTATTTACTTTACTGAAGCATTTTATACTGCCAGAAACATCAAATTTTAATGGAAGAGCAATTTAAAAATATAGATGATATCGCTAAAAAGTTAGTGCAAGAAGCTGGTTTGCATCAGCCTTCAGCACATTTCATGGAGTCGGTTATGAAATCTGTAACACCGAAAACAGCGATACAACCATATAAGCCTCTACTTTCAAAAAGGGCTTGGGTTTTCATTGTTTTGGGTTTTGTGAGCATGATGTTTGCGTTATACATCGTGCCGGCTACAGATTTTTCGTTGCTGAAAGAATTTAGTGTTGCAGAATATGTGTCGTTTAAGAATCCTTTTTCCGAAGTAAAAATGAATAAAACGACTGTTTATGGTATTGTGTTTTTAAGTTTGTTTATGCTGCAAATTCCTTTTTTAAAACACTTTCTTGAAAAAAATAGGTAAAATAGAATTATTCTCTTTTCATAAATGTAGCTACAATGGCAGCCGTAGCAATACCTCCAAGGAGGGTTCCGATGGCAACTTGCATGATGTAATTTGTAATGTTAAAATACTCGTTAGCAGCTTCTATGGTCATTAGTTTAGACGTTACAGAATAGTCGATAACATTGATGAAGTATTTAGGCGTAATGTAATTATGTGTAATGTATTGTCCTAGTGGAGAGAGCGCTGCAATAAAAACACTTAATACAACACCGCTATAAAAGGCCTGTTTCCACGTAATTTTTTTATGGTAATAGCGTCTTCTTTTTTCCCGAATGGCTAAAACAAACATAAAAATTGCAATAGGTAGAAAAAGGAGTGTTGTCCAATAGTGGTTTGCAATTTTTTCGTCATGCCATCCCAATGTTTTTTCTAATAACATCCAAGCAAGCGTCATGATTGTAAAAATTATAGCCCATTTAAATTCGATAGCAATTTTTTTCATAGGTATTCATTTGATGCGTATCGAAGATAACAAAAAAAGCAACCCCTGAAAAGAAATGATTCAAGGGTTGCCGAAAATAAACCTATTAACTATTTTCTTACTTTTTGATAATTTTTACGGTCTTTGAAGATTCGTATCCTTCGATGCGCGCAATATAAATTCCGTTGGCTAATTCAGAGATATTTAACTCTCCTTTTGTACTCGTAATTGCTTTTTGAGCTACTATTTGTCCTGTAACAGTGTAGATGGTTATGCTTTTTAAAGGAGTGGTTCCTGAAAAATGCAAAACATCATTTACTGGATTTGGATAATAAGAAAAAGTATCTTCAATAGTAGGTTCATCCACACCTAAAATAGTAGGTTCTAATCTCAATAAAAACCCAACTCTATTATTGTTACTGTCTAGTCCGCTTCCTACAATTGCAGTTCCATCTGCAGAGATGTCTAAAGGTAACGCCAAGGTTACTCCTTGAGTGTCAATTCCTAATGTTGCAGCATATTCATTTAACTCTACAACTCCAGTAGCTTCAGTCCAGATAAAACCAACTCCAAAAATAGCTGGCAAACTACCAGGCTTGTAATACCCTACAGCAATACTTCCGTCTTCACTTAATCCAGTGGTTGCTCCTCTGTATCCTTGTATTGGTGATGGACCTAAGGATTCAATTTCAGTATCTTCGTTCCATCTCCAGGCTTGATGGTTATTGGCAAAGTTTCCAATACCTCCAACCCAAACACCGTCATTCGAAACAGTTTGTGCTTCTCCTGCTTTGTCGCCATTCGGGAAATCGATTAAATGTTGCACTCCGTTAATCCAAACAGCTCCTTGACGGAAACCTGTAGCAGTATCTTGCCATCCTGCAATTACAGTTCCATCAACGTTGGTTGCATTTGCTCTACTAAAAGCTTGCGGTACTGTAGAGCCTAAATCTACAACGCCAGTAGCTTCAGTCCAAGCAACAGCATGTGCGCCACCAGGACCACCTGCCTCAGTATATCCTAATCCAACAACGGTTGTAGCATCACCAGAAATAGCATAGGTTGAACTAGCTTCTACACCATCATCTCCACCTATTCCTCCAAGAGAAGTCCAAGTTTGAGTTGAGATTTCGTAAGTACTCATTTCAACCAAGCCTGATACAGTGTTTAAGTATCCAGCCGAAACTGTGTTTCCATCATCAGAAATTCCTGTTTGGCCACCAATACCATTCCCAGGAGGAACACCACCAATAACTTCAAAGTTTCCATTTCCATTCCAAATAAAATGCTCGGTATTATAACCAGCTGCAGCGGTTCCATTATAGTTTACGCTAGTTACATAACCTGTAGTTGGGATAATGATTAATTCTCCACCTGAGGGTACTGTGTTCACACTTACACCTAGGTCAAATAGAAGTAATCCGCCTGCATCTGTTCCAGTCGTTCCTAAAGCATGAACTCCAACGTAATATTCTCCCGAAGTTGTAGGTGTGAATACTTCAGAGGCAGTGTATGCTTGAGATTCAAGGTCATTTCCATCATTGTTTCCAGGGAAATCACCTTGTTGTAAGATGTCGTTATAGCTTCCTAAAACTGTTTGTGTTGCTGTAGCGTTTGGTTCATCTGTGATAATTAAGTCAAAGTTTTCTGAAGCAACAGCATTTCCAAGATTTAATGAATTATAAGCAACTTCGATGATATACTCAACTCCAGCAATTAATTGTATTTTTTTAGAAAAGGCATAATCGTCTTTTTGTGTGGTTGATACATTTGCTGGCGCCATGATAAGAATTGGATCGTTGGTGCCATCTCCAGAAATATCAGTCGTGTTATTGTACGCCCAAACTGGATTCTGATTGTCTGCATCTTCATATTCCCAGCATGCTGGTGAACCATTACTAAAATCTTCATAGTAAGGAGTTACTGCTGCTTCGGTACAATCTTGTGCTGTAGGTTCTGTATTAACACCCACATCAAATAATAAAAATGCACCACCAATTGCCGTAGAACCAGTTGCATGAATTCCAACATAGTAATCGCCAGTTGTAGTAGGAGTAAACCCTTCTTCAGCTAGATATGCCATAGCTTCTAAATCATTTCCGTTACTTTGTCCAGGAAACTGACCTTGTTGTGTAATACCCTGGTATGTGTTTAGTAATTCTTTAAAAGACGCGTTAGAACTTTGCGCGTCGGTTACCCACATTTCAAAATCTTCAAAAGAAGTTGAAGAACCTAAATCTACTACATTGTAATGAGAAGAAACATAATACGTAGTTCCTGCTTCCATGTGCACCTTTTGTGAAAAAGCCCAATCATTTTTTAAAGGATCCTGAGTACCAGGAGCAATAATTTGATAAATAGGATCTCCAATTCCATCGCCGTCTATATCGGTTCCTGTGTTATACATCCAAACAGGTAGTGTATTGTCGGTATCTTCTTTTAACCAGCATTCTGGATCTCCATTACTGAAATCTTCGTAATATGGTACTGTAGCAGCAACAGAACATGGAGGAACTATCGATTCTTCAACAGAAAGATTGAACAAGAAGAATCCGCCACCGTCAGTTCCGTTAGAACCTAGAGCGTGAATTGCCACATAATACCCACCTGAGGTAGTTGGTGTAAAAGTTTCTGAAGCAGTATAAGCTTGTGTTTTAATGTCATTTCCATCATTTTGTCCAGGGAAGGTTCCTTGCTGAATGAAATCAGTATAAGTTCCAATAATTTCATTATAAGAAGCTGTGGAACTTGGAGCATCTGTTATAACAAGTTCGAAATTTTCTGAAGCGGTTACGTTTCCTAAGTTGAAAGCATTATAAGCTACTTCAATGCTGTATTCTGTACCCGCATCCATTTGGATTTTACGAGTGAACGCCCAATCGTTTTTTTCTTCTGTTGAAACGTTTGGTGGTATCATAAGTACTACAGGGTCATTTGTTCCATCACCAGTAATATCAACACTGTCATTGTACGTCCATACTGGGTTTGTTCCATCAGTATTTTCGTATTCCCAACATACCGGAGTTCCATTGCTGAAGTCTTCAGAATAAGGAACAGTTACTGCTATCGTACAATCAACAGGAGTTTCTTCTACACTTGCGCTAAATAAGAAAAATCCGCCACCGTCAGTTCCGTTAGAACCTAGAGCGTGAATTGCCACATAATACTCACCTGAGGTAGTTGGTGTAAAAGTTTCTGAAGCAGTATAAGCTTGTGTTTTAATGTCATTTCCATCATTTTGTCCAGGGAAGGTTCCTTGCTGAATGAAATCAGTATAAGTTCCAATAATTTCATTATAAGAAGCTGTGGAACTTGGAGCATCTGTTATAACAAGTTCGAAATTTTCTGAAGCGGTTACGTTTCCTAAGTTGAAAGCATTATAAGCTACTTCAATGCTGTATTCTGTACCCGCATCCATTTGGATTTTACGAGTGAACGCCCAATCGTTTTTTTCTTCTGTTGAAACGTTTGGTGGTATCATAAGTACTACAGGGTCATTTGTTCCATCACCAGTAATATCAACACTGTCATTGTAGGTCCATACTGGGTTTGTTCCATCAGTATTTTCGTATTCCCAACATGCCGGAGCTCCATTGCTGAAGTCTTCAAAATAGGGTAGGGTTGCAGGTATGGTACAATCCTGAGCGAAAATTGCTGAGGTGGTAAGTACGCATACAAGTAAGAGTATTTTTTTCATCACATTTAATTTTGATTATGTGACGAATGTATAGAAATATGTAAGCGATCTTGGTTAATGAACGGTTAACGGAAGAAATTTTATGCGTTATTTTGGATTTTTCCGAAGAAATAACTGTCAGGTAACTAAGGAGTTATAAGCAATAAAGCTCCTTGATTAAATCAAAGAGCTTTATTAAAAACACTATTAACTATGTAATAAAATAAAAATTATTCTTTTATAATTTTAAAGGTTTCTGAAGCAGTATCCGTTTCTGTTTTAATAAAATAGATCCCATTTGCAAAAGAAGATAAGTCAAGTGTACTAGAAGTACTATTAACAGACATCGTTGAAACAGTAGCTCCAGTTATCGAGTAAATTTGAATCGTGTTGATTACATTTTTAGAAGCTATTTGTAAATTATCAGTTACTGGATTTGGATAAATTACAGTGCTTGATGCTTCAAAAGAAGTAGTTCCTAATAAGGGTTCACACGTAATTTCTAATTGAAAGTTCCCTGCAGAATTACTATCGTATCCTTCCACCATAATGGTGTAAGTAGAAGTTCCGTCACTTTCAAATGACAATTCTGGTTGATTCTCGCAAGAACTATCGTTAAATGCAATTTGATTTGTGAGTGTACAGTCTGTAAATACTCTAACTGTTGTAGGGAAAGTAGTTTCATCGCCACAAGCATTTAAAGTGATTGTTTCAGCTTGACCGCTTCCAGTATATGAGTAAAATACATCAGGTGAATTATTACCTCCTGAGTTTGTTCCGAAAATAGTTGAGTTTGTAACTATATCTCCACAAGCTAGTTCAGTAGCGTCTTCACAAGCATCATTTAACGGCACGGTAGGTAATTGTAATCTAAAGGTAAATAAGTCTCCCCAAGGTCCAATCGTTGCATCAAATCCCCATCCTGTGATGAACTCTCCATTTGGAGAAATTGAGTTAGGCGCATAGATTTGTCCTGCTCCCATATCATATCCAAGTACTTCTGTAATGAAATCGTGGAAATTTTGTAATCCTCCAGATGGTGTCCAGATAAAAGGAATGTTTGGATCCCATGGTCCTATTTGGAAATAACCAATAACGATTGTACCGTCATGATTTATACCTGTAACACTTCCGGCAGCACCAGGAGAAAGCGTTCCTAACGATTGGTATCCGCCTGCTTCAGTCCAAATCCAAGGTTCGTTATCATTTGCGAAATCTCCACGACCTCCAATAACAGTTCCATCTGCAGAGATGGCGCTACATTCTCCTAATTGGTTCATTTGGTCTGTAGGGTCTCCATTTGGGTCTACTAATAAATATTCATTAGGAAGGAAGTCGCCATTAGCATCTTTTCTCCATACTGCCGATTTCCATGGGCCGTTAAAATCTTGCCATCCAACAATAATGCTTCCATCATGGCTTACAGCTTCCGCTCTTGTGCTTCTATTGTCATTAGGGTATAATGTTCCTAAATCAATAATTCCGTCGGTATCAGTCCAAGCAACAGCGTGTGCGCCTAATCCTGAAGTACCTGGAGCGGGTTCTGCCCAAGAGTTTCCGATTACCATTGTTCCGTCTCCAGAAATATTATATCCACCACTTAGTGAATTATCTACAGGAAAGTCAAGACTTCCAAGAGCTGTCCAAGTATTGGTTGTAGTATCGTATCTCGACATGATTGCATAATCATTCGTCGAAGATGTTTTACGAAACATAACTCCTTGAGAACCGATAATGTATCCAGTTCCATTAGGAGTGAAAAAGATATCGTATAAAGCTTCATTAAGTGTTGAGGTAGCAATATTGTTTATTGGCCAAGTGTCACCACCATCTTCAGAAGCAAAAATAAGCTCAGGAGTACCTATTAAAGTAACATTATTTGCATCTAACCAAGCTACATCACGCCATAATGCTCCTTCAATAACTTCAGTTCCAACCCAAGTAGCCCCACCATCGGTAGTTTTGTAAACATCATTTTCAGCTGTAGCAATTCCAGTCATTGAATCGTAAAATTCAATTCCAAGTAATAATCCGCCGCCAGAGAAAACTGAGGTCCATGTTAAACCATTATCTGTAGATTTTTGAATATCACCTCCATTTGTTACTAAGAAATAAGTATCGTCACTTACGTGTGTAAGTTTATAAGGAACGCCAACCAAACCAGATCCAGTGGTCCAAGTGTCACCACCATCTGAGGTAGTGTATACAGCTACCCCTGTATTTGTTTGTGCGGTAACCACCCCATTAGAAGCATCTTTAAATACAATGCTTGTATAAAAATATACATCTGCGCCAGGTGTTTGTTCTGTCCAAGTATTCCCACCATCGGTGGTTTTTGCAAAATATTGACTCCATCCACCTACATAACCTGTAGATAACGTTGGGAAACTCATTGCTTCAATTCCTTGACCTACTCCTGTCCATAGTTGATTCCAAGTATCACCACCATCATAGGTTGCAATTACAATTCCGTCACCATTATAAGTAAGAGATTCTCCAGCCGCATATCCTTGAGAGTTCTGTCCTTCTGGGAAATCGATTCCTCTAAAGATATAGTTGAAACCTGTATTTAATTTTTCCCATTCAGTAGGTGTTGTTACCGTTACGCTAGAAGCTCCAGAAAGCATGGTGCCGTCTCCAGAGAAGATTGCTTTACCGCCAATTCCTTGTCCGGGAGCTAATCCTCCAATTTGTTCAAAGGTATTCGCTTCAGGATTCCAAAGTGAATAAGGCCCTGCTTGTGCTTCGTATCCAGAAATAACTCCCTGATTTGAAACTCCTGTCGTTTCAAAGAAAGTATCTTTTGTAATATACTGAGCAAAAGAAGTACTTGTAATTACTACACAAGCCAGTAAGGTTAATAAGATTGTTTTTTTCATCATTTTTTTTGATTAAGGTTAATGTTTTCTGACGTTGTAAATGTGATTGCTAGCTAGCCTACTTTTAACAGTAATTTGATTACTATTTTTATAGAATATGGCGCAACTGTTTTTCGCAAATTTTCAACACAGGTATTTTTTAATGTTAGTGCAATGTAGAAAAGCCTATACATTATTAATAATGCTAGTCTTTACGAATTCACGAATTTTGAAAGGATGGAAAAGGGGTTTAAGTGCTTTATTTAAGCGCTTTAGAGTGTTTTTGTAGTTTTGACTTTAAAAAGTCTACTTCTTGAATTTTTCAAGGTTTTTTAATGCCTTTTTATAGTTTTTTCTACTTTTAATAATTCTATTTGAAAGAAATAATAGAGAGAATACTATTAAAATTAATAGGACAATTTGCAGTTTTTGAAGTTCCTTTTTTTTCTGATTTATTTGAAGTTTTGTCTCTTCTAAAAGGCTTGTTATGGAACTATTAATTGTGCTTCTTTCTTTTTTTCTAATTTGCTTCTGGGTTTTTGAATATTTCCCAAAGTAAAGTTGATATTGTGCCTGATTGTTAATCGCGAGATAATTGTCACTTAAGTTTTTATAAATTCCTTGATCAAGTACTAAATCACCCACGCTGTCGGAAACTTTTAACGCCTCATTAAGTTCGTTAATTGCTTGATTGTAATTTCCTTCAATAGTATATACTTCACTAAGACCTTTTTTTGCAAAGGCATATAAGCTATTCGCATTAATTACTTTAGCGTATTTAATAGACTTGTTAAAATTTACTCTTGCCGAATCTATTTGTGAAACTTGTAATTCACAATTACCCTTGTTGTAATTGAGAATACTTAAGTTCGCATTCATTGTTTTTTTTACTTTCAATGCTTTTTTGAACTCGCTAATGGACTTGTTGAAATAATTAAGCGCAATATCGCAACTCATTTGTTCTCGATATATAAATCCTCTAATAGCATAATTTGTTCCTAGAATTGAGGCGATTGAATCTTTATGTGTTACTTTTTCAGCCCATTTTAGTGCCTCGTCCAAGTTTTCGATTGCCTTATCGTAAATAAGTAGTTGTTGGTGTTGCATCCCAATATTATTCAACACACTTATTTTCACCTTTGGATCATCGATTTCATCAAAAAATTCTCTGGTCTTTAAGGAATATTCTAACGACTTTTCATACTCTCTTTTTGATAGATAACCATTCGAGATTAGCATCAATGCATTGATCTTAGTTTTTGCAATGGAGGCTTCGTTAAATATTTGTTCTCCCATTTTAATCGCAGACATAGGATCTTCATAAACCTTTAGATGTGCAACATTAATCAGGCTATCTAGCTTGGTTTGTGCTGAAATGTTCTGATTTATTAGAAAAAACAAAGTGCAAAAAGACACTTGTTTCAAAAAAGAAACAAGTGAAACAGACGATATGTAGTTTGCTATTGTCATGCTAATTCACTTCTTTTTTTTAGAAAATCCATAAAAGCAGTTGGCGATATTCCAGTAACCGATTTAAAAACAGTCGTAAAGCTACTGTGTGAAGAAAACCCACATTCCGAAGCAAGATAACTCACCTTATAATTGAAATATACAGGATTGTCTTTAATCTTTTCTATGATGTAATTAATACGAAGCTCATTCACATAGCTATTGAAATTTTTCCCCTTATGTCTGTTTATTACATCCGACAAGTATTTCGTATTGGTATCCATTTGCGACGCTAATAAGGCGATAGACATATCAGAATTTGTGAATTTTTTTCCCGCTTCAAACTTCTCCAATTTTTGAAGCAATACCTGTTCTGTCTCCTCTGGAACCAACGCACTTTTCTCTAAAACCTTTTTAGGCTTAGTTGCCTTAGCATCCTTCTTCGCAGGGGAGATGTATTTCCAGATTGCCGTATATTCTTTTGCTTTAGACTTGTATTGATAATTTAAAAATAGTCCGAGGGTTAAGATTAAAAGTAAAAAAGCACCCAATGCATAAAGTTTATGATATTCACTTTCAATAATTTCTTCGGAAAGACCCTGCTGCTGATTATTAATCGTACTATAAACAGCATTTACAGCTAAACGTTCTTCAGTGTCAACCTGCAGCTCGGTTAGATAATTCTTTTGCTTAAAGTGATAGAAGTTTTCGGTGTCTTCCATCGCTAAATAATTTATAGCTAGACCGTCGAGGCTATTGTTTTCATAGTACGTATTTGGTAATTTTTTTGAAAGGTTTAGCGCTTCCTGGTATACCTCTATAGCATTTGGATAGTCATTTTTTAAAAAATAGAGTTTTCCTAAATGGTCTAATGCCTTTAATTTCTGAAAATCATTGTACTTCGTCGTTCGAATATCTTCTATGGTTGGTTCGAGGTAATAATTAGCAGAATCTATTTTAGAGACCTGCATGAATGATTCTACTAGCGAAAGGCTGGCGTCGTTTACAGCTGTGGTATCTCGACTTTTTAAAAATTGAAACCGTGCTTTTTGAAGGTAATCAATGGTTTTAGAAGTATGACCGAGATCAAAATTTATAAATGCTTTGTCTTGATTTAGTTTTCCTTCTAACCATGTTGAAAGTACTGGATCTTCGATGTTTTTCCGAAGTACAATTACTTCTGAAAGATAGCTGTCGGCAACAGTATCTAGTCCTAACATACGAAGCATTTGAATCGCAAATAAATTTGCTTTCAATTGTATTTCAATAGCACCCGAATTATCGGCCAGTTCTTTCGCCGACAAGGCCTCTTTAACAGCTTTTGAAAAGTTACCTCGCACGTAGAAGCTTTGCGCTAAAAGCAGTGATGCTTCTGTGCGTTCAGATTTGTCTTCAGATTTATTTAGAATATAATCTGCTATCTTTTCAGTTTGCTCAGGTTGGGAGAATAAAACACCTTTAGCTTCTTGGAGTAAATCTTTTGTAGCATTGTGTTCTTGTGTGTAAGCAGTATTACAGACAAGAATTAGCAGCCAGAAAGAGAGTAAAAGACGCATGGTTTTCTTATTAAAAATAACAGACTTTTTATTTTGTATGAATCTATTATTTTTTTTCAGATTAGTATCTCAAATTTACAGTTTTCAATGCGAATCATACGGTGTTTAGTATAAAAAAGAATAGAGCCTTGTTTTATGAAAAAACAAGGCTCCGTTTTAGTAATATATTCTAAAAGTTAACTCATTAGTACCCAATCTCCTTTGTCTAATAAAGGAATGGCTTGTTTAAATTTTAGTTCTTTTGTTTCACCGCTCATTACATGTTTGATAGTAACTTTATCATTACGTCCAATTTTTGGTTGTTCGCGAACAATTGTTTCTGTTACTTGTTGGTGTTGCGGTTGTGTGTTTCCTGCAGCACGACTTTCAGCAGCACGTTCGTCTAAGTTCTGAATTTCATCTTTCTGCTCGCTTAAATTTTCTTTAGGTCTTACAGCACGAGCTTCTTGAATTGTTTGTTGCGTTTCTTGTGGAAGTTCTCCTTTAAACAAGAATGAAAGTACATCTTTATTTACTTTTTCGATCATTCCTTTAAACAATTCAAAGGCCTCAAATTTGTAAATTAACAACGGATCTTTTTGTTCGTGAACCGCTAATTGTACCGATTGCTTCAACTCATCCATTTTACGTAAATGTGTTTTCCAAGAGTCGTCGATAATGGCAAGAGTAATATTTTTCTCAAAATCTTTTACCAATTGCTTTCCTTGCGTTTCGTACGCTTTTTCAAGATCTGTAGCTACATTCAATGTTTTTACACCATCTGTAAACGGAACTAAAATACGTTTGTATTGGTCTTTTTGTGTTTCGTATACATTTTTAATCACAGGGAATGCTAAGTCTGCATTGCGCTCCATTTTTTCTTGGTAATGAGTGTAAGCTGCTTTGTAGATTGTTCCTGCGATTTTCTGCGCATCCATCTTTTCGAATTCAGCTTCAGAAATAGGCGAACTCATAGAGAAGTAACGAATCAATTCAAACTCGAAGTTTTTATAATCCTGTGCTCCTTTGTTTGTTTCAGCAATAATTTCCGAAGTATCATAAATCATATTGGCAACATCGACACGTAGACGCTCTCCAAACAATGCGTTGTAACGACGTTTATACACTACTTCACGTTGTGCATTCATTACATCATCATACTCTAATAAACGCTTACGAATACCAAAGTTATTCTCTTCTACTTTTTTCTGTGCACGTTCAATAGATTTTGAAATCATAGAATGTTGAATTACTTCTCCTTCTTGAAGTCCCATTCTATCCATCATTTTGGCAATACGGTCGCTTCCGAAGAGACGCATTAAATTGTCCTCTAAAGAAACGTAGAATTGTGAACTACCTGGATCTCCTTGACGACCACTACGACCACGTAACTGTCTGTCTACACGACGCGAATCGTGACGTTCGGTACCTACAATTGCAAGTCCGCCAGCCGCTTTTACCTCATCCGACAACTTAATGTCCGTACCACGACCTGCCATGTTGGTGGCAATGGTAACAATACCAGCGTTACCAGCTTCCGCAACAATGTCGGCTTCTTTTTTGTGCATTTTCGCATTCAAGACGTTATGCTGAATGTTACGAATACTCAACATACGACTTAATAATTCTGAAATTTCAACCGAAGTAGTACCAATCAATACAGGTCTTCCTGCTTTTGAAAGATCAACAACCTCGTCGATAACAGCGTTGTATTTTTCGCGTTTTGTTTTGTAAATTTTATCTTCTCTATCGTGACGTGCAATAGGTCGGTTGGTAGGAATTTCTACCACATCTAATTTATAAATTTCCCAAAGTTCACCCGCTTCCGTTACTGCAGTACCCGTCATCCCAGAAAGCTTGTTGTACATTCTGAAATAATTTTGAAGTGTTACTGTTGCAAAGGTTTGCGTAGCTGCTTCAATTTTTACATTTTCTTTGGCTTCAATTGCTTGGTGTAAACCATCGCTATAACGACGACCGTCCATGATACGTCCTGTTTGCTCATCTACAATCATTACTTTGTTGTCCATTACAACATATTGCGTATCCTTCTCAAATAACGAGTAAGCTTTCAGCAATTGATTCATGGTGTGAATGCGTTCACTTTTAACACCAAACTCACGGAAAAGCACTTCTTTTAGTTCTGCTTCTTCTTCGGAAGACAATCCTTTGGCTTCAATTTTTGCGATTTCAAGACCAATTTCTGGCATTACAAAGAAATCTGGATCGTCTGCTCCTGAAAGGTAATTAACCCCTTTGTCGGTCAGTTCAATCTGATTGTTTTTTTCGTCAATTACATAGTATAATTCGGCATCAACCTTTGGCATTTCGCGGTTGTTGTCGGACATATAATGATTTTCGGTTTTTTGAAGGATTTGTTTCACACCTTCTTCCGATAAAAATTTAATTAAGGCTTTGTTTTTAGGAATCCCTCGGAAAACACGTAACAATTGGAACCCACCTTCTTTAACATCTCCTTCTTTGATTAGCTTTTTGGCTTCTGCAAGAACTCCTGTTAGGTATTTTTTCTGAACATCTACAATGTCAGCAATTTTTGGTTTCAATTCGTTAAACTCGTGACGATCTCCTTGTGGTACAGGACCAGAAATAATTAAAGGTGTACGGGCATCATCAATTAATACAGAATCGACCTCATCTACAATTGCGTAGTGGTGTGGGCGTTGTACCAAATCGTTTGGTGAGTGCGACATATTATCTCTTAAGTAATCAAAACCAAACTCATTATTGGTTCCGTACGTAATGTCTGCGTTGTATGCTTTTCTACGTGCATCAGAATTCGGTTTGTGGTAATCGATACAATCGATACTAATTCCGTGAAATTGGAACAAAGGTGCCATCCAAGCACTATCACGTTTTGCTAAGTAATCGTTTACGGTTACTAAGTGTACTCCGTTTCCAGCCAATGCATTTAAGTACATAGGTAGGGTAGCTACTAAAGTTTTTCCTTCCCCAGTATGCATCTCGGCAACTTTACCTTGGTGTAATGCAACACCACCAACTAATTGTACGTCGTAGTGGACCATGTCCCAGGTTACTTCTTTACCAGCAGCATCCCAAGAGTTTTTCCAGATTGCTTTATCGCCTTCTAGCGTAACGTATGCTTTTTCTGCTGAAATTTCGCGGTCAAAAGCATTTGCGGTTACGGTAAGTGTTTTGTTGTTTTTAAAGCGTTTTGCGGTTTCTTTTACAACGGCAAAGGCTTCAGGAAGGATTCTAGCTAATGTTTCTTTTTCAACTTCGTAGCGATCTACTTTAAGCTTGTCAATTTCATTATAGATATCTTCTTTCTTGTCGATATCTTCCATTACGTCTGCTTCTTTCTGAAGCTGATCAATTTTCTGTTGAATCTCTTTTTGGTCTTCTTTTATCGTATTTCGAAACCATGTAGATTTAGCCCTTAATTCGTCTAATGAAAGCTTTTCTAGGGCACTTTCGTGCTTTTTAATTTCATCAACTAGTGGCTGTAATTCGCCGATGTCTTTTTTGGACTTATCTCCTACAAAAACTTTTAATACATTATCTAAAAATCCCATTGTGTAAATTTTATTAATAAGACGTTATGGTAAGCGTCTTTTTTATGTTGATCGGTTGCATAGCAACGATGTTTCTTTAATTAACTGTTGTACAAAAAAACTGCAAAAAAACAAGATTGCCAAGAGGTTCTTAGCTTTTAACGATTAGAAAGTTGCGAACAACTATCTTGATTTTGAGCACAAAAAAAGTCTCACGTATAATGAGACTTTTTTGTTTTATTTTATTAAGTAACGTTTTTCAAAACGTTAGTATTCATCTTCATTCCAGAGATAATCTTCATCTGTTGGATAATCAGGCCAAATCTCCTCAATCGAATCATACGAGTCACCTTCGTCTTCAATTGCTTGAAGATTTTCCACTACTTCTAATGGGGCACCAGTTCTAATCGCGTAATCGATTAATTCGTCTTTTGTTGCCGGCCAAGGGGCATCACTTAAATAGGATGCTAATTCTAAAGTCCAGTACATAGCACTTATGGTTTTTAATTTGTGCAAAAATAATTTTTTTGATTAAAAAGTCAAGGAAAATCGCAATTATTTCTACTTTATTTTCAAGAACGTATTTAACTAGCTGATTTTCAATAAATTAAAAACAAGGGTTATAATTTCTTTGGAATCCATTTAATTTCTTCAGCTTGTAGGAGGTAAGTCAATTTCCGTGCCAGCACAAATAGGTAGTCAGATAATCTATTTAGGTACATTAATACACGCTCATCGGTTGGTTCTTCTTCGTGTAAAAGTGTTGCTAAACGCTCGGCGCGACGGCATACACAGCGTGCTATGTGACAATATGACACGGTAGTGTGTCCGCCGGGTAATACGAAGTTAGTCATAGGTGGCAGGCTGTCGTTCATCACGTCCATTTCGGTTTCTAACAAGGCGATATCTTCGTCTTCTATCTTCGGAATGTTTAAGCGTTCTTTTCCACTTTTCAAGACCATTTTTTCAGGATCGGTAGCCAAAATAGCACCTAAAGTAAATAGTTTGTCTTGAATATGAATGAGAATTTCTTTAGAACGTGCATCTATTTCTTGATCTCTAATAAGACCAATGTGTGAGTTTAGCTCATCGACGGTTCCATAACTTTCAATGCGGATATGATGTTTCGGGACCCGCGTGCCTCCAAAAAGTGCTGTGGTTCCTTTGTCACCTGTTTTGGTGTATATTTTCATTATTTATCTTTCTTCTTTTCGTAATAACTACTTCGGAAATTTCGCTTTCGGCGTTGCCGATTTTTACTTGAGTTCGCTTTGTTCCAAAAGTACAGAAGCGCCAGAAGGGCTATTCCGCCAATACTAAGCACTATAGGATTTGAGAGACTAATTTCCATAGCGTGAAGATACTATTGAAAAAAGCAAATTCCAAATGGCTCGTTTCAATTTTGAAATCTATTTATTTTATCTTGGTATCGCTTTCAATAATACCATCGCGAAGTCTTATTACACGGTGTGCTTGTTCGGCAACTTCCTCTTCGTGTGTTACAATAATTACGGTGTTTCCTTGCTTGTGAATTTCACTAAAAAGCGCCATAATCTCTAACGACGTTTTAGAGTCGAGGTTTCCGGTTGGCTCATCGGCTAGAATGATAGAGGGTTTGTTTACCAACGCTCTACCCACCGCAACACGCTGTCTTTGTCCTCCCGAAAGTTGATTGGGCTTGTGGTCCATACGATCTGCTAAGCCTACGTCGGTAAGTACTTCTTCGGCTCTTTTATTTCGGTCTTTTTTTGAAACTCCAGCATATACCATAGGCAAGGCTACATTTTCCAGCGCAGTAGTTCGTGGTAGTAAATTAAACGTTTGAAACACAAAACCAATTTCCTTATTCCTAATTTCAGCAAGATCGTCATCGGTCATGTTACTCACGTCCTTTCCGTTGAGTAAGTAGGTTCCGGAAGTTGGCGTATCTAAACACCCTAAAAGATTCATTAAGGTAGATTTTCCAGATCCTGAAGGTCCCATTAAAGCCACGTATTCGCCACGTTCTATTTTTAGGTCAATCCCTTTAAGCACTTTTACAATTTCGTTTCCTAATACGAAATCTCTTCTGATGTCTTTAATGTCTATTACTAAGCTCATAGGTCCCTTTTTTCCCAAATGTGAGATTGATTTTGGTTGCGTTTAATTAGTAGTATGACGCAAAGCTACAATAGTTGTTACAATCTTATGGTAAAATGTTCTTTTTGCTGTTCTTTTCTGAAAAATACGAATCCCCAATGAAAAGTATCGATACTGACCGTTACTTCTGAATGATTTCGTATTTCCTCCCAAGCTTCCGTCATTGCAGGGCTCCAATAAATATCGTCGAAGATAAAAACAGTATCGTTTGTTTTGTGCTTCAGAAGGATTTTAAAATACTGGAGGGTTTTTTCTTTGTTGTGGTTTCCATCGATATACACAAGATGATATACTTCGGAAGCATTTTCAGCAAAGAAGCGTTCAAAAGTTTTGGTTTGAAGCTGAATATTATTCAATGAAAATGCGTCAAAAGTGTTTTGTGCTACGGTTGAAGTCGTTGGACAGCCTTCAACCGTGGTAACGACTGAAGAAGGAGTTGCTTTTGCGAGTGCTGCTGTTGCGAGTCCGACCGAAGTTCCTAATTCCAAAATAGTTTCCGCAGAAAAATAACGAACCAATCTAAAAAGCAACCGCTGCCTTTTAGAGGTGATTCCGGCATTTTTTACGATTTCAGAAACCTTCCGAAGGTTCGATTTAAATACTCTAGAGCCTTCGCCAAAATCTGTAATTTCAATCGATTCGTTGCTTTGAAAGAGTTTTTTTCTAAAATCTTTCAGAAATAAATATTCAGGATATTTCGTAGAATCGTAAAAGCACTTTGTAGCCAAATCGTACACAAAAGGAGAGTGTACCCCGTGCTGATTTGAGGATCGTAACCAAAATTTAAAATACGATTTTAGTTGGTAATACATTTTGTTGTTGAAAACGAATTAAGATTCAAGTTTTTCCATTAGTTCAAAATAGCGTTCCGTTTTGGTGTTTATTTTGTCTATTATTTTTTGAAGCTTTATAGATTGTTTGTCAATTTCATCGCCATCCCAATTTTCAGTGGCAAATTTATTTTGAAGCGTTTCGCGTTCTTTTTCAAGTTTCGCGATTTCTTTTTCAATTTTGCTGTATTCTTTTTGTTCGTTATAGCTAAGTTTTACTTTATCGTTGTTTGCTTTCCAATCGTTTTTAGGTTTCGCTTCTTCAAGTGCTTTTTCTTTCGGAGTGCTGTCCTCGTACGTTCTAAAATCTGAATAGTTTCCTGGAAAATCCTCCACTTCGCCGTCGCCTCTAAAAACAAATAAATGGTCTACGATTTTATCCATAAAGTACCTGTCGTGAGACACCACAAGCAAACAGCCTGGGAAATCCATTAAGAAACTCTCAAGAACATTTAGCGTAACAATATCAAGGTCGTTGGTAGGCTCATCGAGGATTAAAAAGTTGGGGTTTTTAATAAGAACAGTGCATAAATAGAGTCTTTTGCGTTCTCCACCACTTAGTTTCTCTACAAAGTCGTATTGTCTTTTTCTGTCAAAAAGGAAGCGCTCTAATAACTGCGCTGCCGAAATTTGTTTTCCTTTTTTCAGCGGAATATAATCACCAAACTCTCGAATTACGTCGATTACTTTCTGGCCTTCTTTAATGTTAATTCCCTTTTGGGTGTAGTATCCAAATTTTACTGTATCTCCAATAACCACCTTGCCTCCATCGGGTTTCATATTACCTGTTAGGATATTTAGAAATGTAGATTTTCCTGTTCCGTTTTTTCCGATAATTCCGATACGCTCCCCTTGGATGAAGTTGTATTCAAATTTGTTGAATAAGTCTTTGTCGCCAAACGACTTTGAAATTTTATGTAGTTCTACCACTTTGCTACCTAGACGTTCCATGTTGAGTTCTAATTGAACTTCATGATCGTTTCTACGTTGGTGGGCTTTGTTTTTTATGTCTTGAAAATCGTCTATACGCGATTTGCTTTTTGTGGTTCGCGCTTTAGGTTGGCGACGCATCCATTCAAGCTCTTTTTTGTAAAGCTGTTTTGCTTTGCCTGTTTCGGTGGTTTGGGTTTCAATACGAGCTTCCCTTTTTTCAAGGTAGTAGCTGTAGTTTCCTTTATAGCTGTATAGGTTACCTTCGTCAAGCTCTACAATTTCATTACAAACACGTTCTAAGAAATAACGGTCGTGCGTCACCATGAAAAGTGTGAAATTTTCTTTTGCGAAAAGTGCTTCTAACCATTCGATCATTTCTAGATCCAAGTGATTGGTAGGCTCATCCATTACTAATAAATCGGGTTGGGTGAGGAGTGCGTTGGCTAAGGCAAGACGTTTTTTTTGTCCACCACTTAAGTTTGCTACTTTTTGAGAAAGGTCGTCAAGTTTCAGTTTGGATAAAATTTGTTTATAGCGTGTTTCAAAATCCCAAGCATTATGAGCATCCATTTGGTCAAAAGCATTTTGGTAGGCTTCAGAGTCGTTAGGGTTTTCAATGGCTTTTTCGTAGTTTTCTATAACTTTCAGAATAGGATTGTCTGCTAGAAAAATTGTTTCTTCAATCGTTTGCTTAGGGTCTAAGTTGGGTTCTTGCGATAAAAAAGCGACTTTTAAGCCTTTTCGATAGACAATATTTCCGGTATCTGGGTTGTCTAATCCAGAGAGCATGTTGAGCATGGATGTTTTTCCGGTTCCATTTTTAGCAACGAAGCCAATCTTTTGTCCGGCATTGATTCCGAAGGAAATATTTTGAAATAAAATACGTTCTCCAAATGATTTTGATATGTTTTCTACTGAAAGATAATTCACAATATATTTTTTTGCAAAATAAAGAGAAAATAACCACTTAAAATGAAATATGTTTTATTATTAGTTAGGTTGCGTTATATTTGCTTATTAACAACCCCTTGTTATCTATGAAATCTACGTATTTATTAGTTTTTTTGCTTGTATTGGTGTGTTTTTCTTCTTGTATTTCTACAGAACAACTTACGTATTTACAAGAAAAAGAAAATAGTGTAGATAGTATCATTCCTATTCGAAAATTACAAGAACCTTATCGTTTACAGATAAACGATCTTTTGAGTATTCGGGTAAAAGCTTTAGATCAAGAAACCGTTGGAATTTTTAATCCAATTAGTGATGGCAATTTAAATGCCACAGGGGAAGAAAAATTATATAATGATGGATTTGTAGTAAATTCTCATGGGGAAATTCGAATTCCTAGTTTGGGAAACTTACAAGTTTTAGGCTATACAGTAGAAGAAGTTCGAGAAGAAATTGAAAAACGATTGTTGGCAGATTATTTTAAAGAAGAAGCGAATGTGTTTGTAACGGTTAAGTTGGCTGGGATTCGTTATACTATTAACGGGGAGATTAGTTCGCCAGGTTCAAACATTATTTATAGGGATCAGTTGTCTATTATGGAGGCTATTGCAAATAGTGGAGACATTACCTTAACAGGAGATCGTACTAATGTTGTGATTATTCGTCAATATCCACTTGGACAAAAAGTGCATCATATTGATTTAACATCTATTGATGCTATGAAATCTCCCTACTACAATGTTCAGCCAAATGACTTAATACTCATTAATCCATTACCACAAAAATCAATAGGAACAGGAACAACAGGTTTGCAATCTTTTACTACTATTTTGTCTGTGGTAACTGCACTAACAACAACTGTTTTATTATTTATAAGCCTTAAGTAAATGAGTGAAGAATTTGAAATAAACGAAGTTCACACCACCTTTGATTTTAAAGGCTTTCTATTTAAATTATTGCGTTTTTGGCCTTTATTTTTAGTGTCATTTGTTATCGCTTTTGGGGTTGCACGTTATATCAATGTGAGGAAGTTGCCTGTTTATCAAATGGGAAATATGATCTCCATTAAAGACGATCAGAATCCTTTTTTTACGAGTAATACGAGTTTGACCTTCAATTGGGGAGGAACTACAGATAAGGTAAATACAGCCATTATAACACTGCGATCTCGTTCGCACAATGAGCATGTCGTAGAACGATTACAATATTATTTGGAATATAAAAAGCAGGGAGAATATCAAATTGTAGATGCTTATAAACAAACTCCTTTTTTTGTAAAAGTAGATACTTCTAAAGCTCAAATTTTAAACAAACAATTTACGGTTGTTTTTAAGGATTCGGTTACATTTAACTTGAAGACCACGTTTCTTGATGGAGCGGCAACACTTCAGAATTATAATACAAAAGAAAAATCTAGTCGTTATTTTGAAGCAGCAAATTTTGATAAAGACTATAAGTTTGGTGATAAGATAACGTTACCTTTTTTTAGTGGAACATTTGTTCCTAACCCTGAGTTAGCTGTGTCGCCCGGAGCCACTTATTATTTTAATTTTAGGGAGTTTGATGGCGTTGTAAAACGATTTAATGGAATAAATGTAAGTCCAGAATCTAAAGGGTCGTCGGTAATCCGATTACGTTTAACAGGGTATAATAAAGCAAAGTTGGTAGATTATTTAAATACTTCTGTAGCTGTATTGAGTGAGAACATGTTAGAGCGTAAAAACTTGTTCGCTACCAAGACCATTGCTTTTATCGATAGTAGTTTAACAAAAAAATCGGTAGAAGTAATTAATGCAGAAGATGAATTAAATGCTTTTAAGAATAAAAATGCAATTTTTGATTTAGATCTTGAAGGACTTGACTTGAACGGAAAGCTAAACGATTTAGATTTGCGAAAAGAAGGAGTAGGTCAAGAACTAAACTATTACACCGTATTAGAAACATACTTGTTAGGAAGATCTGATTATAGAAATGTGCCAGCGCCATCTGTAGCTGGGATTTCAGAAAATAGTATCTCTGCTTCAGTCTCTAAGATTGTAGTTCTAGCTGAAGAGCGAAATAGGTTGCAATATTCTTATAAAGAGGGCGCTCCTGTTTTTGCAGACATCGATCGTAAAATTGACGCCGTTAAAAATGTTTTACTAGAAAACATAAAATCTTCCAAGCAGCTTAAAAGCCAAGAGTTAGCATCGATTAAAAGAGATATTTCTAAATACGAAGGGCAGATTAAAAAATTACCAAAAGAGCAACAAGAATTATTGAAAATTGAAAGAAGGTACAATTTAAGTCAAGGTTCATACAATTTGTTTTTATCCAAACGAAGTGAGGCAGGGCTAGTTAAGGCGGCCAATGTGAGTGATGTGCTTATTATAGATTCGGCTAAAGATACAGGTGGTGGGCAAGTTGGACCAAACACACGACTCAACAATGTGATGGCTACTATGTTTGGTTTTTTAGTTCCTTTTCTTTTTGTCTTTTTAATAGTATTTTTTGACACTAAAATTCATACAATAAAAGACATACAAAGACTTTCTAGGATACCAATTTTAGGGGCTATAGGGAAGAGTCCTGTAGATGGTAATTTAGCTGTTCTTGATAAGTCAAAATCGGCTATTGCGGAATCATTTAGGGCGATACGCTCCAGCCTGCAATTTATTTATAAAAAACAAGGAGTTGAAGGTGCGAAAACGGTATTGATAACATCTTCTGTAAGTGGAGAGGGGAAGACATTCTGTTCTATTAATATAGCATCTGTTTTTGCATTAAGTGAAAAGAAAACAATTTTAGTAGGATTGGACCTTAGGAAGCCTAAAATTTTCGGAGATTTTAATTTAGATAATTCTATTGGAGTTGTAAATTATTTAATTGGAGATAAAGATTTAAACAATGTTATTCAAAAAACTCAAGTAGCGCATTTGGATATCATTTCTTCAGGTCCCATTCCTCCAAATCCTTCAGAATTATTAATGGGGGAACGAATGGAAGAACTTATAGGTCAATTGAAAACTAAGTACGATTATATCATTTTAGATTCACCACCATTAGGTTTAGTTGCAGATTCATTAGAATTAATGAAGTTTGCTGATGCAACTATTTATATGGTTCGACAAAACTATACTCGAAGAGGAATGTTTTCTTTAATTAACGAGAAATATAAAAAAGGCGAAGTTACTAACTTAAGTTTCTTGTTAAACTTTTTTGAAGAAAAAGGGAAATACGGCTACGGCTATGGTTACGGTTATGGGGGCTATGGTTATGGTGCTTATGGAAACGGCTACCATGAAACTGAACAGAAGTTATCTTTTCTAGGTAAAATTAAGAAGCTGTTTGGGCGCAAGTAGTGATTGGCTAATGAATTGAAATAACTGAGTATTGATTAACAGGTAGCTGTAATTAGCGACCAGTATTTTGATAGTAATGTTGCTGTTTGTTATAAAAGCTTTAATTTTGCCGTTTAATGAGGATTGGTTATGCTCAATTGAAGCGATTTATTGTGTTTAAGGTAATTCCAAAAAAAGAAGAAATTTTTTATTTTCTTCAATCTAAGTATTAGAATAATGAAAAAAAATCCCACGATTGCAATTATTGGTTTAGGATATGTAGGCTTGCCTTTAGCGGTAGCATTTGCAGAAAAATACCACGTAATAGGTTTTGATATTAACGATCAGCGTATTGCAGAACTCAACAGAGGTGAAGATCATACATTAGAAGTTTCTAGTGAACATTTAAAATCTGTTTTAACAGTTTTAGAGAATAAAGGGTTAACTATCACTAAAGATATAGCTCTTTTAGCTAAAGCTACTGTTTATATTGTTACAGTTCCAACCCCTACTAATAAGTACAATCAACCCGTTTTAATTCCGCTTGAAAAAGCAAGTGAAACGGTTGGAAATGTTCTTAAAAAAGGAGATGTTGTTGTATACGAATCTACTGTATATCCTGGGGTAACAGAAGATATTTGCGTTCCTATTCTTGAAAACGTTTCAGGAATGGTATTTAATACAGACTTTTATGCAGGGTATTCGCCAGAACGAATAAATCCGGGAGATAAAGAACATACCGTAACAAAAATATTAAAAGTTACTTCTGGTTCTACTCCAGAAATAGCAAAATATGTTGATGATTTATATGCATCAATTATAACAGCTGGAACTCACATGGCACCTACAATTAAGGTTGCTGAAGCAGCAAAGGTGATTGAAAATTCGCAACGTGATATTAATATTGCTTTTGTAAACGAATTATCTAAGATTTTTAGATTGTTAGATATTAATACGCAAGACGTTCTTGAAGCTGCAGGGACGAAGTGGAACTTCTTAAAGTTTTCACCAGGATTGGTAGGAGGACATTGTATTGGGGTTGATCCTTATTATTTAGCTCAAAAAGCAATAGAAGAAGGGTATAATCCAGAAATTATACTAGCAGGACGTCGAATGAATGATGCGATGGGAAGTTATGTAGCTCATGAGACTATAAAACTAATGATTCAGAAGGATGCGAAAGTAAAGAACGGAAATGTTCTTGTATTGGGTATTACCTTCAAAGAAAACTGTCCAGATATTCGTAATAGTAAAGTGATAGATGTAATTTCTGAACTTCGGAAATTTAATCTTAATGTAGATGTATACGATCCATGGGCAAATGTTTCCGAAGTAGAGAAAGAATTTGATATTTCCTTACTTTCTGAAACAAAACAATTAAAAGATAATTACGATGCTATTATATTAACGGTAGCACATAAAGAATTTAATACTTTCGAAATCGAAAAGTTTACTGCTGAAAAATCAGTAGTATTTGATGTAAAATCTTTCTTTCCAAAAGAAAAAACAGACGGCAGACTATAATGTTTAAAACACCCTATCATACCCACGACCTTTCAGAATACAGTTTTCTAGTAACAGGAGGAGCAGGTTTCATTGGTTCAAACTTAACAACCTATTTATTAAAATACGGAGCTAAAAAAGTTAGAGTCCTGGATAACTTAGCAACAGGATCTATTGCTAATTTTTCAGAATTTAAAGACCATCCTGCGTTCGAATTTCTCGAAGGAGATATTAGAGATGTAGCAACCTGTGCAAAAGCAATGGAAGGTATTGATTATGTATCACATCAAGCGGCTTTAGGTTCAGTGCCAAGGTCTATTAATGATCCAGCAACGTCTAATGAAGTAAATGTATCTGGATTTCTAAATATGTTAATCGCACAAAAGGATAGCCCAAGTGTAAAGCGTTTGGTGTATGCGGCATCAAGTTCTACCTATGGAGATAGTCCTTCATTGCCTAAAGTTGAAGATAAAATAGGGAAACCCTTGTCTCCATATGCAGTAACAAAATTGGTTAATGAATTGTATGCAGATGTGTTTCACAAAACATACGGTACAGAAACGATTGGATTGCGGTATTTTAATGTTTTTGGACCTAAGCAAAGTCCAACTGGGGCCTACGCAGCAGTAATTCCATTATTTATGCAGGCTTTGGTTGATAATCAAGCACCAACAATGAATGGAGATGGTGAGCAGACACGTGATTTTACGTATGTAGAAAATGCAGTGCAAGCAAATGTAAGAGCTCTATTTGCACCTAAAGAGGCAGTAAATGAAGTCTTTAATATTGCCTTCGGAAAACGCATTAGTTTAAATACACTTTGGAGTAGTTTACGAGAGATTTCAGGTAAAAATATTGAGCCTAATTATGGGCCAAATCGTAGAGGAGATGTTCGCGATTCATTGGCAAATATTGATAAAGCTAAAGAGTTGATGGGGTACAATCCCTTGTTTTCTGTGCAAGATGGGATGAAAATTACGTGGGAAAAATTTAAAGGATAATGAATAGTGATGATAAATGGCTTTATGAAATTTCTTCTAAACATAAATTAATAAATTTTAATTTTAAGGAAATATGGAGGTATCGCGATTTGATACTTCTTTTTGTAAAGCGCGACATTACTACTGTCTACAAACAAACTATTTTAGGACCACTTTGGTATTTAATCCAGCCTCTATTTACATCGGTAATATTTACCTTGGTATTTAATAATTTGGGGAGTATTTCGACAGGGAATATACCTCCGTTTTTGTTTAATTTGGCAGGTATAACTGCTTGGAATTATTTTACTGCTTGCCTTAATGGTACATCAAATACTTTTAGAGGAAACGCTGGAATTTTTGGAAAAGTCTATTTTCCAAGGGTTATTACACCTATTTCCGTTACCATTTCTAACCTCTTCAAGTTTGGGATTCAATTAATCATATTTGGAGTGTTTTACCTTTATTATGTGTTTAGCGGGGCTGACCTTGGTGTGACTTCTAATTTATTTCTTTTCCCAGTGTATGTAATAATGATTGCTTTGTTAGGGTTGGGGATAGGAATGACTGTGTCTGCAATGACTACCAAGTATAGAGATTTAACGGTTTTGGTTGGTTTTGCAACAACATTGTTAATGTATATTTCTGCGGTGCCTTATCCTTTAAGTGAAGCTAGAAAAAAACTACCCGAATGGGTAGCAGATATAGTTGCTTATAATCCAGTAACACAGATAATAGAAGGATTTAGATATATGCTCTTAAATACAGGAACCTTTAGTTGGTTAGGGTTCTTTTATACACTTTTTATATGTGTCTCACTTTTTTTAATTGGGTTAATTATATTTAACAGAACTGAAAAAACGTTTATAGATACTGTTTAAGAATAGGTCCTTAGAATCGAAAATTATTTAAAAAAGAAGTAAATGTCTGTTATTTTAATAGCTGAAAACATAAGCAAACAATACCGTCTGGGATTGGTAGGTACAGGTACGCTTGCACACGATTTAAATAGGTTTTGGCATCGCATTCGAGGTAAAGAAGATCCATATTTGAAGGTTGGAGCTTTAAATGTTAGAAATGCCAAGGCTAGTAGTGATTATGTATGGGCCTTACAAGATATTAACTTTGAAGTGCAAAAAGGAGAGGTTCTTGGAATTATTGGTAGAAACGGTGCTGGTAAATCTACTTTACTTAAAATACTCTCTCGTGTTACAAGTCCTACAACAGGGGTTATTAAAACAAAAGGTCGTATTGCATCTTTGTTGGAAGTAGGAACAGGATTTCATTCTGAACTTACAGGGCGAGAGAATATTTATTTAAATGGAGCAATTCTTGGAATGACAAAATCTGAAATTTCATCTAAAATTGATGAAATTGTTGCTTTTTCAGGTTGTGAAATGTATATCGATACCCCTGTAAAACGATATAGTAGTGGGATGACCGTGCGTCTAGCCTTTGCAGTGGCGGCTCACTTAGAGCCAGATATTCTTATTATAGATGAGGTATTAGCTGTAGGTGATGTCGAATTTCAAAAAAAAGCTATAGGCAAAGTAAAAGAAATTAGTAAAGGAGAGGGACGAACTGTTTTGTTTGTTAGTCATGATATGAATGCAATTTCTTTATTAACAGATCGTGTTCTGGTTTTAAAAAATGGAAAAGTCTCTTTTGAAGGAGAAACTGATTTAGCAATAAAAGAATACTTAAAGGGTGAATCTGAAGAACCTAATTATCATTTTGATGAGCAAATTGATTCACCAAAGATAAGGGAGATTTATATTGACACAAGTCTACCTAATAATATTCATGAGTTTGGTAAAAAACTAAAAATTAATTTTAAAGTTGAATTGCCATTTGGGGTTGATAATCTAGCTTTGTCCTTTCAGGTTATAGATGAGATTCAAGCTCCTATTACACATTTGTGGCAAATAGATTCTCAATTTAATGTGAAACGTGAAAAAGGGGTGTATCTTTTTAGCTGTATCGTTGAAAAAAGTCGTTTATATATAGGTAATTATTCGTTACGGGTTTATCTTTCAGATTCAAAAAATAAAGAGAGGTTTGATTTTATAGATTCAGCTTGTAATTTTAAAATTGAAATGATTAAAAATAAGAGGGACGATTACAATTGGGAACCAGGTTCGTGTAAGTACATTGAAGATTCTAAATGGGTTATAGAAAAGATATAATATGAAAGCTAGACTAAAGAGATTTATTTTAAAAAGATTTAAATTAGCTCAAAATAAGGTGATTGTAGCCTCTAATTCGCAAACTGATTTTACATCCTTTGAAAATGATGTTATAAGTAAAACATCTAGTTTTACTATGACGGGGTCTGAACGTATAGTTTCATTAATTAGGGCTATCGATTATATAAGCGAGAATAAAATAAATGGGGCTATTGTAGAGTGCGGAGTTTGGAAAGGCGGGAGTATTATGGCTGCTGTTTTAGCTTTAAAAAATCAAAATTCAATTAAGGATATCTATTTATACGATACATTTGAAGGAATGACCGAACCTCAGGATGTAGATTTGTCTTTTAATGGAAACTTTGCAAAAGATATTTATAAAGATAAGGAAGGAGATTGGTGTTATTCATCTTTAGATGAAGTCCGGTCTAATATAGAAACTTTAAATTATCCTAAAGAAAAGATTCAGTATATAAAAGGAAAAGTAGAAGATACAATTCCAAATAATGATACACCTAAAGATATAGCCCTTTTGCGATTAGATACTGACTGGTATGAATCTACTAAGCATGAGATGGAACACTTATTTCCTAGGTTAGTAAAGGGAGGAATTATTATTATAGATGATTACGGACATTGGGAAGGTTGTAAAAAAGCAGTTGATGAATATTTAGAGAAAAATAATATTACTCTGTTTTTGAGTAGGGTAGATTATACCTGTAGAATTGGAGTCAAGATGTAAATTATCAAGAAATGTAACTTAATTTTTGTTGCGAAGCTCTGTGTAAAATTTAGTGAAATAGCAATACCTGTAAATTAGATGAAAGAAGTAATATATAGCCCTTTGGTCCCTAGCTCAGTAAATGTAAAGTTTATTGAAACTTTTGAGTCGGATAAAATTATTTCGAATTATCAAAAAATAGGAATAGATGTTGAACGATTTTTTGATGAAAAAGGAGTCAGTCTTTATGAGTGTTTAGAAACAAGTTATAGGTTTTATTATCCTTATTCGACGATAGGGGATGCTGCTTTTTATGAAGATTTAAGTGCAAAACGGCAAAATTATTATTCAAATCGCTGGGAGCATGGAGTCACTTTAAAATATTTAGACACAACAGATTCAGTACTAGAAATAGGCTCTGGTTTTGGAGCGTTTTTAGATCGACTTAAAGCTAGAGATATCAAATCAAAAGGATTAGAGCTTAATCCTTTGGCTGTTAAGGAATGTGTGAAGAAAGGGCTGAATGTTACAGAAAAATTAGTCCAGCAAGAGGCTAAAGAAGCCATAAATAAATACTCAGTAGTTTGTTGTTTCCAAGTATTAGAGCATATTACAGGTGTTAATGATTTTATTGCAGCTTCAGTTTCGTTATTAGATAAAAAAGGAAGAATGATTATTGGCGTGCCAAATAATAATCCTTACCTCTTTATTAATGATAAATTTCATACATTAAACCTACCTCCGCATCATGCTGGATTGTGGAATGGAAAATCTTTAAAGTCATTGGAAAGAGTTTTTCCTCTTAAACTTATTTCTTTAGAGTTTGAGCCATTAAAAGTATCGTATTCAGATTTTTTAACCTTCCACTTAAATAATGCTAATTGTCTTGTTAGAACAGTATTAAAACTAAGTAATAAATTAGCTCCTAATATTTTGAAAAAGATTCTTTGTAAATTTATAAAAGGGCGAAATGTGTTGGCGGTATTTGAAAAAGTAAGTTAATGAAAGGGTTTACAGATATTCAAATTCAAATTAATAACTTAGATCGATATTCAATTCGAAGGGCTATTCTATTAGCGCTTAATTCAATTCTTCCACAATTAAAAGGGGAATTACTAGATATAGGGTGTGGTAAAATGCCTTATAGAAAATATATTTTAGAGAATTCTGAGGTTGGGAATTATATTGGTTTAGATATTGAAAGTGCCCTTGTTTATGATAATGATACTAAACCCGACTTTACTTGGAATGGAATAACAATGCCTTTTGAAAATTCAAGTTTTGATTGTGCTTTTGGTACAGAAGTTTTAGAACATTGTCCAGAACCCGAAATTGTTTTAAAAGAGGTGTATCGTGTATTGAAGCCAGGGGGAGTTTTCTTTTTTACAGTTCCTTTTTTGTGGAACTTACATGAAGTGCCTCATGATGAGTACCGATATACTCCGTTTTCGTTACAGCGGCATTTAAGTAATTCAGGCTTTTCAGAAATAAACATTAAAGCTACCGGCGGTTGGCACGCTTCAATGGCACAAATGCTTGGTCTTTGGGTTCGTAGAAGTTCAATGCCCTCTAATAAAAGAAAAATTCTTTCAAATGTATTAATGCCAATAATTAAATATCTTATAAAAATTGACAGACCTTCTGAAGTAGTTTTTAAAGAAGGACAAATGATAACTGGTTTATACGGATTGGTAAAGAAATGATAAATAAAAAGCTAAACATAGCCCTTTTTTCGCCAAATGAAAACCCATATTCCGAAACGTTTATACAGGCACACAAAAACTATTTAGATGGTAATGTTTTTTATTATTTTGGAACAGGTATAGGAATACGTTTAGAGAAACATAAAGCAATGATGGGTTATTATACTAATCTTTTGCTTAAAATTTATGCTAAGATCACGAAGAAGTCTTCATCATATATTTGGAAGAAAAGAATATTACATAGCCTTAAGTTCAATAATATAGATGTTGTTTTAGTTGAGTATGGAACACATGCTCATCATTTAAGGGAGGTTTTAAGACGTTCAGGATTGCCGGTGGTTGTTCATTTTCATGGTTATGATGCTAGTGTTAGATCGGTTTTAAGTGATTGTGGTAATTATAAGGAAGTTTTTCAGCTTTCTCAAAAGGTAATTGCTGTTTCATATGTTATGAAAGATAAGTTGTTATCTATCGGCTGTCCATCAAAAAAAATAGTAGTTAACCGTTGTGGCCCTCAGCCGGAATTTGAAGAAGTTATCCCTTTGTTTTCAAAGAAACAATTTTTGTCTGTAGGGCGTTTTACCGATAAAAAAGCTCCTTATTATACAATATTGGCTTTCAAAGATGTTTTAAGAGAATATCCCAATGCTCAATTATTATTAGCTGGTGATGGAGCATTATTTAATAGTTGCTTAAACCTAATTAAATATTATGGTATAGAAAACAATATAAAGATGTTGGGTGTTATAAAGCCTGAAGAGTTTAGAGATTTATTAAAAGAATCTATAGCCTTAGTGCAGCATTCAATAACGTCATTAAGCGGAGATATGGAAGGAACTCCTGTTGCGGTTTTAGAAGCAAGTATTGCAGGATTGCCGGTTATTTCAACTATTCATGCTGGAATTCCTGAAGTAATTATTCATGGTGAGACGGGTTTATTATCTAAAGAACATGATGTTGACACAATGACTTCTCATATGAAACTAATTTTGAGCGATGTTGAGTCTGCTAAAAAACTTGGAGCCGCAGGGAAATTAAATGTTTCTGAACATTTCAATTTAAAGAAACACATTAATTTATTACAGTTGACATTAGAAAACGCAAAGAAATAATGTATTAGGCCAATTGGAAAGTTTATATTAGAATTATTACTTTTAAGAAATGATAAAGACCCCGTTAGTATCAATAATAATTCCTAGCTTTAATAGGGAAGCTCTTATTGGTAGGACTATTGATTCTATTTTAGATCAAACCTATTCTAACTGGGAATGTATAATTGTGGATGATGGCTCTACAGATAACACTAAATCCATATTAAAAGAATACTGTAAAAAGGATTCCCGAATTCAATATTTTGATCGTCCAAACATAAAACCCAAAGGAGCAAATTCTTGTAGAAATTTTGGTTTTGAGAAGAGTAAAGGAAGCTATTTACAATGGTTAGATAGTGATGATTTATTGAGTAGTAATAAGCTAGAATTACAGATAAATGATTTGTTAGAAGAAGATACTAGAACAATTGCGACCTGTGGTTGGAATTTTTTTGAAGATCGTATCGAAAAATTAGATAATACTAAGCAATTTCCAGTATACAATTCATTCGACAACATTCCAAAATTTTTGGATGCCTTAGCATTATCGGGAGGCTTTTTACCGAATCATTCCTACTTAATACACAGAAGTATTATTCACTTATCTGGAAATTGGTTGGAAAACTTATTGATTAATCAAGATGGTGAGTTTTTTTCGAGAATATTTATTAATATGAATAAAGTTGTCTATAATAAGAACTGTGCTGTATATTATAGAAGAAATCGAGAACATAATGTAAGTAATATTGAAAGCAAGCAAAAAGTGCTTCATGCAATTTACAGCTGGAATTTAATTGAAAACAATTTCAAGATACGATTTGGTGAACCTACGAGACTTGTGTTAATTTCAAAGAAATATATTTATATTCGTCTAAAAGATACTTATCCTGAACTCATAGAAGAATACGAAACTTTTTTTAAAAATTGTCTACCAATTAAAGTGAGTTTTATACAAAAAGCATTTTTTAAAATTAAAAGATTTTTAAAATAATGATAGAACCACTTATATCTATAGTTTTACCAGTATATAATGGTGGGCGTTATTTAAAACAATCTATAGAAAGTTGTTTGTCCCAAACTTATAAAAACATTGAATTAATAATAGTAGATGATTGTTCAACTGATAACAGTTTGGAGATAGCAAACGAATTTGCAATAAGAGATAATCGGGTTAAGGTACATAGGAATAAGGTAAATAGTAAGTTGCCAGCATCTTTAAATATTGGGCATTTTATCGCTAAAGGTGACTTTATTACTTGGACATCTGACGATAATTATTATCAGAAGGATGCTCTGAAAGGAATGTATAATAAATTAAATAAAAACAATGCAGATATTGTATATGCAGATTATTTAATTATAGATGAAGAAGGAGTGCTTCGGAATAGTGCTAAGCTTAAGCCCCTAGAATACTTAATGTTTTATGGAGTGATTGGAGCATGTTTTTTATATAGAAAACAAGTATATGAAAGGAATAATGGATATAACGAGAATTTTTTTTTAGTTGAAGACTATGATTTTTTTCTAAGAGCGCTTAGACATAGTGTTTATACCAAAATTGACCATCCCGGATACTATTATTATAGGTATCACCCTAATAGTTTAACTGTAAAAATGAAGTCTGATGAGGTTTTAAAGGCTAAGTTCATTTTAAATTTAAAAAAGCTTTATTCTAATTTTTTTAATGACACACAATTAAAAAATAAAGATATTCTTATTTCTTTTTTAGTAAATAGATTCTTGCATGGACCGCACATGGATATTCTTCCATTAGAATCTAATTCATTGTTGAGTGATTTAACCTCTGGTTGTGCCTCATTAAAAAACTTTTCCACCGAAAGGTTAAATAGAATAGTAATTTCTGATTCGGTCGATACAATTTTTAAGAACAAAAAATTTCAAAATATTAAAAGTCTATATTACCTTCATACTAAGGGAAAACACATTATCCTTAGATTAACTGTGTCAAGATATCTTGCGTTAATAAAAAAATGTACAATTGGTTAAAATAAACGATAACATTTATCTTTAAAGACATTGAAAACAATTTTATTTAAACTAAATCAGTTTCCTAATTTATCTGAAACCTTTATCTTGGCTCAGATAATTTTAGCTATTGAGAGTGGGTTTAAAGTTAAAATTATTGTTTCACAATTATTAGATATTGAAGGGAGTAGATTAGAAGAGTTGATATACAAATATAGTATATGTAATTTGATAGTAATTGAAGATTTTAGAATACCAAAGTCACGTGTTTTTCGTTTAATCTCTGCTGTTTATCTGTTTTTTTTAAATCTAAAATATTTAAAAAAACTTATACTGTATTACAAAGAACAGGAAACAATTAATCTATCTAGTGTTCATCAATTTCATTTCTATTGCAAGTTTAAAGAGTACGATATAGTACATGTTCAGTATGGGACTAATACTTGGCCTATGGATGTTTTAAAAAAAATAGGGCTTTTAAGGTCGAAATTAATTGTGTCATTTCATGGTCACGATGCTTTCTTTCCAATAAATGGACATATTCCTAATAACGGCTATTATGACAAACTATTTAATTACGGGGATTTAGTTATCGCGAATACAGCTTATTTAGCGAATGAGTTATTAAAATTAGGTTGTCCACATCATAAAATCCAAATAATACCAGTAGGAGTAGATACTAGTTTTTTTGTTAAAGGAGAAACAACTAAAACTCCTCAAGTCATATTCAATTTGATTTCAGTCGGTAGATTGGAAAAAGTAAAGGGGCACGAGTACGCTATTCAAGTAGCTGAGTTATTAAATAAGAAGGGCTGTGAAATTAGCTTGAGAATAATAGGAGAAGGTAGTGAAAGAGGTAAATTAGAAAAAATAATTCTTTCAAAGAATTTAGAGGGAGTTATAAAACTTGTTGGTAAAAAAAGTCCACTTGAAGTTAGAGATATGCTTAGAAGTAGTGATGTGTTTATTTTTACCTCTGTAGCGACTAAGTTTAATAGAAGAGAAACACAAGGTTTAGCAACTATTGAGGCTCAGGCATGTGGTTTGCCTGTAGTGGTATTTGACTCTGGTGGAGTAAAATATACACTTAAGGATAATGTGACGGGATATATTGTTCCAGAATATGATGTAAATTTAATGAGCGAAAGGGTGGAGCAATTATTAAATAATCCAGAGCTGACAAAAAAAATGGGAATAGCTGCGATTTCATTTGTTGAGGAGGAATTTTCTCAAAATCAAATCAAGGCAAAATGGACTAAGGTATATGAAATTAACAGTTAAAAGGTAAATGGATAAAATTTCTATAATTATTCCATGTTTTAATGACGCAAAGTACGTTGAGCAATCAGTGCAATCTGCACTTGACCAGACTTATAGTAATAAAGAAGTAATTATTGTTGACGATGGGTCAAATTCTGAAACTAAAAAAGTTTTAAAAAACATTGAATCAAAGGTAACAAAACTTATAACTCAAGATAATCAAGGACAAAGTACTGCTAGAAATGTTGGTATTAAATCTGCTAAAGGAAATTACATTTTAGTGTTGGATAGTGATGATTTTTTTGAGCCTTCATTTTGCGAAAAAGCGATTGGTATGTTTTTGAAAAATAAAGATATTAAGATAGTTAGTTGTTATGCTAACTTACTTTTTGAGAATGGTTCAAACAAATTATATAAACCTAAAGGAGGCACAATAAACGAATTTTTATATGCTAATAATTCTTTAGGAACAGCCATGTTTAAGAAAGAAGATTGGAGCCTTAGTGGAGGTTATGATGTAGAAATGCGAAATGGATTCGAAGATTGGGAGTTTTTTATTAGACTACTTAAAAATGGTGGAGAAGCAATTATTTTAAAAGATGCATTATACACGTATAGAAAGCGAAATGATTCCACAACTAATAAGGCGAATAAGGTTAAGTATAAAATATTAAGTTACATCTACAACAAGCACAGTGAGTTATATAAAAATGATTATAAAAGATTTGTGAAGCATTTGTTGTTGTTGTTAGAAAAAGAAGAAAAAGAAAAAATTAAAAATTTAAACCGTATTGAATTTAAGTTGGGTTTTAGCTTATTGCGCCCAGTGCGATTTATTAAACGTATTTTATTTTGACATTAAAAGAGAATAAGGTTTCAATTATAATGGCAACCTACAATAGAGCTCACTTTATTGTAGAAACCTTAGCGGCTATCCAAAAACAAACACATATAAATTGGGAGTGCCTTATCATTGATGATGGAGGAACTGATAATACATTAGAGGTGATTTCGCCTATTTTAGAGGTTGATCCTCGCTTTTCTTTTCTGAAGCGTCCCAATAGTTACGGAAAAGGATTGCCTGGTTGTCGTAACTACGGAATTGATACCGCTACGGGTGATTATATTATCTTTTTTGATGATGATGATATTCCGCATCCTCAGAATTTAGAAATCTGTCTAAATGAATTAAAAGACAGTTCTTTCAAATTTTGCAGGTATCTAAGAGCTGTTTTTTTTGGAGAATTTGATTATAAATTTGATTCTAAAAATTCGTTCGGAAAGGTGACATTTACTCATAATGATCTGTCAAAAATGATAGATCATACTATTTCTTTTAACTCTTGTGCCGTACTGTGGTCTAAAAGCTGTTTTGAAAAAAATAGATTCAATGAGACCCTTATGTATGCTGAAGAATGGGAGTGCTATTCTAGAATCCTTTCTGAAAAAATAAAAGGTGTCTGCATCGAAAAAACTCTTTTTTATGGAAGGAAACACGCCAATTCGAATACAGGAGAATTCTGGAAGAAAAACCCAGTAAGACAGAATTCAAAAAAAGAAGCGATACGATTAATTATGGAGAATTTAAGAGCTAAAAACTTATTGACCTCATATTTGTTTACTTATCTTTCGGGCTTAGCTATTTCGTTTCGAGATAGAAGATTAATAGATGATATTATTAAAAGAGTAGGACTTTCTTTGCGTCAAAAAATAATACTACATATAAAATATACAGTATATCCAATATGGGTTGCTTACAAACGATTATTGAAAACGAAGAAGCCAAAGAATGTAATTTAAAAGAAAATGAACATTAAGCCAAAAATACTGGTTGTGATTGAATCCTTAGATGTCAATGACAGTAGTGGAACAAAAGGGCGTGTTGCATTGCTTCAAAGTTTCGTAAAATCGGGTTATGAGGTAATTGCTTTACATTATACGCAAAGAGATGTTAAGATAACTGACATCGAATGTATAAAAGTTACAGAACGTAGAGACACTATTCTTTTCATTTTAAGTAGAATTCAACGCCTTTTATACAGATGGTTCAAAATTGATGTCGGATCTTGGGTAGATAGTAAGTTTGGTTTCTCTTTTGGGTTCTTTAATGATGCCAATAGTTTGAAGAGGGCGGTAACAAAATATAACCCGACAGACTTTGATATGATTTGGACTTTGAGCAAAGGAAATAGTTATAGGTCTCATAAAACGTTATTGTTATCGCCAAAATGGCATTCAAAATGGTACGCCTATGTTCATGATCCCTATCCGCAGCAATTGTATCCGAGACCTTATAATTATGTACCTTATGGTTTTAGAAAAAAAAGAAATTTCTTTCGGGAAATAACACTTAAAGCAAAGTACATTGTATTTCCTAGTCAGTTATTAAAAGATTGGATGTTGAGTTATTATGTAGAAATAGCACGTAAAAGTTTAATAATTCCGCATCAACTTTCAGGTCAAAATGTGAGTGGAAATACTTTGCCAGATTATTTCGATTCCAATAAATTTAATGTGCTTCATGCAGGTAACCTTCTCGATTTAAGAGATCCTAAACCAGTTGTAGAGGCATTCGAATTATTTTTGAAGCAAAGTCCTTCTGCAAAGAAAAATGCAGCATTATTTTTTTTAGGTAAAAAGTCAATATTCTCTAATTACCTTAAAATAAAAGCAGAGAAAATTCCTCAAATTTATGCTTCCCAAGATTATGTTCCATTTGAACAAGTATTCTCTATGCAACAAAATACTTCGGTAAATATTATACTAGAAGCCACATCAGAAATAAGTCCTTTTCTTCCAGGTAAGTTTGCGCATTGTGTCGAAGCGGATGTTCCAATTTTACTTATCGGACCCCATTATAGTGAGTGTAAAAGATTATTTGGGTCAGAGTATCCATATAGTTTTGAGTTTGATGATATTAATAAAATTGCAAATGCATTTCACAAAATGTATGACCAATGGATGGAGAATAAAGAATCTTTAAAATTAAATCGCCCCGATTTACAGCAATACTTGTCGGCTAAATATTTAAAAGAAGTACTTGAAGAGTCAACTCAAAATCAATCCAGTTAATGAAAATTTTAATTGTTTCAATGCGATCTATTCATACTATTCGTTGGGTTTCTCAACTAGAAAATAGTGGGCATGAAGTGCATTGGTTCGATATTTTAAATGGTGGTTATATTAGTGAATGGGCATGGGTGACGCAACACACTAATTGGCGCTATAAGTTTGGGGATTTTAAAGGACGCTTTTTTCTAAAAAAGCACCTTCCTAAATTACATCTCCTATTTGAAAATAATGTTGAAAAGGAGTTTGAAAAGTTAGTTAATCAAATTAAGCCAGATGCAGTTCATAGCTTTGCATTACATATAGCAGCATATCCAATACTTAGTGTAATGAATAAATATCCAAGCATTAATTGGATCTATTCATCTTGGGGTAGTGATTTGTTTTTTCATAAAGAGTTTTCAGATTTAAGGGAAAAGATTACAAAGGTTTTGCCGCACATTGATTTTTATTTTTCCGATTGTAAACGAGATTGTGAGATTGTGAGGTTTTTGGGGTTCAACGGTACATTTCTAGGAGTATTTCCTGGAGGTGGTGGTTACGATTTAAAACAAATAGATACTTATGTCAAACCTTATAAGAATAGAGATGTACTGTTAATCAAAGGGTATCAAAGGAAATTAGGTAGGTGTATTCAAGTCTTGGAGGCTCTGAAAATGTTAAAGGGAGAACTTAAAGAATGTAGAATAATAGTGTTTGGTGCGCATCAAGAGGTAATAGATTATATTCATAAGAATGATTTTGATACTTGGGGTAATTTCACTTATCATAAAAATTTAGCGCATGAGCAATTATTGAAACTTATGGGGCAGGCAAAAATTTATATAGGGAATAACATATCTGACGGGATGCCTAATACGCTTTTAGAAGCAATTTGTGCAGGTGCATACCCTATTCAGTCTAATCCGGGAGGAGCAACTGCAGAAATAATTAATACTGATAATGGAGCGCTTATTAATGATAGTGAAAATGTAGAACACATTTTTCAGGTGTTGAAAAGTGTGCTTGAAAAAGAAAATTTGGTAAAAGGCTCTATGAAAAACCTTACATCTGTGCGAACTAAATTGGAGTATGAGAAAGTGAAATCCGAAGTGCTTTTGGCATATAATAAAATTGAAAATAAAAGATAGATGATCATATTTCCACCAAGAGTATCTATTGAAGATCAAACATGCTATTTAAAAGCAGATTTTTCTATTAATGATACTATTCAAACACTTTGGTATTCTTTCCCAATTGAATATAAAGATTATCTAGTTACTGAAAATTGTGATGCTTTTGTAATAGGGTTGCTACATCATGCGTTACGACTAGGTGAAGATATACATGTAGAAGGAAATATGTCTTCCAGACTGTTTTATACCTTAAATAACTATCTTATTCCAGCTTTTGTATTATCTGATAGTCGGAATAAAAGCTTAAAAGTAATAGCTGAAACATTAAACGATGAAAATTTAAATATTAAAGGAAGCTGTGGTACGGGTATTTCTTGTGGAGTAGATTCTTTAGCTACTTTAGCAACTCATACAGGTGTAGATACTTCTTATGACGTGACGTATTTAGTTTATTTAAATGCAGGTTCTCATGGTGATTTTGGAGGGGAGATTGCCCAACGAACTTTTGAAAAGAGACAAAAAAATATTACTGATTTTTCTAAAAAGATAAATCTACCTCTTCTTAAAATTGATTCTAATATAAGTGAAATATTAAAATTAAATTTTCAATTAACTCACACCTTAAGGCAAGTTTCTTGTATTCTTACTTTACAAAAACTATTTAAATCGTATTATTATTCCGCAGCAAAACGATTCGATTTTTTTGAAATGAATGAAATTGTAGGGTCTTGGGATACTCTGATTTTAAGTATGGTTGCGACAGAATCGATGCGTTTTTATCCATCCACTTCAAGGTATAATCGTATTGAGAAAACAAGCCTCGTTGCCGAATTTGAACTATCACATCACCATTTAGATATTTGCACAGATGCAATGGCAACTAATGCTGAAATAAATTGCTCAAAATGTGAAAAATGTATGAGAACACAACTTACCTTAGATTTACTTGGTAAATTAGAGCTTTATGAGAGTGTTTTTAATTTAGACGCTTATTTTGAACGAAAAAAAGCCTTCATTATTAGTGTGATAAATAACACCAAAACAGATCCTTTTAACAGAGAAATTTATTCCTTATTAGTTGAAAATGGGCATTCAAAAAAAAAGTACCTTTTTGCTAGTCTGTTGTTTCAAGTTGAAAGTAAATTTAAAAAATGCAAAAAAAGTATTAAGCGAATCATTGGAAGGTCATAAATAATACTTTAAACAAACCATAAATATAAACACCACTAAATGCTCACCCTAATTTACCCATATCGCAATCGAGAAGTAGAGCGGATTCAAAAAAGCTTAAACTCTCTAAAAAACCAAACAGTGACTACGTTTACCGTTCGGTTTGTCGATTATGGGTCTGAGCCCGAAACAGCTCAAAAGGTAAAGGCGTTGATAAATGAGTTTGATTTTGCGGAGTATTCTTATTACCCAACACACTTTCAACCGTGGAATAAGTGCAAGGCGCTAAATAGTGTGATTAAAAATTTAGACTCCGGATTTTGTTTTGTTGCCGATGTGGATATGATATTTCATTCTGAATTTGTTGAAAGAGCGATTTCACTTCAGAAACCAGCTACAGCAACTTTTTTTAAAGTTGGTTTTTTAACGGAAGCTGAAACGAAAACAAGCAAGCCCTTTAGTGAATATACAGTAAGTTTTACTAGTTCTGAAGAAGCTACAGGATTAACAATGTTTCCTGTTGAAGCATTGCAAAAAATAAGAGGGTTTGATGAGTTTTATCATTTTTGGGGCGCCGAAGATACCGACATGCACGTTCGTCTTCAGAACAAGGGTTATAATGTTAATTTTTACGATGCTGAGGTGTTAATGTTGCATCAATGGCATCAAAGTTACCGAAGCAAAGAAACTTCAGAAGTAACAAAAAACCTTCAAATAAGCGATATAGTTTCTATAAATCACCAGCATTTGCATTATGCTATATCTCATAAAAAAACAATTGTAAATTCTGAAACTTGGGGCGAACCTCTTTCCGAAGTTGCTTTTGAAAAACTTCAGAAGGAAACAAAAAATCCAATTCTAATTTCTAATTCTAAAGCAGCAATACTACATTTTTTGTATTGTGAGCTTTCCGAAGTAACCGAAAAACCAATGTGCTTTCATATCAAAGCAGATCCGTTTCAGAAGTCCTTAAAATACAAAGCAAAAACAGTATTGGGCAAAAAAGTGCCTTCGTATCTTACATTAAAAGAGGTAAACGATATGTTGTTACTTCATATCATAAGTTTTTATAGAAACTACGAGTACACCTATCAAGTGTTTGAGGCAGAAAACACTTTGCAACTTACCATTGCAAAAACAGAGAATTCAATAAACAAACAGGACTAATTATAGTAAACACGGTATGAAGCAAAAAACAATCCGACTTTTCTGGTGGAACGAAATACAGCTAATGGGTAAATCCAAAGAGAATTATGGGGATCTACTCGGAAAGTATTTGGTCGAGAAAATATCGGGAAGTTCTGTTGTTTGGACGCATCCTAAAAAACGAAGTTTTAAAAATTTATTTTCACCCATTTATGTGACCATCGGAAGTATTTTAGCACAGGTTACTACCAATTGTGTGGTGTGGGGAAGTGGCGTTATTTCGAAAGATTCGCAAGTTAAAAAAGCCACCTTTCTAGCAGTTCGCGGTCCGAAAACACGCGAAGTACTTCAAAATTTAGGATATTCAGTTCCTGAAGTGTATGGCGATCCTGCTTTGTTGCTTCCAAAGTATTACCATCCAAAAGTTGATAAAAAATACGCGATTGGAATAATTCCGCATTACAAAGATTTTGAGCTAGCCACCCAACTATATGCTTCTCATAAAAATGTACTCGTTATAGATTTAATGACCAATGATATTGAAGCGACAACCGATTCAATTTTACAATGTGAACGCATTGTTTCATCTTCTTTGCATGGCGTTATTGTGTCGCATGCGTATCAAATTCCGGCGGTTTGGGTTCCATTTTCGGACTCCCTATTTGGCGACGGAATCAAATATCAAGATTATTTTGAATCAGTAGGCTTGGAGAGTTATGCTCCGAAAGTGTCTAATACGGCCTTGTCTGAAGCTGAAATAGCTGCGTTGTTTACAACCTATCCAACACTACCGGATGCTTTAAAAATAAAAGAATTACAAGACGGTTTACTTAAGGTTTCTCCTTTCTAAACTTGCTTTAAAACAGTACATTTGAATATAAAACCCAATTAATTGATTACAACAATAGCCGAAATAGGTCAAGCACACAACGGAAGCTTAGAACTACTGCACAAATATATCGACGCGGTGGCTTCAACAGGGGTTAATGCTATTAAGTTTCAAACCCACATCGCAAATGCCGAAAGTAGCATTCACGAACCTTTTCGTGTCAAGTTTTCGGACGATAAAACACGTTTTGATTATTGGAAGCGCATGGAGTTTACACAAGCCGAATGGATTGAAATTGGAGCACATACCAAACGCGTAGGGCTTCAATTTATGAGCAGTCCTTTTAGCAATGCAGCAGTCGATATTTTAGAGAAAGCGGGTGTTGAACAATACAAAGTAGGTAGTGGTGAGGTTAATAATTTTTTATTGCTGAAGAAAATAATAGATACTAAAAAAACTATCATTATTTCTAGCGGAATGAGTTCGTACGATGAATTAGACCGTACTGTTGCTTTTCTGAAGGAGCACAACGCTCACTTTTCAATTTTGCAATGTACTACAAGCTATCCAACCCAGCCTGAAAACTTCGGATTGAACGTTCTTGCTGAATTAAAAGAACGTTATGATGTTCCTGTAGGGTTTTCAGACCATTCAGCAAAAGTATCAACAGGGATTGCAGCGGTCGCATTAGGTGCTCAAATAATAGAATTTCATGTGGTTTTAGACCGAAATCAATTTGGACCCGATGTTACTTCTTCCTTAACCATAGAGGAAACAAAACAGTTAGTTGAAGGTGTTTCTGCTATTTCAGAAGCGTTGCAGCATCCTGTAAATAAAAAAGATAATTCCGCCTTTTCAGAATTAAAACAAATTTTTGAAAAGTCATTAGCGGTAAACAAAACCCTTAAAAAAGGACATATTCTTAGCTTTGACGATTTAGAGGCCAAAAAACCAAAAGGGTATGGTATTGATGCCATTCACTTCGAGAAAATTATAGGACAACCAATCATAAAAGATCTGAATCAGTGGGATTTTTTAACTGAAGACGCAATTAACGAGTATGAGTGAAAAACGTAAAATATGTGTTGTAATTACCGCAAGACCTTCTTACAGTAGGGTGAAAACGGCATTACAAGCGATTAAAGATCATCCCGATTTAGAATTACAATTAGTGGTTGCTGGGTCGGCATTATTAGACCGTTACGGAAACGCTGTAAATTTTATCGAAAAAGATGGTTTTACGATTAACGAGAAGGTTTTTATGGTTTTGGAGGGCGAAAATAAAACGGCAATGGCTAAAACCACCGGACTTGGTGTCATGGAACTTGCCAACGTGTTTTATAATTTAGAGCCAGATGCAGTGCTTACCATTGCTGATCGTTTCGAAACCATTGCGACTTCTATTGCTGCGGCCTATCAAAACATACCTTTGGTGCATTTGCAAGGGGGTGAAGTAACTGGAAACATTGACGAAAAAGTACGTCACGCCAATACCAAATTGGCCGATATTCATTTTGTTACTTCGGAAGATGCTAAAAATCGTGTGGTTAAAATGGGCGAAGATGAAGCCTATGTGTACAATACAGGTTGCCCTTCTATCGATATTGCTGCGGAAGTTTTAAAAGCACCTGCTTTAGATTTTGATCCTATTGAAAAATATGGTGGTGTTGGTGGAAAATTATCTTCTACTGAAGGCTATATTGTGGTAATGCAGCATCCTGTAACCACTGAATATAGTGAAGCCAAGCAAGATGTTTTAAAAACCCTAAAAGTAGTAGACGACTTGGGGATTCCTGCCTATTGGTTTTGGCCCAATGTAGATTCTGGAGCCGATGGAACTTCCAACGGAATCCGTTCGTATCGTGAAAATAACAATCCGAAAAACATTCATTTCTTTAAAAATATGGAGCCTTTCGATTTTTTGAAGCTACTTGTAAATAGCAAATGTTTGGTCGGAAATAGTAGTGTTGGAATACGAGAATGTTCCTTTTTAGGAGTGCCTGTGGTAAATATTGGAACCCGACAAAATAGACGCTTACGAGGTGAAAATATTATTGATGTGCTGTATGAAGAAGATGCGATTAAAGCGGCAATTGAATCGCAACTCGAACATCCAAAAAACACAAAAAGCACCATCTACGGAAATGGAAATAGTGGTAAAAAAATTGCAAATATTCTCGCAACCATCGAACTGCGTTTTCATAAAACCATTACTTATTAATGAAAATTTTAGGACTCATACCAGCACGTGGCGGGAGTAAGGGAATACCGAATAAGAACCGTAAAGAGCTTCATGGTAAGCCCTTGTTACAATACACGATTGAAGCGGCTTTAGGGGCTACACAATTAGATCGGGTTATTTTTTCTTCGGAAGACGCTACGCTGATGCAACTTGCAAAATCATTGGGAGTCGACGTTCCTTTTGAGCGTCCGATGCACCTTTCTGAAGATTCCTCAAGTTCGCTAGGAGTTGTGCAACATGCGCTTAAAACCTTGGCAGAAGCGGGCAAAGAGTATGATGCAGTTTGTTTGCTTCAAGTGACAAATCCATTCAGAACGGCGCAATTTATTGATACAGCGGTTTCAAAATTTAAAAGCTCTCATGCAGATTCCTTACTTTCAGTATTACAAGTGCCTCACGAATTTAATCCACATTGGACCTTTGAAGTTTCAGAAAAAGGAACCCTTCAATTAGCCACTGGCGAATCTGAAATTATTAAAAGACGACAAGAACTTCCGCCAGCGTATTATCGCGACGGATCAATTTATATCACCAAAAGCAACGTAATTTTAGAAGATAATTCGCTCTACGGAAATTTAATTAGTTACATTGAATCTAACCCAGAATACCACGTAAATATTGATACGATGGACGATTGGGAGAAAGCGGTTGTAATAGCTCAAAAACTTAAATAGAAATGTGTGGAATTGCGGGGATTATAGGTGAGAGTGCTTCAGAAAAGACTTTAAATACAATGCTTGCTAGGCAAAAGCATCGTGGTCCCGACAATACAGGGAAGTGTATTGAAATCGATGCGGTATTAGGGCATAACCGACTTTCAATCATTGATTTGTCGGCAGAAGCGAATCAGCCCTTTTATTCAATAGACAAACAATATATTTTAGTTTTTAATGGAGAAATATATAATTATCTCGAACTGAAAAAAGAACTAGAACCCAATTATAAATTTACGACCACATCAGATACAGAAGTCTTACTTGCGGCTTATTTACAATGGGGTAGCGAATGTTTGTCAAAATGCAACGGGATGTTTTCTTTTGCAATTTGGGATACAGTAGAGAAAAAGCTATTTGGAGCGAGAGATCGTTTTGGAGTAAAGCCTTTTTACTATTCGATTCAAGATTCTTCATTTTACTTTGCTTCAGAAATAAAAACACTTTTTTCCGCAGCCATTCCTAAAAAAGCTAATGAAAAGGTTTGGGCTAGTTATTTTGCCTTCGGAAGTTATGGTATGCCTAATGAAACTTTTTGGGAAGGAATTGAACAACTACCTGGCGGACACTTTTTTGAGTTTAAAGAAGGTGAGCTTACAATTAAGAAATGGTATGTTTTTGAAGAAGAGGTTAAAAAACATAAAGTTGACAGAAGCTTTGAAGAAGTACAAGCAGTTTATAAAGACTTATTAGCCGATAGTATTAAATTACGTTTTAGAGCCGATGTTCCTATTGGATTTAATGTTAGTGGTGGTTTAGATAGCTCTACTTTACTTGCAATGGTTGCTGAAACTGAAAATGGCGAAAATATTAATGCCTACACATTTTATACTGGAGATGAAAATTATGATGAATTACCTTGGGTAGAAGGGTTAATTGAAAACACGAAGAATCCACTTCATAAAATAAAACTCAACGTTGCTGATGTTAAGTCATTAAGTGAATCAATGTCAAGTTTTCAAGATGAGCCTTATGGAGGTGTGCCAACGGTTGCTTACGGAGAAATATTTAAGCAAGCGCGAAAAGATGGTGTTTTGGTATTGCTGGATGGGCAAGGAATGGATGAGCAATGGGCAGGGTACGATTATTATGTAAAAAAGAATGATAGTGTAATTCAAGGAGTGAAAAAATCTCCTTTTAGAAAAGATGTTTTAGAGTCTGACTTTTTAAATAAAGCTGTAAAACCAATATATCCAACACCTTTTGATGATGCTGTGTTAAATTTGCAATACAGGGATTTGTTTTATACTAAAATTCCGAGAGCATTACGATTTAATGATCGTGTTTCTATGGCTTCGAGTACGGAGCTTCGAGAACCTTTTTTAGATTATCGTTTGGTCGAGTTAGCTTTTGCGCAACCTTTAAAATATAAAATTAAAAATAACGAACAGAAGTATTTGTTACGATGTTTAGTATCCGAATTATTAAGTGATTCTATTAGATTTGCACCGAAACGACCACTTCAAACCCCCCAAAGAGAATGGTTGGGTGACGATTTGAAGGATTGGGTTCAACAAGAAATTAATAGTTTGTCAAAGAACAAATGGTTTAATACTGAAAAACTTCAAAATGAATTAAAAGCCTATTTTGAAGGTGATAGGGATAGTAGTTTCCATATTTGGCAATGGATTAATACTAGTCTATTATATAAAGGATAAGGTTTAATAAGAAGTTTTTTTGTGTGCTAATTACAAGTAAGTTGTATGAATAAAAAGGTTTTAGTATTAATGCCCGACGGAGTAAGTCTCCGTAATTTTGCATATACTTCATTTTACAAATTGGGAATTGAAAAAGATTTCGATATTGTTTTCTGGAATGCAACTCCTTTTAATTTACAAGAAATAGGCTATAATGAGATTAAAATTGAAAACCCAAAACCGCGTCCAATAACTGATCTTTTAAAATCAGCTAGAATACAAATAGAACTTAAATTATATTCAAAAAGGGATAAAGATTCAGTTTATCAATCATACATATTTCCACTTTCTTTTAAATCATTAAAAGCTACAGCCAAAAGTTTATTCATAAAATGGTATACAAAACGGTATGCTTCAGAAAGTGGGTTAGAAAAAATTCGTCATAGAATTATTGCTTCAGAACGAAAGTCTGAGTATTACAAGAATTGTTTGGAAGTCCTTAAAAAAGAGAAACCAGATTTTGTGTTCTGTACGAGTCAAAGGTCTGTTATTGCCATTGCACCATTAGCAGCAGCACAAGAATTAAAGATTCCTACTGCTTCATTTATTTTTTCTTGGGACAATTTGCCAAAAGCGACTACAGTGGTTACTACCGATTATTATTTTGTATGGAGTGAACACATGAAAAGAGAGTTGTTACATTACCAAAAGTATGTGAGTTCTGAGCAGGTTTTGATTACAGGAACACCTCAATTTGAAAATCATTTTACAGACGAATTACTTGAGACCAAGGATACTTTTTTTACGAAGCATAGATTAAATCTCACTAGAGAATATATTTGCTTTAGTGGTGATGATGTAACTACTTCGCAAACCGATCAATTGTATCTACGTGATGTAGCGAAAGCAGTAAGAAAACTGAATAAAGACGGGCATAACATGGGGGTTATTTTTCGACGTTGTCCCGTAGATTTTTCAGATCGTTACGATGAAGTTATAGAAACCTATAATGATGTTATAGTTCCTATTGCGCCAGCTTGGGAGAAAATGGGAGAAATGTGGAATACCATTTTACCAACCAAAGCAGATTTGAAATTGCAAACAAATATTATTGCGCATTCCGTCGCAGTTGTAAATTTAGGATCGTCTATGGTTTTCGATTATGCAGCACATAAAAAACCGTGTGCATTTATAAATTATAATTATTTAAATAGTTCACAACAACCTGAAAAGGGGGTGTATGTATATAATTTTGTACATTTTAGGTCAATGCCAGCCAGAGAGGCTGTTGTTTGGTTTTCAGATCCCGAAACAATAGCAGAAGATTTATTAGCCATGTTGAAAGCTCCTGCTAAAACAGTGATTGAAGCAAAAAAATGGTTTGAGGTTATTAATTTACATCCGCCGCAAGAGGCTTCAAAAAGAATCTGGAACACCATTATAGAATTAATTTAAAAAGGGTATCCCTTTAATAACTAGCACATGAATATCGCGTTTTTAACACAAGAGTATCCACATCCTAGAGTACAACGTGCTGCTGGAATAGGAACTAGTATTAAAAACCTAGCCGAAAGTTTAGTTGCGAATAAAATTGGAGTTTCACTTTTTATTTACGACCAAAAAGAAGATGCTGTTTTTGAAGAAAACGGAATTACATTCCACCTCATTAAAAAGATTCAGTATAAATTTTTAGGATGGTATTTGTACCGAAAACACATTGCTCGCTACATCAATAATACACATGCTGTACATACTATAGATGTCTTAGAAGCGGCTGATTGGACAGGAATAACAGCTTTTATGAAGCTGAAAATGCCTCTGGTAATTCGATTGCACGGAACCGATGCTTATTTCTGTAACTTAGAAGGACGTCCTCAAAAGAAGAAGAATTTCTGGTTCGAATCTAAAGCCTTAAAAAGTGCAGAGGCGGTTATTTCTGTGAGTACTTTTACTGCGGAAAAAACTAAAGAAATATTCCAGCTTTCTACATCAATAATAACATTGTATAATGGAATTGATGTTGAAAAATTTAAACCATTGCAACTTCCGAAGCAACCCAATTCAATTCTCTACTTCGGAAGCATTATTCGAAAAAAAGGCGTATTAGATTTGGCGAAAGCTTTTCAATTGCTTCAAGTTAAAAATCCTGATGCAAGTCTAACGTTGATTGGGGCAAATGTGGTAGATGTTTTTGAAAAGAAACCTACTCTAGAACTTTTTTACAAGTGTTTAGATGATAGTGCTAAAAAGCGTGTAACTCATTTAGCGCACATGCCTTATGAAGAGGTCGTGCAGCAAATAGCCAAAGCAGAAGTATTGGTACTGCCAAGTAGGGCAGAAGCTTTTCCAATGACGTGGTTGGAAGCAATGGCAATGGAAAAAGCGATGGTTACCTCCAATATTGGTTGGGCCAACGAACTTATGATTGATAATGAAACAGGACTTATGATAGATCCCGATAATCATCAAGGTTTAGCAGATGCGATGGGAGAATTGCTTTCAAATCCAGAAAAAGCAGAACGGTTTGGTAAAAACGCAAGAAAACGAATTGTTTCAAATTTTTCTTCGGAAATTATCGTGAAACAGAATATTGACTACTATACGCAATTTGTGAAATGATTATAGTTGTACACCAACATACAAAAGTGGTTAGAGTTGTTGATGAAAAAGGCAACACTATAGAATTGAATTTTAATGGTAGTATAGGGGAAATATTGTTTACGCTTGCTGAAACCTATACAGATCAATTACTTGTTTGGTGTAATGAGGCTTATTTTGAAAAGTTAGTGGTTGAAGCTATTCCTGAAATTTTTCAGCATTCATTACAAATGGCATCTTATTCCGTAGCTCAAAAAAGTTTTTTGCCTGGACAGATTGGATATGTTGAAGATTCACCATTTTTACAAGTTAAATACAATGTTACCTATCCAACTTGGTGTATGAGTAGCGATGTTGGAGGAATGCATTCATCCGTTTTAAATACAATTAATAGTTCCCGTTTCAACGCTACTGATTTCGATTATTTCTTAAATTCTATTGCAAAGATTTGTCAGCAAAAAGGGTTGTTGTGTTATTCAGAACCAAGATTTTTATCTGGAAAAACAGAAACTTCAGAAGTGAAAAAGGCTTCCAAAACAATATTTTTTAAGTTTGTACATCAGCATTATAAAACACGTTGGATGTTTTTAGCATTGGCAAATATTCTGTTGTTTGAAAAAAAAATACCATTGTTTTCATTCCTTCGCGGATTTTTCAGTAAAAAAATAACTTCCGAAACAATAGATTTTAAAACGATTCTTCTTGCGCCCAAAGAACGTAAAACGATTTCTAAAACTATTGATGTGATTATCCCAACCATGGGAAGGAAACTTTTTTTGTATGATGTGCTAAAAGATTTATCTAAACAAACTATTGTGCCCTCCAAAGTAATCATCGTGGAGCAAAATCCAGAAGAAGCATCGCAAACTGAACTTGATTATTTAAAAAATGAAACGTGGCCTTTTACTATCATTCATAAGTTTATTCATCAAACGGGTGCTTGTAATGCGCGAAATATAGCGATACAAGAAACTACTGCGTCTTGGGTTTTTATGGCAGATGATGACATTCGGTTTTCGAATACTGTATTGGAAGAAGCTCTTCAATTTTTAGAAACATATCAATGCAGTGCTGTTACTTTAAGTTGTTTGCAGAAAAATGAAAAACCCAGACAGAACTTTGTTTCGCAATGGCGTACTTTTGGTTCGGGCTGTAGTATTGTCTCTCTTAGTTTTGTAACAGAAACCATGTATAATTTATCGTTTGAACATGGATATGGCGAAGATATGGACTACGGAATGCAACTTCGAAATAAAGGCTGTGATGTGCTATACAATCCGAGCGTTAATTTAACACATTTAAAAGCACCTGTAGGTGGATTTCGAAAGCCCATTGAGAAGCCTTGGCAAGTTGCCAATGAAATTCCGAAACCGTCACCAACAATTATGTTATTTCGAAGAAAACATACTACCGAAAGACAATTGAAAGGTTATAAGCTGTTGTTTTTTATTAGATATTACAGAAAACAGAACACCAAGAACCCGATAGCGTATTTTAAAAAAATGCAGTCTTATTGGAATACAAGCATTCATTGGTCTAAAAAGTTAGATAGTTTATGAAATTTGCATTAATAGTCTGCACGTATCAGCGTCCAAAAGCGTTGGTGACATTATTAGAATCTGTGGCGCTTCAGGAAAAATATCCTGATGAGGTAATTATTGTTGATGGTTCTACAAACGATAAAACGACTGCGATTTTAGAAGAGAGTATCTTTAAAAATCTTCACTATTTTAAAGTTTCTGAAAAAGATAGAGGACTTACAAAACAACGCAACTACGGAATTACTAAAGTTTCCGAAGCTATAGAAATTGTATGTTTTTTAGACGACGATATTGTGCTAACTCCGTCTTATTTTAAAACTTTATTAAGCACATACGCCCTATATCCTGAAGCAATAGGCGTTGGTGGATATATTATTAATGAAACCCCTTGGCGCCCTTTAGAAGAAAATGAAACACCAAATATTTCGCAATTTTCATGGGATAACTGGGTGCGTAGCGACGGTTCACGATTTGTACTTCGGAAAAAACTAGGACTCGATGCAGATGTACCGCCAGGGTATATGCCTAATTTTTCACACGGAAGAAGTGTTGGGTTTTTGCCACCTTCAGGAAAAACGTACCAAGTAGAACAATTAATGGGCGGTGTGGCATCGTACCCCAAACGTGTTCTCGATAGTCAGAAGTTTTCAGAATACTTTGAAGGGTATGGCTTGTATGAAGATGCCGATTATACCTTACGGCTTTCAAAGAAAGGAGCTTTGTATTTAAATACGGCAGCACAATTGTACCATTACCATGAAGCGTCGGGACGTCCTAATCAATATTTATATGGTAAAATGGTGGTTCGGAATGGTTGGTATGTGTGGCGTGTAAAACATCCCTATCCGTCACTTAAAGCGCGTTTAAAGTGGAATGCTACGTCGTTTGTATTAACTTTGATTCGTTATGGAAATGTTATTACTACTTCAAAAAGAAAAGAAGCATTTACAGAAGCACTAGGGAGAACAGCGGGTTGGTTTTCACTTTTTTTAAACAAACCCAATATTCAAGAAGATTAATTTTGTTGCTGCTAATCTATGGATTCATTTTTTAGTAGGTATAAATATAGTAGTTTAGCAGTCTAGTAACAGTACCCAAAACCTATAAACCAATGTTCGGGTTTTCACTTGATTTAAAAAAATATAAAAAGTATTCTGGTAAAAGCAGCATCGTTTTGTTTTTCACACAACAAGGACTTTGGGCGCTATTTGTATATCGTTTTTATAATGCTGTTTACACAGGGAAATTACCTAAAATTATAAAATCTTTAATTTTACTTTTTGGTGTGTTGCATCAAAAGTGGATTGAAATTGTAACAGGTATTTCGATTCCGTATTCGGCAAGCATTGGTCATTCTTTTTACATCGGTCATTTCGGAAATATAATTATTAACTCAAAAAGTGTTATTGGATCTAATTGCAACATTTCACAAGGAGTTACTATTGGGGTGAGTGGTCGAGGAGAGAAACGAGGTGTACCTGTGATTGGGGATAATGTGTATATGGGCGCCAACGCAACTATTGCCGGTTCGATTGCTGTGGGTAATGGAGCGGTAATAGGAGCAAATTCGTTAGTGATTTCTAATGTGGCGGCAGGAACAACAGTAGTGGGTGTGCCTGCAGAGCAAGTGAGTTCAAACGATTCAAACGACTATATTTAGTGAAATTCTTGGTAGTTACATTAGCGCCCACTCTTAAACAAGAAGATTCGTATGCTTCGTATGCGCCTTACGTTCGAGAAATGGATTTGTGGTTTTCTAAAGTTTCTGAAGTTACTATTGTATCGCCAACCCAATATTCAAAAAAACTATTAACGACTTCTTTTCTACGGAAAGATATACGAGTTCGTAGTATTTCGGAGCTTACATTTGGCACTTTTAAAGGAGCACTACGTTCTTTATTTTCTATTCCGATGACGTTAGTTGTACTATTTCAAGAAATGAAAAAAGCCGATCACATTCATTTAAGATGTCCAGGGAATATAGGGTTGCTGGGTTGCTTGGTTCAAATCCTGTTTCCGAAGAAAAAGAAAACGGCAAAATATGCAGGAAATTGGAATCCAGCCTCAAAACAACCATTAAGTTATCGCTTTCAGAAGTGGATCTTATCAAACACATTTCTGACTAAAAACATGCAAGTTTTAGTGTATGGCGAATGGCCCAACCAAACTAAAAACATTAAATCTTTTTTTACAGCAACCTATCCAGCAAGTAAAATAGAACCACCTAGAGAACGGAATTTTACAGCTCCGTTTCGATTTATTTTTGTAGGGAGTTTGTCATCAGGAAAACGACCATTATATGCAATTCAAATAGTGCAAAGCCTTATTGAAAAAGGTGTTGAGTGTCGTTTAGATTTTTACGGGGATGGTGATGAACGTAATGCAATAGAAATTTATATTGAAAAACATGCGTTGCACCATGTCGTAGTTTTACATGGAAATGTAACTTCGGAAAGTGTAGAAGAAGCCTACAAACAAGCAGATTTTATGGTATTGCCTTCAAAATCTGAAGGGTGGCCTAAAGTGGTTGCTGAAGCGATGTTTTGGGGAGCTATTCCATTGGTGCCAAAAATTTCTTGCGTACCTTGGATGTTAGATAGAGGTAATAGAGGTTTTTTATTGGATGTTGATATAGATAAAGATATTAGCAATATAGTACCTTTGTTGAAGGATTCCAATTCGTTATTAAGTCTTAGTAGAAAAGCGAAAAAGTGGTCTCAAAACTATACATTAGATTTTTTTGAAACGGAGATTTCTAAATTACTACAAAAATGAAGGTTCTTCAATTAATTGATTCTTTAAATGCAGGTGGGGCTGAAAGAATGGCCGTTGAGTATGCAAACGAATTAGTGATGCATATTGATGAATCTTTTTTATGTGCTACTCGAGAAGAAGGATTGTTAAAAGAAACAATACAATCAGAGGTTTCATACTTATTCCTTGAAAAGCGAAGAAAAGTCGACTTTACTGCTATTAGAAGAATATTACGGTTTGTTTCAGATAATGGAATAACTGTTATACATGCACATTCTAGCAGTTTTTTTTTAGCTACTATTGTGAAAATTTTTAAGCCCAAAACGATTTTGATTTGGCACGATCATTATGGTGAAAATGAGATGCTAAAGGCACGTAAGTATAAAGTGTTAAAATTTTGTTCATACTATTTTGATGGAGTGATTTCGGTGAATGAAAAGTTAAAACAATGGGCTATTCAGAATCTGAAGTGTAAAAAAGTAGTTTTTTTAAATAATTTTGCATCAAAAAATGATACTACAAGAGCGACGGTAAGCCTTAAAGGTCCTGAAGACTTTCGAATTGTATGTTTAGCAAATATAAGAGTTCAGAAAGACCATTTAAATCTCTTAGCAGCTTTTAAATTGGTGCAGGAAAAACATAAAGAAGTGTCATTGCATTTGCTGGGTGAAATTCATAAAGATGCATATTATACTAGTCTTGTTTCTTTTATTGAAGAAAATAATTTGAACCACGTTTATTTTTATGATTCTCAAAACGGTGTTTTAGATTTATTAAAAATTTGTGATCTTGGAGTATTAGCGTCAAAATCTGAAGGACTTCCTGTAGCGTTATTAGAATATGGCATGGCAAATTTACCTGCTGTGTGTACAGATGTTGGGCAATGTAAAGAAGTGTTGAACGATTTTGGTTTATTAGTGCCAAATAATAATGCAACTGCTTTATTTGAGGCTATTTTAAATTATATTGAAGACCCAGAAAAAAGAAATAAAGATGCATTAAATTTTTCAAAACATATTTGTAAATTTTACACTTTTGAAGGGGTTTTAGATCAATTAATTGAACTATATAAAGGAAATAAACAATAAGTGTCAAAAAAAATTAAATATACGCAGTTAGTCGCTATTCATATTGCATTGGGTATAGGAATATATGTGATCCCTGGATTTGCAAAGTTAATTTTACCTGTCATTATTTTGTTTTTTTTAGTTTTATTATTAAGTGGTAATAATAAAAATGATGAGGCGCTTATGGCAGCGGCTTATATTATGGGCTACGAGGTATTATCTCGAATGACAGGTACGTCAATTTCTTACGAATTTGCCAAATATGCCGTAATAGGATTTCTTTTTATAGGAATGTTTTATAGAGGGTTTCATCGGAAATCCTGGCCTTATATATTTTTCATTTTTTTGTTAATCCCAGGAATTGTTCTTTCTGCAATCAATTTGAATTATGGAAGTAATGTAGGTAATGCTATTGGCTTTAATCTGAGTGGACCCGTTTGTTTAGCGATTAGTGCCTTGTATTGTTATGATCGAAAGATGTCTTTTCAGAAGTTTCAGACTATATTAATGTGTATTTTCTTGCCATTAATTACTATGGTGACATACTTATATTTTTATACTCCCGACTTACGAGAATCATTACGCGGTACAGGCTCTAACTTTGATGCTTCTGGAGGTTTTGGGCCTAATCAAGTAGCTACTATTTTAGGATTGGCAATTTTTATACTATTTACAAGGTTATTAACGGTAAACAACAAACTAGTTAATCTTATTGATTTAGGATTGTTAGGTATGATGACCTACAGAGCAATTGTGACTTTCTCCCGTGGAGGTGTTATTACTGCTATTATTTGTATTCTTTTCTTTTTATTTTATTATTATCGGAAGATAGATGCTTCTAAAAAAGCAAAATTAATTCCTAGGCTTTTAATTGTTGTTGGAGTTTTGGCTGTTACTTGGGGGGTGAGTGTTTTTTATACTTCTGGTTTAATTGTAAATCGATATTCTAATGAAGATGCAGCAGGGCAATTAAAAGAAGATATAACTACTGGGAGAGAAATTCTTATTGAAACGGAATTGAACGCTTTTTATGAAAACCCCATTTTGGGAATTGGTGTAGGAAAAGCTAAAGAATACCGAGAAGCGCAAACAGGTATAAACTTACCTACACATAATGAAACGAGTAGAATGTTATCTGAACATGGGGTTTTTGGTATTGCGGGCCTTTTAGTACTTCTATTTGCACCTTTGGCTTTTAGACGAAATGTGAAAACTAATTTCTTTTTTTATTCTTTTCTTGCATTTTGGTTTTTAACGATTAACCACTCTTCCATGCGAATTGCAGCACCTGCATTTATCTATGGATTAGCACTGATTAATATTGTTGATTTTAGAAAAATGAAAAAATAATAATGAAAATAATAAAAAAGATTTTTTTAGTGTTAGTTGCAGTATTCTTACTGGTGTTTTCCTATTTTGTTTATTTGTACCTAACAAAACAAAGTATTCCAATCTTTGCTCGTAAAACAACAGGTGCTTACTATTCTTCAGGTATAATTATAACAGAAGACCCTTTCGAGTTAAATCTTAATAATGTGAAGCTTTTAGATCGGAAAAAGGCTGGACTAACAGATAAACTACTGATAGCAGATCCATTTTTAATAAATAAGGACTCTGTCTTTTATTTCTTTTTTGAAATTATGGGACGTACAGGAGCCGATATTGGTGTTGCTAAAGTGACTAAAGATAATGATTTAGAGTATCTAGGGGTTGCAATAGATGAGCCAAAGCATTTGTCATACCCTATGATTTTTGAAGAAGAAGGTAAAATGTATATGATTCCTGAATCGAAAGGGCTTAACGGGGTTCGGTTGTATGAAGCGACTAATTTTCCGATGAGTTGGTCCTTGAAAAAAGAAATTATACCGAATGTGAAATTGGCAGATCCGACGATTATTAAAAGAGATGATACGTGGTATTTATTTGCTGAAAAAAATCAAGAACTACATTTGTTTTTTGCTGATTCATTAACGGGGTCTTGGACGGAACACCCAATGTCACCCGTTAAAAAAGGGAATTATACAAGACCTGCAGGTCGAATTTTTGAATACAATACTAAAACAATTCGCTTTGGACAAGATGCTTATGGAAGTTATGGAAGGCAAGTATATGGTTTTTATATTGACGAACTCACTAGAAACACTTATCAAGAGTCTCCCATTGAAAATAATCCTGTAGTTGGCGCAAATGGAGATGGTTGGACAAAAAATGGAATGCATCATATCGATATTCATCCTTTAAATGATGATTCATTTATTATTTCTTTAGACGGTAATGGTTTCGGAAAAGAAGAAATCGTTTTGGATTTTTAATCAATAATTTGAATAACTTTATCCTATATATTGGCAATAAATTAGCTTCCAAAGGGAGGACGGCAACCACTATTGATACGCTTAGTAAACTCTTAACACAAGAAGGGATTACCGTTTATACAGCTTCTTCATGTAGTAATAAACTACTTCGATTTTTGGACATGCTAATTGCAACAATTCGCTATTCCTCAAAAGTTTCAGTTGTGTTTATTGATACCTACAGCACTCAAAATTTTTATTACGCAGTGGCTGTTTCAAAAGTGTGTCGACTTTTAAGGCTACCGTATGTTCCTATTTTACACGGTGGAAATCTACCTAGCCGGTTAGAGACACATTCGAAACTTTCAGAAAAACTATTTAGAAATGCTAAAGTGAATATTTCTCCATCTCATTACTTATTAGAGATTTTTAAGGCAAAAGGATTTCAAAATGTACAGTATATTCCTAATTCTATTCCGTTGGACGACTATCCTTTTTTTCTTCGGAAAGAGTTGCAACCACGATTACTATGGGTACGTTCATTTGCAGAATTGTACAATCCAATGTTGGCGGTTGAGGTAGTTAAAAAGCTTCATGAAAAAGGAATAAGGGCAACCTTGACAATGGTGGGGCCAGACAAAGACGGCTCCCTTGAAAAATGCGCATTAGAAGCTGAAAAATATAATTTACCTATCAAGTTTACGGGGAAAATAGAACGATTGGAGTGGATTTCCCTTTCTAAAGCACACGATATTTTTATAAATACAACTAATTTTGATAATACTCCTGTGAGCCTAATTGAAGCATCTGCATTAGGTTTGCCCATCATTTCTACCAATGTTGGCGGAATCCCATATCTTATAGAAGACTATAAAACGGGTGTTTTAGTGCCTCCTAATAATGCTGAAGTTTTTGTAAATGCAATTACTGATTTATTGTCTAATAGTGAGTTAGCTAAAAATCTAATCCAAAATGGTCGAGAAAAAGCAACTAACTTTAATTGGCAAGTAGTTAAGCAGGATTGGCTATCGCTTATAAACTAATAAATACGTACTTTTATCGAGTCAAACACAATGTATGGATAACAATTCTAGTATTCATTTCGATATTTCTGAACGGAAGGTACTCTTACGTATTTTTGACATCGCAAGTGTCCTTGGTCTTCTATATTTAGTAGGGCAAATTTTTAATTTTGATTACTTTAAAATTAATTCTGAGCACTGGATGTGGTCCATTGTATTGGCATTATATCTTACCGTTTTTGGGACTATTTTCGAGTTATACAACCTTCAAAAAGCAAGTAAATTTGAAATTGTTGTACAAAATATAATCCTTACATCATCGGTAACAGTATTAATCTATTTGTTAACACCCTTTTTTACACCAACCCTTCCTGTAAATCGTTTACAAATTGTCTATTTCTATATTTCAGTAAATATTGCCCTGTTTATATGGCGGTACGCATACATCGTTTTAATTTCCGCTCCTCGCTTTTTTAAAAGAGTTTTGCTTATTGGTAATGCTTCAGACATAGATGCTATTGTGAATTCCCTTCAAAAGTCGGATCCTAATTATAAAGTGGTAGGATTTGTCAATACAAGTTCAGAAAAATACATTCCGAAGCATTTTAAAGATTTTGAAGAGTTTTCAGTAAAAGGAATTGAAAAAATAGTTCATAAAAATTCTATTTCAGAAATTGTTGTTGCAACACCACAATCAAGTGGAATGACGGTCTCTTTGTACAATAAATTGATTTCAATGTTGGAGAGTGGCGTTGCAATTCGAGAATATACACAAGTGTACGAAGAGATTACGCATCGAGTACCTGTGCAGCACGTAGATAAAGATTTTTACCGTTATTTTCCATTCAGTCGAAGCAATCAAAACAAGCTCTATCTCTTTTTTCATCGTATTTTAGACTTGCTTTTTTCTGCCATCGGATTGGTGTTTGGACTCGTTTTGTTTCCCATTATTTTAGTGGGTAATTTATTTGCGAATAGAGGTCCGTTGTTTTACTCGCAAATCCGAGTGGGCCGAAATGGAAAGCACTTTAAGATTTATAAACTACGAAGTATGGTAACCGATGCCGAGAAGCACGGCGCACAGTTTGCATCGGCAGGCGATACTAGAGTGACAAAATTTGGACGCTTTCTTCGGAAGTCTCGCTTTGATGAAATTCCACAATTCATAAACGTAATAAAAGGGGATATGAGTGTGATAGGACCACGACCAGAACGTCCTATCTTTGTTAAAAATCTTTCTGAAGCCATTCCGTTTTATGAAATTAGACACCTTGTAAAACCAGGCGTAACAGGTTGGGCGCAAGTAAACGCTAAATATGGAGCTTCTGAAGAAGATGCCTTAGAAAAGCTACAATACGATTTGTATTATATTAAGCATAGAAGCCTATTTCTAGACATTAGTATTGTTATAAAAACATTGAGTACAATTATTTTCTACAGAGGGCAGTAGATTATTCTGTATTACTTCGTTTCTTCCACAGGTTTAAAGTCTGTAAACCGAATTAAAAATACATATCGGACCACTAAAGCTATGAACAATGGAAGGAGTCCGATGGCAAATTCTTGCACCCCAGTAATCCAATGTATGGTAAGCAACGCAAAAAGTAAAACGAGTAAGAAAAGATACTTTTTAAGCCAAAACTTAGGTTGCTTTTTTGCAATAGCACCCATAAATAATAGCGAGAGCGGAAAAGCCCATAATAAGTTATAGTTGTTAGCTGTTGCGGTGTGATCGGTACCAAACCAAAGAAGGAGTAGTAAAATCCCCACCAAGCCCGTAAATCCAAAAAGAACGGCGTCTAAGTAGCGACTGCGCGTTTTGTTTTTATAATCTTTAAACGTGATAAATAGAATGCCCAACGCTAACAGTCCGAAAATAAAGAATGGACTCGTGAAAAAATGAATTGTATCCTCTCCACGGTTGGCTTCAAATAATACAGTTGTATCTTTTACCAAAGCTATTTTGGTGCCGTTTTTATTAATTTCGGCGTTTTCAGCTCCCTTAAACACATAGTCTGGTAAAAACTGGTATTGGATAGGAGTAGCCTTCTTATCGACCACAGCGCCAATGGCAATGTCCATTCCTAAGCTGCCCCAAGTGTTGGCTTTTACATTTTTCTGAATAAGTTGTCTAAACGTATATTCTTCAATAATATGCTCTTGATTGAATACTAATTTATTGCCTAATACTTCTTGTAATACATCTCTAATTTTAGTCGCGCAATTGTCGTAAAAGAAATCGTATTTGTATTTTTTATTTTCTGTTTTAGCATTGTTCAATAAAAAGTCGAACATGGCTTGTTTTTCAGCAATAGATAGGTCTAAAGTTTGTTCTTTCACCCATCTATTTTGTCGTTTGTAGCTTTCTAAAAAGGAAGTGAAATCACGAAGTCCTAACTCATATAAAAGTTTTCCTTGTGCAAATTTGGTGTAGAAATTCGGCGTATTAAAATCGTATACACCATAATTAAAAACGATATCTGTATTGCTGTTTTCATCTTTGATTCTGAAAGCGCTATGTCCAAATTTATCATACAATTGATCACCAGGGCCAATGGTTAAAATGCTTACTTCGGAAGTTTCAGAAAGGGGAATAAATTGTGCGTTTGCTGAAAATGCAATGCTAAGAACGAAAAGGAAAAGGAGTTTTTTAATCACGAGTACAAGGAATCAGTTTCAGAAATAAAAGTAATGAATATCTGAGGGAACTTTTTGTTTTTAACGGAAAACATTCCAGTCTAGTTTCACCGAAAATACATTCGAATACAAGGCTGCACTTTGATCGCCAATATCGGTAAGCGCATAATCTACATAAATACCTTTGTATTTAAAACCAACTCCAATATTAGGTTGAAATCCTACCGAATCGCTCCCATCTAATTGGGTTACATTCTGGAAATTCCCAACACCACCTCGAACAAAAATCATGTCGATATACCCAAATTCTAATCCTAACGCGGGTGTGATACTGGTTGAGGAAGAGGAAATAATATCGTTTGTTTCAGCAAATCGGAAGTTTAAATCTACTTCGGTTCGTAGTGAGTAATCAAAATGAAATAAGAAGTTTTTAGACATTCCTAGTTGTAACTTCGGAATGGTAATCTCGGTCGATTCTGGTAGTTCTTGGTTTTGTCCCTCGACAGCTCCTTGAATAGTTGCAAACTCATCTTCGTCAATAGCCCATGCATTAAAAGTGGTGGTGATATCACGAACCATAACTCCAAACTGCCAATCGTTTTTGGTTTTAAACTGAATTCCGGCATCCAATCCAAACCCCCACGAGGAAGCAAAATCACCAATTACACGACGAATAATTTTTGCGTTCACACCATAATTTAAACCGTCTAACGGAAGCTTACGTGCATACGAAAATGTAAAACCATAATCTGCCGTTGAAAACAAACTAATACGATTGTAATCGATGTTTCCTTGGTCGTCAATCAGTTGCGTAGTATTTAAAATATCATCGACTCCAAAACGGATAATCGAGAATCCTACCGCACTTTTCTCATCCAAAGGCATGGCGAAAGCACCGTAATCGTAGCTTGCGATGTTTGCAAAATAAGAAGCATGCATTAAGGAAATCTGCTTGTCTTCAAGATTCACCAATCCTGCAGGATTCCAATAGCCTGAATTTACATCGGCAGTGCTAGCAACAACAGCGTTAGACATACCAAAGGCTCTTGCATCCACCCCAATGTTCATAAATTCGTTAGAATACTTACGAACCGATTGTGAAGAAGCCACGAAGGAGGCTAATAAGAATATAAAAAGGAGGTTTTTCTTCAAGCTTTTATTTTTAAGCAAATATCTTACTAATTTGTAAAATATTAAACTATAATTTTGTGTACATATTGTGTTTTCATTGCGTTAGACGTAAATACTTTCCTATTTTTACAAGATTGAACTTTTATATATGATAAAACAGGTACCTAATATAATAACCTCGCTCAATTTACTGTGTGGTTGTGTGGCTATTCTCTTTGCTGTTTCTGGCGATTTAATCACGGCGTCTCTATTTGTTATCTTCGGAATATTTTTCGATTTCTTTGATGGGTTAGCAGCGCGATTATTAAAAGCGCATAGCGATGTTGGCTTGCAGTTAGACTCGTTGGCAGATATGGTTACGAGTGGTGTAGCGCCTGCCATTGTTCTGGTGCAATTGTTACACGAATCGTTGTTTGGAGGACCTATCGTTCTTACCGAAATCTTCTCATCGGAAGGGTGGAACATAGGAATGTCTCATTATTTCCCTTTTATCGGATTGCTTGTGGCAGTAGCTTCGGCATATCGTTTGGCTAAATTTAATGTAGATACACGACAGACGTCTAGTTTTATTGGGTTGCCAACGCCAGCAAACACCATTTTGATTTTAAGTTTGCCACTTATTTTACATTTTCAATATTCTGAAGGATTGGCAGCTATCATTTTAAACAAATGGTTTTTAATAGGTTTTACGCTCTTGAGTTGTATTTTATTGAATGCTGAAATTCCTCTTTTTGCATTGAAATTTAAAACGTGGGATTTTAAAAGCAATGCGCTTCGGTATGTGTTTTTGCTATTAAGTGTTGTGTTGATTGTAATCTTCCACTTTTTAGCAATTCCGTTAATTATTTTGAGTTACATTTTACTGTCTCTTTTTTGGAAAGATTGATGATTTTAAGTAACTTGTTTACAGCTAATTAAACTAAATTTTATGAATACCGTTAAGCTTATCTGTATCCTTTTACTTTCTTTTTCCTGTTTTTCACAGGACGCATGGCAGCCCTTAAGTGATTTTCCAACTGAAACTAGAATTAAAACTTCTTTTGCTGTCAGTGATGGAGCTATTGTTTTAACCTCTATTGATGGTTCTGCTGTAATTAATGTGTATGCGTACGATGTTAGTTCTGATAGCTGGGAACAAAAAGCAGATTTTCCATACCTACTTGGAAATGGATTTACTTCATTTACATTAAATGATGAAGGCTATGTAATGTGTGATGATGAGCCTAATTTTAGTGTTTTTATTTGGAAATACAACGCATTAGCAGATACTTGGGAGCCAAAAACAGGCACTTCATATTCCGATTTTGGTTTTGGAGGTTTTTATGGAGCTACATTCGCAATTAACAATTTAGGATACTTACTCGTTTCTGGGCATTCTTCAGAGCATTTTAAGGCGTATGATCCAATTTCTGACTCATGGACCGTTAAGGCTTCTTATCCGAGTTATAATGATGGATATCAATCAGGTTTCAGTATAGGAGACAAAGGCTATTTTGCCTACAATAATGATAATTTTAGTTATTATAATGAATTTTGGGAATACGATCCGACTTCAGATGGTTGGACAAGAAAAGCGGATGTTCCTATGGATTTTTTCTCACCCGACGCAAGTTTTTCGATTGGGGATTATGGATATGTAGGGATGTACCCAATGTATCAGGGGCAATTTTACAGGTATTCGCCAACACAAGATATTTGGGAGTCTATTGAAAATTGTGGATACGGAGGAACCAATAATTTTAGTTTTTCTATTGGAGATTTTGGGTATGTAGGGTCAGGAGTATTTCAAGATCCTTCTACTGGAAACACTGTGTTTTCAAGAGAAGTGTGGAAGTTAGATCCAGATCTGTTATCCGTTTCTGAAAATGAATTAGACACGGTGTTTGTAACTCCAAATCCAGCAAAAGACATTATTTCAGTGTCCGGAATTAATGAAAATGTAGGATATGAGATTTATAGCTTGAATGGTGTGCTGATTTCAAAAGGGCAGACCATGAATAAAACCATAAATACATCTTATTTATCTGTAGGTGTTTATATTTTGAAGTTTACTTTTGAAAAAAGCAGTAATTATTTAAAACTAGTGAAAAACTAAAACTCTAACTTCTTTTTACGAAGTTCGAAGTTTTGACCTAAATATACTTTCCGAACCATTTCGTCGGCGGCCAATTCTTCAGGTTTACCGTGTTTCAAGATGCTTCCTTCAAACATTAAGTAGGTGCGGTCGGTAATTGCCAAGGTTTCTTGTACGTTATGATCGGTAATTAGAATCCCAATATTTTTGTTCTTTAACTGCGCCACAATTCGCTGAATGTCTTCAACCGCCACAGGATCTACTCCTGCAAACGGTTCGTCTAGCAAAATGAAATGAGGGTCGGTAGCCAAAGCACGTGCAATTTCGGTACGTCGTCGTTCTCCTCCACTTAATAAATCACCACGGTTTTTACGAATGTGCCCCAATCCGAACTCTTCAATAAGCGATTCCATTTTTTTTACTTGCTCTTTTTTTGAAAGCTTGGTAAGTTGTAAAACGCTTAAAATATTGTCTTCAACGCTTAGTTTTCTAAAAACAGATGCTTCTTGCGCCAAATATCCAATTCCGTTTTGTGCACGCTTGTACATCGGATATTTGGTAATATCGGTACCTTCTAAGTGAATGGAACCGCCGTTGGGCTTGATTAGCCCTACAATCATATAAAATGAAGTGGTTTTTCCAGCCCCGTTCGGACCTAATAGTCCGACAATTTCACCCTGATTTACTTCCACGCTAATGCCTTTAACCACTTTTCGGCCTTTATAGGATTTAATAAGATTTTCGGCTTTTAATTTCATGTAGCGTGTGCTTGGGTTATTTAAACGGCAAAAGTACTATATAATTATGTAATTAGGATTTGCTGTTTTCTTCTAAGGCTTCCCAATATTCAAAAGCTCTTCGTAAATGAGGGATTACAATGGTTCCACCAATTAATAAAGAAACAGACATTCCTTCCACAACTTCTTCTTTGGTTAGTCCAAGTCTATGGCATTCTTCTAGGTGATAACGCACACAGTCGTCACATCGTAAAACGAGTGAATTACCAAGACCTAGCAATTCTTTTGTTTTTTTCGACAACGCGCCTTCCATAAAAGCATTGGTGTCAAGGTTAAAAATACGCTTAAGGATTTTGTTGTTGTCCTCTAGCATTTTATCGTTCATTTTAGAGCGATAGGCGTTAAACTCTTCTACTATATTAGTTGCCATGTGCTTTTGCTTTTCTTTTTTGTTTTCTGATAACCCATGCTGAAATAAATATGCTGATCTCGTATAAAATAATGACGGGTACAGAAACGATAATCTGACTTGCGATATCGGGTGGTGTGATTACTGCGGAAATAATTAAAACGATAACCAATGCAAATTTTCGGTACTTCCGAAGGTATTGCGGTGTTACCAAGCCTATTTTTGTTAAGAAATAAATTAATATTGGGAGTTCGAAAATAAGTCCGCTGGCAATAACTGAAGCTCTTACCAAGCCAATGTAACTACTTAAATCGAAATCGTTGAAAACTTGATCACTTACGCGATAGCTTCCTAAAAAGTTGATAGATAATGGAGTTACAACGTAGTATCCAAATAATACACCAATAAAGAATAAAAGGGATGCTACAATAATAAAACCACGACTTGTACTGCGTTCGTTGTCTCGCAATCCAGGACTTATAAATTTCCAGAATTCATATAAAATATACGGGAAGGCAATTATAAAACCAGCCATGATGGAAGTCCAAATATGAGCCGAAAACTGTCCTGCCATCGTTCTACTCTGAATTCTAAACTGCGATTCGGTAAAGCAGAAACTGTCTTCTAATCCGATGGTATTAGCGACTTTACAAAGTAATTTGTAAGTTGGAAAGTCCGGACTTTTTGGTCCGAAAATTAATACGTCGAAAATAAAATCTTTTGCAATAAAAGCAATGGTAGCAATTACCACAACAGCTACTGTAGATCGAATTAAATGCCAACGTAAATCCTCTAAATGATCTAAAAATGACATTTCCTTTTCAGGACTCTTATTTTGTAACTTTTTTGCCATTAAATAATACCTTCCTTCGTCAGGTTATGAATGTGTACTACACCACAATATTCACCATCTTTTTCGGCAAGAATTTGTGTAATGCCAAAGGTATCCATTATTTCCATAGCTTCAACCGCCATTGCGTCGTTGTTGATTTTTTTAGGATTTTTGGTCATAATGTCTTTTGCAGTCAAGCCTTTAAATGTATCTACTTTGGTCAACATTCTACGTAAATCACCATCGGTAATAATTCCAATAATTTCATTGTTTTCAACTACAGCAGTAACACCTAGCATCTTTTCAGAAATTTCAACAATTACTTGTTTTACATCGGTGTCTGGATGTACTTGAGGCTTTTCATTTAAAGAAGTAAGATTGCTTACTCTCAAGTATAATTTTTTACCCAAAGAACCTCCTGGGTGGAATTTCGCAAAATCCTTACTAGAAAAGCCGTGAAGGTCTAATAACGACATGGCTAAAGCATCTCCAATCACTAACTGTGCAGTTGTACTGGTTGTAGGTGCTAGGTTGTTAGGACACGCTTCTTTTTCAACATAAGCGTGTAAAACGTAATCTGCTTGTGTGCCTAAAAATGACTCTTTATTAGATGTAATGGCAATTAATTTATTGCCAATTGCCTTTATAAGAGGAACTAATACTTTTATTTCAGGTGTGTTTCCACTTTTTGAAATGCATATCACAGTATCATTTTCTTGTATGGTTCCAAGATCGCCATGAATGGCATCTGCGGCGTGCATAAAAATAGCAGGAGTTCCTGTAGAATTTAAGGTTGCTACAATTTTAGTAGCAATATTGGCACTTTTCCCAATTCCAGTTATAATAACTCTGCCTTTTGAATGATAAATATAGTCTACAGCATCGGCAAATTCTTCGTCCACTAAATTGGCTAAATTGAGGATAGCTTTACCTTCAGTTTCAATAGCTTGTTTTGCGATAGATATAATTCGGAGTTTTTTCTTCAAAATTTTACGCTTTTGTTTGTTTGTAACTGTTTCAGAAATTAGTATATTTAGATTGAAAACAAAATTTAAGTTCGTTTTACAACAATATACATGTATAAGATGCAGTTATTTTATAATGGTTGCAAAATTACAATTGTTCCTGTGTTAAAACAATTAATTTTGAAGTCCAAATTAGAATTATGTTTAAAAGAAATTTAAAGTCGTGAGTGAAGTAGATATTTATGCAGCACTCAAAAAATATTTTGGATTCACAAAATTCAAAGGCCTACAAGAAGGAGTGATAAAAAGCGTCCTATCTGGGCGTGATACGTTTGTTATAATGCCAACAGGTGGAGGAAAATCATTGTGCTATCAATTACCGGCATTAATGGAAAATGGAACCGCTATTGTTGTATCCCCGTTAATTGCTTTAATGAAAAACCAAGTAGATGCTATTAGAGCGTTGTCGTCTGAAGATGGCATTGCGCATGTACTTAACTCGTCATTAAATAAAACTGAAATTCGAAATGTAAAAAGCGATATTGAAAATGGAATCACAAAATTACTATATGTGGCGCCAGAATCGCTTACCAAAGATGAATATGTAGAATTTTTACAAGCCCAAACTATTTCTTTCTTAGCGATAGATGAAGCGCATTGTATTAGTGAGTGGGGACATGATTTTAGACCCGAATACCGAAATTTAAAGTCAATTATAGAACGGATTGGTGATAATATTCCAATCATAGGGCTTACAGCAACCGCTACGCCCAAGGTGCAAGAGGATATTCTTAAAAACCTTTCCATCCAAAACGCCAATACATTCAAGGCATCCTTTAATCGTCCTAATTTATATTACGAGATTAGACCTAAAACTAAAAATGTAGATGGTGATATTACTCGATTTGTAAAACAACATCAAGGAAAAAGCGGAATTGTATATTGTTTGAGTAGAAAACGTGTTGAAGAATTGGCACAGATACTACAAGTAAACGGTATTAAAGCAGTTCCATATCATGCAGGATTAGATGCTAAAACAAGAGTGAAGCACCAGGACATGTTTTTGATGGAAGATACCGATGTGGTGGTCGCAACTATTGCTTTTGGTATGGGAATCGATAAACCAGATGTTCGTTTTGTAATTCATAACGACATTCCTAAAAGTATCGAAAGCTACTATCAAGAAACGGGTAGAGCAGGTAGAGATGGTGGTGAAGGCCATTGTTTAGCCTATTACTCGTATAAAGATATTGAGAAGCTCGAAAAGTTTATGAGTGGTAAACCTGTTGCCGAACAGGAAATAGGACACGCATTATTGCAAGAAGTTGTTGCTTTTTGTGAAACTTCCATGTCTCGGCGTAAATTCATTCTTCATTATTTTGGGGAAGAATTTGACAATGAAACAGGCGAAGGTGGCGATATGGATGATAATATGCGTCATCCCAAAAAGAAACATGAAGCCAAAAATGAAGTGGTTAAACTTCTAAAAGTGGTAGATAATACCAACGAACAATACAAATCGAAAGAGGTTGTCAATGTTTTGGTTGGGAAAGTAAATGCAATGATTAAGTCGCATCGTACCGATACACAAGATTTCTTCGGAAGCGGATCCGATCAAGAAGCTGCGTTTTGGATGGCATTACTTCGTCAAGTATTGGTGGAAGGATACCTTCGGAAAGATATAGAAACCTATGGTGTCGTGAAATTAACAGAAGCTGGAAAAGAATATCTGAAAAAGCCAGTTTCATTTATGATGACTGAAGACCATTCGTTTAAAGAAGCAAACGATGATAGTATTGTGGTGGTTCAAAAAGGAGCCGCTATTGCAGACGAAAATCTTTTTAAATTATTAAAAGCAGAGCGTAAAAAAGTAGCCGATAAACTTAATCTGCCACCATTTGTTATTTTTCAAGATCCCTCTTTAGAGGATATGGCGTTAAAATATCCTGTAAACCTTGACGAACTTTCTAATGTTCATGGAGTAGGAGATGGAAAAGCCAAAAAATACGGAAAAACATTTATCGCGTTAATTAAAAATTACGTTGAAGAAAATGATATTCTACGTCCAGACGATTTTGTTATTAAATCTACAGGGAGTAATAGTGCTTTAAAGCTATATATTATCCAAAATGTGGACAGAAAACTCCCGTTAACCGATATTGCTGCTTCCAAAGGACTGGAAATGAGTGATTTTATTAAGGAAATGGAAGCCATCGTATACAGTGGAACCAAATTAAATATTAGCTATTGGGTAGATGATATTTTAGATGAAGACCAACAAGAAGAAATCCATGAGTACTTTTTAGAAGCCGAAAGCGATAAAATTGAAATAGCAATGGAAGAGTTTGATGGGGAATACGATCTAGAAGAACTTCGTTTGTACCGTATCAAATTTATAAGTGAAGTAGCAAATTAAGAAGCTATCGTTTCATCGTAAAATGCCCACGGTAAAAATCACCAGTTGTAAAATAAACTTTAAACCAATAATCGGATGAAGGTAAGGGATTGCCATTGTATGTGCCGTCCCAATCTGGAGTAGTTTCAGTACTTCGGAAAAGTAATTTTCCAAATCGGTCAAATAGTTCGACATATGTTATTTGTACGTCTGTTTCATCAATTCCTTTTACATTCCAAACATCGTGATATCCATCATTATTGGGTGTAAAATACTTCGGAAAGTCAAGTACATAGATTCGCGCACTTGTAATACCACAACCATTTCGGTCTCGCACATACACTACATGGACACCACCACGGACATTTTCAAAAATAGGACTTTCTTGAAAAGGACCAAAAGGGGTGTGTAGTGCGTATTCATAATCGCCAGCGCCACTAGCCATTATAACAATGTTTTGATTTCCATAGGGACCTACAACATCGTATGTAATTTCGGCAGTTTCCGAAGCAATAACAGAAATAGAATTTGTAGCACTACATTCGTGTAATAAACCGCGAATCCGAACGGTGTTTGTTACAGTTACGGTGTACGTTCCACCTGAATCAACATCGATGGTTGCTGTCCTTTCTCCCGTTGACCATACATACGAATAATTGTTTGTAGTGTCAATAACTCCAGAATCGATAGTGATTGTTTCTGGAGAGAGGTGGGTGCAATAGCTAAAACTGCGCTCTTCAAATTGAGGTGTTGAAATAACTGAAAGATAGATTTGTGTTATGCCTTCGCAACCTCTAGCGCCAGAAACGCGACCGTAAATAATTTCAAAATTTTCAATATTTATTACTTCGGAAGGCAACGCGTTTGTGTTTTCTATGGCGTCGTTATAGTTTCGAAAATACGCCACGGTGATGTCAGTGCCGAGGTCAGCTTCAATTTGAGAAGTGGCTTCTGCTAAATTGAATTCAGCTACCTCAAAATTATCTAACATCGAGCAGTTTACCAACTCGTAGGGCGGAATGACATTTGTGGTAGTTCTAAGACTTAAAGGCGCAATTCCAGTACAATTATACGATGATAGTACCTTCGAATAAACGGTTTCGTTTACAATGGTATTCGTATATGCGTTTGGATTTGTAATTCTATTAATGTCATTTTGAGCTTCAACATAGGAAGGATAAAAACCAAGTACTTGAAGGGTGTTATCTCCATCTATAATTTGAGGAGTTGCATCAAAAAGATTAAAAGTGGCGATTCCGGTGTCGGAAGGTTCGCATTGATATAAAATAGCGCCCTGTGCTGGAACAGGAGGTGCATATTCAATGGTAACTTCGTCGGTTGCAATACAACCAGATCCAAAATCGAGTACCACTTTATAAAAACCGTCTCCAGTAATTGTAAGTTGTGGCGAGTTTTCTCCAGTTAATAAAACATCATTTTTATACCAAGTATAGCTATTGGGTGGTGTTCCGGGAGGTGTTGCGTCTAGTGTGTACACCTCTCCTGCGCACAATGGGTTGCTTGAAGTTATGGTTCTGTCAGGTCCTAAACTTGCGGAAATTGTAAAACTTTCAGCTTCTAAAAAAACAACCGAGTCATAACGATAGTTGGCTTCATCGGCAATGACTAGTTTGATGTGATAAGTTTGATTGGGAACCACCGCAGTTTCCGCAGTAAGAATTTTGGTCTGCCCATTAAAATTAATAGGGACGTTCGCACCGTTCCAACTTTCAAAATACTGTTCGTTTATGGGAGCACAAGCCCCAGGAATCCCCGAGTGTACTGTCGTAACAAGCACAGGAGTGTTCGTTCCAGGAACCAAGGCAATATTGGTGTATGTTCCGCCAACGGGTTTGATTAAAAAAGCGAAAGCATCTGAATAAATACAGGTGTTAGGTGAGTTTTGTTGGTATTCTTCGGAAGCAAATAAGTACCGAAACTGTATGAAGTCTGCATTGGGAACAAAGTCGAATTCGATGCTAGTTGCATTGGTAGAGTTTGAGATATTGAGTGCTTGTTCTAAATCGGCATCTCCTCCCCAACCAGGCGCGTCATCATCACTTAAATTTGTATTGGGACCAGGAACATGATTAATTTGTCCGGTGCTTAAAATAAGACCTCTTTCTAGCGGAAAAGAACTTCCGTTTGCGTCAAAATAGCCAAAACTCTTGGCTCCGTTTGAAAAATTACCGCCGACAGTATTGGTAACTTGGATGTTTTGAATACAACTATTGTTAATTAAAACATCTTCAATGAGTTGTTGTGGAGAATACCCTGCGCCATCAACACTTATGTTTTGAGCATATAAGGTCGCTGTAAAGCAAATAATACATATCGTTATTAGCGATACTCTCATAAGGGGATCGTCATTTAAATAGCGTGCAAAATTATAGAAATCAATTTTATTACGCCCTTCTTTTCGTGTTTTAACTATTGAGAACTATTTATAATTTCTATAACATAACTAGTCTGAAAAAAATCTACAATAGTTGTACCTTTGCAAAATTAAATAGATACGCTTTAGTTAAAGCGTTTTAACTTCAAAAATAGAAATAATGCAAGACGGTATTTACGCAAAAATAACTACTGAAAAAGGAGAGATTTTAGGAAAGTTAACCTACAAAGAAACACCGGGTACGGTTGGTAACTTTGTGGCTTTAGCAGAAGGGAATCTTGAAAATAAAGCGAAACCACAAGGAACTCCATATTACGATGGGTTAAAATTTCACCGTGTGCTTCAAGATTTCATGATTCAAGGAGGAGATCCTGCTGGAACTGGTGCTGGTGGTCCAGGATACAAGTTTGATGATGAGTTTCATCCAGAATTAAAGCATGACAAGCCAGGTATTTTTTCGATGGCAAATGCAGGGCCTGGAACTAATGGAAGTCAGTTTTTTATCACACACGTTCCTACAGATTGGTTGGATAATAAGCATACTGTTTTTGGTGAAGTAGTTGAAGGGCAAGATGTAGTAGATAGTGTTGCACAAGGAGATACCATGTTATCTGTTGAAATTATTCGCGTTGGAGATGATGCTAAAAACTGGAATGCTGTTGAAGCTTTCAGACAATTTACAGGATCTAGAGCAGAGCGTGAAGCTGCTGCAAGAAAGAAACAAGAAGAAGCTATGGCAGATTTAGTGCAAGGTTTCGATAAAACTGATAGCGGTTTGTATTACAAGCACATTCAAAAAGGAGATGGGGCTTCACCTGAAAAGGGACAAACAGTAGCGGTACACTACAAAGGAATGTTAGCTGATGGTACTGAATTTGATTCTTCATACAAACGCGGAAATCCAATTGAATTTGCTGTGGGTGTTGGTCAAGTGATTGAAGGCTGGGACGAAGGAATTTTATTATTGAAAACTGGCGATAAAGCTCGTTTTGTAATTCCTTCAAATTTGGCATACGGAGAAGCTGGTGCTGGTGGAGTAATTCCTCCAAATGCTACTTTGATATTTGACGTAGAATTAATGAATGTAAAAGGATAAGTTCTTTTTTAAGCGAAAGAAAAATCGTTCATTTAAAAAATAAAAACGCTTCAGGAAACTGAGGCGTTTTGTATTTTTACGAAATGGATATAGAGAAACTAAGGTACCCAATTGGGAAGTTTGAAAGCCCTTCAAACATTACTGCTGAAATTTTAACTGCTTGGATTTCAATATTAGAGCACTTCCCAAATCGATTGGTTTCTTTGGTTGAGAATCTTTCCGAAGCGCAATTAAATACTCCGTATCGCCCCGATGGTTGGACGGTAAAACAAGTAGTGCATCACGTGTACGATAGTCATCATAATAGTTACATCCGATTCAAATGGGCATTAACAGAAGCTACGCCTTTAATAAAAGTGTATCAAGAAGCAGATTGGGCTAAAGGAAGAGATTATGCGGCACCAATTCAACTATCGCTGCAAGCAATTACATCTTTACATGCGAAACTAGTGTATTTGTTAAAGGGAATGACACCTGACGATTTTTTGAAGGAGTTTGTGCATCCAGAGAAAGAGCAAAAAGTTTCTTTAGCACAAAATACTGGAATGTACGCATGGCATAGCAATCATCATTATGCACATATCGAAAATTTACTAAAACGAGAAGGCTGGAAATAAGCTATTGTTTCCACTTAATATTACAGCCAATACTTGGTTTTTGGTCTTTGCGCTGCGCATTATTGTTTAAAATATTATCCAAAGCTTCTCGCAAATCTCTTCCATTAACTGGAATTCCATTACCAGGACGTGAATTGTCTAACTGACCACGATACACCAATTTTAAATCGGCATCGAATAAATAAAAGTCGGGCGTACAAGCAGCATCGTAAGCTTTAGCCACTTCTTGAGTTTCATCGTATAAATAAGGAAATGAATAATCTTCCTTTCGAGCCGTATCCCACATTTCTTTGGGACCGTCTTGAGGATATTTTTCTACATCATTACTGCTAATGGCTACAAATCCAAAACCAGGAACGCGGTAATCGTTCGAGATACGAACAATTTCTTCATTTACGTGCTTCACAAAAGGACAGTGATTGCAAATAAACATAACAACAGTTCCTTTGTCTCCTTTAATTTGAGTTAAAGACACTGGATTATTGGTAACCGTGTCGATTAATGTAAAATCTGGAGCCTTTGTGCCTAAAGGTAGCATATTGGATGGGGTGAGGGACATAATTTGCTTTAAAAGTATTAGTAGTACGAATATTTATAAAGTTACAACATCACAAAGAATTTATAAAGTTTTGTCCAAGTCTTTATAGTCTTGTAACTTTAGTAAAAACAAACTATTATGAAAAATGCATATTCGTCACTTTCAGTAGCGATTGAAGCGTTGCAGAAAGAAGGCTACACCGAAGATTTTAATTTAGTAGATGAAGGTGTGGAAGCTAAAGCCATTAAAAAAATGTGGAAAGCACATGAGCTTGAAGTGGTAAAATTTTTTAGATTTGAAGGGTTAACCGATCCTGGAGATAATACCATTTTATATGTTATTGAAACTCTAAGTGGGCACAAAGGTTTGCTAGTAGACGTCTACGGCGCCGAATCTGGAAATATTTCTGCCGAAATGATCAAAAAATTAACCATTCATCATGACACATGATTTAAGTTGGAGCGATTTTGAAAAAGTAGAAATGCGCATAGGTACTATCTTAGAAGTAAACGATTTTCCTAAAGCTCGTAACCCTTCTTATCAATTGCATATTGACTTCGGAAAAGACTTAGGCGTTAAGAAAACTTCTGCTCAAATTACCACCAAGTACACCAAAGAAGAATTGATTGGTCGGCAAATAATGGCAGTCGTAAACTTTCCAAAGAAACAAATCGCTAATTTTATGAGCGAATGTTTGGTGTTAGGCGCTGTTGAAGGAAAAGATGTAACATTACTACATCCAAGCAGTACAGTTGAAAATGGCCTGCGAATCATGTGATTTCTAGTATAGCATCTCTTTTCTTACATTTAAAATCTAAAACTCTTTTATGTATAAAATACTAATTATTGTTGTGCTTGGAATATGTAGTTTCTCCTGTAAAAATGAAATTAAAAAAGAGGTTGTTTCTTCGGAAGTTTCAGTGAAAAAATATCCTGAGATTGAAGCATTGCAATGGTTGGTAGGCGATTGGTCGAATACAGAAACTGAACGGAAATCCTACGAGCGTTGGAAGCAGAAAAACGATAGTACTCTTACTTCTTTCAGCTATACGATGGTTGCTAACGATACTGTTTTTGCTGAACGTCTAATCCTTCAGCAGAACCCGAAAGGAGTGTTTTTAACGGTGCAGGTTCCAGATCAAAATGAAGCGGAAGCGGTGACATTCCAGCAAATTTCTACTCCTGAAGGTGTGTTCAGATTTGGAAATGAAGCACATGACTTTCCGAAGTACATTACCTATACAAATCCTGTAAACGATTCCATTCACGCTTGGATTGAAGGTGAAATAGAAGGAGAGAATCAAAAAATTGACTTCTTTTTTAAACGAGACAATTAAATATCATTGTCCAAAATATCGGTTACTACGTGGTAACGAGGATCATCGATTGCTTCTTCAATAACTTTTTCGAATTCTGGGTTCCACTTTAGCAATAGTGTTTTACAGTCTGGGCTTAAATGAACAAGCTTAATTTCTTTGTTTAGCTCCATGTATTTATTGGCTAAATTACGAATAGCTTCTACCCCAGAGTGATCACTAATTTTAGATTCCATAAAGTCAATTTCAACTTTGTCAGGATCGTTTTTCGCGTCAAATTTTGAATTGAAGTTTTGTACAGAACCAAAAAACAAAGGCCCCCAGATACTGTATACCTTCGTACCGTCATCTTTAATAGATTTACGGGCTCTAATCATAGTTGCGTTTTTCCAAGCAAATACTAATGCCGACATGATCACCCCAGAAATTACAGCAATGGCTAAATCTTGCCAAACGGTAATTGCAGAAACGGCAATCAATACAAATGCATCAGCCAACGGAATTTTATGTAATATTCTAAAACTACTCCACGCAAAGGTTCCAATTACAACCATAAACATTACTCCAACCAAAGCTGCGATTGGGATTTGTTCAATTAACGGTGCACCAAATAAAACGAAGCAAAGCAATGCGATTGCAGCAGTAGCTCCCGATAATCTTCCACGTCCGCCAGAGTTTACATTGATAATAGATTGTCCAATCATAGCGCAACCGCCCATACCGCCAAACAGGCCGTTAAGGATATTGGCACCCCCTTGTGCGACACACTCTCTGTTTCCGCTTCCACGGGTTTCAGTCATTTCGTCAATGAGGTTTAATGTCATTAATGATTCAATTAATCCTACAGCAGCCAAAATGAATGCAGTTGGTAAAATTAACTCCCAGAAATGTCCTTTTAAAGTATAGAATAAAGTGAATATTTGATCTTGAAATGTTGGTAAACCTCCTTGTAAACCTTCACCACCACCGTCTTTAATGAACGATCCAACGGTACTAACGTCTAATCCTCCAAAAATAGTGACACAAGCAACGATAACAATTGCGATTAAAGCAGCAGGAACCTTTTTGGTTAGTTTTGGAAGTCCGAACATAATTCCCATCGTAAGAGCTACAAGACCTAGCATGGTCCAAAGTGTTGTACCTGTCATAAATTGACTGGTTCCATCCACGTTTTCTTTGAAAAGTCCTAATTGTGATAAGAAGATTACAATTGCCAATCCGTTTACAAATCCCATCATTACTGGATGTGGTATCAAACGAACAAATTTTCCAAGTTTAAAAACTCCAGCTAATATTTGGATGGCTCCCACAAATAATAAAGTGATAAACAACCATTGCAATCCTAGATTTTCAACAGGGGTAGCAAGAGCATCACCTACTTCGTTTCCCTTCTGAATTAAATGAATCATTACAACGGCCATTGCGCCGGTTGCACCAGAAATCATTCCGGGTCTTCCTCCAAAAAGAGCGGTTACAATCCCCATCATGAAGGCTCCGTACAATCCAACCAATGGATCTATGCCAGCCACAAAGGCAAATGCAACGGCTTCAGGAACCAAGGCAAGAGCAACAGTTAATCCCGAAAGGATATCATTTTTAGGGTTTTGCGTAAAGTTTTTAATGGTTTTTTGTAACAACATGGGGTTGGGTTTAAAAAAGGCGCAAAGATAGTTAAATAGAAAAGGAGAGGTTGAATTATTGTTTATTTTTTTTGATCTCCAATTTCTTTAAACAAACGCCAAGATTTTAGTTTTAAAATAGTTGTTGCACATAGTACTCCAGAAAGCATTGCTCCAGATACACCCACAAGTGTAATATCTTGTCCGACTAATTTAAGTCCTTTAATTTTAGTTTTTGGTCTTAAGAAGGGAAGTGTAAAACGTTCGGGAGTATGCGCCAATCCATAAATCTCTCCCTTTTTATAGTTTGAAAAGTGTTTTGTGGAAAGAGGTGTCGATACTTCTGTCACTTCAATATTTCCTTCTATTTGCGGAAACAAACTGTATAGACGGTTAAGCATAGTGTCTTTAAAATCGGATTTCATTTTTTTGTAGGCTTCGTCACGATTTCGCCACGGCTGATTCTCATAGTCAGAAAACCAGTCGTATTTTCCAACAGAAATAGCCTGAATTGTAGCCGTTCCAGGGTTTTTGGTTTCCCACTCTGAATCTTTTGCTGAAGGAAACGAAATATACGCAAAGTTAGTAGGTGCTTCAGAACATGTCGCATTCTCAATTAATTGGTCGGTATTTTCATTCGCATAATACCAAACATTGTGCTTCGGAAGGTTTAATTCAACACTCGATTTTGAAAGTCCGACATACAGACAAATATGTCCCGTAGAAGGTTGTACGTGTTTTAAATTGAAGCCACAGTGTTGTTTTGCCTTTTCAGATAATAATTGATTAAATGTATTTGAAACACCAACATTACTAATTACACTCGAACAGTTTATAAGGGTATCGTCCACCCGAATTCCGGTGACAGTATTGTTTTTGGTGATAATTTCTTGCACATTGGCATTGATAAAAACCTTGCTTCCTAATGCGTTTAAAACGTCAATAGTTTTAAGGCAGATTTGATCGGCGCCCCCTTTAGGGTAATAACCACCTTCCATAAAATGCCCAATAACCATCGCGTGGGCTGCAAAACTGCTAAATTTTGGAGATAATCCGTAATTTCCGCATTGTCCACACAGTACTGCGATAAGAAGTTTGTTGTCGGTGAGACTGCTAAGTATTTCCCAAGTTGTTTTTTGAGAATAACGGGCGTATCGTTTTTTAATAAGTTGTCCTAAGGATTTACTCAACCAAGGTTCAAAAACTTTTTCAAAAAAGAATAAGGTTCCGCGTTTGTTGGCTTTTTCAATAAGAGAGAGATATTTCAAAATAGCCTTTTCTTCTTCAGGAAAATATTCTATAAACTGTTTTATAAAATTTTCCTTCCCAGCTTTAAATTCAAATCGTTTGTTTCCGACGTAAACGACATCATAAATGGAACCCATCGATTCCCATTCTAGTTTGCTTTCAGTAATAAAATTGAACATTCCGAGTAACGATTCGTCTTTCTTCATGTTGCCGACATAATGCACGCCTACATCCCATTGAAACCCTTTTTTTCGCTTAAAACTGTGTGTAAATCCGCCGGGAACATAATGACGTTCCAAAACAGCAACCTTTTTTCCCGCTTTTGAGAGCCACGTTGCAGCAGTTAATCCGCCCATTCCTGAGCCAATTACAATATGGTCAAATACCGAGAAATCGATATCAAGAGAAAACCGTTCGTAGTGTTTTTCAGTCATTCATTAGTATAAGCTGCTTAAAAGGTTTCCTCGGTGCTTGGTTACATGATGTCTCCAAAAAATATGGCATTCATTAATAATTTATTGGTACCATACCAAAAGGCTCTAAAGTTGGTGTTGTCTGTAAAATAAAGAATTTCTCCTCTTCCTAAATTGCTCTTTTTAAAAGGAACCGTATTCTTTAATTGCGCTAAATTTTTGTTAGAGATATAACCAGCTAGCAATGGATTTTCGGTGTATTGAATCGGGTTATTGTAGCTATTTTCGTCGGGTGTAACAAACAATGTAGTGTTTCTGAATACAGGTAAATGATTGCTTGTATATCCAAAAGTAATAGGATGCGAACGGTCTAGTCTTGTGTTGAAAATAGCACCGCCAATTCGTTGTGCACCCGAAAAGTTAGAACGTTGTTCAAAACTGATGTTTTTTGCAGTGTCTTTGTCTTTTGTAAATTCTAACGGCATTAATCCGTTGTTTTTTAGCCAGCGACCCGCATTTTTGTAGGCAATTAAAGTACCGCCATTTTGAGTCCATTCCTTTAGTTTTTCGGTGTCTGCCTTACCTAAAGGGTTGCCCCAAGTACTCGGAACAATAATATCGGTATATCTGCTTAAATCGACACGACTAAGATTTTTTAAATCTAATTTGGTGAGGAGCATGTCGTATCGCTGGTCAAAAACATGCCAAATTTCTCCTGCATCATAACTGTTAATACCTTCGCCAACAAGCATGGCAACACTTGGTCTATTCAAGGCTTCAAAATCTCTGCTTCCTAGATCGATCCCTTTGTTGAGACCTGTGTTTACTGCCGTAATGGTAACGTTCGATTTTTTACTTACTTCGGAAAGGAAGGTGTGTAATTGAGCTGCTGAAAGGTTCTGATTTTGTACGGGAATCAGTATAGTGCCGTAGTCGTATGTTTTGTTAGCTGTTGAAAAAGGAGTCATTCCTACTTTTGCTCTAAGCCCTTTCTGAAGGATTTCGTTCAAAGCTTTTGGAGCGTAGTAATCCTGCCATTCTAACAAATAAGCATAATTGGATAGGGCAGAAGTTGCTGGCTTTTTAGGCTGTAAATCGGTCACTTTTGCGCCAATTTTGTTTGTGGAAGCAGTTTCGGTATACGGCAAATTAAATGCCAGTGGAAATGTCCAAGCGCTAATATCGTAGAATAAGCTGTCTCTGAATTTCGTTCGTTTTTCGAACATCGCTTCAATCAGTTTGTAGTGTTTTTGTTGCTTCGGAATGATATAGCTGTGTCCTTTTTTGAAAGTGGTTCCATTTTCTGAAACATCGGAAGCTAATTCGTGAAATGTAATTTGATGGCGTTGTAATATTTCAGCCAAATGATACACTTTTGAAGCATCTTTTTCATCTCCAAAAATGATGGCTCCTTTTCCTGATGCTTCTTTGCGAGTATCGGCAAAAAACTGTCGTTGGTACTTCAACAATTTGGTTCGCATGGCAACGGCAGCTTCTAAAGTAGATAATGCAGTTGTAAATTGATTTCGAATGGTAAATGGAAATGTAATAATTCCGTTGTCACTTTCTTGTGCGTGTCCGCGAGAAGAAGCTTGTTCAAACAAAATACCAATGCTTCCGTTCGCATCTGGAAAAGTAGATCCCTTTCCGTAGTAAAAATCGTCGTAATCTTCTTCTGAATAATACAAACTCCCTATTTTATCTAAGGCCTTTGCATGAAAAGTTCCAATCTCTGCGGTTAACTCTTGGTTTTTTAAAGGTGTTAACGGATGCGTACGTGACGGAATCCCAGGTTGGAAAAAGAAACTCGAATTGGTTCCCATTTCATGATGGTCGGTCAAAATATTAGGATACCATTTATGAAAACTTTCAATTCGTGCGCGACTTTCAGGCAATTGCACCGGAAGCCAATCACGGTTCATATCAAACCAATAATGATTGGTACGTCCGCCAGGCCAAACCTCGTCAAACTCACGATCGTTGGGGTCTGGGTTTGTATTTTTGCTTTTATTGGTGTTTGCCCAATACGCGAACCGTTGGAGTCCGTCAGGGTTAAAACATGGGTCAAATAATAAGACCGTATTGTTTAATAATTCGTCGATTTTAGGGCCTTGCGCTGCCGCTAGATAATACGCAACGGCCAACGCAGCATTGGAGCCGCTAGGTTCGTTTCCATGAATGGAGAAGCCTTGGTATACCACGACTGGCATGTTGTTGGTAGAAAGTGCGCTGCTTGTGTTTTCGGTTAATGCAAGGTGGTTTTTTCGAATGCTTTCTAAGTTATTGTGATTTTTAGGAGCTGTGATGGTAAGGAGTAACAACGGTCTGCCTTCAAAAGTAACGCCTCTATTTTCTAGGGTAATTCTGTCACTTGCGTTGGCAAGCGTTTGCATATAAGTTACGAGTTTGTCGTGCGTAACATGCCATTCGCCAACTTCGAAACCAAGACTGCTTTTTGGGGTTGGAATGTTTGGGTTGTAAGTGACATCCTGCGGAAGGTAATAGTTTAAATCTACAGTGTTTTCTTGCGAAAAAACTGTGAAGCTACAGATAAAGAATAGAAGGTAAAGTTGCTTTCTCATGAACCAATTTTTGGGTAAAGGTTTAAAGATAGCCATAAAAAAAACCGCTCCCAAATATCTTTGAGAACGGTTTTGCTAATAGTATAATGGTTGGTTATAGCTATTAAATATCGTCGAAACTTACGTCTGTAAAGCTAGAAGCAGAAGGCTCTTCGGTTGTTGCTTCCACTTCAGTTGGAACCATTTCAGATTCTCTTTTGAAGTCTTTTTGGTGACGTTCGCTAATTACCTCGTCTCCTTTTTCATCAATTACATATTGAATCATTTCATTTAAGTTATCTTGAAACTCAGAGAAATCTTCTTTGTAAAGGTAAATTTTGTGTTTTTTGTAATGAAAAGAACCATCGTCGTTCGTAAACTTTTTACTTTCAGTAATGGTTAAATAATAATCTCCAGCTTTTGTAGATCGTACATCAAAAAAATAGGTGCGTCTTCCTGCACGCATTACTTTAGAAAAAATTTCTTCTTGCTCCATCGAATACTGCTCACTCATAATTTTAGTTTGTAATTAACGTTCTGCCAAAAATCTAAAAAAAAACCAAATAAGCCAACTTAAACTTACATTTCTTTTTCTAAAAGTTGTTTCGCGTACAATTCTTTGTAATAACCTTCTTTGCTTAAAAGGTCAGTATGAGTGCCTTGTTGGATGATTTCCCCTTCTTCAAGTACGATGATTTTATCGGCATTTTTGGCGGAAGAAATACGATGACTCACAATAATTGTAGTCTTATTTTTGCTTATTTTTTGTAGGTTTTGTAGGATTTCTTCTTCAGTTTCGGTGTCTACTGCGGAAAGGCAATCGTCGAATAATAATATTTGTGGGTCTTTAATGATAGCGCGTGCAATAGAAACACGTTGCTTTTGCCCACCACTAAGTGTAATTCCGCGCTCACCCAACACGGTGCCGTAGCCTTTGGAAAAGCCTTTAATGTTTTTATGAACAGACGCCATTTTAGCCGCAGCAATGACCTCTTCGTCTGAAGCATTTTCTTTTCCAAACTTAATGTTGTTTTTAATAGAATCGCTAAAAAGAAACGCATCTTGAGGCACATACCCAATGCTGCTACGAACATCGTTTAGGTTTAATTGTCTAATGTTGGTGTTGTCAATTTGTAACTGACTTTCATCCACATCGTACAATCGGCTTATAAGTTCTAAAATGGTCGATTTTCCAGAACCCGTATTTCCAACAATGGCTAAAGTTTCGCCAGGATTAACAGAAAAAGAAACGTTTTTCAATGCTGTAATATTAGTATCTGGATATGTAAAGGTTAGGTTTTTAAAATCAATCTTTCCTTGTATTGGAGTGGCTTCAGTAACAAGATTTTGGATGCTAGGTTCTTCTTTTAAAAACTCATTAATTCGTTTCTGTGAAGCTTCAGCCTGTTGCACCATTGACGTAACCCAACCTACAATAGCTACGGGCCAAGTAAGCATATTTACATAGATTAAAAATTCGACAATGGTTCCGAAGTCAATTTTACCATCTATAAATTGATTCCCTCCAATATAAATAACGAGTAGGTTACTGACACCTATTAATAACATCATTAATGGAAAGAACAACGCTTGAACTTTGGCTAAATCTATGTTTTTTTCTTTGCTTGTTCTGGCAAGGTCTGTAAAATCTGAATTGGTGCGCGATTCAATTCCGTAAGCTTTAATAACTGCAATTCCACTAAAGCTCTCTTGAGTGTACGAGGTAAGTTTAGAAAGGTATTGCTGTACAATGGTGCTTCGCTTGTGAATAATTACACTTAATTTATAAACCGCTACTGATAGGATAGGAAGTGGTGCAATGGCGTATAGTGTTAAAATTGGAGCCGTATAAAACATATAGCTAACTACCACAATAAACAATGTGATGGTTGTGGTACTGTACATGATGGCGGGGCCCGCATACATTCTTACTTTATTAACATCTTCACTAATACGGTTCATTAAATCTCCTGTTCTATTTTGCTTGTAAAAGCTTAGTGAAAGGCGTTCGTACTGTTGAAAAATTTCATTTTTTAAGTCAAACTCAATATGTCGTGATACTACGATAATGGCTTGTCGCATTAAAAAAGTGAAAAAAGCAGCTAAAAGAGTGGTTCCTAATATGATAAGAATGTTGATTAACAATTCGTATTCTACGATGGCTAAATCAGTAATTTCGCCATTAATGTATTTTTCGACTACATTTACCGAGTCTCCCACAAATTTAGGAGTCAATAAACTGAATATTCTAGCAATAATTGTGATGACTAATCCGAAGATAAGACGACCTTTGTACTTTAGAAAATAGCGATTTAGATGCTGAAGCTCTTTCATGTAAGCTGTATAATTTATTAACAAATTCGTATTTTAATACTATTTGTTTTGTTGAATTGTTGGTTTACTGTTATTTTTGCACGTCCATTTTACGGATACCTAAAAATTTAAATAGTATGGTGACTGAAATACTTACCCCAAGTGAACTTAAAAAAGTGGCCCCAGTTTTTGGGCAAATGTCTTTTGATAACCACGAGCAAATTGTTTTTTGCAACGACAAAGATACAGGATTAAAAGCAATAATTGGTATACATAATACAGTCTTAGGACCTGCTTTAGGTGGTACCAGAATGTGGCAATATGCTAGCGAATGGGATGCGTTAAATGATGTACTTCGTTTGTCTAGAGGGATGACTTTCAAGTCTGCCGTTACAGGTTTAAACCTAGGTGGGGGAAAAGCCGTGATTATTGGTGATGCAAAAACACAGAAAACTCCAGAGTTAATGTTGCGTTTTGGTGAGTTTGTGCATTCACTTGGCGGAAAATACATTACTGCGGAAGATGTAGGGATGGCAACAAGCGATATGGATTTAGTGAGAACTGTAACTCCTTATGTTACGGGTATTTCTGAAGACAAAGGTGGTGCAGGAAACCCTTCTCCAATTACAGCATATGGTGTTTTTATGGGAATGAAAGCAGCAGCTAAGTATACTTACGGAAGCGATGTTTTAGAAGATAAAGTAGTTTACGTACAAGGAATTGGAAACGTTGGTGAAGCGTTGGTAGAAAATCTTACCAATGAAGGAGCTAAAGTATTTATCTCAGACATTAACCAAGATCGTTTGGAAGAAGTTCGTGATAAGTACAGTGCTACTATTTACACCGGTTCGAACCTATATGCTGAGCAAATGGATATTTATGCTCCGTGTGCTTTAGGAGCGACGGTAAATGATGATACTATTAACCAATTAAAAGCTAAAATTATTGCTGGAGCAGCAAACAATCAATTAGCAGACGAGAATAAACACGGACAGATTCTTCGTGAAAAAGGAATTGTTTACGCACCAGATTTCTTAATAAACGCTGGTGGTATTATTAATGTTTATGCAGAATTAGAGAACTACGGACGTCAAGAGATTATCCGTAAAACTGAAAACATTTATAATACGACATTAGAAATTTTAAACAATGCTGAAACGAACGGTGTTACAACACATCAAGCCGCTTTCGATGTAGCTCAATCAAGAATTGACGCTAGAAAGAAAGAAAAATAGTTTTCAATTTTTTTAAGTTATATATTTGCAGCGCGTAAGGAAGTTTCTTGCGCGCTAATTTTTTCTACATTTGTGTAGATTTTTTCATCAAGAGATTAAAATTTCAAAAAAAAGTTCTTTAAACATATGCTTACAAGGAGACATATTCGAGTAAAAGTAGTTCAATCCATTTATGCTTATAATCAAACAGAGCATCCAGATTTAGGTAAGCAAGAAAAATTTCTTTTCTATAGTATTGAGCAAATGCTCGATTTATATTTACTAACCCTTCAGTTGTTAGTAGAAATGAGAGATCATGCTGAAAATTTTTTGGTGGTATCTCAAAAAAAACACCTAGCAACAGCGCTAGAAAAAAATCCAAGTAAAACATTTATCGATAATAAAGTGCTTCGTTTAATCGGGTCTAATTCGGTTTTTATGGACACCATAGATAAGAAAGGACTTAATTATTGGGCGCAAGATGCTGAGTATGTAGCAATTTTGTTTAATAAGTTGAAAGAGCAAGATTGGTATAATGAATATCTTTTAAAAACGGATACTACTTACAAAGAAGATCAAGCTTTTGTGGTAAAAATGTTTAAAGATGTGATTGCTCCTAACGATAAGTTTTACGAGTACCTAGAAGACAAACGCCTTACTTGGATTGACGATTTTCCAATTGTAAACACCGCAATTGTTAAAATGCTTTCAAAACTTTCAGAAAAAAATGTAGCTACAGTTTTAATTCCAGAGTTGTATAAGGATATTGAAGATAGAGATTTTGCGTTGCAATTACTTCGGAAAGTAATTCTTAATGATGAAAAATTATCGTCAGAGATTGATGGTAAAACACCTAATTGGGACAAAGAACGTATTGCAGAAATCGATATGATTATATTGAAATTAGGGATTGCTGAATTTTTATACTTCCCTTCTATACCCGTTCGTGCAACGATTAACGAGTATCTTGAAATATCTAAAGAGTACTCAACCCCTAAGAGTAGTATCTTCATTAACGGTATTTTAGATAAATTGGTAAAAGAATTTGAGAGCGCCAAGAAGCTAAATAAAATTGGAAGAGGACTTAAATAAAAGCAAAAAAATAAGTAAATTTGCTATTCTTAAAAATTTAAAAATTAATAGACTATGAAAAAATCAATTTTAGTACTTGCCGTACTTTCAGTATTTGCTTTCACTTCTTGTAAAGAAAACGCAGCAGATAAAGTAAGTGAAGAAAATGTAGCAGCAGCAGCAGATCGTGATGCTAAAGCAGGAGAGCTTCCAGTAATGACTTTCGCAGAAAGTGAATATGACTTTGGTGAAATCGAAGGTGGGACAAATGTAGAGCACGTATTTAAATTTACAAATACAGGAAAAGCTCCTTTAGTAATTGTTGATGCAAAAGGTAGCTGTGGATGTACAGTTCCTTCATACTCTAAAGAGCCAGTTGCACCAGGTGAAGAAGGAGAATTATTAGTTAAATTTAACGGAAGTGGAAAAAACCAAGTAAGTAAAACAGTAACTGTTACTGCTAATACTGCAAAAGGAAAAGAAACTTTAGTAATCAAAGCTTTCGTAAACGCGAAAGAAGGAGCATCTCCAGCTGGAGGAGCAATCCAAACTAAATAATTTATAGAAACTATTAAATTATGATGGAGCAAATTCAAGGTTTTTTACCTATTATTCTTCTTTTTTTAGTGATGTATTTATTTTTAATACGTCCACAAATGAAAAAGCAAAAACAGGAAAAAAACTTTTCTGCCGAAATTAAAGTAGGAGATAAAGTGGTTACGAAAAGTGGTATGCACGGAAAAATCCTTAACTTAAATGACGACGGTACTTGTATTATTGAATCTGGAGCAGGAAAAATGAAATTTGAGCGTTCAGCTCTTTCAATGGAGTTGAGTACTAAATTAAATGCTCCCGCTAAAAAAGAGTAGTTTTTAAATACGATACTAAAAAAAACCTTCAGTGATTACTGAAGGTTTTTTTATGCACTATATCTAAATGTGTAGTTACTTTTTCTTTCCAACCAATTGCGCAATATTTACAATCACTTCAATGGCTTTTAGCATGCTTTCTACAGGAACGTATTCAAATCTTCCGTGGAAGTTATGACCACCAGCAAAGATGTTTGGACAAGGAAGTCCCATAAAGCTTAATTGAGAACCGTCTGTTCCACCACGAATAGGTTTGATAAGCGGAATAATGTTTGCCATCTTCATCGCTTCTTCAGCAATATCAACAATGTGCATTACTGGTTCTACCTTTTCGCGCATATTGAAGTATTGATCTTTAATTTCGACTGAAATGAGTTCTTTTTCGTATTGCTCGTTCAGTTCTTCCGCCAATTTTTGAATCATCTCTTTACGAGCTTCAAAATGACCTCTGTCGTGATCGCGAATGATGTATTGTAATTTTGTTCCGTCAACTTCTCCATTTATACTGTATAAGTGGAAAAACCCTTGACGGTCTTCTGTATGCTCTGGAGTTTCCATTCTAGGTAAGGAGTTGATAAAGTCGGTAGCAATGTACATGCTGTTTATCATTTTTCCTTTTGCGTAACCTGGATGTACAATTTTTCCTTTAATAGTTACTACGGCTCCTGCTGCATTAAAGTTTTCATATTCCAATTCGCCTATCTGACTTCCATCCATAGTGTATGCCCAGTCAGCACCAAATTTATCAACATCAAACTTATGTGCACCACGACCAATTTCTTCATCGGGAGTGAAACCAACTTTTATTGTACCGTGTTTTAGCTCAGGATGATTTACAAGGTATTCCATCGCGGAAATAATTTCAGCAATACCTGCTTTATCATCTGCTCCTAATAGCGTAGTTCCGTCGGTGGTGATTAAAGTCTGACCTTTGTACAACAATAAGTCGTCAAAGTCGTCTGGTGAAAGAATAATGTTTTCAGCTTCATTTAAAACAATATCTTTTCCATCGTAATTCTCAATAATTTGAGGTTTTACATTGGCTCCTGTAAAATCTGGTGTTGTATCAAAGTGAGATATAAAACCAATTACAGGTGTTTCGTAATCTACATTACTAGGTAGTGTAGCCATAATGTAAGCGTTCTCGTCAATGGTAACATCTTGCAGTCCAATTTGCTTCAATTCTTCAACCAAAGCATTGGCTAAATCCCATTGTTTCGCACTACTTGGAGTTGTGTTGCTTTCAGGATCGCTTTCGGTGTCTACAGTAACGTAGCTAACAAAACGGTTTATGAGGTGTTGTTTTTCAATCATTGTTTTTCATTTAAAGTACAAATTAACACATAATCAAAATAACTAATACATACTTTAATACTATTTTTGCATCAGAACTTTCAACTCATGTACAAAGCTATTATTCGTCCTATCTTCTTTTTAATAGATCCAGAGAAGATTCATTATTTCACGTTTTCACTGTTACGTTTTCTGAACAAAGTTGGTTTTGGCGGACTTTTCCGAAGCCTTTATCAAGTTAAAAATCCGAAGTTAGAACGTCGATTATTCGGACTTACATTTCCAAATCCTGTCGGACTAGCTGCAGGATTTGATAAAGATGCGAAATTGTATAAAGAGTTATCTAATCTTGGATTTGGTTTTATTGAAATTGGAACCGTAACACCAAAACCGCAAGCGGGTAATCCGAAAAAACGCTTGTTTCGTTTGCAAGACGACAGTGCATTGGTCAATCGAATGGGGTTTAATAACGGCGGAGTAGAAGAGGCTGTAGAGCGATTAAAACGAAACACAACAAGCAAGCACGTACTTATAGGTGGAAATATTGGGAAGAACAAAGTAACACCAAACGAAGAGGCTGTAAACGATTATGTGATTTGTTTTGAAGCGTTGTTCGATCATGTAGATTATTTTGTGGTCAACGTAAGTTCTCCCAATACACCCAATTTAAGAGCACTTCAGGATAAGGAGCCTTTGACTCGATTGTTACAAACACTTCAGACGAATAACAATGCAAGAGCGAAGCGCAAACCGATTTTACTTAAAATTGCGCCAGATTTAACCAACGAACAATTGTTGGATATTATCGAGATAGTTTCAGAAACTAAAATTGATGGTGTAATAGCAACAAATACAACCATCTCTAGAGACGGATTGGTTTCAGAAAATAAAAAGGAAATGGGGGGGATGAGCGGAAAACCACTTGGGAAAAGAGCAACGGAAGTAATCCGATTTCTTTCAGAAAAGAGCAATAAAGCATTTCCAATTATAGGAGTTGGCGGAATTCACACGCCAGAAGACGCCTTAGAAAAAATAGAAGCAGGCGCGAGTTTGGTGCAGCTGTACACAGGGTTTATATACGAAGGTCCTGCGTTAATTAAAAATATAAACAAGGCGATTTTAAAGGCGTAACATGATAGAAAATGTACTTTCCTTTTCGCTTGCAACCTTGGCATTGGCTTTTTCGCCGGGTCCCGATAATATATATGTACTAACGCAATCGTTGGTCAACGGAACCAAAAGCGGTATCGCAACAACGGCAGGATTAATAAGCGGTTGTATTGTACATACTACATTATTGGCGTTTGGTGTTTCGGCAATTATCACTGCTTCGGAAAGTATTTTCTACGGAATTAAAGTCTTTGGGGCTTTATATTTACTATATCTGGCATACAGTGTGTATAAAAGTGATGCGTCGGTAACGTTCTCTGAAGATGCGCCTAAAAAGTCGAATTGGGAACTGTTTAAAATAGGGGTTTTCATGAACTTAGTGAACCCTAAAATTATGATTTTCTTTCTAGCATTTTTTCCTGCATTTCTTTGGAGCCCTTCCGAAAATACCGTTTCACAATTTTATATACTCGGTATTGTGTTTATGGTAGTATCTTTTATCGTGTTTTCAACAATTGCATTACTCGCTGGAAGTATCAAGCAGTTTTTAATGAAAAGCAAAACAGTTGGTCCAGTTTTAAAATGGTTACAGATTGTTGTGTTTATTGGTATCGCGGTGTTTATTCTACTTCCGTAATGGTTGCTTGAAAGTGTAAGCATTTGTGTGTTTCCGAAGTAAAAAGAAATGTTTTTGGACTAAGTTTTTTCACTGAAACTAATTTTGCCTGCGATGGAATTTATATCTTTGAGTTAATGCAAAAAGTAAAAATCATAGAATGTCCTCGAGACGCCATGCAAGGAATAAAAGATTGGATTCCAACCGCGGAGAAAGTACAATACATCCAATCCTTATTGCGCTGTGGTTTCGATACCATAGATTTTGGAAGCTTTGTCTCTCCAAAGGCAATTCCGCAAATGCAAGATACTGCCGAGGTCTTGTCGAAACTAGATTTGTCGACAACCGAAAGTAAACTGCTTTCTATTGTGGCAAATGTTCGTGGTGCCGAAGCTGCCGTGATACATCCTGAAATTCAATATTTAGGCTATCCTTTTTCTATTTCTGAAAACTTTCAGATGCGGAATACCCATAAAACCATTGCACAATCTTTAGAGGTATTGCAAGAGATTTTAAATCTTGCCAATGCGAATAATAAAGAAGTTGTTGCATACCTTTCAATGGGCTTTGGTAATCCATACGGAGATCCGTGGAATGTTGAAATTGTTGGGAAATGGACCGAAAAGCTTTCAGATATGGGGGTGAAGATTATATCATTAAGTGATACCGTTGGATCTTCAACGCCAGACATTATCACCTATTTATTCTCTGAATTAATTCCGAAGTATCCACACATAGAATTTGGAGCACATTTACATACAACCCCAACATCTTGGCACGAAAAAGTAGATGCTGCGTACAAAGCTGGATGCAGACGTTTTGATGGTGCGATTCAAGGATTTGGTGGCTGCCCAATGGCAAAAGACGACCTGACTGGAAATATGCCTACCGAGAAAATGTTAAGTTATTTTACTGCAGAAAAAGTGGATACAAATATAAGTCCGATGTCTTTTGAAAGTTCACATAACGAAGCATCAAAAATATTTAACCAATACCATTAAGATGAAAAAATTAGTTATTCTTTCCATTTTTAGCACCTTTTTATTGATTGGATGTAAATCGAGTCAGTCTATTTCTGAAACTAAACAAGCGGGCGATGTTACATTTAAGTTTGTTCAAGTGAACGATGTATATGAAATTGCACCGCTAAGTGGTGGGCAATACGGCGGAATGGCAAGAGTAGCGCATGTACGAGATTCTATTTCAAAAGTAAATCCGAATACGTATTTGTTTATGGCGGGCGATTTTTTAAATCCGTCGTTGCTAGGAACGGTAAAGGTGGATGGGGAACGTTTGCAAGGAAAGCAAATGATTGAGGTGATGAACGCAATGAATTTTGACTTAGTGACTTTTGGAAACCACGAATTTGATATTTCTGAAGATGCGCTTCAAAAACGTTTGAATGAGTCTACGTTTCCTTGGACTTCGGCCAATGTCTCTCATGTAACAAAAGCAGGGGTTGCACCTTTTAAGCTTCAGCGTGATATTGGGAATATTCCTGTAAAGGATACACATATCATTACCGTTGTAGATGAAAGTGGCGCTCGAATTAAAGTTGGATTTTTCAGTGTAACGCTTCCTTCAAATCCACAAGATTTTGTGAAGTATGGCGATGTTTTTGCAGAAGCAGAAAGAGCTTACAAATCGCTTGAAAATAAAGTAGATGTTATCATTGGTTTAACGCATGTTACGATTGAAGAAGATGTTGAGTTGGCGAAACGATTGCCAAAACTACAGCTTATCATGGGGGGGCATGAACACAATAATATGTTGATTCCTGCTGGAAATGGAGTGGTTGCAAAAGCAGATGCCAATGCGAAAACCGTGTACATACACACATTGACGTTTAATACGCAGACGAAGAAATTGAGTGTGGATTCGAAGCTATTTCCAATTGACGATAAAATTGCTTCAGAGCCTAAAGTAGCTGCGATTGTAACTAGATGGAACAATGTATTAGAACGTAAAATAAAAGAAGTGATTTCAGATCCTCAAGAAGTTCTCATGGTAGCAAAACCACCTTTAGATGGTACAGATAGCGCAAGCAGAGGGATACAGACTAATTTGGGAGATATAATAACGGAGGCGATGGCCAATTCCTTCAACGAAAAAGTAGACGGTGCTTTGGTTAATGGAGGGTCTATTCGTATTGATGATATGTTGGATGGTGAAGTTACGAGTATTGATATATTTAGAGTTTTGCCATTCGGCGGAAATGTACTTCGCGTAGAAATGACAGGAAGTTTACTGAATGAAGTTTTAAACTACGGAAAGTCAAAAGGAGGTACAGGTGCTTATTTACAGCGTTACAATATTAAAGAAAGTGACATTGCAGGCTGGATGATTGGTGGTAAGGCGTTGAAGATTAATCAAAATTACACCATAGCCATTAGCGATTTTTTAATGAAGGGGTATGATATTCCGTTTTTAACTCCAGAAAACAAAGGAGTTATTAAAGTGCATGATCCGCTTCCAAGCGAACCAGCTTCAGACATCCGAAAGGCAATCATTTCGTTTCTAAAAGCATCAAAACAATAGTCTATGAAAAATGTTGTAAAGTATATTCTAATTATTGCGTTAGCAACTTTGGTGATTATTCAGTTTATTCGACCTGATAAAAACAGTGAAGGGTACGATTCTATCGCAGCGTTTGAAAAGGAGACTAAGCCTTCCGCAGAAGTTTCAGAAATATTAAAACAAAATTGTTACGATTGTCATAGCAATCAGACAACCTACCCTTGGTATGCTGAAATTGCTCCGTTTTCATATTGGTTGGCAGATCATATAAAGCATGGAAAGGGGCATTTTAATGCTTCTGCTTGGGAAACGTACTCTGTGAAGAAGAAAGATCATAAACTAGAAGAATTTATCGAAATGGTAGAAGAGGACGAAATGCCGTTACCATCGTACACTTGGATTCATGGTAATTTAAATGAAAACGATAAGAAATTACTGCTACAGTGGGTTTCACTCGCAAAATTGCAATATTCCGACGAACTTAAAATGAATGCTAAGTAGTTGTATCTTGGTTCTTTTATAAGGTCTTAGTAAGTTTATTTAAAATAGTTCTAAATAAACTTGTAGGAGCCGATTTCAGATTTTATTTTTGTGCCTTAATTAATAGACTATTTTACATGGTCTGTATTACTAAGTAATGAGAAAAATAATATTCTGTTTTGTAGTATTGCTTTCAAGCATTACAATTGCTCAAACAGCCCAAGATTCAATTTCTTCAGATCCCAATCAACAAATTAATGGTGTGCAACGATTGCTTTCGGGTAATTTTGGAAAAGCCGTTACTTTAGGGTCGTATGCAGAGTTAACCTATACACAAGCCGAAAGTGAAAACGCCGAATTAGACATTCCGAGATTGGTGGTTTTAGTAGGGTATAAATTTGATGAGAGAACACAGTTTGTAGCCGAGATTGAATTTGAACATATTAAAGAACTTGCTGTAGAGCAAGCGTTTGTAAATTATGCTTTAACAGATAATGTAAATCTTAGGGGTGGTTTAATGTTAATACCGATGGGGATTATTAACGAATATCATGAACCTACTACATTTAATGGTACGCTGCGTCCAGGGTTAGATACTCAAATTATTCCTTCTACATGGAGAGAGTTGGGAGTAGGAGTAAGTGGTCGTTTTCCAAATATTTCATTAGGATACCAAGCTTATGTTTTTAATGGGTTGAAATCGGTTACTGCCGATGGTTCAAATATAGAAGGCTTGTTGTTAGGAGATAATGGGATTCGAAACGGACGTCAAAGTGCGGCAAAATCGACCTTAAATACACCAACATTTTCAGCGAAATTAGATTATTACGGACTGCCAGGAATTCGTTTAGGATTATCTGGATACTACGGAAACAGTCAGGCAGAAGATGAAATTGAAGAAATAGACGGTGCAACTATCGGAATTACGATGGTAGCTTTAGATGCGCGTTATGCTTTTAGAAGATTTACAGCAAGAGGAGAATTTGTGTATGGTTCGCTTGCCGATACCAATCAGTACAACATTTTAACAGGAGAAGATCTTGGTAGTGCCATGATGGGTTTTTATGTGGAAGGTGCTTATAATTTATTGCCATTAAGAGCAAAACAACGTTTGTTTGCCTTTGCGCGCTATGAAAAATATGATACGCATGCTGCTACAGAGGGTGATTTATTGCGAAACGATGTTTATAATCGTCAAGATATTACAACAGGGTTGAGCTATCATATTGCCAATGGTGTTGTGCTAAAAGGGGATTATCAATTTCGAACTAACGCGGTTGATGGTGGAAATGTGAGAGATCAATTAAACTTCGGAATTGGAGCTTGGTTCTAAGTATTTGAAGAAATTAGAATAATTAATAAAATATTGAATGTTTAAAAAGTTATTTTCTTTAGTGGCTGTAGTACTGCTTTGTACTGCTTTTTCAATTCCAGATAAGGTGGTGAAAAAAGCAGACAAAGAGATTACTAAGTTTTTTGAAATTGAACATTTTGAGAAACAAACGATATCAGTTTCTAAAGCAATCAATACTGCTACAGTTTCAGAGTTTGGTGCTGAAAATTTGTTTAAAATAGTGAAAGAGGGCACTTTGTTAGGCTATGGATACATTGGAAATGCGGCAAGTAAAACCGCAACTTTCGATTATTTGGTGTTGTTTGACACCGATTTTATTATTACCAAAACCAAAGTGTTGGTGTATCGAGAAGAATATGGTGGCGAGATAAGTAGTAAACGTTGGCTTCGTCAATTTGAAGGGGCTTCTCCTGCTTCAGATGAATTACAATACAATCAAGATATTATTCCAATAAGCGGTGCTACTATTTCAGTACAATCTATGACAAGAGCTGTAAACAATCTGTTGAAGAGCATTGCTGTTCTTCAGAAAAAATCTGTAATCTAATGCAGCTAGATGGTTTAATACATACCTTTCCGAAGCACGTAAAAATGTTTATTGCTGCGTTTGTGGTGGTGTTAAGTATAGGCTATATAACGGGTTTGTTATTTGTTGGAGAAACAGATAGTACCACTCCGAATGGCATTGAAGAAAATTACAGAGGAAATGAAGCCGATGAAGCTGCGACTGTGATGAAATTTGAAAAGGGGGAGCGAGAAATGCTAACCATTTTGCATACCCACATTCTTTCTATTTCATTTATTTTCTTTCTGTTAGGAGGACTGGTGAGTATTACATCGCTTCCTAAAAAGTTGAAGTCTTTTTTAATGATAGAGCCTTTCTTCTCCATTCTTCTCACCTTCGGAGGTATTTATTTTATGTGGAAAGGAATCTCTTGGATGAAGTATGTGGTCATGATTTCGGGTATGGTAATGACTACTGTTTACATACTTAGCGCAGGTTTGGTTTTATTTCAGCTTCTAAAGCGTAAATAATACAACTTATTGTAGTATATTTGCACGCAATTAAATAGTAACCATTTCTGGTAACTTCACATCTTAAATTTAATTGCGATGACTGCACACGAAAACAAAATTCTAGGAGAAGGCCTTACTTACGACGACGTATTATTAGTGCCTGCTTTTTCAGAAGTTTTACCACGAGAGGTTTCTATTAAAACCCAATTCTCAAGAAATATTACATTAAATGTACCTATTGTTTCCGCAGCAATGGATACTGTTACTGAAAGCGCTATGGCTATTGCGATGGCTCGCGAAGGAGGTATTGGTGTATTGCATAAAAACATGTCTATTGAGGCACAAGCGGCTGAGGTTCGTAAAGTAAAGCGTGCAGAAAGCGGTATGATTATCGATCCTGTTACCTTACCGAAAACTGCTACCGTAGGCGATGCTCAAAAAACAATGCGTGAATATGGTATTGGCGGAATTCCGATTACAGATGCGGAAGGGAAACTAATAGGTATCGTTACCAATCGTGATCTTCGTTTTGAGAAAAACTTTGAGCGTAACTTAAGCGAAGTTATGACTTCGGAAAACTTGGTTACTGTGGAGCAAGGAACGTCGCTGAAACAAGCAGAGATTATTCTTCAGAAAAATAAAATTGAAAAGTTACCAGTTGTTGCAGACGATGGAAAACTGTTAGGATTGATAACTTTTCGTGATATCACAAAATTAACTTTAAAGCCTACGGCGAATAAGGATTCCTACGGAAGACTTCGCGTTGCAGCAGCATTAGGAGTAACACCAGATGCTGTAGAGCGTGCTGAAGCATTAGTGCAAGCGCAAGTAGATGCTGTTATTATTGATACTGCTCACGGACATACAAAAGGAGTGGTAATGGTTTTGAAAGAAGTGAAAGCTAAATTTCCAGACCTAGACGTTGTTGTAGGGAATATTGCAACCGCCGAAGCAGCCAGGTATTTGGTTGAAGCTGGTGCAGATGCTGTGAAAGTTGGAATTGGGCCAGGTTCTATTTGTACAACACGTGTTGTAGCGGGAGTTGGTTTTCCTCAATTCTCAGCAGTTCTTGAAGTTGCTGCGGCTATTAAAGGAAGTGGTGTTCCGGTGATTGCAGATGGCGGAATTCGTTATACTGGAGATATTCCAAAAGCAATTGCAGCTGGAGCAGACAGTGTGATGTTAGGATCGTTACTTGCCGGAACAAAAGAGTCGCCAGGAGAAACTATTATCTACGAAGGGCGTAAATTTAAATCGTATCGCGGAATGGGTTCTGTAGAAGCCATGAAACAAGGTTCTAAAGACCGCTATTTTCAAGATGTTGAAGATGATATTAAGAAACTAGTTCCAGAAGGTATTGTAGGGCGCGTAAACTATAAAGGTGAATTGGTAGAAAGCATGACACAGTTTATCGGTGGGCTTCGTGCCGGAATGGGATACTGTGGCGCTAAAGATATTAATACTTTAAAAGAAACAGGACGCTTTGTAAAAATCACTGCTTCTGGTATCAATGAAAGTCATCCACACGATGTTACCATAACGAAAGAAGCACCAAACTATTCAAGATAGTTGGTGCTTCTTTAGCATTTTTTTTAAGAGTAAAAGAATTAGTTTTCTTCTTTTACTTCAATTCCTAAGTCTTTTAGAATTTTAATGGTAATATCTAGCGTTGGGTCTATATAAACAATCGAGTTGTCTATTTGAAAAACTTGGGTGAAGTTTTCAGCTTTAGATATTTTTTCTAAACTCTCACCAATCTTCGAATATAATGGACGTAATAGTTCGTCACGCTTAATATTAATTAATTGGTTTCCGTTTTGTTGAAATTTATTTAAATCAGTTTCAGCAGTCACTAATTCTTGTTGTTTTTGTTTCTTTTGATCTTCTGATAGGCTTGCTTCGCTTGCTTTGTAAGTTTCAATTAATGCTTTGTAGGCGTCTACTTTTTTGTTTAAATCTACATCCAGACCTTTTCCATAAGTTTCAATTTCAGCTTGAACGCTTGATAATTCAGGCATTTTAGAAAGGATATAATCAATATCTACAGTTCCTACTTTCGATTGAGCGAAACTAGTGATGCTAAGAAAAAGAAATAAAAGTTTAAAAGTTTTCATAATGTACGTAAGTTAAATTTGGCGCAATAATAGGGTAAATTTAATTTTTAAAGAAGCAAATTGTCAATATGTTAACGTATTAGCGCTTAAAAAAGATAAAATCTGTAGCGATTGGGGAAACTCCCAATGTTTTTAATTCGGAAATTATTTGACCTCTATGGTAAGTGCTGTGGTTAATGATATGGTATAAAATATCAGCAGCTTTGTTGGTGTATTTAGTGCCTTTCGAGTCGATGTATTCAATTTCTTTTTCGAGGTCTGTTTCTGAAAGTATGGCAAGACTGTTACTTTGATGTTCACGGTTTTGGGATTGTAATTCTGAAATTTGATACAAATCCCAAACACCTATGCTGTGTTTTTGTTGAAGGATGCGGTTGTTCCAGATAGCATGAGCGTTAAAAGTATGACTTAATAAGGTCTGAATTCTTTCGGTATACGCTTTTGGATTCGCTTCAATTAGTAGAATGACTGCTTTGTTGCTAGCGTAATTGTATTCGAATTTGTCTTTAAAAAACGATTTCATTTTTCGGTATATAATTGGCCGCGATTGGGTTTTAAGCTTTCTCGTAGCGTATTCATGTGTTTTTTTTCTACAATAAGGTAAGCAATATGATGGACTTCGGTAATTTTTTCAAATCCGCAGAGGGTATGTTGAAGTGCTTCGGCGATTGCGAATTCGCTTAAATGTTTTGCATGATGTTCGGCAATTGGTGCAGCATTAGGGCCTCTAAAATCCCATATAAGTTTTACTCTTTCAGTCATTTGTGATTGTTTATGTTAAATTTTTTACTTCGGAAAAGAATGAGTTTCAGAAAAACTTAATCGGAAATAAATTAGAAATGCAATTTACAAATTGATCGGTAATTTATGGGCTTCTAAGGTACTAGATTACTGCAAAATTCGTTAGGAAAAGATACTTGTGGAACACCTGCTTTTTGTTATTTTTGCTCCACTTCAGTTTTATTAATTTATTTTCAAAAAAAAAATGAAAAAATATTTTGGCTTTATAGTATTATTTTTTGCTTTAAGCATGTCTTACGCACAAAATAAGAAAGATGTATTGTTAACTATTGATGATAAACCTGTTTATATTTCAGAGTTTAAAAGAGTGTTTAATAAAAATTTAGACTTAGTAAAAGACGAAAATCAAAAGAGTGTTGATGGATATTTAGATCTTTTTATAGATTACAAATTGAAAGTTGCTGAGGCTTATAATGAAGGCTTAGATAAAGAAAAAAGATATGTAGTTGAGTTTGATAAATACCAAAGTCAATTAGCACGAGGGTATATTTTCGAGGATAAGCTAACAAAAGAATTAGCAGAAGAGGCCTACGAAAGAAGTTTGGAAGAGATTAATGCAAACCATATTTTAATTTTAGCAACCTATGACGATACGCCACAAGACACATTAAAGGCGTACAACAAAATTAAAAAGATTTACGATAGAGCAAAAGCAGGCGAAGACTTTGAAACTTTGGCTAAAGAGAATTCTGAAGAGCCAAATGCAAGTAAGTCTGCTGGAAGTTTAGGATATTTTTCTGCATTCTCAATGGTGTATCCATTTGAAACAATGGCATACAATACAAAAGTAGGAGAGGTTTCAGAAATTGTTAGAACTCAGTTCGGGTATCACATTATCAAAGTAAACGACAGACGTGAAAGAGCTACTCCTATCGTGGTTTCGCATTTGATGATTGCCGATAATGGAAATGATAGAACCTTCGATCCAGAAGAGCGAATTAATGAAATTAAAGCATTGCTAGCACAAGGTGAATCGTTTGAGAGTTTGGCTAAACAGTATTCTGATGATAAGAATTCGGCAAAGCATGGCGGTCAGTTAAACGCATTTAGAAAAGGACAATTACGTGCTCCAAAATTTGAAGATGCAGCGTATAAACTTAAAAATGTTGGGGATATTTCAGAGCCTATTAAATCTAAATTTGGTTGGCATTTAATTCGTTTGGATGAAATAAAAACTACACCAACTTTTGAGGAAGAAGAAGAGTCTTTGTTGAAACAAGTAAAAAGCGGAATTCGTTCAAAAATTGTTAGTTCGGCAATAGGAGCGAAAATTAAAGATAAATACGATTTTAAAGTTGTAAACGATTACATTCCATTTTTTGATACTTATGTTGACGATGCAGTACTAAAAAGAAGATGGAGATATGATACGATTCCTGCTTCTGAAGATAAAGTGATTTTTACGATTGAATCGAAAGAGGTAACGTTTAACGATTTTGCAGCATATATTAATAACCGTCAACGTTCTCCTACATCTTTCAAAACAAAAATGAATGTATTGACAAGCTTCTACGACGAGTTTGAAACAGAGGAACTAAAAGATTTCTACAAAGAAAACCTTGAATTCGAAAACGAAGAGTATGCGGCTACTTTAAATGAATACAGAAACGGGCTTTTAATTTTTGATGTAATGAACAGAAATATTTGGGAGAAAGCCAAAAAAGACACTGTTGGGTTAGAAAATTACTACGAAGGTCACAAACAAAATTATATTTGGAATGAGCGTGTGCAAGCTACCCTTATCTCAACATCGAGTTCGGATGTTGCAACGCAAGTACAAGCATTGTTAAAAGACGGCAAAACTTCCGAAGAAATTAAAAAAGCGGTAAACACAAATGATACTGTAAATGTTATTATTTCTGAAGGTGATTTTGAAAAAGGACAAAGAGAACTTCCTGCCGATTTTGAATTTACAGAAGGTGTTTCTAAAGTGTACAACCATAATGAAGGTTTTGTTGTTGTAGATGTAAAAAAGGTGCTACCGGAAGGGATTAAATCGCTTAATATGATTAAAGGAAAAGTAATGAGCGATTATCAAACCTTCTTAGAGAAGAAGTGGATGGATTCATTACGTGCTAAATACAATGTGGAAATTCATAAAAAAGCACTAAAACGACTTAAAAAGGAACTAGATTCTTAATGCATAGAGTACTCTTTATTTTTTTTAGCAGTGTCCTATTTGTTTCTTGCAATTATTTTGAGCAAGGAACAGATAAAGTGCCTGTGGCTAGAGTTAATGATAGTTATTTGTATAAAGAAGATTTATTAGACTTAGTTTCTGAAGGAACTTCAAAAGAAGATAGCACCCTTATTATTGGGAATTACATTAACCGTTGGGCTACCCAGCAATTGCTAATTTCGCAAGCCAAAATTAACCTTCCGCAGGAAAAGCAAAATGGCTACGAAAAGCTTGTATTGCAGTATAAGGATGATTTGTTTACAGAAGCTTATAAAAGTATTATTGTTGCGAAGCAATTGGATAGTGTTATTCTAGATACGACACTAAAGAGCTTCTACGAGGCCAATAAGGAAAACTTTAAGCTTAACGATGCCTTGGTGAAAATAAGGTATCTTTTTTTAGATAAAAACTTTACCAATCTAAACCAAATAAAAGAGAAGTTTTTGCGCTTTAATACTAAAGACAAAAAAGAATTAAGTGACCTTGCTTTACAGTTTAAATCGGCAAACTTAAATGATTCGGTTTGGGTTGAAAAAGAGACATTGTTTAAAGTGTTGCCAATAGTGCAATCAAATAGCAATCAAGTGTTAAAAAAATCTAATTTTACGCAATTACAAGATTCAATAGGAGTATATTTGGTGAAAATTGAGGATCTGTTAAATCCTAAAGATATAGCGCCACTTTCTTATATAAAACCTACGATAGAACAAATTATATTGAACAAAAGAAAGCTTGAGCTAACAAAAAAACTTGAAAAAGATATTACAAAAGATGCGATTAAAAATAATGACTTTGAAATTTACAACCCCCAATAGCCTTCTTTTAGCACTAATTCTTTTCTGCATACAAACAATTGTTTTAGGACAAGAAGTTGTCGTTGTAGATAGTACCGGAGTAGTGAAAGAGAACACCATGATAACAGAAGTTTCGGCTGCTGTTAAAGGTAATGATACCACACTTCCATTTAAACGATATAAAGCTGAAGGAGTTTCTGCAGTAATTGGGGAGTATGTAATTTTAGATAGTGACATCGATAAGAGTTATGTCGAATTACAAAGTACAGGAGTTTCTATTGAAGATATTACTCGTTGTGAGTTAATGGGAAAATTGATGGAGGATAAGCTGTATTTGCACCAAGCAAAGCAGGATAGTATTATGATTTCCGATGCTGAGGTAAATCCACAAGTAGATCAACTTATTCAATATATGGTAAGTGAAATTGGAAGTGAAGATAAAGTAGTTAAGTACTATCGTAAGGAGACTATGGCAGAACTTCGTAAAGATCTTTTTCAAGCAAAAAAAGACATTGAACTGGCAAATAGAATGCAAGCAAAGGTTGTTGAAAATGTAGAAGTAACTCCTGAAGAAGTACGAACATTTTTCTATTCTATACCCGAAGACGAACGCCCATTTTTTAGTGCAGAGGTAGAGGTCGCTCAAATTGTTATAGAGCCTAGTATTACCGAAGAAGCAAAAGAAAACGTAATTGAGCGCCTTAATCAAATGCGAGAAGATGTTCTGGAAAATGGCTCTAGCTTTGCAACTAAAGCAGTATTGTATTCTAAAGATCCAGGTTCTGCTTCTAGAGGAGGTTTGTATCCAGGAATCAAGCGTAACGGTCCGATGGCTAAAGAGTTTAAGGATCAAGCATTCTCTTTGTTGGAAGGGGAAATTAGCGAGCCTTTCGAAACCGATTTTGGATTTCATATATTGACAGTAGATAAAATTAGAGGTCAAGAAGTAGATGTACGTCACGTATTATTATTCCCTGAAGTGTCTCAAGATGTTATTGATAAAGCAGCAGCTAAAATGGACTCTATTAAAGGTTTAATTACTTCTGGTGAGCTTACATTTGCTGAAGCTGCAAGACGTTTTTCAGACGAAAAAGAGACACGTAATAACGGGGGGCAATTAATCAATCCTACAACCTTTGATACTCGTTTCGATTTAACTAAGATGGATCCAACATTAAGTGCTCAAGTATATAATTTAAAAGAAGGAGAAGTTTCAAAGGTTTATACAGATAGAGACAGAACGGGACGTAGTAAATTTAAAATACTTACCATTACAAAACGTGACGAAGAACATCCTGCAGATTACGTAAAAGACTACGAAAAGATACAAGAGTTAGCATTGAAGCAAAAGAAAATTAAAGCCATCGAAACTTGGCAAAAAGAAAAAATTGATGAAACTTACGTAAATGTTAATGAGGATTATCAATCTTGTGAGTTTATCGGCAATTGGTTAAAAAAATAAATCTGTAAAAGTGTATGTCAGACGTAGCAGCGGTCAAACAATTAGTTTCAAAATACGATGCCCTTAGGCAAGAAATTAAAAAGGTAATAGTAGGACAAGATGAAGTAGTAGAACAAGTTCTATTGTCTGTCTTTTCTGGAGGTCACGCCCTACTAATAGGAGTGCCTGGACTTGCTAAAACGTTGTTGGTAAATACTGTTGCAGAAGCGTTAGGGCTTAAATTTAAGCGTATTCAGTTTACGCCAGATTTAATGCCTAGTGATATTTTAGGATCTGAAATATTAGACAAAAACAGAGAGTTTAAATTTATTAAAGGCCCTATTTTTTCTAATATCATTTTGGCCGATGAGATTAATCGTACACCTCCAAAAACACAGGCGGCTTTATTAGAAGCAATGCAAGAACGCGCAGTAACGGTTGCAGGAAATCATTATAAATTAGACTTACCTTACTTTGTATTAGCAACACAAAACCCAATTGAACAAGAAGGAACGTATCCATTACCAGAAGCTCAATTAGACCGTTTCATGTTTGCTATAAATCTAGAATACCCAACTTTTTCGGAAGAGGTAGAAGTAGTAAAAAACACAACAGCAGGAGTAACAGCTTCTGTAAATGCTTTGTTTACTGCTCAAGAAATTATAGATTATCAGCAATTGATAAGAAGAATACCAGTAGCAGATAATGTTATTGAGTACGCTGTTACCTTAGTTGGAAAAACAAGACCTAAAAGTCAGGCAGCTCCAGAAATAGTGAAAAACTATATTGATTGGGGGGCAGGGCCTAGAGCTTCACAGAATTTAATATTAGCTGCAAAAACAAATGCGGTGCTTCACGGAAAGTTTTCTCCAGATATAGAAGATGTTCAAAAATCAGCAATCGGTATCTTAAGGCATCGTATGATTAAAAATTACAAAGCTGAGGCAGAAGGATTGTCGATTGAAGAAATTATTCAAAGTTTATTTTAAGATACTTCGTTTTTCTTCGGAAATATTTTCATTTTCATAAAATTGAGATTAATAATAAAGAAGCTTCAAAAGCTGATAAATTTATATATCCTCATTTTTAGACATTCAAAATTATTAAATCATCACTTTTTTGATTTAAAAACCTCTATTTTTTGAATTATTCGCAACAATTAAGAGTGTTTCTTAATTATTTTTAAATTATTTTAAAATTTTGTACTTTTGCGATACGATACCTTGTCCTTATGGATTAGGTGTCAATACTACAACAAACAACAAAAAGCATTACTATGGCATTCGATATCGATATGATAAAAAAGGTGTACGCGCAAATGGCAGAGCGTGTAGACAAAGCACGTGAAATTGTGGGTAAACCCTTAACTCTTTCAGAAAAAATATTATACAATCACCTTTGGGATGGAGTTCCTTCAAAGGCATTCTCAAGAGGAAAAGATTACGTAGACTTTGCACCGGATAGAATTGCTTGTCAAGATGCAACTGCTCAAATGGCTTTATTGCAATTTATGCAAGCAGGAAAAGATAAAGTTGCAGTGCCTACAACAGTGCATTGTGATCACTTAATTCAAGCAAAGCAAGGAGCAACACAAGATTTAAAACGCGCAAACGAAACAAGTAATGAGGTGTTCGACTTCTTAGAGTCTGTTTCAGATAAATACGGAATTGGTTTTTGGAAACCTGGAGCTGGAATTATTCACCAAGTAGTTTTAGAAAACTATGCATTCCCTGGAGGAATGATGATTGGTACCGATTCGCATACTGTAAATGCAGGTGGATTAGGAATGGTGGCTATTGGAGTTGGTGGAGCAGATGCTGTAGATGTGATGGCTGGAATGCCTTGGGAACTAAAATTCCCAAAATTAATAGGTGTTAAATTAACAGGAGAATTAAATGGATGGACAGCTTCTAAAGATGTTATCTTAAAAGTAGCCGGAATCCTTACTGTAAAAGGTGGAACTGGTGCTATAGTAGAGTACTTCGGACCAGGAGCTAAAAATTTATCTTGTACTGGTAAAGGTACAATCTGTAATATGGGGGCTGAAATTGGAGCAACCACTTCAACATTTGGCTATGACGATTCTATGGAGCGTTTCTTACGTGCTACGGAAAGAGCAGACATTGCAGATGAAGCTAACAAGATTAGAGCGTATTTAACAGGTGATGATGAGGTATATGCAAATCCTGAGCAATACTTCGATGAAGTAATTGAAATCGACTTAAACACATTACGTCCACACCTTAATGGGCCTTTTACTCCAGATTTAGCAACTCCAGTTGGTCAACTTGGTGAAAAAGCGAAAACGAATGGATGGCCTTTAAAAGTGGATTGGGGATTAATTGGTTCTTGTACTAACTCATCATACGAAGATTTATCACGAGCAGCTTCTATTGCACAACAAGCAATCGATAAAAAATTAAAACCTAAAAGTGACTTCGGAATCAATCCCGGATCTGAGCAAATTAGATTTACTGCAGAGCGTGACGGATTACTTTCAGTATTTGAAAACCTAGGAGCAACAATTTTCACAAATGCTTGTGGACCTTGTATTGGTCAATGGGATAGAAGTGATAGAAAAGGAGAAGAAAAGAATACAATTGTACACTCGTTTAATAGAAACTTCTCAAAACGTGCTGATGGAAATCCAAATACGCATGCCTTTGTGGGTTCACCAGAAATGGTAGCTGCTATTGCAATTTCAGGGCGTTTGGACTTTGATCCAATGAACGATACGTTACTGAATGAAGATGGACAGGAAGTGAAATTGGACATTCCTGTAGGTCTTGAGTTACCTCCAAAAGGATTTGATGTAGAAGATGCTGGGTATCTAGAACCTGTAGCAGATGGAAGTGGAATTGTAGTAAAAGTAAGTCCTTCTTCAGAAAGATTACAATTGCTAGAGCCGTTTGTGCCAATTCAGGATAGTGAGCTTATGGGAGTTAAATTATTAATCAAAGCTTTTGGTAAATGTACTACCGACCATATCTCAATGGCAGGACCATGGTTACGTTATAGAGGGCATTTAGATAATATCTCTAACAACACATTAATTGGAGCGGTTAATGCTTTTAATAAGAAAACGAATTTTGTAAAAAGCCAGTTAGATGGTGAATATGGAGGTGTGCCAGACGTACAACGTACCTATAAAGCACAAGGAATTAAAACAATCGTTGTGGGAGATCACAATTATGGTGAAGGTTCTTCTCGTGAGCATGCTGCAATGCAACCTAGATTTTTAGGTGTAGCTGCGGTGTTGGTGAAGTCATTTGCACGTATCCACGAAACAAACCTTAAAAAACAAGGGATGTTAGGATTAACGTTTGCAACGGAATCTGATTATGATAAAATTCAAGAAGATGATACGTTTAACTTCATCGATATTGCTGACTTTGCACCAAATAAACCATTAACAATTGAAGTTGTTCATGCAGATGGTAGTAAAGACACAATTATTGCAAATCATACCTATAACCAACCACAAATTGATTGGTACCGTGAAGGATCTGCTTTAAACTTGATTAAAAAGCAAAATGCATAACTCTTTAAGTATATAACAAAAAAAAGGCTCCGTTTAGGAGCCTTTTTTTATAGCTATTATTTAGCGTATTTGGTGTATTGTAAAATAACTTTCATCCTTGTTAGCATACATTGAAATGCTTTCTAAGCTACTAATGATATTAAAGGAGATTGTTTCATTTGCATTTAGTTTTACCAACGATTGCGTACTCCGAATAGGAGGAGAGATACCTACATTCGCATAACTGTTTTTAGAAATAATCGATCCGTTTTTTAATATCATGATTCCAACTTCTTGAGAAACAGCAATAGTACTGCGTGTTTTTATTTGAGCAAATACATGGTAAATACCATCTTGTTTGGCAGTAAAAGTAGCTGTATTTGTATCAAATTCATCATTCATGTCAAATTCCATATCATTATAAGGAACTTTGACAACACCATCAATAACTGGAATGGAAACATTTGTGCTCGATTCTATATGGCCTTTAATAGAGGTGACTAAAGAACTTTCAATTATTTTTTTTGAAGAAATTCTACTTACATTTCCATTTCTAGAAATTACTAATATTGAGTCTTTAGCAATGGCAACATTCGTTTCTTCAGAAAATTCTCTAATACGTAACGTTCCATTTATATCTAATGCAGCGGTAGGTTCTGTAGTTCCAATACCGACTTGTGCAAGGGAGGAAAAACTCAAAAAAAAGATTACTATAGCTTTTAAGTACATAAGGGGGGCTTATTGTATTTGTCTAATAGTGAGGTATATGCAAATATACCTTTTTTTGATTAATAACACGACAAAAGGTGTATTATTATCGATTAAGTGTTTGTACTATCGCTATTATCGTATTTGCTGAATCGTGAAAAAACAATCTTTTTCACTATTTAGTAAGTCTACAGAGATTAAATCTGTTGTTATCTCAAACGTCACAGTATCATTTTCTGATAGCTGTAATAAGGTTTGTACATTTCTCATAGGAGAGGTAACGTTTACACCTAATAGTTCAATATTGGCATAGCTATTTTCGGCTACAACTGTTCCATTTTTAGTAATAGATAAACCAAAATTTGTCGCAACCGAAATACCAGAACTTGCTTTAATTTGTGCGTAGATATCATAAATACCATCTTGTTTGGCTGTGTAAGTATAAGTAGTCGCATTGTATTCATTATTGGTGTCGAATGCTACATTATCGAAAGGAATGGTCGCTGTGTTCGATAAGATTGATAAAGAAATGGTTGGACTTCCAGTTGTAAAATTTGCTTTAGCTGTAGTTTTAAGTGTAGATTCTAAAACCTTTTTTGAAGAGATTCTGTTGACAAGACCATTTCTTGATATTACAAGTATAGAGTCTTTTGCTATTTCTGGTTCCATTTCCTCAGAAATTCCTCTAATACGTAGATTTCCATTAATATCTAATGAAGCGGTTGGTTCTGTTGTTCCAATTCCAACTTGCGCCATAGTAGTTGCACAAGTAAATGCTAATAGTAAAAGTAATTTGATCTTCATAGTAGTAAATTTTTAAGATAATTATTTCTTTAGTACTATGTAAAAGTATAATTTAATCGTTTAAGAGCATATTTTATCGATAAATAACATATTTGTGTCGTTGAATGGTATGTTTTTGTTAATGAATAGTTTTTGGTTTTTAGGTTGTATTAAAAATAATAGGTTTGTTTGTTGGTTTTGAGGAATGTAGATTAGCTCAAAAGAATATTTTACTACTCCTATATATTAAGTGTAATTTTCAGGGAATTATGAGTAACCCCTGCTCACTGTAAGTCTAGATTTTAGTATAGTAGGAGCAGTTATTGTTTTGAAGATTGAATTTAATAAACGGTGTCTTTCTTTTCTGAAAGTGCTTTCTGATATTTAATTTTTAAAGACCAACGACCTTACTTCTTCGTTCCATAATGACATTGTCTCGCCAAACATTGTTTAATTTCCCAACCTTTTCGCGATAACCAATTTCACGAAATCCGCATTTTTTATGTAATTGTATACTTGCTACATTTTCGCGCATGATGCCACATTGTAAGGTCCAAATGCCTTCAGATTCACTAATTTCAATTAGCTTCTTTAGAAGTTTTGTGCCAGTGCCTTTGCCTTGTGCATTTGGTGAAACATACACGCTAACTTCAGCAACGCCTTTATAAACAAGTCTGTCAGAAACTTTAGCGAGCGATGCCCAACCTAATACAATTTCATCTTTATGAATAATGATACGACCAAATGGTAAGTATTTTTGATCCCAGGCTTCAAATGAAGGCACGTTGACTTCGAAAGTTGCATTTTCAGTTTTAATTCCCGACCTATATATATCGGAAACTTGCTTGTAATTGTCTTTGTTTATTTCTGAAAATTTCATTTATAAAACTTAGCAACAACCGCTATTTGGATCGCAAGAATTTGCTGGTTGTAAGTCTGAAAAACTTAATTTTTGCTTTTCTGAAGGTATGCCACACTTGTCTTTAGCCAAACAGTCTGTTTGTTTCGAAGTTAGTAAGAAGTTGGTTCCGTCAAAATCCAATCCGAACTTTCCAATTGTGTCTGCTTGGTATTCTACTTCAATTTCTAAGTCTCCAATTTCTAATATTTTTTCAGAAAGCTCAATAATTTTTAACAACTTTTCAGGATGTAATCTATGGTCATAATCATTTGCATTCCATAATTGAAAGTTAGCTACTTCTTCGTTCCGAACTGTTCCGCCACAATCAATAAAGTGTTTGGTAATTTTTCCAACTTCGGTCACATGAAAGTGATTAGGAACCAATTCTCCATTTGGTAATTGAAATGCAATTTTATCTAAATTATTTAATTCGTTTTTAATTTCTGAAAGTCTCATAATTATATTTGTTTATTGCGATTGTACGATCGATTAGTTAAATTCTTTTAACAGCAATCGGTCTTTGAAATGTCTTGATTTAAAAACTGAAACATTACCTCTTTCATTGCAGTCCAATTTTCAGGATGTATGCAATAGCAAACACTTGTTCCTTCAATGGTTCCTTTAATAAGTCCGAGGTTCTTTAACTCTTTTAAATGTTGAGAGATGGTAGGTTGTGCGAGTCCTATTTCGTTTACTAAATCGCCGCAGACGCAGGCATTAATTTTAAATAAGTGTTGCAAAATTGCTACTCTAGCTGGGTGTCCAAACACTTTTGCAAAAAGAGCAATCTTGTTTTGTTCATCTGTAAACATTTCAGTTTTGGCTAATCCCATTTTCTCTATATTAATTCATTGCAATATTACGATTAATAAAGATAGTGTCAAAATGTTTTCGTAGAAATTTCAATTTAGCGCGCGCAGAATAGCTTGTTTACTTCTTTTAAATTAGTATGTTCATTGCATAAGTAAAAATACTTCAGCTGCCAATCTTGTGTTTTTTTTGCTTGCTTACTTGTTACCTTGTCCCAAATAGGATATACTCTAAAGCCTCTCTTGCCTTGTTTTGTTTCCGAAGAGATAATTCCTTTTTTTATAAGTATCGATTTTGGAAATACAAACTGACCAAATTGATTATTGAAACATGCTGTTATTACATAAAAATCAATTTCATCTGTTTCCTGAAGCGGTTCGGTTATTCCATTGCTATTCCTTTTCCAGTAAGTAACAAATTGCCCTATTTTTTTAGGAGTAACTTTAGCGTTTCGATAGCGTATTTTACGTCCGTTTAATTCAAAACGAGAGGCAGCATACTCTTGACTTTCGGACTCAATACTGTAATTTGATATTTCGAAGTTACACCTATCATACACTTCGGCACGTATTTTATTGAAATTACTATCCATGAATGTTATTATCAAGAAATGCGAAAAAAATAGCTGATTTAAACTCTAAGTGAGCCTCTAAAGGCTCTCCCTGCATAGTACGATTGTGCGCCATTGTGATATATAAAGACTCTTCCAAACCTGAAATCGCCGAAAATAGCACCTCCTAACGACCTTATACTGTCGGGTGTTTTTAGCCAACTAGATGTTTTAGCGTCAAAAGTTCCTAGTTTTTGAAGTGCTTTGTATTCTTGTTCGTCTAACAATTCAATTCCCATACTATTAGCCATGTCGATCACATTGTTCTTTGGTTTGTTCGCTTTTCTTGAGGCTAATGCCTCTTGGTCGTAACAAAGGCTTCTGCGACCTTTCGGACTTTCAGCAGCGCAATCGTAAAAAATATATTCGTCTGTTTTGGCGTCATAACCTACGACATTTGGTTCACCTTCAGTTTTTTCCATTTCATACAACGACCAAAGTTTTTCACTATTTGCCTGAAGTTTTACAAGCACTTTAGGCCATTCAAGCCCTTTATGTCGATTTGGGTTTTGGTCAAAACGAGATTTAAGCGTTTCTAAAAAAGGCTCCTGTTGTTCTGGTAACAATTCTTTTTTTGTTGCCATGGCGGTGTCGTTTTAGGTATAAAAAGTTTTAGCGGTAAAGTAATGTCTTATTTTTTAAAATCATCTTTACTCAAATTGTTATTGAACTTAATGTCTGACCAATTTACCTGTATCCATGGTTCTTCGGAAACATCTGCGTTCCAATTGGATTTTTTATAAAGTCTCTTAGTAGGAAGTAACATTCCATCCACTTCTTCGTACTGAAGTGTCATTAATCTTGGCGTATCTAGAACACCAAAATCGGCTACAGTAAATAGAAACTGATCAACTAAAGAGGTTTCTTTATTTATGTATAGTTGGTAAATATCTGTAGGTTTATTTTCAACAGATTGAAAACTTACTTTAACAACATCATACGCTACGTTATTAATTGTTTCCTCTTTTAAATATTCATAATTCACGCTTGGATCTGATAGTTTTTGAAACATGGTAAACCAATAAAAGTTAGTTGGTCTATTAAAGGCTACTTTTTTCAATCTTGTTGTGTCATTTAGAACCGTACCATTGTGTTTTAGCCAGTATTCACTACCGTCATATCCTTGTTCAATATGCCCTTCTAAATCGGCAAAAGTTCGTTCGTGTTTTTGATACGATCCGTACGAAAGTTCACCATCAAAAAGGTACTTTTCGGTTGAAATATCAGCCTTGCCATCGGGTGTTTGGTAATGATACGTGTAAACAACATCTTTATGTTCACGGAGTGTGTTATAATCACCTACTTTTTGCATCATAGTGTACACAAGTTCTTGACCTTTGTTCTGAAATGTAGGAGTTGCGGTTTCTACTGTTTCGGTAATTTCGTTTGACTTTGATTGATTCTTGTCGTTGCAAGATAAAAGGACAGTACTTAAGATAATGGCTGTTAAAAGGGATAATTTCATTTAGAATAATTTAATGTTTGTAAGCGTTTTTTGAAGTGCGTAGCTGTGTTACTTAATGCGGATTGCTTGTGTAATAAAAGAAAGACCTTGTTTTCCCATTGTAGAACTCATTAGTCCTTCAAATAAAGGTTCGGCGACATCTTTTGGGGTGTACCATTCAAATATAAAGTTACCTCCAGTGCCTCCCGAAGTGTCTTTTTCGTCTATAATTATTTCAGCAGTTTCCATAGGCGCTAAGTAAATAGGGCTTTTAATATATTCTCGAATAGATTCTCCATGTGTGTCATAGTGATTCGCTTTTGAAACATATATTGTATCTGAGTCGCTCGTATTTCTTAAACTTACCATTACGGTTAAATTATGTGTTCTTTTTTCTGAAAGACTGTAAATCTGTGAGTATATTGAAAGGTATGATTTACCAACTTCAAGGCTGTCTTTTTTAGGGATCTCTACGCTTCTTTTGGACCAGTTTTCGGTATGTATTTCACTACTTTTTTCTGGTTCAACACAACTTATTACACTCGTAATAAGAAGTAATAGTGCTACTATTTGCTTCATACGTTATCGGTTTTTTTGAATTATTCTGAAATAAAACGCTGTACTATATTCTTTTTCTTCAAAAAAGAAACAATTAAATGTTCTTTGCTTTTGAAGGTTTAACGGCTACATTGTTCTTAGTAGCTAAGGTACTATATTTTTTAACCAATAATAAATGAGAATGGTAAGAATGGAAACTTGTTTGAAGCTATTTTTATACTAATATCTCTTACTTATTTATAAGTAGTTCGTTGTCTGTATTTACTTTTTGGCATCGGAAATGAGTTTGTTTTTTGTAGTGATATAAAGCAAATTTGTAAATTCTTGAGCACCTTTGTTGTTTAAATGACCACAATTAAAAAATAGAGTGTCATTAAAACCTTTAGAGTAATTAATTAAACCAGGTATTTTTAAAGTTAGTTTTTCAAAATAATTTAAATTATTAGTGCTACTGCAATACGGAGAAGTATATAGTAATAATTGTATTTCATTTTTTTTACAAATCTCAATGAATTCGTTTAAAACACTATTTTCTTGCTTTATCGTTATCGGTAAATTGTGTCCTCTAAGAGGCGTTCTGTTTCCGAATTTTGGAGCAAATCCATTACTTGGAGCAATTCTAGGTTTTTTATTTATGAGCGATAAGAAGAACTCTCGAAAACCTATTTTGGGATCATTAATAGCATATCTATAAAAAGGAATATAGGTTAGTTTATTGAAGTTATTGAAATATTTTTTGACATGATTTTTTACAATAGGGTTACTAATAAAAGGCATCGCTTCAGAGATAACGATATTGGAGGGGTTTTCGCTTTCAAAATTAGTGTCAATCTGCAGGTAAATAGTTTTGACAGTGTTTTTAGCTATAAGAAGTTTCAATTGTAAAAGATTGTCATTTAATCCCGCACCTTCAACGCCTAAATTGATTGTTTTTTTGTTAGAAAGATTCTCAAATAGCTCGGTGTCAATGTGGTTTGCAACTCTAGAGGAACCTAAGAAAACAACATCAAAATTTTCATTCTCTGTCTCTATAATGTACTGCAGTTTGTTTCTTGGAGTTGCATTAATATATACTTGGGTGTATAAAAAATCACAGCAGTAGAGTAATGCCAAGGTTAGAGCAACAAGAGAAAATAAATAGGTGAGAAATTGTTTCATTATAATTAAAATTGAAAATAAATGAAATCAGTTACATTCGAATATACTCCTAATAAAATAATACTTACTAATGTCGCTATAATTTTTAAATGTATCCATTTACCAAAAAACGGATGTTCTTTCTCTCTAGCACTCCATTCTACTATTATAAAGCCTATTATTAATATCATTAATTCTGGAGCATACCTTTCTGTAGATAGATATTGAAAACCGCTTTTAAAATTAAAAGCGAATAGTTTTTGAATGTAATCGAATGCGATGGCAACAGAATCTGCTCTAAAAAATATCCAGCCTATAAGTACTAAAAAGAATGTAAGCAACATTGAATATAACTCTCGAAAACTTGGAATCATTTTTCCTTGAGAAACAATATTTAGATTTTTTCGATTTCGATTTGTTAACGACAATGGGATAAAGTACAAAGCATGTAAACCTCCCCAAACAATAAAGGTCCAATTTGCACCATGCCAAAATCCACTAACAAGAAAAATGATAAAGATATTTCTTAGGTTTATTAGTTTTGAAACCTTACTACCGCCAAGAGGGATGTATAGGTAGTCTCTAAACCAAGTAGATAAAGAGATGTGCCATTTTCTCCAAAACTCGGCAATGTCTCTTGAGAAATAAGGAAAGTTAAAATTTCTCATTAAATGGACTCCAAAAAGCTTAGAGGTTCCAATCGCAATGTCTGAATACCCACTAAAATCTCCATAAATTTGAAAAGCAAAATAAACGGCACCTAACAGCAACGTTAGGGAATTCATTTGTTCGTAATTTGAGAAAATTTCATTTACATATACTGCACAAGAATCTGCGATCACAATTTTTTTAAATAGCCCCCAGAGTATAAGGTATAGCCCATCTTTTGCTTCAGAAGGATTGAAAACTCTTTTCGAAGTAATTTGAGGTAGTAAGTTTGTCGCTCTTTCAATAGGGCCTGCCACTAATTGTGGAAAGAAACTTACAAATGCTGAAAAGGCGACAAAATCTTTCGTGGGTGTAAGTTTTCCTTTGTATACATCAATTGTATAACTTAGTGTTTGAAAGGTATAAAAGCTAATCCCGACAGGCAAAATAATGTTTAAAGAACTGGAATTAATGTCTCTTCCGAAGAAAGAAAAGGCTGTTGTAAAATTATCTAAGAAGAAATTGTAATATTTAAAAAAGCCTAGAAGACCAAGATTGACAAGAATACTAATCCATATTAAAACGAGACGCTTATTTTTCTCTTTTTCTTTTGAAAGTGCAATTCCTACAGTATAATCTACAAGGGTGCTGAATAAAATTAAAAATAAAAAACGCCAATCCCACCAGCCATAAAATAAATAGCTTGCTGCGACTAATAATAAATTCTGAAGCTTTAGACTTTTATTTGTAACAAACCAATAGAGTAAAAATACTATAGGTAAAAACAGCGCAAAGTCAATAGAGTTAAAAAGCATTCTATAGTAGCTATATTTTTCAACATGAAGCGCGACGCTTGTTTTTTTGAAATGTCTGCGGCTTAAAGAAGCAGTTTGCTTCAACTGTTAGTTAAGGTGACGAAAGTAATAAATTTTAACTTCAAAAGAATTATTAGTCATTATATATACTCGTTTCTTCGGAAAGATTTCTTTTCCATATGTATAACCATAAACAAAATACATTCCCATTTTTCAGTAAGAGACCATTTAATCTTTTTGTGTTAATTGATAAGTTAACCTGATTCACTGAAAACTTAGTGGGTTTCATTTAGTATTCAAATTTGATAGTAATAATACTAGCATATTTGCATTTTAAATTTAAATGAATACCGTCTTATGAAACAAAATACTATGCAGATTAAAAAGACCTACACATTACTTCTTGCTGTGGTAATGAGTCTTATTTTAAGTGAAAAATCTTTTTCTCAAGATTTATATGATATAACTACAATCCAAACCATTGAAATTGTTTTTGCTCAATCTAATTGGGATGAACTTTTAGACATTCAAATGGCAGGAGATAATGAGTATACTGAAGCCGAGTCTGTTACTATTAACGGTGAATTGTTTGAACAAGTAGGAGTGAAGTACAAAGGGAACAGCTCTTACGACCCAAACTCTAACAAAAACCCTTTTCATATAGAACTTGATACTTATGTTGATCAAGATTATCAAGGCTACAAAGATATTAAGTTGGCAAATGTGTATTTTGATCCATCGTTTGTACGTGAAACAGTATCGTACAACATCGCTGGGCAATATATGGATGCGCCCCAAGCGAACTATGCAAATGTGTATGTAAATGGAGACTTAATGGGATTGTATACCAATACTGAAGCTATTACTAAAAGATTTGTAGACAATCGATTTGGTTCAAAAATAAATGCTTTTTTTAGTTGTAGTCCTCCAGATGGAGCCGGTCCAGGTTCTAACAATTTTCCTAATCTTCAGTATTTAGGAACGAATAGTAGCAGTTATGATGATGCGTATGAAATTAAATCTGATGGAACTGACGACTGGAACGACTTAATAGAATTGACTAATATTTTAAACAACGATATTACAAATATTGAATCTGTATTAGATGTTGATAGAGCTCTTTGGATGCTTGCTTTTGATAATGTTTTGGTGAATTTAGATAGTTATATAGGACAGTTTAAACAAAATTATTATTTATATGAAACTGATTCGGGTGTTTTCAACTCTATAGTTTGGGATTTAAATATGTCCTTCGGAACCTTCGGAATGACGGGTGACGGACCTCCATTAAATTCTACAGCTCAAAAAGCGCAAGTAAGCCATTTGTTGCATTTAAATTCAACAGACTTTCCGTTAGTGTCAAAATTATTAGCAGTGCCAACCTACAAAAAAATGTACTTAGCACATTATAAAACCATTCTAACAGAAAATATAACCAATTCGAATTATTTAACATTGGCGAACGATTATCAAGCAATTATAGATGTTGCCGTACAAGCAGATACAAATAAGTTTTACTCTTATGCACAATTTTTAGGAAACATCACTACAGATTATAACCTTGGTCAGAACACCGCTTCCGGACTAACAAACTTAATGGAGGCTCGTGGAACTTACTTGTCTGGGTTGTCCGATTTTACGGCAGTGCAGCCTAGCATTTCAAACGTACTTCCTTCAAGCACCAATCCTAATGTAGGCGATGTCGTAACGTTTACTTCTTCAGTAACTAATACAAATACCGATGCTGTGTTTTTAGGGTATAGAACCAATCAATATGCGCCATTTTTAAAAGTTCAAATGTATGATGACGGAGCTCATAATGACGGAGTGGCTGGAGATGATGTGTATGGAGTGGATGTTACTTTAACAAACGATTATACACAGTACTATGTATATGCAGAGAATAATACCATAGGGTCTTTTTCTCCAGCGAGAGCTCAACACGAGTTTTACACGCTTAATGCAGCGTATGTGCCATTAGAAATCGGTGCTTTAGTAATAAATGAATTGATGGCCGATAACGATTCAACCGTAGCTGATCCTGATGGAGAGTATGATGATTGGATAGAATTGTATAATAACAGTACAGAAACAGTAAGCTTAGATGGCTTGTATTTGTCTGACGATGCGACCGATTTATTAAAATGGGAGTTTCCTGATGGACTTTCTTTAGCTCCTGATAGTTATTTAATAGTTTGGTGTGATGAAGATTTAGATCAAGATGGTTTGCATGCTGATTTAAAATTATCTTCTGGAGGAGAAAGTGCTATTTTATCCTATGCAGACGGTACAATCATAGAGGATATTACTTTTGGAGAACAACAAACGGACATGAGTTATTCTAGAATACCTAACGGTACAGGAGATTTTGTAATAAAAGAACCAACTTTTGAGATTGATAACGAAACTGTGTTAGCTATCGATTCTTTCGATGCGGAACTCTCGTTAACATATTATCCAAACCCAACAACAAACCTTCTTAATATCGAAAATGCAACAAATGCCATTACATCGGTAAAGGTAAACTCAATGGTTGGACAGCTATTATTTAATCAAGATTATGATAGTACTTCTTTAGTCCAAGTAGATTTTTCAAGCTTTAGCAACGGAACTTATTTTGTAATAATTAATGAAGGTACTGTTTTAAAAATCGTGAAAAACTAAATATTAGGTTGTATTTTTTTATTGAATTATTGTTTTTTTTGAAAAAGCTTCACGGTCATTCGTGGAGCTTTTTGTTTTATAAGAATTTTGAAGTACTACAGGGCTAATTCTCTAATTTAAAATTTGATGATTGTAAGTATATTTAGATAGAGTGGCTTTACGATAAACTTTGTTTTATGTCCTCTAAAATTTCAGAAACAAGTATCAAGTCAAGTGAAAAGTATCTATAAAATAATTTTAATGATTCCTATATCTAGTTTGAAAATTGTCAGGATGCATTATAAAACTAGAATATTTTTCATAATATTTAGTTAAAATGTTATATATTTAAAAACACACTTGAAAAATGAGTCTGCGACAAGACCAGCGATTTGTTTAGGTGAATATTCACAGATTATAATAGATTAATTGCTTTTATTATTTGTTACATAATTTAATTAATCTATAACACAGACCTACCCATTTTAATTTTGAAATATAATTCTAAATGATTAAACATAGCCCCCATTTCTTCGAAGCCATTTCGAGTTTAAAGAAAACTTTATTCACTAAAAGATATTAGTAAATAGTGTTTCATGGGAAAATCTACAAAATCTTTTAGGAATAGGTATCTACCTTTTATAGTCACATTACTATTTATAATGGTTGCTGTATTGCTTGTGATACAGCGAAGTATTTCTTTTCAAAAACAAGATGCTTTTTTAATAAATAAATCAGGGAAGCAACGAACTTTAAGTCAGAGTATCGCCAAAATCGTGTTTTCACTCGATAATGAGTTGGATGAAACTGCAAAATTAAATTCATTAAGAAAAATTACGGACGATTTTGAGAACACCCATAACTTTCTTGTAGCCAATAATTCTGAAGTCACAAATAGTAAGAATATAGATTCTTTGCTTAGCATTAGTGAAACATATTTAAAAAAGATAATAGCTTCTTCTAGGAATATTAGTAATAATCCTAATTCTGAAAACTTCAAAAATGATTTAAAAACGATAGCTGAGGTAGAGCCCGCTTTTTTAGCTGCCACAGATGATTTAGTAAATGCATATCAAAAACAGTTAGAGATAAAACTCCAGAATCTAAATCTTACCATTTATTTATTAGCCATCTTATCGGTGTTATTATTAATAGGAGAGTACTTTTTTATTATTGCTCCGAGTTTTAGACAACTCATTAAAAGAAATAGAGAATTAACGAAGGTAAATGAAGATTTATCTATTTCTGAAAATAAATTAAGCCTTTCTCAAATGGCTTTAAATAGAGCCCATACTGAGTTGAAATCCATATTGAATACCGAGATTGTCGCAATAGTTTCTACGGATAATAAAGGGATTATCAATCATTTTAATTCTGGTGCAGAGCTTTTAATAGGGTACTCTGCTTCAGAAATGATTGGAAAAAAAGAACCAGAGATTTTTCACATAGAAGAAGAATTGGATAAGTTTAGAGTAGATATTGCCGAGCGCTATGGTCTAGATGCTGAAGGTTTTGATCCTTATTTAGAGTTAGCAAAAAGAGGAGAGTATGACACGCGTGAATGGACGTTTCGAAGAAAAGATGGCTCTACCTTCCCTGTTCAACTTACATTAGCCGCAGTTAAAAATGAAGAAGGTGAAAAATTAGGTTTTCTTGGTGTTTCGTTTGATATCACCGAAAGAAAAAAAGCAAAAGATGAATTATTAAAGAAAAATCAATTATTAAATTTTGCTGAAGAAATCACCTTAATGGGCCATTGGCAATGGGATACGGTTGTCGATAAAGTGCAGTGGTCTAATAATTTGTATAATATCTTCGAGCTTGACAGCGAAACGATTGACTTAAATTTTAATACATATTTTGAGTATGTTCACGAAGACGACAAAGATCTTGTTACTGAATATTTTGAAAATGCCATAAATGGTAAAGGGTTTACAAATTTTACTCATCGTATTTCTACTAACGGAAAAATTAAAACAATTCAGCTTTTAGGAGAAGTCATCACCAACGATAAGGGTAATGTTATAGAACTGATTGGTACTTGTCAGGATATAACGCAACAGCGAATGGCAGAAAATAAATTTAAGGGGTTATTAGAGTCTGCTCCCGATGCCATGATAATTATTAATGAAAAAGGGAAAATTCAACTAATCAACAAACAGGCCGAACAGTTGTTTGGGTATTCTGCTTCAGAATTAGTAGAAGAATCTGTTGAAATCCTAATACCGAAACGATTTATATTAGACTATGAGCTTTATAGAGATAATCATTTTGGAAGTCTTAATGTTCGAGAAGCAGGAATAGAGAAGGAATTGTTCGCAAAGAATAAGGAAGGAAAAGAAATTCCAATTCAAATGAGTATGAGTCCTCTTCAAACGGAAGAAGGGTTATTAGTTTCTGCGGCGATACGTGATATTACTGTGCAAAAACAAGCAGAAAATGAACTGTTACGAAAAAATCAGCTATTAAATCTTTCTGAAAAGATAACGTTAACAGGTAATTGGCATTCAAATATTGCTGAAAACACAGTAAAATGGTCCACTAATTTTTATCACATCTTAGGAGTTTCAGAAGATACAGAGGTAACATTTGGTACTTATCTTGAGTTTGTCCACCCAGAAGATAAGGAACGAGTGCATTTACATTACCAAGAAACTCATAAAAGTAAAAATTTTACAGATTTAATACACCGTCTCAAATTATTAGATGGAACTGTAAAAATAGTAAAACTTCGAGCTGAGATTAATGTCGATACATTTGGTAATGTTACTGATGTAATAGGAACCTGTCAAGATATTACTCAACAACAGATGGCTGCGGATAAATTTAGAGGTCTGTTAGAGTCTGCTCCAGATGCAATGGTTATTGTAAATGAAAGAGGGAAAATTCAATTAATAAATAAACAAGCCGAAAAGTTGTTTGGTTATTCTGCAATAGAATTGCTAGATAAGTCTGTAGAGGTACTTATTCCTGAGCGATTTGCTAATGGTCATGGCGTATATAGAGATCACTTTTTTGCAAACCCTAAAGTCAGAGGAATGGGAGTTGGAAAAGATTTATATGGAAAACATAAAGACGGAAAAGAAATTCCTATTCAAATAAGTTTGAGTCCTATTGAAACCGAAGAGGGATTACTAGTCTCGGCAGCAATACGCGATATTACATTACAGAAAATAGCAGAGAATGAATTGTTGCAAAAAAACCAACTATTAAGTTTTGCCGAAAGGATTGCTATGATGGGGAATTGGAAATGGAATCTTATAACCAACGAATTAACTTGGTCTACAAATCTCTATGATATTTTTGAAGTGGAGGAAAGTACAGATGTAATGTTTGATACCTATTTTAACTTTATTCACGAAGAGGATAGAGAAATGGTAAGTGAAAGTATACAAGAATCATTGAATGGTCTTTTGTTTAATAAGGTAGTACACCGCATCAAGTTACATAGTGGAATCATAAAAACAATACAACTCTTAGCGGTAGTGAGCCCTGATAGTAATGGGCAAATAACTGAAATTATTGGTACCTGTCAGGATATTACCGACCAGCGATTGGCGGAAACTGAATTGCTTCGAAAAAATAAACTATTAACTTTTGCCGAAGAGATCACTATGATGGGGAACTGGCAATGGGATCTTGTAACCAATGGAGTGAAGTGGTCTGCAAATTTATATCGAATTTTTGGTGTTGATAAAGATACAGATCTAACGTACACTACCTATTTTAATTTTGTTCACCCAGACGATAAGGATTTTGTAGCTAAACACGTAGAAAAATCATTGGAAGCTAAAAAGTTTGAAGATTTATTGCACCGCATCAAATTAGAGGATGGTACGGTAAAAACAATCCAACTTTTAGCAGAGATTATCACAAATGATAAAGGAGAGCTCATTGAAATAATTGGTACGTGTCAAGATGTTACACAGCAGAAAATGGCAGAAAACAAATTTAGAGGACTGCTAGAGTCTGCCCCCGACGCCATGGTAATTGTAAATGGTAAAGGACATATACAGCTTATTAACAAACAAGCAGAAAAGTTATTTGGATATACTGTTGAAGAATTATTCGGGAAACCTGTAGAAACTTTAATACCTGAACGATTTACTGGGAATCGAAAGCATAAAGGTCACAGAGATAGTTTCTTCGCTACTCCAAAGGTTCAGGCCTATGGCGTTGGAGATGGAAAAGAACTGTTTGGAATTAATAAAGAAGGAAAAGAAATTCCAATACAAATAAGTCTGAGTCCGCTAGAAACAGAAGAAGGATTACTCGTTTCTGCGGCAATACGTGATATTACCGAGCAAAAACTAGCTCAAAATAAGATACTCCAAGCTAAAGAGAACTTAGAAGTCTTAACCAAACATCTTACAGATCAAAATATACAGTTGGAAGATTTTGCACACATAACCTCACATAATTTACGATCACCAGTAAGTAATTTAAATGCCCTTTTACATTTGTATGATATTGCTGAAAGTGAAGAGGAAAGAAAAATATTGTTTGAAAAGTTTGAAATTGTAATTGAACACCTTACGTCAACATTAAATACATTAATTGAAGCTTTAAAAACGAAAAAAGAAGGAAATAAATCAATTGAATTAATTGATTTTGAGGAGGTATTGGATAAAACAAAAGAAATTATTTCAGGTCAAATCATTAATACGAATTCAAAAATAATCAGTGATTTTTCCAAAATCCCAAAAATTAAATACCATAAAACTTATTTGGAAAGTATTTTTCTTAACTTAGTAACGAATGCTATTAAATACAAATCCCCAGATCGAGATCCAGAACTATTTATAGAAACGGAGACTAGTAACGGAAAAATTAAAATTACCTTTCGCGATAACGGATTGGGTATAGACTTAGAAAAACATGGACATAAATTATTTGGATTGAACAAAACATTTCATAGACACCCAGAAGCAAAAGGAGTAGGATTGTATTTAACCAAAATACAAGTTGAATCTATGGGAGGTTCTATTTATGCAACCAGCGAAGTAAATAAAGGCTCTGTTTTTACCATAATTTTTTAATAAAACGCAAATGAATAATCAGTACAATATCTGTGTAATTGATGATGATAATATCTATCAATACACGATTTCAAAAACAATAAAAGCGTATAATCTAGCCAAAGATATTTTAGTTTTTTCTGACGGTGAAGAGGCCTTAGATTTTTTTATACGTAATCTTGATCACAGTGAAAACCTTCCAGATATTGTTCTGTTAGATATTAACATGCCTATCATGGATGGGTTTCAATTCATGGAAGAGTATATCAAAATAAAGCCTAAAGTGGGTAAAAAGATCCTTATTTATATGGTGTCGTCTTCAGTAGATTCAAAAGACATTGAAAGAGCCAAAAGAATCTCGGGAGTTTCCGATTACATCATTAAGCCTATAAAACCAGGAGAACTTATTTTAATAATAAATTCTTTTCAAAATGACATGAACGAACTGTAATTTCTACCGGTACTTATTTCTTGAAATGAAGCCTTAATTCTTTTTGCGCCTATTGATACATGCCAAAAAGTTCTTCTAGTTTTTTTGTCCGATACTCAAAAATTTCTTCCAATTTAGGAAGCACTAGTATCGGATGAACCAACTGACCTAAAATACCCATCGGGACTTTATAGTCTATAATGTCTTCCATCTCTACACCTCCTTCAATTTCTTTAATAAAATGTTTGTGATGCCAAAGCGCATAAGGTCCAAAACGTTGCTCGTCTACAAAATATTCACCTTCTCGAACATGTGTGATTTCTGTAACCCACGTAGTCTTAATACCTAACACAGGAGTGACAATGTACTGTATAATTTGTCCTGCATACATAGGCCTATCGGCACCAGACACAATGTTAAATCCCATATAACTTGGTGTGATCACTTTAAGATTTTTAGGATCCGATAAAAAATTCCACGCTTGGGTTTTAGTAATCGGTAAGTTTTGTTTTTTATGCAATCGGTAAATTTTCATAGGTATGTGACTAATTGTTTAATAAAATATAGGCGTTAAGCGAGGTTGCAATTATAAGCCAAACCATATATGGCAATAGTAAATAACTTAAATTCTGTAGTTGTTGTTTGTAGTTAAAGAAGAAGTAAAAGACGACCACAGTTAAGGCAATAATGGTAACGAGCCCCAAAAAGACCAAGTGTTGATTGAAAAAAACATAATTCCAAATCACATTTAAAAAGACTTGAAGTATGAACAATCCTTTCAATTTTGGAGTCGTTACTTTCCGAAATAAATAAACCAAGTAGATGGAAAAACAAATCATGATCAATGTCCAAGCAACGCCAAATGCCCAGCCTGGTGGTGTCCAAGGAGCTTGATTTAAACTTGTGTACCAATCAGATAATGGACTATTCCCCATTAGCCAACTTCCAAGCGCTAAGCCTCCAAAATTGATAATTAAAAAAAGAACTAAAGGTTTTAATAGCTTCATTTTAATAAATTTAAAATTTGTAGTTGTTTCATCTCGTTATTCTTTCTGAAAATAAATTTTTAAATACGTTTTTTTCCGAAGTAACAATACATAATTACATATGTACTTCCTAAGATAGGTAATTATTCGAGGATGTTTTACGGTAAATTAACTTTATTCGTTGGAGTCTCATTTCTGAAACTTAAGTATTAGATTTAATGTGTAGGTTTGTTTTACTATATAATTAGGTGTGTATAAATACCATTTGTAAACGAATAGCTTTTGTATGAAGGATGCGAACAAAGAAACGAAACGAAGTAAGAAACCTTGGCCAACCAAAAAGGCTATGGAGCAGGTGTATGCAATGAAACTTTGGGGCGATAATAATTCCAATTTTTATTCTGGTGAAGGTTCGCATCATCCCGACATCGTTACGCCATATATTGAAACAGTACGAGCTTTTTTAACTTCATTTGAGAATCCTTTGGTAGTGTGCGATCTAGGCTGTGGCGACTTCAATATTGGAAAGGAATTGCTGCGTCACACAAAGAAGTATATCGCCATAGACATTGTAACAGACCTTATTAAACATAACAAAGAAACGTTTAAAGCAAATAATTTAGAGTTTCATTGTTTAGATATTGCGGTAGATCAATTGCCTGCTGCCGATTGTGCCGTATTGCGACAAGTATTGCAACATTTGTCCAATGCTGAAATTCAAAACATACTAGATAAGTTAGCTGCTTTTAAATATGTCATTGTAACCGAGCACATTCCTGAAGGTGATTTTATTCCAAACAAAGAAATCATTTCCGGACAAGGAATACGACTAAAAAAACAAAGTGGAGTACAGCTTACCGCACCTCCATTTCATTTAAAAGTAAAAGAAGAGAGACAACTAATAGCACTTTCTTTACCGAGTTTTAAAGGAATGATTGTAACGACATTGTATCGAATGTTTTAAAATAAGTTGAGGTTAAAAGACTTTATTGAAGGGACTTTGCTACAGTTTTTATGAAATATTTCCTTCGGAAGTAGCCACAAAAGGATCATGGGTAATACCCTCATTAATATCCTTATATTATTTGTTTCTGAAGGTTTTCCGAAGTGAAAAATATTACGATTTAGTACTGATAGGTTTTGTCAAAGCTTTAATCATTCCTGTGAAGATTAGTCCATGAAAAGGAAGTACTAGATACCAGTACAGTCTACCTGCCAATCCTAAAGGTCTAAAGGTCGCCGTTTGAACTAACTTGTTTTCAACCATCCTGAATTCAAGCCAGGCTTCTCCAGGTAATTTCATTTCAGCAAAAAGGAGTAAACGCCCCTCATTTTTATCGGCGTACAATACCCTCCAAAAATCGAGCGCATCTCCAGCATTTAAAGAATCTTCAGACGTTCGTCCTCTTCTTAATCCGACGCCGGCAACCAGTTTGTCTATAAAACCTCTAAAGCGCCATAAAATGTTACCGTAATACCAACCGTTTTCGCCTCCAATACTCCAAATTTTGTGAATACAATCCTCTCTATTCGGAACCGCGCGTTCTCGCACGTCTCGAAAACAACCAAACGTTGGGACTTCAATAAACTCAGAAATATTAAAACTGGAATCACTGCTTACAAAGGCGTCTTTCCAGCTAGAAACTACTTCATTTCGTTCAATTTTACTGAAAGCTCTCTCTAACGCTTTTTGATAACTAATCGGATTTACGTCAACAATTTTGTTGATGTCATTATTTCGGCAGATGACTTCTATTTTCATACTATTAACAAGCGCAACAGCCAGTTTGTACGAGGTTGAGGTTACGAAATACAACCAATACGAAGAAAGTTTTGGTGTCATCACCGGAACAATATAAATAGATCGTTTTAGGTTTCTAATACGGCCTAATTCTAAAAGCATCTCCTTGTATGATAGGATATCAGGTCCTCCAATATCAAAATCTTTATTAAAGGTATCTTTATTAAAAATTGTTTTAGAAAGAAAACTGATAACATCCGATATTCCTATGGGCTGACATCTCGTATTTAGCCATTTCGGAGTAATCATAATGGGGAGTTTTTCAACCAAATCTCGCATGATTTCAAAAGAAGCACTTCCCGAACCAATAATGATTCCGGCTCTAAGTGTTGTGAAATTATAGGTTCCTTTGCCAAGCTCTATTTCAACATTTTTTCTTGATGTTAAGTGTTTCGATAAGGCCGATTCATTTATGATTCCACTCAAATACACCACATGCTGCACGTTGGTTTTAGCGAGTGCATTTCTAAAATTAATAGCAGATTCTTGCTCAAGCTTTTCATAATCTGAAGAAGCCGCCATAGAGTGTACTAAGTAATAAGCACCCTCAATATCCTTTGGTATTACGTCTAACGAGGCCTTGTCGAGTAAATCAAACTCAATAATCGTAATTCTTGATTTTAAAGATTCAGGAGGCGCAAATCTGTTGCGATCTCGCACGCCACAAATGACCTCATGTCCATTGTCGATTAAAACAGGAAGAAGTCGTTTCCCAATATATCCAGAAGCACCTGTGAGTAGTATTTTCATAGCATTTTTTCAAAACCTAAGATAGGCAATTATTTAATCAATAGAGACGAATACAACAGCTACTGTGTTGCAAATACTATTTATTTATGAATGTATTTTTTTCTGAATTGCATCGGAGTTAGGGTTGTTTTTGCCTTGAATAGTTTTGAAAAATAGGAGTAATCAGAAAAATCTAGCTTGTTCGCAATGGTTGTTAAAGAATCATCCGAATGCACAATCAATCTCTTTGCCTCTAAAATGATGCGTTCAGAAATAAGGTCAGACGTCGTTTTGTTTATGGTTCCTTTTACAACCCTATTGAGATGTTTAGTGGTAATATGTAGCTGGTTCGCATAAAACTTAGGGAACTTCTCAACCTGAAAGTGCTTGTTAATTAATACTTCAAGCTTTTCAAATAACATTAAATAGTTGGATGAAAAATGTTCTTCTACTTCAATGTTTGTGGTGTATTCTCTCGTTAGGTTTATGTAGATGATATTCAAGAGGCTCACCATTTTTAACGTTCTAAATGTGTTGTCTTGAACATACTCTTCATAAATATCGTGAAATTGAGCACTCAAAGTATGTGTTTTGGTTTGAGATACTTCTAAAACGGGGGAATTCAGAAAAGAAGAGAAAAACGGAAACGAATTCAATTTGTGTTCTAGAAAATATAGCTCGTAAAACTCTTGAGAATGGAACAGGATATACCCTTCAGGAGGAGTGTCAAATGTCCAAAAGTGAGTTTGTCCAGGTCTTAAAAAGAAAACCTTTCCAGGACTTATTTTATAAGAGTTGAAATCAACTTCATGCGTGCCACTACCTTCTGTAAATACCACACACAAGTAAAAATTATGTTTGTGAGGCCTATTTATTAAAGACTTGTTTAATGCAATATGATTGGAAAATGTGTTTACATAGAACTCGTTTACAGGTTCAGACTCTTGAAATTGCTTTATTTTTAGGATTGGGATCTTCATGTAAAATGTCCTAAAAGTACAAAAACTAGCGTTAAAACTATAAGATTAATCATTCTGGGCACCACTAACTTTGTTGTATCCTTAAATAGTAATGGTATGAGTAGTATTGTAGATGTGCTAAAATGTAAATGTCCTAATTGTAGTAAAGGCGATATGTTTACTACGAGTGGAAATATTTTTCTGTTTAAAATCCCAAAAATGAATACACGCTGTACAGAGTGTGATTACAAATTTGAAATCGAAACAGGTTTCTTTATCGGTGCCATGTTTGTTAGTTATGCGCTCGCAGCCGCCGAGATGATCACAAGTCTAGTAGTCTTTTGGTACTTTATAAGTTTGTCTCCACTAACGGTGTTTTTAATTATAGGAGTCGTGGCAATACTCTCCAGTACCTTAAATTTTAGGCTCTCAAGATCAATTTGGGTGTATCTATTCTATCAGAAACAAATTCAGTAGTATGTATTGAGTTTATTAATTACACATAGACTACTTGTTTTTGCTTTTCCAGTCTTCGTAGCACTGGTCTAAAAATGCCATACCTTCTTTCTTGTACTCATCTGTAAAGATGGTAAAATGATCACCTGGGTAATATTCAAATACGATACTAGCGTCTAGTTTTTTCATTTCTTCCTCTAATAATTGAACAGCATGGTGTAAATGAAAGTTATCGCTTGTGCCAATTGAAATTCTAATTTTATTAGAAAGATCGTCCTTCAGGGTGCTCCAATTTTCTCGCAATAGAATAGATAGATCATATCGTTTCCATAGCGGAAGCGCATCCTTGTTTATATCGCCAGAGGGGATATTTGTCAATCTAACTCTTTCACCATTTTTGTCATACCCTCCAAAAACAGCATCGAAAGAGCGTAATTGAGAACCTCTGTAAATGACGTTTTCGGTTCTGTAAAAATCTTTCGCACTTATTACTGGGAATCTACCAGCGATGGTAACATCGGCCAATAAGGTGCCCGATTCATCGTAAAACATATTTGTAGCTTCGTAAATATTTTTGTTTTGGTAATTTCTAAAATCTACCTGATCTGGCGAACTAGACCAAGCACCTGCAAATGTTTTTGGATACTTTACCTGTAGCCAAAGACTTGTCCATCCTCCGCTACTATGACCGTGCAATAAAAAGGCGCTATTGGTTCTATATGTTTCATTTAAAGCAGGAATCAATTCTTTAACAAGTGCATCACCCCAAGGGCCATTCACATCACTATTGGCATAGGTAGAGTGCCCTTCAAAACAGTTTCCATCCAAATACACCACAATACTAGGTTCTCCGCCTACTTCCTCTAAAAAGGTGCTATAACCAGAATGTAATTTATAATTTGCACCAAATCCAAAGATGGAAAAGATCACAGGATACTTTTTGTCAGGTTGCTCGTAGTATTCTTTCGGTAATTTTACCGCAGCATTTACAAACATATCCTTTTTATGAAACGCACTTAGCAGTTTCGATTTTATACTAATATCTTTTAAAAATTTGGTTTCCTTAAGTTCTATAGGTTCAATAACTTTCGTTGCTTTAATTGCAAAGGTTTTGTCAAAATCTTTGGTCAAATCAACGCGAATCGGTTCAGAATAAAGATTCCCTGTGCTTTTTCCAATGGTAGCATCTCCAAGATTCAAATCAAATACGGCCTGTACATAATAGGTTCCTCGTTCAATATTTGACAATTCAACTGGATATGAAATAGAAGTATCGTTAAAAGTTACAGTCTCGTTTGCCTTTACATTATTTACAGTCACTCTATAAAGGGGTGTCAATTCTAGTCCGACAAATATGTTCTTTGGAGCCTTGTTTTCCTTTGAAAGGTAGAGAATAACATTTCCCGAAAAATCTTCTTTAAGCAAGTCGGAAGCATAACTAACTTCAAAAACTTGCGCATTCGAATGGAATCCGAAAACTAAAAATAGAATGCTAAAAAGGAATGATTTTTTCATAGAAATGATTTTTTAAATTTAACAGCAAGAATGAATTGTGACACTAGACTTGATGTGTTGAATTTACAAATTTTATTTCAGTTCCAGTTGCATTTTGCCACAAGCGCTTCCGAAGAGCGGAAGAACCACTTTTTAACCACATAAAAATGCACCACATTCATAAAAATCTACTCCAAAAATACGATTCGCAAATGCAATCTTTCCGAAGTAATAAACGCAAATCATTGAATGCTCCTCATCGTTTAAAAAATGTATTTTCCTGTTTTACTAGCGATTAGTTCCATATTATCCGCAAGTGCACTATTTATAGAGTATCTTTGCCGCAGTAGTATGCATCTTTTGCAATCCTCATCACTTCGCACGATTTCAGCTAATTACTAAGCGTATATTTTTTTAGTAGGGCGTGACCACAGGGGTCGGGCTTTCCGTTTCAATTCCTCGCACCTCCTTTGTCGGGCTGCGGGATTTACACTGCTATCCCTCACGCAACTTTTTACAGACAGAATAGTAAAACATTAAATTTCAATTAAGAAAGAAAGCAATGAATTCAGAGCTCCAAGTAATTAAACCAGAACCAATTAAAGTTGGCGCAAAAGAAGTAACATTGTTTCAAGATGGTACCGATGTTAAGAGTACCATTAAAACCTTAGAAGCGGGTAACTTTGTAGTAATAGAAGGGTTTTATAGCGACGGATTGCTACTTCTTAAAGAATTGAAAAATCATCTTCGAAAAAAATTACCGAACACTTCTTTTAAAGAACAACGCGAATATCGCTCTGTATATCGCACCCTTTCAAACCTTATTCTAATAGAAGTCGTAGCTCATAATCTAACAGTTAAAAAAGCACCGTCTATTGGTTGGTTGGAAAAATTATACACAGAAACTAGTGATTTCTATTTGTCGTTTCCTCAAATTCAAGGCTTAAATAGTTCTTGGCAATGGCATAAAAAAGGAATTTCAATTCCAGTATTGCGAAATAAAATGCACCCGTATTATGGGACTTATTTCCCAACGCGTTTTGATCATTTAATCCTTTTCGATAACTGGCTAAAGCGCTACAACGGATCGAAAAAAACGGCGATCGATGTCGGAATTGGAAGTGGAGTACTTTCGTTTCTAATGATAAAACATGGTTTTCAGAAAGTTTTTGGTACCGATGCAAATCCCAATGCCATTATCGGACTCTCAGATTTTATGGGAGAAACAAAGCTGTCTAGAAAAATAGAATTAGATTTTGGACATCTTTTTGGCGTTTGGGAAAAGCAAACAGAATTAATTGTTTTTAATCCGCCGTGGTTTCCAGAATCGCATGCGCCAGATAGTAACGACGAAGCTATTTACTACAATGATACGTTATTCCCAGACTTCTTTTCCGAAGCGAAAAAAAGACTATTACCAGACGGGAAGCTCGTAATTATTTTTTCTAATTTGGCACAAATCTCAAAGGCAACAAAAGCCCATCCCATCGAGAAGGAACTTGCTGAAGGAGGAAGGTTTCAATTGGAAATATGTTACACGAAAACAGTGAAAGCTGCTTCAGAAAAAACGAAAAGAGACCAAAACTGGCGTTCTTCCGAAGAAGTAGAACTTTGGGTGCTGACCCATTAATCACATTTTGAAAACCTATAGCGTCGAATCCTAGGAGTTTACGAAGCATTTCAATTGAGCCTTGTGATGTATAAAAGAGTGATATTTCAATCAATTTCTTTGTAGAGAACTCTATCTTTGCAGCATGCAATCTAAACTGCTTTTAGTTACGCCACCGTTTACTCAGTTAAACACAGCTTATCCGGCAACCGCTTATCTCAAGGGGTTTTTGGAGGCGCATGAGGTGTCTGTTTCTCATTGCGATTTAAGTATCGAACTTTTTACAGCAATTTTTAAAAGTGACTTTCTGCGTTCCATTTTTCAGGAAGCAGACGACTTAGGGAACGATGAATATGCTGAGGTTCGCAAGATGAAAGAGCAATACATTTCTAGGGTGGATGTGGTGATTGGTTTTCTTCAAAAGCAAGACATTGAAACCGCAAAAAAGATTCTTGAAACGGGGTTTTTACCCTTAGGGCATAGATTGCTAAAAGTGAATACTGAAATTAAATGGGAAGACGGTGAAATTGGCGTTATCGATAAAGCGAAACATTTCGGAACTCTTTTTATTGAAGAAATAGGAGATTTTATCCAGGCCAATGTGGATGAATTTTTTGCATTTACAAAATACGCCGAACAAATTGCGACGTCAGCAAGTAGTTTTGATCAATTAGATGAGTTATTGAGCTATCAGCCTACACTTATCGAAGATGAAATGATGAACATTTTAGAAGCACAACTTATAGAAAACGCTCCTAACTTGGTTTGTTTTACCATTCCATTTCCAGGGAATTTATTTTCAGCCCTACGCTGTGCTCAATTTATTAAACAATTTTTTCCAGACATTCGTGTTGCTTTTGGAGGCGGTTATTGTAATACCGAACTACGCTCTCTAGAAGATCCTAGGGTTTTTGAGTTTATCGATTTTATATCCTTAGATGATGGGGAAGGGCCGTTGCTGAAAATGGTAGATTACATCGAAGGGAAAGTAGCCATAAATGAACTGGAACGAACCTTCGTACTAGAAAATAACAAAGTAGTTTACAAGAATAAACTTCCGAATACCATCTACCATCATAGAGACTTACCGGCACCCGATTATTCAGGTTTGCCGTTCGATAAATACGTGTCTTTTCTAGATGTTGTAAATCCGATGCACCGAATGTGGACCGATGCTAGATGGAATAAATTAACGATTTCTCATGGTTGTTACTGGAAGCAATGTTCGTTTTGCGATGTGAACTTAGATTATATAGGCAATTACCAAAATACAACTGCAGAGGCGTTGGTCGCCAAAATTGAAAAAATAGTAGCAGACACAGGAATTACAGGGTTTCATTTTGTGGATGAAGCTGCGCCTCCCAAAATGTTAAGGGCATTATCGAATAAATTGATAGAAAAAAATATCACTATTACGTGGTGGACCAACATTCGATTCGAAAAAACATTCGATTTTGAATTGTGTCAATTAATGGCGAAATCGGGTTGTATCGCTGTAACAGGTGGGTTAGAAGTCGCTTCAGACCGATTGCTCGCTAAGATGAAAAAGGGAGTGGACATTGCACAAGTCACAAGAGTAACGCATAATTTTTCTCAAAATAATATCATGGTGCATGCGTACCTTATGTATGGATTTCCGACTCAAACGGAGCAAGAAACCATCGACTCACTCGAAGTTGTGCGACAATTGTTTGAAAGAAACTGTATTCAATCTGCTTTTTGGCATCAGTTCACCACAACTGTTCATAGTCCGATAGGTAAAAACCCAGAAGCGTTTGGAATAAAAATAACAGGGCCCGTTTTTAAAGGATTTGCCCAAAATGATTTATACCACAAAGATCCTCAAGGCGCCAACCATCCAAAATATACGAAAGGATTAAATCTAGCCTTGCATAATTATTTAAACAAGGCTGGATTTGACGAAGAGTTGCAAAACTGGTTTGATTTTCCAGTTCTTCCAACGCTTCATTCTGAAGGATTAATCGAAAGTTTTTTGTCTAATGAGGGAATCTCTAAAGCCATCTAAAACCGACTTTTTACATTACTTTTTCGGCTAAATATTTCTGAACTTCATACACGTCAATACTTTTATTGAACTTTTTACTCACCGAAGGAATATTTTCGCTCGAGATCCAAATTTTTAGTTCAGCATCTAAATCGAAAGTCCCAGAAGTTTCTAATGAAAATCTAGAAATGCTTTTATACGGCATAGATTTATATTCAATTTTACTTCCTGTAAGACCTTGAACATCTATGAGGATTAACCGTTTGTTTGTGAACATGAACGTGTCACGTAATAATTTAAATCCTAATTCGATTGTTTCATTGTCAAGTAAAAGGCGTCCGTATTTTTCATTAAGTTTTTCAGACGATACTTCACTTGCGTTTCCTAACAATTTATTCAGTAATCCCATAGTCGTTTTTTTAGTTTAAGTTCTGTTTAAATACTCAACGAGTTAAAATAGTTTTTCACTTGAGAAATGTGTTTCTCTTTAGCTTCAGCAGATAACCAACTTGCTTCAAAAGCATTCATAGCCATTTGTTGTAACTGATTTTTATCTAAATCTAAAGCTTTGGCTGTTTGGTAATAATTTTCATTCATATAACCTCCAAAATACGCAGGATCGTCTGAATGAATGGTCGCTAAAATTCCTTTTTCAAGCATTTTTGCCACCGGATGGTCTTCCATTTTCTGAATCACTTTGAGTTCTAAATTACTCAGCGGACACAAGGTTAATGGAATGTTTTCATCCAGTAATCGTTGCACCAACGCATCATCTTCCAAACATCGGTTTCCGTGGTCTAATCGAACCACCTTTAAGAGATCGAGTGCTTCCCAAATATAATCGGAAGGACCTTCCTCACCAGCATGCGCTACTAATTTGTAACCATGATCTGCAGAAGCTTTAAATACGTTGATAAACTTACTCGGCGGGTTTCCTAGTTCAGAAGAGTCTAATCCAACACCATCAATCCAATGTTTGAAGGGGAGAGAAGCTTCAAGGGTTTCAAATGCCGCCTCTTCGCTTAAATGTCGAAGGTATGACATGATGAGCTTGTAGGACATATTTAGTTTTTCCTCAGCATTCTCAAGCGCTTTGTGGATCCCATTAATAACCACTTCAAAAGGAACTCCTCTATCGGTATGCGTTTGCGGATCGAAAAAGATTTCTACATGCACCACATTTTCACTGTGAACTTTTTGCAAATATGCCCACGTTAAATCATAAAAATCTTGTTCGTGGAGGAGTACTTGCGCACCAATGTAATAGATGTCTAAAAACTCCTGAAGATTATTAAATTTATACGCCTTCTTCAACGATTCGATAGAGTCATAGTCCAAGGCTATAGCATTCCTATTGGCTATTTCGAACATGAGTTCAGGTTCAAAACTTCCTTCAATATGTAAATGAAGTTCTGCTTTAGGGATGCCCTTGATAATTTTTTTCAGAATAGATGATTCCATAGAATGTAAAATTTGGGGATGATGAATGAAGGAGGCTAACTTAAAGGTAAAGCCTTGCTATTAGCAATTTGTTTCAGAAATGCTTCGTTACTGCAAAATAGTTAAATATAGGTAAAACGCAAAAGACAAAAGTAATGTAGTTTCAAGAGTTATAAGTGGGTTTCAAGAAAACGACTAGCCATTATTGCTAAGGCTAAGCGCTATCGGGATATACTGTTGTGTCCTTCGTTTTTAGAGTTTCATAAACTTCATCAAAAACATTAGGTCTGTCGGCAAGAACAATCAAAATATCTTTTGCTTCAATTTTTGTCAACCCATTCGGAATGATATAGCTCTCATTTCTTCTTATCATGGCTATAATTGCATTCTTTGGAAAGCCTAATTCCACAATTTTCTTATCTACAGCAAAGCAGTTAGCGGTGATTAAAACTTCCTTCATTTCTGCTTTGGGGTTTTCAGCCATTAGCAAATCAGTAGCGGTTTGTTTTTTAGCTTTTTCGGGCAAACCTACATGCAACCATTTGGCGACTACAGAAAGTGTAGTACCTTGAATTAATATAGACGTAACTGAAATAAAAAATACAATATTGAAAATCATATTCGCTTTGTCAATTCCTGCCAAAAGGGGATAGGTAGCAAACACAATAGGCACAGCGCCGCGCAATCCAACCCAAGAAATGTAAAACCTCCTTCTCAGTTTCATTTTAAAAAACATAAGACTGAGAAATACACCAATAGGTCTCGCAATAAGTATTAGAAAAATAGAAATAAGCAATCCTATTCCCATGTATGGAATAATTTGAGACGGAAAAACAAGAAGGCCTAGGGTAAGGAATAGCACAATTTGCATCAACCAAGCCAATCCATCAAACATTTTTAAAATGGTCTTTTTGTGAATTAAATCTTGGTTTCCTAAGTAAACCGCACAGATGTAAATGGCAAGAAACCCGTTTCCACCTAAAAAATCGGTAGCAGAAAATGTAATAAACATCAATGCAATTACGAGCACAGGATAGAGCCCTTCAAAGTCAAGTTTTATTTTGTTTATAATGTATCTACTAAGCAATCCAAAGGCAAACCCTAAGATTCCACCCAAAATCATTTGTTGTAAAAACAAGGGAATGATAGATAAAAAACTTTTGTCCTGATTAATTACTAGGGTTAGAAAAGCAATCGTCAACACATACGCCATCGGGTCGTTACTTCCACTTTCTAACTCTAATGTAGGTCTTAGATTTGTTTTTAAAGCCAAACTTTTAGAACGCAAAATTGAAAATACGGCAGCGGCATCTGTAGACGATACGATGGATCCTAACAACAGACTTTCATAAATGGTAAAATCGGTAATGAGCCAAACAAAAGTCCCCAGCGAAACAGCGGTCAATAAAACTCCTAATGTTGAGAGGGCAATTCCTTCCCAAAGAATTGGTTTTACACCTTTCCAGCTGGTATCCAATCCCCCAGAAAACAAAATGAAATTCAATGAAACAATACCAATAAATTGTGCAAGCTTCGGATCGTCAAAGCGAATGCCTCCAATTCCGTCAGAACCTGCTAACATTCCAATTCCTAAAAAGAGTAATAAGGTTGGAACGCCAAATTTATAAGAAGTCTTACCTGCGAAAATACTTACTAGAAGTAATAAAGAGCCGACTAATAGTATGTTTTCGATGGTTAAATTCATTCTTCGTTTTCAAATTTTTAACCCCCTAAAGGTACAGTTTCAAAATTAAAAATGAAGATAAAAGTTGAAGGTTGATTGTTAAAAAAATAACTAAATCGCCTTCTTATTCAATGTTTCGAAATTATGAGTATTTTGGAGTTTGATTCTAAGAAGACTTTTTTTTTAAGATAGTAAAGACTTTTACGACTAAGAATTTATCTAACTAATTTTTACCTATGGCAGTTCAAGATATTATAAACTATTCGTATAAAGATATTTTTTCGTTGCGTGTTGTTCAATTTGAAAAAGCCTGTGTTTTTAATAAGCCAGAACAGGTGAGTAACTATAGCATCTACTGGATTAAAAAAGGAAAAGGAGTCTATAATATAGACTTTGAAAGCTATGAGTTTCAAGATAACGTTCTATTCTTTTTATCTCCTGGACAAGTGTTCTCAGTAGATTCCGAAGAAATAGAAGAAGCCTATCACTTAAGTTTTGTTCGAGATTTTTATTGCATTCAAACCCATGATAAAGAAGTTGCCTGCAATGGTATTCTTTTCAATAATATTTATGAAACCCCTTTTGTAAAGCCCTGTGAAAGAGATACACAAAAAATAGAATTCATTCTAGAGAGTTTAATAGAAGAGTTTAAAACTGAAGAAGCGGCGCAGTATGATATGCTTCAGGCGTATTTAAAACAATTTATTATTCACTCCGTTAGAGTGAAAAAAGAGAATCATATAATTAAAGAAGACACCGAAACCAAACTCTTCAAAGACTTTAGCGTATTGGTAGAACAAAACTTCAAAACGCTTCATTCGGTAACAGACTACGCCGCTAGATTGGGAATGTCGCCAAAATCGTTGACCAAACATTTCAGTAAAATAGGCACACAAACCCCTAGTAATTTTATCAAAAACCGAATCATTCTCGAAGCCAAACGTCAACTTATCTACACAGACGAAGCGGTAAAACAAATTGCATACGACCTCGGATTTAACGACTCGGCCTATTTTAGCCGATTTTTCACCAAAGCAACATCAAAATCTCCCTTACAGTTTAGAAAAGAACACTAGTTCTCCATTTTTTAATAATGAGTTGGGCGTGCCCCTAGGGTCAGGCTTTCCGTTGTATCTTTTTTTGCCCTATATGCCAGCAAAAAAAGGATGCCACTTCAATCCTTCACGCAAAAATCAACATTTCAAAAGCTTAAAAACCCTATAAAATGGGCAAGTCCAAGCATTAGGAACTTTTGTCCATTTTTAAAGGCTTCTTCTCGTCGCATCTTTGCACTGTAATTAATTAGTACTAGTAAAAACAACCCATATGAAAGCAACAGAAAACAATCAATGTCCAAATTGTTGGGGCTACCAAGTGTACGACGAGCAGAAGCCAGAACAACAAGTATGCGAATGCAAATAATAAAATAAGTAAAACAAAAAATAAAAACCAAAACTCCTTTCCATAGGAATTAAAAACAAAAATCATGAGTACAAGAATCGAAACATTAAATCCAGAAACAACCACAGGAAAATCGAAAGAGTTATTTAACGCAGTACAAAGCAAACTAGGATTCATTCCAAATTTGATAAAAGTATTCGGAAATTCTCCAGCGACTTTACAAACCTATTTAAGCTTAGGAGAGTTAACAGCAAGTGGAAACTTCAATAATAAATTTAGAGAGCAATTGGCATTGTCTATTGCAGAAGAAAACGAATGTAATTACTGTTTGTCGGCACACACTGCTATTGGTAAAATGAATGGCTTAACCGAAGAACAAACAGAATTAAGTCGTCAAGGAATTGCAGCAGATGAAAAAACACAAGCAGGACTACAGTTTGCGCAAGCAGTCACAAAAAACAGAGGTCAAGTTTCTTCAGAAGCCATTGAAGCAGTAAAAGAAGCAGGTTATAACGATGGCGATATTCTAGAAATCGTATTAAACGTAGTTTCTAACACACTTACAAACTACGTAAATCACATCGCAGAAACAGAAGTAGATTTTCCAAGTGTTGAAGCTGGAAAGTTTTCAGTAGCGGCAAACTAATTAGATAGAACAAGTAACTTAAAAACACAAAACAATGAAAAATTTAATAGCAGGATTATTTTTAGTAATATTCACATTTGTTGCACATGCGCAAGATGCAGCAACAAACAATGTACAAATAATTTCTTTAGAGCAAACGTTGGGTGAGTTTACACAAAAAACGTTGACAGTTAAAGAAGGAACATACATATTCGAAGTTTCAAATAACAATGCAGCACCAGAGGTTGGGTTGGTATTAATCGAAGCAGGAAAAGATGGTACAAATCCAGAAAATCATATTGCAGATGCGTATGTGTCTCAAATGGTAACACATGGTAAAACAGAATCTTCAAAACAAGTAGCTCTTACAAAAGGAACGTATCAATATTTCTGTCCTTTTAACAAAACTCCTCAATATACTTTAGTTGTTGAGTAGTACATAGTTGAAGTTTATTAGTTGGAAAAGCGAACCGTGAGGTTCGCTTTTTTTGTTTAACTCCTGCGAAATACTTTTTATTTAAACTTTCTTCTGTGCGCTATTATTTCCTCTCTTGTTATTGGAGTTTCTTTCACTAAATAATAAATTAGTTTTTTGTATACATAAAGCGTTTTTATGAATTGAAAATTTTCATCAAAGATGTCGTAATAGTCATAATCGTTATAACTATTTTGATATTCAAAAAGGTAATACTTTTCTCCTTTTTGAAAGTTTTTTTCAATTACATCTCTGCTCTCCTGAAACGTTTTATCAGTGTAAATTGATGAAGAGGTTATTTTTGTAAAACCTTCCATTTCAATGGTCGTTAAATTTGCTAATTCGCCATTTGGCTTCACTTCACCTATATGATTAGGGTTATGACGGGGGGCGTTTTCCTGATTAATGATTCTATGTTCTTGTAAATCGTATACAGCAAAATCATCTTTTTCATGATCCGAGATAGCTAGTTCATAAATTAAAAACCTATTATTTAGTACGTGAATCGGTTTCATTAATTTGGTGTAAAAGACAGGATTAACTCCATATCTCTCGTAGATTTCTACTAAGGCATCGTAAACTTCTTCCACAATATCGAGTTCTTCACTTGTTTCAGCGTACTTAAATGAGTTCTGGGTAAAATAGTTATCTCCGAAGACGCTAGCGCTTAAACTCACAGTAATTTCAGGTAAAGATTTGCCTTTTGTCGTATCTTTAATCTGAGGCAATTCGCCCCAGCCATCATTTTTAGTGTAGGCTGTCGTTCTTTGCACCTTGGCTAGTTCAGCTTCCAATTTTTCTTGCGGACTCACCTCTTTCTTTTTATAACGGTCATAAGTTTTAATGATGTCGATCATTTCTAATTCTGGCCATTCTAGGGTTTCTATTTCGGCATTGATTGCTATTTTTTCAATTTGCTTCCATATATCTTTAATTTTCTTAATACGCTTCTTTTTCGTTTCACGTGGAAGGTCTTTAAAGTTTTCTTCAGAAATATTTAAATGTATTTTAGGACCTGTAGGATCATCATACGACCAGTTAAAAAATTCATTCCATGTAGGAGGGCTTCCTGCTATTGTTGGACTTCTCATTAAACCTTCTCGCGCTATTAATAAATCGTCATCTTTAACAATATAGTTGAAATAGACTTGAACAGGAGTAACAGCTTCCTCGATAGAAACTAAGCCTACACTAGAACCTGTTACCGCAGTACCATCCCCAGCAATTCCAGCAATTTTCACTGAAAATTTTGTGGGACGTATGTCTAAGAAGCGCTTTTTTAAATCTGGATATTCTTCAAGTTGATTTAAAGTAATACTTCTTGGGGTATTTTCTATTATAACTTCATAACTCGAATTTCTAGCCCATTGCACCCCATACACTTCCATAGGTTCACCATAATAATCCCATACATTTATAGAAAGCGTATATTCTTTTAAGAAGCCATTTTTATCTGCGGCATCTATGGTTCCTCTATTCATAACGCCTGAAACCTTTAAATCACCCTTAAAGTGACCATTTGCATCTTTTTCTAATAGAACTTGGTTAAACCAATCAGCTTGCGCGTTTGTAAGGAAAGAAAAAAGGATAAGAGAAATTAAGGTGAATTTAATTTTCATTTTATAAGAATAAGTTAATAACAATTCAATAGTTCACAGAAGTAAGTTGCTAAATCATACATTTTTAAATCGATACTTATTGAGAATATTTGATGTTGAGAGAAGGCAATTCTTTTCTAAGCTTTTTGAGATCTTTCTCAACCTTTTTATGTGAATAGGGTCTGTACTTTTCACCTCCAACATAGATTTCCTTAAGATTTTTTAAACTTCTTAATTCTGTAGGTAAATCTTCGATTTTGGTGCCGTGCAAATTTAATACAGTTAGTTTTTTTAGGGCTCCTATTGATTTAGGAAGTTCTGTAAGAGAACTATATTGAAATTCTAATATTTCTAAGTTTTGTAATTCAGCTATTCGTTCAGATAATGCGAAACCCTCAGGAGGTCTTATGTTGTTTAATCCTAGGCCCTTTAAGTTTGTAAGGTTTAGGATCCCTTTGGGAATCTCATAGGATACATGGTCTATGTATAATTCTGTAAGCTTTGTAAGGTTGCCTAGATAGGGAATATCATCAGCATGATGATTTTGTTGCAACAATAATCTTTGAAGGTTTGTAAATTTTGATATGGATTTAGGATACTCATTTAGCTTTTTATTATTTTTAATATAAAGCAATCGCATAGAAGTATTTTTTCCAAGGCTTTCAGGTATTTTTGTAATTGAAGTGCCAGTTATTGCTACAATATCTAAATTGCCATTTTCAAAGATAATAGACGGAATTGAATGAATTTTAGTTCCCGAAATATTTAAATACGTAAGATTTAAATGATATTGTAGCGATTCAAAATCATCTCCCATCTTCTCTTCGGCACTGTTGTACTTCAATATCATATAATTCTCCTCATCCCAATACTTTAAGTATTTTTCTACATCATCAAATTGAGTTTTATAACGCTCTATCAAAAGGTAGTCCTCAAATTTTTGTTTTGTTGGAGATTTGAGAATTTCCGCTAAAACATCTATTGCTTCTTGTTCGTAATTTTGTTGTAAAATAAAGTAACGTGCTTCTCGTTCATTTTCTAAGCGTTCGAGAGTTTTAATTTTAGTGCCATTCCTTTTTTCGTATTTGGAAGTATCGTATAATGATACAGAGGCTTGGTCCTGATTTTTTTCAAACACATTTTGAATCTCGGTAAGCTTTAAATCTAGCTGCTCTCCTGTGTTTCTATAGACTTCAAATGATTCTGAATTTAGAACTTCCTCTGGAAGCATCAGTTTCAAGGTTTCAAATGATATTTTAGATTTTGTGTATTCTTCAGTATTAAAATAGGACAAAAAGAGCAATCCTTCTATTTTCGGATTAGAATGCCCTAAACGTTTCTTTACACTTTCTGACTTTTCAATGGCTTCGGAATAGTTTCCTGTTCTAAAATAACCTTCAGCTTTCGCAAATTCCTCTTTGGGTGTTTGCGCATATAAACTAACATTGATAAGGAGAAAGGGGATAATTTTAAGTAGGTACTTCGTAACGTTTTTTGGCATAGTAGATTTGTTCAGCGTTTTTTGAAAACCATAAAAAACTAAAATACTATTTTTATTTTAGTTTCAAAAAGTAGGGGAGGTCTTACAGGGATGGTTTTCTGTACGTTAAACGTGTATCAATTCAAATAGTACGGACTCTATATTTCATATAGCGGAAGTGATGAAATATTCGTTTTTTAGTACAAGTTGTTGTTAATCAGTGTAAGTAGCTGCTATTAGTTAGGCGTGTTGGAAGCTAGAATCAAAGCGTAGTCAATGAGACTACGCTAAATTTTAGCATTTTGAAGGGGTTTAAATTTTTTCAATAAATTTTAAAAACACTTCTTTATGACGCTCAAGATCTAGATTTGGAGATAGCGATGCTCTAATAATATAATCTTTATCTCCTTCTTTAGTGGTTCCTTGCGTCGAGGTCGCTGGAATGGTCCAGTAGCACCCAGACAACTGTCCGTAACTCACACAGTATTTACTTTCGTTTGGAATTTTTGTAATCATTAAATTGATCAACTTCAAATTCAAAGCTCTTTTATAGGCTTCTTTTTCTTCATCTGTGTTTCCTTTAGTAGGAAGATCTAATGAAAATACAGAAGGAGTAAATCCTTGTGCGGCTAATTCTTCAGAAACAAAATTAATTTTAGCTTCAGGCAGCGTCTCATGGATAAAGTTTACAAATTCACGCGTATTGGTGTAAGCATCTTTAATACGTTGATTCATGGACGGCAATTGCTTCCCTAGTATTTCATATTGAAGCGCAGTCGCCTCGTTGTCGCAAAGGGTTAAATGCGTCTCTATTTTTTGCATCAACGCTTTTGTTTTTTTATTCCCTACACAATACCCAGCAGTACATTGTCCGCCACTTGGAAATTTCGATCCACTAGCGAATGAGATGGTTCGAACCGTTGAAAGAATATCTTCCTCTCCTAAAAAATGAACATTCGGACAAAATGTTTGATCTAAAATAAAAACAGGGTCAATAGCAATTTCTCCATTTGCCGTTTTACGTTCCTGACTTAAAACTTCTTTTAATCTTTGAAGATCTGGAACTTCAACTCTTGGGTTTGTTGGGATTTCAGCAATGATATACGGGATGGCATCTTCAGTAGCAATTTTAGCTAAAACGACATCAATACTCTGGTTCATGTCGTTTCCGCCATCAACAGGTAGATCTACGATTTCAACATTGTCTAGACAAGCAGCAACACGTCTCGCTTGGTCATTAGTACCACCATAACAATTTGGAGGGACAATAATTTTAATCGCTTTTCCTTTATGATTTTCTATGGCATCGTCAATTAACCCCATTAAAATCGCATACTGAATGGATAGTCCGCTAGAGGCAACTAACGGTTTTAAAGAGGTGTTTGTAATCTCGTTAATTGATTGTAAAACCGCCGTTTTATTTGCTTCATTACTACTTGCTTTGACTTCGATAGGAGCGTTTGCAACAAGTGCTTTTAGAGCCACAAGCGCGTTGGCAGGTGTCATTGCAATCGTCTCTCTTCTTCGCACATGCTGAATGTCTGAAACATAGGTTTCATTTTGTGCTCCATTTACTAATAAAACACTTCCTAAGTGAGAATGAAGGTTAATATAAAAGTCAATATTGGCGTTGAGGTCGTAGGTAGTAATTTCATTTTGTTCTGAAATGAAAATAGTACTTCCATCAAACGTTGAAGAATTCTCCGCATTGTCAACTTTTTTCAACTCAAAATTATAACCGTAAACTCGCTTTATTTTTTCAGCATCAAAAGAGGTTGGTAATTCACCAGAATAAAGGATTTGAGTTTTTTTAGCAGCAAATAAATTTTTTCTTAGAATTGCCAAAACAGGAACCGTCTTTGAAGAAAAACTGATTACATTTTCTGGTTTTAGATTATTTAAGTGCGCAATTCCCCACTCTAACACACACGATAATGGGTGTCCTAATCGAATGTAATCGTATGCTGTGGGTAATTGATATAGTGCTTCTGAATCAGAATTATTGGTATTGTATAAGGTTTCAAACTGATCTAAAAATTGAGTTTTAGCCAATTTTTCATCATAAATATCTAATCGATGCGTCGTTGTGCTCAACCAACCTGTTGGCATATTTTCTAATACATCTTTAATATAATTTCGCATTTTAGTCTCTTTCATAATTTTCACCTTTGAATGGGTTCGCAATTTACGTTAATTAGATTTCTTTTTGAAGTGTTACAAGTCGTTTTGTTGTAGTAATCCTAACGAATTAGTAAGCTAATTATACGTTGTGACGAAGCATTCAAAATGAAGTGATGCTATTATTTAATGTTCTTAGTAGATCGAATTGCTTGAAGCCGCTTGAGATTGGGTTAAGTATGTATTTTATTTCTGAAAGGTAGGAGGCTGCTACTTTGTGGGTTGCATTTATTTAATTCGTTGATACATCTGAACCTTGTCAATATAGTCCTCGTTTTCCTTGAAGAAGTCTTTTATAATACCACTAACCTCAAAGCCCATATTTTTATATAGATTGTATCCTAATTCATTCGAAGCATACACAGCGAGCCAAACAATTTCAATTTTCGATTTATTTTTAGCCCAATCGACAGCGGCTGTAATCAGAATTTTACCGAGGCCTTGATTTCTCCAATCCTTTTGAATGCCCATTCCGAGCATTGCTGTATGATTTATTTTTGACCTTTTGCTTCCTGTTAGATCAATATTCCCAATTAGTTCATCTTCAAATTCAGCAATTAAAACAATACTGTTCGTGCTATTTTGATATTCTTCAATCAAATGCGATTCTTTTTTTAAATTATTTGGGTATTCTTCCAAAGTCAAAGGAAGTGTCGTTGTATTTTCTATATAGCCTCTTTTCAAACTAAGAATGGCTTGGGCATCTGCTACTAAAGGACTTCTAACAGTAATCTGCTTTCCTGATTTTACGGTATAAAATGTTTTTTCAAATTTCAATAGCAGTATTTTTTCTGAAAACTAAGATAGTTAATAATTAAAAAGGAGTAGTACGTTCGTTCGGTTAATAAAAGTCGCAATTATGTCGAATAGGCATTGTAATGTTTTTACTTTTGCACGGAATTATAGGAAACAAGAAGATGTTAGATTATGTAGTGATTGGTGGAGCGCAAGCAGGATTGTCTATAGCGTACCATTTAAAAATAATGAATAAAAAGTTCTTAGTTATTGATGGTGAAAAAGAAATAGGCGCTTCATGGTTGAATCGATGGGACTCTTTAAAATTGTTTACGCCTACTGAGTACAATCATTTACCAGGGTTACAGTTTGATGCTCCCAAAAAACATTATCCAACAAAACTTGAAGTCGCCAACTATTTTAAATCCTATGTAGAAAAATTTGAAATTCCGGTGCAACTCAATACATTAGTTACTTCCGTGCGTAAAACAGAAAAATGTTTTTATATAGCGTATGAGGGTGGTGAAATGGAAGCGAAAAATGTAATTGTAGCTACTGGGCCATTCCATATTCCTTACACGCCTCCTTGTCATACAAAGATTTCAGAAAGTATCGTTCAGATGCATAGTAACTATTACAAAGGGGTGTATCAGTTGCAAGAAGGAGATGCGTTGGTCGTTGGAGGAGGAGATTCTGGATATCAAATTCTGAATGAAATTTCTAAAGATGGCGCTAGAACGGTTTACTTTTCTGGCGATACGACGGTGAAGTCGCTCCCTCAAACTTTTTTAGGGAAAACACTGTGGTGGTGGTTTACAATGATCGGCTTCTTAAGTTACAGTAAGTATAGTTGGATAGGGAAGAAGCTCAATTCGGTAACTCAACCTGTGATTGGTACTGATGTTAAGGAAATTCTTTCTAGGAAGAATGTGATTACTGTGGGAAGGACAAAAGATGCAATCAATACTGAAGTCATTTTTCAGAATAAAAAAGTTTCAACAATTAAAAACATTGTTTGGGCAACAGGATATCGTCCCAATTTTAAATGGATTGAAGGGTTAGAGTTAGATACAGATGGGTACCCAAAAAACTTTAGAGGAGTCAGTAATATTGAAGGCCTGTATTTTATCGGGCTCCCTTGGATGTACACTCGCGGATCTGCAACTTTAGGAGGCGTTTCAAAAGACGCTAGTTATCTAGCTGAAATAATGAGAGCCGAAAACTAAAAGTTATATTGTAATCTTTCAGAAAAAATAGGGTTTCCTAGTTTCCTTGATAAAGGCGTTGCTTTTAATGTAAATGCAAAGTATAGCAGGGAATGTTTCTCAGAATTACTAATTCCGTAGTGTCTTATTCATTTACAAAGTCAAGTATTGATTGCCTTTCTCGATTGATGGTTAATTTAGTGACATCAGGACGTGAATAGTGACCTACTGGATCAAAATTTTGACATTCTTCTAGGACTCTATTGAAATCTAGTGTTTCTATAATGAGCCCTTCCTTATTGATAACGGGAGCTACCATCCATTCTCCATCAGGGCCTGCAATACACGAACCGCCATTCGCTAAAATGGGAGGCGCATTTTCTAATATTTTTGCTAAATGAGGGGTTTCTTTAGGGAAATCGTCTTTAGTCATTAAACTGGAAACGGATATGACATACGATCTTGATTCTTTAGCGATAAATTTTGTGATGTCTTTTGTGTTATGTTCGCCTCCTGGCCAAACTGCGATATGAAGATTCTCTCCTAAACCATAAAGTGCAGTTCTCGCCAAAGGCATCCAGTTTTCCCAACAGTTTAATCCGCCGACAGTAAAATCTTTCAACGGATGCACTTGCAGTCCGTTGCCATCTCCCGGAGCCCAAGTCAAACGCTCTTCATAAGTGGGTTGTAGTTTTCGATGTACTGACTTTATCTCACCCAATTGGTTGATGTAAACCAAGGAACAGTAAATGCTATGTCCACCGCGATTTTGTGCTCTTTCAATGATGCCTAAATAAATAGCAATATTGTATTCCTTCGCTAGTTTACATACTTCGTCTAATTCTCCTTTCTCAATTTGAATTGAATTCCTAACATAATGCGCATGTAATTCTTTCTGAATGGTCGAGTTCCATTCAGAACCATTGGTTAACGACACCCAAAAAGGATAACCGGGTAGTAAGCCTTCCCCAAAAATGATCAATTCACAGTTTTGTTTCCCCGCATTTTTGATAGAAGTTATAATTTTTGCTAGTGTTTTTTCTTTGTTCAACCATACGGGTGAAATTTGAGCTAGTGCTACCTTTAAAGTATTCATTGCTTTTTATCGTATTGAATTCTATTTTTATAATAGTTTATGCTGAAAATTATAATCATTTGTGTTTTACAATTTTTGAAGTTCAGTAAAACGAATGTAAAATCATTATCAAAAACTAAGATAACTAAATATTTGATGGACGCTGCTGAAAGCTCTAAACTTTAAACGAAGCGACGAATCTGGTATGAATAATTGTACTTGCTACGTGTCTTTTCTTTTTAGACACTTCCCTCTGGGTTCGTCACCTTCATGGAGTACAATTTCTGAATGTAGAAACGCTGCAGCTTTAGCCGATTCTTTTACTTTTGAAGCACTACGTTCTAACATTTCCGCTTCAAATTTGGCTAGTACACTCTTTCTAATTCCAACCTTTTTCCATTCAGAGAAAGGATTGCATCCCTTTGTAATTTCTCTAGCAAGTGCTAGCGCATCCAATAATGCTTGATTTGCTCCTTGTCCTTTAAAGGGACTCATTGGGTGAGCAGCATCACCAATAAGTGTTACGTTCTCACCTTTCGCTAATAATTCTGACTCGAGTAATTCTCGGTCATAAACGGGATAACCAGAAATATGAGTTTCTGGAGTTGCTGTTAAAATTTGTGGAATAGGATCATGCCATTGCGTTCTACGACATGCTTCTTCCTTAAGTGCTTTTACTCCTTTATTACTAAGTGCTATGGCTTCTTTTTCGGGCATTGGGAAACTTAGTTGCCACATTATAGCGTCTGCTGTATAGGGCATCATATAGATTCGCTCATTTCCATTGGCTGTTTGAAATACCGTGGCCGAATCTAACAACGAACTGTCAACACCCTCGAGACTTTCCAAAGAACAAATACCCAGAATTACAATACAATCTAAGTAGCGTAAAGGGGTAACATCCTCTCCAAGTAACAATCGTCGTATCGAACTACGAATACCATCGGCGCCAACCACAAGATCAGCCTGTGCTGTTTTTTTAGCTCCATGTACTTGAAAACTCAGTACCACACCTGCTTCTTTAGATTCCGTAAAGTCTACTAATTGGTGGTCCCATTGTACAACATCATGACCGCCTAATTGCTCTAACAAAGTTAAACGCAAAGACTGTCGTGCGATATGTATGTTTGAGCGTTTTGGTGTTTTTGGTGAATCTGACTGCATCCACTTTCGCATTCCCCATTCTCCAATCACCTTTCCATCTGTAGTATGTACTAAATGTCTGGTTGAAATGACTCCTTCTTTTAAAGAAAGAATGCCAAATGCTTCTATTGCTTTACTAGCTTGTTGTAAGGTGAGTCCATAGCCTTGAGATCGGGCATCGAAGGATTTATCTCGTTCATAAAGGGTAAAAGGGATGCTACGATGTAAACACGCCACAGCAAGTGCAACGCCACCAATACCACCTCCAATAATAGCAACGTGAGGGTAGTTTTCTGTGTCAGGTATGGGGTGGTTTTCAGAAGAAATTAATCCAGATCCAGAGCAGTTTGCACATGAATCTAAGTGGCGTTTAGGACGTACTGGAGCAGTACCCTCTCCATTCGTATTTTCAAATTGAGCTACTGCAGCCTGATAACGTAGGCGAACCTTCTTCCGCAGGCGTCGGCTTTTTTTTCCGCGTCCCTGACATTCAGTACACATAGTCCAATGGGTCGCATCATTTACCTCCTTTATCACTTTTTCGTTCATTTAAGCTACACCTTAACTTGTCGCTAAGAGGAAGATTTCCTCGATACAAGTACTGCTATACGATTTGAGGCTGTAAAATTACTATTATTTATTTTAGTCTCAATTTCGGAAAAATGGTAATAACGGCCTATTGTTATCGGCTGTTATTGTTTTAAAAACTGAACCAAAGGATTTATAAAATCATTGAATCTTTCAATATGAGGTAAGTGTCCTGTGTTTTTCAATTCAACTAATTGCGAATTTGGAATTTCTTTTTGTGTTCGTTTTCCTAGTTGGTCATATAGCCCCATCGTTTTTCTAATGTCATCGGACACAAGAGGCTTTCCTAGAGCTGTTCTATCTCTCGTTCCAATTATTAATAATGTAGGAACAGTTATGTTTTTAAATTCATAAACTACCGGTTGTGTAAATATCATATCGTAGGTAAGTGCTGCATTCCAAGCGATGGTTTTGTAATCAGAATTTAATGTCCAACCCGCTAATAGGTTTACCCATTGGTCGTATTCTGATTTCCATTGGTTGTCATAGTAATTTACCAATTGGTATTTTTTGATGCCTTCGTAGTTCTTCTTCAGTTCATTTTTATACCACCATTCTACAGGTTTGTATGGAACTTTTAGTTTCCAATCTTCCAATCCAATTGGGTTCTCTAAAATTAATTTTTCCGTAGTTTTAGGATACATTAGTGCAAAGCGTGTAGCTAACATTCCGCCCATAGAATGCCCTAAGATTGCTGTTTTTTTAATTTGTAATGTATCGAGGAGTGTTTTTGTGTTTTGTGCAAGTTGTTGAAATGTGTAGTGAAAATGTTGAGGTTTTGATGATTTTCCAAAGCCAACTTGATCTGGAACTATGACACGAAACCCTTCTTTATTTAACGCTTCAATTGTCGTTTTCCAATAGGCCCCGTTGAAGTTCTTCCCGTGAATTAAAACAATGTTTTTTCCATTATAATTGTCAGGCTTTATATCCATATAAGCCATTTGTAGATTTTGCTCTTGTATGGTTAGTTCTAAAGTTTCAACAGTAAAAGGGTATTCATAATTTGATAATTCTACGTCTAACCATTGTAAATTATCATTTTGTGCGTGGTTCAATTGTGAAAAGAGGATGACGATTAGCAATCCTAGGAGATTCTTTTTCATTTCTTAAATTTCTAATGTTTAATAATAGCTTTTCTTAGTTGAAAGGTAGCCGGGACTAGATTAAACTACAAATACAATCGAGTTCAATTTTATCAGCAGCAAATATAAAACAATGTACTTTGCAATTCCTTTTTCAAAGGGCTTGGTAGTACTAAAGTATTCCCAATTAACATTGCGTTATACGATCTAAATTGAATACTCAATTAAAAAAAAATTATACTAATACCTCCTTTTTTTAGATTCTAAGAAGGTTAAATCAGAAAGCAGAATCGTTAGATAGTTGCAAATATCTTATATTTAGTTTCAGAAAAAATAATGATTCGTATGCGTTGTATCTTGTTTGATGCTTTTAAGGTTACTTTATATTTAGCTTCAGTAGAATTACTGAAACAAAACGTATCTAGGTGGAACAAGTCCGTTTAGTCGTATGTAGACAAGCATTTGCCCTCTATGATGTGTAATATGATCAGCTAGTAATAAGAAAATTTGTCGTTTAGATCTATTCAGACCAAAATAGTCTAACTCATCATCTAATTGAGTTGTATCAAATTCTTTTATTAAGTGTATAGCTTCATTAAATGTTTTGTCAATGGTGGCAATCATTTCTTCTTTAGACTTATTCGCAACTTTATAAATGGTGTCAGTTTTCCATTCTCGAGATTCTCGCCCTCCTAATAATGATTCGCTATGCCAGTCAATAGCATATCCAATATGCATTAAGTTTTCGGCAAAGGTAAAAGATTCTGGTGTTGCTTTAAAATTATATTTTTCCTCTGGCATCATTTCAGCCACAAGGATTAAATATTTTTTTGAATTCTCTAACCGTTCCAAGTAATCTTCAATAAAAACATCCTGTTGTGCAAGCAGCGGTGATGCAACTAAACTAAATAGCATAAGGGTTGTTAAAATGAGTATCTGCTTCATCGTATTTAATTTTTTTAGTTGTTTTCGATAATGAAAGAATACGGATCAAATAAACTCCCGTCAACCTTTAGAAAGTCTCCGCTTAGAGATTTTTTCTTAATGGTTAAAGTTACAATTCCTGGAATAGCATCGGTTACACAGGTGCCATCTGCCAAATAATGTCTGACTTCTCCATCTGCATTTGGGTCGCAAGCATCGGGATATTTCTTTAGATCTAAACCAGTGGTTTTACCCGCAACACCCACATGTGCTTGAATTAATCCATCCGACTTTTTATACATTTTATTGTCTTGGTTTCCAACGCAATTTGGATTCGCTCCCGATGGGGAAGTGGTTAGAGCTATAGAAGAACAGTCCGTTTCATTAATTTTAAGGGGCTTTGTTCTCCAAATATTGTGCGAACTTGCAGTCAGCAATACGTTTACATTGTATTTTGAAGCTAGATCAATCATCTCTTGACTATTAACGAACGATTGGTTTTTACCCATATCAATCCAAGGAAGATGATTAATATGAATAATCCAATATCCTTTTTTTTGTGCGTCTGCATAGACTGCTTCGACCCATTTATAATTCTCACTTCCTTCAGCATATTGAAGGTTTAAATATCTCTGCATTTCAGTAGGTTCCATCTCACTTTCTTGAAATGCAACAGAGGTAGCAACAATCCTTACTTTGGTCTCTCCTTTAACAATATCATTAAACCAGAGATACGGGTATTTGCCCTCATAATCGTGTCCGGATAGCTTTCCAGTGGGTGGGCGAACTGCTTTCTTTCCGCTAGGAAAATTGAGTGTTTTAGCATAGGTCATTACATCTCCATCTTGACTTTTGCTGTCATGATCTCCAGCTACAAAAAGCATGGGAGTATTGCCAACAATTTTGTTTGCTTTGGAAGCCCAATTCTTTGCATTTTGAATATTGTAATCAAAATCATTATCAATACCGTCATACGATAAATCTCCAAGCATTAATATTAAGTCGTGAGAAGCTCCTTTTTTGAGGCTTAATTCTGTGGCTCCGTTTAGTCCCCATTTGTCATCCCAATCTCCTCCAACGGCAATTGTTATGACTTCTGATGATTCGATGTTATTTAAACTTGAAGTGCTTGTTATTATTGTTGAACAAGAAAAAAGTGTGCTTACAATAATGAGGAAAGAGACAATTAGAATACTATTTTTCATAATAATTATTTATAGACTTTGAAGCTAACCGGACACGCTAAATCGGAATTGGTTTTGTTTAAAATGAACCTCTTAATAGTATCGTTATTTGCTGTAATGATACTTCCTGGATTGTAATTATTTTGAGCGCTCAAATATTATTTTGAAGAGGCAAGCAGTATAAATACTCCAATTAATTTTTTAGTCATACAATCAAATTTGTTGTGTTACTTAATTTAGGCCAACTTTTTCAAATAATCACCAAAGGTTCGTATGCTAATTTTTCATTGAACGCGACATTTTTTATAGTGGGGACACTTTTAAAGGTTCTTTTTAATTCTGAAAATTCAGAATTTACTGAGAATCATATAAGTAACTTGTTACGTTTTTTTGAAAAAACCAATTTAGTTAATAATTTCTTGCGAGCATAATTCTACTAGGTGAGAAGCTCTATTTATAAAATTTAAAATCGATTGGATGATAAATTATTTTTCAATTGTATTTGTAATTTTATCAATATTTAAGCTATTAGCCATCGCATTAAAAATCTCGTAATAAGCACTTTTATTTTTATACAATTTTTCATGAGTGCCTTGCTCAACCACCTTGCCTTTTCCCATTACAATTACATTTTCAGCATCGATTATTTGAGAAATACTATGAGAAATAATAATTACTGTACGTCCTTTTTTTATAGCATCTAAGCTTTTTTTAATTTTTTCTGTGGCGACAGCATCTAAACTTGCGGCAGGTTCATCTAAAAAAATAATGGGTGGGTTTTTTAAAAATAATCGTGCAATTGAAACACGCTGTTGCTGCCCTCCTGAAAGTAAGGTTGCTTTTGAATTATAGCCTTCTGGTAATTCAATAATTTGTTCGTGTATATACGCTTGTTTTGCCGCATCAACAACTTCCTCATGAGTGGCATCAACTTTTCCATAAAGAATATTTTCTTCAATACTTCCATTAAAAATATGATTTTTTTGAAGTACAAGGCCAATATTATCTCTTAACCATTGGGTATTATATTCTTGCAAATCGACACCATCTAAAAATATTTTTCCAGAAGAAGGAGCATAAAATTTATCTAATAAGTTTATCACAGTACTTTTTCCTGCACCACTTAACCCCACCAAGGCATTGATGGTATTGGGTTTAATAACCATCGATACATCAAAGAGTGCTTTAGTACCATTAGGGTATGCAAAATCTATATTTTTAATTTCAAAAACCCCACTAATTTTTTCAGGAATATAAGAACCTCCAATTTCTGTTTCTTCGTGAGCATCCATAATTTCGAAAAAAGATTCAGAATAGATCATTGCATCATTTACTTCATCATATATTCTGTGTAACTGACGAATAGGAGCCGAAACATTGTTGAAAAGTAAAATATGAAACATAATGGCACCTATCGTCATACTACCATTCAGAACAAAATAGGCTGTTAAAATAATGATGATTACGACTCCAAATTGTTCTACAAATGTCTTTACTCCATCAAATAAAAAACTTAATTGTCGTGTTTTAAGTTGGTTTTCAGTCATTTCTAACTGAATGGTCTCATGCTTTTTGCTTTCTAAATTTTCTCTAGTAAAAGATTTTATAACGGTTATAGAATTGATTAAACTAATAATTCCATTATTTCTTGATTCCCTAAAGCCTCTCATTTTTCTTCTGAAACCTTTTAGTTTAGTAGCTTGCAAACTACTTATGTAAAAGAAAATAGGTAGAATGGCAAGACTTACAAAGCCTATATAAACATTAGCTTTAAACATTAGGAATAAAGCTATAAAGGCGTTGAAGAATAAGGGTAATATGTCTATGAAAAAGTTTTTAACTAATTGGGTAAGACTGGTAACTCCTAAATCTATTCTTGTCTGTAACTTTCCGCTTTCATTGGCAGGAGAGCTGTAGAAAGCCATCCTGTAGGTTAATATTTTCTCCACTATATTTTGAGCAAAATCTCTTGAGATGTATATTTTCATTTTCTCACCATAAAACTTTTGTCCAAATTGTACTAAAGCATAAACTCCTTCTTTCAATAAAAGAATGACACTTATGGTTGTTAATAATGACAGACCATCTTTTACGGTTTTATTCGCTTCACTTAACACCGTTAATTCGTCCACAGCATAGCGTAATACTAAGGCGTTAACTTGTGCTAAAAACGAACCAATTACGGTAAGCAGTAAAGTAGCAATTACTAAATGCTTGTAAGGTTTTATATAGACAAATAATTTTTTAAAAAGCGCTAGGAGAGAAAGTTTGGAAGAATCTTTCATTTACATTGTATTTAGCTTAATCATTAAATAATGGCTAGTTAGTGTTACCATGCTTGTGTTTGGTGTAGCACATAGTTATTATCAGCTACAAATTTAAATTTTACCTTTTAGTCCAAAAAAAATAAGGAGGTTTGTAAGAGCTGGAGAGGTAAATTTACACCAAATTTTATTTGAACCAATTTAGTTAATTATTTTTTGTGAGCATAATTCTAGTAGTGAAGAAGCCATAGTATTTACGGGTTGTTTTGTGTTGTGATAGAGGTCTAATACGCTGTAACTTAAATGTCAATTTGACGTTTTTTTAAGTGAAAAAATGACATTTATTCTGAAAAATTGACGGAATAAGCAGTGATTTTAAGAATGTTTTTACATAAAAATGTTGATTATTCATTTTGGCAATTTATTTGTTCTATTGAATCTGGAATCAATGAAGGTTTCAAATTTGAAATAATGTTTAATTTAAAATTTTGTAATTATGAGCAATTTAGTTAGTGTTCCTAAAAACGGAAGTTTAGCGAACAATAATTCAAATCAAAACTTCCCAACCTTGTCTAATTGGTTTGATGATCTTTTTAATAGAGATCTTCCATCAGTATTTACCTCAAGTTTTAATACTGGATTTACATTACCTAAAGTCAATATTAAAGAAACTGCCGATTCATTTATGGTAGAAATGGCAGTGCCAGGTCTGAAAAAATCAGATTTTCATATTGACATTGACAATCAAGTATTATCAATTTCTACAGAGACAAAGGTAGAAAACGAGCAAAAAGAAGAAAATTATACTCGTAGAGAGTTTGGTTATTCCTCGTTCAAAAGAAGCTTTACTATGCCAGAGAGTGTAGATGATGAAAAAATTAATGCTACTTACAATGAAGGCATTCTAAATATTCTTTTGCCCAAAAAAGAAGAGGCCAAACAAAAACCTCCTAGAAGCATAGAAATTCAATAACTGAGCCACTAAATTTTTAGGTTAAAGTGTTTAGAAGGGACCGAGTCTGCTAATTCGGCCCCTTCTAAACCACTAATATTGTTTAATCTTTAAAATTTAATGATATGACTAGAAAATTTAAATCTGGAGATTGGGTAAAAGTTAGAGGAAAACTTACCGCTCCAAAAATGCAAGTTCTCAAGTATGTCCAAAAAAAAGATTCAATATTTGGTTTGGTTGACTATGACAATTATTTGGAATGTGTTTGGTATACGAATGGTGAACGAAAAACAGCCGTATTCCACGAAAATAAACTGACTAGAACCATTGAAACTGGTGGTTTGTTTAAAACAGTTGTAGAAAGACCTAAATTCAATTTAACTTAAAATGAAGAAAGATGAAGAAATTTGTTTTAATATGTTTGTTTGGTTTGTTAAGTGTTAGTTGTACTTCACAAAACAATGAGACTAATAAAACCATAACAAAAGAAAGTGAGAAAAGTACAATTGAGCAACCCAAAGGTTCTTGGAAAGTTGATAAAGAGTTTGATGAAAACGGAAATTTAATCAGGTATGATAGTATTTATTCATGGTCGTCAAGTGGCAGAATAGATGATTTTTCAAATGTAGATAAGGATAGTTTGTTGCAATCCTTCAAGTCAAAATTCTTTACTAATTTTTCAGACTTCGAAGATCAAGGGTTTGAGACTATTTTTTCTAAAGATTCACTTTTCAGTAACCACTTTTTTAATGACAATTTTTTTGGAAGTGATTTTGGTAAAGATTATATGGATATTGATAAGATAACCCAACAATTGGTTGAGCGACAGAAAAAGTTTTTAGAAAAATATCGGTCAGAATTTATCAAACCCGAAGACGAAAACTAAATAGTTTTCGTCTTTTTTCTTCTTCTAGTTTTAGGTTGTAAATAGTTTTTAAAACTCGGATTCTAGCCCTAAGTTTATTGCAGTTAATTTAATATCAGATAAGTTACGCTCAACTACCCCAAAAAAGTATCTTAAATTTAAAGTAGGTTTTTATTTAATTCATAATTAACCCCAATTGCTATTCCGAAATCAAGAGTGGTGTTTTCATGGTTGGCAGTAGTATTAAAATTGGGGTCGTTAGTTGGCGATTCGAGTATTTTCCCCGTTTGTTTTATAATCAATCCAATTTGTAGTCCAGTTTCAAAGGACACTCTCTTAGCGACGTACTATTTTGCTAGAATGAGAACTAAGATTGTCGTTTTAGTGGTTGTTCGTTTGTCAAGAGGAATGATTATTAGCAATTGTTTTATTTACTTTCAACTAAACTAAAGCGCCATTTGCACCAATTACTTGTCCTGAAATCCATTTAGAATCATCACTCGCTAAAAATAAAACTACTCTAGCAATATCAATAGGTTCTGCCAATCTATTAAAAGCATTCATGGCACTTAATTTATCAATAGTTTCTTGTGATTTTCCGTTTAAGAATAATTCTGTAGCTGTAGCACCTGGAGCAATTGCATTCACGGAAATTCCTCTTCCTATTTCTTTAGAGAATACTTTAGTTATTTGCTCTACAGCAGCTTTTGTAGCCGAGTATAAAGCATATTTAGGAAACATTAGTTTTGCCGTGCTTGAAGAAAAGTTGATAATAATTCCATTGTCTGCCAGTTTGCTATCAGCTTCTTGAAGGGTATTAAAAATACCTCTAACATTTATATCAAAAAGTTTAGTAAATTCTTCTTGTGTATTATCTTTTAAAAATTTATTATACATAATTCCGGCATTATTTATCAATACATCTACCTTTCCAAACGCTTCAATGGTTTTATCAAATAGATTGGTAACTTGACTTTTCTGACTTACATCTGCCTGAATGGCCAAAGCGGTGCCGCCATTTTTAGTTATGCGATTTACAGTTTCATTTGCTTCGTTTTCACTATTAGAATGATTCACAATTACTTTTGCACCATTTTTAGCTAAAAGAATAGCAACTTCCTTTCCTATTCCTTTAGAAGATCCAGTTACGATTATGACTTTGTTTTTAACTTTCATACTGTTTTTCTTTTTTAATAAAATTTCTACTGTCTTTCTTTACTATTCATAAATTCATAAAAACATTTTATCTGGTATGTTTTTTATGAAAAAACTAAGCTTTTAATTGATTTAGATATACTGATAAACCAGAAATATATTGATCAAGAATACTGTCATTGTCATATAATTTTCTAATTCCTCTAATTCCTTCAAAAGCACTAATTAAATAAACTGCTACGGCTTCACTAGGAATTTCTTTTTTTATATCGTTTTGATTCTTGCCTATTTCAATAAGAATGACAAGTGCTTTTTTCCATTTTTCAATAATATTTTTTAAGGCTAATTGATAACTGCTTTCATAATTGCCAATTTCATTGATAAATTTATTCATTGGACATCCATGCTGCTTCTCATAAAAAGGGAAGGACTTAATTCTGTTCAGAAAAGTGTTTTCTAAAATTTCTATGGCATTTCCAGGTCCTTTTAAAGGTACAATCATGCCATCATAAACACGTTTTTTAATCTTCAATTCAATGACTTCTAATCCAAGTTGGTGCTTGCTTTTGTAATGATGATAGAATGCGCCTTTGCTCATTTTAGCAGCTTTCATTACTTCATTGATACTTGTAGACTTAAAACCTTTTTCATAAAACAGTTTAAATGCTTCATGAATAATGTGCTGCTTGGTGATTTCAGATTTTAATTCTTGCTCCATACGGTAAATATACATAAAAAAGTACAGTCGGTATGTTTTTTTAAAAAATAGATGCTGATTAATATTCGTTGTGTTTGGCGCCTTTAAGGTTTATTTAGTTCCAAGTATTTGGAGCTACGTGAGCATTAGAAATGTAAGTTTTGTGTTTTTTTCTGAACCCCAAAACTTACATTCAATTTATGTTTAGTTTCAAAAAAGTAATGATTATAATGTGGTTTTAGCGACTGCTATTTCTGCCTTTATTTGTTCTAGTCCTCTTGATTAGTTTTACAATTTCAAACCAAATTACTGAAATGAAACCAACTCCAATAGAACTTAGTAATTGGAAAAAAGTCAATGTTTCAAATTCAAAAAAGGTGGTTAATGGTTTTACATAAAGTATAAGGCCTACCATAGCGATGGTAGTAAAAATGATAAATAAAATCATGTTATTTTTATACTTTAAAGTTGTTGCAATAGAATAATAAAACGAACGGTTTATTAAAGTCAGAAAAATGTTTGCGGTTATTAAGGCCGTAAAAGTCATTGTCCTTGTTAGAGCTTCATCGTATCCACTACTAACTGAAAACTGGTAAATAGATAACGTTCCAATCGTTATTACTAACCCTTGTAAAATACTGATGGATAATTCTTTCCAATTAAAAAAAGTAGTTGTCAATGCTTTAGGTTTCTGCGACATCGTATTCTTTTCCATGGGTTCGTTTTCATAAATAATAGAACATGTGGGACCCATTATTATTTCTAAAAAAATAATGTGAATAGGTGAAAAAATGTTGGGATAAATCCACCCTAAAGCAAGAGGGATAAATACCGTAAGGATGATAGGGATGTGTATAGAAATAATGTATTGGATAGCTTTTTTTAGGTTAGCATATATCTTTCTACCCATGGCTATTGCATCGACCATTTTTGATAAGTCATCTTCTAATAAAATTAATGATGCTGCTTGTTTGGCTATTTCTGTTCCTTTTTTGCCCATTGCAATACCAATATGTGCTGCTTTCAATGCTGGGCCATCATTTACACCGTCGCCTGTCATTGCTACGATTTGATTGTTAGACTTTAAGGCGTTAATGATTTTTAATTTCGCTTCAGGAAACATACGGGTAAAAATGGTAGTGTTCATTACACAAGTTTTTAACTCGTCATCATTCAATTTCATCAATTCTTCACCGGTAATATTATTTTCATAATCCCTAAATCCAATTTGTTTTGCAATGGCTTCCGTAGTGGGAGCATTATCGCCTGTTATTATTTTAACAGCAATGCCAGCAGTATAAAAATCTTCTAATACTTTATGAAAGTTCTTTTTAGGAGGGTCGTAAAAAGCAACAATACCTTTAAAATGAAATGACAACTCTTGTTGTTTCGCAGGATAATTATTACCTGTAAAGTTTGATACACCTACTCCTAAAACTCTATAACCATCATTTGCAATGATTTGAATGGCTTCATTTATTTGTTGTTTTTCGATTTCTGTAAGATTTGAAACATGCATCAAAGCTTCGGGAGCACCTTTAGCGGCTATAATTCGGTTGCCGTTATTGTTTTTAAATACATGTGTCATCATAGGTGGTTTACCTCCTAATGGATATTCATGTATGAGTTTGTAGTTAGGTCGTTCATCCTTTTCTGAAACATCTTTATACGCTTGGTGCAATGCAACTTCCATTGGGTCAAAAGGGATAGGCTCACTTGCCCACATTGCCAATTCTACAAGCTGTTTTTCATCGTCGGTTAATTGGTCGCTGGATTGAGATATTTTGTTTGAGGATAACAAATAGAGTTTTGCTAAGCTCATTTTATTTTCAGTAATGGTTCCCGTTTTGTCGGTGCAAATAACTGTTGCGCTCCCTAATGTTTCAACCGTTTTCATTTGCTTGACTACGATCCCCATTTTCATTAAACGCCAAGCTCCCAAAGCCATAAAAGTTGTAAAAGCGACTGGAATTTCTTCGGGTAAAATACTCATTGCTAGAGTGAGCGACTGTAACAAGCTGTTTAATAGATTTTGAGAATGCCAATAATTAATGGCCCAAACAAATACAAAAGTAATAGTACCTGCGATTGCCATTTTCTTTACAAAATTTGCAATTTGTATTTCTAATGGTGTTTTTTCTTCAGTGATACTTTCTAGGCTCGTTCCAATTTTACCTAATTTTGTTTGGTTGCCAATGGCAGTAATCGTAGCAATAGCCAAACCACTCTCAACAGTTGTCCCACTATAAATAAAATGATCTTCTTTTGTTGTATCCTTAAAAACAGCAAACGACTCGCCTGTAAGTATAGATTCGTTTACCGAAAAATCATTGGAATGAATGATGCTTCCATCTGCAGTAATAAATGTACCTTCTTCAACGATTAAGCTATCGCCGACTACTAAATCGCTACTGTTAATTTCGATAGTTTCCCCATTGCGAATAACTTTACAATGTGGTTGAGAAAAATCTTTTAGTTTTTCAAGTGCGTTTTTACTTCTTGAATCTTGGTATAATGAAATAGAGGTGATAAACAAAATAGCAGCAACCAAGAAAACCCCGTTGCCTATATCACCACTAATAAAATAGATAGAACCTGCAACCAACAATAAAATAGTCATGGGTTCTTTGATAATACCTTTTACAGTGTCTAAAAAACCGTTTTCTTTTTTGTAATCTAAAGTGTTTTGTCCAAACTTTTTTCTCGCAAGCGCTACCTGTTCGTTTGTTAATCCTGATATATTAAAATTATTAGAAGGCATTGGCAATGGTAGATTTAATTACTTACGGTTCGTTTGGGTTGTAGCCAACGAGTATGTATATTTTAGGCTGCGCGTGGTAAATACACGTTTTTAGCACCGGATATTAGAAGTATTCCTTTCCGTTAGTATCGATATAGCCTTTTTGACCATTTTCTAATTCAAAAGAAGCTAGATTGAAAACAAAGTTATTTAACGTCTTATATTTTATTTTGGTAATGTTAAGGTATCCCCACAAACCATTTTTTTTGATTTTTAGCTTAAAAGGGTTATCGTAATCAATTTCTTCATAAAATTCAGTTTTGTTGCTGGTTTTTATTCCAAATTTTTTGTTTTTACTTTCAATAATTAAAGTTTCGGGGAAGTAGAAGTTATCATCATATTCAATGCTCTTTTTACCATTTAAAAAGCAAATATCATTAATGTTTTTTTTAGAGATGGAATCTATTATTTCTGTCAGTATTGTTTCACGACTATCGATAGGATCTATTGTTTTCTTTATTAAATAGTAATCTTTTTTGTCCATAATTTCTACTGAATAATGATCGACTGTTCCGCAGTAAAATAGTTGTCTTTTTTCAGGATAAGAGACAGTTTCTAGTTTATCATTTAGATAAAATATTTCATTTTCATTGTTTAGAACCTGTAAAGAACTTTCTGCATGTCCAACATATTTTAATTCATCAAACATTACTTTTCCGTTATTGAGTATTTGAAAAGTGTTATTTTTAGTGTTTTCCATAATTTGAAAGTTATGGAAGTTGAGGTGTAGTCTTTCTTGGGTATAGCCTTTAAAGCTAAAGAGAATAACTAAAAGAAAGTATGTAAATTTATTCGTCATTTTTTTCTTCTTTTTTCACATTAATGTTAGGTACCCGAACAATTTCAAAAGTGGCAGAAGCTAGTTGTACTTTTCCGTTTGTCTTTTGAATTTCTTTTCCAATTAACTCATTCAATATGTTCTTTGTGTACCTTCTTTTTTTATAGTCTACGATATAACGAAGGTTAAATTGTATCCAATTATCAGTCATGGTTATTGCTAAAGTAGGATCGACTTGAGCATTTTCAATATAGTATTTGTTTACAACTTGACTCCATTCTGAAATAGATTGTGACACATATTCAGATAATGTTTCCGAAGCAATTTTTACAATAATAGTTTTAGCTAATTCTATATCAGAACCATATCGAATTGGAAGATTAAATTCATCCCAAACAAACGGGAAATCTTTTGAATAGTTATATACAGGCCCTTTAAAAACAAAGGCATTGCTTAGCTTTACAATTCTTCCACTATAATTATCACTGGAAACCCATTCGCCAATTTCCATCATGGTTGTGTATACGCTATCGATGTCAATTACATCTCCTTTTATATTGTTGATTTCTATCCTATCACCAGGTTTGTAGACACCAACGAAAAAGATATAGAAAGAGCCAGCAACACTTAGAATTAACTCTTGTAGTGTTATTGTAATACCTGCTGTAAGGAATCCAATTGCCAATGCAAAGTCCTTGATGCTACCCGTAAAAAATGATATTGTAACTATTATGAGCAGTAGGTACCCGAAAATTTCAACTGCTTTTTGAGATTTATATCTTATACCTGTATCGGGTAGTTTTTTTCGTAAAAGCCGTCTCAGAATTACGATTGTAAGTAATATAAATGTAGCCCAAATTAAATATTTAATAATATTGGTAGAAACAGGATGTTCATTCATCCATATACTTATATTTTCAAATATTTCCATCGATTTTTAAATATTACTTGTTTTGTGAGATTCAGTAAGATCAGTGTAATTTAATTTACTTAATACTAAGATAGTTAATTAATTCCACCCATTCTTTTCTATTAAATTGAATCATTCTCTTATCACTTTTCCATCTTGAAGCTCAATAATTCGCCCAGTTTTTTCAGCGAAATCTAAATCATGAGTTACCACCAATAGTGTTTTATTATAGACCTCTGTAAGCTCTTTAAATATATTGAAAACAATATCAGCGTTTTTAGTGTCTAAGTTTCCGGTAGGTTCATCGCACATAATAATTAGAGGATCATTAATCATAGACCTAGCTATAGCAACACGTTGTTTTTCACCACCCGACAACTGGTTTGCCATTTTTTTAGCTAACTTTTCAATGCCTAAATCTTTTAATAATTCATAAGCATTATGTTCTAATTCTTCCTCGCTCAGTTTGTTTAGTTTGAAACCTGGTAGCATTACATTTTTTAAGGCAGTAAATTCATTGAGCAAATAATGGAATTGGAATACAAAACCAATTTTTTCATTTCTTATAGCAGCAAGTTCCTTTTCTGATTTTTTGCGAACACTAATTCCATCCAACAAAAGCTCCCCTGTAAAATCTGTGTCCATGGTTGACAGAATATAAAGTAAGGTTGACTTTCCACTCCCAGATCGACCAATGATGGAAGCATAATCACCACTATTTAAGCGAAAGGAAACATCTTTTAAAACATCAATTTTCACTGGATCATAGAATGATTTGTAGATAGAGCGTGCTTCAAGTATCGTTTTTTTCTCCATTTACTTTCCTCTTATAATTTCTACTGGGTCAACTTTACTAGCTTTTCTAGCTGGCATCCATCCTGCTAAAAAGGTAGTGAGCATTGCGAAAATTATGGCAACCGCATAGTACTGTAGTCCATAATCGATAGGATAGGTCTCTACGGCGGGTAGGGAAGGGGCGCTAAAAGGGATTGCGTCAATACCTAACGACATTAAAAAACCAATTATTACACCTCCAACAGCACCTGCAACACCAATGCTCAAAGATATCGAGATGAATATTTTTTTTACATCACTTCCTGCAAATCCGGTGGCTTTTAGAATCGCTATCGTATCCATTTTTTCATAAATAAGCATGTTGAGTATGTTGTAAATTCCGAAACCTGAAACAATTAATAAGGTGATTCCAACAGCGTATGAAATGATGGAACGTACACCACTTCCTGTTTCAAATTGGGCGTTGGCCGTTTGAATATCTTCAGCGTCGAGTCTAAAAAGCGATTCATATTCAGCAGCTAATTTAGGAGCCATGTTTAAGTCTTTCAGCTTTATTTGAATATCACTTATATAATTACTACTCACTCCGAGTAATTTCCGGGTAGTTTCCAAGCTCGCGAAGCTTTGTACTTTGTCTATTTCTGATATACCGGATTCATAAAAACCGATTACTTTCAAGGAAAACTGTTCTCCTTCAGTAGAAGTAACAGTTATGATATCACCTAATTCAGCATTGATAACGTCGGCAACTCCTTGCCCAAGGATGATACTGTTTGAAACAATGTCTAGTTCTTGATAATTTCCTTCAATAATGTAATCGCCAAATGCAAAAAGCTTCGCCTCCTGATCTACTTCGATTCCGTTGATGATTCCGTTCAGGTCAATATTTCCGAGGTTGTAAAAAACTTGAGCCGATATTTTTGAAGCTACACCTGCGACACGGTCATCTGTTTCCAGCTTATTAATTATTTGCTGAGCGTTGTAAATTTCTTTCCGTGTATTTACAGGTTTTACGGAACTTATAAAATGATGGTAATCTTTAAATTCTTTGCTTAGGTCAATAGGTTGAATTTTAGAAGGCTTAATATCATTGTATAAGCGAATATGTGGTGTTCTATTTAAAACGATACCATCCAGTAACTGATTCAATCCTTCCATGAAGCCCAGAAGTGTCACAAAAAGCGCAATACTAAACGTAACCCCAATAGCGGCTACAAGGGTTTGTTTCCATCTAGCAAGCATTAGTGCTATCGCAATTTCAGTAAGATGCTTTATTTTCATTTTTGTGGTAATTCGATTAAAGTCGTTGTGTCGATACCACTTTTGATTTCTACAAGGTCATAATCCATTAGACCAACTTCTACTTTTTGAAGTGTGCCTCCTTCTAATATCACGGTTGAATCATTTAACAAATAATTTCTAGGGATGGTTAAGGTATCTTGTTTCGTGTTAATTACAATATTTGCTTCTACCGTTAAATTGGGGTAGAGCTCATTCGGATTTTTAATAAAGATAGCCTCTGCTTGAAAGGAGCGCGTTCTACTGTTCATCATAGGGTAAATGGTTGTGATTTTTCCCTCAAAAACTTGAGATTGATAGCTATCCATTCGTATAATTACTCGCTGCCCTTTTTTTACTTTTACAATATCAAACTCGTCAATACTTAATTCTATAATGAACTCTTCTGTCCCAATAATAACAGCTGGCTCTTGCGTATTAATTGATTCCCCTTTTTCTTTGTTAATCTTGTAGATTACACCATCTATCTCACTTCTAATAATAAAATCATCTTCCATTAGTTTAGCGATTTCTAGATTGTTTTTACTTTGATCTGAAGCTAATTTAAGTTGTCGCTCAAGATCTTGATAGTTCGATTTCGATCTAGATAATTCCACTTTTGAGTTTTGATAACTCAATTCTTTTTGTTCAAATTCTACCTTGCTTCCAATATTTTGGCTCCATAGATTTTTTTGCCTTTGGTATTGTATAGAATCATTTATTAGATTTTTTTTAGCCAATTCAATCGCATTCTTTGCGTCAAGGAGTTTATTGAAATTTTTCTTGTAATCAGCAGAAGCAGAGGCGAGACGAGCATTTTCCGTAGATAACTTTAAATTGCTATTGTCCAATTGAAAAATAGGATCCCCTTTTTTAACAATTGCTCCTTCTTCTACAAATACTTTTTTTATAGTACCACTTGTCTTCCCAAAAACTTCATATTGGTTATTACTTTTAATAAATCCTGACGCATACACACTTTCAGTAATGTTTTTAATTTCTGGTGTAATCGATACACTTTTGTTAGCACACGATGTTATCACTACGGAAATTAATATTGAAAAGAGAAAAAGTGCTTTATTGTTCATGTGACTTAGCGTTTATTTTCATGCAATTAGATTTACAGTATTTGATATATTCGGTATGATTACATCTGGTAAGATTCAGCAAGACAAGCGCAACGTAATTTTCATAAGACTGAATTATCTGATTCACAATTGAATATTTTCTAAAAGTTCAGAAGTAAGAAAAAGAAAACATACGTGGTATAGCATATATTTTATTCCATTAGTTTCTTCAAATGTCTTTCTACTATTTATCTGTTATAACAAATGTAAAGGGGGGAAACATTCTTATCAATGATAATTATCAACTTTAGGAAGTTAGTTCAGTTGTATCTCAAACCTGTTACAAGAGTGAGTTGTACCATTATTTCGCCTAATATGGTGGGTAATTGGCAACAGTGCGAGCTTTATTCTTAAACTAGTCTCGAAGTTATTCAGGACTGCGCAGCCTCAACACTTCACGTAGAAAGGCGAGTGAGTTTGCTTTTAGGTAGGTTTTATGTAGTTCTGTAATGAATGAGCAATGCCTTAACTGAGAAGGTTCTTAGTGCTATTAATCCATTACAAAGTTAAATCCTGCTGTAATAATACTTGAACTAAATGATGTGTCCCTATCGTACTGGTAAAACTTTAAATCAATAGTTTTTAAACCAAGCTTCCAGATATGTGCTTTTGCAAAAATATCGGTGTACGAGATTCCGAAGCCAAATTGGTTTGCAGTATATTCAGAAAGGTCATAATCAGAGGTGTAAAATTCATCGGTAGTTAAAGCGCCTTCATAAGGTCTAAAATAATCGGCAGCTGTTTGATTATAAAATCTATACGATGGATATAAAGTAAATTTGCCGGTAATTTTAATGGGCACTTCAATACTAGCCGTATTCGAATTAATGCCCCAATCATCATAATAATAACGATAGAATGTTCTTACTGAAAGTATTTCATTCACATACCAATTTAATCGTCCTCCAACAGCTACTTTTAATCTTGAATCTGGCAAACGTTCAATAGCATCTGCTAGTTGAAAATTATCAATAAATGAATCTGCTACATCTCCAAAATATACTCTTTGAAATGGTGTAGATAATAAACCTTGCTGTTGTACAAAATCTAGTGCTAATGAACCCTGTAGGTTCTTGTGAAGAATTTGTGAGAACCCCAAACCTAAAGAATAAGAATTACGTCCTTCATCTTGAAATTCGTTAAATCTAGGAGTATAATTTGTGTTACCTGTAATCGTGTTTTGCGTAAATAAACTATTATTTAATCCATTACCATTTTCTCCAAACGGTCTTAATTCGGAAGGGTAAATAGAATTCCAGGTATCGATGTATACATTTGTATTTACACTTAACTCCGTATTCTTTTCATTAAATAATTTAGTGTAGCTGCCTCCCACACCGACTGAAAAATAATCGTATTCTGATGAGATAGCTATTTTGGCAGACCAAATATCATTTCTGTCATCTGAGCTATGGCTATAACTTCCTGTTAAGTTCGCCCAAGTGTCACTACTAGAAGCACCAGAAGACGCTTGAAACGGATCTGCGGGGCTATCATCATCAAAAGGATCTACATTACTTGATGAAGCTGAGGTATAAGCGGAAACTCCTGCATCAATAGTTAATACATCATCGTCATTTAATGGAATTGAAACCACAAATGTTCCTGTAATGTCTGTTAGTTCTTCAGTACCAATTCCGCCACTTACAGCAGCATTATCTCCATCTTGAGCATAGTAACTTGTTAGAAAATCTACTTCAGTAGTTTCTAATACACGTTTTTTATAAACTTTGGTAGTGTCTTGTGCTGTTTGTGCAAATGAATTAGCAAAAGCAAATACACATACTATTAAAATTATTTTTTTCAATTTTATTGTTTTATTAGTTACAGCCGCAGCCTCCTCCAGTTTTCCCTCCATTTGCTCCTACAGCTGCTTCGCGATAGGAATGCATAGTGGTCACATTTCGGTCACATTTTTTATCTGATAATGCCATGTCAGGGTCATTTATAGTTACTTTTTCGTATTCTTTAACCACAACACAACTGCTAAAACAAGTTATTATTAATGTAGTATATATAAACTTTTGAATCATAATTTGTTTATTTCTATGTTCTTTGATTTCAAAATATTTCCTGTATCATCGATGATGATGCATTCTATTTTCGGTAATTGATTAATGCGATCTAAACCAGCTTCTTTTCCCATAACAAATACGGAAGTTGCAAGGGCGTCTGCCAATTCTGCTTTTGGAGCAAATACTGTTACACTTATAATTCCAGTAGAGGGATATCCTGTTCGTGGATCAATGATATGTGTGTACCGTTTGCCGTTAAAATTCACATACTTTTCGTAATTTCCAGAAGTTACTACCGCTCCATTCGTGATTGGCAGCAAGGCAAAAACTTTATTCTTATCCATTGGATTGGTAATTGCGACTTTCCAATCATCATTATTGGGTTGTTTTCCCCAAGTATTCATATCGCCAGAAGCGTTAATAATTCCAGACGGTACCCCTTCAGAAATAAGTAATGTTTTAGCTTTATCGGCAGCGTAGCCTTTTCCAATAGCACCAAAGCCAATTTTCATTCCTTTTAATTTCAGAAATACAGTTCTATTTTTTTTGTCTAGAACAATGTTTTGATACCCCACTTTTTCTACGGAAGTAGTTATTTCTTCTTCGGAAGGCATTACGGTCATACTACCATCAAACTTCCAAATTCTATCCATAGAAGCATAGCTAATATCGAAGGCGCCATCGGTCAATTTTGAAATCCCTATAGCTCTTTCAATTAATTCAATTAATTCTATATCCACTTTAACAGGCTTAACTCCTGCATTGCGATTAATTTCTGATGTTTGAGAATTATCATCCCAAGATGAAATTAAGGTTTCAATTCTTGAAATCTCGGCTACTGCTTTGTCAATGTGTTTGTTAGCTTGTATAGAGTCGTTTGCTACAACAGTAATGTCAAACCGACTTCCCATTAGTTTGAGCGTTCTCTTATAAGATTGTTGTGCTGTACAATCTATTAATGAGAATATTAGTAATAAAGTGATTAGATGTTTCAAATTACTTTGTAAAAGCGTTTAATTCTTTTATATAATTTTCTGGAGTTGTTTTTTTGTAACTATTTTCTCCTAATACTTTGCCATTAGCATCAAGTACTACAACAAATGGGAAATACCCTTGTTTATTGTATTTTTCGGCTAATAATGCGTTCGCTTTTGTTTGTGCTTCAGACAATGCATTTTTTTTTCTTCTAGGGAAATCAGCTTTCAGCATAACATAATTTTCCGCTGCATACTTTTTAAAAGTGTCTGTACTCCAAATCTCTCGGTCTAGTTTAATACAAGGTGCACACCAATCTGAACCTTGGAACACCAATATAATGGGCTTATTTTCCTTAGCGGCCATTTCTTTAGCAGTAAAAATATCTGTTTGCCATTCCTGAGCAACTGTTGTACTCATGCTTAGAATCATTACTGTTAGCGCCACAATTATTCTTTTCATATTATTCTTTTGCTTTTAATTAAATATATAGTCGACAATTAGAGCAATACCTATCAACGGTTGTATTATATAATTGTTTTATATTATGAGATTAAATAAATACCCTGATATGATGATACAAAGTGTTACCACAGCAAAAAAGATGGCAATTAATTTTAAGGTCATTACTTTTTTTAAGAGCATTGCTTCAGGTAACGACAAACCAACAACTCCCATCATGAAGGCGATTGCAGTTCCCAACGGAATTCCCTTGGCAACCAATACCTGAACTACAGGAAGTATGCCTGATGCGTTGGAGTACATTGGTACAGCCAAAATTGTTGCGATAGGAACAGCAAAAAGGTTGTCTTTGTCCATATATTTTTCAAAAAATCCCTCAGGAATATATCCGTGCATTAATCCACCTATTGCAATTCCAACAATTACATAAGGGATGATGCCTTTAAGGATTTTAATGACTTCAGCCCAGATAATTGGTAAGCGTTGTTTAAAGGTTTGATTTTCTGCTTGAAATATGTCTTGATCTCTTTGAGCATTTTCTAAAACTTCTTTAGCCCAAGGTGTTAGAAATCCTTCCAGTTTTAATTTTTGAAGGATAACTCCTGAAATTGTTCCTAATAAAATACCACTAATCACATAAATAAGGGTTGTTTTAATTCCAAACAAGCCAACAAAAAGTCCGATAGCCACTTCATTCACCAGGGGAGATGTAATTAAAAATGAAAACGTGACACCTAAAGGGATTCCACCTCTCACAAAACCAATAAACAAAGGAACTGAAGAACAAGAACAGAAAGGTGTTACTACCCCAAAAAGACTTGCCATTAAGTATTCCAATCCGTATAGTTTATTTCTTGATAGATAGTTTTTAACCTTGTCTATTGGGAAATAACTATTCACGATTCCCATAAAAAAGATGACAACAAAGAGTAGGATTAGAATCTTTGTAGTGTCATAAATAAAGAAATTTAATGCTTCTGCTAAATGTTGTCCTTTGCTTAAATCCAGAACATCATAGACGAACCAATCTGCTATATTCTGTATCCAATCAAACATTTTCTATTACACTAATAATTCTTAATAGGGATGAAACCTTGATATGATAATTCATAGTTGAGTTGAATTAGTTTAGAAGAGTCAATACTTCATCTTTTGAAGGCACTCTACCTTTTATTGTAATCACTTCATCTATTACCAAGGCTGGTGTGGACATAACGTTGTATTTCATAATCTCCATTATATCCTCAACTTTTTCAATAGTTGCGTCTATGTTATTTGCTGAAACTACATCCTTAACAACACCTGTCATTGATTGGCACTTTGGGCAACCTGTTCCTAAAATTTTAATTACTTTGGTCATAACTAGTATATTTGTTTATCGCCAATAGACGATTAGATTAGAAAAAAATATCAGTCAAAAAACTGTTGAAATAACGTTTTCGCAATTTTCCAGTTTTCTTGATTTATACAATACTTTATTTTTGGTGGTTTTAGTTCGCCTTGAATTAAACCTGCATTTTTTAATTCTTTTAAATGTTGTGAAACTGTTGATTGAGAAATTGGCAATACGTCAACCAAATCTCCAGTAAAACAACACGATTGATTCTCAAGATGCTTTAAAATGGCAATACGAGTCGGGTGGCCTAGCGCTTTAGCAAATTTTGCCAATGCCTCTGTATCTTCCTTATATTCTATTTGTTCTAAACTTCTTTTCATTTTTATTATCGTAAATGTACGATGGGTATTTGGAGTGAAATGTGACATTTATCACATTTTAAATATTTTTATAGGTGTGGATAAACAGTTGTTTTATCTTTTGTATTGACTTATACAATGGAATAGGCAATTTTATTCGTTACTTTTTATTAGTTCCAATTTTTTAATCATGTCAATGGCATTCTTGCTTTTTGGGTCTAATTCAAGTGATTTTTTATAATTAGATAGAGAGCGGTTGTATTGTTTAGTAAGGAAGTAACCTTCCCCTAAGCTATCATACGCCTTAGAAGAATCAGGGAATTCAGAAACCAATAATTCAAAAACTTGTATGGCTTCTTTAGTTTTATTGATTTCTAGAAATTCATACCCCAAATTGTTTAACAAAGAACCATCATCAAAATTATACGCTTTGCCGTGGTATTTTTTTAGCTGTTGGTATTTTTCTACCCAATTATCAGGTGTTTCATATATGTACTTCTTAATCAGGTAAGAAGCATTTTTTGTAGGATAATTTAAAAGGTCTGTGATGAGTAATGAAGCCATTGTATTAATTAAATCACCAGCGCTATCACCATTATAATTAAAAGAAACAGTAAAACCACTATTCATATTTGGCAATAAAATCAACCAATTTACACTTCCTCCTGTTCCACCGTTAAGTAACATAAGGTCATCGCCATCTACCATCCAAAAATATCCGTATTCGTCATCTTCATTTTCATCGTAAAATAGAGGCTTTCTCATTTCTTCGACTACAGGATTGTCCTTTTCTAGAAGAAATTTAATATACTTTAACATATCTGGAACTGTAGATTTTAATCCGCCACCAGCACCGGTTAATGGTGTTTGTAGTGGTTGTACCTTTTGATTGTTATTGGTATATCCATTTAAGACATGCTTTTTATCTTCATTTGCAACGTGCATTGAAGTATGATTCATTTGAGCTTTTTCAAGTATAAATTCTTCTAGAAGTTCTGTATAGGGTTTTTGGTACACCTTTTCCAAAATCATGGCTAATAATTCTGGCGCTACAAAACCTGAATAGTCATATTTTTTCCCTGGAATAACTTCTAGTTTGAAATCTTTTAAGTCCCTAATGAAGTCTGTTTCATTGTACTCGGTAATTGCTTTTCGTTCACTTTCAGTCACATCGATCGAAAACATATTTGACAAAACTTTAGAAAAGTGCGTTCTTTTCATTCCACTTGTGTGGGTCAGAATATCTTTAATAAGGATAGAACGATTGTCGAATTCTAGATTAGAATAAGAACCATCCAAGTATTTTCTAATATCATCATCTAAACTTAATTTTCCCTCTAATACTGCTTGTGCTGTTATGTAGGCAGTGAATGTTTTTGTTACAGATGCTAATTCAAAAATTGAGTTGTCATTTGCTTTGTTGCCTATTCCTTTATCAATTTCGCCATAATACTTTGTATATGTAGTATCATCCTTATAAACTCCAATTGAAATAGAATTGATTTCAGGATTATCCAAAATCAACTTTGCAGTATTATCCATTGAATATTCAATAGGATCCACTGTCTTTTCAGTAGAAATAATAGAATTTGTTTTGCAACTAAATGCTAGAATCACAAAAATTGGGATTAATAGAAGTTTATTCATAGAGTGGTTTTCAAGGCAGATGCAGAGGGATTACATAATAATTATTATGGTTTGTTCATTGTAATACCAACGACAGAAAGTTTAGATTTCTCTTTTAAGTTTCAAATTATACAGAGTTATTTGAGACTCAGTAAGGCAACAGAGTTCGAATATTATAAGAAACCAAGATATTGAAATATTTACAATGAATATATTTCCAGTAACCTCAAGAACAATGATTAGTATGCGTTAGTGGGGGGAGTTTTTTGTTTTTTTCAGACCGTTTAATGCGAAACAACTTTCAGCCCAACAATTGATATGATTAATGTTGAAATAAAAAATAGTCGCCAGAATGTTGCAGGTTCTTTAAAAATTAAGATTCCAATCAGAACTGTTCCAACAGCACCAATACCGGTCCAGACCGCATATGCTGTACCAATTGGTAGTTGTTGAGTTGCTTTTAAAAGAAGTCCCATACTGACTCCTAAACAAACTACAAATCCTATGTACCAATATGTTGATTCAATGCCTGCTGCTTCTTTAGCTTTTCCAAGACATGCGGCGAAGGCTACTTCAAAAAGCCCCGCAATTATTAATAGTATCCAATTCATTCGTTCTTTATTTCGAAAATGCATTCAAAACTTCCATAGCCTTGTCGGTGTTCTTTTTATCGACAAAAATATGGTCGTGATAATACGCTGCAACAACATTGCAACTAATTCCGTTTTTAGATAACGCATTAGAAAAAGCCGCTGTTAATCCTACTGCTTCTAAGGAAGAATGGACCGTAAGTGTAATCCAGGAAGCCACAAATGAATAGTCTAAATCTAGTTGGTCTGCGATTTCTTTTTCAGCAATAATAGTAATGCTTTCTTCTTCTTTAAAAGTCATAATGATTTGGCTCAAATTGAGTTGCTCCAAATTTTTTGTTTTACAAAATACAAATTCACCTAAATTGAGTTTTGGTTTCATTGACTTTAAAAGAACTTCTAAATTTTTTTCTCCAGTCATTTATTGAACGCTTTTGTTGAGTTTTTGCAGTTCTATTAAGGTCGCTTTTCCAACACTATGAGCCGATTGTGGATTTTGACCTGTTACTAATCTTTGGTCAGTAACAACGTGTTCTGTAAAAGGATCTGATTTTTCAAAAATAGCGCCTCGCTCTTTTAATGTATCTTCTAGTAAAAAAGGAACTACATTTTCTAATTTTACTTTTATTTCTTCTTCATTGGTAAATGCATTTACTTTTTTACCAGCTACGAGATAGGATCCGTCACTTAATTTAATATTTACAAGCCCAGCAGGTCCGTGGCATACTGCGCTTACAACACCATTGTTCTCATAAATCTGTTTTGCTATTTCTGCTAATTCTGTAGTATCTGCAAAATCCCACATGGCTCCGTGACCTCCAGCATAGTGGATGGCTACATAGTCTTTTGGATTTACTTCATTCGGTTTTTTTGTGTTTTCAATTTTGTTGCGATACAAGTCGTTATCCCAAAATTTCTTATTGATAGAATCATTCATGTTAAATGCATCTACAGGTGCTTTTCCTCCTTTCGGACTTACAAAATCTATTTCGTAACCAGCAGTATGCAATACATCCCAAGGGTGAGAAACTTCTCCGAGGTAGTAACCCGTTTTCTCTCCTGTATCTCCTTTTTCACTATGGCTTGTAACTACAAATAATATTTTTTTTAACTGATTACTTTCTGTAGTTACTGTGTTTATTTTAGGTTTTTCAGAGTTGTTCTTATTGTTACAACTTATAAGAAGAGTTGTAAATAAGAAAAGAAAAAATATGGTTTTAATTTTTGTCGTAGTTGACATATCTAATGTATTTTAAAATTGGTTTTAGATTATTCTTTATTAGAAGATGCTTTTAATATCTCTAATAAATACTATTCGTATAGCGCAAAATTCTTAAACATTTTGAAGAAACTATTTAACAAATGATAAAAAAGAAATTTATTTTAATTTCGCTCTAATCCTGCTTAGGCTAACTTGTGTAATTCCTAAATACGATGCTATGTGAGATAATTGTACGCGTTGAATGATGCTAGGATAGTTTTTGAGAAGTGCTAAATATCTTTCGGTTGCGGTATTAAATTGTAATGAGATAAGTCGTTCTTCCGATTTGATGAGTTCTAATTCTGAAAATTTACGACCCCAATTTGCAATTTGAATGTCTTCTAAAAATAGTTTTTGAAGCTTTTCAGTTTTTAATTCATAGAGTTCGCAATCTTCTAATAACTCTACATCTTCATATCCTTTTTGATTATTTACATAATTCTGCATGGAAACAATGGGGTCACCTTCTTTACCAAACCAAAAAGTAATTTGATTATCTTCTGAATACGCATATGCTCTTGCTATTCCTTTTTTGATAAAATAAATTCTCGTTTCAATTTTATTCGCTTTAAACAAAGTATGTCCTTTTGGAAGCTTAGTTTGAAGTATCGATTTTTTTATTAAGTCCTTTGATGTACTTGTCAGGGGATATATCGTATCAATAATTTCGTCTATTTCCATTCAATTGTTTATTATTCAGTTTAATTAAGATATTCTTTTTCGGTAATTGAATGGCAAAATTAAATTTCTCTTATCTATTTAATCCACCCTTTTTTAACTGCATTTTTACTGTAGAAATACAGAAATGTTGCTATGGCAATAACTGCTATAGGAATAATAATAGAAAATAATGCTGAGGTTTTTTTTATATCGATAATAAATAGCCAATAGAATTCTATAAAGAGTAGCGTAATTAATGAGACACCAAAAAATTTAATCGCGATTTTTTGTCTAATAAAAAGCATAAAAATACCTATAATTTCAGAAAACAAAGCAATCATATATACAATGATATACCAAAAAGGAAGCGACAGCATTTTCTCAAATTCTTCCGTGGTCAAATTTTGCTGTAAAAATTCTATTTCAAATGAACTGAAGTAAATTTCAATTATACTCCAAAAAAGAGCAGAAAATGCCACAATCCAAAAAGAATTTGGAGGTTTAATATCTAGATTCATAATACTAAGATTAATTTGATATATCCTAAAGATAAGTAACTTAACGCTAATTTTAGTGAAATAACGACCTGGTTTGATAGGTTTTATATAAAAACCACAAGTCTTTTATTAATTTTTGAATTAGCTCTGTTTTATTTCTTATGAATCGCGTTCTTAAATCATCATATTGTGGCGAATAATAACCGCTGTGTATGTTCGTACTTGTTATCTGAAAATGTCTTCTTCAACTTTAAAACTTTTAAATTCTAAAGGATTGTTACTGTGATTTAGAATAAACATTGTTTGTTGTTATTTTTTTTCGTTTTGATCCTTTATGAAGGTTTCCATGCAAACCTTATATTCTGTTTTTTCTAATCTATCTTTTATATCTGTAAAAGTGATGGTGTCTACAATACAGCCAAAATGTGGATTAGGAACTTTTATGTCATCTGCTTTTCCACAATAACTAAGTTCAGGGATAGTATCAGAAATAAGAAGGCTTATAGAATAACAGGGAGTCAAATCCTACATTTAAAAGTGGTTACGAAGAATTAAATAGGTTTACAAAAATTATTAAATCAGCGGATGGTTTTAAGGGTAACTAAGAGTGATTTGCAGCGCAGTATCGTTGAGATTTGTTGCATCTTTACTTGTACTCTACGAATACAGTATCATTCCTTACATCATATACTACAGTTTCATTCGTTGAAAATCCATTGCTATAATATCCACTATCGATTATATCAAAAATGCTGTCATTTTTAGTAATTTCTAAGATATAACTTCCATCAATTCTATGATTATTCATCGAATAAAATCGCTCCGTTTTTTGGTTAGGTCTAATATCGCTTATTAATAAAAGTGCGGCTTTTTCCGAAGTATAAAAATTTATATCCTTTAATGTTTGACTTGAATTATTAACAATAATAACCTCAATGCCATTTTTTCGTAGCTCGGTACAAGAAACAAAGCTTGCTATTGTTGTTATTATCAGCATTTTAGTGTAATACTGAAATAGATTGCCTTTTCTCTGTTTCATTTTTGTTTCTGGTAAAATTAATAGTTCTAGATTCTTATTTCTCCTTTTGTTATTACAAATATTATAACGCTTTTTATAGCTTTTTTGAAGCCGAAACTCAAAATTAAATTAATTCTTTTGGATATCACAATACACATAAATATCATATAAAATGTTAAAAGGATATTTATCATACAATTGTAAAAACATCGACATGAGGACTATATATTAGATAAAATGTTTATTTTTGTCGGAATTACTTTTAGTATTCAAATATTTTAGGTTTTAATTTTAGACTTAGTATAGATGAATGTGACATTAAATAGCCCCAAATGAAACCCAACAAAAGCCTCTTTTTGACGCTCTTCACATCTCTTTTTCTCGCAGAAATAAAGAACTGTAAGATTTTTAATAAATCTAGTAATAATCAGAGATTATTCGATGATGGTTCTCATTGTCTATTTTTTCCAATGCATAATTTATAAATTTAGTAACTTGATAAAAGTCACGATGTAATAACAAGAAATTCATTTAATTTGCCCGAATTTTTGAATTTAAAGTCAGAACTGATACCTACTTAATGTTTAACTTAAAGTTACTCCAAAATATAATCTTCCTAGCTAAGCAATTAGCTATTATCTGCATTTTTGTAGGTCTGGGTAATTCAGTTTATGCTCAAAAAATTTCTGTTCCAGAAAATATTCAGGCGGCACTATTAACCAAGGTTTTAAAATACAATCCTCAAATTCCTCAAAATAGACCAATTAAAATGTTAGTTGTTTACGATGCTAATTCTTTAGTAGATAAAGATGACTTTATTAAAGGACTTGGAGGTTCTATGGTTGTTAAAGCAATAACTCCTAAAGATTTAGAGCAAAACATTTCTGCTTTTGATGTTGTGTATTTCATGGAAGGCATCAAGGGATATTCTAAAATATGTAGGGCAAATAAAATTCTATCTGTAACTGCATCAACTAGGCTTGTAGAGGAAGGTGATATTTCACTCGGATTTGGAATTGAAAATAGTAAACCCAAGATATTGGTGAATTTAACAGCGTTAGATATGGAAGGTCAATCATTTTCTTCAGATATATTGAGGATTGGAAAAATTTTTAAATAAAGCAGTTATGAATTTTAAGGGAAAAACACTTTTATTCATTATGATCATAACATCTTTGTTATGCTTTAAAACTTTTGCACAAAAAGACAAAATTTATAATGAAATGACTCTTGAAGAGTTGTTGGATATTGATGTAGTTGTAACTGCTTCTAAACATCCTGAAGATTTATTTGAAACACCTTTATCTACCACTATTATTAGTAAGGAAGAAATAAGTAACTCTGGTGTCACCAGTATTCCTGAAGCCCTACGTTTGTCTCAAGGGTTAATTGTTAGAGAAATTACACCAGGTAATTATGATATTCATATTAGAGGGTATGATGATATTACAAAAAATGTGTATTTAACATTGTCTTATAATACGACCATATTGGTTATGATTGATAACCGAATTGTATATAGTTATTTTAGTGGTGGAACATTTTGGGAAACATTACCTGTCGACTTAAATGATGTTGAAAGGATTGAAGTTGTTAGAGGTCCTGCATCTGCATTATATGGTCCAAATGCTGTTACAGGAGTAATTAATATTATCACTTCTCATGCAAATAAAAAAGGAAAAAACATTACTGTTAATGGTCAATTGGGAACTAATAAAGCTAAAAATGCTAGTGTAAATATTGGATATAATTGGGATGATAAAACAAAGTTATCTTTCTCAGGTAATTTTTCGGAACGCTATCGTTTTGATAGTGAATATTATGATTTTATAAGAAAAGATTATGTAGGGGTAGATAGTTTAACCCTGTTTGTAACACCTGTAAAGGATATAAGCGCGAATGAGCCATGGATGTTTAATGACTATCAAAAGGAACTTGATGCTTATTACGATGAAGATCTTAGCCTAAGAAGAGCTGGAGGTAATATCTTTTTTACACATAATTATGGAGTAAATTCTAATATAGACATTGCCTTAGGAGCTCAAAAGTCTCAAAGTCAAAGAACAGGATTTTTAAATATAGCGACACCCTTATCTCAAACAGAATCGGAAAGCTATTATTTAAATGCAAAAATAAAGCATGATAACGTAAGCGGACAGTTTACTGTTAATTCTGGAAAAGATGAAAATAATTATAAATTCAATTCTTATAAGTTTACTAATATTGAAGGTAATTTAGAGTATTTTAAAGAGTTTAAAACAATTAGTATTAGACCCGGAATTAACTATAAATATTTATCATATAATAGCCCATTTACTTATAATGAAAGCTTTAGTTTTAATGAGCTTAAATATCAATTTAAGGATGAGTCAAGAGAAACTTTTTCTTATTCAGCATTCATGCTTACCGAATGGAAGCCAACTGCAAAACTTAGAGTGATAGGTGCTGCTCGATTAGATAAATTTGGGTTTAATAAACACTATTTCATGAATTATGAAGTAGCTTCAACGTACCGTATTAATAAAAATAATTTAGTACGCGCGGTACACTCTAAAGCTTCAAAGTCACCTTTCTTTTTCGATACCTATTTAAACAGTAGTATTACCACAAATTATGATCATATAGTTGATGGTGCGCCAGGTCCTATAACAGTGCCTGTAACTTTACATGTTAAAGGACAAAAAGATTTAAAATATCCCACTATCACAAGTAGTGAAATAGGGTGGAGAACTAAAATAACGAATAGTTTAAGTTTAGATCTTGAGATGTTTTATTCGCAAGTGGATAATTTTGTAAATCCAAATGTATACCACGATTATACAACGGTGCAAGAGGTTGATGATCTTGGAAATCCAGGAACTGTATTGTCTATAAGAGCTGATGGTACTGTTAAATTTGAAAATTATAATTTAAATGCTAGTCAATATGGTTTAGGCTTTACGTTAGATTATGATTTTAGTGATGAATTTAAAGCTAAGGTGTTTGGTAATTACCAAAAAACGAATATATCTGGCAGAAAAAATATTGATGTTGAATTAACAAATATTCAATTTGATTTTAGTCCTACAGGAGATATTTTAACAACTACATTAAGTAATACAACAAATCCTACACAATGGAGTGAAGATGCAACACCATCGTTTTTTGGAGGCTTTACTTTAAACTATAAGCCTAATAATAAATGGAGTTTTAATACTGATGGCTATATATACTCACAACATGAATTTGCAAATTATAATTATTATCAAATAAGTGATATAGAAAATCTTGAAAAGGATAAATCGCAAATGGATATAAAAACCAACTTGGTTTTAAATGCAAAAACTTCTTATCAATTAAATAAACATGCTTTAATAAATATTACTGCAAAAAATATACTAGGAGAACACCGAGAATATGGTTTTGCCGATAATATAGGATCTATTGTATTATTAGGCCTTCAATGGAAATATTAATATTAAATAAATATAATTTTAATCCCCAAATCTTATGAAAAACAAATACTTTTTAATAACAATCTTTAGCTTAATACTTGGTGTAACTTCTTGCAGTAAAGACGATTCGCAATCGGCCTCCGAAATGTTAAGTTCTAAAACATGGGTGATAGAAAGTAAAATGCTTTCACCTAGCATAATTTATGCAGGAGTAGAGATTACAGATATAACGTTGTTTGAAACTGATGAAACAAAAGACTATGCTTTTACATTTAATTCAGACGGTACATTACTTGTAAGAAACGCTTCAAACAACCTTATTTTAGATTCCACTTGGGCTTTTAATTCAGATGAAACTGAATTAATCTTTGGAGAAACATTAATTTATGCTATTCCATTGGTTGGTGATATAGGATACTCTTCAATAGCAATAAAGTCAATTACAAGCTCCGAAATTGTAGGTTCTGTTACCATGCCTTTTGAAGGTACAATTTACACGGTAACGATGACTTTTAAATAGTCGGGATTTTTACGTAAATCAGTAAAATTATGTTGTTTAAAAACCTATCTATAAAAGTTAAGATGATACTTGTGATTCAGCTCGTATCATTGTCTTCTCTTGTAATAGGTTTAGCGTATGTCATCTTTAGCAATATTGCTAATTTTAAAGAGGACATGAAGAATAACACCATCATTAATGCTAATTTAATTGGGGAGTATTGTGCTGTTTCACTTGACTTCGATGTTTCAGAAAATGCCGTAGAAACTCTTGAAAAACTAAAAAACATACCTTCTGTAGATGTTGGAATTGTCTACAATAATGAAAATGAAATATTTGCAGATTATTATGAAAATGGAGAGAAAGTTTTAATTTCAAATACCAATAATTCTGATTCTTGGGAGAAATTTGATGCAAATTATTTAAACGTTTACAGACCTATTTATATTGAAAACAAAAAAGTAGGTTCCATTTATTTGAGAGTTTCTACTGAAGTATTATCATTAAAAATCAGAAACTATTTAATAACTATGTTGTTGCTCTTAGTTGGCCTTCTTGTGGTCAATTATATACTTGCTGTTTGGTTACAAAAAATAGTATCAGAACCTATAATACATTTAACAAAAGCAACTAAAGAAATTTCAGAAAAAGGGAATTATCAATTGCGAGTTGAAAAGCAAGGAGATGACGAAATAGGTGTGTTAGTTGATGAATATAATAAAATGCTTCTACAAATTTATGAACGTGAAGAGTCGCTAAAGCAACGAACAACTGAATTAACTGAGACATTAGGTAATTTAAAACAAACACAACAAAAACTTGTTAATTCAGAAAAACTGGCTGCACTTGGTCAAGTAATTGCAGGCGTTGCGCATGAAATAAATACGCCTCTTGGAGCTATTCGTTCTTCAATTGGAAATATTAAAAACACTTTAAATTTTGTATTAAACGAGTATCCTATATTCATTAATCAATTGCCGAAAAAACTGAGGGACGAATTTTTATCACTCATGGAAGACTCTTTCAAAAACAGACATATGTTAACCTCCAAAGAGGAACGAGTTTTCAAAAAAAAGATAGCAGAAATATTTGAAAACCATGATATAAAAAATGCCTATTCCTTTGCAGATACTTTTGTAGATATGATGGTTGTTGAAAATGTTGAAAAATACTTGGATCTTTTACAAAATGAAGATGCCGATAAAATTTTAGAAATCGCATATAAAATTACTGGTCTACAACGAAGCACAGAAAATATAGAGTTTGCTGCTGAAAGAGCGTCAAAGGTTGTTTTTGCTTTAAAAAATTCATCCCGAATTAATAACAGTGATGAGCAAATGTTAGCAGATATAACTGAAGGTATTGAAAACATTTTAACGCTGTATAACAATCAAATTAAGCAAGGTATTGAAGTCTCTAAAAGTTATGAGAAAGTACCAAAAATTCTTTGTTATTATGACGAACTAAATCAGGTATGGACTAATATACTTCACAACGCCATTTATGCCATGGAGTTAAATGGTAAGTTGGATATTAAAGTTTATAAAGAAAAAGATTGGGTAGTTGTTTCAATTACTGACAGTGGAAAAGGTATTCCAAAAGATGAAATAAATCGAATATTTGATCCTTTCTTTAGCACCAAACCCACTGGAGAAGGAACCGGAATAGGATTGGATATTTCAAAACGAATTATAGAAAAGCATAAAGGGAAAATTGAAGTAGAAAGTAAGCCCGGTAAAACAACTTTTAATGTTTATCTGCCTATAATGAATAGAAAGGAAGAATCAACAAAATAATAAGAACAATACTATGGAGAAAACAGTAATCTTATGTGTCGATGATGAGAAAATCATATTAAATAGTATTAAAGCGCAATTAAAGGGAAATTATGGTAATTCATTTTTATATGAAACGGCAGAGAGTGCTGTTGAGGCCCTTGAGATTATTGATGAGATAATGATGGATCTTACAGTAAGATTGATAATTATAAGCGATTGGTTGATGCCTGGTATTAAAGGAGATGAGTTTTTGATTAAAGTTCATAATAAATATCCAAAAACATTAAAAATAATGTTAACAGGCCAAGCCGACTCTAATTCGATTGAAAAAAGTAAAAAAGAAGCTAGTTTATATAAATGTATTCGAAAACCATGGATTCAATCTGAATTATTTTCTTGTATAGATTCCGGGAATACTACTAATTAAAAACAGGAAGAATGAAAACGGGCGTAATTTTTTGTGTCGATGATGAAAAAATAGTTCTAAATAGCTTAAAAACTGAACTAAAAAATGCTTTCGGTAATAAGTATATTATTGAAACAGCAGAATCAGGGGTTGAAGCATTAGAGGCTATTCATAATTTACTAGACTTAAATTATGAAATTCAAGTTGTGATAGCAGATTATGCGATGCCAGTCATGAAAGGGGATGAGTTTCTAACAAAAATTCATGAACAATCACCTCATGCATTAAATATATTACTAACAGGTCAAGCTACGGTTGAAGGGGTCGCAAATTCAATAAATTATGCGGGTTTATATCGATACATCTCCAAACCTTGGCATACTGATGACCTTGTTTTAACAGTTAAACAGGCTCTTAAAAGTTACCAACAGGATAATCAGCTTAAAATTCAAAATGAAGAATTAATAGAACTAAGTACATCCTTAGAGCAAAAAGTTAAGTTACGTACACGAGAATTAAACAATAAAAATAAATTGCTTTTAGAAAAGCAACTTGAAATTACGACTCAAAATAAAGAACTTGAAAAATATAGAAATAACCTTGAAAATCTAGTTAAAGAGCGAACTTTAGAACTATCAGAAGCTAAAGATAAGGCTGAAGAAAGTGACCGACTAAAATCTGAGTTTTTAGCAACCATGTCTCATGAGTTAAGAACACCACTTAACGCTATTATAGGACTCTCTGATTTAATAGAAGGAGATTCATCTATGGAAGAAATTCTAGAGTATGTGCAAATTATAAATAAAAGTGGAGACCATTTATTAAAACTTATTAATGATCTTTTTAAAATATCTTCTATTGAATCTGGTAAAGAAAAGGTGATTATGAAAGATGTTGATTTGACTAATTTTCTGGATGAAATTCACAAATCAATGGAAATCTATCAAAAAGACCTAGGGAAACAACATTTAGGATTTAATTTAACTGTTCCGGAAGAGTATAAGAAATTAATAATATACACGGATGAGCTTAAACTAAAACATATTATAGTAAATCTCTTGAAAAATGCAGTTAAATTTTCAGAAACAGGTACTATAAATTATGGGTTTAAGATTTGTGAAAAAGAAGATAAAACGCGAATTACTTTTTTTGTTTCTGACAATGGAATTGGTATCGACAAAAGTCACCAAGATTTAATCTTTAATGGATTTACTCAAGTTAACGGTTCATTTAATAGGCTCCATGAAGGTGTTGGTATAGGACTTACCATTGCAAAGAAGCTAGTTAGTCTTTTAGATGGTATTATTTGGGTAGATTCAACACTAGGTGAAGGTAGTACCTTCTTTTTCTCTTTACCTCTTAAAAATATAACGAGAGATATCTTTATTGGTAGCTATAAAGATGATGATAGAACGCTAAAAAAGATTCAAAATTAATTATTTGTTTTCCTGTAAATGGTTTTTACAATTCATATTCTAGTCCTAAATTGATAACTGCTGATTTAACTTCTAGTACGCTATGCTCAATTGTACTAAAGTAATATCTTAAGTTTAAAGTTAACTCCTCATTCAATTCATATCCTGCACCAACTACTAAACCGAAATCAAAAGTGTTGTTTTCAAAATCCATGGTAGCATTAAATTCAGGGTCGTCAGTTGGTGATTTAATCACTTTTTCCTTTTGTTTTAAAATGAGTCCCATTTGTGGTCCAGTTTCAAAGTAAATTCCATCTGCTAAGTAATATTGTGCTACTAATGGAACTGAGATTGTTGTTTCTGTAATTTTAGTTTTAAAATCGCCAACTTTAGCAATTTCATAAGGACTTTCTCTAATTGTAACCTCTTTAATCAGAAAATTAGAACCTTGAAGTGCAAACAGTAATTCTGTGTGTATTTTAAATTTTTCATTTATATTAATAGCAGCAAATCCACCCGCGTAAAACCCCATCTTGAATTGATACTTAGCTAAGTAAAGTGATCCAGAATATTTAGAGAAATTTAAACCAGCTTTAGCTCCAAATTCAGTTTGAGCTATTGTTTTTGAACTAAATAATATTATGAAAATTCCAATTAGTAAGGCGGTTTTTCTCATTTCTTTTAGTTGTTTTTAAAAATGTTTGCAGCGGGTTTGTTCAACAATAATTTTATTTTTTACTATGCGTGGGGTAGCAGCGACGTATTCTTTATGTTATTCTAAATTCTTCTTCAAAAAAACTTAAGGAAGCTTAAAAAAAGGCATGCATTAGGTTCTTTTTCAATACTCAATATCGTTAAATATTTGTAAGGATTCCGATGTTATTACCACAAGTGTTATGATTGTGCTATTTTTTTATAATTCATTTTTATTCAGTCCCCATTTTTGTATCGAAAATAGAAATATCAGTCCTAAAAATACTCCAAATACTCCATAAACAGCATCAATTTTGTCGGCAGTATTTAAAATTGAAATAAAAAATTCAATAACTAGATTTATAAGACCAATTATAACTCCAATCATTGTTAGGTGTTTTAATGTTGAACCCATCATTAATCCAATATACCCTATGGTCACAAAAATTATTAAACTTAATGAGAAGTTTGAAACATGAGTATAAAAACCTGGAAGATTAACAAAAAGAAATTCTATTCGTATTGTCTGAATATTTCTACCGAAAAATAATACAAATGAAAAGATTAAAATTGTTAAATATCCAATTGCCGCCCATATTTTTGGTAGGTATTTTAGAGATTTTAATTTTTTTTCCAATGCAGTAATTAATTATAAATGTCATTGTTGTAAGAGTTATAATCATTTATTGCTAATTATTCATTCAATTTAAATAATTTACAACTGTATCTATAACTTCTTTGGTTCTTAGTATACGAAAGTGACCTGTTCCTTCCACTTCTTTAAGTTGGGACGCAGCCCAATTTCGGTGTACATTTTTTGATCTTATTATTGGAATAACTTTATCATTTATATCGTGAATTATAAGGGCGTCTTTTACATTAATGGTTTTTACAAAATCACTAACATTTAGAGTTTCAACGCTAATCCCTGTTTGTTTTTCTAATCGGTTAATCAATAATTTTTTCACCTTTTTATTTATTCCAACTACTTCTGAAACATCATCTATTCTTTCAGTAAACTTATCAGGTGTTGTAAGTAACACATATTTTTCAATCATTATATCTGGGTTTTTGAACAAGGCATAAGTTGTTGCAACTCCGCCAAATGAATGACTGACTAGTGATTTAACATCGAATTTTTTAATTAAAACACCTACTAACTCCGAAAATTCAAATAAGCTTGTACTTCCTTTGCTACTATAACCGTGCGACGGTCCATCGAATGAATGAACAGTATATCCGTTTTCTAGAAGTATTTCTATTAAGTCGGAAAAATTTCCTGCTTGACCTTCCCATCCGTGAATAAGAAGGACTTTGTTTTTGCCTCCTTTCCAAGTATAAAGTTTGATATTAATATTGTTATAATTAAAATTTTCTTTTTCGGATTTATTTAAGGTGTCTAACTCGTTTTTTCGAAGCTTACGAACTTGAGGATTAGTCAATTGATTATAAGCAAATGACGTTATCATATTTGGAAATAAATTAGATGCTATCTTGACTAATTGTTTTTTCATAGGCACGATATTTTTCTGTTTGCGTATAATGTGTTGTTGAATTAGATGTAACACAATGAGAGCAACAGAGACAAGTTTTTTATCACTTTCTAGTCTTTAAATTATTCAAACTTGCGTAAGACATAGAAGTGAAAGCGGGTTTATTTTATTTATAAACTAAGATAAGTTAATTATTTCTAGTGAACATAATGTAATCTTAATTGTAAGAGGATATAACTAGGATTTATTACACTTGTTTATATTGCAATCTGTACTCTGTCCTCAGTTGTTGTATTATTTTTGAGTATCTATTTTATACGAATCTTACCGTTATTAAATAATTACTGAAAGAGTACTATTTACTGTGTTTTTTGGTAGCTTGTTTTAACTATTTTATTCTTTTTTATTGATAATCTTAAAAAGATAATACATATAATTAATAATAAAAATATAGATAATATAGAATCTTCTATTCCATATATGCTTCCAGTAATTAATTCTGGGCCATTAAACTCTGCAATAAGTATGCTTCCAACATCTTCAAGTCCAGATAAATTTGATCCATAAAAAGGCTGAGCAAAATTCCAACCTAAATGAAATGCAAATGGCAGCCAAATTCTTTTAGTGTAAGTATACATTATACCGTGAGCGAAGCCAAAAAGCAAGCCTAAAATTACAGATAACGCTGTCACATTATCATTAAATATATGCGGAAGTTCAAATAGAATCGATAAAATAATCAAAGCGATATAGGTTCCAATCCAATTTTCTAATATTCTATATAAAATCGCTCGAAATAGGATTTCTTCAATTAAAGCAGCAATGACTAAAAATGAAAAGGGGGCTAAAAAATAAGAAAAACCTGAAAATTGTATGACTTTGTAATATCCAAGAAAGTATAAAATTAAAATAACAAAAGATAAAATTGAAAAGCCCAACATGAAACTTCCGAATAGTACCTTTATTATGTTTTTGTTAGATAGTTCATAAATATGTCTTTTTTCGTAAAAGCTAAAAAGATAATAGTAAGTGAATAATAATACAGCTACAGATGTGTAATTTATTATAGTATCGGCTAATGGTTTAGAATCTATTAAAAAATAAAATAAAGGCTTAGATACATAATTCTGAAAACCAATAAGAATGAGTAAGCAAATTCCAATTCCTAATATAATTTTTGAAATAGGAAAGGCAATTACTCGTTTTAGAGTTCTATTCATAAATGGTTTTTTAAAGGTGTAACCTAGATGTCAATAAAAATGAGTTACAACAGCTTTAGTGTTTTGTAAAGCGCGTTGTTGGTAGTAGCGACTAATTTAGTTTCCTTTTTTACTTCTAAGTTTATAGGAGTTGCGTAAGACTTAGAAAGGCAACGTTCACTATTGTATCTGAAATCAATATAGTTAAATATTTGTAGAAATTATGCAATATTTACTGAAGAAGTGATACTTGTTATAAGTAGGGGTGTGTAATTTTTCAATTTTTTTTCTCTTCTAGTTCAACTCTTAATGACATTGAGATATCAGAAAACTGTTTAAGATCAACAACATCTCCATATTTACTTTCTTTAGAAGAGGAGTATTAAATAATTACTGTAAGAACCATAAATGTTACGTGTGGTTTTAGTTAGGGTTTTTATTCTGAGATTTTAATATCCCGGTTCAGTTCCAATATTTTTTCAATAAATAATTCATTTGTTTTTGGACTTATGTATATTTCATTGTAATTATCATACTTTACAATCAAACCTTTTCTTGAAGTTGCTGGTCTAAAACCTACCCAAAGAGTTTTTCCTTTTATAATTTCCGTTATACGGTCTATGCTTATTTTTCCATTAAATGGCCCACTTCTGTAGATCAGTTTGTTTTCTTTGGTCAATTCGTAATTAGTTCCGAAATACAACCAAAAGAGAAGTCCGACAACAGCTAAAATCAGAAATAAAGTCCAATATTCATCTTTTTCCATTTCTCCGCTTGCAATTCCCACGATTGTGATTCCAATCAGAAAGGCGTTCATTCCGAGAATTACTACACTGAATAATATGTCTTTTTTACTGTCGAATTTCATTTTTTTTAGTTCAATCCCAATTTTTCTGAGTTCTTGAAAATAAGAAGGGCAGGCATCATTTCATTTTTCAATAACTAATTTAGTTAAATATTAATACGCTGTTATACCTAATTATTTATGCTTAAGTGCGGGCATTATTCTTTCTTGCAAAGCTCTGTATGTCGACTTTTCTGGCTCATCATTTATATTCCAACCATTAAATACAATTATTAAATTATGCTCTGGTGCTATCATTAAATACTGACCTCCATATCCGTTGGCGGAATAAATTTTGGTTTTGCCAGTATCTGTATATTCAGGAATCCACCATTGATACCCGTATCCCGTAACACTTTTCCATTGCGGTTTTACGTTTTTAAGTAAAGGGCTTGTGGATGTTGCGACCCAACCTTCAGATATAACTTGCTTACCGTCCCATTTTCCGTTGTTCAAAAACAATGAGCCAATTTTAGCCAAGTCTTCTGCCTTAAGATATAAACCGCCTTCTGTGTCAATTTCTCCATCAGGCGTTTCTTTCCAATAATACTCTGTAATGCCGAGTGGCTCAAATAATTTTTCTTCTGCCCAATCGTCAATTCGTTTACCCGTAATGGTGCGAACGATTTTTCCTAAAAGCACAGTTCCTCCACCATTATACACGAATCTTGTTCCTGGTATGGTATCCATAGGCTTACTCAGTACATATTCTATCCAATTGTCACTTGCTTCCAGCCTAAAACAGTCATTTGTAGTATCATTATGGTCAGTCTCTTCATTCCATTGTAACCCACTTCTCATGGTCAATAAATCTTTAATGGATATGTTTTGCTTTCGTTTATCTACAAAGTCGGTATCATGACCAGTCAACAAAGGCATTACTTTGTTATCAACGTTATAATCTTCATTCAAATCCAACGCAATACCTAAAAGGATGGAGGTGATACTTTTGGTTACAGACTGAAGGGTGTGTAATTCAGTTTGCTTGTAGTATGGATGCCAATCTGTACTATTGAAATTGTATTGATGATTGGTTGTGTCATATTTTTGAACAATGGTTTCATAGTCCTGTTTATATTTATAATCTGCCAATAACTCGTCATTTTGTAGCACCATAAAGCGATCAATTAATCCATAATCACCGTTATTTATTTCTGAATTAATTGAATCAATTACGGCTAAAACGACATTTAGGGAAGTTACTCTTTGAGTGTGTTTAATAGACTCTTTATCTTTATTTTTTGAATTACAGCCAATTAACGCAACTATAAGTAAAATTAAAAATGGTAGCCTTTTAATCATATTTACTATTGTTTTCATAATTTTTTAATTGAGTATAACAGCTTTCTATACTGATTGTTGCGTTTGGTGCAGCGCGATGAGGGCAGCAGCGACCAGTTCTTCATTCGTTTCTAATTCCAAATTCTTCGGAGTTTGTTGAGATTCAGAAGAGAAAACGCAATCTAAATTTCGTAAGACTAATATAATCAATTAATTACAGAAAATTTTATATTGGTTCAAAAGTAAGGAATGAAAAAAATGCGTTGTTGGTAGTTGGCTCAGACTACTTATTTTTAAACATTTTAATCATTTCTATAGGACTTTTATGCGGACGCCCAGCTGCTTTTTCAAAATTTGATATCACATTATTAGCTCCATTACGAATTCCTTCATAAATACCTGCAATGACAGTTCCTAAAAAATCACCTAATTCTCTTTTCCTTTCAGTAGCGTAATTTTCAACAGAAACCGAATTATACACAAGGTTGGTGTTGTAAACTTGGTTAATATAATCAGCCAATTGAGTTTGGGTGATGGGGTTACCTACTAAATTGTAAATTTCTCCATTGTGCTTATCTTCAAAACTCATTTTAGCGTATGCAAATCCTAATTCTTCCCGGCTGGTATAGGCGCATTTTCCGTCACCTGCAGAATTTCTAATTTCGCCTTCCTTTACATACGTATCTATATATTCTAAATCTGGTTCAATATAGATGCCGTTTCTTCCAATACTCCAATTGAGACCTGAATTTTGAACATCTTTTTCTGTTTGTCGGTTGGACTGCACTACAGAACTGAAGGCGTTGTTTTTTTCTGCTCCAACAATACTTGTATAGACGATCTTTTTAACTCCATTTGCTTTAGAAGCTTCAATCACGTTTCTATGTTGCTGGATTCTTTTTTGAGGTTCGTCCATTCCGGAAAGCAACACGACCGTGTCAACTCCTACTAGTGCTTCGTCAAATTCGGTACGATTGTTATAATCTCCTTTTCTTATTTCAATGCCAAGGTATTTTACTTTTTCGGGCGTTCTTGCAATTCCAATGACATTTTCTTTACCTATTTCTTTTATTAATTGTTTTACTATGGTTGAACCAAGTTTACCGCTTGCTGATGTTACTGCTATTTTCATTTTTAATTTTCTTTTTGAATTTGAAGGACTCGTTTCGTTATTAGATTAATTATAAATTCTGAATCTTTCCAAGCCAATTCGTGACCTTTTTCTGAAATAGAAATTACCTCTATATTCTGAAAAGTTTTTTCACTGTAATGAATGTTTTCATAAGGTACAATATTATCGGTATTTCCATGAATATGTAAAATGGGAATAGTAAGATTTTTCCAATCGTTTTCTATTAATGAAAGTTCTTTTGCGTGCACTTTCTTTTCATCACCTGCGACACGGTAGGCGGTTGGAACTAACCATCGTGTTAATTTCCACTGTGTAAATCGTGAAGCCCAGATATGCTTCTCATTAGTTGGGTCTATTGCTGGTGAAATCATTACCACTGCTTTAACGTTCGCATTTAAAACGCCTACTCTTGCTGCAATAGGACCACCATAGGATGAACCAATTACAATGATATTCTTTAATTTTTTATCGTTGATAATCGCACTCATTAATTGAGCCTGATCATCAATAGAACTTATTGGTGTGCCAAAGTTCGAATAACCATAACCAGGTCTGTCAACAGCATACATATTTGCAGTTGCTTTAAGCGTAGCATCTGTAAGGTATCCGTCCCAAGTGGAAAGAGAACTGGGTGCTCCGTGAATAAAAACGAGATTCACATTTTTGCCTTCTGATTTAATTTCTTGAATTCTAATTTTTAAATCAAGGCTATCAACTTCAACATAAGAAATTTTACTTTCGATTTCTAAATGATTAAACTTCTTTTGAATTTCTTGATCAGATTTTCGCCATTGCAAGACAGTGCAAGAAGTGCTGCTCAAACAAATAAATATTATTATCAATATGTAAAAGAAGATTTTCATGTGGTTTATTGGTTCAATGGCTTAAACTTTACTGATTCTTCTATTTTTTCTGAAAGCAATTATCTTTTCTTTTATTAACGGTATTCTAATAATAAATCCGAAGCCTACGATAACAGCATAAATAACCCAAGTTTTATCTAAAAGGGCTACGTGAAGCAAACTTAAAAAGATGGCAGCATACGAGAAGCTTTGAAGCTTTTTCCATGTTCCTTTTAGCTTCTTCATTGATTTTCTATTCGATGTTATCAATAAAGGTATGACAATTAAAACAGCTACAAATCCTACAATATAGTTTGCTTGTGTAAATGTCTCAAGAAATCCTTCAGCAATAATAAAAATGATAAAGTGAAGTAGACTCCATACGGCAGTTGAAATGCCCATAGCTTGTCTCACAAAAAGATTGTTGACGCCAAATAGGATGAAAAATGGGGTACAGGTAAGGACGGCTGTCATCCAACGTATTGCAAATTCTCCAGATATGTGATACATCATTTCTAAAGTGGTCATCCCATCGCTACCTGCATTTTTAAACAAAGCAATTGCTACTCCATTGCTAAAATCAAAAGTCAGCATGTTGAGAATGATAAATAGTGGTACTATTGCTAAAATAGTGACAATCATCCAACCGTAGTTTCTTTTTACGAATTTCATATCATTGATTATTTTTTAGCGCTGTTAACTCTTTTTCTAGTTTTTCTGCTTTTCCTTTAAACGTTTCCATCGCTTTTTTTAGTTGACTTACTTTCTTCAATATTTCTTTATCCTGAAGGGTTTCATAAGAAATCGTACCGTTTGTTTCTTTTATTTTTGATTTGCTGCCGCATGTTGGGCAAATGGATACTTGACTCATAACTTTTTTATTTTTTAATCGTAATGAATACTACCTTTCCTCCAAGTTGAGGTTGTAAATGATATTTCTTATTTTGACCAATCGTATTTAAAAATGCTTTCGTTTCGGTCATTTCTGCATTATCAACATAGATAATTGTGTTGGTATGAAAATTAGGTTCAAGCATTTGAAATAAGGGTAGGTATAAATCTTTCCAGCCATCCAATAACAATAAATCTATAGGTTTGTCATGATTTTTTAAGGTCACCATGGCATCACCAATTCTTACATCAATTAAGTCAATTACTCTTGCTTTTTTAAAATTTTCAATGGCCTTTTGAGCTTTAGATTCGATTAATTCTGTAGTAATAATATGACCTTGTGTTTCCAAAACTCCTTGTGCTAAAAACAATGTCGAAATGCCAAATGATGTTCCAAACTCCACAATGTTTTTAATGTTATTTTCTTTGATAAGCCACTTCAAATCTTTTCCTTGTTCTCTGGTGATGGAAAGGTATACATCTTTAAAATCTGTGGGTTGCATAGACTTGAAAATACTATTTGCAGCTCCTTTCATCATTTTAAGCATATCAAATTTAGAATCTTCAAAAAGTTCATTTAAGGTTGCTGTTATTTGATTTTCTTGTGATGTTATCATAGTTTTTAGTTTTAAAAGAAGGAATATCAGAATACGATTGATATTCCTTACTGTTGTGCATCAATTTAATATGCCAAATTAAAACCAATCAGTTCCAGGGTCTCCAGGAAAAAAAGCGTCAGGAAGTGACAATAATAGTCCACCTTCATGATAAGTAGGATATAATAATTGAAGTTCATCTATTACCTGTTGCTGTGTTGTTGCTGTACCTCCTCCAGAAAGTGTTTGAGTTCCCTTGATAATACCTTGGGCGTTTTGTAGATATTCTATATTTTCATCAATTACAGTTCCTACATCAGAACGAGATCCGTTATGGCCTACAAAGAGATGGTTGTAATCTGAAAAATTGGTTTTTAGCATATTTAAACCAGCTATCCAATTGTTAATCTCATCTTCGGTGTCATTTGGTGTATATTCTCTTAAATAAATATGAGTAAGGTTATATACAAGATCTCCAGAAAAAATCACTTTATGTTCTTGATTATGGATATAGCCATTTTCTCCAGTTTCGGCGTTAGACACTTTGTCAAAAGTAAATTCTAAACCTCCTATTTCTAGGGAGCCATTAACTCCAATTACTGCATTAGGGTATAAGCTTGTGAAATCGGCTGTGTTATTTAATTGATTCGCAACAGTACTTTCGGCATAAAAGTCCAAATCAGTAAAATTTGCTGCACCTCCATAATGGTCGCCATGATTATGAGTTATAATAACAGCACCAGACTTATTGATAAGATCTATATAAGCCTTTAATTCATCTGCAAAAGCAGGCGCAGGCCCTAAATCTACAACTACAATATCATTTTCCGTCTCAACAATCGTTACTGTGTAAGGTGCCGAAGTAAAATCGATGGTATGATATCTTACGGTATTTTCTGTAATTACGTTTACAGAGCCCGTTGTAATAATGGAACTTGAAGGTGCAGTTCCGAAGTCTACTGTTACTTGTGAATTTGAATCATCATCACTACTACAAGCATACACTGTAATGGCCAACATGATTGTGGCCGCAAATTTTAAATTTAAATACTTCATCATTTTAATGTTTAGTTTGATTATTAATACTGCAAAATTGAGGTATTAATAAAATATTCGAACTGGAAAAATGATGCTAAAAATGGTAAATATGGGAATTATTTGTTTTTTAATTGCTGAGATTTAAATGCCTTTGGAGTCATACTCATTTTGTTTTTAAAAAATTTTGTAAAGTTGGTAACTTCATCAAAACCTGTGTCAAAAGCGATCTCTTTTAAGCTTTTTTCAGTACTTACAATGGCACGTTTCGCCTCAAGGATGACATAGTTGTCTATGAAAGATTTGGCAGTGTTTATGGTGAAATCCTTCACTACTTGATTTAAGTGTTTTGTAGAAATGACCAATTTATCAGCGTAATCTTTAACGTTTCGGGTAGTGGTATAATTGGATTCTACTAAATTTTTGAATTTTATAAAAGTATCGTAGTGCTTTGAATTGTGGTCTTGTTCCTTATTGGTATGTGTTTTACGTTCTAGCCTTAATAAATATATATTTAATAAAGAAGCAACTATGTTTTTCTGAGCATAGGTATTTTCTATTTGCAATTCTTGTATAAGTTGCTTTAGAAAAGTGTCATTGCCTTTTTTATCATAGGCTATGGGTGAAGATGTATGGTAATTATATAAATGCGATATTAAATTTATGGACGATTTTGAAAAATAGTTCAGTACGAAATCCTCTGTAAATAAAATTAAGAAACCTTCATATTGAGGATTGCTTTGAAAAGCATGTACTTGTCCTTTCGCAATTTTCAAGACTGAACCTGCCTTTAAACTGTATTCTTTTAAATCAATTTGATGGGTTCCAGTTCCTTTCGTAACAATTAACAATGCAAAAAAAGTGATTCTGTGTGGTAGCGCAGGATTATGGTCTAAATCAGTAAATATTCGGGCAAATAAATTAGATACATTTAGAAACTCAAAATCGTTTGAGTTTTCGGCACTTTGAAATGATATGTTAGGAATGTTTTTCAAATAGGTTTTTTAGCGTTCATCAACTTAATAAATATTTTTAATTTAATCTTAGCACTAAATTATTTGGAGCTTTGTGAGACTCAGGAAGGCAAACTTTACGTTGTTCTTATATAACCAATATAGTTAAATATTTGCAATCAATTACCTCTAGTTTCGTAAGCGCTATAATTGATATGCATTGTTAATGGTATGACTTTCTATTCCAATCCTTTTTTGTCAGGATTCCAAAATGGCTTCGTTTTAATTTGTTTTGTATTCCATTGAAGCTCTTTTCTTAAATAGTTATTTATAGCAATACAAATCCTACTATCTCCTGCAATATATGCCATTTTAGCACCTTTAAGTTGCGGCAATAAATGATCTATTTTGGCTATAATTTCTTTTAGATTATTCTCTTCTATGCTATAAAAGTTGAATGGTTTTTTATTATCTATATCTGCGTATAATTCTGTAATATTATTGTTGTAAATAATGATTTCTACGTGTTTGTCTTTAGATAAATATCTATTTATAATATATAAATGAGATAATGCAGATAGGTCGCCAATCATTAAATAGCTATCTGCAGTAGTGTCTAAGGTAAACTTACCTCTTTTTGTTTTGTAATAAATAGTATCGCCAACCATACAGTCTTTCACCCATTGCGCACCAATGCCATTGCTATGTGTGGCTATGGCAAGACTAAATGTGTTTTTGTCTTTATCTATACTCCAAATAGAATAGCTTCTAACCATATCTTTTTTTGAGCTAGCTTCTTGACCTAAACCAACTCCTAAGCGAATAAAACAGCCTGGTACAAAATCCATTGTTTTTACTACTTCACTTTGAATTTCAATTTTATATACGCTTTTTGAGAGTTGTACTTTGGATGTAATTACACCATTATCCATTATTTTTTTGATGATCTTTTCTATGAACGCCATAATTTTCAATTTTTCAGTTTTGCTTTTAAATAAATAATTACTCTTGTTAAAACAGCCGGAATGCACAAAAAGACAGTTACTTTTAGCAATGGAAGTACATAAATTAGCTATTGAATTGTTGATTAGTCAACTATTGGTATAAATTTTTATTTGATGTTATTAAGTAGTTTGTTGAGAAGTTGATTAAGGTTTTTTGCTTCTTCTTCTGAAAAACAGCTTAATGCTTCATTAACGGTTTCTTCAGATGCTTTGGTAAAAACTTGAACCATTTTCCTGCCTTCTTGCGTTAGTGAAATGGTATGTGATCTAGAATCTTTTCCTGATTTTCTAATTACTAGGTTCTTTGTTTCTAAATGGTCCAGTAATCGTTTTATTGCAGCTCTATCTTTATGTTGTAGTTCTGCAAGCTGACTTTGATTCATTTCTCCTTCATTAGAAATTACCACTAATAATCGCCATTGTTCAGGGGTAGTATTAGATCCTGTACTTTTAAATTTGGCTTGTAATTTTTGTTGTAATATTCTAGAAATGGTAGTGGTTAAATAACCAACCGAATCTGTAAACACATATTTTTTCATTTAATAAACGTTGATTAGTCAACAAAAGTAGTCAAAATAATGAAATGAATTATAAATAATTTAATTTGTTTTATGGGGCATATTTTTACTTTACCGTTAACGGGTTATTATATTGCAAGTTATGCGTTGTGAAGTGTAAGGCTCAGCAAGACAAGCTTAATGTGATTTTTAGATAACCGATATAGCTAAATATTTGTAGAGAATATTAAATAATTACCACAAGAGCCATCATCGTTAAATTTTGTCGTAGCACGTTTTTTTATTTATTTCGGAGGAATATTATACTGAATCCAATTAAGGTTAGTGCATATCCAATAACTAATCGAAATGGTAATGGTATAACATGCCACAAGATTAAATTTGCTATTAAAAGAATAATTATTCCAACCTTAGCTTGCTTCAAATAATTTAAACTTACAATAAGTAAACCCACATTGAAGACTTTTGAACTTGGTCCGATTGTCATAAAAGGTTTCCAAATGGAAGGAACTTGAGAAATGTGATTAGTAAATTCATTTCGCATTTCTGTGGTAGGAAAGCTCCACCAAATAAAGTCCAACACACACATTCCAATAATACACACAATCCCAATGAGGGTTATAGGTATTCCTATCAAGCTAAAAATTTTTGTAGGATATGATACGGTTTGAGGAATCAGAAAAACAACACCTAACAATAAAAACCAATGAGCGAAATCAATCGGTACTTGCTCATATACAAAATCATTACCTTTAGTTAATATTAGTTGACCAATTAGAAAGAAAACGAGTCCAATCAAAAACAATACCTTGTAAGCTATACTTCTTTTATCATTACAATGTTCGATCATTGTTTATTATTTTTCAGTTTTCGATTCAATCCAATGTGCTACAACGGGTTTGTATAATAATGGTTGCGTTTGGCGCAACGCGATGCTAGCAGCGGCGGCGAGTTCAAATTTTACTTCTTAGTTCCAATTATTCAGAGCAGCCTGAGACTCAAAAGGCAATCGAGTTCGAATTTTAAGAAACCAATATAGTTAAATATTTGCAATGAACATTATGTTACTTCCTCAAGAGTAATGATTCTTTTGTGTTGTTAATAATTGTCGCTACTCGGAATCTATTAATATTTTATCAGAATTTAATGTAAATAAGTCATCGGAAATTTTCTTCTCTTGAATTTTTGTGGCTTCTGAAATTGATTTAAAAAATCCTGTATAAATATGTTCGTTACGAATACTTACAGATTCAGATTCATTCACAAATAAATTCCAAAAACCAGAGGTGAAATTTTTATATTTTTCAGAATTCAATTTGTACTTAGGACTGTAATAGTGAGTTCCATCTGTAATTTTGAAAGGAGTATTAGGATCAGTTGATTCATATTTTAATGTAATCGAGGGACACATTTCACCAAGAATCATCTTTTTTTGATTTGGATGTTTTTTAATTTCAATTAAAATATCAGAGCTTGAATTGAGTTTTGAACGGTAGATTGTATCTGACTTTTCATATTCTGTATAACTATAACCTTCGTCAAGCCGAATAGTGCTTTTAGACCATCCTTGTTCGGTTTTAGAATTATATATCATAATATATCTGTCCTCCTGAATATATGCCGTAAATGAATCTCCGATTGCGTATTCTAAATATTTAGCAGAAATATTTTCATTTAAGGATTCATACTCAATTTTAAAATCAATTTGACCTTCAAAATAATCTTGAGCTAATAGGTTATTGACTGTAATTATTAAGAGAAGTTGAGTTAGTAGGAAGATTTTTTTCATAGATTGTTGTTAACAGGTTTGTATGCTAATCGTAGCGCTTGGCACAGCGTAATGAGGACAGCAGCGACAAGTTCAAACTTCACTTCTTGGTTCCAAATTCAACAGAGCTGCGTGAGACCCTGCCTGCCGGAAGGTCGGTCAGAAGGGCAAGCGTAACGTTGTTTTTCAGAAACTAATATAGTTAAATATTTGCAATCAATTTGCTTCTAGTTTCGCAAGAGCTATAATTATTGTTGTATTGTTATCCACTAGTCTTATCAACGAAAGGTTTCAATTAGAAAAACGATTCCAAATATCCAACCTAAATACAATACGGTATAAGTTATCGAATACATTGCTGAAACTCCAATATCATCAACAGTTTGCTTAGATTTTGAAAATACTAATCTTAAAGCTCTAAAAAACACCCAATACAGCATTGCTAAGATTATAAAAATTGAAATCCAAAAAAATGCTTCTAAAAGAAACAGAAGAATAATGAAAAGTATTGCCATTCCAATCCAAAGTAAAATTGAGATAATTATTCCACTGATTCCGTCATCTGAGGAAATACTTGGCACATCTATTTCTGGGATTTCTCCTGAAGATGGAATGAATTCTCCTGATTTAAAAGCTCTAAATTTCGGAAAATTGTCAATCAAACCAATTCCTTTATAGAGTCCATAAGTCATAAATAGAAAAAGCACCGTTCCAATAATTCCTAATGATAAATACAAATTTGAAGTAACTGATCGATTATAGTTTACTCCCGTTAAATAAACAGTGAAAAATGTAATTCCGATTACGAGCAAGGAAACTATAAATACGGATTGTCCTTTTAAATAAGTTTTTTTTGCTTTCATTTTTTTTATTGCTTGTGGCTAACGGGTATGTATAACAATAGTTAATTACTGGCAACACCTTAAGTTAATTCCAAATAGTTATCAAACAAAAAACTTTTGCAACGCCTTACACAAGTTCAAATAAAACGCCTTGAGTAATTTGTTTACTTGGTTTTCCGTGGGCTTTTATTTTCTCTTACGTCAATTCTCTATTGAAATCTTTTCGTTTGGAAATTAATTCATTTTGAATTTAAGAGATTATTTGCTCTTATATATTGAAATCTGTGTTTACAAATTTTCAACTAAGTCAAATGAATGAAAAATATTATCCATCAATAATCTGATAGATTGATTTCTTATATTCTGAGGGCGTTTTTGAAGTTACGCGTTTAAATTGTTTAGTGAAATGAGAAAAACTATTGAAACCTACCTCACCAGCAATCTCAGTTAGCGACTTATTGCCTACAGACAAAAGTCGAATAGCTTGTCTTACTCTAAATTCGTTTACAAATTGAGTAAATGTTTTTTTTGTAGATTTCTTAAAGTATCTACAAAAAGCAGGTATCGTCATAGTAGCAACTTGACTTATCTGTTCTAAACTAATTTCATCTTCATAGTTTTCTTTTACAAAATTATATACCTGATTGATTCTCTCATCATCCTGATTCTGGATAATCAGAGTCATTCCTTGAGCATTGAGAACTTCGTATTCCTCTGACTGAGATAAGATTTGTAATACCTGTAGCATGCAAATAAGTCGATCAAAATAAGATTTCTTCTCCATAGATTCAAGTTGAACACCTACTTCTTTTCTTGTTTTTCCGAAAAAAGAAATACCTGACTTTGACTTTTCAATGAGTTTATTTATTGACGCAAATTCAGGCATAATTTGAACTGAAGTCTTAATTAAATCCTTTTTAAACTGAATTACTATTTCTTCATTGACACCTTGAAACCCAAACTCATATCCAAAATGTGGGATGTTTGGCCCCATGAGAATTAATTCGCCATCTTGAAACTTAGAAATATGATTGCCTACATATCTATTCCCGAAACCTTCTTTGATATAAACAAGTTCCACCTCAGGATGATAGTGCCAATATGCTTTAGCATCTGGGTTTCTTTCGGTAAATTTAGAATACCTAAGAGAAGAACCAAGATCTGGTTCTACCTTCTTTAATCTGGGTATTAAATTATGTTTCGGATTTGTCTCCATCTTCGGTTGTCTCCTGAATATGCTTTATATTAACCACTGGGACGCCTAAATTGACGCATAGGGTTAAATATGAGCATTAAATTACCAATTCTGCCATAAAGAAAGGAAAAATAGTTGATGATCTTTGAATTATCAAATATTTAAAAAATTTAAAGCACTTAGTTATGAAAAAAATATTATTTACCTACGCAATTATTTTGAGCTGTATCTATTCAGCTTCTGCAATGAAAAATCCAACAAGATCTGTATTTACTCTTTTGTCTAACGAGAAATCATTTGTTATAGACTTAGAAACATTTGAAGGGGAAGAAATTAATTATGTTTCATTGGAAGACAAAAGTGGAGAAATCATATTCTCTGATTACATTGAACCTAATAAGAAAATAATCAAATATGTTTTAGACTCCTTCCCGGCTGATGTATATACGGTCAAATTAAATGGTGACTATCTTATAGAGGACTATACGATAAATATAACGGAAGAATCTGCAACTCTTGTAGGCGCTAAGACTTATACAAGTCCTATTATTAAAAGCCATGAAAATAAAATTGTGGTTGAAAATCGAAATGACAGCGATACGGAAATTAGACTCACCATTTATAGCGATGATGAAATTGTCTATTCATTTTCTGAAAGCTTCGAAGGATCTTATCGAAAGGTATTCAACTTAAAACAATTAGCTAAAGGAAATTATAGAGTCTCGGTAAACAATGATCAATTTACCAAAGAGGTTTCAATATCTCTTTAATATAAAGCACGGACTTGCGTTAGGTAAGTTGCGCCTGCCCGCCGCAGGCAGATGGTTAAGCAACTAATTTAGTAAACAAAAATGAACGCAAGATAATTCCGAAGGAATTTTCAAGTAGGCAATCGCTGCAGCAATAAATTATGCCGTGTTGGCAAATCGTTTTTATTACCAGAATATTCCAAAAATCCTTTTTTTCATTAATCGCTTTTGTTTGTTTTAGCCATCCAAAAAATGTCAATAATAGAGTAAAGAAAGGAAAGTACGTTTGTAGATCTTATGGCTAACGACGGGTTTGTATAACACTCTTTTCGCCTAGCGCAGTGCGCAGTTGGCAGCAGCTTCAACTTCAGCCTTCGTTTTGGAACCGAATTATTTGGAGCTGCGTGAGACTCAGAAAGGCAAGCGTAACGTTATTTTTCAGAAACCAAGATAGTTAAATATTTGTAGAGAATATCAAATAATTACCACAAGAGCCATGATTGGTATACGTTGTTAGCAAACGTTTTTAAAATTGGTTGATTGCGATTAATTATTTACAAACTCTGCTAAAACACTTTTCAGTTGACTTTGATTTATTGGTTTGATTAAGTAGTTACTCATTAAGCTATACTGTTCAGCCCTATTAATATCTTCTTCACTGTTTGAACTTGTTAAAATGTAAATAATAACATTTTTTTCTATAGGTATTTTAGTGAATTCATCCAGAAACTGCCACCCATCCCAAATAGGCATGTTTAAATCTAAAAATATAATTTGGGGTAGTTTTTCACTATTTAGAAACATAGCTTTTAGTGTATCATATGCTTCTTTTCCATTTTTACAAACTAATATTTTTTCAACAAACCCTGATAGTTCCATATATTTCTTTGTTATAAACAAATGCATTGGGTCATCTTCAACAATACATGCTAAATCTATTTTTCTCATTTTGGTAATGTTATTTTAAATGTTGTACCTAAGTTTACTTCACTATCTATTTCAATTTTGCCATCCATACTCTCAATTTGGTTTTTTGTAATAAATAGACCCACTCCTCTGGAGTCATCGTGACGATGAAAAGTCTTGTACATGCCAAAGAGCTTGTCCCCATTTTTTTTCAGATCTATCCCTAACCCATTATCTTTAAAAAATAAAGTAATCATTGATTGTTCAGTTTCTACATCTGCATAAATCTTCAAATAACTCGCTCTTTCTTCACTTCTATATTTTATGGCATTTGTAATCATGTTTAGCACAATACTATCAAAGTATGCAGGAACACCTTTGACGGTTAAGTTCTTATCTACATTATTTATGATTTCAAATTGAGCTTTCATTATTTGTATGTTCAGGCTCTCTATGTTTTTTTGAATAACTTCATGGATATTTACTTTTGAAACAACGGCCTGTGTTAAATTCACTTTTATAATTTCTGTCAAATCATTTACGGTCTGATTCAGATTTTCGGCTCCTAAAATGAGAAGTTCAAATAATTCATTCTTCAATATATCTGGCTGTTCCATTTGAATTAAATCGAGAATTCCAGATATACCTCCACTGTGAGAACGGAGATTATGGGATACGATATTTGCAAAATTTCGGAGTCTTCCATTCTGCTCATTCGTAATATCGAGCAGTGACTTTATCTCTTTCTCAACTTCTTTCAATTCACTTATATCGGTAGCTACACCCAAATAACCCACAATATCATCTTGATTAAGAATAGTATTGATAGAAAGTAAAACGGGGAAAGTTGTACCATCTTTTCTTATATAGGTCCATTCTTTGGTGGTTGGCTTACCAATTTTAGCTTCATAAACAAAGGCTTCAAAACCTTTTACTTCTGTTTTATATTTTTCAAACAATTCAATGCTTTGCTTTTCTACCTCTTCACGATGGTGAATTAACTGTGGATTATGTATACCTACCAATTCTTCGGCTTTATAACCTAGTAATTTTTCGGCACCAGAGTTGAACAAGGTAATTGTACCTTTAGTATCGATGGCAATAACCGAAACTTGTTTACTTGCTTCCAATATGGCTTGCAAACTCGAGATAGCATGTTGAAGTTTTCTTTCCGCCTCTTTTTCCTGACTAATATCCCTTACAAAAGACCAAATCAGTTTCTTTCCATTGCTGTCCTTTATCACCACTCCTTGAAGAGCTATAGGGTATCGTGAGCCATCTTTACGGATGTATTCCTTTTCAAAGAGATCATAGCTTCCTTTGCTTTCCATTTGCTGAATTGCAGTAGTTTCAAATGGCTCATACTCCTTGGGCGTAGTATCCCAGTAACTCAGTGATAAGAATTCCTCTTTATTGTAGCCTGTTGGTTCAAGTAGTTTATTGTTTACATCTAAAAATTTGCCAGTTTCATATTCATTTAGAGCGATTCCTATCGGGGATAAATTGTATAAAGCAGATAACAAGTCTTTTTGGTAGTCAATATCTAAATGGAGCTTTTTGCTTTCAGAAATATCTATAATTTGCGAAATAAAATAGACTCCTTTACCTTGCTCATTCTTTACCATAGATACTGCTAATAGGATATGAACTATATGTCCATCTTTATGGAAGTATCGTTTTTCCATTTGGTAGTGATCTCTTTTGCCTTCAATAAGTTCAGTTAAAAGCTCTAAATCAGAATTTAAATCATCGGGATGTGTAATGTCTTGAAAAGTAAGCTTAATTAACTCTTCTTCTGAATACCCAATTATTTCGCTAACCTTTGTGTTTACCTTTAGCCATTTCCCTTTTTTATCTAACAAAGCCATTCCAATGGCAGCATTTTCAAAATTTCCTCTAAAAGCTTCTTCACTGATTCGTAGCCTTTCTTCTCTTTGTTTTCTTTCGGTAATATCCTGGTGGGTACCATACATCATCAAGGGTTTTCCGTCTTTGGTCCATTCAAAAACTTTGCCCCTATCATAGACCCATACCCAGTGCCCATCTTTGTGCTTCATGCGTACTTCAAACTCATAGTAGTCTACCTTTTTCTCAAAACAAGCATTTAGTCTACGTTGGGATTCTTCTAGATCATCTGGATGAGCTAATTTTATCCAGGTTTCTATGCTAATAGGAGTGAGCTCTTCCAAGCTATAACCTACAATTTCTGCCCATCTTGCATTAAAGACGGTTTCCCCAGTTTGTACATTCCATTCCCACGTGCCAACATGGGTGCCTTCTATTACCGATTTGAATCTTATTTCATTGTGCTTTATTTCAGTAATATCCTGAAAACTACCAATGAGCTTATCGTCCAATTTTCTTCCTGTTGATCTTACCCATATCAGTTTGTCTTTAGCGGTGATCATTTGGCATACCAAATCAAAAGGGGTGCTATTAGAAATACACTTTGTAATCGCAGCGGTAATTATAGGACGATAGTGAGGATGGTAAAATTCTATTGCATTTGCTTTATTATGGTTGAAATCCTGAGATACTTCGTGGATTTCATAAACTAAATCACTCCAGCTCGTTTTTCCTGAAGCGATGTCCAATTCCCATATACCTAACTTATTAGCTTTTTGTGTTTCTTGGAGCAATTCATTCATTTTCTCTAGTTCTTGATTAAGAACATCTAGCTCAATACTTTTTATTCTGTTTTCAAAAAGCTTTACCGTTTGTTGAGCTAATTTTTTAAGCTGCTCCAACTGCGATTTGTTGAGGTTTTTAGGCGTGTCATCAATAGTACAAAGTGTACCCAATGGGAAGCCATTGGAAGTAACCAAAGGGATGCCTGCATAAAATATGACATTTGGATCACCGGTAGTTAAAGGATTGTCATGAAACCGTTCGTCTTTTCGGGCATCCTCCACTATGAATGGTTCATTTGGTTGATTGATAGCATGTGCGCAAAATGCGTAGTCTTTAGGTGTTTCACGAACTTCCAAGCCATGGTGAGAAAGAAACCATTGCTTGTTTTCGGTTATCAAACTAATTAAAGATATTTTTGTACCGCAAATTTGTGCAGCCATAGTAGTAATAAAGTCATAATCGTCCTTCTCGGAAAGCCCAATCAATTGATAACTTTCTAATTCTTTTAGTCTTTCTGACTCATTTTCTGGTATTTCGGGGCTTTTCATAATTCGATTTTCTTTTCAGAATTCTGACTAACGTAAAATTTACAATAATTTTCCCACACAAAAATTTTACTCGTTAGCTCAAGAAATTAACAGGTTTTTCTTGTGTGTATTAGCCACAACGTGTTAGTATAAGCAATGTTGCGTTTGGCACAGCGCGCTGAGGGCAGCAGCGACAAGTTCTTCATTCTCCTTTTAGTTCCAAATTATTCAAAGCTGCGTGAGACTCAGAAGGGCAAGCGTTACGTTATTTTTCAATAACTAATATACTTAAATATTTATAGAGAGTATCAAATAATTACCGCAAGAGCTATAATTGTTATATGTTGTTGGCGGTTCGTTTTTATTTTTTTACTTTAAATTTTTTGTCCAAATGTCAATAAATTATTGTCTGGATCAAGAATCGAAAATTCTTTTTGTCCCCAAAGTTTGATTTCCAATTTACCATTTGGGTGAATTTCAGTCTGTTTTTTCAATAATGATTTATAAAATTCGTCAATATTGTAAGTCCGAATATAGACTTGTCCATAATTTTCTTTCGGGTCTATTTCTTTAAATTCAAAGAAATGGATTTGGATTTGGTCTTTTTCCACTATCAAATAACCGTCAAAATCGGTACTTCCAAATTCTTTAAAACCTAATTGGTTTGTGTAAAATTCCCGAGTCACTTTTTTGTCACGCATCGGTAATTTCGGATTGATGTCCGTTAGCATATTATTATCTTAAGTTTTAAATCTATATTTAAGTTGTCCAAGTCAGTTTAATATCCATAATTCTCCTTCTTTATGACAGGTTTTCTTAAATGACCGCCAACGGTAACGTATAAGCGTAGTGCGGGATTTAAAGCACTTAACTTTCGGTTTACCACTATGTTTGTTTATGTTCAATTCGTTTATTTTTAGTACTTTAGCCCGCATTGCGCTTATACAATGTTGTGGCTAGTTTTTCTTTCTTATTATTTTCACAATTCGGTTTATTATAATTTCTGATAAGTTCCATTCATACCCTTCAAAATCTGTTGTGTTTATAAACTGAACTACCACAGCATCTATATCTTTATGGTATTCTGCGAGACTTTGATAGCCAATAACTAAACCACCGTGATTATATTCGTAAGGATATAGTTCCTGTTCTCCTTCTTCAAATACAGAACCATCATTCAAAGCTCTTAGAAATGTTCCAACATCTTCTGCGGTTGCTAACATTCCAAAGTCACGGGCTTTAAAATCTTCTTTAATTCCTACATAATATCCACTCATCACATCCACTAAATCTACTTCAGTAATCGAAAAATATGTATTTTTCAACTCTAGGGGAATTAATATTTTTTCTTTGATATAATCATTGTGATTGTATCCTAAAACCTTATCCAAAATCCTACGAAGCAACAAATAATTCGTGTTCGAATATTCATATCCTTTGTCTGGTTTAAAGCTGGCAGGTAAATCTAAAGCAAAATCTAAAGCATTTTTGCCATTTTCTTCTTCGTTTTCCCAAAACGCTGGATTATCAGTGAAATTTGGAATACCAGAACGGTGCTGAATCATCATTTTCAATGTGATTTCATCGGCATTTTCTATTCTTCCTTTTAGTTCGGGAAGATAATCGGTTAATGATTTATCAAAAGACAAACGCTTTTCTTTGACCAATTTCGTAGCTGCTACAGCTGTATATAACTTGCTAATGCTAGCAATTTTGAACAATGATTTTGGGTCGGCTGGAATTTTCTTTTCTCTATCTTTCCAACCGCCAGTATAGAACTGGGGTTGTTTTCCTGCTTGGTCTACGTAAACAATCATACCGTCAAAACCATAACCTATTGCTTCATCTACTTGTTCTTGAATGGTATCTGGTAGTGGTAAAATCCAAGCCTTTACCAAAATCCAAGGAACGAAAAATAATGAAACTACCGTTCCAATAAGCAATAATGCTCTTACAACCCATTTGGCTTTTTTATTTTTTATCATATTTCTGTTTCAGCCTTCGCTTTTGTGTTTAGTTTGTATTATACTGAAATAGGTTGACCTTTATCGGGTTTATTTTTCGTTTTTTAAAAGGTCAATAGTTCTAACTTTTCTTTATTTCTTTTGTAGGAATGATACGCTACATTTTGGTTAGTATGAACAAAAGCTGGTGTGTTTAATTTCAGACTGTGATGCGTTCTTTTATTGTTGTAAATACTGACAGCTCTTTTAATAATCTTCTTAGCTAAGGTAGCATTTTTTACAGTTTGTTTGAGTCCGTATTCGTATTTTAATGTTCTGTTTATTCTTTCAGCCACCGCGTTTTCGTATGGATCGTACTGCTGTGTCATTGATAGCGTTATATTGTTTTGTTCCGCAAACTCTGTATATGCAGGGTTACAATACTGGATTCCCCGGTCTGAATGATGTATTAGTTTTTCATTAGGGTACTTTCGGTTTTTAATAGCCATAGCGAGCGCATCCGTACAAAGAGATGTTTTCATGTGTGAAGCTAATTTGTAACCCATAATCTTCTTTGAATAGGCATCTGTGACCAAAGCCAGATAACAATGCTTGTTCTCTGTTTTAATATACGTTATGTCACTTACCCAAAGCTGTTCAGATCGGGTAGGGGCTTTGTCTTTTACTAGGTTATCATATTTATAAAACTGATGTTTAGAGTTTGTGGTAATAAAATATCTTTTGGTCCTAGGAACTAATAGGTTATAGGTTTTCAAAAGTTTATAGAACTTGTCTCTTCCCATTTTAATTCCAAGTAGTTCCATTTTAGGTTTGAGTTTATCATGTAACTTAATTCCACCTGTTCTTTGTCCGACTTCATTTCTATAATTTTTAATCATTTGAATTATGATTTGGTCGTTTTCTACTTTGGTTTTATGAGATTTTAAGCGTTTGTAGAAGGCTTGTTTACTAATCCCAAAACATTGGATCAACCATTTTCTTTTAAACGGTTTTGTTTCTTTTTTTCGATCTCGTCTGCTAATGTTTTG
>NZ_FNBA01000008.1 GCF_900102055.1 Ulvibacter litoralis
AGAGGTTGTGGAAGTGTTACAATCGAGATTGGAGTGATTGACTATCCTAAGTTTATTACCCCGAATCAAGATGGGTATCACGATACTTGGAATATCATAGGAATTGCTTCCTTTGACCCTACAGCAAAAATCTACATATTTGACAGGTTTGGAAAACTCTTGAAACAAATTAGTCCGATAGGAGCTGGTTGGGATGGTACATATAATGGAAACGCATTACCTTCGAGTGATTATTGGTTCGTTGTAGAGTACACAGAACAAGATGTTCAAAAGGAATTTAAAGGACATTTTACACTGAAACGATAAACGTTCAGCAAGAAAAAAGATACGTAAGGACTAACTTACTATTTATACTAAAACAAAACCCTCTTATCAATTGCGATAAGAGGGTTTTGTTTTTTATAATGTAAATGCTTAATAAAGGCTATTTGTTTTTGTTTATTTCAATAGGTTTAGAATTTAAAACCTACTGAAAAAATAACATTACTAAAAGTAGTTTCTACAGCAGCAGTATCTGCTAATCCATACATTTCTTGATTTCTTTCTTGTTCTGCTCTAGCGTAAGAAAGATCAAGTGTGTAGTTTCCTAAATTATATCCTGCACCTAAAGAAAAGCCACTTAAGTCACCTATTGTTTCTTCATTATTGTAAGGGCTTCCTTCATATCGAAGGCCTCCACGAAGACTCAATTGATTAATACGGTATTCGCCTCCAACACGGATACTAGAAGCTCCTTTTAAAGAGCTTTCAATGGTGTTGTTAACAGTATTAAAGTAAGAGTCATAACCGTCTAGTGAGTCAAATTCTATGGAGCCATAGTCTTTATATGAGTAATCTAGACTGATAAGCGCTTGTTTTCCGAAGATATAAGCTGCACTGGCAGTCACTTTTCCTGGAGTTTTTAGGTAATAAGTTTCATACACATTTATAATTCTAGGATTTACAGTTTCAATAACAGATTGTCCGTTAGCTACTCGTTGAACTTCTAAATATTGAGAAGTCTCTTCAGTAATTTCGTACCATGTAGGTGTTTCTAAAGAAAGTCCAAGTCTAAGGTTGTTTTGAACTTTCATGATTCCACCAAATTGAGCAGAAAATCCAGAACCTTGAACAGATAAGTTGTTTTCAAATCCAACTAGGTTCACGGTGCTTCCATCGTTGTTATTACTTTCAAATAAAGTACTGGACTGATTGTAGTCTATAAGATGTGAATTTAGGTTTACTCCAAAATAAAATTGATCGGTAATTTGAGCAGAAAAGTTTGCTGTAAATTTATTATTACTTCCTTCAGAAAGAAGGATGTAATCATGGTTAAAATTTCTGTTTCCAGCAATGTTGGAGGTATATTCTGAATTTGAAGGGTCGTCTGGATCAATAGGGTCAATAATAAAACCTTGATAGCCTAAAAAGGCATTTTGAGCTGAGACGCCTTGTGTTTCTCCAAGATATGAGTATAAATCTGAGATTGATTCTCCAGATTGAAGTTGCAATAATTCTAATGGAATTCCTTGTGCTTGATTTCTGAAAAAGTCGCCAATTGAATTATTTCCTGTTCCCTTAATGAACAATTCATTGTCAAAATTTTTAGTTTGCTGATAGTTAAATCCGAATGTAAACTTTTTTAATTTAGATCCTTCTGAAGGGTTTTTGAAAACGAAAACAGCTCCTGCTTGATTTATGGTAAAATCGGTGTCAATACTTTTTGTATCTGTATTGAAGTAAGAAGCATTACTTTCTTTATCATTTGCTCCAATCGATACCGTACCACTCGAATTTAAAAAGACAGCGCTACCTGCAGGATTAATGCTAATGGCCGATAAATCGCCTCCTAGCGCTCCAAAAGCACCGCTTAATGCATTAAAACGAGCGGTACCTGTTGTTGCTTCTGATGAATACCTGAGGCCATCGATACTATTTTGTGCGTTCACCGTGGTCATAGCAATAGCAGCTATGATTAAAAATGAAATCTTTCTCATAGAAATTATTTAAATTAAATAGGATATTTTATTGACGACCTCCGCCGCGTCTTGTACTGGTGCTTCTAGTTCCGCTAGATGATCTCGTACTGCTAGAACTTCTAACAGTATTGCTTCTAGGAGTTGAAGATCTGGTAGTGTTAGATCTTATTGTAGTGTTTCTCGTCGTTCTATTTGTAGAAGGATTTGTAGTCGTAGATCTAGTAGTTCTGTTTGTAGAAGATCTAGTGGTTCTAGGTGTTCTAACAGTATTATTACTTTCTCTTCTCGTATTAGATCGCACTGTGTTATTTTGCGAACGACGTGTTGTTTCAGAATTAGAATAAGAACTTCTTCTATGGGTCGACACATTAGATCTATTACTTCTTGTTGAAGTTCTGTTAGGCGTATAATCTGTATTTCTTCTACCGCGGTTGTATGCTATGTGATGGTTGTATCCGTGTCCATACCCATATCCACCGTAATAGTATGGGTTGTTAAAGCCATATCCGTGGTAGTAATAAGGAGCATAATATCCTCCATAATATGGGTATCCCCATCCGTAGCTGAATCCCCAATATGGGTTGTACCAATTGCTTGCATATCCCCAACCATAATTCCAGTAAGGTCTGTTCCAATACCCGTAACCATATCCGCCATTATTGTAAATATTTACTGTAACAGTTTCAGAATTTGAGCCCCAACCTCCGTAGTTTTCTTCAACTTCTTCCGTTACAATGTAACCCTCTTCGTCTAAAGAATCGGTGGTGGTGTAAGCTTCAATATCTGTAAATATGGCTCCATCGTCAGGTAATTGATCGTATTCGCCCGATTTTGATTTAAAGTATTGTTTGTAGTAATTGGTTTTGTCAACTTCTTGCGGCTCAGTGTTTGTAGCTGTAGCAGTTTCCGAAGCGTATATTCCGTCCGTACTTCCGTAGTCATTATTGCTCGTACCACAGGCACTTAAGAGAATGGCAAACATCCCTGTGATAAAAACAGGTAACGCTTTTTTTATATATAAGATTTTGGTACGCATAACTATGATATTTAATTGTTGGACATTATAAAAATAAGTAGTTTTGCTGAGAACTACTAATATATTAACAATAGGTGCAAGTTTTGTGCCAAACTACAGGCTATGGCTAAGAATTTAACGACACGAAGTGAGGATTATTCTAAATGGTACAACGAATTAGTTGTACAAGCAGATCTCGCTGAGAATTCGGGAGTTAGGGGATGTATGGTTATCAAGCCATACGGGTACGCTATCTGGGAAAAAATGCAAGCAGAATTAGATAGAATGTTTAAAGAAACAGGACACGAGAATGCTTATTTCCCTCTTTTTATACCGAAATCGTATTTTAGTAAAGAGGCAAGTCATGTAGATGGCTTTGCGAAAGAGTGTGCCGTTGTGACGCATTATCGTTTAAAAAATGCGGAAGATGGAAGTGGTATTATAGTTGATCCTGATGCTAAACTAGAAGAAGAATTAATAGTACGTCCTACTTCTGAAACTATTATTTGGGATACGTACCGCAAATGGGTTCAGTCGTATAGAGATTTACCTTTATTGATAAACCAATGGGCAAATGTAGTGCGTTGGGAAATGCGTACACGTTTGTTTTTACGTACTGCCGAATTTTTATGGCAAGAGGGGCATACTGCTCACGCAACAGAGAAAGAAGCAATCGCTGAAGCAGAACAAATGATGCATGTATATGCAGATTTTGTAGAGAATTATATGGCAGTGCCTGTAATAAAGGGAGTTAAAACGGAAAGCGAACGATTTGCAGGTGCATTAGAAACCTATTGTATTGAAGCTTTAATGCAAGATGGAAAAGCATTACAAGCGGGAACGTCTCACTTTTTAGGACAAAATTTCGCCAAGGCATTTGACGTGAAATTTGCAACGAAGGAAGGGAAACAAGAATATGTATGGGCAACCTCTTGGGGTGTGTCTACACGTTTAATGGGAGCTTTGGTAATGACGCATAGTGATGATAACGGATTGGTGATTCCTCCAAAGTTAGCGCCAAATCAAGTGGTGATTGTTCCTATTTACAGAAATGATGAACAGTTTGATGCAGTGAGTGAAGTTGCAAAAGAACTTCAAAAAGAATTAAGAGCACAAGGGGTTCGTGTGAAGTTTGACGATAGAGATACTCAGAAACCTGGCTGGAAGTTCAATGAGTATGAAATGAAGGGGGTTCCCGTTCGAATTGCTATTGGACCTAAGGATTTAGAAAACGGGACGTTTGAGGTCGCTAGACGCGATACGCTTTCAAAAGAAATAATTTCTAAAGATAAAATTGTAGCTACGGTTGTTGGACTGATGGATGAGATTCAAACCAATTTATACACGAAAGCTGTCTCTTATCGAACAAATCATACCACCGAAGTAGATACATATGAGCAATTTAAGGAAGTTTTAGAGGCCAAAGGTGGCTTTATTTCGGCACATTGGGATGGTACTACCGAAACAGAGGAGCAAATAAAAAATGAAACAAAAGCAACAATTCGTTGTATTCCTTTGGATGGAAAAAAAGAAGCGGGAAGTTGCATTATTACTGGAAAACCTTCAAAAGGAAGAGTGCTATTTGCAAAGGCTTATTAAATTTTTTTCAAAAAAAGTTCAAGAGGTGTTGCAACATTCTAAAAAAGTTTTATCTTTGCATCCGCATTAAAAAAGCAATGGTCCGTTCGTCTAGGGGTTAGGACGCCAGGTTTTCATCCTGGTAACAGGGGTTCGATTCCCCTACGGACTACAAAAGTTAAGAAAAAAAAGAAGCATCATGGCGAATCATAAGTCAGCATTAAAGAGAATTAGAAATAGCGAAACAAAGCGTTTACGCAACCGTTACCAACATAAAACGGCTCGTAATGCTATGAAGAAATTCAAAGAGCTTACAACAAAACAAGAAGCTGAAAAAATGTTTCCTGAAGTTGTATCAATGATCGATAGATTAGCGAAGAAGAATATTATTCATAATAATAAAGCTTCTAACCTTAAATCTAACATGGCTAAGCATATCGCTGCTTTGTAAGAGATTTAATTCTTAACACAATATAAAAAACTCCTTCAGGTTACTGAAGGAGTTTTTTGATTTAGATGCTTTTTTAAAAGCAGTTAGATAACTGCTTCTGGAACGAGTGTGCGAATGTCTCCGTTGTTTCTTTTCACGTCTCTAACGATAGAAGAGGAGATGTTGCTTACCGAAGGAGAGCTTACTAAAAAGACGCTCTCTATGCCTGCAATAGCGACGTTGGTTTGTGCAATAGATTGCTCGTAATTAAGATCGGTGGTGTTTCGAAGTCCGCGAAGTATAAATTGCGCCCCCTCTTTTTTACAAAAATGAACCGTTAGCCCTGTATACGTTTTCACTTTAACAGTTGGCGTATCAGCAAACGTTTCTTCAATAAAGCGTTTGCGCGCTTCTAAGGAGTACATATACTTTTTATCAGCATTGATGCCAATAGCGATGATAATCTCATCAAACAAGGGTAAAGCTCGTTCTATAATATCTACGTGTCCTAATGTGATTGGATCAAAAGATCCTGGGAATACTGCGCGTCTCATACCTTAAATATACTTAGTTTTTAATTAAAACATTTTCAACAAGCATTCCGAAAAAATCGGTGAGTGTTAATCCAGCTTCTTTTACTTGCTTCGGAATAATACTTTCTCTCGATAAACCAGGGGTGGTGTTTGTTTCTATGAAATGAGGAATGCCATCCTGAATTATAAATTCACTTCTCGTTACTCCCTTCATATTTAATACTTGATATACTTGTTTGGTTTCAAGTTTCACTCTTTCTAGTTCTTCTTCAGAAATACGTGCAGGCGTAATCTCTTGTGATTTGCCTTGGTATTTTGCTTCGTAATCGAAGAAGTCGTTTTCAGAAACAATTTCCGTAGGAGAAAAAACAGTTATTTCGCCGTTGTGTGTAAAAGCTCCTACTGAAACTTCAACCCCAACCAATGCGGTTTCAATGATGATTTCTGAATCTTCTTCATACGCTTTTTCAATAGCTGGAAGGAGTTCTTCCATGGTGTTTACTTTACTAATTCCGAAGCTTGACCCCGACCTGTTAGGCTTCACAAAGCATGGAAGTCCTACTTTTTTTATTATTTCTTCGGAAAGTACCGCGTTCCCTTTGTTTATGTAGTACGAATTAGCACATCTTATTCCGAAGTTTTTCAACACAGAAAGACAATCTCGTTTGTTGAAACTTAAGGCCGCTTGATAAAAATCGGTGCTCGTTTGAGGAATCCCTAAAAGTTCCCAATACGCCTGAAGGTATCCGTTTTCACCTGGATTTCCATGTATGGTGTTAAAAACCACATCGGGAACAATGGTTTCTGTTCCGGTAGAAAAGCTAAAATCCGCTTTGTTTATAGGATGCTTCGTGCCGTCTTCTGCTACATAGTTCCATCCGTCTTTTAAAATATGGACAGGATAAACAGTGTATTTGGCAGTGTCTAACGATTCGCAAACCACAGAACCACTTAATAATGAAATTTTATATTCGCTAGAATAGCCGCCCATAGCTACGGCAATATGTTTTTTACTCATAACAAAACTATAAATACGTCGTTTAACAAAAATATCATTAATCAATAGAAGAATACTAACTTTAGGTTTTATATTTTTGCTTATTAATAATTTGCGTATGACTTTTTTCAAATATCTATTTACTAAGACCTTTTTAAGACAGTTATTGTTTGCTGTATTGGCATTATTGATATTATCATTTTTAATGTTATGGTGGTTGCGTGTTACAACCAATCACAACCAAAGAATTGAAGTGCCAGATTTGGCAAAACTGTCGTTGGATAAAGTAGAAGATGTTTTGGACGAATTAGACTTGCGTTATGAGATTTTAGACTCTGCAAATTTCAATCCTGAATATCCACGATTTTCAGTTATTGAGCAATTGCCAAAGGCAGGAAAGTTTGTAAAAGAAGATAGAAAGATTTACTTAACCTTAAATCCTTCAGATTACCGAAAAATAAAAGTACCAGAAGTTGTTGGTAAAACGGGAAGACAAGCAACGCCTACTTTGTTAGCTATGGGCTTTCAAATTGGGAAAGTGAGCAAGCGCCCGCATATTAGCGATCACGTATTAGAGTTACGCTATAAAGGCGAAAAGTTAGTGCCAGGTACTGAAATTCCGAAGACATCTGTGATAGATTTAATCGTAGGAGATGGTTCACAAAACCGAGTGCAGGAAGAAACAAATGATACAGAAGAAAACACCGATGAAACAGGAGACAATGGAGGAAACTAATTACGATGTTCCGCAGCAGGATGATGGGAATGATGATTTATATGAGCATTTTAGGTTTGTAGCAGACAAAGGGCAACAACCCTTGCGTGTGGACAAATACTTGATGAACAAAGTAGAAAACGCCACCCGAAATAAAATTCAAAAGTCGGCGAAAGACGGAAATATTTTTGTGAACGATGTGGCGGTAAAATCGAATCATAAGGTACGCCCTAATGATGTGGTAACCGTATTATTTGAGCATCCGCCGTATGAATATTTACTGAAACCCGAAGATTTACCCATTGATATTATTTACGAAGACGATGACGTGTTGGTGGTGAATAAACAAGCGGGAATGGTAGTGCATCCGGGTCACGGTAACTATAGTGGGACTTTGATTAATGCGCTTACCTTTCATTTTGAAAACTTACCGAACAACAGTAGTGATCGTCCAGGATTGGTGCATCGTATCGATAAGGATACAAGTGGTCTTTTGGTGGTAGCTAAGACTGAAATTGCCATGACACATTTGTCGAAGCAGTTTTTTAAGAAATCTACGGAAAGAGAATACTTAGCTTTGGTGTGGGGAAATATTGAAGAAGACGAAGGAACCATTGAAGGAAATATAGGCCGTCACCCTAAAAACAGATTGCAAAATACTGTTTTTGAGGGGGAAGATGCCGAAGAAAAAGGAAAACCAGCGGTTACTCATTTTAAAGTATTGGAGCGTCTTACCTATGTTACTTTGGTGTCTTGCCGATTGGAAACAGGGAGAACGCACCAAATTCGTGTGCACATGAAATACATTGGACACACCTTGTTTAACGATGAGCGTTATGGAGGAGAGCGTATTTTAAAAGGAACTACTTTTTCTAAATACAAACAGTTTGTTGAGAATTGTTTTAAAGTACTTCCGAGGCAAGCGTTACACGCACGAACTCTAGGGTTTAAGCATCCAGTATCTGGCGAAATGCTTCGCTTTGAAGCGCCAGTGCCAGATGATATGCAACAATGTTTAGAGAAGTGGAGAAACTATTCTAAACACGTTATCGAGTAGTAATTTACTGATATTAAATATAAAAAGCCTGAAGTATCGTAAGATACTTCAGGCTTTTCGGTAGTAATAAGTAGGTGTTCTACTTTTTAACCCATTTTGCGGTGAAGTTTTGTTCTCCACTTGTGATTGCTACGAAATAAAGACCGCTTTTTAATGCCTTTAAATTGTAGTTTAATGTTGTGTTCTGCTGAATTGTAGCCGCTTCAGAAAAAACTACTTTCCCGTCTAAGCTATATATTTTAACCGTTGCATCTTCCAAAGCAATAGGTAGTGATAGGTTGAGTTCGCCTTCAGAAGGATTCGGACTAATTTTAATGCTGTAGTTTGAAGCGATATCATTCACTCCAGAAACAGTTTCAGTTACTAAACCATCGCGGTAATTGTTTCCTTTATATCCATTTCGAAGTATTTTTGAAGCGTTGTAAGGCACATCAAGATTGTAAACATGTACAAACGTTGAATCTACACCTGCACCAAAAGTTTGAGTGTACGAGTTTGCGGTAAGATCCATTAAGCCATCTCCATCAACATCGCCAATTACAGCTCCGTTTAAAAAAGTAAACCCTCTTGTACGAAGTGGGAAATCTGCTAACTCGCCACTTCCATCCGTAGAAAATGCATGAATGTAACCATAGCCATCTGCATCGGTTAAGGTGCTTGAGAAAATAATATCGTACACATTGTCATCATTAATATCAGCAATGGTTAAAACACCTTCGTTACCACCGTATTTTGAAATCGGGTAGTTCGGTAAGTTCGATCCATCTGGAGCCAATCCGTATACAACATCTAATGGAGTACCGTCATTACTCGTATTTCGGTCTGCCATAAAAAGTTCATACGTTCCATCACCTTCCAAATCGGCAACAGTTGCTGGAGAATATGTCCATCCGCCTAAAGCAACAGGCCATCCTGGTGCGTAGGTTGCATCATGATCCATCACGTAAAAACCAGGGGCGTCTCCGTGATTACTTCCTACAATTTCTAAGGTTTCGTCCCCGTCTAAGTCAACTAAAATAGGGGATTGATACGAGTATCTTACATTTGGATCTGCCAACGGAAATCCAGGAAGTAATGTCCCGTCGCTATCATACGCGTACATTCCAGTTGAAGAAGTTGCGATGACAACGTCTTTCGTTCCGTCGTTGTCAATGTCTCCAATAGAAGGCGTAAATGCAGGAGTAGCATCAAATTGTACAGGCCAGTTTGCGTTAAGAGGTGTTCCGTCTAAATTTAAAGCGTGCACATACCCTTCTGTAGAACCAAATCGTTCACACGTAATAATATCAAGTGTTCCGTTTCCGTCTAAATCTGAAACGGCAGGTGCATTAATCATCCATTTGTCATCAAAATTTAATGGCCAACCTGCTAAATCAGTTCCTTCATGGTCCATTGCGTAGATACGTCCTACGGTTGTTGGATATCCAGTGTTCAAGATGATTTCCATATCACCATCTTCGTCCATGTCAACCACCGTTGGAGGAAGTAAAATAGGACCTAATACGGCTTTCTCCCAAAGAAGAGAACCATCACCTTTAATGGCATACAATGTAGTATTAATACCATAGATGATTTCGTCAACTCCATCTCCATCTAAATCGGCTAATGTGGTTCCTCTTGAGTTTTTTATTTGTGGATTTGCAGGTTCTCCAAAGCGAAAAATTTGTGAAGGACTTACAGGTCTTTGCGAGCTATTTTGATAGGCTTCAGGTAGCGTTACTGTTTCAACTTGAAGCGTTCCATCTTCAGATAGTGAGGCTTTATTTCCTAAAACAGTTTGCGCGATACTTGGTGTGAGAGCTAGTAAAAAGGCAAAGAAAGATGCGTTTAGTTTTTTATTCATAATTGGGTTTTTATTAGTTAATAAGCTAAAACTACCATATTTTTTAGTAGAAAAATGTTAAGTTATTAAAAATAATTCTTTTTGAGGATTTAAAAAAGTATTGGTAAACCGAATGAAACTATCGATTTAATATATCTAGTTGCGTTGTATCGCGCTGTATTTCTTTCTATTTTTGAACAAAAGCATTGTTTATGAAAATTGTTGTTTCTCCAGCAAAATCTCTGGATTATAAAACGGAAGTACCTACTACTAAAAGCACGCAGCCTATTTTTTTAGAGGAAGCGGAAGCAATTAATAATAAGTTAGAGCGCAAGTCGAAAAAAGCTATTGGAGAGTTAATGCATATAAGTGATGCATTGGCAGAATTGAACTACAATCGTTATAAAGAATTTTCGATACCTTTTACCAAACAAAATGCACGTCCAGCAGTTTTTGCTTTTTCAGGCGATGTGTATGTAGGGTTGAATGCCTATACACTTTCAGAAGAAAAACTCGAAAGCTTACAAAATACGTTGCGAATACTATCGGGTTTGTATGGTCTTTTGAAACCACTCGATTTAATGCAACCCTACCGGTTAGAAATGGGAACAAGTTTGCCTATCAACCGAAAGAAAAATTTATATGAATTTTGGGGAAATACCCTTACGGAGGCTTTAAATGAAGAGCTAGCAGACGACGAGTTATTTCTGAATCTTGCAAGTAACGAGTATTTTAAAGCTCTGAAGCCTAAAAAGTTGAAAGTCCCTGTGATTTCTCCTGTGTTCAAAGATTTTAAAAACGGAAAGTTGAAAATCATTTCTTTCTTTGCGAAAAAGGCAAGAGGTAGTATGGTGCGTTATATAATTGATAAAGACATAACTACTTTAGAAGGAGTGAAAGGATTCGATTATGACGGATATGCCTTTAGTGCGGCACATACCGAGAACGAACTAGAACCCGTTTTTATTAGATAGTGTTTCATCATACCCATCCATATCCACCGTTTATTCCAGAAAACACCACCAAGTTAATTGTAGGTACGTTGCCACCACCGCGATTTACGTCGGGCGATTTAAAAGAAGGCGATGTTAATTTTTGCTACGGAAGTCGCGACGGACAGTTATGGCCAATTCTAGATCGTATTTTTGAATTGGATTTAAAGTTTGAAACCACTGCGGAAGCCATTGAGCAACGAAAAAACTTCTTAAAAGCTCGAAACATTGGCATTTGTGATATTGTGGCTTCCGCAAAACGCGACAAAATTGATGCTTCAGATTTAGGGATGCAAGATATTGAACTTCGTGATGTTGTTGCGGTGCTTCAGAAATACCCAAAAGTGGATACGTTATTATTTACGGGAGGAAATAGCAAAAATGGTCCCGAATATTTTTTCCGAAGACATTTAAAAACATATTCCGTTTCATTAGAAGTTATTGATGATACGGTGCCAAGAATACACGCGTTTACACTTCCGGAATCTTTCAGAAAAATAAAAACAGTTTCATTAACGGCACCATCTGGAGCCGCCAATAGGGCCGTGGGTAGTTTGTTAGCCTACCGAGAAATGAAAGCTACTTTCCCTGAGAAAACGACCATCGATTTTAGAATTGAACAATACACTCCTTTTTTCTAGTTTGTTTTATACCTAATAACTCCAAAGAAACATTTTTACACACAACGATCTACCAGTTTTGTGGGAGGTCATGTAAACACATTCTTTAGTTGTCTTCGCAATTCTTTGTATGGATGAATATATAGTTTGTTTATATTGAGGTAGCTATAAAAAAAAACTGCTCTCTTTTTTTAATTAAATTATATTGTGGTATAATTGAATTAAATATGAAAAAACTAACCCAACAAATTAACGGAACCTCTTTAGCTATTTTTAGAATAGGATTTGGGTTGATAATGATTTGGGAGTTGATTTATTTTTTAAGATTAGATTTTGTAAAAGTCTTTTTAATTGATCCGCAAGTTCAATTTACGTATTCTTTTTTACCCTTCTTAAAACCCTTGCCGGAGCCTATTTTAGATGTATTGCTTATCGTACTCATGGTCGCATGCTTTTTTATTACAATAGGAAGGTATTACAAACAGGCTATGATTGTCTTTTTTGTGGGTTTCACCTATATTTTTCTGCTAGATAAGGCGTATTACAACAATCACTTGTATCTTATTTGTTTGCTCTCTTTTTTAATGATTTTTATTCCTGCAGATGATGCGTTGTCTTTTAAAAAGAATAAAGAGAAAACTGCTACGCCGCCACTGTATTGGCACATACTCATTTTACGGTTACAGTTGGCCTTAGTGTATTTTTTTGGTGGGGTGGCGAAGTTAAATTACGATTGGTTAATTTCTAACGAACCGGTTAGGTCGATGCTTGCTAATTTGTCTAAAACAAGTTTTTTAGGAGATGCACTTACCTCTAATTTTTCGATTTACTTTTTTACGTATGGCGGACTTCTATTTGATTTGCTAATCCCTTTTTTACTGTTTATTCCGAAGACAAGAAAGATGGCGGTTTTAATGGCGTTGCTTTTCAATGTGTTAAATGCGTGGATTTTTGAAGACATTAATATTTTCCCTTATTTTATGATGCTTTCTCTTCTGCTATTTCTAGATACGGATCGTGTAGCCAACTTTGTTCGGAAAAAGGTTGAAGGGAAGAAAACCAGCGTTCAAACAGCTGTATCGTTTGGAAATTTAAAAAAGCCTATGTTAGTTGTATTGGGAGTGTATTTTTTAATTCAATTAATACTACCAGTACGACATTTATTGTATAACGGAAATACAGATTGGACGGGTCTTGGGCAACGGTTTGCATGGCGCATGAAAATTCAGCATAGAACCTTAGAAAAGATGGAGTTTAAAGTGTGGGATGTACAAAAGAAAGTTATTTATCCTGTGGGTGTTGATCAGTACGGATTGAATCAAGATCAGATTAATTTATTAGCTTTCGATCCAACAGCAATTTTACAATTTGCCGATTTTCTAAAAACCCATACGAAGAAGAATAAGTCCATGAACGATGTTTTGGTAAAGGCAACTGTAGAGGTTACATTTAATGGTAGAGCCCCTCAAAAGATATTTAATGATGATTTAAATCTGTTAGACGTTGGAAGTAGTGCTTCAGAGTTGTCAAAATGGATACAGCCTTTAAATACTAATAGATAAAAGTTATAAAAGAATGAAACATAAGTTACACCACAGGTTTGCCTCTTTTTTGTATTGTCAAATAAAGTTAATAGCTCTTATTAGCATTCTATTAATGGTTCAAAGTTGCAATGAAAAGGAAGTGGTAGTTGAAGAATTTTCAGGTCCTTTGTTTACCTCAATTGCTTCTGAAGCCTCTGGAGTTACATTTATTAATGCATTGCCCGAAACACCTGAGATGAATATCTTAACCTATCAATACCTTTATAACGGTGCGGGAGTTTCAGTTGGGGATATCAATAATGATGGGCTTGCTGATATATTTTTTAATGCCAATTTCGGACCTAATCATTTGTATTTGAATAAAGGTGATTTCACATTTGAAGAGATTGGAAGAACTGCAGGTGTAGGAGGAAAGAGAGCATGGTCTACGGGCTGTACTATGGTTGATATTAATAATGATGGGTTTTTGGATATTTATTTGAGTTATTCTGGGAATACGGAAGCTAACTTTCGAAAAAACGAACTTTTTATAAACAACGGCGACCTTACTTTTACAGAAAAAGCTTCAGAATATGGACTAGCAGATACTGGGTATTCAACTCAGGCATCCTTCTTTGATTATGATAAAGATGGTGATTTAGATATGTTCATGTTAAACCATCCTATTAATCCTTCATTAGACCTTGATTTTAATAAAATGGTTTCAGAAAGAAATATAGATGCTGGAGATCGTTTGTATAGAAATGATGGTGGAAAATTTATTGATGTAAGTGAAGCGGCAGGAATTATAAGCAATAGTATTGGATATGGTTTAAGCGCTTCTATAGGAGATATTAATAACGATGGTTGGCCAGATGTATATGTTTGTAATGATTTTTTGGAACGAGATTATCTGTATGTAAATAATGGTGATGGAAGTTTTTCAGAAAAAGCAAAAGAAGCAACGCGGCATATTTCAAATTTCTCTATGGGGTCTGATATGGCCGATTTTAACAATGACGGCTTGTTAGATTTAATGGTGGTAGATATGGTTGCTGAAGATAATTACCGGATCAAAACAAATATGTCTGGGATGAATCCTGAAAAGTTTTATAGCGCTGTAAACCATGGTTTTCATCATCAGTATATGATGAATACCCTGCAAATGAATAATGGGAATGGTACATTTAGTGAAGTTTCCAAATTGGCAGGTGTGGGAAATACCGATTGGAGTTGGGCTCCCCTATGGGCAGATTTTGATAATGATGGTTTGAAAGATCTTTTTGTTACAAATGGACTTCGGAAAGAGGCGCGGAATAATGACTTTGTGAAGAAGAAGAAGGTATTATTGAAGGAAATGGAAAAGAATCCTGAGCAGCGATTAGAACTTCTGAAGAAAATGCTGGATGAAATGCCTTCGACCAAACTGAAGAATTATAGTTTTAAAAATGGCGGAGACATCTCTTTTTCAAACGTTACAGAAAACTGGGGTCTTGACGAGCCTTCTTTTTCAACGGGAGCTGCGTATGCCGATTTTGATAACGATGGCGATTTGGACATAGTAATTTCAAATATTGATAACCCTGCTTTTATCTATAAAAATAATGGTGAAAAACGGAAGTCGAATCAGTATCTGAAGGTAAAATTAAAAGGACCGTCTCAGAATACTTCAGGAATAGGGGCCCGTATTACCCTAAAAAGTGGGGGTGACTTTCAAATGAAGGAGCATTATCTAAATCATGGATACTTATCTTCAATGGAGGACAAGTTGCATTTTGGGTTGGGAACTACCACTAAAATTGACTCTTTATGGGTAGAATGGCCTGACGGAAGCAGAAAAGTGCTTGCCAATGTAGCTGCAAACAAAGAGATTTTAGTAGCCTATGAAAAAGGAGCATCGGCACCATTGGCTAGTTTGTATAAAACTGCGCCTACTAAAATGATGGCTGAGGTTACCGAGGAAATTAAAATTGATTATAAGCACCAAGAGAATGAGTATAACGATTTTGAAAAAGAAAGTTTATTGCCACATAAAATGTCTATGATGGGTCCAGGGATGGCTGTCGCAGACGTGAATGGTGATGGATTAGACGATTTCTATGTTGGAGGAGCCAAAGGATTTGCGGGGAAACTTTATGAACAGCAAGTGGATGGAACTTTTGTTGAAACCAATGCAAGTACTTTGAATAAAGATGCTGGGAACGAGGATGTAGCCGCGGTGTTTTTTGATGTTGACCAAGATGGAGATCAAGATTTATACCTTGTAAGCGGAGGAAATGAATTTGAAGCCAATTCGCAACAGTTACAAGATCGTTTGTATCTAAATGATGGTACAGGTAGTTTTCAAAAGGCGCTAAATAAACTTCCTAAAATGGTAACAAGTGGAGGTTGTGTTGCTGTTGAAGATTACGACGGTGATGGAGATTTGGATCTTTTTGTAGGCGGAAGAGTGATTCCGGGGCAGTATCCAAAGGCGCCTCGTAGTTATTTACTTCGGAATGATGCCGGTGTTTTTGTAGATGTTACTTCGGAAATAGCTCCAGGTCTATTGAATCCTGGATTGGTTACTTCGGCTATATGGACGGATTATGATAAGGATGGTAAAAAAGATTTGATGGTTACTGGAGAATGGATGCCGATTACGGTGTATAAGAATGATACAGATGGATTTGTAAATGTTTCCGAAGCAATTGGACTCACAAACACTGAAGGATGGTGGTACAGTATAACAGCAGGCGATTTTGATAATGATGGAGATGAAGATTATATGCTAGGAAATTTAGGACAAAATTATAAGTATCAAGCAAGTTTAGATAATACGTTTGATATCTATTATGATGATTTTGATGATAATAAAACAGGCGATATTGTTTTGAGTTACAAAGAAGATGGTAAGGCAGTGCCTTTACGTGGGAGACAATGTTCTTCCGAGCAAATGCCGTTTATTAAAGAGAAATTTGGCACGTATGATGAATTTGCGAAAGCAAGTATGGAAGATATCTTTGATGCTAAAAAACTAAAAAATGCATTACACCTTGAAGCAAAATCGTTTGCAAGTGTTTTTATAAAGAATAATGGAGCTAATAACTGGGAAGTTGTAAACTTGCCGCGATTAGCGCAGCTGTCTTCTGTAAATTCTATGCTAGTTCATGATGTTGATAATGACGGTAATTTAGATGCAATTTTGAGTGGAAACTTATATGCTTCGGAAGTAGAAACGCCTAGAAATGATGCTGGTAACGGTTTGGTTTTAAAAGGTGATGGTGCTGGAGGTTTTAAAGCACTTACACTTCAAAAGACCGGTTTTTTCACGCCTAGGGATAGTAAAGAACTTCATTTTTTAACAATAAAAAACAAACTACATATTGCTGTCGTGAACAATAATGATGTACTTCAGTTTTTTCAATTTTAAGAATAATTTTTTTAAAAAAATAAAAGGGTAAATGAAGTGTCTTTAAACATGAAAAACTTCAGTTTTAGCTTCTATAGATTGGTGTTTGTTTCAATATGTACATTTGAATATTTTTAAAAAAAGTATATAGTTTTAAAAACCTTATTTTATTCCTCCTAATTTCCTTTGTATTATTGATATTTTATGTTATTTTTAACATTTAAATCTTGTTTAATTAACTTAAATTATATCAATATGAAAAAATTTACTTTAGGGATTGTACTTAGTATAGTCTTTCTTTTAACGGGCGCTTTGCAGGCTCAAATTTCGACCTTTCCTTATCAGGAAGGATTTGAAGCTGGAGCTGGCGGATGGGCCAGTGATGCAGGAGCCAATGACTCTTGGGTACTAGGTACGCCTGCAAAAGTTGTAATTGTTGGGGCCTCAGAAGGAACTAATGCTTGGGTAACAAGTTTAGCTGGTACTTATCCAGCAAATCAATTATCGGCAGTGGAGAGTCCTGTTTTTGACTTTTCAGCTTTAGCAGGCGATCCAACTATTACAATGGACGTTTGGTGGGAATCTGAATTAAGCTGGGACGGAACGGTTCTACAATCTTCTATTGATGCGGGAACTTCCTGGCAAGATGTAGGGGCTTTAGGGGATCCGGACAACTGGTATACTGATGGTACTATTAATGCTTTGCCAGGATCAGAAGATGGCTGGTCAGGTCGTAATGGAACTGGAAGTGGTGGCTATGTTGAGGCAGAACACTTATTAGATGGTCTAGCTGGGGAAGCTGCTGTAACACTTCGTGTATTATTCGGATCTGATGCTAGTGGTCAGGACGATGGTTTCGCTTTCGATAACGTAAGAATTACTACTCAAGTAGGAGATGCTCCAGTAATTGCATGTCCTGCAGATTTAATAATTGATACTACAGCAGGAATGTGTTCTGGTGTCGCTAACTGGGCAACTCCAGTAGCTATTGATACCGAAGATGGCCCAATCACACCAGTTCAAACAATGGGACCTGCAAGTGGAAGTGCGCTTCCAACAGGTGTAACAATTATTGAATATACAGCAACCGATAGTGACGGAAATATGACTCCGTGTCAATTTACAGTAACAGTAGTTGATAATGAAGCTCCTGTAGCTGTTTGTCAAGATCTTGCTTTAGACCTTGACGCTTCTGGAATGGCAACAATCACTGTTGCTGATTTAGACAACGGTTCTTCAGATAACTGTGGTATTGTTTCTTCAACAATGACAATAGGTGCTGGTGGACCTGCAACTTTAAATGTTGGTTTTGCTTCTAATAATGGTGCTGCAGGTAATATGTTTGATGTTATGGCAATTAATCCTATAACGATTAATTCTTTCGATATCAATGCAAACGATATAGCTGGTGAAAGCCATGATTATGAAGTATATTATAAAGTTGGTACTTGGGTTGGTTCTGAAACAACTTCAGGAGACTGGACGTTAGTTGCGAGCCCAACAGGTATAATTACTGCTGGAGTTAATGTTCCAACGCCTTTAAACCTTGCATTAGGTATTAATGTTGCTGCTGGAGATACAGTTGCTTTCTATATAACTGCTACAGATGGTTCAACATTAGCTTACACTGGCGCGACAGGTACTACAGGTACAGGGAACTTATGGGCTAGTGATGCGAACTTAGAATTTTATGAAGGTGCTGGTAAAGGTTACCCATTTGGTTCTACATTTGCACCTCGCGTTTTTAATGGAAACATTCAATATGAAGCGGGTCCACAAGTATTTTCAGGAACATTCGATTGTTCTAATATAGGATCTAATGTTATTAATGTAACACATACAGATGCTCAAGGTAATTCTACTTCTTGTTCATCTACTGTTACTATTACCGATAATACTGCTCCAGACATTGTTTGTATTGGACAACCAGCAACTGTTACTGATTCAACGACAGATGCACCTGCTTTAGCAATTCCTGATTCGGATGCTGCAGGAGTTGATACTATTATTACAATTGCTGATGACTTTAGCATTACAGATTTAGATGTAGATCTTGATATTACTCATACATGGGTTGGAGATCTTATTGTTACTTTAACTTCACCTGCTGGAACATCAGTTGTTCTTGTGGACAGAATGGGAGTTCCTGCGACATCAACTGTTGGTTGTAGTTCAAATGATATTTTAATTACAATCGATGATGAAGCTACTGATCCTATTGAGGACGAATGTGAGCCAGGACCTCCTGCTGCAAGTGGTTCTTTTGTTGGTAATGGAGCTCTTTCTGCTTTCGATGGTGAAAGCACAATGGGAGACTGGGTACTTAATGTATCTGATAACGCTGGTGGTGATACAGGAATAATTAACTCTTGGGGACTAAGCTATAGCCACGATATGTCTGGAACTCCTTTAGAGGTAGTTTTAGATGCTAATGGTAATGCTTCTATCAACGCTGCAGATTTATTATTATCTGTTAACGAAGGTTGTGGATACTCTGTAACGGTTGGTTCAGCACCTGTTCCAACAACATTAAGTACACCTCTTACAGGTGGTAATGGAAACTTTGGTAATATGTTTGACGTAAACGCGCTTACAGATATTACTGTTGATTCTTTTGATGTTCACGGTGATGTAGGTTTAACTTTCGACGTAAATGTTTGGGTAAAAACTGGAACTCATGTAGGTTTTGAAGCAGATGCTTCTGCTTGGACACTTCTTGATACAGCTGTAGGTATTGTTTCTAATGGAGACGGAGTAGTTACTCCACTTAACTTAACATTAGGATATACAATTCCAGCTGGTGAAACACATGCATTCTTCGTATCTCCAATTGGAGGTGGGTTTAACTATCATAATGGTACAGCAGTTGGAGCAATTGCAGGTGCTGATGCAAATTTAGAATTGTTAGAAGGTTCTGCTGTTGATGAAGCTTTCTCTGGTACTGTTTTCGCACCACGTGTGTTTGAAGGAAACATTATTTATAGTGCTGGTGGAGGAGTTTCAAGTACTGTAGATTTCGATTGTTCTAACTTAGGAGATAATCTTGTAGAAGTAACTGTAACAGATGATAGCGGTAACGTATCTACTTGTACAGCTACTGTAACTGTATTAGATGAAACTGCTCCAATTTTAGTATGTTCTTCAGATGCAACTATTGAGTTAGGTCCTGATGGAACTGCGGTAGTAGATCCAATGGCTTTATTAGCTGTAATGCCTACTACATATAACGTTATGACAATTAGTAGCGATAACCAATCAGGTCTTGAAGGATTTACAGATCTTACAGTTCCTGTAACTGAAGCTGCTACAATTACATTCGACTGGTCGTATAGTACTGCTGATGGAGCCGATTTTGATGGATTTGGATATCTTTTAAACGGTGTTTACACTGAGTTAATTGACCCACTAGGAGCAACCAACCAAACAGGTAGCGCTTCTGTAGCGGTAGCTATTGGAGATGTATTTGGTTTCCGTTCTCAATCTGATGATGGATTATTCGGTGGTTGTTCTACTGTAGTAAGCAACTTTATGCCAGGATTTACAGGTCAATTTGACCCTGCTAACTGGACAGAAACATTGACCAACTCTGATGGATCTGCAGAATTTATAGAAATTCCAGGTGGACCATTATCATTTGATGCTTGTGGAATCACTGTATTAGCAGTTGATATTACTGAAGTTAGTTGTGATGACATAGGAACACCTCTTACTATTACAGTATTTGCTAGTGATGCAAGCGGTAACATAGCATCTTGTACTTCTACTGTAACTGTTGTTGATGCTTTAGGACCAGTTGTAACTTGTCCTGCAGATCAAACTCAAGATCCTGGAGCTGGAAACTTATTCTATGAAGTGCCAGATTACTTCGCAACTGGAGAGGCTACTGCTGAAGATAACTGTACAGATCCTGTAACTATTTTCTCTCAAGATCCTGCTGCTGGAACGTTATTACCTGATGGTGTATATCCAGTAACTATTTCTGCTGAAGATGAATATGGTAATGTTGGTTCTTGTACATTTACACTTACTGTTGAAAGTGTACTTGGAGTTGAAGATAATACATTAGATATCGCTATCGCAATGTATCCTAACCCAGCTCAAGAGCAAGTAACAATTTCTAATAACTCTAATATCCAACTTGAAAAAGCTACGATATACGACTTAAACGGAAAAATGGTGAACCAAGTAAACCTTAGCAATATGCAAGGTGAGAAGGTGATCGATATTTCTGCGTTAGCGTCTGGAGTATATGTTGTTCAAATAATTAGTGACCAATCAAGCACTGTAAAACGTTTGATTAAAGAGTAATCTTTACTGGTTAAACAACCAACCAAAAAAAGGAAAGCCCCTTCACACATTGTGAAGGGGCTTTTTAATTTATACTACTAGTTAAAATACTATTGTTTTATTTGAGAATCTTTTATTGTCTTAGGTCTAATATTAAATTTTTTTCGTCTTGGACGTAGCTTTCCGAATGTCCCTAAAATAATTTTTCCTCGTTTTGTTTTTTTATCTCCTTTTCCCATAATTTTAGTTTTTTGGTTTATTTCAACTTACAAAATCAAAATCACAAAAACTATTAAGGGAATTATAAAGAAGGGTTAAAATGAACGAATACTCTTTACAAATTCTGAAATTCCAACAATTCCTTTTTCAGTGAGCATTTTAATAAAGGCACTTCCAATAATAGCTCCTTTTGCTTTCTTTGTTGCTTGATTGAAGGTAGTTGCATTACTAATTCCAAATCCGACAATTTGAGGATTCTTTAAGGCTAAAGCATCTATCTTATTGAAATATGTTTCTTGGGTGTTTTCAAAGGTTGTTTTGGCGCCTGTGGTTCCTGCACTACTAACCATGTAAATAAACCCTTTAGAAGCCTTGTCTATTTGTTGAATGCGTGCTTCAGTGGTTTGTGGTGTAATTAAAAAGATGTTGTACAAATCATATTTCTCAAATGTTTCTTTGTAGTGTGCTTCATATTCAGCTAAAGGAAGGTCCGGAAGTATGAGTCCGTCGATACCAACCTCTTTGCATTTTTTACAAAACGCATCTACACCGTATTGAAGTACGGGATTAAAATACCCCATGATGATTAACGGAATGGAAACTGTTTTCCGAATGTCTTTAAGCTGTTCGAAAAGAAGTTGTGTGGTCATTCCATTGTGTAGCGCCTGTGTCGAACTTGCTTGTATGGTTGGACCATCGGCAAGTGGATCGCTAAATGGCAATCCGATTTCTATTAAATCGACACCATTTTTTTCTAATTCTTCTATAATAGAAACAGTATCGTTTAGTTGTGGATATCCTGCCGTAAAGTAAATGGAAAGGATTTTTTTATCGTCTTGTATTCTTTGTTGAATTCTATTCATCATCTTTTTGCATTAGGGACCTGCCTTTTCTGGCAGGCAAGTTGAACGGTGTGTTTGAGCTCTTCTCCATAGCAGCGCTATGGGGGAAGCGAGTAGTGAAAGCCCGACCCTCCAAAGCTCAGAGAGCGACGGAGGGAAATGCCCATTCCTTATAAATTAAAATATGTAATGTATGTGTTTAAATCTTTATCGCCACGACCACTTAAATTGACTACTACAATATCGTCTGGTTTAAACTTTTTATCGTTAAAAATAGCGAGTGCATGACTCGACTCGATGGCAGGAATAATCCCTTCCAACTTGCATAAATCGAGCCCCGCTAGCATGGCTTCATCATCGGTAACCGATAAAAATTCGGCACGGCCTGAAGCAAATAAATGTGCATGCATAGGGCCAACGCCCGGATAATCTAAACCTGCCGAGATAGAATACGGTTCGGTAATCTGCCCGTCGGGGGTTTGCATTAACAACGTTTTACTACCGTGAATAACACCTACTTTTCCCAATACCGAAGTTGCCGCGCTCTCACCGCTGTGAACTCCTTTACCAGCAGCTTCAACTGCGATAAGGCTCACTTCTGGGATGTCTAAATACTCGTAAAAAGCACCTGCAGCATTACTTCCCCCGCCCACGCAGGCAATGACATAATCTGGATTTGAACGTCCCTCTTTTTCGGTGAGTTGGGTTTTAATTTCTTTGGAAATCACACTTTGAAAACGTGCCACCATATCTGGATAGGGATGAGGTCCCACCACACTTCCAATAATGTAATGCGTGTCTACAGGATTCGAAATCCAATCGCGAATGGCTTCGTTGGTTGCATCTTTAAGCGTTTTGCTCCCGCTCATAGCAGGAACTACAGTAGCGCCCAACATTTTCATACGCGCCACATTTGGTGCTTGTCGTTCAATGTCGATTTCGCCCATGTACACAATGCATTCTAAGCCCATTAAAGCACAAACGGTGGCTGTAGCAACACCGTGCTGTCCTGCGCCAGTTTCAGCAATAATTCGGGTTTTATTGAGGCGTTTTGCCATTAATATTTGACCAATGGTATTGTTTACTTTATGTGCACCTGTATGACATAAATCTTCTCGTTTTAGATAAATCTTTGTATTGTATTTTTCTGAAAGTCGTTTCGCAAAATACAAAGGAGTAGGACGTCCTACATATTCTTTAAGCAATTGCTGAAACTCTTCTTGAAACGATTCTTCTTGCATTACGGCAAGGTAGTTTGCGCGTAATTCTTCTACATTTGGATAGAGCATTTCTGGAATATAGGCGCCTCCAAATTCTCCGTAGTAGCCCATTTCGTCTGCGTTATAACTCATTTTTAAACTTTTTTAGATCGTGTATATTTTTTAAACCAGGTTGGCTTTCGAACTTGCTATTTACATCTATTGCGTAGATAGGAAGTTCTGTTTTTTGTATTTCTTTTAGTGCGTCTAGTTGCTCTAAACCAATACCTCCACTTAAAATGAAGGGTATTTTCGAAGGGTAGTCTTTTAGAATAGTCCAATCGAAAGTGTAACCGTTGCCACCTTTTTCTTTGCCTTTGGTGTCGAAGAGGAATTTGTCTGCGTACGGTTCGTACGCTGTTAGGATTGAAAAATCAAAGGCATCTTTAACGCTAAAGACTTTCCAGACTTGGACGTTGTTTTCTGCTTTAATTGTTTTGCAAAACTCGGGTGTTTCTTCTCCGTGTAATTGAATAACATCCAATTGGTATGTTTTTATTTTTTCTGAAATGAATGCTTCGGAAGCGTTTACAAAGACCCCTACTTTTTTTAGTTTTGAAGAAAGTTCGGGAAGTTGCGCAGTAAAGTTTCTCGGACTCCCCTCATAAAATATGAAACCCAAGTAGTCTGGCTGAAGGTTTGCTACTTCAGCGACATTGTGTTTTATTCCGCAGATTTTCAGTTTTAACGAACTCATTACAATTGTTTCATAAATTGAAGCGCACTCGCTCCAGGGTTTTCTGTTTTCATAAAATTTTCACCGATTAAGAATCCCTGAAAACCGTATTCTTTCAATGCTTTTATGTTTTCAATTGAGCTAATACCACTTTCAGAAACCTTTACAAATTCCGAAGGGATCAATTTGGATAAGCTTTTGCTTGTTTCTAAAGAGACTTCAAATGTTTTTAAATTCCGATTGTTCACACCAATCATATCGATGGTAGGAAACAACGATTTTTCAAGTTCCTCTTGATTATGGACTTCTAGCAACACATCTAATTGCAGATTTTTTGCAATGCTCGAGAATAGTTTTATTTCGTGAGCGTCTAAAATTGCTGCGATTAATAAAATGGCATCGGCACCATAGGCTTTTGCTTCGTAGATTTGATATGGATCTATGATAAATTCCTTCCGAAGAATTGGAAATGAAGTTGCTTTTCGAGCCACCAATAAATCGTCTAAAGAACCGCCAAAAAAGGGAGTGTCTGTTAAAACGGACATTCCGCTAACACCTGCTTTTTCGTATCCAACAGCCACATCTTGCACTAGCACTTTATCATTGATTACCGATTTGCTCGGCGAACGTCGTTTGTGCTCTGCGATAATTCCGATGGGAGCAGTGCGTAACGCTGTGGCTAATGAAACTGTTTCACGTTCAAAAAGGGTAGATAGCTCTAAACTTTTGATGGGGAAGGCTTCTTTTTTTGCTGAAACCTCTTTGGTTTTCTGCGCTGTTATTTGATCTAATATATTCATATTACTGAATGCTTAATGATTGTAAGGCAACTAACGATTTTAAAGCCTTCCCTGAGAATAATGAATCTTTTGCCTTTTCGAAAGCAGTTTCAAGAGTGCATTTTTCTACGACTGAAATTGCCATAGCCGCATTGGCACAAACCACATTGTTTTGTGCTTCTGTTCCGCTGCCATTCAAAACATTGATAAAAATTTGAGCCGATTCTGCAACAGAAGTTCCTCCATAAATATCGCTCTGCTTTATTTTTGGTACTCCAAAATCTGATGGATGTACTACTGTTTCCGAAGCATTTGTAATTACTTTAGTGGGTCCCGTTAATGAAATTTCGTCATAACCATCCATCGCGTGTAGCACCGCATAATTTTTAGAGCTGTTCTGATATAGATATCCATACATACGTGCTAGTTCCAAATCGAACACACCAACCAGTTGATTTTTAGGAAAGGCAGGGTTTACCATTGGTCCCAACATATTGAAAAATGTTTTGGTTCCCAATTCCTTCCGAATGGGAGCTACGTTTTTCATTGCAGGATGAAATAAAGGGGCGTGTAACACGCAAATTCCGGCCGTATCTAACGACTGTTTCAAAAAATCGATGTCGTTACTAAATTTTATCCCTAAATACTCCATCACATTACTACTTCCACTTACAGATGAAACACCGTAGTTTCCATGTTTTGTGACTTGAACACCTGCGCCGGCAGTTACGAAAGAAGCTAAGGTGGAAATGTTAAACGTATCCTTTCCGTCGCCCCCTGTACCACATAAATCGATGGTATTATAGTCGGATAAATCGACCGCAAGACAAAGGTCTAATAAGGCATCGCGAAACCCTTCCAATTCGTTAAGGGTCACGCTGCGCATCATATAAACGGTAAGAAAAGAAGCGATCTGACTGGTGTTGTATTTTCCTTCAGAAATAGAAACCAAGACGCCTCTAGCTTCCTCTTTGGTAAGTGGTTCGTGATTTATAAGTGTGTTTAAAATGTGTTTCATAGCTTCTTTTTAAAACGTTGGGACTTTACTTTCCGAAGTCACCCAGTTTTTAATAATTTGTTTCCCTTTTGGTGTAAGTACACTTTCTGGGTGAAATTGAACCCCACGCACATCGTAGAAGCGATGACGAAGCGACATAATTTGACCGTTTTCGTCTCTTGAAGTGACTTCTAACGTTTCTGGAAAGTTGGTATTAGAAACTACCCACGAATGGTAGCGACCGATTTCAATTTCGTTTTCTAGACCTTTAAAAAGCGGTTCATCGTTTACTAAAAGGGTTGCTTTGGTTGCAACGCCGTGAAAAACTTCACTAAGATTTTCGAGAGTACCTCCAAAAACTTCACCAATGGCTTGTTGTCCTAGGCACACTCCTAAAATACTTTTAGAGGTTGCATATTGTTTGATAACGTCTTTCAATAATCCTGCTTCGTCTGGAATTCCAGGACCTGGAGAAAGTAAAATTTTATCATAGTGAGCAACTTCTTCCAAGTCGAAACGATCGTTTCTAAGTACGGTTACTTCACAGTCTAGTTCTTCCAAATAATGCACTAAATTGTACACAAAACTGTCGTAATTATCTATTACTAATACTTTCATATTTATAGGGTTTCAGCAAGTTGTAGTGCTTTTGTTAAGGCTCCTAATTTGTTATATACTTCTTGTAATTCTTTTTCTTCGTCACTACTTGAAACGACACCCGCGCCTGCTTGGTAGTTTAGTTTATGATCTTTACTTACAAAAGAACGGATGATAATGGCGTGGTTGTAATTTCCTTTAAAGTCCATAAAACCAATAGCACCTCCATAAAATTCTCGGTTTATGTTTTCGTATTCTTCCAGTAATTTCATGGCGTTGTGTTTCGGTGCGCCACTTAATGTTCCTGCAGGGAATGTGTCGGCTACAATTTGCATGGTTGGCGTTCCTGGGTTTTTGGTGGCTGTCACTTTACTAACCAAGTGAATCACATGCGAGAAAAATTGTACTTCTCGGTAGGTTTCTACTTTTACATTGCTTCCATGTCTGCTTAAATCGTTTCTTGCCAAATCGACTAGCATGACGTGTTCGCTATTCTCTTTTTTATCTGCGGAAAGTTGTTTCGAAAGTTCGGCATCTTGTTCGTCATTTCCGGTACGTTTGAAGGTTCCGGCGATGGGATGAATTTCGGCGCGATCTCCACTCACCACTAGTTGGGCTTCAGGAGAGCTTCCGAATATTTTGAATTTTCCGTAGTCGAAAAAGAAAAGATAGGGGGAAGGGTTTACACTTCGTAAGGCGCGGTATACATTAAACTCATCGCCTGTAAATTCTTGTGTAAATCGTTTGCTCGGTACAATTTGAAACACATCACCTCGTTGGCAGTGCTCTTTGCATTTACGTACCAATTTTTTAAAACCTTCGTCGTCTAAATTTGTAGTGGGTTCGCCTTTTCGCAAAAAAGGATATTCAGCAAAATTCTTTGACCTTAAAAGTTGTTCTAACTTCGGAATGTTATTTTCAGTATTGAAACAGTGTGCAAACAGATAAGCTTCATTGTTAAAATGATTGATAGCAATTACATTTTGATACACGGCATAATACATATCGGGCATTCCCAATTTTGATTTGCTTTTATCGATAGCGACACTTTCAAAATAGCGAACAGAATCGTACGCCATATATCCAAAGAGACCGTTGTTTATAAACTTAAACGCGTTGTCTTCCGAAGAAAAAGAGCTCGCAAATGCTTCCAAAACCAAGGGTACATTTGTTTCCGAAGTAATTGTTGTTTCTGAAGATGTTCCATCAGGGAATTGCTGAGTTATTACTTCATTTTCAATTTTAATAAAGGCGATGGGATTGCAACAAATATAACTGAAGCTATTATCGTTTGCATGATAATCGCTACTTTCTAGCAATAGACTGTTTGGGAATTTATCGCGCAGTCTCAGGTATACCGAAACAGGTGTTAAGGTGTCTGCCAATAGCTTTTTGGAATAGCTAGTAAGGTGATATTTCGATTTGTTTTTCATTTTTATAGTAATGTATGCTGATGCTAAATGGTTGTTTTTTAAACAAAAAAAAAGGCTTGTCGTGTTAGACAAGCCTTTGTATATAGAGTATACTAATAGTGCTTAGCTCACGACTTTTGACGTAAGTTTTTCCACCACCAAGTATTTACTGTTATTGTATTCATATATTGAACTTCAAAGATATAAATGAAATTTAGAATGACAAATTAAAGTTCCTTAAAATTTTAGAACTACGTCTAATTCAAATTTATTAGAGATCGCATTGTCTCCTAAGCTATCAAAGAAATCGCCAGATCCGTATTTGATTCCGTATTTCGTACGGTCAACTTTTACTGAAGTGCTAGCGCCACTATCACCCATTTCTAAATCAAAATCAATAGATTCTGTAACCCCTTTAATCATTAGGTCACCAGTTACGGCATAAGTGTTTCCAGATTTAGTTGCTTTTTTAATCGTTAATGTTGCAATAGGATGGTTTTCAACACCAAAAAAATCATCACTTTTTAAGTGACCTTCCAATTTTCCTTTCGTATCACCTTCTAAGTCTGTACAAACAATAGTTGTCATATCTACAATAAACTCACCACCGGTTAAAGCATCACCATCCATCTCTAGGTATCCACTTTTAAGGTCGATAGTTCCAGTGTGTGATCCTAAAATTTTCTTTCCTTTCCAAGTGATTGTTCCTTCTTTAACTTCTTTTCTTTCGATTGTTGAAGTTGTAAATGCGGCAGTTCCAAATACGACTGCGAGTACTAATAGTGTTTTAATTGTTGTTTTCATTTTTATTTGTATTAATAGTTATTGTTTTAAGAATCTCGTAATGTGTCTAATAAATGATTAAAATCTTCTAATTGTTGTTGAGAAAGATTGTTTAATGCCTTTTCATTTGCTTGTTCCGTAATAGGGTCAAGCGTTTCTAATAGTAGTAGTCCCTCTTTTGTGATAAAAATTTCAACCTTCCGTCTATTTAATTTGCAGGTGTTTCGGTTTACCCACCCTTTTTTTATCAGTTTATCTACCAAGCGTGTGGTGTTACTGTTTTTATCTACCATTCTTTCTTGAAGGGTTGATAGGTTTGCGGGACTTCCTTTCTGACCTCTTAAAATACGAAGTACATTAAACTGTTGTGGTGTTAAGTCGTAAGGTTTCAATGCAGAAACTACTGCTTCTTCAATAATACGAGAGGTGTACATTAAATTAATCACCGTTTTGGTGGTGATGGACATTTTGTTTTTAGATTTTATAACTTCTTCAATCTTCATAGTTGTTGCTACAATAGTTGTAGATACAAATGTACTGCTTTTTACTTCTGAAAATTTATTTTAACATAATTTTAATTTGATTTTTGATGGGATGCTCATAATCTATTGTTAAAGGGTTTCTGAAATAGATTTTCAATGAATATTTTTAGTGCATGAAAAACATATTCTTATTAATGGTCTTGGTGGTGCTTCAATCCTGTCATGAAGGAAAGAAAGAGGTTTCTTCTGAAGCAATACACGTTGATGAAACTGTAAATCCTTCCGAAGAAAAAATACCGAGTTATAATTTTGACGAATTGGAGCCTTTACTCAACCGTAAGGATGACACAACTTATGTGGTTAATTTTTGGGCCACTTGGTGTAAACCTTGTATTGAAGAATTGCCTGCTTTTGAACAATTGAATGAAACCTATGCCGATCAAAAAGTGAAGGTGATTTTGGTAAGCCTTGATTTTCCTGAAAAGTTAACATCGCAAGTCATTCCTTTTATAGAAAAAAATAACATCCAATCGGAAGTGGTATTGTTAGACGATACAAATGCAAATCGTTGGATTCCGAAAGTTTCTGAAACATGGAGTGGTGCGATTCCGGCAACCTTAATTTATAAAAATAACGAACGAAAATTTTACGAACAATCATTTAGTTTTGAAACCCTTGAAACCGAAGTTAAATCAATTTTATAAAAAATAAATCATGAAAAAAAGAGCCGCTTATTTAGTAGTACTAGTAGCAATCGTTGGAACGGTTGTGTTTAGTAGTTTTAAAAATTCAGAAACAGCACCAATATCAAATGGGTATACGATTGGAGATGAAGCTACCGATTTTAAATTAAAAGATGTGGATGGTAGCATGGTTTCTTTAGCAGATTATAAAGATGCAAAAGGATTTATCGTAATTTTTACCTGTAATACTTGTCCGTTTGCAGTTGCGAGTGAGGATCGAATTATCGCATTGGATGAAAAATATAATAGCAAAGGATATCCTGTAATTGCAATTAACCCGAACGATCCTAAAGTACAACCAGACGATACCTATGAATTAATGCAAGAGAAAGCAGAAGAGAAAGAATTTAACTTCCCGTATTTATACGATGCAAAAGATAAAATTTATGCTGCTTATGGAGCAACAAAAACACCACACGTATATTTGTTACAGAAAGAAAACGGCAAAAATATTGTAAAATACATTGGTGCAATTGATGATAACGTACGTGACGCAGCTGGAGTAAAAGAGCAATTTTTAGCAAATGCAATTGAAGAATTGTTAGCAGGAAAAGAAGTAACTGTAAAAGAAACCAAAGCAATTGGTTGTTCTGTGAAGGTTTAACTATTTCTCATACTGTATATAAAAACCGAAATCGTTGTAACGTTTTCGGTTTTTTTATGTCTAAGAAGAAACTGAATTCTTATTTTTACTGAAAATTTATAAATACTAGCAACAATGGCAGATTTGACACAGACACAATGGAGCGAACAATTAGCAAACGATGATAACGCGGTAATTTTGGATGTTCGTACTGAAGCAGAAGTGAGCGAAGGAAGTATTCCTAATAGAATCCATATGGATATATTTAATGCAGGTCCGTTTATGGATGCAGCAAAAAAGATGGATGCTTCTAAAAATTACTATGTATATTGTCGTTCTGGAGGCAGAAGCGGACAAGCTTGTGCTATTCTAAATTCATTAGGTTTTAAAAACACCTATAACCTTATGGGTGGATTTATGGAATGGGAAGGTGAAACAACAGTTTAATTAAAACACGTATGAAAAAAATATTCTTTTTAGTTTTAGTAGGGGTGTCTTTAACCTTTTTGGGGTGTAAAAACAAAGAAACTTCCTCTGTAATGAAGGTTGTAACGCCACAAGAGGTGTATGATGCTGTTTATAACAGTAATGATTCTAGTGCACAATTGGTAGATGTTAGAACGCAAGAAGAATATGGTGTGAGTCATTTAAAAGACGCACAGAATATTTGTGTGACAACGTCCGATTTTCAAGAAAAAGTAAAAACCTTAGATAAAAACAAGCCTGTTTACTTGTATTGTAAACGAGGTGGAAGAAGTGCAAAAGCAGCAAAAATTTTAACTGATTTAGGCTTCACAAAAGTATATGACCTTCAAGGAGGGATTACCAATTGGGAGGATAAAGGCATGGAAACTGAAAAATAAGTTTCTCAGTCCTTAAATTCTTTAACATAGCCTTATTCAGGGAGTTAAATTGAAGCTAAACTTCAATCTAACTCCTTTTTTTTCGTCTGATAATACCTAATTTTATTCCATAGAAAGTCGAGTTATGGAAAATTCAAATAAATTAGTGAATCAAAAAATGCGGGAGCTTATAGAAGTAAGCTGCGATATAGAAAATTCTGGAGATACTTATTATAGTTTACACAAATCGTTATTAAAGTTTTTCTTTAATGCGATTGCAGTAACCATAGATTACGATAAAAAGCTTATTTCTTTGTGGAATTCAAAGCCTACTAGAAAAGTTGATTTTAAATTATACGGTATCGATGAGGCTGTTTCAGCAAAAGTGAATTACACGAATTTGGAAGACACTTTAAAAGGATGTTTGGAAGAAGGGGAGAAGCAAGAGCGATTTTATAGAAGCTTATTAGCGTTTTACAGTCAGAAAAGCTCAACAGGTGCAAGCTCTAATTTTAAGAGTGCATAGCGTTTCTTCAGGCGTTCATCATATTAGATACGAAACCATTATTTTTTGAGTACTCAAAAAATAATGGTTTTCTATTTCTTTTAAAATGTAAGGAAGGTAACTTAAGTTCTCTCCTTAATTTCAACAATAATTCCTATAATAAGACAAGTAACAATTGCTCCGATAACTAAACCGCCTACGCCCATTTTGTGTGTTTTTTAGATTAATTTGAGGTGCAAAGGTATAAAAATAGAAAGGGAGTTTTTTAATAAAAAAGAAAGTTTATTAGGAACTCAATTTTTTAATAGGTCAATAGTTTAAACTTACATACTACCAATCTTTATAAAAATCTGCGGTGTGAACTGGCGTGTAATCAATTTTAGGGTTTTCTAAAAATCGAAAATCAATGTAACTATTTTCTATGTTCTTTTTGTTGATGTAAAAGGTTGTTTCTTTCTGTTGATAAAATTTGATGCCTAGCCAATCTCCATCAACATATAGAGTTGTTAAAAATTCAATGGTTTCCCCTTTGTATGAAATCGGTATTGTAAGATCACTTTTGTATTCATTTACTTTTTTAAACTCAAAAAATCCATCCTTTCTCACCGCATTAGGATTTATTTTATTTCCGTACATGTCTACCATGATCTCCTTTTTCCAGCTACGATGCTTAATAGCGATGGTGGATACATCTAGAGTGAAAGAATCACACTCTTTTTTTAATTCCTGGAGGATATCATGGTCAATACGATTCTTATCCTCTAAATTAAAGTAATTGAGTAGTGTGAGAAAGCCTAGTAAAAAAAGGGATGCTATTATGGTGAGCAACAGTTAACGGTATTTAGGAGGTTTGTATTCTTGTTTACCTAGCTACTGGGATTTTAACGGGTTTTTCAAAACCAGGACTAGATTTGTCTTTTAAAAAATGAATTTCTAAACTATCTTTTGCTATAATGGCTTTTATCAGGTTTCGTTGGTTGGGTTTTAAGTTATTTATGTATTCAACTGGAATAGAATCGTTGATTATTTCCCCTTTTTTATTGATAAATAGTTCTTTTAGCGACTCTTGATAAACTAAAGACTTATTTGTTATGTGGTGATTAGAAGTTATGATAAATGTTTTTAAATCTCCTTTTTTTATGAGATTTTTCTTAAAGTGTGTATCGTGTAATTTACCATTTTTCAATTCAAATACTCTAGCACTCGATAGGTCTCTAATTTGCTGGACGCTTTCTAAAAAAATATCATAAGATTTTGTGTTCTCTATTTGTATTTTTTGAGGAACATTTAAACGCCACAGAACTTCTTTTTCACCATCATAATCAAAGTAAATAGGTAGTTCGGATTGTAGTTCTGTTACTACAATTTCTTTTTGTTTAGTACAGCTTGTAGTACTAAGTAGTACAAAAGCAATTATTTGAAATTTAAGATAAATACTCATCATAAAATATGGTTTCGAGAACTTCTATATACTTTTCCTTTGATTGACTGTATGAAATTCTATAGAGAATGTTTATAAATTTTGTGTCATTTTTTGTTTGATTATGTGAGGCTTGTCTTGCCTCTCTTAAAGTAATATAAGTTCCTTTAAGAATTTCATTAGTAACTCCTGTTGAGAACTTTTCAAGTCTAAATGCATACTCCTCATTATGCCCCCAGTCGCTAACAAATTTACGAATTCCCTCAATACCTTTTGTCTTAGCGACTTGCAATTCTTGCTGAACCACTTCTTCCATAAAAATGTCATCTTCTTGCTTCATTTGTTTTACCAAAAGACCCGCTACAGAATTAACCAACGCAAAAGTGCTTCCAAGTGTGCCAAGACCTCCCATTCCGAGAGATCCAAGAGGTGAATTTGTATCTAGTTCGTCTTCCATTCCAAACTTCAGCAAATCAAAAAAATCTAAGCCTGTATCAAAATTTTTTAAAAAACCCAATACGCGAACTCGCTTTCCAGATTGAGTAAAATAATCGTACTGACTAATCCCTTTGGTGGTTTCTGTAGCATTCCCCCAGTTTTTTCTTTTCTTTAATTCTTCCATAAAGACTCCGTCATTGGTATAGGTGTCAGTTTTAAAAATTTCTGCATTTATATTGGTTTGCACTCGCCCCGTATTTGTAACCAAGCTCCCTCTTTGGAGTTTTGTGAGTGCTATGTCGCTTATTTTGAGTTCCATCTTTTTCTTGGCAAAATCTATTGCTTTGGATGTGATTTTCCCTTTGACTTTTCCCATTATAAATTTCATGAGGAGTAACGGACTTCCATCCTTGCTAAGTAATTCTGGGAGGTTGTGTCCGAGAGCAGGGGGTTTAAAGTAAAGCGTTCTGTCAGATTGCCGTACTTTTAAATAGTCTTCTTTCTTATTCGGAAGTGATTTTTTCAAGGAACCATAAACCACTTCCCAGTAAAGCTCAATCGCTTCGTCTAACGAAAACCAAACATCGTGATCGTCCTTGATAATACCCTGCCATTTTTCATTTAGAAAAAGCGCAACCGTGGCAATGCGCTTGTTTCCTTTTTGTTCAATAGAAGTTTTTTTTAGGACCGCATCATCGGGGAATTTACGATCATCAGGATCTATGATGTCACTAAAAATAAAACCGCCACTCCCATTATAATCAAACTCCGCAAGATTTAGTTCTAATTCTTGGCCGACAGCAATTCCTTTTACTTCCACATGAAAATAAACGGTTTCGCCAAGTTTCGATTTTTGCAAAAGTGTTTTTCCTTCCTTGTCGCTTGTCCACCAACCTTCAATAAACTCCGGTTTGGCGATGGTAATGCTCACCGACTTGACTTCTCCTTCTAGGTTAACTGTAAATGTGTTTCTTCCCATGCCTTAGTTTTGTTGCGCGATGATGTCGAGTTCTAGTTTCTCCAAATCTGTTGTAATGGTATATGCTGAAAGTGTGTCGTTCTCTAACCGTTGTCCGTTGTGTAGAAAGTCGTGAGTCTTGTCTTTGATGGATATACTGATGTTTTTCCCAACTGCATTTTTGGTTTCAATATGCAACTGTATTTTAGCTCCTGTTTCATATTCTTTCAATTCGTTGCCATTTTCATCGGTAATGAAATAAGAAATCAGTTCGGCTTTATGGTACGGTATAGGGGGCATGCTATTTTGAGTATTCAGATCGGTAACCTTCCAGAATTTTTCAAATAGTACTAATCCGTCTAGTTTCAGAATCGCAGGAGACAAAATAATACGATTGGTCATTGGTCGATTGTTAACCGAATTAAAACTCACTTTATTTTTCAAGCAGTGTACATCAATAAGGTCGAAGGTTCTACTTTTTCCGTCCATGCGAACAGAAGACTGTACAATTTTCGCTTGCTTCATCATGTTTGGCTGTATGGCCCATTCAGAGAAGAGTTCGTCTTTGGTGCTTTCTAGAGTGATTTCAAAAAGGCCTCCAATGGTTTTAGAGGAAGGTTTTCCTAAAAAATCATAAGGTCGTTTAAAAGCTAATTGGTAGTTAAGAATGTTGAATTGCTTATCATCAACATGCAATCTCGCAATGATACTCATAGGATGAGGTGGGTCTTTGCGGGGAGAAGAAGTACTAAAACTACGAAACTATTTCAAAATAGAGAAAAGTTTTATGTCTAGCTTCATGATTTATCACCTCTCTTTACGAGTAGTTATTTGTGACGTACGTTTGAAAGTTGTTACTTTATAGGCGAGTTCTATTTTTCAGAAAAAAAAAGAGCTAATTCAATAAAAAAACAAACCATACATGCCCAAAACGACCAAGAATTCATGGTTTACAGCCTTCCGTGAAATAATTGAAGTGCTCTTAAAAAGCATGAACAAACGCAAAAGAACGTGGCATCAACATGTGGTGCCCTACGAAGACGATTGGGCAGTACGACGCGAAGGCAATAAACGAATCACATCTAAACACAGGCGCCAAGATACTGCCATTAAAAAAGCCAAACAACTCGCTAGAAAACACAAAGCCGATGTCATTATCCACAGGCAAGACGGTACCATACGCGATCGTATTAATTATGAATAAGATATAGTTTATAACAGACTTACTTTAAACACTACATTTGAAGCTTCGTGTTCAGAATTCTAAATTAAAGTAAAATAAACACCATTTTTTGACTATTTTTGATGTGGCTTTAGGGGTATTCTGTAAAGAATTGAGACAGTCCCTTTGAACCTGATCCAGTTCACACTGGCGTAGGGAAAAGTTTGAAGAACATTTCTTCCTTTTATAGTATCTTTCTCATTCTAGAGAAGCCTTCAGCCGTATTTATAATTTTAAAAAATACATCTATGGTAGCATCTCTTTGGAAAAACATCCTTCTCGTTCGAAAAAAATCACCCTTAGTTCATAATATCACAAATTTTGTAGTGATGAATAACACCGCCAATGCATTACTGGCGGTAGGAGCATCGCCTATTATGGCGCACGCTCATGCTGAAATTGACGAAATGACCAGCTTGTGTGCTTCGTTAGTCATCAACATAGGGACGCTCGACGAATATTGGGTGGAAGCTATGTGTAAGGCTGCAAAGAAAGCAAACCAGGCAAGCAAACCCTTTATTTTAGATCCAGTGGGCGCTGGAGCCACCCATTTTAGAGACAGTACCTTGTCAAAATTAGTGGATTTGAAACCCACGGTCATCAGAGCAAACGCATCTGAAATCTTAGCACTTGCCAAATTCAATAAAACGAAAACAAAAGGAGTCGATAGTACGGCTCACAGTTCGGAGGCTATCGAAGCTGCAAAGGTTCTTAATGAAACATTTGGGGCGGTGATTTGTATTTCTGGTGAAACAGATATTGTGGTTTCAGGAGAACGGCAAATACAGGTAAAAAATGGGAGTCCGCTAATGACTAAAGTTACAGGATTAGGGTGTTCGGCTACTGCGATTATTGGAGCATTTATAGCTGTAATTGAAGACAAAACAGAAGCCGTACTCGCCGCAACAGCTTTAATGGCAATCGCAGGAGAAATTGCAGCAAAAGAAGCAAAAGGTCCCGGAAGCTTACAAGTTTTACTGCTGGATAAACTTTATAACATTACGGAAGCGGAATTTACACAGCATTGTAACATAGAACGAGTATCGTGAAAGAAGTATTTCCATACAAACTGTACCTCGTAATTTCTGAAGAAGGTTGCGCTGGGCGTGATTTTTTACAAGTTGCAGAACAGGCAATTTTAGGAGGAGTCGATATCGTGCAACTGAGAGAGAAAAAGGCCTCAAATTCCAAGTTTCGTGAAATAGCTTTTCGATTACAAGAGGTGCTTGTTAAAACGGACACTCCCTTAATTATAAACGACAATCTGGAAGTAGCACAACACGTAGGAGCCTACGGAATTCATGTAGGGAATAATGATGTGACACCTTCTCAGATTCGGGCTGTGTGGAAGGACTGCAAATCGATAGGCTATTCCATCGAATATCTAGCACAAATGAAAAGCAAGGAGGTAGCAGCTTCCGATTGTTTGGCAGTTAGTCCGGTATTTAAAACGCCAACCAAAATAGATACCATCACCGAATGGGGACTGGAAGGGGTTTCACAAATCCGAAGAGAAACCAATAAACCATTAATAGCAATTGGAAATATGAATTCGGACAATGTATTTGAGGTTGTAAAAGCGGGAGCCGATTGCATTGCTGTTGTTTCGGCCATCTGCGCGGCAAAAGACCCTGCGATGGCTGCATTTACACTGAGAAATCAAATTGAAAAAGCACTATGAAAAAAAAGCAGTACATCACAACGTTGACCATTGCAGGTTTCGATCCTAGCGGTGGTGCCGGAATTCAAGCAGATATTAAAACGATGTCAGCTTTGGGGTGTTATGCCACTTCGGTACTCACAGCATTGCCAGTTCAAAACACGGTGGGCGTACGGTCAATTTACCCTGTTCCTTACCAAGCTGTAAAAGAGCAAATAGAGGCAGTACTGGAAGATATTTTTCCAGATGCACTAAAAATAGGAATGGTGCATACCAGCGAATTGGTGACGACCATCGTCGAAACCTTGCGTAACTACCCTAAAATGCCCATAGTGTTCGATCCCGTGATGGTAGCAACAAGCGGTCATAAATTAATTGAAAATGAAACCATACAGCGTATCGTGAACACTCTTTTTCCTATTGCAGATATCATCACACCCAATCTTGACGAAGCAGGCATTTTGGCCGATATGAAAATTGAAACCGTTGAGGAAATGTATCTGGCTGGAAATAAAATAAAACAGCTAGGCGCCAAAAACATATTGCTGAAAGGAGGCCACTTGAAAACAACGCAACTGACTTCCTTGTTTTTTAGTGAAGAGGATGAGGTGCATGAATTTCATTTTGAAAAATATGAAACCAAGAATACCCACGGTTCAGGGTGTAGCTTATCGTCTGCGATTGCGTCTTATTTGGCACAAGGAAACTCAATGTTGGAAGCCGTTACCTTGGGGCAAAACTATGTAAAAGAAGCCATCTATCAGGGCAAAGACATACATATTGGTAAAGGGAATGGCCCTTTGAATCACTTTTTTAACCCAGTAAAACTTATGAAAAAATGAATTGGTCAACAAACGCATGGGAGCACATAAAACCCATTTACAACTCCATCGTAAAAATGCCTTTTATTACGGAACTAAGGGAGGGAACCTTGCCGGTAGAAAAATTTCAGTTCTATATGGCGCAAGATTCCCATTATCTAGAACACTTTGGTAGAAGCTTGGCAATTATTGCAAGTAGAATTCAAGAGGTCACAGATATGCTCGCTTTTATAAAATTTGCTGAAGGGGCAATTGTTGTAGAAAACGCACTTCACGAATCCTATTTTAAAGAATTCAACCTGACGGGGAAAGGCAACATGCAACCTGCTTGTCATCACTATGTGCATTCTCTAAAAAGTACGGCTACGTTAGCAAGTGTTGAGGTAGCAGTTGCCGCAGTACTCCCTTGCTTTTGGATTTATAGAGAAGTAGGAACGTTTATTTATGAAAACCAAAACACAGCAGCGAATCCGTATAAAAAATGGATAGATACCTATGCCGGTGACGACTTTGACGTGTTGGTAAAACAGGCGATTGAAATTGCAGATAGATTGGCTTCAAAGTGTACCACTGCCCAACAACAGGCGATGACCGATGCTTTTTGTACGTCTAGCCACCTAGAATTTCAATTTTGGGATGCTGCCTATACGTTGCGAACGTGGGAAGATAGCCTATAGTTTTATTGAATTTGAGAGCGTGTACATTGGTACGCCAGAACCGTTGTAGGGACAATTACTATAGCTCCAAGAGAAAAAAATAGAGGAAAGAGTTAGTTTTTTAAAAATCGCATAGAAGGGTAGGGTAGCCCCTACGAATACGGAAACCCGTAAGGGTGTGTGGTAAAACTACCTACATTTAGAAATACTAAGACAGTACTCATGGAGATTTTGAGAGATATGAGTACCTTTAGTTGTGATATAAAACGTTAGAGCAGCAAGTTTATGATACACACCACACAATATTGAAAGACAAAATAACTGCAACCTCTGCAGTTTTAAAATCTAAACTTCAAGGTGTTGATGATAAACAAAGAATGTTAATTCCAATCTTCAAAGATCATAATAACAAAATTAAAGAACTGGTTGGAAAAGAATATGCTCCAGGAACATTAGAGCGTTACAAAACATCTTTAAAACACACAATAGCTTTTTTAGAATGGAAATATCAAATATCGGATATAAATATTGCAAAAATCAATCATGCTTTCATAACAGATTATGAATTTTATTTAAGAAGTGTTAGAAATTGCAATAATAACACAGCTGCTAAATACATCAAGAATTTCGGTAAAATCATAAAGATATGTTTGGCCAATGATTGGCTAGACAAAAATCCATTCGCCAATTATAAAGCAAAAGTTAGAGAAGTCGAGCGTGTATATTTAACAGAAGAAGAAATCCAAACCATGTTGAATAAAGATTTTAAGACAGAAAGACTATCGCTAGTTCGTGATATCTTCCTTTTTAGTTGCTTTACAGGATTAGCATACATTGATGTCAAAAATTTAACAAAACTGCATATAAGCATTGGAATCGATGGAGAGAAATGGGTATTTACTCACAGACAAAAAACAGAATCCGCTTCAAAAATTCCCATACTCCCTGTTACACAAATGATAATTGACAAGTATGCACAGCACCCGCAATGTATAAACGAAAACAGACTGCTTCCTATTTTGAGTAATCAGAAAATGAATGCCTATCTTAAAGAAATTGCAGGTGTTTGTGAAATTGAAAAAGATTTAACTTTTCATATTGCACGCCACACTTTTGCAACCACCGTAACACTTACAAATGGTGTTCCTATAGAAAGCGTAAGTAAAATGTTGGGGCATAAAAATTTATGGACTACCCAACATTATGCGAAAATTTTGGATAAAAAAGTAAGTGAGGATATGAAGGTTTTGAGAGATAAATTCAGTTTAACTGATATAAAATCTCATAAAAAAATAATTTAACTTATTATAATAAACTACTATCAAACAACTTATAACTATGATTGTTTTTCTAAATATCTTTTCTTTGTAATTCAAAACAAACATTAACTATATAAGAATAGAAATTTAATGAAAGAGAAAAGTATTCCTTTTTATACTTCTATTAATGATTTTCTAGAATCAATACCTGTCAATCATAGGACTAAAAATCCTATGTTTTATTGTATGCGTTTAGAAGAGCATAAAGATGAAATTTACAAAGCTCCATTTCGTAGAGATTTTTTTTTTATAGGTTTAATAACATCTAAAGGAAAAACCAATGTTATTTATAACAATCAAGATGATCATATAAAAGAGTCATTTCTCACTTTTCAATGTTCAAACTTGATTTATAGTTTTTACAAAGAAAAAAATACGGAAGGTTATCTCATTTATTTTAAACAGGAATACTTTAATTTTTTAAAATTTGATTTTTTTAATGAATTCCCATTTTTTAATATTTTAAACATCAACTTATTTCAACTAGAAAATAAAAAATATCAAGAATTAGTACCAGTATTTGAAGAGGTATTTAAATCTTATGAAAATATAGATGTCTTTTCCAAAGTTACTACACATAAATTTCTTGCCTTACTCTATAATCTAAAAGAATTTACTAAGATTCAAAATGAATTACAACTATTAATAAATTCTAGTCATTCCATTACAAATCAATATTTAAAATTGGTGAATGTTCATTACCTCGAAAAACGAACAGTTAAAGAATATGCTACCTTATTAAATATCAGTGCTAGTCACTTATCTAAAACCGTTAAAACTGAAACTAATAAAAAAGCACTTTCGCATATTAATGACAGGCTTATAAAGGAGGCAAAATCACTGATTCAATTCACTAATTTAAGCATAGCTGAAATAGCGCATCAATTAGGCTTTTCTGACACTTCTAATTTTGGTAACTTCTTCCGTAAGCATACTTCAACCAGTCCACTAACATTCAGAAAAAACTACACAACCCGATAAACACCATTTATTCCCGCTTTTGCACCATTTAATTGATTTAGGTTCATTTAATTTTGTTTCAAAATAAATCAAAACCAATCAAATTAAATGAAAATGTTAGTATTAAAAATCGCAGTTGTTGTAATTGCTATAATCAGTGTATTGTGTGTTATTGCCATATTTACAGCAAAAAAATACACCATTAAACGTGAAATCACCTTAAATAATAGTAACTCAGAGATATATGAGTTTCTACGTTTTCATAAAAATCAAAAACTATTTAATCAATGGTTGAGTTACGACCTTAATACGAAAATTGAAATAAAAGGAAGCGAAGATGGTAAAAAAGGAGCTACACTTCATTTTTCCAGTAAAAGTAAAAAAACAGGTAAAGGAGAATGGGAAACCACAAATCTAGTAGAAAACAAAAGAATTGATTTTGAACTTCGATTTTTAGAACCTTATACGTTTACAGCAAATGGTTCACTTTATCTAAAAGAAATTGGTGCTAATAAAACCAATCTATTATGGGAATACCATAGTGGTATGGATTGGCCAATGAACATTACGCTACTTTTTATGGATATGGACAAAATCATTGGGAAGGATATTGAAGCTTCTTTGGCTAAAATCAAATCAAATACAGAAAAACTATAATTATGTCATTCCAAACATACATCAAAAACATAGAAGAAAAAACAGGTAAAACAGCAGAAGATTTTCAAACATTAGCAGAACAAAAAAGCTTTACCAGGAATGGAGAATTAGTTGTAAAGGCTACCGAAGTGACCAATTGGTTGAAAGAAGACTTTCAGTTAGGCCATGGTCATGCAATGGCTATGTATGCCTATATAAAAGGGAAAAGAGAATAAACTACCATCCTTAAAATTATAATTAAATGAACAAGTTAACTGTCACAAAAATAAGTGCTATCGGATTTGTTGTCCTATTAGTCATTTTACATTTCATAAACACATCAGTAAATCCAATATGGCAACCCATTAGCGAATATGCATTAGGAAATGCAGGTTGGTTGATGCAGATTGTATTCTTTTTACTTGGTATAAGTTTTTTAACCTTAGGCTTATATCTAATTAAATACTTACCCAAAATAGGTTCTAAAATTGGAGGAGTGTTGTTAGTAATAGCATCTCTTGGTAATTTCTTAGCAGGCATTTTTAATACTGATCCTGTGGATACTTTACCCGAGTACATGACTATGAGTGGCCAAATTCATAACGCAGCAGCAGGATTATTAGGTTTTATGATTTTGGCTACGGTGTTTATTACTTATCAATTTAGAAAACAGGAAAAGCTTAAACCATTTAGAAAAAATATGTTTGTATTTACTATAATTCTTTGGGGTTTAGAGTTTGCTTTAATTGCTGCTATGGGTATTTATTTAAATGAAACAAACGGTATGATAACACCAGAGACTCCTATTGGTTGGCTTGGTAGAATCGTTATCGTATTTTGTGCTATTTGGGTTTGGAGTTGTGCTCATTATCTCCAAAAATCTAATTTCAAAAATTAGCTCATATGAATACCATCAATCAATTCATAAAAGATAAAATTAAGGAAGAGCATCAACCTATTTTTTCAAAGTTTAGGAGCTTGATTAAAGCAAAATTTCCAACACTAAAAGAAGAAATGCGAGGAGGAACCGAAAAATATTATGGTGTCCCAGTTTATAGATACAATAGAATTATCATCTCCGTGAGCCCTACCCTAAAAGGAATTACCTTTTCATTTACGGATGGTAAACAGTTTGATGACAAGTATAAACTACTGGAAGGAATCGGAAAAAAATCATTAAATTTAAGATTGAGTGACCCTAAAGATTATAAAGATGACATACTTGAGTATTATATTTTACAAGCGATTGAATTAGATAACAAATAAAGATGTGTAATGAAAACAACCATTCTAAGAATAGTTCCTAACATTTATTCCAATGATGTGGAAGCAAGCAAAAAGTTTTATACTCAGTTTTTAGATATGAAATTGGTGATGGATATGGAATGGGTTTTAACTTTTGCATCCAAAGAAAACCCAAAGGCCCAAATCACAATTATTCAAAATACGGGGAACAAACCACTGGATAATAAAGCCATTTTTCTATCCATAGAAGTGGTGAATATTGACCTATGGTATGAAAGAGCAAAAACACAAGATATTGAAATAGTTTACCCAATAACAACCGAATCTTGGGGTGTAAAACGATTTTTTGTCAAAGATCCCAATGGAGCAACAATCAATTTATTGTCACATTGTGTTTAGTTTTTTAAAAATTAAAAAAGACCGTCAAAGGGTTGTCACAATTCCTAGTTTTCTTTGTTGTATAAAATTATAATTGTTATAAAATGATAGAAGTATATAAAACTAATATCTTAAAAAAGAAACAAGCTAGGAGAATAAAGAAACAAATAAAAAATAGGTTTCCTAATTACTGTATTGATTTTGATCTTGAAGATTGTGATCATATTTTAAGAATCGAAAATTTTAACGATATATTAGACAATGATGTTATTATTAATTTGGTTCAAAAACAAGGTTTTAATATTGAAATTCTAACAGATGAAATTTCTATAGTAGACATTTAAAATACTATTGTGATGGCATATACAGATAATATTTCAAGACTTTCACGGTTAACGGCAATTCATTTAAAATTACAGTCCAATTTATATGTGACTGTAGAACAATTGTCGGAGCAATTCAATATTAGCAAAAGAACTGTTTATAGAGATTTACTCGCTTTAGAACAAGCCAATGTTCCTATTGTGGCTGTGGAGGGGAAAGGTTATACTTTATGGACGGGTGTAAAATTCCACCTGTAATGTTTACAGAAACTGAAGCAAGTGCACTCATTTTTGCGTAAAAGATAATGGCGAAAACCAAAGATGAATCTCTAATTAACGAATTTAATAATGCCATAGATAAAGTAAAAGCAGTATTAAGAAGTGAAGAAAAATCAAAAGCTGATTTTTTAGCGAATAGAACATTTATAGGAAAGAATTGGCAAAATGAAAAAACAAGTAATTTTCTTTCTGTAGTACAACGTGCTTTAACAAATTTTAATGTATTAAAAATAGCCTATAAAAAAGAATCTGACTTAGAACCAATTCTAAGAGAAATAGAACCTTTTGCTATTTACCATAGTTTTTCAGAAGATTGGATTGTAGTAGCTTGGTGCAGGTTGAGAAATGAATATAGAAATTTTAGAATAGACAGGATAAAAACCATCGTTAATTTACCCGAAAAATTCGTTCCACACCAAATGACAATGGAAGAATATGGTGAAATCCAGCGGAAAAAATATTTAGAAGTAAATAGTTTACATTATAAAATATAAAAACAACCAAAATGATAACCGTAAAAGTAACGTACACTGTAAAACCTGATTTTGTTCAGAAGAACCAAGAAAACATTAACTTGTTTATGACTGATTTCAAAAAATGGACACTAATGAATTCCGCTACGGTTCCTATGTGTGTGGAGACGGCAAAACATTTGTTCACCTATCTCATTACAAAAATGAGAACATTCAAAAAAAAAATGCTTCAGGTGCCTTCATTTTTGTCTTTTCAGAAACAAAGAGATGAAAGTAGCTTAGAAGGCTTGCCAGAAATTGAAGTAATGGAAGTAGTTGCTTCTTCATATGATATTTTTAAGTTTTAAAACCTATAAATAAAAAGGAATTTTTCCTACTCCAATTTTAAAATTATAGAATCTCAATATTTTGTATTTTTAAACAAAAAAAATAATGACAGATTCCTTTTTTGAAAGTATTTATAACTATCCAAGTATTAAAAAAGAGGACTATAAAGCTATTATGGCCGCCCACACCAAAGTTGAGTTTTCAAAAAATGAAATCATACTTAATGAAGGCAAAGTAAGCAATGAATATTTTTTGATAAAAAAAGGTTTGTTTCGTTCATTTGTTATTGACTATAAAGGCAACGAGATTACTACCGATTTTTTTAGTCCTGATGATATTTTAATTGAAGTAGCTTCTTTATTTCTTCGAATCCCTTCAAAAGAAACCATTCAGGCATTAACAGACTGTGAAGTTTATAAAATTGAGTTCAATGATTTTCAAAAATTGTATGGCACTATAGAAGGCTTTACCGAATGGGGAAGAACTTGGATGTCTCAGCAACTTTTTATAGTTAAACACCGTGCTGTAAATATGCATACACAAAGTGCTTCTCAACGGTATTTGAGCCTTGTCAAAGAAAAATCTCAAATCATTAAAAAAGTACCATTAAAATATATAGCTTCTTACTTAGGCATTACCGATACCTCTTTGAGCAGGATTAGAAAAGAAGTACTATCTCAAACCGAGAACTTGCCATAGGACAAGATTTTTTCGCTTTCCTTTTTTCACCTTTGTAATCGTAACAATTAAATAAATAGATAAGATGAAAAAATTTAATCCTGTAGTGTGGTTCGAAATATATGTAAATGACATAGATAGAGCTGCAAAGTTTTACGAAAATGTACTTCAAGTAACATTGGAAGATATGAGTGATCCAACCAATGGGACTGTACAAATGAAATGTTTTCCTAGTAATATGGAAAATTACGGTGCAGCTGGAGCTTTAATGAAAATGGATGGGATAACACCTTCTACAAATGGTAGTCTTGTTTATTTTGGTTGTGAGGATTGTAAGATTTTAGAAAATCGAGCAGCTGAAAATGGAGCTGAAATTATTCAAGCGAAAATGGGAATTGGAGAACATGGCTTTGTATCTATTGTTAAAGATACTGAAGGGAATTCTATTGGGTTTCATTCCTTAAAATAAGAATGAATATATTATGGAAAGTATTGAACATATCAACTACATAAAAGCCCCTATTTCTAAAGTCTATAATACACTTATTTCTGAAGACGGGTTAGGAAATATTTGGACCAAAAAACTCCAAGTAAAACCAGAAATTGGTTTTGTGAATGAGTTTGATTTTGATGAGGGATATATTACGAAATTTAAGATACTTGTACTTGTAGAAAACAGTAAAATAGTCTGGGAATGCATCGAATCTGATGAAGAATGGGTAGGAACTAAAGTATCATTTGAACTTACTGAAAAAGACAACAAAACAAAAGTTACCCTAAAGCACTTTAACTGGAGCGAACGAACCGACTTTTATCGTTGGTGTAACTACAATTGGGCTATGTTTTTATTTCGAATGAAAAACTATTGCGAGTCTTAAAATTCTAATTATGAATATAACACAGATTTGGGCAAATCTAAGTGTAGAAAACATCGAACAAACGACAGAATTTTATAAATCATTGGGCTTTCAGTTAAATGGAAGCCCTTCAGAAGATTTAGTAAGTTTCTTTTTTGGTTCTGATAATTTTGTGATTCACTTCTTCTTAAAAGAAAAGCTACAAGAAAGCCTTGAAGGAAAAACGTCTGATTTAACATTAGGCAATGAAGTGATGTTTTCTTTATCAGTTGAAAACAAGGAAGAATACAACCAATGGGTAACTAAAATAAAGAATGCTGGTGGTAAAATTTTATTCGACTCTAACAAGGATAGAAAAGCTTTTTATGATGAAAATGGATTTTATGTTTGTGTGTTTTCCGACCCAGATGGACATAAATTTAACCTGTTATATAATGCTAAAAACGATTAAAAATGACCAAAATAATATCGAGTCCAAATTGCGGCAATTCTCCCAAAATGGAGTTTTTAAAACTGTTTAACATAGCCTTTGCTAAAGGAGATGTTGCCTTTTTAACCGAAAATGTAACAGATGATATCATTTGGAACATTATTGGCGTCAAAAAATTAGAAGGAATAAAAGCGTTTACTGAGGAATTAGAAAAAATGCAATCTGTAAAAACATCTGAATTGAGAATTGACCAAATCCTATCTCACGGCAAAGAAGGAGCTGCAAATGGGTTGATGAAAATGAAAAACGGAAAGCAATATGCATTTTCTGATTTTTATCTGTTTCAGAGTGCTAAAGGAGAGAAATTAAAAGAAATAACATCATATTGCATAAAATTATAAAGATGAAAACCATTTTTGACCCGAACATCAGACTACAGCTAATCAAACGAATTGAACAAATCAATGCAGACAGTAAAGCGCAATGGGGTAAAATGAATGTTTACCAAATGATAAAACATTTGAATATTTGGAATCAATGGGTGTTAGGTATTAATAACAATATACCTTATAAACAAGACTTTCTTGGTAAACTTATTGGAAAAATGGTCTTAAAGGCCAACACCAAAAACGACAAACCAATGGGTAAAGGTGCACCAGCAGGTTCAAACTTTACTATCAAAGAAAAAAGTGGAGATATTGAGAAACAAAAGCGAAAACTAGTAGAATTAACAGAACATTATGGACACTATGACAACCCAGATTTTATTCATGGTTTTTTCGGCAAAATGACCAAAGAACAAATTGGGATTTTCGCTTATAAGCATTATGATCATCATTTAAGACAGTTTGGAGTTTGACTTACATTCATTGTATAGAAGTATAAATCTCTTGAAGAAAATGAAAGTGAATCCCCAGATTAATACTCCCTCTGCCACGGTCGAGATTTTCAAAACCAATGTCACGCATAATCAGTTAGCCAACAAAATAGTAGCTGATTTCAAGCAATTATATCCTGAGTATCGCATCAATTTTGATTTAGAGGATTGTGATAAAGTACTTCGTATAGAAAGTTATACAGGTATTGATATTTTAGGCATTCTCAACTATGGCAGTTTAAACAATTTAGAAATAAATCTTATTGACTATTAGATGCTTAAAATTTTATTTCAGAGCTTGGTAGCAAACGTGAATCTTCAAGTGCAGCAGTTCTATGACCAGCATTTTTTAGATAATCTTCACTTTGAGCAAATTCCATAAATTTTAGTACCGATTGATGTTTAACCAATAATATTGCATCCCATTTTTCAGTTTCAGGTCCTATTAAAAAATCTTTTCCCTTTCCATAATATACAATTTCACTACCTGCTTTTAGAAATTGTGATTTTGTGGTATCGAGATATAGCTGATAGGCTTCTTCTCCACTAATTTCTTGTTTGGGTCTTAGATGTTTTAAATTTGTATAATCAGCTATTTCTTTAAATTTTAATAGATTTAACATTACTATTTCTCCCCTGTCCTTAAAGTTTTGATAAAATTGTTTACCACTATTGGTTGTGGCTTCTAAATATTTTTCCATTACAAATTATTTAATCTAACCATTCATTTACAGTTGTCTAATTTAAAATAATACACATTTTAATTATATTTTTCTTTAAAAAAATTGCGCAACTAAATAACTGCACTTATATTTGCAGTTAAATAACTGCGTAATGAAATTAAGAAGAGACGTTTTTCAAGCCATAGCCGACCCAACTAGACGAACAATTATCACATTGGTTGCGGCAAGTGCAATGACACCGAGTGCTATTGCCGAAAATTTTGAATACTCCAGACAAACTATTTCCAAACACATCCAAATTCTTACCGAATGTGAAATATTGGAACAAGAGCAAAAAGGCAGAGAAATCTATTATCAACTAAATCCTGATGGGATGAAACAAATAGCCGATTTTATAGAACCTTTTAGAAAACTATGGGACGACCGATTTAATTCCTTGGAAGCTATTATGAAGCAGCATCAATCAAATAATACATAAACTTATGGAACAAAAAACAAAAATTAATGCTCTGGAAGGCAAACAGGAACTAACCATAACCAGAGATTTTGAACTTCCTGTTGAACTTGTTTACAAAGCCTATACCGAAGCAAAATTTGTAGCGCAATGGATGGGAACCAACGTACTAAAGTTGGAAAACAAAAAACACGGAAGTTATGTGTTTGAAACCTCACACGAAGGCAATGTAATGTTTAAGGCAAATGGAACCATACACAAGCTTATTCCGAACCAAGAAATAGTACGAACTTTTGAAATGGAAAATATGCCGATAGGTGTACAATTGGAGTTTTTGAATTTTGAAAAAATTACAGAAGACAAAAGCAAGTTAACCATTCAGGTTATTTATAAATCTGAAGCACATCGTGCTGAGCAATTAAAACTACCTTTTGTTTATGGCTTAAATATGGCACATAATAGACTTCAAGAAATCCTTATCTCATTGATATAGAACTGAATGGAAAAAAGAAATAAAATTATCTATTGGTCATCTACAGTTATACTTTCATTAGGATTTTTTCTAGGTGCAATTGCCCAATTAATTAAAGAAGAACATACTACAGAGTCTGTTGTTCGCTTGGGTTATCCTCTATATATAATGAATATACTAGGTGTTTGGAAAATACTAGGGGTAATTATTTTACTAGTTCCGAAATATCCCAAGATAAAGGAATGGGCATATGCTGGTTTTTTTTTCGTAGCAAGTGGTGCAGCAATTTCACACATTGTTTCAGGTGATAGTTTTTCAGGGTATATAGGACCTGTTATTTATGTTATACTAATTATTACCTCATGGTATTTCAGACCAGCCGACAGAAAAATCAAAAAGCTAATCAATTAATAAACAAGTTAAATAAGTCAAAATGGAAAAAAGAAACAAAATTATCTATTGGGTTGTTACCATCTTCCTTTCGTTCGGAATGTTAGCAGGTGGTATTCAGCAATTACTACAAATTGGCGGCTATAATGAAATTGTAACACAATTAGGTTACCCGCTATACCTGTTAAGTATTCTAGGTGCTTGGAAAATACTAGGTGTCATTGCTATCCTCATTCCTAAGTTCCCGCTTTTAAAAGAATGGGCATATGCAGGCTTCTTTTTCGCCATGTCTGGTGCATTCATTTCTCATTTGGCAGTCGGTCAATCCTTCTTAGATGCGATACCGTCTTTAATATTAATGACAGTTACCGTCCTATCTTGGTATTTCAGACCAGCTACAAGGAAATTACCAGTAATCATTAATCAAAATTAATATGGCTAATAAAGTAAATTTCAAAGAGGTTTCTACATCCGGTTTGGAAGCATCTCCGGTTAAAGAAACCCTAGCAGGACTAAGAGCACACGAAGCGAGATATTTTATGAATAAGTATAAACTAGATTTTATAGTCTATCCAGCAAAAGATTCTCCTGACAACATTAATTGGGTACATAACATTTTAAAAAAGGAACGAGATATTGAAATTAAAAACGAGCCGTTGGAAACTGCAAATTTGATGATTGGAAACACTAAATGGATCTATGTATTTTATCAAAATGGTTTGGCTATAAATGTATTATATCCACTAGATGAACCAAAGAAACGGGCTGTGGGTTTTAAACTTTCTGAAGGCATGGAAGTTCCAAACGAATTAAAGAGTAAGTTTAAGTTTGCCAGACAAAAGTCGAAATTGGCAGGTACAATTCGTGGTTCTTTTTTCGTTATTAAAGGCGAATATTAAATGTATACATTGTAAATGAACAGTAAAAAACCAAAAACAATTGATGAGTTTATTAATTTCTCACCAGAAGAATCTCAAGAAATTATGATTAAGCTTAAAAGGCTAATTGAAATTACTGAACCAAATGCAGAAAGTGGTATTAGTTGGAATGTGCCCATCTATAAATACAATGGCATTCTTGCTGGATTTTCCTTGGCTAAAAAACACGTAAGTTTTGGCATAGACTCATTAACAGAAGAAATGCGTAAAATATTGGAAGAAAAGGGATATAAAACAGGAAAAAAAACCATTCAAATAAAATTTAACCAAGATATTCCTTCAGAAGAACTGATAAGCTTGGTAAAAGAGCAAGCTAAATTAAACGAAATTTAAATGGAAAAAGTAGACCAATACATCGAAAAGATAAAGAACTGGAAAGAAGAAACCATTCTATTGCGAGAAATCTGTTTAGAATGTGGTCTCGAAGAGGATTTTAAATGGATGCATCCTTGTTATACTTTTCAAGGTAAAAACATTGTACTTATTCACGGTTTTAAGGAGTATTGTGCCTTGTTATTTCATAAAGGAGCATTACTTAATGATGCTAACAACCTTTTAATTCAACAAACCGAAAACGTGCAGTCAGCTCGTCAAATTCGATTTAGAAACAAACAGGAGATTGTTGACTTAAAAGTAGTTATAAAAACCTATATATTTGAAGCCATAGAGGTGGAAAAAGCAGGATTGGAAGTAAAAATGAAAAAGACTTCTGAATATGAAATTCCTCAAGAACTTGAAGAAGCATTAAAAAGTAATCCCGAATTAGAAACCGCATTTTATGACCTAACCCTAGGGAGACAAAGAGGATATTTACTCTACTTCTCACAAGCCAAACAATCCAAAACACGAATATCAAGAATTGAAAAAGCAAAACCGAAAATTTTTGAGGGAAAAGGATTAAATGATCGAGAAGTATAAAACATCCAATTAGCTATGGAAAACTATCCTAAAGACAAATTAATACAAGCCACAACAGTTATTGAGTCACTTTTACATAAATGTGAAAAGTCCGTACTAAAACTTTCGGATAGAACGTCACAATATACTTTATTAAAGAATCGAATCGAGGCTCTCAAAATTGCTATAGAGCTTATAGAAAATGAGGTTGAAAACAAATCTATAGACAATGGAAAGTGAAAATAACAGCTTAATCCAAATGGACTTTTTAAGAATCCCATTTATTATTATTTTAGCTCTTATATTTAATATAGCATCATTGATTATATTCATTTGTCCGCAGTCATTGTAAAACGACATTCAATAATTGAAAAAAAAAAGGTATAATATGGAAAATAGTATAAATAAAGTCATTCAAAATTTTCTCAAATATCTTGCAGAAAGAAATTTAGAAGATTTGACTAAACTATTCGTTGAAAATGTGGATTGGTATATTCCTGGCGACGAGAGTAAAGTTGAATGGCTAGGAAAAAGAAATAGTCGCAAGGAAGTTTATGAGTTTTACGACCTATTATGGAAAAATACTAAACCGATTTCAGCAAATATTGATAACATTTTTATTAACGACAACAAAGCAGTAATAACAGGAGAATTTTCGACAATAATGCTTCAAACAAACAAGATAGTTAATTCATTATTTTTTATACAAATAACTGTTGAAAATGAAAAAATTGTAAAATACAGACTTTTAGAAGATAGTTATGCAGTTTCTATCGCATTGACGTAGAGCAAAACTTATATGACACTATAAAAACAACAAACCGCTAACAAGGCAGTATCAAAAGTGAGATGAAACGGCTTCGAATGAAAATTTGTGCCAGGTTTGACTTTAGTTCTTCTAATCATTTTTTGCGCTAAAAATCCCTGCCTTCTGCAATACCTAAACCGTTATTCGTCAGCTTTACGAACCTTACAATTATTTAACCAAAGAAATCTAAAGTAAATGAACTTAAATACTAATTATCAAAATATATTATTTCCTTATGCATACAATATTTTAGGTTCTGTTGACGATGCTATGGATGCAATCCAAGACGTAATAACTAAATACATTTCATCATCCAAACCAAACATCGAAAATGAGATTAGCTATCTTATCAAAGGTATAATCAATCAGTCAATCAATATCAAAAAACCATTGTGGATAAAATATGACTTTCAGAACCTATTACAACGGAAAAAGTTGCCGCAAACATAAATCGTGAAAAAACAATTTTTTATGTTAATTGGACTAGGGCTTATACTCACTACCTACAAAAGGCTAATTAAAGTTAGTCTCAAAAAAACATAATTAATCAACATATGTAAAAAACTATAAGAATTCTTAAAACTATTTTTGATTTTTGATTCATTCTATTCACTCTAATACGTTTTATAATACGACTGAATTTGAATAGAAAACCAGAATCTAAATTTATCGCACACTTATGTTGGCGAATAATAAAACAAAAATGAATAATTACAAAAGAGATAATATTAATAATTTAATCTCACTTTGGAAGTTAGCTGGAAATTCGTTTCAGCAATATATCCAAAATGAGCATTTCAGTTACTGTATCATTCCTAATTCAGAATGGCCAAATAGAATTTGGTTTAATAAAAAGATGAACAATAGCATTTTGGAAAAAACAGTAAAAATAATTAAGAACTCCTCTGCTCCATTATCATTAAGTAACTGGAGTGACTTTGATAATCAATATCATCATATTTTCGAGAAGTATGGGTTTATAAAAAAATCAGAGCAAATAGGTATGTCTTTAAAACTACAAAGTAAGTTTGAAGAATTTCACAGGTTGAATTTTATTAGAGTTACAAATCCAAAACAAGCTAAAATTTGGTCGGATATATTTCCTCAAAGCTTTGGATATAGAATTTCGGAAGAAATAATCAATAGAACATTAAACGATACCCAATACTATTTAATTTATAAAGAGCAACAGGCTATAGGAACCGTCATTGCACATGAGACGGATGACCTCATTGGAATTCATGGAATGGGCATAATGCCATTGTTTAGAAAGCAAGGTTTTGCTAAAGAGGCGATGATTCACATACTCAACAAAGCGCTTAGAGAAAACAAAAAAATGGCTACACTTCAATCTTCTGCAATGGGTAATAGGATATACAAAAAATTGGGGTTCACCGAAGATTTTATAATAAACACATTTAAACTAGAATAAGAGCACAAGAAATATATTAAAAATATAGAACAAAACATAATCAATCCGTTCTTTTAGAAAATACTATTGATTTTACATGAAAGATTGGATAAAACTTAAAAACAGTGAATGAACACATAAAATATAGTGCAAATTTTAAAGAAAAAATCTCAGAATATTTTCCAATTTCAGAGGAGTCTTTTAATTTACTTGAGAACATTATGTCTTTTAAAAAATTAAAAAAAGATCAGGTTCTATTAAACTTTGGGCAGGTTTCCAAAAATATTTACTTTGTTTGCAAAGGAACAATAATCGCTTATTTCACTGATGATAAAGGTAACACATACAATAAAAATATCTTTTTAGAAAAGCAGTTTGCAGGTTCAACGGTATCTGCTCTACTTAAAACACCTTCAGAATTTACTTTACAAGCTATTGAAGAAACAATTTTAATAACTATTAACTATCAGCATTATAAAAATTTAATTTATAGCAATAAAGAGCTTAATTGTTTTTATATAGCCTATCTCGAAAAAAATTGGATTATAGATAAAGAACAAAGAGAAGTTTCTCTGGTAATGGAAAATGCAACTACCCGTTATTTAAAATTTTTGACCGATTATCCAGATATTGACAAAAGAATTTCCCTAAATCACATTGCTTCACATCTGGGAATTACACCAACCCAACTAAGTAGAATTCGGAAAAAATTAAAAGAAAAATAGCAGATTCAACATATGTAAATCAACAAGCAAATTAGAGTATATACTTTTGCAAATAAAATAAAAGTATGTCTAAACAAAATTTACAAAATGTTATATACCAAGATGATGGTATTATATTAAACGGATTAATTACCTCAAATCAAAATAAAAACTTTCCCGGTGTTCTCATTTTACCAGCTTGGTATGGAATAGACGAAGAAGCAAAACAAGCAGCAATAAATCTACAGCAACAAGGATATACTGCTTTTATAGCTGATATTTACGGAACAGAAAGGATTCCTACAACCCCAGAAGAAGCATCCAAAGCATCTAAAGGGTATAAACAGAATTTTGAGTTATATCAAAGGCGAATTGTTTTAGCCATAAACGAGCTAATTAAAGCTGGAGCCAATCATTCCAGAATAGCTGTAATTGGATTTTGTTTCGGTGGAACAGGTGCACTTGAAGCTGCTAGAGGTAAACTACCAGTGACTGGAGTGGTATGCATTCATGGAGATCTTTATAAAAATCCTAATAGAAAGAATAATAAAATAAGATCCCAGATTTTAATAATACACCCAGCTAATGATCATACTGTATCTAAAGATGCGTTTGAAAAAATACAACATGAAATGGAAGAAAGTCAAGCAGATTGGCAAATAATTTCTTGCGGAAATTCCAAGCATACATTTACCAATCCTAGCTCACCTGATTTTAACGAAACTATGGCTAACCGTACCTGGATGCAAATCATATTGTTTTTGGATGAAATTCTAAAATAAATTCAAAATAATACTTTACTATGAAACATAATTTAATAATTGGAATTGGATTTTTTGCAGGAGTTTGTTTGGCATTACAATCCGCTTTTAGTTCACAACTAGGCAGTATTCTCAAAAAACCTATTCTAGCGTCAATTTCTACCTATTCAAGTGGAGCATTATTTGCTATATTCTTTGTTGTTATTTTTTCAAATGAAAGCCTAAATCTGCAATTAGCAAAACAAGTACCATGGTATTTATGGTTCATAGGTGGTTTATTTAGTGTTACAGGAATTACAATCTATTACTTTGCTTTTCCTATAATTGGTATGGGTAAAATGGTGGCAATAGGATTGTGTGGTCAACTAATTCTATCAGTAATTGCAGGGCATTTTGGTTGGTTAAATTTACCTATAGAGCCTATTACAGTTAGAAGCTTATTTGGAGTTATGGCAATGATGATTGGTATTTATCTTATTACTATAAAATAAGAAAAAAGGAGTATCAGTCTATTAATATAAAAACTATTGATGATAAAATATAGCTTTTAGGACCTATTGCAACGGAAAAAGCCGACACAAACATAAATAATGAGGGAATTATTTCCTATTCGATGTTGGTACTTTTAGAAAAATTGAATCCCAAAGAAAGGGCTGTTTTTATATTAAAAAAGTTTTCAATTGGCGCTTTTCAGATAAGAATCACCATTAATAATAAGGTTTTTATTGACTACAGCATTAATCTTGATTCAGTATGGAATAGACATCAGTTTCAATTAAATTTCGGTTTACATGCAAATAAGAAACTTCAGAAAGAATGGAAACAATTTGGAGAAGAAAATTTTGTGTATGAAATACTAAGCACATTAAAACAAGATACTGAAACAGCAAAAAGAGTTAATTATGATAAAGAAGCAAAAGAACTTGCTTTAATGATCATTGAAGATATTCAGCCTTATGGTGAAAATGGATATATGTAAAAAATATAAAATATCAAATGGAAAATAATATAATTACCATATCAGAATTAAAGAACCTAAAGTTTGAATACATTAAAAATGAATATGTGATAGCTTTAGTTGATAACCAAGGTTTTGAAATATTAAAAGAGTATGGTATTTCAATTGTAGATGCAATCAATGATTTACATCAAAACTTAATTTGAAAATGAATTTAAATTTAACTCAGAATTAAAAACCGCATTTTCCAATCTAACCCCAGGGAGACAAAGAGGGTACCTACTCTACTTTTCAAAGGCAAAAAAATCTAAAACGCTGATTTCAAAAATTGAAAAAGCAAAACCGAAAACACTAGAAGGAAAAGGTTTAAATGATAGAGAAGTATAAAACATCCAATTAGCTATGAAAAACTATCCTAAAGACAAATTAATACAAGCCTCAACAGTTATTGAGCACTACTACATAAATGTGAAAAGTCCATGCTAAAACTTACGGATAGAACATCACAACATACTTTACTAAAAAATAGAATTGAGGCTCTCAAAATTGCTTTAAAACTTATAGAAAGTGAGGTTGAAAACAAATTGATAGACTATGGAAAATAAAAAAGAACATATCAATCAAATGAACTTTTTAAGAATCCCATTTACAATTATTGCATAAGTTTTTATATTTAGGATTATATCCAATTGTTAGCGGTCATTCTAATAACCCACTTCAAAACAATTAAAACTGACAAGACCAAAAACCTATTTCTTGTTTAAAACATTTTCTAATCCCCAATTGGACATTTCTTTAAATACTAGATTAAGACTTTTCCCTAGATCAGTAAGAGAGTATTCTACTCGAGGAGGGATTTCCTTATATTGTTCTTTAAATATAAGTCCATCTCTTTCTAATTCTTTCAATTGTTGTGTAAGTACTTTTCTTGAAATGGTAGGAATACGAACTGCTATTTCACCAAAGCGCTTTTTTCCAGAAGTGAGATAATATAGAATCACAGTTTTCCATTTTCCTCCTATGAACTTTAACGTTGAAGCTACTGGACATTTTATATCTTCATTCGAATTTGTCATTTTAGTTACTTTTAGGTTACTACTTTTTTAAATGTTACCAAAAGGTAACAAGTTACTTATTGAAACTTTAATTAGTTTCTTTGTGAAACAAAAGTAAGTTATAATTCAAAAAAACAGAAAATATCTCAATCATTAATGATTCAATTAAATAAACGAAATGATAAAAAGTTATTATATAGGTGACACAAAAGCAATAAGTATTAATATATTCCTCATTATTTTTTGACACACCACGAGTTTTTTAACTTCTTGTGGATCGATTAAACGGAAAGAACAATCTGAAATTCAAAAAATAAATTTAAACACAAATAAAATGAAAAAAGTACTATTTATAGGAATGAACCCTAAAACCATTGACTTTACAAATCCAGAACTACCAAAGGATCTTACTTCTGCAATAATTGAAAAAGGTACAATTGCTACACTGAACAAACTAAATGCTAGTGGTTACCAAACCGACCTTTTTTTAATTGATACCGGGACAACAGATTTGAGTCAACTCGCTGGTCAATTAACAGGAAAAAAATATGATGGAGTGGTTGTCGGTAATGGCATTAGAGGTGTGAAAGTGAATTTTATAACTTTTGAACAGGTCATAAATGTAGTTCATACTTATGCTCGAAATGCTAAAATCATTTTTAACTCTTTACCAACTGATACTGAAGAATCAATCAAACGCTGGTTGTAGAAAGTAAATTTATGACTTAAGCATCATTAAATTGCATATATTTTGTTAGAAGTACGACATAATAAAAGTAGAAAAACAACAAACCGGCAACAAAGATGTATAAAAATAATATGGGTTGAGTGCCGAACCCAAGGATGCTGGATATTAACAAAGTCCGCCAAATTTACAATTTGACGGTTAAAAGAAAAACAACGGTAAAATTGTAAATTTAGCTAAGTTCAATACCGAAAGTAAGTATATTTTTAATCCCTTACTATTATACTAACCGTTAGCGGTACACTAAAAAAATGAATCAATGATAGTTTTCAATTTGCTACTCCTTACCCACTTCATAGCGTTTCTCCTCTTTCTGGCACAGTTGGTAGTGTTGTTTCCGAAACGAGAAAAACAACTACATAAAACCACAATTTTTGTTGGGATAACCATTGTAACTACTGGTGTTTTATTACAATGGATGTATACACCTATGAGTTTCCAGAAAATCGTTGTCAAATCAATCCTCTTTGTGATTATATCCATACTATGTGGGCTTTATAGCGGAAAAACACTCCCAAATAAAGTTTATTATTCCTTTATTTCGTTAACTGTACTGGCAAGTATAATTGCTGTACTCCATATTTAAGATTTAAGGAGTGTAGTTACGAAACAGAAACCGAATAATAGAAAAGAAAGTCTATAACCCGTAATTTATAAAGACCAACATCGTTAGAACATAATAACACCATTTGCTTGAGAACTGAAAAGGAACTGTTCGTTGACATAATTTGTCGATTGTTTTTTTCTCATAATCAATAGTTTAAAGACTAACAATTTTGTTAGTTATTGTTTCAAAAACAGTCTTTTAAGATCTTTGACAAAAATATAAAAAATGAAAAATATCGTTTTAATTACAATATCTATGGTTTTGACACAATCGCTTTTTGCTCAAAAAGTTTTTAGCATAAAATCAGATAAATTGGAAAGAACAGTTTCAGTTTCTGTACAAAAACCAACAAACTATCAATCTTCAAAAAGCTATCCTTTGGTTTTTATGCTTCACGGTTATAGTGAAAATTATGAACAATGGAGTAAAACAACCAATTTGGAAAAATTAGCAACGGATTATCAAATGATTTTAGTCTGTCCAGAAGGTTTCGTCAACTATTATTTGAATAGTCCAAATTTAAAAACCTTTCAATACGAAGATTTCTTTTTCCAAGAACTTGTTCCTAACATTGAGGAAAAATACAATATTGACAACAAGAATATTTTTATAACTGGTTTGAGCATGGGAGGCTATGGAGCTTTGAGTTTATTCATAAAGCATTCTGAATTTTTCAATACTGCTGCTTCTACAAGTGGAGCTCTTGAATTTGATTACGAAAACTTAAAAAAAGTCAGCTTAAAATTCTTTGAAAGCAAAAGAATGACAAACGATATGGAAATGACATTGGGAAACCCGAAAGAAAATGATTGGCAAAAGTTTAGCATTTCATCTTTGTTAAAAAACCAAAAGGAATTTAATAAAGGTTTTTTTATTGACTGTGGTTTAGATGACCCTTTACTCTCAAACACCATACAAATTAAGGAATTAGCTTTGTCTAAAAAATTACCGATAAGATTTTCAATTCAACCCGGAGAACACAATACTGAATATTGGGCGAAATCCGTTGAATACCATTTTGTATACTTCAAGCAACATCTGAAAACTGAATAGTAAAAATCTGTGGCTAAGGCTAACAATATAACGAACGACACTGTAGAAACCAATGAAGTACAATAAAGTAAAACCATACAAAGAATTAGAACCTTTTATTCATTTCTATTAGGAACTGAGAGGGCACAATCTAGAAAGACAATGGGCATAGGTTTTTCCAGATGGTTGTGCTGGTATAGTAATAAATCTGTGAGATACTTGCTTGATTGACAACGGCTCGACTTTAATGGAGTTTGGGAAACTTACGTAGTTGTTGCAATGACTTCTTTAATAGACAGCTTTATTGACACTGATGTACGTTTAAGGTATGTGCCTTAAACCTGCAACTTTTTACAAATTTCTATAAAGATCCTCTCAAAAGGAATTGACTAAAGACACCGTGAATTGGAAAAATATAAATCATTTAACCTTGATAAAATATAGAAAATCCGTTTAATTATTTTGATCATTTTTACTCCGAAAAAATAATTACCAAATCCAAGTAATTGTTATATTTATCCTCCGACCTTTAAAATGTCGCATTTTTCCAAAGAAAAACACTAGTCAACTTTCTATTTTTGTAGAAAATTAAAATTTCACACCAAATGAGAAAAATAAAACTATTTATAGCAACCAGTTTAGACGGATTTATAGCGCAACCAAATGATGACCTTAGTTTTTTAAAGTTAGTTGAAAAAGAAGGAGAAGATTATGGTTATGATGCATTTACTTCATCCATAGATACGATTATTATTGGTCGTAAAACCTATGATTATGTTGTAAAAGAGATTGGTGCTTCTCACTACGATAATGGGAAAAGAGATGTTTATGTAATTACAAGAACGGAACGTCCAGACAACGGTAGAATTAAATTTTATACAGGTAATATAAAAGACTTAGTAACACAACTTAAAAGCGAAGCGGGTAAAGACATTTATTGTGATGGTGGTGCTGAATTAGTTAACGAACTACTTAAAAACGATCTCATTGATGAACTTACTATTTCCATTGTGCCCATTCTTGTTGGCAATGGTACAAGATTATTTAAAGAAGGCAGACCAGAGCAATTATTGGAATTTGTTAGTGCTAAAACATTTGATACAGGATTGGTACAGTTGTATTACAAGCGAAAAAAATAAACAACGAACAATGATGAATAGAATGGAACATGTAAATCCGGAAGGACTAATAAAAAATTCTGCGTTTTCTCAAATCATAACGACTGAAGGAAACGGAAAGACAATTTATATAGGTGGACAAAATGCAGTAAATGGAAACGGAGAAATTGTAGGGAAAAATGATATTTTAAAGCAAACTGAGCAAGTAATAAAAAACCTTGAAATTGCTCTTAAATCTTGTGGAGTAAATTTTGAGAGTTTAGTGAAATTAAACATTCACATTGTTCAAGGGCAGAATGCTTATGG
>NZ_FNBA01000018.1 GCF_900102055.1 Ulvibacter litoralis
TGCTTATGGCACCTCTCTATTGAAAAAATAGAGATCGGGCTATTCGCTATATCTCTTCATCGTTTTGAAAAGCACGATAAAGAGGATGCCGCTGCTATCCCTGGCGCAAAAAAGAAGCGGCTTACTAGTACAAAAACAGCAAAATCCAGTGATTTGTATGTGGTATTTGGATTTACATCATAAGCTAAGAAGCGGCTTGATAGAATATAAACAACTAAAACCTCCAAAAATGTATACTGTAAATTACATTTTTGGAGGTTTTGGGTACCACTATTTGCTTGTGGTATTTGGGTTTAGTATAAAAAAAAGACCCAATCAATTAAATGATTGGGTCTTATAAGAAGGCGGCTTATTAGGTTAAAAAACGGCAAAAGCCGAAAGATAATTTTCTATTTTAGTAGAAATCACCCATTCGGCTTTTACCACCACGCTCACTTGTGGAAGCGTCGCGTAGATTTATTGTATAAAAAAACCCTTCATAGAATCTATGAAGGGTTTAAAGAAGGCGGCGACCTACTCTTCCACAAGTGTAGTACCATCGGCGCTAACGGGCTTAACTTCTCTGTTCGGAATGGTAAGAGGTGAGCCCCGTCGCTATAACCACCTTAGGGTTATGGACACTTTTAGTTACCTAAAAGATGTCACCCTGCGCATTTGCAGGAAAATATCTTAACATATTGAAATAAGAATAGAAGAAAACTAGCAATAAAGTGATTGCAACTTATGTAAAGAGTTAGCTTCTTCCTTAAGGTAAACCTTAAGGAAGAAACGACGTACATAAGCATACGGGTTATTAGTATCACTCGACTACATACATTACTGCACTTACATCTATGACCTATCAACGTGGTAGTCTCCCACGACCCTTTAAAGAAATCTCATCTTGTGGTGGGTTTCGCGCTTATATGCTTTCAGCGCTTATCCCTTCCGAACGTAGCTACCCAGCAATGCTCCTGGCGGAACAACTGGTACACCAGAGGTTCGTCCAACTCGGTCCTCTCGTACTAGAGTCAGATCCACTCAAATTTCTTGCGCCCACTGTAGATAGAGACCGAACTGTCTCACGACGTTCTGAACCCAGCTCGCGTGCCACTTTAATGGGCGAACAGCCCAACCCTTGGGACCTTCTCCAGCCCCAGGATGTGACGAGCCGACATCGAGGTGCCAAACCCCCCCGTCGATGTGAGCTCTTGGGGGAGATCAGCCTGTTATCCCCGGCGTACCTTTTATCCTTTGAGCGATGGCCCTTCCATGCGGAACCACCGGATCACTATGCTCTACTTTCGTACCTGATCGACTTGTAGGTCTCTCAGTCAAGCTCCCTTATGCCATTGCACTCTACACACGATTGCCAACCGTATTGAGGGAACCTTTAGAAGCCTCCGTTACTCTTTTGGAGGCGACCACCCCAGTCAAACTACCCACCAAGCACTGTCCCCATTACTGGGTTAGGCTTCAGATAAGTAAAGGGTGGTATTTCAACAGTGACTCCACAACACCTAGCGATGCTGCTTCGAAGTCTCCCACCTATCCTACACATTACTTATCCAAAGTCAATACTAAGCTATAGTAAAGGTGCACGGGGTCTTTTCGTCCCACAGCGGGTAATCGGCATCTTCACCGATACTACAATTTCACCGAGCTCATGGCTGAGACAGTGTCCAGATCGTTACACCATTCGTGCAGGTCGGAACTTACCCGACAAGGAATTTCGCTACCTTAGGACCGTTATAGTTACGGCCGCCGTTTACTGGGGCTTCAATTCAATGCTTCGCCGAAGCTAACATCTCCTCTTAACCTTCCAGCACCGGGCAGGTGTCAGGCCCTATACTTCATCTTTCGATTTTGCAGAGCCCTGTGTTTTTGATAAACAGTCGCCTGGACCTCTTCACTGCGGCCCTGTATTGCTACAGGGCGACCCTTCTCCCGAAGTTACGGGTCGATTTTGCCTAGTTCCTTAGCCATGAATCTCTCGAGCACCTTAGAATTCTCATCCCAACTACCTGTGTCGGTTTAGGGTACGGGCTGCTTCACTCGCTTTTCTTGGAAGTCGATACAATGGATTATCACCGCAACCGTAGTCTTAGTGTACTATCGCCGTGTTACCACTGGCTTCAACGTGCTATTCCGTCAGCACGCACCATCTTTTCGCCTCCGTCACTTTTAACGTGAGCAGGTACAGGAATATTAACCTGTTGTCCATCCACTACCCCTTTCGGGTTCGCGTTAGGTCCCGACTAACCCTCAGCTGATTAGCATAGCTGAGGAAACCTTAGTCTTTCGGTGTGCGGGTTTCTCGCCCGCATTATCGTTACTTATGCCTACATTTTCTTTTCTAGCCGTTCCAGCAAACCTCGCAGTTCACCTTCAACACAACTAGAATGCTCCCCTACCACTAATAAATTAGTCCATAGCTTCGGTAGTATGTTTATGCCCGATTATTATCCATGCCGGATCGCTCGACTAGTGAGCTGTTACGCACTCTTTAAATGAATGGCTGCTTCCAAGCCAACATCCTAGCTGTCTGTGCAATCCAACCTCGTTATTTCAACTTAACATACATTTTGGGACCTTAGCTGATGGTCTGGGTTCTTTCCCTCTCGGACATGGACCTTAGCACCCATGCCCTCACTGCTGATCATATTTTATAGCATTCGGAGTTTGTCAGGAATTGGTAGGCGGTGAAGCCCCCGCATCCAATCAGTAGCTCTACCTCTATAAAACTAATATCAACGCTGCACCTAAATGCATTTCGGGGAGTACGAGCTATTTCCGAGTTTGATTGGCCTTTCACCCCTACCCACAGGTCATCCCAAGACTTTTCAACGTCAACGGGTTCGGGCCTCCACTGTATGTTACTACAGCTTCACCCTGCCCATGGGTAGATCACACGGTTTCGCGTCTACTACTACTAACTATGGCGCCCTATTCAGACTCGCTTTCGCTACGGCTCCAATTCTTAAAATTTTAACCTTGCTAGCAACAGTAACTCGTAGGCTCATTATGCAAAAGGCACGCCGTCACCCCAAAGGGCTCCGACCGCTTGTAAGCGTATGGTTTCAGGTTCTATTTCACTCCCTTATTCAGGGTTCTTTTCACCTTTCCCTCACGGTACTGGTTCACTATCGGTCTCTCAGGAGTATTTAGTCTTGGCGGATGGTCCCGCCGGATTCATACAGGGTTTCACGTGCCCCGCACTACTCAGGATACCACTATCAATAACGCTCTTTACTTATACCGGGCTATCACCGTCTATGGCCACTCTTTCCAAAGTGTTCTAATTCATTACGCATCAAATATCGTGGTCCTACAACCCCAGCACTGCCGTAACAGTACTGGTTTGGACTAATCCAATTTCGCTCGCCGCTACTATCGGAATCACTATTGTTTTCTCTTCCTCCGGGTACTTAGATGTTTCAGTTCCCCGGGTTTGCCTCCTTGCGGATACTATATCTTCAATATAGTGGGTTGCCCCATTCGGAAATTTGCGGATCAATTTGTATGTGCCAATCCCCGCAACTTATCGCAGCTTATCACGTCCTTCTTCGCCTCTGAGAGCCTAGGCATTCCCCATACGCTCTTAATTTGCTTATTGTACTTTTTTGCTCTTTAATGAGTTATTATCGCTTCTTACTTAATTGTAAACAACTAAGCAAAAAGACTTTTACTTTATTATTTGCTTTTCTCGTATTCTTATATTTCAATATGTCAATGAACGTGTTTCTTTTTAAACAATACAACTCTGATGATTACCGCACGTTTTTCATGAATGAATCCTGTGTTTGGCAAACTATCAATCCTTGTATCTAAAGAATGGTGGAGAATATCGGAGTCGAACCGATGACCTCCTGCGTGCAAGGCAGGCGCTCTAGCCAGCTGAGCTAATCCCCCATTTGTTTTAAGTAGTCAGTTATCAGTTAACAGTTATCAGTTAATTGATGACTTTATACGTCAACTTGGGATACCCAACTTCTAAAATTTCCTTCAATATGTGTGTTATGAACGTTAAGTGGTAAAATATAAACACCTTACTACTTATTGTAGTCTCAGGCAGACTCGAACTGCCGACCTCTACATTATCAGTGTAGCGCTCTAACCAGCTGAGCTATGAGACTTTGCTTTATTAGAGAAAAGACAAAAGATCAGAGAGAAAAGACGCGTTACACATCTCCTTTCTTGTTTCTTTATTCTCTTTTCTTTTTTTAATATAAAATTGACAGCTAAACCAAGCTAAATACCCTCATTCTTTAGTTAAGATTAACTAATTCGTCGTACTTTCTCTAGAAAGGAGGTGTTCCAGCCGCACCTTCCGGTACGGCTACCTTGTTACGACTTAGCCCTAGTTACCAGCTTCACCCTAGGCCGCTCCTTGCGGTGACGGACTTCAGGTGCTTCCAGCTTCCATGGCTTGACGGGCGGTGTGTACAAGGCCCGGGAACGTATTCACCGGATCATGGCTGATATCCGATTACTAGCGATTCCAGCTTCACGGAGTCGAGTTGCAGACTCCGATCCGAACTGAGATAGGTTTTATAGATTCGCTCCTGGTCACCCAGTGGCTGCTCTCTGTACCTACCATTGTAGCACGTGTGTGGCCCAGGACGTAAGGGCCGTGATGATTTGACGTCATCCCCACCTTCCTCACAGTTTGCACTGGCAGTCTTGTTAGAGTTCCCGACATGACTCGCTGGCAACTAACAACAGGGGTTGCGCTCGTTATAGGACTTAACCTGACACCTCACGGCACGAGCTGACGACAACCATGCAGCACCTTGTAATCTGTCCGAAGAAAAATCTGTTTCCAAATCTGTCAGACTACATTTAAGCCCTGGTAAGGTTCCTCGCGTATCATCGAATTAAACCACATGCTCCACCGCTTGTGCGGGCCCCCGTCAATTCCTTTGAGTTTCATTCTTGCGAACGTACTCCCCAGGTGGGATACTTATCACTTTCGCTTAGCCACTCAATCCGAAGATCGAACAGCTAGTATCCATCGTTTACGGCGTGGACTACCAGGGTATCTAATCCTGTTCGCTCCCCACGCTTTCGTCCATCAGCGTCAATACATTATTAGTGATCTGCCTTCGCAATTGGTATTCTAAGTAATATCTATGCATTTCACCGCTACACTACTTATTCTAACCACTTCATAATGATTCAAGACAACCAGTATCAATGGCAATTTTACAGTTGAGCTGCAAACTTTCACCACTGACTGAGCTGCCCGCCTACGGACCCTTTAAACCCAATGATTCCGGATAACGCTCGGACCCTCCGTATTACCGCGGCTGCTGGCACGGAGTTAGCCGGTCCTTATTCTTACAGTACCGTCAAGCTCCCTTCTCGAGGGAGTGTTTCTTCCTGTATAAAAGCAGTTTACAACCCATAGGGCCGTCTTCCTGCACGCGGCATGGCTGGATCAGGCTCTCGCCCATTGTCCAATATTCCTCACTGCTGCCTCCCGTAGGAGTCTGGTCCGTGTCTCAGTACCAGTGTGGGGGATCCCCCTCTCAGGGCCCCTACCTATCGTAGTCTTGGTGTGCCGTTACCACACCAACAAACTAATAGGACGCATACTCATCTTGTACCGTAACCTTTACTATTAAAATGATGCCATCTCAATAGACTATAGGGTATTAATCTTCATTTCTAAAGGCTATCCCCTAGTACAAGGTAGATTGTATACGCGTTACGCACCCGTGCGCCGGTCGTCAGCGGAGCAAGCTCCCTGTTACCCCTCGACTTGCATGTGTTAGGCCTGCCGCTAGCGTTCATCCTGAGCCAGGATCAAACTCTTCATCGTATAATCTTAAATAATTTTATACAACTACTATAGTTCTCTCAAAAAAAATTCTCAGGTATTTAACTTAGTTTAGTTTTATTCTTTGTCGATTAAAAATCTTTCGATCTTTAACCTACGCTGTCAATTTCAATATCTCAATGAACTTTCCCTTAAATCGCTTTAAAGAAATTACCTTAATTTAAATTAAGATTTTTGTCGATGTAATGGAGTTGAACCATTATATTTATTACCTCTCATCTATTGTTTAGAACGTGCTTGCTTCGCTAAGCGGGTGCAAACTTACAACCTTTTTTTAATCTAACAACCTTTTTTAAAAAATAATTTAAAAACTTTTTTAAGACCGTTTTTTAAACATCCACAAGCCAATTTTGTTAGCTTATTTAGCGGGTGCAAACCTACAACTCTTTTTTGGTTCTCAAACTACTATTTGAAAATAATTTGAAAGAAATTTTTAAGGAACGTTTCGCTTACTTCTCAACAACTGCGTCAATCCCTAAGCGGCTGCAAAGATACATACCTTTTTAACTCTCGCAACTTTAATTTAAAGTTTTTTTAAAGTTAATTTACCTTTAACCACTAACCATTTGAGTGCGAGTAAAATCAATCTAAAAGTATTTTTCA
>NZ_FNBA01000024.1 GCF_900102055.1 Ulvibacter litoralis
CTCTGAATAATTTGAACTAAATCGAGAATTGAAAAGGTGTCGCCGCTTCAAGCCGCACACTGCGCCAAGCGCTACAATTATTATACAAACCCGTTAGCCACAATTTCACCAAAAAATGAAAATTGATTATAAATTGGATAGAATTTTCCCATTAATGTTCGTAATTATAGGAATTACTCTAATTATTTGCGGACTAATCCTTTTGGGAACTTTTGACTCAAGAATGAAAATTGGAATTACAATTTTATCAATTGGACTTATAATAGTTTTTACTAGAAAAGGAACAATCGTTGATTTTAATCAACGTAAAATAAAATATTATGTTGGACTTTTCTTTATCAAAATTGGGAACTGGAAAACAATAGAGGAATATACTTTTATCTCATTACTAAAGATAAATCAAAAGAGTTATGGATATAGTAGAACCGGAGTTCAATTCTCTGAAAAAAAGAAAATATATAGAATATGTCTGCTAAATAAGACACATAGAAGTCGATTAAAAATTACAGATTATAAAGACGAAAATAATGCATATTTAGAAGCACAAAGAATTGCTGAAAATTTGAATTTGGAATTTGTAAATTATAGTCCAATATAAAAACTGTGGCTAACACCGTATAATAATCATAGCTCTTGCGAAACTAGAATTAAATTGATTGCAAATATTTAACTATATTGGTTTCTGAAAATTTGAACTCGCTTGCCTTTCTGAGTCTCACGCGGCTCTGAATAATTGGAACTAAGAGGTGTAGTTTGAACTCGTCGCCGCTGCCAGCATCGCGCTGCGCCAAACGCAACGATTATTATACAAACCCGTTAGGGTACATTTACAGAAACCAAGTAAACATCAATGAGATTAACAATTTTAATAGCTACTTTCCTTCTATCGCAACTGACCTTTTCACAGTCAATAGCAAGTTATAACAGCAATGCTACCAAATACGAAAAGAATGCAAATTTTGCTCAAATTATTGAAAAAACGAGTTTTTATAATTCAGACGGAATTAAAACAGAAATTGAGCATAAGGATTTCAATAAGTCAATGCAATTGACAAGTCTAAAAAGGTTCGATGATAAAAATAAATTGATTTGGCTAAATATGTATAAGTATGACAGTTTGCAAAGACGAGTGAGACTTGATAACAAAAGATGGATAAACATAATTGGATATCAAACAAAACACACTGAATATAAATATGATTCAATTGGCAATTTTGTTCAGATAGATTATAATTCCCAAAAACAAATTTCGAATATCGCTCAATACTTCTTGGACAAAGAAAAAAACTTAATTAGACTTGAGAACTTTAATGGAAATGGTAGTTTAATTGGTTATGAAACTGCAAATTACGATTTAGAAAATAACGTCGTCGTCATTAATCAATATAACAATAAAAACGAGCTGGTTAATTCTAACAATAGAGCTATAAGTCATTCTGGAGAGAAAAAACAAAAGACTTCAAATAAATATAATGAACAGGGAGATTTAATATTTTACAAAAGAAATTGGAACGACAAGGATAATGTTTGTTACACAATTGAATATAAGTATGACAAAAAAGGAAATTGGATTTCAAAAAAAAGATATAGCCATATTCAAACTGAAAGCGGAAAGTTGAAAAAGAAAAAAACAAAGATGGTTAAGACGAGAAAAATAAAATATAGAGAATAAAAAACGTACCCTAACAACGTATAAAATTAATTGCTAGTTCTCGCCTACTTACGAAAGTCCTCGCGGACTTTCTATCTGTGATTTATTTGCTAACTTTAGTGCTTAAAACACGCAACTAATCTTATACAAGACCGTTGCCATCAATCGCTCGGATTCTGATTCTTACGAATCGAATCCGAACAGCTTTCTGCTAAGAAACAAGTCGGTCATTCTTACGTCCTTCTGACTGAAAGTTTTATTTAAACCTTTCAATTTATAAGAAATTAAAGTTTCTAAACGGAACTTCCTCTACTCTTTTGATTTCAACGCTTTTCCGAAAAACCTGTTATTGAAAAATATAATTCCAAGACAAATCATTTGGTTCGTGTCTCGCCAAAAATGGCAACAATGTATACTAATCATAGCTTTTACATAATTACTTCGTGTTTAGTACTCAAAAATTACTACTTTAGTTATCGGAACAATACGAACTAGCTTGCCTTTCCGATTCTCACGCGGCTCCGAATAATTGGAACTAAATAAGAAACTGAAAAGATGTCGCCGCTTCAAGCCGCACGCTGCGCCAAGCGCTACAATTATTATACAAACCCGTTACTAAAAATAGCTCGGAAATAAAATCTTCGGATTTTTTTCCGAGCAGATTACTGCTAAGAACAAAGTCGGTCATTCTTACGTCCTTCCGATTGAAAAAAGCTGATTTTGAATTTTCAACTCATAAGATATTCAAGTTTCAATATTGAACTCCTTCTACCCTTCTGATTTTAACGCTTATCCGAAAAACCTCTGAATCTAAATGTAATTCCGAGACAAATTATTTGGTCGTGTCTCGCTACTTGTAGTAACAACGTATAACAATTATTGCTCTTGCGGTAATTACTTGATAATTTCTACAAATATTTAACTATATTGGTTACTGAAAAATAACGTAACGCTTGCCCTTCTGAGTCTCACGCAGCTCTGAATAATTTGGAACTAAGAAGAGAATGAAGAACTTGTCGCTGCTGCCCTCAGCGCGCTGCGCCAAACGCAACAATCGTTATACAAACCCGTTGGCAAACATATAAGAAATAGTGAAGTCCATTAAAATTGTCATATTATTTTTAATATTTTGGAGTTGTTCAAAAGATAAATATGTAACGGACTTTGATGAAACTTTAGGTCCCGAAAACAGCCAAACTCTTACCGAATTAGTAACGGATTTTGAAACTGATTTTTTAAAACGACAATATCCCAAACTAAAAACAGAAAATGCCTACGAACAATTTCTGACAGAATTGCGTGACGGAAAGACTGAAGATTGGAAAAAGATTTCGGAAAAGGCGAGAAAGATTTTTAAATCAAGTGATTTAAAAAATGAGATTTATCGTTATCCAGATTCTGTTTGGATAGTTGAAAATAGCTCTTTAGATAAAAAAGAGGATTCGTTGGAATTATTATATAGTCCTGTACCTTACATCAAATCAAGATATAAATACGACAATCCGGACGGAACTTTTGAATATTTATACTCAAGAAACTATCCAAATATTCTTTCAAATATGGATACTGATTCTATTATCAAATCGGAAATGAAAACACCCGAATTTAATACTATTGGAAAATACATTCAAGCAATTTATCAAATTAAAGAACGAGATACATTTTTCAATAATTTTTATAGACAAAAGCAAAACGGATTTATCAGACCAGAAACTTTGGCGAAAGTTATACTTTATCAAAAAGTAGATTTGAATGATTATCTTGTAAAACGAATTATTGTACTGGAAATAGCATACTGAAAAAATACGTTTGCCAACAAAGTATACCAATCATTGCTCTTGCGGTAATTTCACAATAATTTCTACAAATATTTAACTATATTGATTACTGAAAAATAACGTTACGCTTGCCCTTCTGAGTCTCACGCAGCTCTGAATAATTTGGCGCTAAGAAGAGAATGAAGAACTTGTCGCTGCTGCCCTCAACGCGCTGCGCCAAACGCAACAATCGTTATACAAACCCGTTGCCATTAATATTATAGAAAAACTGCTAAAATCGAACATTTGGCTAAACTAAAAGACTACTTCACTCAATTTGAGTTTATTGAAATTAAATCTCTAATTATTTTTGAATTCAAATTATCGAAATGAAAAAAAGTCCATTAATAATATTGTTTCTAATATTTTCCATAAAAATTTTTTCCCAAGATTTCAAAATTCCCAAAATTGAATGGGAAGGAAAAACAGAAACGGAAAATAATTATGTGGAGTTACTAAAATTAAAAGAAAATAATTCGTTAATAATTAAGATTGGTTATTCTTCATATTGGACAAAAGGACAGAATTCGGAATTCATTGTTTACCAAAATAATGGAAAAGTAAAAAGATTCGTTGTTTACCAACCAAATTCGCCTAAACTAAAAGTAAATGTTAAGAAAAAAAATATTAAGAAAAAAGAATATCAATATTATTGGAATCATTTGAATAATTGCATTGAAGAAAATAAATATAAAATAGAAAAATCTCAATTAAACATCATAGAAAAAAAAGGAAAGGAAAAAGGAACAGTAATAACAAAAGTAATTTCAGATGGAGCGGATTACAGCTTTTGGATTTGTCAAGGAAAGAACTATATCGCTTATGGAAGCTATGAACCGAAATTATTCATAAAGGATAAATTTCCTGGCTGGAAAGAAAGACAAAAACTTGTTGATTTAATGAGTGGATTTGAAAAACTGACTGAAAAATACTAATGGCAACAAAGAACTGAGCTAAAAAACAACTAATTCTAGTTTAATTTTGAAACATAATTTTTATCATACGGTATTCTTGATTTTGAGATGCCATAGGC
>NZ_FNBA01000025.1 GCF_900102055.1 Ulvibacter litoralis
CAAACATTACATCAGGGTTATCAATCAGATACCAATGGCCGTATAGCTTTTCTCTTTCTAACGAGTTTTTTTTCGTGTTGCAACTTATTATTAGAGCTATAAAGATTATTGATAGTAAATTTTTTTTCACAATTGTAGGTAACGGTTAAGTATATCGCTTGTTTCGCCTGGCGCAGCGCGCTGGAGGCAGCAGCTTGAACTTTAACCTTAGCCTCGGCACCAAATTATTCGGAGCTGCGTGAGACTCAGAAGGGCAAGCGAGTTCGATTTATTCAGATACTAAGTTAAGTTAAATATTTGTACTGCTCATAAACCCAGTAATAATGCAAGAAATGAGCGATATACCGTGTTGGCAGTAGTTTTTATTTTATTTAACATTTGGTATTTCGTAATTGATTTTAATGTTATACATTTGCACTTAACTAATAGGTTAAGTTTTTGGAAAATTTCTATTTAATCGACTTTTGTGATGAATATAAATTCAAGGTATACTTGAATGGAAGTAATTCTGATGTTACTAAAAAATTTACAGAGATAAATAGAAATGCTAAATTGATAAATAAATTTGTAATTGTTCTTGAGGCAGTTAAACAAAATATAGCTAACAAAGCACAATTTAACTTTGAGTCCAAATGTGATTTAGGTGATATTTATGCCATTAAAGTTGATATTCATAGGTTTTACACTTTGTGCTGCAAATCAAGAGGTTACAGAGAGCTCTATATTTGTAGATATGGAAAGAAACAATCTCAACAAAACACAAAAAAATTAACTACAACAATTGAATCAATTCATAAAATTTCAATTCAAAAATTATTAAAATGAAAGAATTAATCGAACAATCAAATTCATTATCTTCTTATAAAGAGAATAATAGAACTAAAATTGATGAGGCTTTAGTTAGTTTAAGATTAATGAAAGAAGTTGATGACTTTTTAGATATTAATCAAATTAGTCAACGTGATCTCGCTGATAATTTAGATTATTCTGAAGCATTTATAAGTCAGTTAATGTCTGGAACTAAAAAGTTCAATGCAGCATTTATAAATAGGTTTGAAAAAGTTTATGATATAAAAATTGACTTTAAGATTAAATCTAAAAACACTAGTAACTATATATCTAGAATTTCTAATTCACATATTGAAATAAATATTAATATTTTGGGTTTAACACATTCTGAAAATAATTTTTCCTTTGAGAGTAAAGCAAATGAATTTTTTGAATTTGATTCAGAGTACTTAACATTAGAATCGTAATGGATAAAAAAAATATAACATTTAATTTGAGATATGCTGAAATCAATGTAAGTAAATATTCTCAATTTGATTTAGAGAAGAAATTTAATAAAGACGAGAAACCATTAATTGAATTTCAAAGTAACTTTCAATTTAGAGTTGAAAAGGAAGAAGATAAGTTAGTGTGTATTGTTAATGTTAAGCTAATCGTTCTCGAAACTAAAGAACATTTTGCAGAACTTAAAGTGGAAAACTCATTTAATATTAAACCATTTGAAGAAGTAGTTAAAATTGAAGATGATGACACTTATGATATTCCTGATCCTGTTTTACATAATATAGTTTCACTATCAATTTCTACGGTTCGAGGTATTTTGTCTGAAAAATTAAAAGGAACAATTGCTCAAAATGAGGTTTACCCATTAATCAATGCAGCTTCTCTATTTCAAGATAAAAAGTGAGTTTTTTAGTCAAATTACTGCCAACGGGTTTGTATATTGCTCGTTGCGCTTGGCGAAGTGTGAGGCTTGAAGCGACGACACGTTCATTTTTCTAGTTTAGTTCCCAATTTGACTTCGTCGCGTGAGACTCAGCAAGACAAGCGTAACGTAATTTTCGTATGACTAATATAGTTAATTAATTATTGAGAGTTTTCTCTTAGGTCAAAATTAAGCGATGGGGAATATACGGTGTTGTAGCACGTTATTTTCCGTTGATAGTGATGCTACTCTGAAAAATCCATTCACCATTTCTTTTTGTAATTGAACATTCAAAAGTGTCCTTGTCAATTAAATTGATTACTCGATATGCATCTTTAATATAATTTGACTCTCCCAATTCATAACTTGCAGGCAAAATCTTAAACATTGTTTTATCAATTTCGCTATTGAAATTGAAAGCTCTTGTACTATCCAATTTCAATTCGAAGTTTCTCCAATATACTGTTCCGTCGTCACAAATATCTCGTGGTTTTTCAGTCGACGGATAATCATCCGATTCAGAATCAGTTTGGCTTAGTTCAATTTCTCTAATCGGATATTCAATTTGATAGTAGATTAGAGTATCACTAGTTCTTTTGCCAATTAATATTACATCTTCTCCAAATATTCGAGTGTAACCTTTTTGAATTAGTAAATCACAATTTAGATTTCTATTTATCTTAAAAGGTTCTCGATTATCAAATTCATCTTTCTGGTTACAGGAAAATAAAATTGAAACAAGAAATATGTAAATAATGAGGATCTTCATCTAATGTGCTACAACGGGTTTGTATAACGATTGTTGCGTTTGGCGCAGCGCGCTGAGGGCAGCAGCGACAAGTTCTTCATTCTCTCCTTAGTTCCAAATTATTCAGAGCTGCGTGAGACTCAGAAGGGCAAGCTTTACGTTATTTTTCAGAAACCAATATAGCTAATTATTTGTAGAAATTATCTAGTAATTCCCGCAAGAGTAATAATTGTTATACGTTGTTAGGCAACGTTTTTTATTCTATTATAAATTTCACTTTTACTTTTGAGGAAAATTTCATTTTCTCAAAATCTATTACGATATCTTCTTGTGCACGACTTCCATAAATGCTTGAATATCCTCTGATTTGAACTCCAGCTACTTTTCCTTGTAATTGGCTTGTTATTGATTCAGTTTCTAAATCCGAAATGTATATCGCTTTACCAACTTTTTGATTTAAAGGTTCGACCATTTTTTCGGCATTTTGTTTTGCTTTTATAATAGCTTTTGATTTTAGGTCAAGTAATAATTGGTGAGATTTTGAATATTCAGTTTTCGTAATAGATACGTTTGATATTTCTTCACGTTCTAGTCCTGCCATAACTTTTCCAACAGTCTGAGCGTCGTTAACAATTAACGAGTACATTTTCGTTTTTAGAATTTTTTGTCCGCTTAAAAAGTATTTCTTGAAGTCGCTACTATAATCTAAAACGGAAAGATTTTTTTCCAAATCTATTTTTAATGAGTTCAATACTCGTAACATTGATGCTTCTATTTCCTCCGTTGATTTTCGATTTCGATTATCTTCTTCGTTTAGTATAATTACCAAATGAATTTTATCTGGTGTAACCAAAGTGTCAATTTCAGCTATTGTTTCTAAAAAAGGTTGGTCAATAAAGTTTTTGTTTTGAGAATGACTTTGTAAGGTCAAAAATCCGATAATAATTAAAAATCCTAAATTTTTCATTTGTTTCGTTTTGGTTATTTCAAGTTTCATTTCTTTTGCCAAAACTATGATTTCAATAAGTTTCTTAGAAGCCTAATTGAGTGAACAACCCTTTTCAATTAGTGTGTTTGTTGTTTAGCACGATTTTCGTTCAAATGTTGCCTAACGGGTTAGTATAACGATTGTTGCGTTTGGCGCAGCGCGCTGAGGGCAGCAGCGACAAGTTCAGACTTCTCTTCTTAGTTCCAAATTATTCAGAGCTGCGTGAGACTCAGAAGGGCAAGCTTTACGTTATTTTCAATAACCAAGATAGTTAAATATTTGCAGAGAATATTAAATAATTAACGCAAGAGCCATAATTGTTATACGTCCTAAGTTTGATTTCCATTAACTTAATTCAGAATTAATAGAAAGAACAAAAGAGCAGAGTAAGATTAAGATATACGTAGGAACTTAAG